>DASYBG010000001.1:0-187812 GCA_036500865.1 Polyangiaceae bacterium
TTCCGCGATCCGTCGGGTTCGGCCCGGTCTCGGCGCCCCCCCCTTTGACCGCACGCTCGAAGCGTCGATGCTGGCTCGTGTCCAGTCGACCTTGTCGGCCCGTCCGAGTTCGTCGAGCAGCGCACGATGGAGCCGATCCCATACGCCGGCCTCTTGCCAGTCGCGTAGACGTCGCCAACAGGTCATGCCGCTTCCGCAGCCCATCTCCTGCGGCAGGTATTCCCAGCCGATTCCGGTCCGCAGCACGAAGAGGATCCCGGCAAGCGCCGCGCGGTCGTCGACCGGGGGACGTCCGCCACGCGGCTTCGGTCGGGGTGGAGGTAACAGTGGCCGGATGCGGGCCCATAGCGCATCGGGAACGAGCGGCTTCGCCATGGGCCAGGTCCAGTATCCATCCATCCGGACCTGGGCCAAGTTTTGTTAGGCGTTCTAAGGCGAAACCCGCGGCGCGGCACGCACGATGCGCTCGTCCAATACGCGCACCAATTCATTCAGACTGACCGGCTTGACCATATGGCAGTCGAAACCGGCGGTCGCCGCGCGTGCGCGATCGCTACTCTGTCCGTAGCCGGTCACGGCGATGAGCATCGGCTCCGGACCGTGCGCGGCACGCAGCGCCGTGGCGAGCTCGTAGCCGTCGAGCTCGGGCAGGCCCACGTCGAGAACGCCCGCGTGCGGAAGAAACTCGTCCCACCTCGCGAGAGCCGCGTGCCCGTCATGGACTACCGCGGTCCGATACCCACTATCGCCCAGCGCTTCAGACATGAGTTCGGCGAGATCAGGATTGTCGTCCACGATGAGCACGCGCCATCCATTGCGTGCCTCCCAGGTCTGCGGCGTTTTCGGTACCGTCGGCTCCGGTATCGAAGCGACCGTGGGGAGCTCGATCGTGAAGGTGGCCCCACGCCCGGCGCCGTCACTGTGGACGGCAATTGTGCCGCCCTGCTGCTGGACGAGGTTCTTCACGATGGCAAGGCCGAGGCCCAACCCGCCTCGTACCGCGTTGGGCTCGCGCTGCACCTGCACGAAAGGCTCGAAGATGCGGCCCAGATGTTCGGTCGGTATCCCTCGCCCGTTGTCGCGCACGACAATGCGCACGGAGTCCCGGGAAGGCTCGATCGATACGCCAATCTGGCCGCCCGCCGGCGTGAATTTCACTGCGTTCGTGAGCAAGTTGCCAAAGACCTGTGCGAGACGCACTGGATCGCCCCGTAGCGTGATGCCCGCGGCATTTCCAATGTTCAACGTATGGCGCTGGCGCGAGGCGAGCGGCGCGGCGATCTCGAAGGCGCGCTCGAGCACCGACGCCAGCGACACGCGCTCGTTGCGTAGCTCGAGGTGTCCGTGCGTGACGCGCGAAATGTCGAGCAGATCGTCGACCAGGCGCGTGAGGTGCAGGGTGTGCCGCTCGATGATCCGCTGCTCTCGCGCAGCCACGGGATGACGCGCCAGCAGCTCCGACGCGGCCAGGATGGGCGCGAGCGGGTTTCGCAGCTCATGGCTCAACATCGCCAGAAACTCGTCCTTCCGGCGGGCGGCGTCGAGCACGTCCGCGGTCTCCATCGTCGTACCGACGAGGTTTGCCGCGGTACGAATGAGAAATCGATCCGTGTCGAAATCCAGCGGCGTAGCGCGACCTGCGACGAGACGGCCGCGCGCGTGACCTATGGGGACCTCGGCTTCCAGGCACCAGAGTCGACCGACGCCAGGAATCAGGAACGCGCCGGACTCGTCGGGGCCCGGGGCAATCGCCGCTCGGAGCTCCGCGAGACCCTCCCCGGTTACCCCCTCGCCACGCAACGATGCCCATTCCCTCCGGCCCTCGCCGGGAAGGGCGAGGTAGATGAGGTCACTGCTCAGGGCCGTCGGCAGCGCGTCGTACAGGATCTCGATGGCTTCATCCGGCGTGCGTCCGATGCACATCGACGGCAGCGCATTGAGCGTTGCCAGGTCGCGGATACACCGTTGCAACCGGCGCGCTCGATCGTCGATCTCGCTCGGCGGCCGCTCCGACATCACGCGTCAGCTCGGGCTCGGCGCTGCCGGATATCGCGCAGCATCTCCTCGGCGGGCGTATAGAACGGGTTCTCGTGAAGTACGCCATTCATGATGGTGAGCGGGTGCGCCCGCAAGAGGTCCATCATCATCGAACCACTCAGCCGGCGGATGTCATACACGCAGACAGTCGGTGTCTTGCCACGGTTCAAGACCTCGTTGACGCTCGCCTCGTAGGCCACCAGCTGCTCGATGCCCGGGGGCTCCGAGAAGACCCAGCCCATCTGGCCCACCAGCCGCATGGGCGGCTTCCCACTCGCCGCGTGCAGACCGATCATTTCGTCGAGCGAGGCGATCATCCGGTCTTGATCGAACGAGCCGTCTTTGAGGTGGGCCTCGTTCCATGTCGTCACTTCGAGCAAGTCGGCCGCAGGCGCGGACGCGCGCAGTCGCATGTCCTGATCGACCTGGTTATCGGGGTCGACGATGTACACGGCTTTCTCGCCGCGTCTCATTCCTTCAACCAGGAAGGGGTCGACGACGGCGCGCTCCTCCGGCGGTCCATTCACGAATGCGCAGACATGGAAGTGCTCGCCAAATGAAGCCTGCGCCAAAGTCGTTGCCGTACGCATGGCGCCCAGTCTTCCACGCGAGAGGCGCCGCGACCAGTCGCTTTCTTTTCCTCCTGGGTCCAGGCAACCGCCAGGCTCGACGGTGTGGAAGCGGCTCGTTGCGGCCATCGAGCGAGGAAGACTGACGGTTCCGCGCATCCAGGAGCTAGTCGTGCGCCGGCGCCCGTTCTGGGGGTAAGCTCCCCGCCGCTCATCGTGTCACCCTTCGCGCCGCCTCGCTCGAAAGCACGCATCGTCACGCGCCTGCGATGGCTGTCGCTCGTCGGGGTTCTTGGCATGGTGCTCCTCGCCGGTGGCGCGAGCGGGGAAGAGAAGTCCGGCGTGCTTCGCGTCATCCATGCGCAGAAGCCCGGAGCGGACCTGAGCGAGTTTCGAATGATTCTCGATCTCGAGCCGAGCGCTCAGGCACCACGCCGCCGGGCGGACCCTTCCGAGTTGCGGATGAGCCTCGGCGCGGCCTCGATGCCTCGCGCACCCTACCCCCGCGTGGACCTCAGCGAGTTTCGGATGAGCCTCGACGTCGCGCCGATCTCCCCTCGATCGGGCCACGGCGTCGATCTCGGCGAGTTTCGGACGACCTTCTGACCGGTCGGCCCGAAGGTCACGGCGGTCCGAACGTCTCGTCGAACAGGTCGCGCATGGCGCGGAAGGAACGTTCGTCGGTCGGGCGGTGGTAGCCGAGCGCTGGGTTCCCGAAGCGATCGGCGTTGGGATTGGTGAACCCGTGGACGGCGTTGCCGAAGACATAAAGACGCCAGTCGACCTTCCCGGCGCGCATCTCGCGCTCGAAGGCGAGGCGCTGCTCCGGCGGGACGAGCGGGTCCTCCGCGCCGATGCAGACCAGGACCTTGCCCTTGATCCGAGGCGCGTCGCCCGGACGCTCGGTCGATAGCATCGAGTGAAACCCGACTGTGCACGCGACGTCGGCGCCGCTCCGCGCGAGTTCCAGCACCGCGGTGCCGCCGAAGCAGTAGCCGACGGCCGCGATCTTCGTCGGCTCGACCTCGGGCTGCCCGCGGAGCACGTCGAGACTGGCATGCCCGATGGCGCGAATCCGCTCCGGTGCCTGCGTGAAGGCGGCAAGGCGCGCGCGGATCTCGGCCGCGTCTTGGAGCACGGCCCCGTCGCCGATGAAGTCGAACGCGAATGCGACGTACCCCAGGCCGGCGAGGCGGTGCGCGCGCTCTTTGACGACGTCGCTGATGCCGCTCGCTTCGGGGCCGATGAGGACGCCCGGGCGCTTTCCCGGGCGAGAGCGATCGACGGCGAGATAGCCGAGGCGACGCGCGCCGTCGGCGAAGTAGGCGATGCCCTCGGTGTGCATGCGCCGCGAGGGTAGCGTAAACGGCGCGGCTCTGGCTCATGTCTTCCGAGGCCGGGTCGCTTCCGGAGCACGCGCCGCGCCGCACGGGCGTGGAGGCCGTAGGGGCACGCCGGCGGTCGCCCGGCGCGCTGCCTTCTTCAAAGTCCGCGCAGATACTCCACGAGCGCGCGACGCTCCTCGGAGGACAACGCCTCCGGGGGTATGCCCGGTTTTGCCGAAGCCGCGAGCATCGCCGGCAGCACGTCGGCGAGCGTCATCGCGCTTCCGTCGTGCAGATACGGCGCCGAGTCGGAGAGTCCGCGCAGCGCGGGCGTGTCGAACGAACAGGCGGCGCGCGGGTCGCCGTCGACGTCGAGGTGGTCGACGTCGGGCGCGGGGCCGCTCTTCACGCAAGTGCCGACGTCGTGCAGCAGCACGCCGCCCGGTGTATCGGAAGCCACGACAGGCCCTTTGAGGTTCAATTCCGGGTTGCCGCTCCCAGAGTCCGTCTTCGCCGGGCCGGCGTGGCACGTCGCGCAGCCCACCCTCGAAAAGACGGCCTCTCCACGGGCGCGGAGGTCGTCGAGGGCCTTGCCTCGCAGCGCGTGCGACGCGTCCGTGGACGGTGGCACCGGCGCGGGGATCGCCTCGTTCACGAACGCGGCGAGCGCCTTCAGAAGTGGGCGCTGCGAAGGCTCGGACATCTGAAAGTGGCCGCCTTGCTCGAGGTTGATGGTCAGAAAATAGTCCTCTACGCGCGTGCGGTCGGCGGTGCGGAAGAGAAAGCCCGTGTCGAGGAGGCCGCCGGCGTTCGTGGGCGTGTCGCGCGGGCCTTGCGTGAAGAGCCAGGTGACCGCGTCGCTCCGGCCCTCGATGTGGCAGCTGGCGCACGAGACCCAATGGTTCTGCGTCGTCGGCACGTCGTCACTGTTCGCGGAGAAATAGAGCTTTTGGCCGAGGCGAAGCGACACGGGCATGGGGTCGGAAGAGAGACTCCGGAAGGGAGCGCCGTCGGCCTCGACCGAGACCTTGCCATCCGGGCCGGCGGTCAGCCGAAATGCTTCGATGGTCTCGGTATTCCGATCTTGGACATAGATCTTGCCGTCGACCCAGGCGATGCCCTCGGGCAGGTGCCCGCGCAACGGGCGCACGAGCGCTGCCTCCACGCGCCGTTCGGCGTCGACGACGAGCACGTCTTCGCTGCTTGCGTCCGCGACGAGCGCGAAGTGCCCGTCGGGCGAGAACGCGAGCGCGTGCGGCCCGGACACGACGTCGCCGAAGGCGCCGGCGTCGCCGGGATTTCCTTGGACGGACAGACGGGCGAGCGGACGCCCGCGGGTGTCGAGGATCGACAGCGCCGGAAAGACCGTCTGCCGGAAGTCGAGCGACGGCTGCGGCGTGTCGATGCCGAGCATGATGTGCGCGACCCAAAGCTCCGATGTGCCGGGGCGCACCAGCGCGTCGTAGATCCCGCGCACGGGCCCGTGAGGTTCTCGTGAGAGATGCGCCGCGCACGCCCGGCAGGGGAGTCCTTGCGCCACGCCGTCTGCGAGCGGCCAGGTCTTGCGACGGGCGAGGGGAGCGGTCGCGAATGCCGTGACGCCCGGGCCGAGGAGGTGGGTCGCGAGGAGCGTCTTGCCGTCCGCCGCCCAGGCGAGCGCCCAGGGCTCGCGGGGACAGGGCGCGATGCGAAGCCGAGAAAGGTCGCTCGCGCGTAGCTCGACGACCTCGTCGTCCTGCGAGCAGGCCACGAAGACGTGCGCATCGTCGCGGCTCACGAGGACTCCGATCGGCTCGGAACATACGTGCGCGCTTGCTTTGACCGTCCCCGAGGCGACGTCGACGGCGTACACGCTCCCCGAGCGCTGCCCGGTCACGAACAGCGTGGCGCCGGCCGCGTCGACGGCCAGCGCGCGGGGCTGCACGGCGGGTTCATAGCGCCCCAATGGGCTTTCGGTCGGAGAGGCCGCGGCCAGCAGGACCTCGTGCGCGAGCGTTCGTGTGGATACGTCGATCACGCTGACGCTGTCCGCGTCGGGGTGAGCCACGAACAAGAGCGAGCCGGCGGGATTGGCCACGAGCGACCCGGAATGCATTTGCCGAGCGCGCGCCGGCGAAGGCCGCGCACGCGTCTGCTGCGCTCCGATGGCGACCTCGACATCGCCGCTCGGGCGCGCGTCGCGCTTCCCGCACCCGGCCGACATCCACACTACGCACAGCCAGAGAACGGCTCGCGTCACGGCGACGTCCATCGGCCGCCTCGAACGACTTGCCCCTCTTGGGCCACCGTCCACGGCGTCAGCGTGAAGGTGACCGAGCTCGCGAGCGCCGCGGGCAGACCCGCCGCGGAGATCTCGGGGACGCAATCGTGGTCGCGGTCCTCCGCGAGAACCCGTGCACCGGGGTGGAGCGGGTCCTCCATCGCTCCGGATTCGCCGGTGAGCGCCCGCTCGGCCATCTGCAGCCCTCCCAGGCCGAGCGGCCGTCCGCTCGCATCCGGGCCGAGTCTCGCGCACTCGCTCGGCCACTGGATGCGCTCGTCCCCATCGCGATCGTCCCATCCATCGAGCACGAGCTTGTTCAGGCGGCCCAAGCGGTCGCGAATGAGCGCCGCCATGGAGTCGTTGCCCGGGAGCACTGCGACGAGCTCGTAGGTGTCGCGCAGCATGCTCTGGAGAAGGGCGAAGCGCCGCGGCGTGAAGACGATGGCGTCCCCCGGAGTGGCCCGGTACACGCGCGCCGCGGGGTCGTAAAAGGCGCGTTCGACTTGGTCGAAGACCGCTTGGGCGCGTACCCGGTACTTCGTCGCGCCCGTCGCGAGGTACCCGATGAGGAGTCCACGAACGGCGGCCGTGTGCGCGTCGAGGCTCGTTCCGTCGTCCGTCGGTGTCGCGCGCGCCACGTCCCAGCCCGCGTAGGCACGCCCCTCGGGCGTCGTCAGGCGGTCGTAGAACATGCCCGCGACCGTCGCGATGAGCGTATCGAGCCGGGCCCCGAACGTCATGCCACCGAGGGGCGGGAATGCGTCGAGCGGCGTGGGGATACCCGCCGTGTCCGGCGTGGTGTTGCTGTAGAGCGCGAGCTGGGAATCGAGCGCACGGCGCGCCGTGCGCAGGGCAAGGAGCGTGTACGCGGCCGCTTCGCCCGAGAGGGTTGTCCCGCGGGAAATGCCGGTGCCCGAGGCGCTCGCGCGGTCGACGAGCAAGCCTGTGGCAGGGTCGAGGTGCATCCGGTCGATGTTCACGACGACGACGCGGATCATCGCGAGCGCGCGGTCGTGCAGTGTCGGCTCGCCGTCGGGCTTCTGGTTTTGCTCGGGGAACGGGTCCCCATCGAAGTACGCGCGGACCGACTGGCTTCCGCCCACGTCCGCGTTCGCTTGATCGGTCAACGTGTAGGCGGTGGCGTAGGCCCCGAGCAGCCCCGCGAGATCGAGCAGGCGACTTCCTGGCTCGGTGATCGCGTAGCCCGCGGGAGCCGGGAAACCGCTCGCGTCGGCCCTTTCGGTCACGCGAATGGACGCCGGAAACCAGCGAAGTGGGCTCGCGGGGCCGTAACGGAGAGCGTCCGGCAGGTTCGCGAACCCTCCGAGCGTCGTGCCGCTCGTCGTCGTCAGTTGGAGCAGCCACTGCGCCGCCTGGTTGTCCAGGATCTGGATGAAGTTGCCGGCCTGAAATCCTTCGATGTTGCTCGAGCCGAGATAAACCCCCGGCAGACGACCGCCGGCGATGGAGTTGCCGGGCACCCCGACGTAAGCCAGCTGCGTCGGATTGACGGACTCGACGGCGGTCTCTTTGCTCCCGTGCATCGATTGGAGATAATTGAGTGTCCAGAGCGCGTACTTCCAGTCGGCCCACCCGGACGGCCCCGGGCCGATCGCCGGCACGACTTGGCGATCGCGGTTCGGCAGGTGAAGCGACGTGTAGTCGCACTCGTAGTCGCCGCAGGCGAGGGCGCCCTTCGCGCCCGGATTGTCATCCGAGCTGATGGAGCACCCGGCGGTCCGGGTGGGGTGAATGGAGGGGTCCCACTCGGCGAAGGGTTGCAGCGTCGGCCAGAGGCCGGGCCACCCCAAGGGATGGCTCGCGTCGATCTCCTGGACGAACCGGCCCGTCGCATTGCTGGCCCTGGCCATGTGCGAAACCCAGCGTTGTGCGAGCTCGAGGGCGCGTGTTCCGCGGACGCCGTTGGGGTTCAGGACGGGGCCGAAGAGGAGCGATGTGCCGGCTCCCGACTCGAACGCCACGTTGTTCATGGGTTGCTTGGAGTATTCGTACGACTCGACCGCGGACGAAAAGCCCGGGATGTCCACCACGCGGGAAGGCCCCCCATCCTCTGTCGTCACCGCGTGAAGGGTCGCGTAGTAAATGCCCGGCGGGCACACGCTCTCCTGGCAAGGGTCGTTTCGTTTGTAATGCTTGAGGTCCCGGCCCATGGCTTCGGCGAGCGGCTCACCGGAGAGCTGCATCTCGACACCGGCGATGAAATGATCTTCCGTTCGGAAAGTCGTATCGACCGACGTCACTGTGATTGCGTAGCGCTGGCTCGGAGCATGGGCGCCTGGAGTGGCCGCCCCATCCAGCGGTGCGTTCGCCGACGCATCGGACGTGGACACGAGAGGCGATCCCCCTGGGGCACAGGCAACCGACGCCAGCGCGACCACGAGCCCTGTGCGTTGCGCGAGGAACCTCGAGCTCTGCCCATGGCTTGACCCGGACTTCACGAGGGCAAAGGTGCAGAAGGGCGGCCGCACGGGCTCAGAAAACGTAGCGCGGCCAGTACCCGCGACTGGGGCCGTTGACGTGGCCACAAGGGCGCTGCGTGATACGAGGGGGCTCCGTATGAATGGCACCTTCCGTTCGCTCCAAGGGTTTAACTACCGAACGTGGGCGATCGGGGCCATCGTGTCCAACGTGGGGACGTGGATGCAGCGCACCGCGCAGGACTGGCTCGTCCTCACGGACCTGACCCGCCACAACGCGACCGCGGTCGGCGTCGTGATGGCGCTGCAGTTCGGCCCGCAAGTTCTCCTCCTTCCGGTGACGGGATTTGCGGCGGACCACCTCGATCGCAGAAAGCTCCTATTCGCCACCCAGGCGACGATGGGCGCCTTGGCGCTCGGGCTCGGTGTTCTCACCGTTGCGGGGGTCGTCAGGCTCTGGGAGGTCTACACGTTCGCGTTCCTGCTCGGGTGCGTCACCGCCTTCGACGCACCCGCACGGCAGACTTTCGTCTCGGATCTGGTCGCCGAGGTCGATCTGTCGAACGCGGTCGCGCTCAACTCGACGTCGTTCAACGCCGCGCGCCTCGTCGGGCCGGCCGCCGCGGGTATTCTCATCGCAGTCGTCGGCACTGGGTGGGTGTTCGTCATCAACGGCGCTTCCTTCGCCGCCGTCCTCGTCTCGCTGAGCCTCCTTCGCGTCGCGGAACTCCGTCCCATGAAGCGGGCCGTGCGATCCCGCGCCGGCCTGGGCGAGGGCTTTCGTTACGTCTGGGGGCGAGCCGACCTGAAGGCCATCTTCCTCATGCTCTTTTTCGTGGGCACCTTCGGGCTCAACTTTCCGATCTTCATCTCGACGATGTCCGTCACGGTCTTCCACGCGGGCGCGCACCAGTTCGGGCTCCTCACGTCCACCGTGGCGGTCGGGTCGGTCGCCGGTGCGCTCCTGGCCGCCGGACGCGAGAAACCCCGCGTCGGGTTTCTCTTTGCGGGTGCCACGTTCTTCGGAATTGGGCTCGCGCTGGCCGCCATCGCGCCCAATTACTGGCTCTTCGGTCTGGCGCTCGTCCCCGTCGGTCTGTCGGCACAGACCTTCACGACCACGGTGAACAGCACGGTGCAGATGTCGACCGAGCCGGCGATGCGCGGCCGTGTACTGGCCATTTTTCTCGCCATCGCGCTCGGCGGCACCCCGATCGGCGCGCCCATCGTTGGCTGGGTGGCGGACACCTTCGGTCCCCGCTGGGGTCTGGTTGTGGGCGCCGCCGGGGGTTTCGCGGCGGCGGTCGTGGGAGTCTACTACCTTGCCCGGTACCGGCGGCTCCGTGTGGAGCTCGACGACGGACGAATCCGCGTGACCTTCGATGCGGTCGACGCGACGGCGCTTCCGCGATAACGGCAAGGGAGGCGATGGGCCCTCACCGCGGCGTCACTGAATGAAATAGACGTCGTCGACCCAAAACTCGGTGGTCACGACGCCGGCATCGACGTCGCTGTTCTTTTGCGCCTGCCAGTTGATGCCGTAGACCATCTTCCCGTCCCACGGGTTGGGCCCCTGGAACCCGAACGTCGGGTCGATCGCCAGATCGCTCAACAGCACCGTGTACATCGTCCAGTCCCCGGTGATCATCTCGTGGACCGCGTAGCTATTGTAACATTGAGAAAAGTCGGTCGGTCCCGATGCACTGGCGGCCACACTGTTGCAGACGCCGCCGCGCGGGTCCGTATCCGTATCGGGGAATTGGACTTTGAGGTCGAGCGCTCCCGCGTCGGATGCCGTCGTCTTCGCCCAGAAGACGATTCCCTTGTACTGGCTGATATCGAAGGGGACCGTGACCCTGGGAATGGACGGTCCCGCGTCACCTCCGTCAGCCGCGGCATCCGCGGAGCCGTCGCGTGCCGAGGCGTCGCCGGTCGTCGCGCCGGCCTCCGGGAGACCGGCGTCGGGGTCGGGTACCTGGGCGAATTCGAAGCCCACTCCGCAAACGTCGTACTGCGCGTGGAGGCCGCAGATTTGATAAGCGGCGTGCGCGCTCGTTTTGCCGTTCAACGTCGTCGTCGTCGGCGTGATCGCCGTGAAGGTGAACGTGTTGATCGGCGGCGTCGCCGTGTCGGTCATCGCGGTCGCGCCGAAGTTGTACCAGTACGCAGGCGTCAGCGGCGGGTTGATCCCCGCGAGCTCGATCGGCCCGTGTGTGGTCGTCTCCATGTCGTCGATGAGCGTGTACGTGTAGCTCGGCGCATCGCTGCCGCCGTCGGCGCTCGAAGTCGCGTCCATGCTCGGAGGAGCCGCGTCGTTCGTCGCCGCGTCGGACGTCGTCGCGTCGGGATGCCCGGTACTCGCGTCGGGGGTGCCGCCAGCGTCCAGGCTGGTGTCGTCTCCCGTCGAGCAGGCGAACGCCGATCCGATGGCGGCGCAACCGACAACCCCGATCAACGACCTGTAGCGAAGCGCCTTCGACATCTTTGTACCCGCCTCTAGGAGCCTCTTTGCCACGACTTTTTGCCGGTGTCTCGAACGAAACGGGCGACCCCCTCGCGAGGGCCGCCCGTTTTCGTCATCGTCGTCGGGTCGAGAGGACCTCCTCTCGACCTCCGATCAGTGGATCGCGATCGAGTACGACGACGTATTGAACGGACCCGACTGATACACCTCGAACCCGGCCTGCACGCTCAGAACGATGTCGCTCGAGGTGATGGTGCCCCGCGTCGCCGCGTCGGCGAAGAAGGGCTTCAGGTCGAAGTTCGTCACGTTCATCGACGTGGCGTTCGCGGTGCCGCTCAGATACGAGATGACCGGCTGCCCCGTCCCGTTGGTGCCGGTGTAAATCGTATATGAGGCGCCACCGATGGTGACGGACGGGCCCGGGCTTCCGAGCGGGTTGACGGTGGACTTGTCGACCCAGACCATGAGCTCGAAGCCGGCGTTGATGGGGGCCGGATTCGCCGCGAGCCACACGTCATAGGCCGCGTCCCAGCTGCCTCCGCTGGGCGTCGTGAAGCTCCAGTTGGAGACCGCGCTGGTCATGTTGGCGATCGTCGTCGTGCCGGCGTAGCCGCCCTCGTTCACGCCGACGACGTTGCCTCCGTGAACCCAGCCCGAGATGATCGACGGGAACGCGCCTGGGGTATTCGACGCGGCCGTGTTGAACGCCGGATTCGCGGTGAAGCCGACCTTGCCGCCTCCATACGAGACGGTCATTTGCATCGACGCCGCGCTGCCCAGGCCGAACGGGTCATTCTGGACGCCGTATCCGTTCAAACCTTCGATGACGATCTGCTTGCCTTCGTTGAACGTCGCGCCGTAGCTCGCGATTGCGGCCGGCGCGGTCGGCGCGGCCGTGATGGGCACGATCTTGGTGATGCAATAGTTGTAGTTGTGGGCGATCCCGTCAGCGCCGGGGATGGCGACCTCCACGGAGTTGATGTTCGCCGCGTTGATGTGGGGAACCGGCGCCGTGGCGTTGTCCGAGATGATCGCGTCGTTGATGAGGACGTTGTACGTCACCGGAGAGTTCGCCGCGGAGATGGCCGGGACGGTCACCGCCGGGGCTTCGCCCGTACCGGTCAGGGCCGGCGGAATGTTGATGTTGAGCGCCGATCCACCGCTGTCGCCGGAGAGGGTGACCGCGAAGCCGACGATGGGTGCTCCCCCTTTCGGCGGCGCCGTCGTGTTGTACGCCGGCTTGGCCGTCAGACCGTGGACGGGCTGATTCAGGACGAGGCCCAGCCCCGCGCCGAATGCCGTCGCGCCCGCCGTCGACGTGCTCGTCGTTCCGCTGATGCACATCCCGTCCGAAGCGGCGACGAAGGGGATAAAGCCCGATGGGCCGCAGTTGCTCGTGCCGGCCGTGTCGGCGTAGCAGTACCAGGCGCCTACGATGCCCCACTGGTTATTGCAGGCCCACCCTGACGCGTCGATGTTGATGACGCTCATGTTCGTGTTCGTGCAGTCGACCCCGCCGTCGCTTGCGTCGGCACCCGCGTCTTTCGCGCCCGAGGAAGACCCGCTGCTGCTCGATCCGACTCCGCTGCTGCTCGAACCAGCGCCGCTGCTGCTGCTGTTTCCGCCGTTGCCACCGCCCGACGAGCTGCTCGATGTTCCCCCCGATCCGCTGGAGGAACTACTCGAAGCGCCACCGGAGGAGGAGCCGCTGCTGCTGCTCGGCTTGGTGCCGCTGCTGCTACCCGAGGAGTTTCCGCCCGAACCGGTACCCGATCCTGTTCCGCTCGAGCTATTGCCGCCGCCGCTGCTCGAACTGCTGCCTGCGCCCGCGTCGTCGCCGCCCGTGCTCGTCGCGCATGCCGAAGAGAGACAGATTCCCAGGCCAGCCGCCGCAGCGACGGCCAGGATTCGCCTCGCTATCGGCGAGGGCACGCTTGTTTGCTGCAGTACAGACCGAACCTTCGACGGCATGAATGACCTCCAAGAGGGGCTACGACGCGTTCGTGCCCGAGCTGTGTAACCGTGAGGTCTACATGCGGCTCGCAAAAATCGACCGGACTCCGCGAACCGAGCTGCACGACGCGTGTGGTTCGCGTTAGCGCGGAAAGTTCCGCTCTCCGATGGGGGCGCTGGGGCAAGGCCTCGGCGACTGCTTGCGTCCGCCATATGGCTTCCGGAACCCATCAAGGTGACGACGCGGCGCGGAAAGCTTTTCGGCCCCCCAATTCGTCCGCGATCCGAGGGCCGAGGCGTGGCGAAGGTCGTGTACCGTCGCTAGGTCCGCGATGGTGCGGTCGCCAAGGGTCGCAGCGTGAACAGCTTTCGTTGGTGCGTTGCGTCCGTCGTGTGGGTGTTCGCGATCGCGTGCGCTGTCGACAGCTGCGATTCGAGCGATTCCGGCGAAGCCGCGTGCTTCGCGGCGGGCGGGGAATGTGTCGTCGGGTCGTGCCCGAGCGGTGTATCGCTTTCGACGAGCTGCACGGGCGGCGCCGTGAACCCAGGCGCGCCGCTGTGCTGTGTCCCATGTCCAAGCGGCACGATGCCGGACGAGAAGCAGGCGAGCTGTGTCCCGGACGACGCCGGCGACGGAAACGCAAGCGACGCCCAAGCTGACGCACCCGATGGGGCCACTGACTGAATCGTGACGACGGGCGCAACGAAATGGCTTGCCGATGCGCATGGCTACGCGCCCTTGCGTCGAGCGAAAACGATGCGCGCCGCCCGGGACGGGTTCGGTCCGAAGTCAGTGGTCGGGGCACCACGGATAGTCGAGGGTGGCGACGTCGCGGAAGGCGCTGCGGATTCGGTTGAGTATCATTTCTGCGAGGTCCATCTGGTGCAGGCAGCGACTTTCGTCGTGAGCGTTGTTGTTGGTGAGAGCGCAGTCGACAGCGAGTTGGATGGCGCCGCTACGCACGAGCCGGCGGGTGGCCTTTCGGAGGCGCGCGGTGCCCAGTTCGGTGAGCTGGATCCAGCGCTGGCGGCGGTCCCGGACGGCACGAGTCCGTAGGACGAGGCCCAGTTTCTCGAGGGCATGGAGCATGCGGCTGACTGTGGGGGCGCTTACGCCGAGCGCGTGGCGGAGTTCGCGCTGCGTGCAGCCTTCCTTTCCGATCTCGCGGACCGCCGTCATCATGTCGAAGCGCGCGGCGGTGAGGCCGAGGCCCTCGAGCCCCTGCCGGGCGATGCGCAGGCACCCGTGGAAGGCTCGCTTGCAACCGAAGAAAATGGCGTTCATGACCAATGCTCCATGCGTTGCTGCGGCCCTTGTGATGGCCGAGAGAACTTGCGATTCGAGCACTTGAGGCTCGAGAAGCCGGTGTCGCCGGGAGCAGGAAGCGTGCCGACTTTAGAGACGGCTCCGAAGAGTCGATGAGATCGCGGGCGGAAGCGTCTTCCGGTGGTCGGCGCTGTGCGCTGAAGGGTCTGGCGGCCAGTGTGCTCATTTGCATCGGGGGTAGGTTGCGCTTTTTCGCGGCGCACCGGGAAGGGGCGATTTCGCGCGGATCGTGAGCAAGCTAACGATCTGTCCAATCTGTCGGGCCACACCCGGAGCAGGCCCCACCCCCCCGCGGGAGACGCAATCGCGCACCGAGTCAGTGAACCCGGCAAACCTCCGTACCCGGCTTTGCGTCCCGCCTGTGCCGAATGGTCCCGCCCACCCCCGACCGGTCGACCCGTCCCAAGACAACCGTTGCCTGTCCCGGGACAGTCACCTTCTCGCCGCCGTCACAAGCACGGGAGGTATTCGGCAAGATCGCGCACCAGCGGTCATGCGCGATCGCTCTCGAGGTCACGCTGGGTTCAGAAGCGAGTTCACCCAGACCTTATCCACATTGCTCGTAGCCATCATCCCACATGGACAACGCCGGATCGTGCATCGCCCGAAATCTTATCCACATTGGTCCAGCATTCTCGCGAGACCATCCTCTTGCGGCGAGCTGACAACGACGCGACACGCCCTTGTCACGGGCCCATTGCAGCCTGACGCAGAAGTTCCACGAAGACGAATAGTCACCCACCCACGCCGATCGGCCACGCCGCGTTTGTTTCGTCCGCAAACTCCCGAGAAACAGGTATGAAACAACGCGCGCTCAGACTCGCGCCCATGCTCAAGCTGCTCGTTTCGTTGGCTGTTGCCTTGTCCATGCCGGGCTGCAACAAGAGCTCGGATTCGAGCCCCCCGGTGGCAACCTCCGCGACTGCTCCGCCGGGCTCCGTGAGCGCGGCGACGGTGGCCTCGGCGCCGGCGCCCGCGAAAACTCCGTTGCGCGTCGCGTACAGCGATTGGCCGGGATGGACGGCGTTCGAAGTCGGAATTCAGAAGGGCTGGTTCAAAGAGGCAGGCATCGACGTCGAGTTTTCATGGTTCGATTACCTGCCGTCCCTGGATGCGTTCTCCTCGGGGAAGGTCGACGCCGTCATGGTGACCAACGGCGACGCCCTCGTCACGGGGGCGAACGGGGGCAAGAGCAAAATGATCTTGCTCACCGACTACAGCAACGGAAACGACAAGGTCATTGCCCGTCCCGGGATCGGGGAGTTCAAGAAGCTGAAGGGAAAGAAGGTCGGGCTCGAGTTGACGCTCGTCGAGCATCTTCTCTTCCTCAAGGCGTGCGAGAAGAACGGCATCAAGCCGAGCGACATCCAGCTCGTGAACTTCCCCACGAACGAAACACCACAGGCGCTGACGTCCGGCGAAGTCGCTGCGGTGGCTGCTTGGTATCCCGTCTCCGGTCAAGCCCTGAAGGCAGTCCCGGGTTCGAAGGCGGTCTTCACGAGTGCCGACGTGCCGGGGCTCATCTACGACACCGTCGCGGTTTCGCCAACGAGCTTGGCGCAGCGCCACGACGACTGGGTCAAGTTCGTGAAGGTCTGGTACAAGATCTCGGACTTCGTCCGGGATCCGAAGACTCAGGCAGAGGCCGTCGCGATCATGGCGGCGAAGGTCGGCGTGAAGGCCGAAGAGTACGCGGCGGCGATGCCGGGGACGTACTTGCTGTCGGTTGACGAATCGAAGAAGCGTTACGAGAAGGGCGCCGGACTCGATTCGCTGTACGGATCGACGCAAGTGGCGAACGACTTCAATGTCTCGAACAAGGTCTATAAGGAGGCACAGACCATCGACGACTACATCGACCCGAGCATCGTTTCCTCCCTCTGAGCGGTGGGGTTCGCGTGGCCAGAACGGAAGTATTCCGAAAGGCGGAATGGCTGACCGTCCGCAAGGACGTGCCGCCGCGCGCCCGCAGCTTGCTCGGGGTGCTCTCCTTCATCCTCCCGCTGACCTTATGGAGTATCGTCTCGTATGTACCGGCCATCTGGCACCCAGTCGTTCGCGTAGAGAACCCAGGGTCAGTCTCCTATTTCCAGTCCGGCATGCTCGTGGACCGCGACGTGTTCTTGAGCGAGAACGCTTCAGCCCGCGCAGAGGGCCGCGCGGTTGCCGATGGGGAACGCTCGAACCCGATCTACTTTCCGGCTCCTCACGAAGTCGCTCGGGCGCTGTACATGGCGTTCAAGATGCCGCCGCGATTGCCGAGCGAGCCGTGGCTGCATCAGAGTCTCTGGCACAGCTTGCAGGTGATCTTCTGGGGCTTCTCCATCTCGTCACTCGTGGGCGTTCCACTCGGGATCTTGTGCGGGAGCTTTCCGTTCTTTTCGAGGTTGAACGAGCCATTCCTGGAGTTTTTCCGATATCTGCCGGCACCAGCCTTCGGCGCTCTCGCGGTCGCCGTATTGGGAATCTACGATCCCCCCAAGACCGCTATCATCTTCATCGGCACGTTCTTCCAGCAGGTGCTGGTCGTCGCGAACACGACGCGCAAAGTCGACCCTGCGCTCCTGGAGGCCGCGCAAACGCTCGGCGCGGGCCGCAAGCAGCTCTTGTTCAAGGTTATCTTGCCTGGGATCGTCATCGACCTGTACACCGACATGCGGATCTTGCTCGGCTGGGCATGGACCTATCTCATGGTCGCCGAGCTCGTGGGAACGACGTCGGGGATCACGTACTTCATCAATCAGCAGGCTCGGTACCGGAACTATCAAAATGTGTACGCGGCCATCAGCATCATCGGCTTCATCGGCCTCTTCTCCGACGTGATCCTGGCCCGCCTCGGAGAGTCGCTCTTTCCTTGGCGTCCCGGGCGGGGCCGCCTGTCCGCGATCGCCGCAGTTCGGAAGCTCTTGGGCTCGAGAAAGGATCCGCCGAAGGGCGCGACCCAACCGGCGTAGTCTCGATGTCCACTTTGTTACGTTTTCCGAAGGATGGGCCGAGTCACCGCGATCAGTCGCCCGACGTGAGCGCGCGGTTCAAGCGGCTCTACGAGCGACCGGTGCTGCTCGAGGTCGAAGACCTTCGTCGAGAGTTCGACGGCGAGCACGGGCGCGTCATCGCGCTCGACCGGATCTCGTTCCGAGCCTACAAGCGGGAGTTCATCTGCTTCATCGGAGCCTCCGGTTGCGGCAAGTCGACCCTCGTTCGCATTCTGGCGGGTCTCGACGACCCCTCCTCCGGAGGGGTGCTGCTCGATGGGCAGGAGGTGCGCGGTCCGGGCCGCGACCGAGGGATGGTATTTCAGGGCTACACGCTCTTTCCCTGGCGGACGGTCTTACAGAACGTGACCTTCGGTTTGGAGCTCGGGGGGATGTCGAAGCGCAAGGCGGAGGCCGAGGCGCACGAATGGATCGATCTCGTCGGCTTGTCGCGCTTCGCGGGCGCCTACCCGTACCAGCTGTCGGGTGGGATGAAGCAACGCGTGGCGATCGCGCGCGCGCTGGCGAACCATCCGCGCATCTTGCTCATGGACGAGCCATTCGGCGCCCTCGACGCACAGACGCGCGCGCAGATGCAATCGTATCTCTTGCAAATATGGAGGCAGGTCGACGTCACGGTCCTCTTCGTGACTCATGACCTCGACGAAGCCATCTACCTTGCTGACCGTATCGTGGTGCTCGGTCCCAACCCAGGGCGCATCGTCGACACGGTGGAAGTACCCGTACCCCGGCCGCGTGACGCCTCGCAGTTCGCGTCGACGGAGTTCTTGGCCACAAAGCGCCATCTCGAGGCGTTGATTCACGGGCAGCGCCCGCAGGTGACCGAGGCGTTGCCGCGCTTTCGTCATTATCAATGGGACGAAGACGTGCAATAGACAACTTCGCCCGAGGTGAGACGGAAACGGCACTCGGGACAGTCGTCGAGGTCAAGCGGATGGCGCGTTCGGAAGAATGGTCACGGTTTCGTCTGAAGCTGCCAGGTGGCGGGACGTGGTCGCACGTCCTCAAGCGTCACACGAAGCTGAGGATCGTCGACGTGGATGGCGGAGCGAACGTGTCCGCCATGTTCTTCCACCTCGAAGTGCCGGCCGAGCGGTACAACATGCCCGACACGCTGAAGGCCCAATACACGGCTTTTCTCACGAAGGGGCGCGTTCTCATGTCGGACATGGGAAGAGTGCTCTGCTCGATCGTGGAGGACACGTGCGGCTGGCACGACACGCTATGCGGCCATTCCGATGCGGCGCACGTCGAATCGTTGTACGGCCCCAAGCCTTACGAACATGCGCGCAACGAGATGCACCGCAACGCGCGCGACAACTTCCTCGTGGAGCTCGGCAAGTGGGGCCTCGGAAAGGAGGACCTCGTGCCGAACGTCAATTTCTTCAGCAAAGTGGTGGCGGGGAACGAAGGCGAGCTCGCGTTCGTGTCGAATCATTCGCGCGCGGGCGTCCATGTCGACCTGCGCGCAGAGATGAACGTGCTGGTAGTCCTGACCGCGGTCGCACACCCGCTCGACCCATCACCGAAGTATGCGCCGCGAAGCGTGGAACTCCTGGTGGGCGAGTGCCCTCCGCCCACGCCCGATGATCCGTGCCGTATCTCCAGGCCGGAGGCCGCCCGCGCTTTCGAGAACACCGAACGGTATTTCGCGTGAGGACGAGCCGATGACGATGGGACTGGTCGAGAGCGCATTGGATCCGGCGAGGGCGGTCCAAAGCGAAGTAGTGCCTGCAGGGGAGGGCTGGCTCGCGCGGATCGAGCGCGGCCAGACGCTGCGTATCGTCGATCTCGAAGGCAACCAAGCGGTCGATACGTTGTTTTTCAGCGCGGCGGATCCGCGTGATCGATACAGCGCGGTCGACACCATCCGCGTCCAGACCAGCCTTTACTTGTCGACGGGCTCGAAGCTTCTGTCGACTTCAGGAGCCTCTCTCTTGACCATCGTCGCGGACACGTGCGGCAGGCACGACACGATTGGCGGGGCATGCTCGTCGGAGAGCAACACCGTCCGGTACGGGCACCACACGAAGTCGATGCACAGCTGCCGAGACACATTCCTGCTCACGGCGGCGCGGTCGAACGTGCCTCTCTCGAAAAGAGACCTCACGGCGAACATCAACTTCTTCATGAACGTCCCGGTGGCGCAGGACGGCGGCCTCATGTTCGCGGACGGGATCTCCGGCGGCGGAAAGTACGTCGAGCTGGTCGCCGACGCGGACGTGTTGTGTCTCATCTCGAACTGTCCGCAGCTGAACAACCCGTGCAACGCCTACAACCCGACGCCCATTCGCGTGCTCGTGTGGGCGGCGGGCGCTCGGTCGTGATGTTCGGCAAGGTTCTCGTCGCCAATCGCGGGGAGATCGCGTGCCGTGTTCTCCGCACGCTTCGCAAGATGGGCATCGCCAGCGTGGCGGTGCACTCCGAGGTCGACGCCTTCGCGAAGCACGTGCGCGAAGCCGACGAAGCCGTGAACATCGGCGGCGCGCGGCCATCGGAGAGCTATCTGCGCGGGGATCGGATCCTGGAGGTGGCAGCGCAGACGGGCGCGCAGGGCATTCACCCCGGGTACGGGTTTCTCAGCGAGCGGCCGGACTTCGCCCAGGCCTGCGAAGAGGCGGGGGTACGCTTCATCGGTCCGACCGCGCATCAGATTCGCGAGTTCGGACTGAAGCACCGCGCAAGGGAGATCGCGCACGAGCACGGGGTGCCGCTCTTGCCCGGGACGGCGCTCCTGGCGAGCGCCGCCGAGGCCGTCGTGGAGGCCGCGCGGATCGGTTATCCCGTCATCCTCAAGAGCACCGCGGGGGGCGGAGGGATCGGGCTGCGGATGTGCCGCGACGAGGCGGAGCTCGCGGCGTCGTTCGCATCGGTCGAGAGGCTCGGACGCGCGAACTTCGGCGAGTCGGGCATGTACCTCGAGCGCTTCGTCGAGCGTGCACGGCACATCGAGGTGCAGATCTTCGGCGACGGGCGCGGAGGGGTGGTGGCGCTCGGCGAGCGTGATTGTTCGGTGCAGCGGCGCAACCAAAAGGTGGTCGAGGAGACGCCCGCGCCGGGTTTGGCCGAGGGAACGCGCGCGAAGCTCTTCGAGGCCGCGCTTCGGCTGGGTCGCGCGGTTCGGTATCGGTCGGCGGGCACGGTGGAGTTCGTGGTGGACGCGGCGACGCAGGAGTTCTTCTTCCTGGAAGTGAACACACGCCTTCAGGTCGAGCACGGGGTGACCGAGAGCGTGACCGGCGTGGACCTCGTCGAGTGGATGATCCTCGAAGCGACGTCGAGCTTGAAGCTGGAATCGCTGCCGACGGTGCCTCGGGGAGCGGCGATCGAGGTGCGCGTCTACGCGGAGGACCCGGCGAAGGGACACCAGCCGAGCACGGGTAGGGTGACGGACGTCTTCTTCGATCCGGCGGTTCGGGTGGACGGCTGGGTGGAGGCCGGAACCGAAGTATCGCCCTATTACGATCCGCTCTTGGCGAAGGTCATCGCCCGCGGCGAGACCCGCGAAGCCGCACTCGAGGTTCTTGCGCGCGCCCTGGCTTCGGCGCGCATCGCGGGGGTCGAGACGAACCTCGCGTACTTGCGGCAGGTGATCGACGCGCCGGACTTTCGATCCGGACGAGCCACGACCCGGCTTCTCACGGAGCTAGCGTACCAGTCGACGTCGATCGACGTAGTCGAAGGGGGCGCGCAAACCACCGTCCAGGATATGCCGGGTCGACTCGGCCTCTGGAGCGTGGGCGTGCCGCCGTCGGGTCCAATGGACGATCGCGCGTTTGCCTTGGCCAACCGAGCGGTGGGGAACGCGGAGGGCGCCCCCGCGCTCGAGGCGACCGTGATCGGGCCGACGTTGAAGTTCCGCTCGGCCACGGTGTTCGCGTTGGCGGGCGCGCGAATGAAGGCGACGCTCGACGGCGCGCCCGTGCCGTACTTCGAGCCGGTGAGGGCAGGCCCGGGATCGGAGCTCCGGATCGGCCACGTCGAGGGGCGGGGATGTCGAACGTACGTGGCGGTGCGGGGGGGGGTCGCCGTGCCAGAGTATCTGGGCGCGAGGGCGACGTTCATGCTGGGTCGCTTCGGCGGCCACGGCGGCCGCGCCATTCGCGCGGGGGATGTACTTGCCATCGGCGGAGCGGCGGAAGGCACCGGAAACGGGGTCGGCGCGTCGCCGTTGCCGGCGTATCCGGAGGTCTGGGAAATCGGCGTGCTCGACGGGCCGCACGGCGCGCCCGACTTCTTCACGCCCGAGGACATCGAGGCGATCTACGCGGCGACGTGGAAGGTCCACTACAACTCGGACCGCACCGGGGTGCGCCTGATCGGTCCGAAGCCGACGTGGGCGCGCCGCGACGGCGGAGAGGCGGGGCTGCATCCGTCGAACATCCACGACAACGCGTATGCGATCGGCACGGTCGACTACACGGGCGACATGCCCGTGATTCTGGGCCCCGATGGGCCGAGCCTGGGCGGCTTCGTATGTCCGGTGACGATCGCGCGGTCGGAGCGGTGGAAGATGGGCCAGCTCAAGGCGGGCGACGCGGTGCGCTTCGTGCGGATCGCAGGGCGGGCGCTCGTGGAGGTGGGCGGGAATCCGACGTCCGCGGTGGTGGCGAAGCTGTCGTCGAGCGAGGTTGGCGAGGACGTGGTCTACCGCCGCGACGGCGACGAGTGTTTGCTCGTGGAGTACGGAGCACCTGCACTCGATATCGGCCTTCGTCTGCGCGCGCACGCGCTCATGGAGGCACTCGAGCGCCGTCGCGAGCCCGGCATCGTGGATCTGACGCCCGGGATCCGCTCGCTCCACGTCCACCACGATCCGACAGTGCTTCCGGCACGGAAGCTCCTCGCGCTGCTTCGGAGCTTGGAGCGGGACCTGCCGCGCCTCGACGAGATCGAGATTCCGACGCGCGTCGTCCACTTGCCGCTGTCCTGGGAGGACCCGGCGACGCTTCTGGCCATCGAGAAATACATGCGTTCGGTGCGCGCGGATGCGCCATGGTGCCCGAGCAACATCGAATTCATACGGCGGATCAACGGGCTCCAAAGCGTCGACGACGTGAAGCGCGTCGTCTTCGACGCGAGGTACCTCGTGCTGGGTCTGGGCGACGTGTACCTCGGCGCGCCCGTGGCCACGCCGGTCGACCCGCGCCATCGCCTGGTGACGACGAAATACAACCCGGCGCGGACCTGGACGCCGGAGAACGCGGTGGGCATCGGCGGCGCGTACCTCTGCGTCTACGGCATGGAGGGACCCGGCGGCTATCAGTTCGTGGGCCGGACGCTGCAAATGTGGAATACGTACGGCACGGCGTCTCCGCGGGACTTCCGGGACGGCAAGCCGTACCTTCTTCGCTTCTTCGACGAGCTTCGCTTCGAGTCGGTGGGCGCCGACGAGTTGCTCGAGATGCGCCGCGCGTTTCCCTACGGGAAGGCGCACGTCAAGATCGAGGAGAGCACGTTCTGCTTCAGCCGCTACCGGGCGTGGCTCGCCGAGAACGCGACGTCGATCGGATCGTTCAAGAAGGTTCAACAGGCGGCGTTCGAGGCCGAGCGGGAGCGATGGCGAATCTCGGGCATCGGGGCGGTGTCCGACGCCGTCGTCGAGGAGGCCACGGGGATACCCGAGGATGACGCGGCGATCCCCGAGGGCTGCGCCGCGGTCACGAGTCCTGTGGCCGGGAGTGTCTGGCAAATCGCGGCCGACGTGGGGACGGTCGTCGCACCTGGGAAGCCCGTCGTGGTGGTCGAGGCCATGAAGACCGAGATCGCGGTGGTCGCCACGAGCGGGGGGGTCGTGGAGCGGGTGCTGGTCGCGCCGGGCAAGAGCGTGGTGCCGGGGCAAGTCGTGGCTGTGATTCGGCTTGGCGGGTAGCTTCTGCTACCACCAGGGTATGGCGGTTCGTACTTGGGTGCGGGCGGCGCGAAGCTTGGCGCTCGTTTCCGTGTGGGGCTGCGGGGCGCGTTCGTTGATCGATATGAGCGATCTCGCGAATGGCAGCAGCAGCGGGGGCTCGAGCGGCTCGTCGACGGGCTCGGTCCACCCGGGCTCGTCGTCGGGGTCGGTCGGCGGCTCTTCGTCGGGCGCCTTCAGTTCGTCCTCGGGCGGCTTCATTTCATCCTCAAGCGGCGTCAGTTCGTCGTCGTCGGGGTCGGTCGGCGGCTCTTCGTCGGGCGCCTTCAGCTCTTCTTCGGGCAGCGTCGGCTCGAGCAGCAGCTCCTCGTCGGGGGCGCCGCCTGGCACCACGGGGACGGTGCCGTGCGGCACCACCACTTGCAACGCGGCCACCAGCGAGTGCTGCGCCGCCCTCGGCAGGAGCGGCGTCGTACAGACGTGTGTCCCAGCCGGCCAAGCCTGCAACGGGGGCGTATCGCTCGGCTGCGCGAACGCGAGCAACTGTCCCATGGGCGATACGTGCTGCCTGACGCTGGTGCCCGGCGTGGGCCTCGGGGGTCCGAGCGCTCAGTGCCAGCCGATGTGTGGCGGCAACGCGCTCAGCGTCGAGCTGTGCGCGACGAGCGCGGATTGCCCGACCGCCGAGCGGTGTGTTCCAGTCACCCCCGGCGTCAGCGCGTGCGAGTGACCGCTACTTGCGATCGTCGTCGAGCACGGCCTTGACGAGCGGGTCGACTTCCGGGGGCGGGCTCGACGGAATGACCGGAACGAGGGATGTGCTGGCCGTTTCGGCTTCGTCGGCGCTAGCCGTCGACGCCGGCTTGGCGGTGTCCTTGGGTTCCTTGATCTCTTTGGTCGCGGCGTTCGCCTGAGACTCGGCGGAGCCCGGCGTCGCTTTGGCCTCGGCCGTCGGCGCCGGTCGCGGCTTGCGCCGCGGGGGTGTCCGGGTGGCGATGGGCGTGGGAGCCACGGTCGGAGGCGGCAAGGACACCGGGGCGGGCGGCGCGGTCATCTCGGTCGGCAGCGAGGGAGCTTCTTCCGCCGCGTTGGTCGTTGCGGCCGGGGGCGCCGGCAACGTGGCTGGGGCCGAGTGGTACGCGAGGCGGGCGCCGATGACGATCATGGCCACGATCGCGAGGCCGGCGCCGGCACCGACGAGGCCCGCCCTGCGGACAGGCGGAGAGACGAGCGAGCCGCCCAAGGGGGGGCCGAATGGCTCAGCCGACAAGTTGGCGACCACGGGAGGGACCGACACCCTGGCTCGGCTGGGCGGCGGGGACCCGGACGACGAGTCGAGCGCCCTCGCGGAAGACGCCGCAGGGGATGGAAACGCTTGGGCTACTGGAGGTCGGGGCGGCAGGGGAAGGGGCGACGTTCGGAGGCCGGGTTCGACGCCGGCCAGCGTGTCGGCACGCACCGCGTCGTGCGGGGCGGACGAGGACGGCGCGGGTGCGGACGGCCGTTCGGCGCGGGCGGCGCTCGACGTCGACGAAGACTCGCGCGGAGCCGGCGAAGAAGGAGAGGCATGCGCCAGGAGCTCTTCGGCGAAGACCATCGACGGCGAGCGAGGCCGCGGCAGAAAGCCCAGCCCGTCGGACGGCAAAGGAGGAGGCGCGCTCCTCCGCGGCGGCGCCGGTTGCGAGGTGGCCGCGCGCGGCATCGGCGGAGGAGCCGCGGAAGGGGACGACGGAACCGCCGACGGACGGTCGCCCGTCTCGCCCGCGTGGGGCGGGTCAGACGGGGTAATCTTGCGCAGGACTCGCCTCTGCTGCGGTTTGGGCGGCCGGCCTGAATCGTGCGTCGACATGGGCGTTTCCCCGCGTGACTTGCGAGCCGCGTTGGGCGTCGCCGCGCGCTCGCTAGCATTTGCACAATTGCCACGCCGCGCAAGCGTGGGTCCAGCCCATTCTCACACGAAACGCACTTTCCTTTACATCGAGGAGACGTAGGGCCAGCATCCGCCGCATGCCTGCGACCGCCAGAGCTCCTTCTTCTCCCGCTCTCCATGGGCGGCGGCCCGTGCGCCGGAGGACCCTTGTTCCCGCGACGACCGTGCTGGCGCTCTTCCTCGCCTCGTTGGGCGGTCTCTTCGACGTCGGCAGCGCGGCGGCGGGGACGAGCAAATCGGGCGGCGCGTCTTTGCCCGGCGATGCCCTCAAGCGACTCAAGAGCGGGGACTCGACCCAGGTGGCCGCTGCCCTCGATGACGTCCGCGTCGCAGGCAAAGCGGGCGCGCCGGCGGTGCCGGCGATCGTGGACCTCCTCGCCCACGGTCTTCCCCCCGATCTGACGCAGTCGGCGGTCGACACGCTCGGAGACACGGAGAGCGAGGCCGCGACCCCGGCGCTCGCCTGGTACGCGCGGCATCGAAACGTGGCCGTCCGCCGCGGTGCGGTCCAGGCCCTCGCCCGCACCCGCGGTCCGGTGGCGGTGCGGGCCCTTCGAGCAGGTCTGTCGGATCCGGACCCGGCGGTGCGTGGCTTCGCCGCAACGGGCCTCGGGACGATGAAGGCCAAAGAGGCGCTCGCGGATCTCTTCGTCGCGCTCGATCACAAGGTCGTCGAGGCGTCGCCCTCGATCGGTGAGCTTTGCGCTGGTGACGAGTGCGACAAGCTCGCGGCGAAGCTCGGGACGATGCCGTTCGAGGTGATCACGAGCGGTCTCGACGTGGCGCTCTTTCGCCTGCCCGCCGACGTGAACGATGACATCAAGATAAAGATAGTGGCCCGGGTGCGCGAGCTCGGGACCGGCGAGGCGAACCGCTTCCTGCGCGCCGTTCAGTCCAAGTGGCCGCGCCGCAGCTCGACGAAGGTCAAGCAAGCGATCGACCAAGCGGTGCTCGCCACGAGCGCGTCGCCGGGAGCCGAGGGCACATGAAGTGGGCACTCATGCTGGCCGCGCTCGTCGCAGGTTGCTCGGGCGCGCAGAGCCGATTGGCGATCTTTTCGACCGACTGGGAGGACGACGGCGGAGCCTCCATCGGTCGGGTCTGGCAACGCATCGGCAGCGCGAAGGTGCCGGCGTCGGTCGACGTAGTGGTCGGCGTCGCGGGCCGTAGCGGGCGCCCGGACGAGCTCGTGGGCTTGCCTCTCGGGGGGGGATCGAAGTGGACGTTCTCGCACGCGCTCGACGTGCGTCCGGCACTGGCTGGCGGGGTGGTCGTGGGCTCGGGGGCCGGGGAGACGTTCGCGCTCGACGCGGAGAGCGGCCGACTGCTCTGGAAGCGCGCGACGGAGGGCGCTTCGCTCCTCGGCGCCGGTGACGACGGGTCGGTGACGGTCTTCACGCTGAAGTCCGCCGGCTCGGCGCACGAGCTCTATGCCGTCGCTCGCGACGGAAGGGTCGTGCGTCACATCGTCACGAACCGGCCCCTCGGAACGCCGGCGGTGTTTGCGTCGATGGCGTTCGTGCCCTGGGCGGGCGAGTACGTCTCGGTCATCGATCTCGGAAGCGGCGACGAAGTGGCGCGCGTGACGCTCCGCACGGAGACGAGCCACGCTTGGGTCGGGGAGGGCGCGCTCTGGTTCGGCGAGGTCGGCTTCACGCGCTTCGACGAGCACATCGCCGACGCGTCGCGCGGACGGTCGTCGACGGTGGTGCTGCCCATCCGCGAGCTCCCGGGCTTGCCCCGGCTCATGGCTCCCGGCAACGTGCCGCTCAGCCCGGTGGCGATGGCGGAGGACAAGGCTCGGGTCTACGCCCGACCTGCCGCGGGCGAGCCCGGCGTGGCCATGGAGGACGGCCGCTGGTACGCGACGTACTTCCGCATCGCCATGGGCTACGACGTCGGGACCGGGAACCGCGCGGGCGGCGGCCTGAAGGCAATCGAGCCGGGCAAGCTCGCGTGGGTCCACTTGCACGACGTCGATTTCCTCGGCGGGGCGGCCGGCCCGGGCGGCATCGTGCTGTGCGACGAGCGCGGGAAGGTGACGGAGCTCGACGCGAAGACCGGCGGGGTGGTCTCCGAGGTGGATCTCGGCCAGCCGCTCAAGGCCTGCGTCGTGAACGTCGACGAGCAACGCGTCACGGGTCCGGCCGAGGGGAGGCCGCTCGCGGCGCAGCTCGCGGAGGCGGTGCTCGTGGATGATCCGCAGTTGGTCGTGGCGCAGCGTCTACTCCTGCGGGAGTTGGCCGCGGCGCCCGAGGAGCTGGCGACCAAGGCGCTGGTCGACCTCGCGAGCGATCCGCGTACGAGCCCGGACCTCCTGGCCGACGCCCGCACCGATCTCGCGAACCGCCGCAACGGGGCGAGCTTCATGGAGGCCGCGCTCGCGCGCCACTACGACTTTCTGAGAGACGTCCTTCGGGCGCCGCCCGTGGGGCCGATCGCGCAGGCGCTCGGCGCGATGAAGGATCGGGCGGCGTCGCCGCTGCTCGCGTCCCACCTCCTCGATCCGGCGGACACGGACGACGACGTCATGCGCGCGGCCGCGGCCCTGGCGGTGATTGCCGGACCGGACGAGGCGATCCCGCTCCGGGAGTTTTTGGCGATGTACCGGGCCAACGCCGGCAACGACGACCTCGCGGCCGCGGTCGTGAGCGTGGGCCAAGCTCTGATGTCGATCGACGACAAGGCCGGGAGGGCGCTCGTCGAGTGGGCCGCCACCGAGCCGACCACGGTGCCTTACGCGCGCGACCGGCTCCAGGCGCTGATCAGCGCTGCGAAGGAGATGGCGGGCGCCGGCGACGCTTCCGAGGGCGCCGCAAAGGCGAAGTAGGCGTCGGCGCGCGCTCTACGCTGCGCGGCGTCGCGGGCCGGAAGGTTCCTACGAGGAGATCGCCGTCTCTCGCCGCCGCCGCGCCTTGTAGTGGATGCGGATGGGCGCGCCCTCGAAGCCGAAGTGCTTGCGGAGCTGGTTGACGACGAACCGTCGGTAGGAAAAGTGAATGGAATCCGGGGCGTTCGTCATCGCCACGAAGGTGGGCGGGGCGACCTCGGCCTGGGTCACGTAGTAGAGGCGCGGCGCGCGCCCGCCCATGGTGGGCGGCGGATGGGTGTCGAGCACCTGCTCGAAGAAGCGGTTCAGCTCACCGGTGCCCACGCGCTTGAAGAACGCCCCGCGGACGCGTTCGATCTCGGCGAAGAAGTCGGCGATGCCGCGCCCGGTCTTGGCGCTCGTCCGGACGATGGGGACGTACGGCACGAAGGCGAGCTTCTCGCGGGCGTCTTCCTCGGCCTTCTTGGCAGCGGCCTTGTCGAGCAGGTCCATCTTGTTGAGGCAGACGATCATGGCCCGTCCGCGCTCTTCGGCGAGGCCCAGGATTTTCGCATCCTGCTCGGCCACCCCCTCGTTCGCGTCGCAAAGGAGGACGACCACGTGCGCCCGCTCGATGCTCCGGATGGCCGAGAGGACGCTCATGGACTCGACCTCGCTCGATTCCTTGGCGACCTTGGATTTGCGGCGGATCCCCGCGGTGTCGATCATGACGTACTTCTGCCCGTCACGTTCCACGAGCGCGTCGATCGCGTCGCGCGTCGTGCCGGGCCGGGAGTCGACGAGCACGCGGTCTTCGCCGAGGAGGCGATTGAGGAGGCTGCTCTTGCCCGCGTTCGGCCGGCCGACGATGGCGATGCGGGGAGGCCCATCGGCTTCGTCGGCGGGATCCGGCGCTTCCGGGAGCGCATCGAGGAAGGCGCTCTCGAGATCGGCGATGCCGCGCCCGTGGAGCGCGCTCACCGGAAAGACCTTGTCGACGCCGAGGCGGTAGAGATCGAAGGCGTCGGCGTCGGCGCGCGGAGAGTCGGCCTTGTTGGCTGCGTAAAAGACGGGTTTGCCGCTTTCCCGAAGGAGCCGGACGGCGGCGCCGTCGGCCTCGGAGACGCTCGTCGTCGCGTCGGTGACGAACACGATGGCGTCGGCTTCTGCGATCGCCGCGCGCACGTGGTCGGCGATGCCGGCCTTCATCGGGTCGGCGTCGCGCGGGTCGAAGCCGCCGGTGTCGACGAGCGTGTAACGCCTGCCGAAGGCGTTCGTGTCGGCGTAGTGGCGGTCGCGCGTGACGCCGGGGCTGTCGTGGACGATCGCGAGGGGTGCGCGCGCGAGGCGATTGAAGAGGGTCGACTTGCCGACGTTGGGTCGGCCGACGACGGCGACGATGGGCGAGCCGCTGGTTCCGCCCGGGACGGGCCGGCGATGGCGGGGAGGATGATGCTTGGTCACTTCGTGTCTCCGAGATCCGACCGCCCGTAGCCGAGCTCGCGCAAGCGCGCGTCGTCGTTCATCCAATCGCGGGCCGCCCGCACACGGAGCTCGATGTGGACGTGCTCCCCGAGCATCCGCTCGATCCGCGCGCGGGCGTCGGTCCCGATGGTCTTGATGGTGCGTCCGCCGGCGCCGATGAGGATCTTCTGATGCGCCTCGCGCGCGACGACGACGCTCGCTTCGATCCGCAGGGGCTTCGCGTCGTCGTCGAAGCGCTCGACGAGGACGGCCACGCCGTGCGGGATCTCCTGGCGCGTGTGCCGGAGGACCTGCTCGCGCACGAGCTCCGCCACGAAGAACCGCGACGGCTGATCGGACAGCGTTTCGGCGTCGTACATTTTGGGCTGGACGGGCAAGAGCGGAAGAAGCTCGTCGAGGAGGCGGTCGATGCCGTCGTTCTTGCGCGCGCTGATGGGGACGACCGCCCGGAATCGGCCGGACTCGCCGACCGCGGCGAGGAGGGGCAAGAGCGTGGCCTTGTCTTCGAGTCGATCGATCTTGTTGAGCGCGAGGATCGTCCGCCGTTCCGGCAGCTCCGTGCCCTGGGCCAGCGCGGCGGCGTCCGCGGCGGGGTCTCGGCGGGCGTCGACGACGAGGACGACGGCGTCCGCGTCCTGAGCCGCGGCGCGCGCCGTGTCGTTCATGAAGCGCCCGAGCCGGCTCCGCGGCTCGTGGAGACCCGGCGTGTCGACGAAGAGGTACTGCGCCGCCTCGTCGGTGCGGACGCCGCGCACGACGTCGCGCGTGGTCTGCGGGTGCGGGCTCACGATCGCGAGCCGCTCGCCGATGAGGGTGTTGAGCAATGTGCTCTTGCCGGCGTTGGGCCGGCCGACGAGAGCGACGCGGCCGTAGCGCGTTTCTTGGGTCGGCGTAGGGTCGCTCATGCGAGAGGGTCGCACACCATGGCCGCCGATGCCGTCGAGCACAAGGCCGGCACGGCGAAAGCGCATGGCGCGGTTGCAAGGCAGCGGACCTTGGAAGTAGTGTCCGCGGGTATTTCGGGGCGGCATAGAGTCATGTCTGAAGAAATTCAAGCGTCGAGTGAGAGCTCTTCCGCGCCGCCGGTCGTGGCGGCGCCGGTTCGTCCCTGGATGCGCTGGGGTCCGCTCGCGGTGGCGATCGCGGCTCCCGTCATCCTCTTCTTTCTCGCGCCCCCGCTCTCGAAGAGCGGCCTCTGGGACCCGTACGAGCTCAACGTCGCCGATATGGCCCGGCGGATCGCGTACAACCTCTACCACGCGCAGGGCCTGGCGCTCGAAGGCGCGGACAACTCGCTCCCGCACCTCAACGACCTCGGACGGCCTCAGCTGCCGTTCCTGTCGGTCGCGATCGGCTTCCGTCTCTTCGGTCTCCACGAGTGGGCCGGTCGCCTGCCGCTCGCGGTGTGGGGCCTGGCGGGCGTCCTGGCGACGTACGCGTTCGTGGCTCGTCTCTTCGACCGGAGGTCGGGGGCCTACGCGGCGCTCGCGCTTTCGTCGATGCCGCTCTACTTCGTGCAGGCGCGGTCGATCCTCGGCGACATTTGCGCGATGGCCGGTCTGGCCATGGCGTTCGGAGGGCTCGCGGTCGGGGCGTTCGATCGCGACGAGCAGGGCCCGACGACGGCCCGCAAGCGGTGGCCGTGGTTGCTCATGGCGGCACTCGGCCTCGTCGTCGGCTTCGAGAGCCGAGGCGCCTTGCTCGGGGTCGGCGTGCCGGCGCTCGGCGTGGGCGTCGGCTGGGCGGCGGCGCGGGTATCGACCCGACGGCGGTGGCCCGATGCGTTCGGAGACGCGGTGGGCGCCGTCTCGCTCCTTCTCGGCGCGGTTGCGGCGATCTTGGCGGCCCGGGTCATCGCGGCGCCCGACACACGCGATTTGAGCCCCTGGGTGGGCGGCATGCTTCGCGTCCAGGCCAAGTATCCGACGTTCGACTTTTACGTCGCCGAGATCGGTCACGCGCTCGCGCCCTGGAGCGCCTTCGTGCCGTTCGCTTTCGGCCGCCTCTTGCTCGCTCCTCAGGGCAAGACCGGGCCAGTCGCCGAGCGCGAGAGCCTGGGCCGCCTGGCGGTGGTGGTCGGGTCGGCGATCGCGCTCGTCGCGCATGGGTACCTCGCCGCGCGCATGGATCTCGTCGCCTTCACCGGTCCGGCGTTGTGCGCGGTGGCGTGCGCGGTCGCCATCCGCGATTTCGAGCGCGGTGCCCGCGCGTCGATCGCGGTCGGGCTGGGCACGCTGCTGCTCGCCGCGGTGATCCACCACGACTTCCACGAGCTCCCCGAGAAGGCGTACCAGGCGTTCGGCGTGACGGGGGCGACGTTCCCCGAGAGCTTCAAGAACACCGCGCTCAACGTGTGGTGGGTGGTGTTGGGCGGGTTCGCGCTTTGCGCGTTCTTCACGTGGATCGAGGCCGACGCGAAGCGCCGGCCGTTCGAGCCTTCGGGCTACGCCTCGGTGCTCCGCTCGCTGCGGGACGCCTACGACGGGATCTTCGCGACGGGCTATTTCGCGGTCTCCGGCGGGGCCGTGCTCGCGGCGCTCCTCGTATGGCTCGAGATGCGGACGCACGGGCACTGGCTGCCGCAGATGTCGTCGACGATCCGCGACGTCGTCGCCAATGCATGGTGGGTCGTCGTGTTCGTGCCGCTCGGCGTGATCTTCGCCGTTCTCTTCGCGTGCGACGTGTTCCTGTGGGCGTTCGGGGACTCGAAGCCGCTCTCGTCCGACTCGCTCACGCGCGGGTTCGAGCCGTTCGAGTCGCTCATCACGAGGATTCGATCGATGGCGCCCGCGGAGGCGGTGGCCGCGAAGGCCGCCGACGCGAAGGCGGACGCTGCGCCCGGAAAGGATGCGAAGGCGCCGGCGGTGGACTCGGCACGCGAAGACTGGTGGGTGGCGGTCCTCGTGCTGGTCCCGCTGATGCTCGTGGCGCTTCCCGCGCTCGCGTTCGTGGTTTGGACGGCGGTCGGCTTCCGGCCCTATGTGGCCGCGCTCCTAGCCGTTCCGTCGGGCATCGCCTTCTTCCTCTTGATGGGCTTTCTGGGCGATCTGCTGCGCCACCGCGCCGGATGCCTCGCGCTCGGAGGCGCCGTCGTCGGCTTCGTCCTGTGCGCGTTCTACTACCCGGCGCTCGCCAACCAGCTGTCCCCCAAAGAAGTCTTCGAGAGCTACCGCCGCATGTGCCCCGACGCGCCCCTCGGGCTTCTGGGAGTCGGCGGTCGCACTTCCGCCTATTATGCCGGCGGCCAGCCGCAGACGATCAACGACGCGACCAGCGCCTACAACTGGCTCGTCGGCGGTGGCGGCGCGCACAGGTGTCTGGCCCTGAAGGCCGAGGAGCTCCCCAAGCTGAACCAGCTCTGGAGAGAACATACGGCGGAGCCGAAGACGAACCTGCCGATCCTCGACGCGCGATCCAGCCAAATCCTCCTCGCGTCGTCATGGGTCGGACCCCACGACAAGAACGACAATCCGCTGGCGGCGATCGTCCTTTCCGCGCCTCCGCACCCGCAGCGGCGCATCGACGCCAATATGGACGACAAGCTCGAGGTCCTCGGCATCGACTTGGCCGACGAGCGTGGCAAGCTCGTGGACGCGGTCAGCCCCGGTCGGACCTACCACCTGAAGACCTACTATCGGGTCCTCGCTCCGGTGACGACGGAGTGGGAGGGGTTCGTCCACATCGACGGGTACCACCGCCGTCACAACGGCGACCACAAGCCGATGAACGGCAAATATCCGATGGCGTTGTGGCTACCCGGCGACTTGCTCGTCGACGACCACGATTTCAAGCTCGAGCCAAACTTCACCCCGGGCGATTACGACATTTACTTTGGTCTCTTCGTGGGCGATACGCGCATGAAGGTGAAGAGCGGTCCGAACGACGGCGACAATCGCGTTCATGGGGGACCGCTACACGTTCAGTAGCGCGTGCCGCACGACCGTGAGAAACGGTGGTGGAGTGCGAACATGGGGACGACCAGCAAAAATCAGGGCCCTGACGCCGCGCCGGCGACGTCCCTAGAGCAACCCGACCCGCCGCCGCGCCACGACAACCGGCGCAGTCACGATCGCTACGACGTCGAGTGGGCCGTCGATTGCATCACCGACGAGACGTTCCTCTATGCGTCGATCGCGAACATCAGCGCGATGGGCATCTTCGTGAAGACCATCGACCCGCTGACGCTCGGAACGAAGCTCGTTTTGTCGTTCGCGCCGCCCGGCTACGCGCCGTTCAAGCTCGAAGGCGAAGTCGCGTGGATCAATCCGGTGCGCTCGGACGGAGACAACCCGAACCCGGGCATGGGCGTGCGCTTCGTGAACCTGCGTCCCGACGACCGGGAGCGCCTCGTCGAGGTCATTCGCACGATCGCGTACGTGCGCGATCCGTCGTAGTCGCCCGGCTCGCTCAGCGGCTCTTGCTGCTGCCCGATACGTCGGCGGGGGGCGCCCCCGGCGCAGAAGCGGGGCTGGGCTCGGCGGCCGACGCGCCGCCGGTGGCCTCTGCGGCCGCTGCCGGCGCCGTGGCTGCTGCAGGCCTCGCACGCGCGGCCTTGGAGGGAGATGCTACTTCGCCTTCCGCGCCCGAGGCCTGTTGGAGCTCCTCGAGTTGGTCGAGCTCCGCCCGTGCTCGGTCTCTATAGGCGTCGGCGTCGAGGAGCGGTGTCAGACGGGCGCGGGCCGCCGCCGCGTCGCCGAGCGCTCGGTAGCAGAGCGCTCCCTCGAGGAGGGCATCGGAGCCTGCCGTGGCCCGACGGTGGTGAGCCGCGGCCTTGTCGAAGCGGACGACCGCGGCGCGGCAGCCTTTTCCGTCGCGCACCGAGCGCGCCGCCCATAGGTCCGGTGCGTTCGGGTCGCTCGAGGGCAGGGACTCGAACGCGCGGGCGGCGTCGTCGAAGCGGCCCGCGCGGTAACTCCGGAGGGCGGCGTGGAAGCGCTCGTCGGGAGCGTCGTCACGCTCTTGATTGAACGCGAGCGCGTCGGCGGCGCCCCGGCCGGCGGGGGCCGACGCGCCTTTCGCCGATCGTTGCAGCGCGGCCACGGGCCTCTCCTCCGCAGCGGGTGGCTGCGCGAAGGGGGCGGCGCTGGCCATCGCCGGCTCGTGCGGGGTGCGCATCAGTTCGGGCGGCGCCGCGGGCGCGGGGGTCCCTTGCTCGGTCACCGTCACACCGTCGCCGAGCGCCGCGCGCGTGGACTTTCCGCGCAAGAGCAGAACGCTCGTGCCGATCATGACGAGGAACACCGCCGCCATCGCGGTCTGCGGGCGCATCGCCCAGCTCCCCGCGAGCGAGATGGCGCGCGCCCATCGTGGCCTCGCCGCCTGAGGTGGAAGGATGTGCTCCGCGGCCGCGAGGATCCGCTCTTCGAGGCCCGCCGGCTCGGACGCGAGCGACACCGCCGCCACGCGACGCGTCGCCCTCAGACCCTCGAGCCGCGCCGCACAGCGCGCGCACCCCGCCACGTGCCTCTTCGCAGCGGCGCTCGTGAGCTCGTCGAGCTCTCCGTAGAGCTCGTCGATCATGACGGAGTCGAACTTCTCGCAATCCATTCGTACCGAAGATGTCGCCTCGCGGCTCTGGCACCCGCCTGATTAGCGCAGTGCTCGGGCATACTCCTCGAATTCGCAAAGCGCCTCCTGAAGGCGCTCGAGCGCGTAGCGCAGCCGGCTCTTCGCCGTATTCTCCTCTACACCGACGATCGCGGCGATCTCTTTGAAGGGGAGGTTCGAGAGCTCACGCAATAGAAATACCTCGCGCTGCTCCTCCGGCAGCTCGGCGATGGCGTCGGCGACGCGCTGACGAATCTCGATGGACGTCGCCGCGCGCTCCACGTTGGCGCGCGAGTCGGGGGTGCGCTCGCCGAGGCTCAAGCCCTCCGCGTCGCTCCCGCGGCTGGGTTCGTCGAGCGATGGGTGGCGCCGCAGCGCGCGCTTGCGCAGCTCGTCGACGCACAGGTTGCGCGTGATGCGATAGATCCACGTCGAGAAGCGGCTGGCGTGGCGAAACTCGGCCGCATGCTGGACGATCCGGGCGAACGCCTCCTGGACCACCTCCTCGGCCGTAGGCTCGCTCCCGACGTGACGCAGCGCGAACGTGAACAGCGCGGCCTTGTGCCTCCTCACGAGCTGCGCGAAGGCTGGCCGATCTCCGCCTTGGAAGCGGACCATCAGGTCCTCGTCGCGCTCGCCTCGAGAGGAGGTCACGCTGTCTCCCGGTTTCCCGTCGCAAGGTCTGGTTCACGCCCTGTCCGTCGCGGAGGAGCCGAGTGCGCATCGAGCCCACGATCTGTCCGACGTCTGGGGCGGCCCGATCGATCTTCGCTCATCTGCGCCGCGTTTTTCCAGTCGGCTTTCGCCGCGCCCTGGGGCGTTTCTGCCTGGGGTTCCGCGACGACGCGACGCGGAGGCAGGCGCGATCGGTCGCGGGCTGCTGTTGCCAACTCAGCGGGCACGAACATACACTGGGCCGGGCCCTCTTGTAGGTTCGATATCGAGCAAGGCCGCCGCGCGTCGCCGCGCGCCGCAACGTTTCCGAGCAAACGGGAGATTCGAATGCGACGTCGCGTGACGATGGCACTTGGACTTATCTTTCCGCTGACTGTGTACTCTCTGGCGTACGCACAAGGGACCACGCCGGCCCCCGCTGCGGCTCCGGCCAGCGCCTCTCCAGCGCCGACCGCCACGACCCCCGCCGCCACGACGGCGACGACCGCGGCGAGCCCGGCTCCCGCGGTGGTGCCCCCGTCGCCCGCCGCGGCGGTCAGCGTCGACATGACCAGCAAGCCCGCCGAGGGCGGAATGAACGGCGCGACGTACTCGGTCCGCCTTCGGGACCTCGAGCAGCGCGTCGACGAGCTCAAAGATCAGATTCGCCGAAGCCATACGCGGCTCGCGATGATTAGCGACACGATCCTCAGCGGAGGCGCCGCCGGGTCGCGCGCCGAGCTCGTATTCCACGACGAGATGTCGAGCGCCTTCCTGCTCACGCAGGCGACCTTCGTGATGGACAATCAGGTCCAGTACAACAAGCTCGACGACTCGGGCGCGCTCGCCGACCAGAAAGAGATTCCGATCTATACGGGGTCGGTGCCGCCGGGCGACCACACCATCCAGGTGGCCCTCACCTTCCAGGGCAACGGCTACGGCGTATTTTCCTACCTTCGTGGATACAAGTTCGAGGTCAAGTCGAGCCACTCGTTCACGGCGGTCGAGGGCAAGGCGCTCAGCGTCGTCGCGACGGCGTTCGAGAAGGGCGGCGTCACGACGCCCCTCGAGCAGCGGCCCACCATCGAGTGGCACGAGACGCTCAAGCCGCTGACGACGGGCGCCTCGACCGCGCCGGGGGCCGGCGGTCCTGCGGAACCGCCCGGGGGTGGAGGCAAGAAGTGAGATTTGCACCGCTCGGCGCCGCCGTCTGGAGCGCCGTGCTCGTGGCGGCGTTCACGGCCGAAGCCCGCGGCGGCCCGGAAGACGCGGTCGCGTCCGCGCAGGGCGACCTCGCCGGCGTGAGCCGCGACATTCCGGGCATCCAGGCGGCCATCGACCGGGCGAAGGCGGACAGGCGCTCGCCCGAAGAGCGGCTCGCGAACGGCGAGCTCCTTTATCGAACGAACGACTTCCGCCGCGCGATTGTCGTGTTGAGCGAGATCCTCGAAGAGTTTCCCAACACCCCGAGCTACCCCGACGCGCTGTGGCTTCGGGGCGAGACCTACTACGCGGGCCACGACTACCTCTCGGCCCGCCGCGACTACGCCGACCTCGTCGCGCACGGCTCGGAGCCGCGCTTCAGCGTGTACTTCGGCCGGGGGCTCGCGCGCCTCGTCGACGTCTCGCTCCGCCTCGACGACCCGCCCGAGACGCTCGGTCCGATCTTCGAGAAGTTCAAGCTCGTGCCGCCCGCTCAGGTCGACGCCGGGCTCCTCTACGCGAAGGGCAAGGCGTACTACCGCCTCGGCTCTTGGAACGACGCCACGCAAGCGTTCTCGGAGGTGGCGGCAGGGACGCAGTACACGCATCAGGCGCGTTACTTCGAGGGCGTCATCGCGATGAAGATCGCGAAGCTCCCCGCGGCCGCGTCGGCTGGAGACCAGACGAAGGGCCGGCCGCAGTATTACGCGGCTATCGAGGCGTTCCGCGCGGTGACCGAGCTCGCGCCCGATACCCCCGAGCACCAGCACGTCATCGATCTGGCGTGGATGGCGATCGGGCGCTGCTTCTACGAGATGGAGCAGTACGCCCGGGCGACGGCGGCGTATTCGAAGGTGGGCCGGGAGAGCCCCGAGTTCGGCACGATGCTTTACGAGCTCGCGTGGGTCTACGTCCGCCTCGGGGACGTGCAGCGCGCGGAGCGGTCGCTCGAGGTCCTGATGATCAGCGACCCGAACAGCCAGTTCATCGCCGACGGGACGCTGCTTCGCGCCGACTTGCTCCTTCGGGCGGGCGCCTTCGACCGGGCGCTCGAGCTCTACGATCGCGTCCGCATGCAATACGACCCGCTGCGAGCGAAGGTCGACGCGTTCATCGACACGACCAAGGACGTCTCCGTCTACTACGAGAAGCTCGCCGCCCGGGAGCTCGACGCCTTGGCGCGCGACGACCAACTCCCCGACGTTGCCGTTCGCTGGGCGCGTGAGGCCGAGGACGGGCCGCTCGCGTTCGCCGTGGTCGACGACGTCAACGAGTGCAAGACCCTCATCCGCCAGTCGACGCAGCTCATCGACAAACTCACGGCGTTGACGGGCGCGTCGAACCGCGTCCGCGCGTTCCCGGAGCTCGAGGCGGGCGAGGAAGCGGCGATCGGCCTCGTGAACCGCATCTCCCGTGCCCGGCTGACCCTCGCCCACGCGCTGGACGACGAGGAGCCCCGGGACCTCGGCGGGGACATCGGGCAGGTCCGCCAGCAGCGGCGCTCCCTCATGGCCATCATGGAGGGTCTGCCCGTTCGCGAGCAGGACTTCGTCACGCGCGAGCAGCAAGGGAAGGCGCAGTGGAACAACCTGTCCCAGGAGCTCACGCGGCGATCGAACGAGGTCGACGCGCTCCAGGCGGCGGTCAACGGCCTGCGGCGGATGCTGAGCGAAGGCCCGTCCCACGGCGTCGTCCGCGACCCCGTGACGATGCAGCGTTTCCAGGCGGAGCTCAACGCGAACGAACACGACTTGACGGTCTACGCCTCGGAGATTCAGGAGCTGAGGCGCCAGGTCGAGTTCGGGCGCGCCCAGATCGGCCTCGGCGACTCCCGCTACCAGCGCGATACGAGCGCCCGGTCGGACTTCCGTACGGCGCTCGAGCGTGAAGTCCAGCTCGCCGCCGGCGGTGCCGCAGCGTCCGACGCGCAACGATATGCGACCGAGGTCGGCCCGGTGCTGACCCAGAGCGACCAGTACGAGTCGCAGCTCCTCGGTCTGCTCCAGCAGATCGAGACCCAGGTCGGCAAGCGCGCGGGCGAGCTGCAGCAGAAGATCGAAACCGAGCGGCTCAGCCTGGCCACGTATCAGACGCAGCTCACGGCGCTCGACGGCGATGCGCGCGACCTCGTGGGCCACGTGGCGGAGCGAAACTTCCGGCTCGTACGCGACAAGCTCCGCGGCATCGTCCTCCGAGCCGACGTGGGGATCACCGAGCAAGCCTGGGAGGTCCGCGAGGAGGAGTTGAGCCGCGTGCGCAGCCTCCAATCGGAGCGCTCGCGTCAGGAACAAGTCCTCGACGAGGAGCTGAAGGAAGTCAGGGACGACGGCGTCGATTCGGGCCAGTCGAACAAATGAGGCCGAGCGACCGAGGATGACGATGCGCAGCCGAGCTTCGAGAGGGTGGACCTGGCCGCGGGCTTTGGGCGGCGCGGGGGTCGTCTTCTCCGCGATGGTCTTCGTCGCGGCGGCGTCGGCGCAGACGCCCGTGGGCAGCGCCCCGGCGCCGTGGGCCTCGGTCGACGCGGGCGCGCGGGTCACGACCGCGAAGGCGGATGCGGGGGCGCCCCGCCCTGCGGACTCCACGACGACGCCTGCGGCTTCGTCGACGACCACCCTCCTCGGCGGCCCCGTCCCCACGTTCCGCCCCAGGCCGCCGCCGCTGCCGCCTCCCAACCCCCAGCAACTGGCGGCGTACCAGGCGATGCAGCAGGAGGCGGACGTCTACGAGCGCGGGGCGACCGACTACAAGGACGCGATCACGTCGATCATCACGCTCCACTACGAGGAAAAGAAGAAGCAGATCCTCGGGGGCCTCGATCGCGAGATCGACGTCGAGAAGGGCGAGCTCAAGAAGTCGCGCGAAACGGCCATCAAGCGGCTCGAGGACTTCGTCGCGCGCTACACCGGCGCGAACGCCCAGCCGGAGGCGACGCCCGACGCCATGTACCGGCTCGCGGCCCTCTACGAAGAGCAGTCCCGCACCGACGAAGATCCGAACGCGGACCTCTCGGTCACGCTCAAACCCGCCATCGCGCTCTACAAGCGGGTCGTCCGCGAGTTCCCGAACTATAACGAGATCGCGGGCGTCTACTATTTCCTCGGCCACGCATTGAACGACGCGCGTCGCGTGGACGAGGCCCAGCAGGTCTGGCGGTCGCTCGTCTGCCACAACCGCTATCCATACCCGCCCCCCCCGGACCCGAAGAACCCCGACGTCGACGTCGTCACGCCGCTGCCGCAAGACCACGACGAGGCTTACTGGAAGGCCTGGCGAAGCAAGTATCCGAGCCCCGAGTCGCTCAAGAAGGGCCCCCCCGAGGACACCGTCTTCGCCGACCCGTACGGGAGCGACTGCGTGGCCATCCGCCAGCCCAACATCTTGCCGGGCCAGGAGCCGAAGTACGTCGCGGAGGTCTGGTGGCGGATCGGGGACTGGGAGTTCGACCAGCTCGATCTCGGCGGGGGCGTCGTCGAGTACGAGCCGTTCGCCGTATGGGACTACGACCGGGCGGCGAGCGCCTACAGCCACGCGATGCAACTGAAGAAGCCGCCGCTCTTCGGCGTCGCTCTCTACAAGTACGCGTGGACGCTCTTCAAGCAGCAGCGCTACGAGGCGGCCGTCCACGAGTTCGTTCACCTTCTCAATTACACCGACGAGCAGCAAAAGCTGACGGGGGATCCGGGAGCCGACTTCCGCCAAGAGGCGTTCACGTACATTGCGGGCTCGCTCGACAACTTCGACTTCACGGGACCCCGTCCCGAAGATCCGTACGTCGCGCGGCCCGACATCCTCGACACCGCCCGCAGCCCCGCGGAAGCGGAAGCGAAGCTCCACATCGCCATCGATCGGGTGCAAGACCCGCGGCTCGTCCCCCAGGACCAGCCGTGGACGCTCGACATCTATCGCGCGCTCGCCCTCGAGTTTCGGACGATCAACCAGTACAAGAACGCGCTCGCGGTCTATCAGCTGATGCTCGACAGGTGGCCGATGGACCCGTCGGCGCCTGATTCGCAGAACGCGATCGCGGAGGTCTACGACCTTTTGGCGCGGCAAACGAAGCTCGGCGACGAGCGCCGCGACTACGAGCGCAAAGTGCTCGAGGCGCGGACGGGCCTCGCGAAATACATCGGCGACGCGCCGTGGGTCGACGCGAACAAGGACAACCCGACGGCCCTGCAGCGCGCCGAAGAGCTCGTGCGAACGGGCCTGAAGGGCGCCGCGATCACGCACACGCGCAACGGTCAGGCGGCGCTCGAGCAGGCCGATCAGACGGGCGACCCCCGCGAGAAGCTCCGCCTCACGAACTACGCGCTCCAGGAGTACAAGCTCGCCGCGGTCGGGTGGCTCGGGTACCTGAAGCAGGACGAGAACGCGCCCGACTCGTACAAGAGCCGCTACTTCTACGCGGACGCGCTGCACAACCAGGTTCGGCTCGAAGTGGCCCTGCATCTCTTCGATCCGCGGCAGTACACGGAGCCCGGATCGGCGGAGATAGCGACCGCGAAGCAAGCGGCCGTCGACGTTCGCGATTCCGACGAGGACGACCAGTTCATCGACAACGCCGGGCTCTTCGTCGTGGATCTCGCCGACGTCGATCGGGACCTGGGCTTCCAGCGCTTCACCGAGTCGGGCGGGTCGCTCGGGGTCGAGCCGCGCAAGGAGCCGAAGCTCGACGGGCCGGTCGGCGACAAGCACGTCATCGTCGAGGCGATCCCCGACGTCATCCAGAAGTCGATGCAAGCGCGCGACGAGTACGTGCAACGCGTCCCGCCGGAGCGCGACAAGCAAGCACACGCCGCGGACTACGCCTTCTACTCGGCGGACCAGCTCTATCTCTACGGCCACTTCAAGGACGCCGAAGATCGCTTCCAGCCGATCTACGACCAACACTGCGGGAAGGACTCTCTCGGCTACGAGGCGTGGAAGCGGCTCATCGTGATGAGCAACCTCGAGAAGAACGACGCGCGCTCGAGGCAGCTCGCGGAGGCCGAGAAGAAGAAGTCGTGCGCGAAGACCGACCTGCAAATGGCGGAGGAGAAGAAGGGCGACCTGACCGACCTCGTCCTCCAGAACGCCGCGTTCGACGACGCCAACCGCATCTTCGAGCAGGCGAAGGCGACGCCGCCCGGGCCGAAGCAGGACGAGCTGTGGCGCAAGGCAGGCAAGATGTACGAGGACGCGCTCCGCGCCGCGCCGGCGCACAAGGACGCGCCGGCTGCCGCGATCAACTCCGCGTTTTGCTACAAGCAGGTCGGCGAGTTCGGCAAGGCGATCGACCTCTATCAGCTGTTCATCAGCAGCTACGGGAGCGACGACATCCTGAACCGCCTCGAGAAGGGCGATCCGAAGCAGAAGATCGACCCGAACCCGGAGGAGTACCGGGAGCGCATCAAATATCTCGGCATGGCGTACGACGCGTTGTCGACGACCTACTACGGGTTCTTCGCGTACCAGCGGGCGGCGGAGTCGTTCGCGAAGATCGCGACGACGCCCCGGTTCGACGATCAGCGGCGCTCGAACGCGGCCCGGATCGCGATGGTGCTCTACTCGAACCTGGGTGATCGCACGGGCATGAACCGCATGTACGACATCGCGGTGGACCCGAAGATGCACCCGACGAGCGACAAGCGCGCCGAGGCGGACTACCTCCGGGCGAGCTTCGAGTACGGGCAGTACAACCCGAGCGGCAGCGAGTCGGCCGGCAATCAGACCGCGCGGCGACAGGCGCTGACGACGTTGATGCAGTTCCATGGGACTGCGAAGGGAAGGCCGGAGTCGGCGCGGTACGCCCTCGAATCGGCTTATCGCGTCGCCAAGATGATGCAGGCCACGGGAGACCCCGCCTACCGGGCCTGGTTCAAGACGACGATCGCCGACTGGGAGTACTTCCGCGCGCACACGGCTGCGGCCACGAGCGGCGGCAAGCAGACCCAGGTCTCCGCGACCGACGCCCCGTATTCGGACTACGGAGCGGAGGCGGACTACACGCTGGTGGACGAAGACCTCCGCGCGAGCTTCGACTACTCGACGGGGCATCACCACTACGCGGGCAACGCGCCCGACATCATCAAGCAGCTCGACCGGGATCTCGGCGAGGCCGAAAAGACGTGGAGACCGAAGCTCGAGCACGTCGCCGTCCAGTACGGGTCTTTCGAGTGGGCCGCCGCGGCGACGGCCCGGATCGGGTCGCTCTACGACTCCATTCGGACCGGCCTGGATCTCGTCGTTCCGAACTACTTCACGCCCCAGCAGGAGGCTCTCCTCAAGAAGCTCCAGAAGGTGGCCGATCAGCTCAGCGCGGCGGGCCAGAACGACAAGGCCGATCAGATCCAGCAGCAGATCGACGACACGCGGGACGCCGTCCGCGCGAAGTGGCGGTCGACGAAAGATCAGTACATGGAGCTCTGCACGAAGCAGGCGGTCGTGAAGTACACGACGGCCGCGCTCATCGCGCGCAAGTACAACGTGAAGAACGCGGCGGTCACGAGCGCGGTCGCACGCCTCGCGTTTTTCACCGACTACATGGGCGACGACAAGATGAAGGGATACGTGGAGAGCACGCAGGACCCGCTCGATCCGAACAGTCACCTCGTCTACGTGAACGGCGAGTTCCTGCAGTGGCGCTCGGGCGTGGTGTCGACGCCGCCGCCGAGCGGCCAGCCGGCCCCTCTCCCGGCGTCCCCGTGAAGGAGCAGTGACCATGGGCAGACGTTCTCTCCAGGCCCTGGCGATATTCGTCATCGCGGCGTCGGGCGCGTGCGGCGCGAGCACACCGCCGCCCGCGGCGCCGCCTCCGCCGCCGCCGGCGCCGATCACTCCGATCGTGCATCCGCTGGCAGGGCAAAAGGTCGGCGTCTCGGGCGGGGGCGACCTCGCGGGCGACGCGAAGGCGTCCTACGACCAGGGGTTCCGCGCGTGGCTCGCCGGTGATCTCCAGGCCGCCAAGGCGTCGTTCGGGGATGCCGCGAGGAAGGCGCCGAGCGCCGCGAGCCCGCATTACTCGCTCGGCTGCGTCCTCGAACGGCTCGGAGACACGCAGGGAGCGCTCGACGCCTATCGTGCGGCCTTCGCCGCGAACCCGAAGTTCGAACCGGCCATGGGGTCGTACGCCGTCCTTTTGGCGCAGACGGGCCGCGGCGTCGACGCCGAGCAGTTTCTCTCCGACAAGACGGGACCGGGCGGTGCGACGCCCGCGCTCATGACGTACCGCGCCGAGGTCAAGTCGATCGAAGGCGACAGCGCCGGCTGCCAACAGATCGCGCAGCAAGCCCTCGCCAAGCAGCCCGACTTCAAAGACGCGATGATCGTCATCGCGCGCGACTACTACAGAAACCACCGCTGGGATCTCGCGCGCTACGCGCTCCAGGCCATCCTCGACGGCGCCGACGACGGCTCGATCCCGCCGCGCGACAAGGGCAACGGCGAGGCGCTCCTCTTGCGCGGGCTCATCGGTCGCGAAACGGGCCAGCGCAAGCAGGCCCTGGCCGACTTCGAACAAGCGGCGCACAGCCGCCCCGATCTCTTCGAGGCGTACATCAACCTCGGCGAGATGAAGCTCGAGGCGGGCAACGCGAGCGAGGCCCAGGGTCCGCTCGAGAAGGCCGTGCGCTACGCGCCGAACGTCGCCGTGGCGCACCTGGATCTCGGCGACTGCTACCGGTTGCTCGGCCGCGCCGGCGACTCGAAGTCGGAGCTCGACCGCGCCATTTCGATGGACTCGACCCTCGCCGGCGTCCACTACGACCTCGGGTTGCTCTACCTCTTCTCGCCGAGCGTGCCCGGCGCGTCGGGGCAAGACGATCAAATCTCGAAGGCCATCCGAGAGCTCGAGACGTACCGGTCGATGCGCAACGCAAAGACGGCGAAGGGGCAGGGGGACGACGTCGACGAGCTCCTCAGCACCGCGAAGCGAAAGCAAAGCGAGCTCCAGCTGAAAAAGCAGGCCGCTGCGGCCCCCGCCCCTGCGGCGAGCGCACCGCCTCCGCCGCCGCCCGCCGCCGTTCACGCCGCGCCGGCGACCGCGACGACGAAGGGCGTCCCCCCCGCGGCGAAGCCCGCGCCCGCCGCCAAGCCCGCGAAGCCCGCGGCAAAGCCCTCGGGCGACATCGTTCGTTCGTTGCCGAATTGAATATTTTGCCGGCGCCGAGACGAAGAGCAACACTCGAGAGGCTGACCATGAAGCGAACCCTGACTCTGGTCCTCGCGCTCTCCGCCCCGCTCGCCGCGCCTCTCGTGGCTCACGCGCAGGACCGCGGCGCCCCCGCCGCCGCCAAACCCAAGCAGGACCAAGGCGTCCTCACCGTCGGAGAGATCACGATCGTCGGGCGCGTCCAGAAGCCCATCGCGGCCGTCGACGTCGCCAAGATCCAGCCCAAGCTCACGCTCGCCGAGCTCCGGCAGCCGTTTCTCGATCGGATCGAAGAAGCCGTACACAAAGATCCGTTCTGACGGCGCCGATGCTCACGCTGCTCGCCGCGCTGGTCGCGTTGGGATGCGTCTTCGCGAGCGGCCTGCGTCTGGCTCACGTGATCGCACCTTCGTGGTTCGACGCGAAGGCGTTGGCCGACGCGCTGCGCGGTCTCGACGCGGGCGGCCGCGCGCGCCTCGCCGAAGCGATTGCCGCGTGCCCGCGCGCCGACTGGGAGCTGCGTCTCTTCGAGGCCGCGGCCGCTCCCGAGGACGGCGCCCGTGTGGCCCTCGTCAACGAGGAGCTGCGGGAGATCGACTGGCGCATGCAGCGGTGGGCCCGAGCGCCGCGCGTGTGCGCGAGCATCGCGACGAGCGCGGGCTTCCTCTGCGGTTGTGTCGCGCTCTTGAGCGCTCTCCCCGAGTCCTCCGGCGCCGCCGCCTCAGCCCTGGTGCCCGCCGTGGACGCGCTCGCGGTCGGCATCGCGGGGGCTTCGTTCTGCGTGGCGTCCCATATGCGTTGCCTCCGCCTCGTGCGCGCGCGCCTGGCCGACGCCGACGCCCTCGTCGAGCGACTCGAAGAGCGGGTGGCATCGCGGCCGTCCACCGTGATCGCGGATGCCGACCGGCGCCCAAGAGAGGAAAACTGTGCGGATGTGATCTCCTGCGTGGACGCTTCCGGTCGCTGATCGCACACCGGACTTTCGGCAAGAGCCCGCGGGTTCGTGTAGCCTGGAGAAGGTCGTGGACTCCCCGGTCGAGTGCGAGAAGTTGACCGCGGACCGGCCATCGTCTCGAAAGGCTACTCCGGTATGTCGCAGATAAACCAGGGTGCGGGTCCAGGGATGGGACCTCCGGCGCAGGGCGGCCGCCCGGGTCAGATGACCGCGGTCATGCGCGCGATGCAACAGAACGCAGGGCCGAAGGTCCTCCGTATCGGTCTCGTCGCGGCAGGACGCATCCTCGAAGAGAGGGTCGTCAAGCAGCGTACGAGCGTCACGGTCGGCCCCAGCGAGAAGTCGATGTTCGTCGTGCAGGCGTCGCTCCCTGCGCAGTTCAAGCTCTTCGAGCTGATCGGAAGCGACTACTACCTGAACTTCCTCGACGGGATGACCGGGCGGGTCGCGCTCGCCACCGGCATCACGGACCTCGTCGCGCTCAAGGGTCAAGCGAAGCGCGTCGGTCCCGCCTACCAGATTCGACTCACCGACGAGGCGCGCGGCAAGATCGTCATCGGCGAGACGACCTTCCTCTTCCAGTTCGTCGCGCCGCCGCCCGTGCAGCCGCGCCCGCGCCTGCCGCTCTCCGTCAAGGGCGGGGTCGCCAGTCAGATCGACTGGAACCTCACCATCATCGCGGCCTTCAGCTTCCTCGTTCACTTCGGGCTCGTCGGCGCGATGTACAGCGACTGGATGGACCCCGTCGTGAACGACGACATCACCGCCGGGCTGCTCGACATGGTCCAAAAGACGATGCCGCCGCCCGTCGAGACGACGGAGACGCCGACGTCGAGCGCGACGTCGACCGACACCGCCCCGGTCGCCACGCAGGCGCCCAAGGCCCAATCGAAGGGAGCCTCGGCGGCCCCCGACCAGAAGGTCGTCGCGGGACTGATTCAGGAGGCCGACCAGGCGCGCATCGCGATCCTCGCGGCTCTGAACGGTGGACCCAACATCAACGGCGCCATGAAGGACGACAACGGCGCGCCCGTCGACTTGAACAGCCTGGCGAACCGCAGCGGCGGCGTCAGCAACACGACGGGCGGGTTGAACCTCCCGGGCGGCGCGGGCGGACCGATCCGGCCCGGCGCGAGCGGCGGCCTGCAGGGTATCCACGGCGGCGAGACCGGCGGCGCGTCCACGAGCGCGGGCACCGTCGTGAAGGTCGTCCCTGTGGGCGATGTCCAGTACACGGGGTCGGCGATGAGCGTTCCGGTGGCCAACGCCGAGGCCGTCATTCGAAGCCAGATCCACCCGGGCGCGAAGAAGTGCTACCAGCGCGGCCTCGAGTCCGACCCCACGCAGGCCGGCAAGATCGTCATTCTGATCAAGGTGGCCCCGAGCGGCGAGGTCGACACGGCCACCGTATCGAGCAACAGCGGACTTTCGCCGAGTGTCGCGAACTGCATCACGTCGGTCGCCCGGCGCGCAAAGTTCGACGCACCCGGCCCGAGCGGCTCCCAGATCAGCGTGCCGTTCAACTTCGTGAAGCAGGGCAGCTAAGAGCAGCTGAGAGCAGCGCCCCGATCGCGCGATCTCGTAAAGAGACGCGACTTGTGAACGTCTCGGGCGCCGAGCGCAACCGACTCCACGTGCAAGTGCGAGCGGCGCGCCGGCGAGCCCAGCGGTCTCAAGAGGCGATTGGGTATCTCACCGGACCCATGGGGTTTTTCACGTGCGGTAAGGGCGGCACGGCGTTGACACCGTGTGGGCGTCCCGATACGTTGTGGAGAGCAGTAACCTTACGGAGGCTAAGCTTTTGATGCACCCCCCCGACCGCGTGAAGTGGGCTGCTGCGCTCCTCGTAATGCTGGTCGGCATGGGCCGCGCGGATGCGCAGGGGCAACAAGCCCCGGCGACCGCACCAGCGCCGGCTCCGGCGGCTGCGGCAGGCACCGCGCAGGTAGGCTTCGAGCGCCGCCCGCAGCTCTCCACCCAAGAGGAGCTCACGCAGGCCGACGCGATTCTCAGTCGCATCGATGCGGCGGCCGGCGCCGTCCGCCATCAGCTCGAGGCCGCGAGGGCCGCACGCGACGTCGTGAAGACCCTCTGCCTCAACGACAAGCTCTCGCAGGTCGACGTCGCGAATCGCTCGGCGCGCGATCGCCAGACGGCTCTCCAGAACGCGGCGCAGCGGAGCGACAACGAGCTCGCGAGCCACGAATTCATCATCATGACTGTTCTTCGCCAGCGGGTAGATCAGCTCACCGCCGAGGCGAACCAGTGCATTGGCGAAGAGATGGCCTTCATCGGCCAAACGCAGATTTCGATGAGCGTCGATCCGAACGTCGGCAGCGGCGAGGACGAGACGCAATTCCCCACGACCGATCCGACGCTCGTCACCGAGCCGCCCGTCACGTACTCGGCGACGGCCGGCGGTCCCTAACGGGCGCGCTCGCCATCGCGTGAGAACACGCGTCGCGCGCGCGAGCGTCGGCGCCGTTTTGCAGAAGTTCCTGCCTTAGATTCGTGTAACTTCGTCGCGGCTCTGATGACCTACAAAGTCCTTGCAGCGTGCACGGTTCTCGTCGCTTTGCTCGCATCGCCGGGCGCAAGTGCACAATCGGAAACCCCTGGACAGCCCGACAGCCCGCAATGGCTGAAGGATCGCAAGTTCAGCGAGGGGATCGGCGTTCGCACGGGTGACCTCGAGCTCCACCCGGGCATCGCCGGCGAGATTGGATACGACTCGAACTTCTTGCTCCGCACCGACCGCTCGATCTGCGGCACGACCCAGTGCGCGAACGGCCCCCCGGTCGCGCCGGTGATCTCGTCGCTCGAGTTTCGCGTCACGCCGTCGCTCACGATGTCCACGTTGACGGCGCGGCGCGTGGGCGACCAGGTCGCCGTCGAGCCCGACGTGGCCTTTCGCGCGAGTATCAACGCGACGTACCGCGCCTTCGTCGGTCTGCAGAACCAGGGGACCGGCGCGAACGACATCACCCAAGAGAACAACGCGCAGAACATCAGCGGCGCCGCGGATGCGCGGCTCGACATCATGCCCGGGAGGCCGGTGACCGCGGGCCTCTTCGCCAGCTACGGGCACGTCGTCCAGCCGAACGTGGCGACCATCGACCCGAACCTCGCGTTCAACCGAGACGACTTCGGCGTCGGCATCGACCTCGGGCTGCAGCCCTCCAGCGGGACGCTCGACTGGCACTTCGGCTACCAGCTCGCGGGGGTCGTCTTCGAGCAGTCGAGCGCCGTCGGCTTCGACGATCTGACGAGCGAGATATCGACGAGGGGCCGCTGGAAGTTCCGCCCCCGCACCGCCCTCGTGTACGACGCGACGCTGCGGTTCATCACGTACTTCAACGATCAGCAGGCCGCGCTCCAGAGCCTCCAGAACTCGACGCCGGTTCGCACGCGCATCGGACTGAACGGGCTCATCACGGACCGCTTCGCCGCGTTGGCCCTCATCGGTTGGGGCGCGAGCTTCTTCGACACGTCGGCCTTGCCGCAGACGCCGCAGTACGACAGCGTCATCGCGCAGGCGGAGTTCAAGTGGTTCATCGCGGCGAGCCCCGGCATCGCGAACGCATTCTCCGACGTGAGCCTCGCGCTCTCGTCGATCGCCGTCGGCTACAGCCGCGACTTCCAGAACAGCTTCCTCGGCAATTACTACGGCAGTGATCGCGGCTACCTGAAGTTCGCGTACCTGTTCGCCGATCGCATTCTCTTCAACTTGGAGGGCGGCGTCGGCGCGATCGAGTACCCCAACATGTATTGGCTTCCGCCCGTGCCGCTCAACCAGGCGCTGCGGCACGCGGCCTTCACCGACGTCCGGGTGGACGGGACGTTGTTCGCCGAGTACCGCCTCGGCCCGACGTTCGGCCTCAACGCCACGCTTCGCTACACCTCCAACATCAGCCAGACGCACGACCTTCTGGCCCAGCCGCCCGCCCAAGGCGTGTCGTACTTCGACATGTCGTGGAACCGTTTCGAGGCGTTCCTCGGTGGCCGGCTGTTCTGGTGAGGTTGGCGAAGCATCGCCCCGTGCGTCATCCTCGCTGCGATTGCGAATGATCGCGCCTGCCCTCCGCACATTTCGTTTCTTCGCAGCCGCCGCCGTTGCCGTTCAGCTCGCGGCATGCGGGCACGCGTACCTGGGCCCGCCGAACCTGCCCGCGCCGCAGCAGAGCACGCAGATCGGCCCGGGGGACCTCTTCAAGGTCTCGGTCCTCGGCGAGAAAGACCTTCCGAGCGAGTACCGCGTCCAGCCCGATGGGACGGTCGACTTTCCTTACCTCGACCGGATCGTGGTGGGCGGGCTCGAGCCGCAGGAGATCGCCGACGTCATCAAGAAGGGCCTCGTCGACAAGAAGATCCTCGTCGACCCGCAGGTCACGCTGGTCGTCACGCAGTACAACTCGAAGAAGGTCAGCATCGTCGGCGCGGTCAACAAGCCCGGCAGTCTCGTCTGGACCGAGGGAATGAAGCTCGTCGATGCGATCTCGCTCGCCGGCGGCCTCACCTCGATCGCTGACGGCGACCATGTGCGGATCACTCGGCTCGTCTCCGCGAACAAGACCGTGACCGCCACGGTGAGCGTGGACGACATCACCGACGGCAAATTGGGCGACGTCCCGCTCCAGGCGGGAGATACCATCAAGGTCGACCAACGCGTCTTCTGACGGGAGCTCGATGAGCGACGCGATCGCCGACAGCGTTCTCGACTTGGTGGGGCGCACGCCGCTCGTGCGCCTCTCGCGCGTCGCGGCGAGCGCCGGCGCGGCGGTCGTGGGGAAGCTCGAGTTCAAGAACCCGGGCGGCAGCGTGAAGGACCGCCCCGCGTTCGCGATGGTGGAAGCCGCGGAGCGGGCCGGCGTCCTGAGCGCCGGCTCGGTCGTCGTCGAGGCGACGAGCGGCAACACGGGCATCTCGCTCGCGATGATCTCGGCCGTGCGGGGCTACCGTTGCGTGCTCGTCATGCCAGCCGACATGAGCCTCGAGCGGCGTCACATCCTTCGGGCCTACGGGGCGGACATCGTCCTTACGCCCGCGGAACATGGGATGGCGGGCGCCGTCTCGCGCGCCGAGCAGATCGCGCACGAGACCAAAGGCGCCTTCATGCCGCGCCAGTTCGAGAACCCGGCGAACCCCGAAGTCCACGCGCGCACGACCGCACGCGAGATCCTCGACGCGGTCGGCGCGGACCTCGCCGCATTCGTCACGGGGGTGGGGACGGGAGGGACCGTGACGGGCGTGGGGCAGGTCCTCAAGCGGGAGCGTCCCTCGGTCCGCGTCGTGGCCGTCGAGCCGGCCGCGAGCGCTGTCCTCAGCGGGAAGCCGCCGGGGCTCCATGGCATCCAGGGGCTCGGCGCGGGCTTCGTGCCCAAGGTGCTCGACCGCGGCGTCATCGATCAGGTCATCGCCGTGACCGACGTGGCGGCCGAGCGCATGACGCAACGCCTCGCGCGGGAGGAGGGCCTGCTCGTGGGGCCGTCGTCGGGGGCGAACGTGCACGCGGCGATCGAAGTCGCGACGGCGCTCGGGCGCGGCGTCGTCGTCACCGTTCTCTGCGACACGGGAGAGCGCTACCTCTTCTGACGGGGCGCGCGCGGGGGGGCGGGGCCGCCCCGGGAGTCAGCGCCCTTCGAAGCTCGGCTCGCGTTTTTCCATCCACGCCGCGACCCCCTCCATGACGTCCCTGCTCCGAAGGAGCGCGAGCTGCCCCTCGCGCTCCCGGCGCAGGGCCGCGTCGAGGTCGCCGAGGCTCGCGTAGAGGGCCTTCTTGATCGCGGCGTGCGCGAGCGGCGGTCCCGATTCGATGCGGCGCGCGATGGCCGTCACGGTCGACGAAAGCGCCTCGGGCGCGACCATCTCGACGGCCACGCCCAAGCGATGGAGCTCGGCGGCTTCCACCCGGTCGGCGAGGAGAATCATCTGCATGGCGCGCGCGGTGCCGAGGAGCCGCGGCAACCAGAACGTGCCGCCGCCGTCGGGCATCATCCCGATGCGCACGAACTTTTCTTGCGCGTACGCGCGCGTGGACACGACACGCAGGTCGCACGCGAACGCCAGGTCCGCGCCGAAGCCGACCGCCGCCCCGTCCATCCTCGCGATCGTGGGCTTCTCGCACCGCACGAGGCTCCGGATGAGACCGTGGAAGTCGTCCATGTAGACCTCGACGTGCTCGAGCAGGTGCGGGTCGTCGATGAAACTCTGCCGGAGGTCGGCCCCCGCGCAGAAGTGGTCTCCCTCTCCGGCGACGACCACGCACCGGACCGCGGGGTCGCCCCCCGCCGCGTCGATCGCCGCCGTCATCTTACGGAGAACATCCCGCGTGAGGGCGTTGCGCGCGTGCGCTCGCCGGATGGTGACGACCCGCGTGGCGCCGACCGCATCGACCGAGACCTCTTCGCCCATGACCGCCTCCGATTGTCCTCGCGCCCCGCCGCTCCCATCCTCGTGGTCGAAGTCAGCCGCTGCGGCGCTCGGCGCGCGCGTAAAAGTCCGACGCGAGATACGCCTTGATGACCCGGTGGACGAGGATCTTCACCACCGCCCCGAGCGGAACGGCGAGCAGCACGCCGAGGAAGCCGAACAGCGTACCCGCGGCCATCATCGTCAACAGCACCTCGAGCGGCGCGAGCCCGACGGATCGCCCCACGATGCGCGGCGTGACCACCAGCCCATCGAGCGCCTGCACGCACAGCATGACCGCCACGACCGCGATGAGGCGCCCCGGCCCTTGCCAGTCGAGCGCGGCCATCGCCACCGCCAGGAGAAGCCCGCACCCGAAGCCCACGTACGGCACGAACGCGAGCATGCCCGTCAGGACGCCGATGGGGACCGCGAGGCGAATGTCGACGAACCGGAGGCCGGTCGCGTAGAGCGCCCCGAGGACGATATTCGCCGTCAGCTGGCCCCGGACGTATCCGCCAAGCGTCCGGTGGATCTGCCGCGCCACGTCCGCCACCTGCGGGTACCAGCGGCGCGGCACGAGCTGCCCCGTGCGGGCGACGATGTGGTCGAAGTCGATGAGGAGGTAGAGCGCGAACACCGGGACGATGAGCGCGCTGAGGACGACCGCCAGGTAGCTCAGGGTCCCGAAGAGCGCGACGCTCGCGGCGCTCACGAGGTCGGGGAACTGGGCTTGGAGGCGCTCGCGCAGCTGGTTTCCGAGCTCGCCGATGGTGTGCGGCGGCCGGAAATGGAAGGCCTGCCAGAGCCACGGCTCGACGCGCCCCTCGAGGCCTTTGAACTCGAACGGCAGGTCGGCGGCCGCCGCGTAGAGCTCGTCGAAGAACATCGGCACCGCGAAGACCAGGACCAGCACGAGCAAGCCCGCGATCGCGAGCATCACGACCGGCGCGGCGACCGCCCGATGCACCCGTCGGGCTTCGAGCCAATCGACGAAAGGGTCGAGCGCGTAGGCCAGCAGGAAGGCGAAGAAAAGCGGAATTATCACGCCGCGCAGCAGGTACGCGAGCACCAGCCCGCCCATCACCATCGCGAAGACCACGCCCCGACGGAACGCGGGGCTTGCCATCGTCAGCGACGGCGGGGGACCGGACGAATTCGACATTCGCCCGAGGCAATGTAGCCTGCCCTCGGCGCCATGGCCGATGCAAACCGCGACCCCACCGAGCCGGAGCCTTTCGACGAAGACGCCCCGCGGCCGGTGCCGCCCATTCCCCGCCAGGACGGGACGACGCTTTCTCGTCTCGTCGGCGTGATGCGCCGCTTGCTCGCGCCCGATGGGTGCCCGTGGGACCGCGAGCAGACCTTCGCGTCTCTCCGCAAATACGTGCTCGAGGAAGCCTGCGAGGTCATCGACGCGATCGACGCGGGCGACCGCGCCGGCATCCGCGAGGAGCTCGGAGACCTGCTCCTCCAGGTCGTGTTCCAGGCGGAGCTCGCGCGGCGCGAGGGGAGCTTCGGGATCGACGACGTCGTCGCCGGCATCGTCGACAAGCTGGTGTCGCGCCACCCGCACGTGTTCGGCGATCTCGACGCGAAGGACGCCGACGAAGTGCTCCGAAACTGGGAGAAGCTCAAGGCCCGCGAGAAGGGGCCGCGCGGCGTGCTCGCGGGCGTTCCGCGGAGCATGCCGGCGCTCACGCGCGCGCAGCGGATCGGGGAGAAGGTCGCGCGGGTCGGTTTCGACTGGGACGACCGGGGCGGGTCGCGGGCGAAGGTCGAAGAAGAGATGGGGGAGCTCGACGAGGCGATGGCGCGGGGCGATCGCCGCGCGGTCGAAGAGGAGCTCGGGGACGTGCTCTTCGCCGTCGTGAACCTCGCCCGTCACCTCGACGTCGACGCCGAGGGCGCCCTCCGCGGGACCATCGACAAGTTCACCGGCCGGTTCGCGCACGTCGAGCGGCGCGTGCGCGAAGAGCACGGCGGTTGGGGGGACGCGGGGGGAGGGGAGCGGCACCTCCCGCTCGCGGTGCTCGATCGCTACTGGGACGAGGCGAAGGCCGACGAAGCAACCAAGGGCCACGAGGCCGACAAGACCGAGGCCGCCCGATGACGGCCCAGCCTTCACGCACGGGGACCGCGCCCGTCCCGCCCCTCGCGCGGACGCCCGAAGAATGGGCCGACACGCTGAAGACGATGGGCGGCCGGGGTTTCCACGCGAAGCAGCTGTTTCGCTGGATGCACGCCCGCGGCGTGCTCTCGGCCGACCGGATGACCGACTTGCCGGCGGAGCTCCGCGCCAAGCTCGCGGCGCTCGGGATCGAAGGGACGCTCGCGCTCGGGGGCGAGCGGCGGTCGTCGGACAACACGCGGAAGTTCGTCGCGACGCTCCGCGATGGGGCCACCATCGAGACCGTGCTCATCCCGGCCGTGTCCGGTCCGAAGGGCGCGCTCCCGTCGCCGGTGCCGCCGCTCGAGGGCGACGCCGACGACGACGAGGACGAAGAAGATGCCTCCGAGAGCGTCGGCGCGGCGGCCGACGACGCCGTCCGCGTGACCCAGTGCATCTCCACGCAGGTCGGCTGCGCGATGGGGTGCGTCTTCTGCGCGAGCGGCGTCGCGGGCCTGAAGCGGCAGCTCGGCGCCGACGAGATCGTGGCTCAGATCGTCCTCGGGCGGACGCGCCTCGATCCGAACGAGCGCCTCCGGAACATCGTCTTCATGGGGATGGGCGAGCCCCTCCACAACTACGAGGCGACCGCCCGCGCCCTCCGCCTCATCACCCACCCCGAGGGCATCGCCCTCTCGGCGCGGAGGGTCACCGTATCGACGAGCGGCCTCGTTCCCGAGATCGCGCGGCTCGGCGCCGATTTCGGCGGCCACATCGGGCTCGCGGTCTCGCTCCACGCGGCCGAAGACGAGACGCGATCGCGCCTCATGCCCATCAACAAGAAATACCCGATCCCCGCGCTCATGGACGCACTGCGCGCGTATCCGCTCCCCCGGCGGCGGCGCATCACGATCGAGTACACGCTCGTCTCGGGGAGAAACGACGCGCCGAGCCAGGCGACGACCCTCGCGCGCCTCCTCCGCGGCATCCCGGTCAAGGTGAACCTCATCCCGATGAACCCCATCGCCGCGAGCCCGCTCGAGCCGCCGCAGATCCGGCGCGTCCTCGACTTCCAGAAGGTCCTCTGCGACGCGGGCTACTCGTGCTTCATCCGCCGCCAGCGCGGCGACGACGTGAGCGCGGCCTGCGGCCAGCTCGCCCTCCACGGAGCCAAGCCCAAAGTCCGGGTGAACCGCGGGTGAGACTCGTCCTGCGCGCCGCGGCTTCGCTTCTTTGCGTCACGGCATCGGCGAGCGCCGCGGCCGACGAGGCGGGCTTCGCGCGCGCTCTCTCCCCGCTCGACGTCGTCGGCACCGCGTTCGTCGGCGACGGCCTGCGCTTCAACAACCCGTACCGCCTCGCGACCGTCCTCGGATCGAACGCGCAGTCGCTCTCGAGGACGGCGGGCTACGTCGACGTCGGCGGCGCCCTCCTCGCCGGAACCCCCGCGCACCTCGCCCAGGGCCTCGCGTTGCGTGTATCGGTGGCCTTGGAGGGGGTCGCGCAGTCGGTCCTCACGCCGTCGTACTTGATCCTCCGCCGCGCGGGTCCGTGGGGAGCGTATGCGCGCGCCGGGCTGCCCGTCGTGCTCGACCCGGACCCGACGTGGGGCATCGAAGCCGCCGCCGGCGGGCTATGGTTCGCGCGGGCGGGCGTCGGCGTCGCCGCCGAGCTCGTGGGAGACGTCTTCTACGGCGCGGGCACCCGCGAGGTGGCCCGGCCCGCGTATCCGATCCTGAGCATGCAGGCGGGTTTCTGGGTGTCGTGGGAGGCCCTCCTGTGACGGTGCGCAGGCGAGAGCTCGCGGTCGCCGCCGTCCTCGCGGTCGTCTTCGGCGCGGCGCCGACCCCCGGAGACATCGGTGCGTGCGGGCACGTGGCGACCGCGCTCGACGTCCAGGGGTTCGCCGCGGCGCGAAAGCAGCTCGACTGCCAGCGCTGCGGAGATTGCGGCTTGACGACGCAGACGTGCAACGCCGCGTGCGACCCGAACGCCCCGAGCCGCGTCGCCTTCCCGGCGACCTGCCACCCCCTCGATCAAGACGGGCAAGTGTGCCTGCGCGCGCTCGCGGCGGCGAGCTGCAGCGACTACGCGGGCTTCGTCGACGACGTGTCGCCCACCGAGCCGACCGAGTGCGACTTCTGCCAGCTCCTCCCGGAAGCCGGCCTCACGGTGGGACAGCCGTGAGGTCCGCGCGTGCGCTCGGGCTGGCCGCCTGCCTGGCGCTCCCCGCGTGCGCCGTGACCAAGCAGATGCTCGCCGCTCCGGACGATCTCGCCGACTACCGCAACTTCCGCATCGCCTCCGCCGAGGGCACGCGCCTCTCCCGCGCGCAGACGTATCTGCGGCGCCATCCCCGCGGCGTATGGGTCGACGAAGTCCGCACCGCCTTCGACGAGGAGGAGGACGCATGGTTCGAGGGCGCCAAGACGTCGCGCGCCCGCGCCCGCGACTACGTGATCGACCTTCCGCGCGGCCCCCACGCCGACGCGGCGCGGGCCCTGCTCCTCCTCTTCGATACGTCCGAGCCCGACATGGCGATGCTCGAGCTCCTCGCGGACGCGCGGCGGACGTCGGCCAGCCTCGACATGGAGTCGGCCCAGCGCGCACGCGTGAGCGAGCTCGTTCTCGAGGAGCTGGTCGCCCTCGTCGATCCGGCCGCGGCGGGCGCAAGCCTGGATGAGCCGCCGGCGGCGCTCGGTCGTGTCCTTCGCGGCTCGGCTCCGCGGACGTGGGCCCCCGCCGGACCCGTCGGCGCGCGAGACGACGATCTCCGCTTCGTCGTACGGAGCCCGGGCGAGGTGCAGGGCCGAGAGGTGGCGGTCGCCTTCCGGGTGACCGTCGCGCGCGGGCGGTTCGCGGGTGGAACGATCACCGGCGACGACCTCTTCACGCGGTGGATCGAGTCGACCGAGCAGCACGTGTACGACCCGACCGAGGACGCCGATCGCGCCCAGGTCGCAGCGAAGGTCGCCGAGGTGCTGGGCGGCGCGCTCGAGGCTCGGCTGCCGGCAGCGCGGTGCGGCACCCGCTTGGCGCCGCGCGAAGTCTTTGCACGTTCGTGCGACGGCTGGCGTGTGTCCGCCCGAATGGGCGCGATCATCGGCGACGCCGACGTCCTCACCGTCACCCTGCGGCCGCACCTGGGCCGGTGAAGGCCGCGTTTCCCCGCGCCGAAGCTGCGCGAAGGCCTGGAATGGGATAGACGTCCATGGCGCCGCGGCGCCTTCCCAATGATCCCGTACATCCACGTCCCCGACCTCCACATCGGGCCGCTCCCGCTGCACCCGTTCGGAATCCTCGTCGCGACGGGCGTCTTCGTCGGAAGCTCCCTGGCGACCAAGCGCGCGGCGTCCCTCGGCTACGACCTCACGAAGCTGAACTCGTTCGTGACGTGGATGCTCGTGTCGGGCTTCATCCTGTCGCACTTCCTCGACTCGCTCTTTTATCACTGGGAGGACGTCGTCAAGCGGCCCTGGTCGCTCGCGATGCCGTGGGAAGGCCTGAGCTCCTTCGGCGGGTTCATCGGCGCGCTCGTGGGGATCCTCGCGTGGAAGTACTTCGACCTCGACGGCTGGAAGCCCGTCCGCCGATCGCCGCCGCAGCCGATCCTCCCCTTCGCGGATCTCATCCTGTCGGTCTTTCCTTACGGCTGGATGTTCGGGCGCGCCGGATGCTCGACGGTCCACGATCACCCGGGCGCCCGCGCCACGGCCGACACGCTCCTCGCGGTCGCCTATCCGTATCCGGGCGAGGTCGCGTCGACCAAGATCGGCTTCATCGAGTTCATCCACGGCCACGACCCGCGCTTCGACCTCGGCCTGCTCGAGCTCATGTTCACGATCATCCTGGCCGCGGCGTTCACCCTCACGTGGCGGCGCAAGCTGCCGACCGGGACGTACGTCATCGCCTCGGCTCTCGCGTACGCGCCTGTCCGCTTCGCGATGGACTTCCTCCGCAAGCCCGAGAGCGAAGGCGGCGACACGCGCTACGCCGGGCTGACGCCCGCCCAGTGGTGCTGCTTCGCGCTCTTTCTCTACGGTCTCGCGATGATCTTCTACGTGCGCAGCCTCAAGGCGCGCGGCGTCGACCCCGCCGACAGCGTGCGCGACCCCGCCGTGCCCGTCCCCGGGCCGGCGATTCAGGAGTCGGCCGGGGTGACGCGGTAGGCGTCGAACGCGGCGCGCACGTCGTCGGGCAGCGGCTCGGCGCGCATCGCCGCGAGGTTGGTCAACGCCACGATGTGGCGGATCGTGGCCACGTGCTCGGTCGCCGCCGGGTCTTCGCGGGGCGCGCGCTCCAGATCGAAGCGCAGCGCCACCGAGCTCTCGCGCACGCGCTCGACGACCGCGGCGATCTGCACCTCGTCCCCGAACCGGAGCGGCGCCGAAAAGTCCGCCTCGACGTGGACCGCCGGCAGGCCGAGACGGCGCTTCATGATGAGCGCCTCGTAGCCGCCCTCGAGCGGGGCCAGCATCGCCGCCATCGCGTCGTGGCAAAACGAGAAGAACCGCGCGAAGTAGACGATCCCCGCGGCGTCCACCTCTTCGAAGCGCACGCGGTGCACGTACGCGAAGGGCGCGCTCACTCTTCCATGTCCTCGCCGAGCGCGGCGACCGTGTCCGGCGGCAGCTTCGCGCGGGCCTGGTACGCGGGGTGGTCGATCTCGAGCGCGAGATCGACGGGCGGCGACCGGCTGCGGAGCGCGTCGGCCAGGTCTTTCGGCAGCCCGAACTTCAAGTAGTGGAGCGCCGTCGTCCGGTCGTCCAGCCCGTCGGCCCAGCGCTCGCCCGTCCGCGCCGGGAGGCGCCGCGACGCCGCGACGAGCCACACGTGCTTCTCCAGGCCCTTGGCCGCCTGGAGGAACGCGTCGCGCTCGGTCCGGTCGTCGATCTCGATCATGATCGTGCAGGAGAGCTCGTCGGCCGCCGGGACGAGGTCGTTGTACGTGTCGATCTCGTGCTGGATGGACGAGGGCCGGGTGATGCGTTCGATGCGGAGCATCTCTTGGATCTGGAGGAGCACCGTGTCGCGGTTCTCGAAGACCGCGCTCGCCTTCGGCCCGACCGGCACGCGGCGGCGCCGCTTCTCGGCGATCACCCTCGCGCGGAACGGCTCGCGCACGGTCTCGTAGTCCGCCAGCCCCATCACCTCGCCTCGATCGATTGCCTTCATGACCCCTTCTCCGTCTGTCGGGCTGCACCGCCGCCGATGTCCGTCCCGCCACGCTCCTTCAGCGAACCTCTGGCATCACGCCGTACGCTTGCGCGAGCGCCTCGACCGGGTGCAGGGCCGTTCGCTCGTTTTCGGCGAGGATGCGGCGCGCGGCGAGCGCGCAATCGGTCACCACCACCGCCGGGTCGACCGACTCGATCCCCCGGACGAGCTTCTGCGCGTACTTGCGTCCCTGCTCGTAGTGCTGCGACTTCATCCCCCACGTCCCGTCGACCGCCGAGCACTGCTCGACGACCTCGACGTCGGTGTCGGGGACGACGTTGAGCACGCGCGCCGCCGGGTAGCCGATCTTCTGCGCCCGGAGGTGGCAAGGCGCGTGGTACGCGATGCGCCCCAGGCCCTTCGCGAAGTCGCGCGCGAGCGTCTTGTCCTTGCGGTGCTGCTCGAGGAGCTCCATCACGTCGACCACGGCGGCGGCCACCCGGCGCGCGTCGGCCGTCGGCACGAGCTCCGGCCACTCTTTTTTCGCCATGTACCCGCAGGTCGGCTGCAGCGCCGCGATCGTGTATCCGCTGTCGAGCGCGGCCGAGAACGAGGCGACGTTCGCCTTGGCCTTCGCCCGGGCGGCGTCCACGTCCCCGCCGTCGATGTTGGGCATGCCGCAGCACGTCTGCTCGGGCCGCACGACTTTCCATCCGTTCTTCTCGAGGACGCGCGTCGCGGCGGCGGCGATGCGCGGGAAGTTGTAGTCGGTGAGGCACGTCGAAAAGAGCGCCACCGTACCCCGCGTCCCGGCCTCGGACAGCGGGTCGTGGTGGGCGAGCCAGCGCGCGAACGACGTCTCCCCGAAGGTGGGCAGGGGGAACTCGGCCGAGATGCCCGCGACCGCCTCGACCGCCTTTCGCACGAGCCGGTTCGCGTTCACGAAGTTCGCCACGCGCGCCCCGGGCCCCGCCGTCAGCCGGCCGAGGAGCTGCGGCTCGCCGAGCACGCGATCCTGGATCGTGATGCCCGACCGGCGCACCCGCACGGCCTTCTCGCGCGACAAGAGGCGCGGCACGTCGAGCGCCCACGCGTGCCCCTCGTCGGGCGTGTACGGGCACTTCACGTAGCAGAGCTTGCACTGCCAGCAGAGCTCCGTCGCGCTCGCGAAGGCCTCGGCGTCGAGGAGCTCGGCGCCCGTCGCCCCGCGCTTTTCGATGTCGCGGTCCACCCGGCCGAAGAGGTCGGGGAACGTCCCGCAGTAGCCGACGCACATCCGGCATCCGTGGCAAATCTCGAAGACGCGGCGCATCTCGACCTCGAGGTCGCGCGCGTCCCAGTATCGCTCGTCGTTCGGGTCGAACGCGGGAGGCTCTTTGGGGACGAGGTCGGTCTTGCTCATGGGAACGCTCGCGCGAGGAGCTCGGAAGAACGAGAGAACCCTCGCCCTTCCGAGTTCGTCGCGGCTCGTCGCTGCGTCGTCCCTCAGCCCTTGAGGACCGTCAGCATCTTCTGGAAGCGGCCCGCGTGGCTCTTCTCGGCCTTCGCGAGCGTCTCGAACCACTCGGCGATGTCGTCGAACCCTTCGTCGCGCGCGGTGCGCGCCATGCCCGGGTACATGGTCTCGTACTCGTACGTCTCGCCGGCGACGGACGCCTTGAGGTTCTTCTCGGTGTTGCCGATGGGCAGGTTCGTCGCGGGGTCGCCGACCTGCTTCAAGTAGTCGAGGTGCCCGTGGGCGTGCCCCGTCTCGCCGTCGGCGGTCTCCTTGAAGTTACCGGCGATCTCCGGGTAGCCCTCCACGTCGGCCACCTTTGCGAAGTAGAGGTAGCGGCGATTCGCCTGGGACTCCCCGGCGAACGCCTCCTTGAGGTTGGTGTGCGTCTTGGTGCCTTGCAACGTCTTCGACATGGCGGTCTCCTTTTCGAGCGGTCACTTCGGAATCGTCGCCTTTGCATCGCCGGCAGAGGCCTCGGTACACGCGCTCCACCGCGCGGACCGAGAAGCCAGGGGCGGAGCGGCGCAATCTTCTCACCGCCGACTGTGTGGGCGCGAGCGTCCCGGCCGAGATGTCGACCACGGCGCCGCAGCCGTCGCACACGGCGTGGTGGTGAGGCCCCGTGTTCGGGTCGAACCGGGCGGCGTCGCCCCGCTTGCCCGGCAGCCGAACGATGCCCGCGAGCCCCGCCCGCGCGAGCGCGTCGAGCGTGTTGTACACGGTCGCGAAGCTCATCGACGGGAACGCGGGCCGGAGGCGCTCGAACAGGTCTTGCGCGGTCGGGTGTGAATCCGCCTCGGCAAAGAGGCGCACGATCGCCATGCGCTGGGGCGTCAGCTTGAGCCCCGCGCGCTGCAAATCGCGCAGCATCGTGTCCGATCGCTCGGATTCTCTCTGCATCGGCGGCCCCGAGAACCTAACGATAATGGTTCTAAGGTGCAAGCCCTTCTAAACGGCCGCGCCCGGCGCCCGGGCGACGGAGCGCGCGGCCCCGGCGCCTCACGGGTCGCGGCGCTTGCGTGCCCCCAGCACGGCGAGCTTCAGGTAGCTGAGTTGACTCGCCGCCGCGTGCTTCACGAGATCGATCCGGTTCGGGTCGCGCGCCGCCGATCGGCCCATGAGCTCACCCGTCTCGTAAAGCTCGCGCGTGCGGGCGCGCTGCAGCTTCCCGCTCGACGTCTTCGGGAGGGCGCCGGGCGGCAGGGCGACGACGTCGTCGAGCGTCAGGCCCATGCCCTCTTGCACCGCCTTGCGCACCTCGCCGACGAGGCCCGAAGACTGCGCGAGCCGCTCGGGCTCCTGGACCTCGAACGCGACGACGACGCGCTCGCGATCCCGCTCCATGCCGCTCGGGTCGCGCGCGCCGAACGCGACGACGTTCCCCTTGCGGACGCCGGAGACCTTGCTCGCCTCCCACTCCATGTCGTGCGGGTAGTAGTTGCGGCCGTTGATGATGACGACCTCCTTGCTCCGCCCGCAGATGTAGACGTGCCCCTCGTGGAGGAAGCCGAGGTCGCCGGTCCGCAGGAAGCGCCCCGCGAACGACTCGCGCGTCCGCTCCGTGTCCTCCCAGTAGCCGCGCATGACGCTCGGGCCCGTGAGGCGGATCTCTCCGACCACGCGCTCGGGCAGGGGCGTTTCGCTCGTCGCGTCGTCGGAGTCGAAGACGGCGATTTCGTGCTCCGGGAACTGGCGGCCGCAAGACACGAGGCGCACCGCCCGCTCGTCGTCCTCGGCCACCACCTTCGCCGTTCCGGTCTCCCAGAGGGTCGGCCCGTCGACGGCGATGGACTTCACTCCGCCCCCCATCTCCGAGAAGGCGACCGCGAGCGTGGACTCGGCCATCCCGTACGAAGGCAGGAGCGCCTCCTTGCGGAACCCCGTCGACGCGAACGCCGTGGCGAAGGCCTCGAGCGTCTCGGGGCGGATCGGCTCCGCGCCGCAGCCGGCGATCCGCCAGCGCGAGAGGTCGAGCCCCTCGAGCTCCGACGGCTTGATGCGCTTCACGCAGAGCGCGTACGCGAAGTTCGGCGCGAACGCCGCGGTGCCCCCGTGGCGGGCGAGCGCCTGAAACCAGCTCACCGGCCGCTTCAAAAAGAGGAGCGCCGGAAGGTGCACCACCGGCACGCGGTGGAAGAGCGGGGCCACGACGAAGCCGATGAGCCCCATGTCGTGGTAGAGCGGCAGCCAGGAGACGCCGACGTCTTCGGGCGTGACCCGCAGCCCGTCGACCATGATGCAGCGGACGTTCGCCGCGAGGTTCGCGTGCGTCAGCGCCACGCCCTTGGGCCGCGACGTCGAGCCGCTCGTGAACTGCAGGAGGGCCGTGTCGTCGAGCCCGATCTTCTCGGGCTTGAGCGGCTCGGTCGACTCCCGGATCCCCTCGATGGCGACGACCTGCTCGAGCGCGGGACAGGACGCCTGCACGGTGCCGAGGAGGCGCTTGATCCGCGCCGTCGTCACGAGCACCCGCGCGCCGCTCTTGGCGACGATGTGCCGCGTGTTGTCGAGGTACGTCTGGAGCTGGCTCAGCGCCATCGGCGGGTAGATGGGGACCGGGACCGCCCCCGCGCGGATCGCGCCGAGGAAGCAGAGGACGAAGTCGTCGTTGGTCGGCAGGATGAGCGCCACGCGATCGCCCTTGCGCAGGCCGAGGGCCTGGAGGGCGCCGCCGAACCGGGCGCTGATCCGCTCGACGGCCGTGAAGGAAAACGCGGCCTCGCTGGCGGTCGGCCCCACGCCCCTCGGAGCGCCGGCCACGTCCGGCAGCGCGCCGATGCCGGGGACGCCCGTCTCCGGGACGAAACGGTACCCGCGCGTCGGCTCCGCCTTCGCGGCGTCCTCGATGGCCTGCGTAATGGTTAACGGCTGCATGTTCGGCGAATCGGTCCTTATAACGATAGCGGGCTCTTACCAGAGCTCCCCTGTCATATAAACCGCTGGCGCTCCGTCTTTGACACGAGGTCCCTGCTCAGCGACCATTTGGCCCATGCCCCTGATCGAGACCGAGGAAGCAGCACGCCGGCTCGCCCGAGCGATCGCGAGCGACCTGTCACTTTACAACGAGGACAAGATCGTCAGCGGAATCCAAAACGACAACCTCTTCGAGTCGTTGGCCGAGGAGATCGAAGAGGGTCGGGCGCTCTACAAGCGGCGCGTGTCGCCGGACCTCTACCCGCGAAACTTCTACGACCGCGCGCTGGTCGACATTTTGGTCAAGGCGAAAGGGCACGTCAAATCCAAGCTGTGGTGACGCCGGCGTGAGGCCCATCGCCCTCGCGGTCCCGCGCGAGGCGAGCGGCGGGCGGCTCGACCGGTTCCTCGCGCAATCGCTCTCCGTGTCGCGATCCGAGCTCCAGCGCTGGATCGCCGAGGGGCACGTCACCGTGGAGGGGGTCGTGCGTCCTGCCGCCGCGCGCATCCGTGAGGGCGAGGTGGTCGTCGTCGCGCCGCCCCCACCCCCGACCACGCGGGCCCGCCCGGAGGGCGACGTGCGGTTCGCGGTCCTCTACGTCGACGACGACCTCGTCGTGGTCGACAAGCCGCCCGGCCTCGTCGTCCATCCGGCGCGCGGCCACGAGGGCGGGACGCTGGTCAACGGGCTCCTCGCGATGGGCCTGTTCGACGCGCTGGTCGCGGAAGCCGGTGAAGCGGGCGAGGGGGTCGATCCCGGGAGCGCGGAAGGGGCCGATGGGCTCGGCGACAAGCACCGCCCCGGCATCGTCCACCGGCTCGACAAGGGAACGAGCGGCGTCATGGTCGTCGCGCGCACGCCCGAGGCCCGCGAGGCGCTCGGCGCTCAGTTTCGCAGCCACAGCATCGAGCGCGCCTACGAGGCCGTGGTCGTCGGGCAGGCGACGTCGCGCACCTTCGACACGCTGCACGGCCGCCACCCGCGCGACCGCCTCCGCTTCACGACCCACGTCCGGAGCGGCAAGCGCGCCGTCACGCGGGTCCGCGTCCTCGCGCCCCTCGCGGGCGCCACCCGAGTCGAGTGCGTACTCGAGACCGGACGCACCCATCAGATACGCGTGCATCTCGCAGAATCCGGAACGCCGGTGCTCGGGGATCCGGTATACGGCAAAGCCCCGCGCGACGACCGTGTTCGCGCCGCGGGCGAGTGCCTCGGCCATCAGGCGCTTCATGCGCGTGTGCTCGGATTTTTGCACCCGAAGTCGGGGCGAGCGATGCACTTCGAAGCCCCGCCGCCGAGCGACTTCCAGGAAGCCGTTCGTGCCCTTTGCTTGCCGTAGCGACTTTCACCGCAAGGGCGTTCCGATGCTAGGGTTAGACAGGAAGCCGTCACGGACCATGCTGCACGGTTGGGCTCGCGCCGCCTTCTTTGCCTGTGCGGCTCTGTTGTGCGCGTGCGCCGCGGGCGGGCGCGCGGGAGGGCCGGGGAGCAGCGGCGACGATGACGGCAACCGCGTCGTCGTCGGCGGCCTCGATGCGACGGTGGGCAGCTCCGGCGGCGTCTCGCTGGGCGACGGCGGGATCCTGTACAGCGACGCGACGCTCGTCGGCACGCTGACGATCGTCCCGGCCAACCCGGTCGTCTCCATCCAGGTCACGAACGGCGCGATCACCTCGATGAGCCTCGGCGGCGCGCCCATCACGGGCATCGCGTTCGCGGCCCAAGGGGCCGACGGCACGACCCTGCCTGCCACGTGGTCCATCGACCGCGGCGAGCTCGGCGCGCTCGACGTCGTCACGGGCTCCTTCACGCCGAGCGGTCTTTACAGCGGACTCGGGACCATCAGCGCCATCTTCGGCAACGTCGTCGCCACGACGACGCTCACCATCCAGCTCCACCTCGTCCAGAACGGCGGCGCCTCGGGCCTCGACGGAGGGGTCTCCGAGGCGGGGGTCGGCGGCTACGGCGGCGTGGGCGGCGAAGGTCCCGGCGGCCCGGTCGACGACGCGACCGTCGCGCGCCTCCGGGCGGCGACGACGGCCCCGGCGACGCAGACCGAGTTCGGCCTCCTCTACCCGTACGACAAGACGGTCTGGCCGCGCGGTCTCCTGCCGCCGCTCGTCCAGTGGCAGACGACGCACACGGCGACGGCGGCGTACATCCACCTGACGCAGGCCAACTTCGAGTTCGAAGGCTTCTACTCGGGCACGGGCCTCGTCCATCAGCCGGTCGATCCGGCCGCGTGGCAGGCGGCGCTCAACGGCAACGGCGGTGACACGCTGCAGCTCGCGGTCACGATCGCCGACGCGTCGCTCGCGTACGGGCCGCGCACCGAGGGCTGGGTCGTCGCCCCGGGGATCCTCCGCGGCACCGTCTATTACGACTCGTACGGGACCAAGCTGGCGAACCCGATCCCGGGGGCCAACGGCGCCATCGCGTCGGGCGCGATCCTCGCCATCCACGAGGGGACCAACGACCCGGTCCTCGCCATCCCCGGATCGCAGAACCAGTGCATCGCGTGCCACGCCGTCTCCGACGACGGGTCGACGCTCTTCGCGCCGAACACGAACACCCTCGTCAGCACGTTCGACTACAGCAACAGCGCGTCGTACGACCTCACGAACAACGGCGCCCTCATCGCGAACTACATCGGCGATTCGCCGAACCCCCAGAACGTCACGGCGAACCCGCTCGAGAACAAAGAGTTCATGTGGTCGGGCCTCTGGAGGGACGGGACGTTCGCGCTCCAGGGCAAGGGCCACGTCGAAGACGGCGCGAACGACACGAGCCCCCCGAACCTCGAGTCGGGCATCTTCCGCCGCGACACCGCGGCCCAGCAGACCGCCGCGGGCTTCGACGGCGTCATCACCGAGGCGGTCACGCCGGCCTTCTCGCGCGACGGGACGCAGGTTGCATTCAACTACTGGACGGGGACGCTCGCGCCGGGCGGCGGCGGCGGACACACGCTCGACGTCATGAGCTTCGCGTGCGGAGCGTTCGCTCAGGGGGCGACGCAGGCCTCCGGGACGCCGAGCTGCGCGTCGTTCGGCTTCTCGAACCTCCGGCGCCTCTACACGAACACCGACGCGACCAACGGCTTCGTCGGCTGGCCCGCCTGGCTCCCCGACAACAGCAGCATCGTGTTCCACAACACGGTGACCGTGAGCACCGACAGCCGGAACCACTCGCCCATCTCGACCTGGTACGGCTCGAAGGCGCGCCTGTGGATCACGAGCGTCCCGTCGGACCCGACGGTGGCCCCGCAGGCCGTCGCGCTCGACGCGCTCAACGGCGACGCGCCGGGCGGCACGAGCATGCTCCCGGTCGCCGCCGGGGTGACCGCGCACTCCGACGACGACCACATGAACTACGAGCCGACGGTGAACCCCATCGCCTCGGGCGGCTACGCGTGGGTCATCTTCACGTCGCGGCGGATGTACGGCAACGTCGCGCAGGGCGATCCGTACGCCGCGCCCGACGGTACGACGGTGGTGCCGAAGAAGCTCTGGGTGGCGGCCATCGATCTCCACCCGACGCCCGGCGTCGACCCGAGCCACCCGGCCTTCTACCTTCCGGGGCAGGAGCTCCACGCGGGGAACATGCGCGGCTTCTGGGTGGTGGATCCTTGCCGCCCCGACGGGTCCGCGTGCGACACGGGGGACGAGTGCTGCGGCGGGTACTGCCGGCCCAACGGCTCGGGTCAGCTCACGTGCGCGAACATCAAGACGGGGTGCGCGATGGAGTTCGAGCGCTGCACGACGACGGGCGACTGCTGCAACGCGAACCTCGGCTTCCAGTGCATCAACGGCTTCTGCGCGCGGTCGACGGCGAACTGACCCGGCGCGGAGAGTCTCCTCCTCGCGACGGAGGTCGTCGTTCTGAGGACGGAGGCCGTGGTTCTGAGGACGGAGGCCGTGGTTCTGAGGACGGAGGCCGTCGTTCTGAGGACGGAGGCCGTCGCCCTGACGACGGAGGCCGTGGTCTTGGAGCCGGACGTCGTCGCCCTGAGGACGGAGGCCGTCGTTCTGAGGACGGAGGCCGTGGTCTTGAAGCCGGACGTCGTCGCCCTGAAGCCGGACGTCGTCGCCCTGAAGCCGGACGTCGTCGCCCTGAAGCCGGACGTCGTCGCCCTGAAGCCGGAGGTCGTCGCCCTGAAGACGGTGAGCTACAGCCGGCTCGGGTACCGCCGCTTCAGAAGCGAGAGCGCGACGAAGCCCACGAGGACCGCGAACCATAGCGTCGCGAACCGGACGAGGATCATCGCCGCGGTGCTCGCCGCCGGCGCCACGTGACCCAGGCCGCGCATCTGCTCCCGGAGCGTCGCCTCCGTCACGCCCAGGCCGCCCGGGACCGGCACCAGCGCGCCCGCGAGCGTGCTCGTCGCGTAGAAGAACGTCGCGAGGCCGAACCCCGTCGACTGACCGAGCCCCCGGAGGATCACCCACAGCGCCGCGCACTCGAGCGTCCACCCTCCGAGCGACAGGAGCGTCGGCACCACCAGGTTCGCCGGCTTCACCAGCGTCGTCAGGCTGTCGTACGCCGCGTGGAGCTTGGGGCCGATCCCCGCGAGCGGCCCCGGGAGCCGCTCCAAGACGCGGATGATCCCGTGGGACGCGCGGCGGCTCGCGACGACCCCGAGCACCCCCGCGACCGCGACCGCGCCGAGCCCCGCCCACAGGAGGCCCCCCGGGAAGGCGAGCGAGCCGACCGCGATGAGCAAGACCACGGCGATGACGTCGGTCAGCCGCTCGGCGACCACGATGGGCGCGCTCCGCTCGAACGAGACGCCGTGCGTCCGCAAGAGCACCCACGACTTGAACACCTCGCCGACCTTCCCCGGCGTGATGGTCAGCACGAAGCCGCTGAGGAACGTGAGCAAGCTGTCGTGCGCGCCGACCCCGCGGATGCCGAGGCGCGCCAGGTAAAACTCCCACTTCAGCCAGCGGAGGAGATAGTTGCCCAAGGCGAGGAGGCACGCGGCGCCGAAGGTCCACCACGCGAAGCGCTCGAGCTCCGCGCCCATCTTGCCCACGCCCTGCCAGAGGGCGAAGGCCCCGTAGACGGCGACGGCGAGCAGCATCCCGGCGAGGCCCCGCCGGAGGGTGGGCGCGCGGCGGGCGCGGTCATCGACGCGGTACGGCGAGCTGTCCACGGGAAACGGGGCTCGTAGCCCAACGGACTTTCGCCTGGCAACGCCGCTCTTTTGACACGACGCGTCCCGCGTGCGAATCCATCGCTCCTTGTCGGCCATGCATGCCACGCAAACGAGCAGTGCCCCGCCCGGCGACGCCGAACTGCTCGAACTGGCGGCGGCCGCGAGCGGCAAGCTGAAAGAGGCCATCGCCGTCCGCGTCGTGGGGCAGGAGGCGGTCGTCGAGCTCTTGCTGGTCGCGCTCCTCGCGCGCGGGCACGCGCTCCTCGTCGGCGTGCCGGGGCTCGCGAAGACGCTGCTGGTGGCTTCGCTGGCCGAGGCGCTCGAGCTCTCGTTCGGGCGGGTGCAGTTCACGCCCGACCTCCTGCCGGCGGACATCACGGGGACCGACGTGCTCAAGGACGACGCCGAGGGGCGCGTCGTTCGCTTCCTGCCCGGCCCGATCTTCCATCACCTCGTCCTCGCCGACGAGATCAACCGCACGCCCCCGAAGACCCAGGCCGCGCTGCTCCAGGCCATGCAGGAGCGCAGGGTCACGGTCGGCACGCAGACGCACCTCTTGCCCGATCCGTTCCAGGTCTTCGCCACGCGCAACCCCATCGAACAAGAAGGCACGTACATCTTGCCGGAGGCGCAGCTCGATCGGTTCCTCCTCGAGGTGCACGTCGACTACCCGAGCGCCGCCGAGGAGCGCGAGATCGCCCGCCGCACGACCGGCGTGCAGGCCGAGCGGGTCCCCCAGGTGCTCGGGAGCCAAGAGGTCCGCGCGCTCCAGTCGCTCGTGCCGCGCATCCCCGTGACCGACGCGGCGGTGGAGCTCGCGGTCGCGCTCGGGCGGGCGACGCGCCCCGGCGACGCGAAGGCGCCCCCGCACGTGCGAGAGTTCGTGCGCTTCGGCGCCGGGCCCCGAGGGTCGCAGGCGCTCGTCCTCGCGTCCAAGGCGCGGGCGGCTCTCCGCGGAGAGGCCGCGGCCGACGTGGAAGACGTGCGGGCGCTGGTCGTCCCGGTGCTGCGCCACCGGTTGGTGCTGAGCTACCGCGCCGAGGCCGAAGGGGTGCGGGAGGTCGACGTGCTGGAGCGTGTGGTGGCCGCCGTAGGGTAGACTCCTCGTGCAATGGCGGAGCGGCGCGGGAAAGAAGCCGACGAGCCGGTCGAGTCGAGCGGGGCCGGGGGCGGCGGCGCGGGGAGCGCGCCCGGTGGGAGCGGCGCGGCCAAGAACGGCGCGCGCGGCAACGGGGCGACCGCGGACGCGGCCACGGCGCGGAGCGGTCCGGCCGGCGAGGGTGTGGGCGCGGGCTCGCAGGGGAAGGTCGTCGTCGCCAAGGCCGACGTGGAGAAGTCGGCGCCGGGGAGCGTGCCGTCGATCCCGGCGCAGCCCGTCGCGGGCCCCTGGCGGAGCCACAAAGAGGTCGTCGCGCAGCTCGCGGGGCGCATCGTCGAGGCGCAGCGGCCGATCCGGGTGCTGCAAGCGCTGCGCTGGGACGACGGCGTCGAAGACCAGTTCTTCAAGACGCGGATGCGCGAGCTCCCGAAGGTCGACACCGCCTACTACGACGGCATCGAGCTCGGCTTCACGCCGCGCGACAAGATCGCCGAGTTCGAGCAGATCGCCCGCGACATCGACCACGACCTCGGCGAAGACGACGCCATCGGGCAGATCATGACGACGACCGCGCTCGAGTACCGAGACGTCGTGCGCATGCTGTCGGTCCGCGGGACGCCGGCGTTCTACGCGTGGTCGCGCAAGCTCTACGGGTCGCCCAAGGACAAGTTCCCCGACGGCAAGTCGACCGTGCGCGACCTCGGGCAGCTCCTCTACGGCATCCTGACGAGCGTCGACGAGTGGTCGGGCCCGCTCCGGATGTCTTCGCCGGCGTACATGCGGACGATCGAGGCCGACGAGGCCGCGCGGCAGCTCGGGGAGCGGCTCGCGGAGTACTTCGGCGACGTGCAGGTGCCGGTCGAGGCCGACGAGGTGATCCTCGCCGACGCCGCGGCCGGCAGCGACTACGTCAAGGTGCGGCGTGGGGCGAAGTTCAGCCCGAGGGACATCGACATCCTCGAGGTGCACGAGGGCTGGGTCCACGTCGCGACGTCGCTCAATGGGCAGGCGCAGCCGGTGGCGAAGTGGCTCGCCAAGGGCCCGCCGCGGACGACCGCGGTGCAGGAGGGGCTCGCGGCGCTCCTCGAGATTTTCACGTTCCGCACCTATCCCCGCCGCGCCCGGCGCCTGAACGACCGCGTGCTCGCCGTCGACAAGGCCGAGGACGGCGCCTCGTTCCTCGACGTGTTCGAGTGGTTCCGGACCGAGGGGTACGACGAGGAAGAGTGCTTCCACAACACGCGGCGGATCTTCCGCGGCGGCGTGGTCGAGGGCGGCGCGCCCTTCACGAAGGACGCCTGCTACTGCAAGGGCGTCGTCCTCAACTACGCCTTCGTCCGGAGCGCCATCCAGCGCGATCGCGTGGATCTCGTGCCGTTCCTCTTCGTCGGCAAGGTCGCCCACGAGGACGTGCCGGTGCTCGCGCGCCGGGTGGCCGACGGCGTGGTGAAGCCGCCGAAGTATCTGCCGCCGATGTTCCGCGACTTGAACGGATTGGCGATCTGGATGGCCTACTCGACGTTCTTCTCGCAGCTCGGCGGAGAGGCCATCGCCGAGCACTACGGGCGCATCTTCGAGCGCTCGTAGCGCTCGCGGCGCCTTGGCGCGCGGCTACTTCCCGCGGAAGGAAGGCTTTCGCTTTTGCGTGAAGGCGAGGAGCCCCTCTTTCGCGTCCTGCGAGCCGAAGAGCTCTTGCTGGAGCTCTCGCTCGAGCGCGAGGCCGCCGTCGAGGCTCATGTCGGGACCGCTCTGGATGGCCCGCTTCGCGCGGCCGACGGCCATCGCGGCGCGATGCGGCGGGCAGAACTCGTGGGCGTAGTCCATCACGCGGCGCATGAAGGCGTCGTGGGTGTCCGTCGCCCACACCTTGTGCAAGAGGCCGGCGCTGTGGGCTTGTTCGACCTCGACGTTCTGCGCCTCGACGATGAGCTCCATCGCCTTCGCCTTTCCGACGATGCGCGCGAGCCGCTGCGTGCCGCCCGTGCCGGGGAGCACGCCGAGGTTCACCTCAGGCAGGCCGACCTGGAACGCGCCGGCTCGCGCGATGCGGAGATCGCACGCGAGCGCGATCTCGAACCCGCCGCCGACCGCGTGGCCGTTCACCGCCGCGATGACGAGTTTGGGCGTGTTTTCGAGGCGAACGAGCGTCTCGTTGGCGTGTAGGCAAAAGTAATATTTGAACGTTTCGTCGGCCTCGGTCAGCACGTTCACGTTGGCGCCGGCGCTGAAGTACTTGTCCCCGTGGCCGGTGACGACGATGACGTGGACGTCGTCGTCGAACCGCGCCTCGAGCACATTGGCGTCGAGCTCCTTGAACATTTCATGCGTGTACGCGTTCACCGGCGGGTCGGTCAGCGTCAGGACGGCGACCCCCTTGTCCGTGGCGTACGTCACGAGCGTCCCCATCGTTCGGCCTCCTCTTTGGCACCCGGCGAGGGTGGAACATCGCGCGCATCACTCTCGCGCTGGCGCCCGGGCCTGCGGGATTTAGACTTAAGCGAGATGGCGCGCAAATCGGCCCTGCGCTGGTTACGTTGGTCGGTCGCCGCGGCCACGTGGACCCTCGCCGGCTGGATCGCGGAAGACGCGGTGGGCGCGGAGCTCGGCGTTCCCGGCCACGACATGGAAGAGCGCATCGAGCTCCAGCTCCGCGGGCGGAGCGGCCCGGTGCTTACGCCCGAGGAGCCTCAGCACTCCCACGACGACACGTTCGAGCCGTGGGAGCTCGTCGGCGTTTGAGTCCACGGACAATGCTCCGCTGACGTGCTACACGGCGATTTCGCCGATGGATCACGCCCAGCTGCGTGCAGAGGTCAAACGGCTCATCGTGACGGAGCTGAACCTGCAAGGGAGAAGCCCCGAGGCCATCGAAGACGACGCGCCCCTCTTCGGTGGCGGGCTCGGCCTCGATTCGCTCGATGCGCTGCAGCTCGCGATGGTCATCGAGGAGAAGCTCGGCGTTCGCATCCCCGAAGGGGACGAGGCGCGCGGTATCTTCGCGAGCGTGCGCGCGATCGCCGATCACGTCGCCAGGGTGCGGGGCGGGTGAAGCCGCGCCTCTGGGTGACGGGGCTGGGTCTCGTCACGCCTCTGGGCGGAGATGCCGAGGCCTCGTGGGCGCGCCTCGTGCGGGGCGATCGGGCCATGCGCGCCGTCAGGCTCTTCGACACGGCGGGCCAGCGCGCGTGCCTCGCGGCCGAGGTGGACGACGTGCGCGTGCCCGCCGGCAAGGACGAAGGCGGCTGGTCGCGATCGAGCGCGATGGCGGCGACCGCGGCGGCGGAGGCGATGCGCCAGGCTTCGGTCGACGTGCGGTCGATGCGCGTGGGCCTCGTGGTGGCGGGGACGACGGGCGGGATGTTCGAGAACGAGCACGTGCTGGCGCGCCTCCACGCCGAGCCGAACAGCCGCGAGATGCTCGTCCAGATGCTGTCGCACCCGCTGACGTCGACCGGCGACTGCCTCGAGCGGGCGCTCGGCCCGTTCGCGCGGACGCGCACGCTCTCGAGCGCGTGCTCGAGCGGAGCGAACGCGATCGTGGTCGCCGCGTCGTGGCTGCTGTCGGCGGAGGTCGACGTCGTGGTGGCGGGCGGCTGCGACGGGCTGTGCCGGCTCACGCTGAGCGGCTTCAACGCGCTCGCCGCGGCCGACCCGGACCCGTGCCGGCCGTTCGACCGGCGGCGCCGCGGGCTGAACCTCGGCGAGGGGGCGGGCTTCCTCGTCCTCGAGCGGGCGGACGCGGCGCGTGCCCGAAGAGGAGAGGCGCGGCCGATCGCGGAGCTCGCCGGGTGGGCCCTCGGCGCCGAGGCGCACCACATCACCAACCCCGCCGCCGACGGGGAGGTCGTCGCGGGGCTCATCGAACGAGCGCTCGCGGTGTCGGGCGTGTCCCCCGGCGAGGTGGACTACGTGAACGCGCACGGGACGGGCACGGTCCTCAACGACGCGATGGAGGCGACGGCGCTGGCGCGCGCGCTCGGGCGCGAGGTCCTGCGCGTGCCCGTGTCGAGCAGCAAAGGGCAGATCGGACACACGCTCGGCGGGGCAGGGGCGATCGAGGCGGCGATCGCCGCGATGGTGGTGGACCGGCGCGTGCTCGTGCCGACGGCGGGCCTCGAGGAGCCCGACCCCGCGATGTCGCTCGTCCACGTGCCGGGGGTCGGCCGCCCGGTCGAGCGCGTGCGGGCGGCGATGTCGAACGCGTTCGGCTTCGGCGGGATGGATACGGTGCTCGTCTTCAAGGAGCCCGGCCCCGCCGCGCACCTGCGGGGGACGGCGATGGCGGCGTCGAGCGGTCCCGAGCGAACGCACGCGCAGCCGTCGACGGCGGACGCGCCCCTCGAGGTCGTGGTGACCGGCGCGGCGGTGTTCGGCGTCTGCGGCCTCCTCGGCAGCAGGGCCTGCGCGGCGCTCCCGGGAGCGCGCTTCGCCGTCGAAGCGCCGGTCGACGCAGACGCGCACCTCGACGTCGTGAGGGCCCGCCGCCTCGACCGCGCGTCGCGGGTGGCGGCGGTCGCCGTGGAGCGCGCGCTTCGCGACGCCGGCGCACCCGTCGAAGGGACGGGGGTCGTGCTCGGGAGCGCGTACGGCAACGTCGACGGATCGGCCGCGTTCATGCACCGCTTCTTCGACAAGGGGCCGCGCGCGTCGAGCCCCGCCGATTTCCCGAACCTCGTGCCGAGCTCCCTCGTCGGGCACGTCTCGATCTACCTGGGGCTGCGCGGGCCGACGTTCGCCACCGCGGACCTCTCGGCGAGCGGCGAGAGCGCGTTCACGCAGGCTTGCCAGCTGGTCGCGCTCGGGGAGTCGCCGCGCATCGTCGCGGGCGGCGCGGAGCCGCGCAGCGACATCGTGGAGCGCGTGTTCTCGGCGCTCTTCGCGCACACGCCGTCGCAGGCGCACGCGCGGCGGTCGGACCTCTGCGCCGCGCTCGTCGTCGAGGCCGAGCCGGCGGCGCGCGCGCGGGACGCGAGGATCCTGGCGAGGGTCCGCCAGCGCGTCGAGTGGCGCTCGGGCGTCGAGGCGGTCTCCGCGATCGCGCCGCCGGTCGGGTCGCGCGCCGAGGTGGTGCTCGCCCGCGCGGACGACGAAGCGTCGGCGCTCGTCGAGCGGACGGGTTGGTCGGGGCGGCCCCGATGGACGTGCGCGGGCGCGCTCGGCGAAAACGACGCGCTGGGCGCGGTCGCCCTGGCGGTCGCGGTGGGCCGCATCGTCGAGGGCGCCGCCGACGAAGTGCTCGCGCTGGGTATCGCCATGGGGCGCGGGTATGCCATCGTCCTTTCTCGGTGAGCCGGCGAAGGCATGCGGCGGCGGCGTGGGTGCCGTCGGCGCGGCGCTCGGGCTTCTCCTCGCCGCGGCGTCGTGCACGTCCCCCTCACCCGCGCGGCGGCCGGCCATGGACGCCGCCACGTGGCAGTCCCTCCGCACGGCGCTCGACGCCGAGCGAGCGGCGGGGCCGCGTTCGCCGTGGGCGGCGGGGCTCCGCATGACGATGCAGGAGCCGCGGACGGGTCGGACGCTCGACGGGCGCGGCGCGCTGGCGGTGGCTCCCGGGCGGGCGCTCCGGATGATCCTCGTCGGGCCGGCGGGGACGACGATGCTCGACGCGTGGGCGACGGCGACGCGCTGGCGGATCGCGGTGCCGCCCGCCGGCGTCCTTCGGCGTGGGGGCGCCGACGAGCCGGCGGAGCTGCCGGTCGGGTTCCTTCGCTGGCTGTTCTTCCGGCCGCTCGAGGGCGCGCTCTTCGGGGGCTCGCGGGGACCGGACGAGACGGTGTTCTTGCTCCGGGACGGAGAGGCGGTGGTGGAGGTGCGGCTCGGTCGGTGCGAGCGGGGCGAGCTCGCGGCGACGACGCGCCGGATCGACGGGCGCGCGGAGAAGCTCGAGGTCTGCCGGCACGCTTCGGGGGCGCCCGAGGCGGGCGATTGGGCGCGCTACGAGAACGAGGCGACGCGCCTGCGCATCGACCTCACGCTCGAATCGGTCGGGAGCACGCCGCCGGACCAAGAGGCGTTCGTCGATCCGGATCGCGCGCCCGAGGCGCCTCGATGAGCCGCGTCGCCGTCCTCGGGTTCGGTGCGGTCTCCGCGCTGGGGGAGGGCGCGAGCGCCGTATCCTCCGGGGAGGTCGGCGAGCCCGCACGCGTCGGCATCGCGCGCGACGCCGAGCTCGAGGCAGCGGGCCTCGGGAAGCCCTTCGCCGCCCGCGCGCGCGCCGCGGGGCTCGGGCTCCCTGCGGTCGGCCGCGAGACGTCGCTCCTTCTCGTCGCCCTCCGCGGGTGCCTGGCGGACCTCGACCGCGTTCGGCCGGCGTGGCGGCGCGAGCGCGTCGGGATGGTCCTCGGGACCTCGGCCGGGAGCATGCGCGCCGCGGAGGCCGCGTTCGTCGCCGTCGACGCGGGCGGCGACGTCGCGGACCTCGAGCGGCCGACGTACTTCGGCCCGCTCGCCGTGGCCGCGCGGGAGCTCGGGATCGCGGTGGACCCGAGCGTCCTCGTGCTCGGCGCGTGCGCGTCGTCCGCGATCGCGATCGGGGTGGCGGCGCGGTGGCTCGAGCGGGGCGCGTGCGACGTCGTTCTCGCGGGCGGGTTCGACGACGTCTCGGTCTTCGTGGCCGCAGGCTTCGAGGCGCTGCGGGCGACCACCGCCACGCCGCCGCCGCGGCCGTTCCGGGTCGGGCGCGACGGGATGTCGCTCGGCGAGGGCGCGGCGGTCCTCGCGCTCGCCCGCGCGCCCGAGGCGGGGCGCGCTTGGATAAGTGGTTACGTGTCCGGCTTCTCGGCCGCGTGCGACGCCGTGCACCTCACCGCGCCGGACCGCGCGGGGAGCGGCCTCGCGCGGGCGGCCGAGGCGGCGCTCGAGGAGGCCGGGCGGCCGGCGATCGACCTCGTGGGCGCTCACGCGACGGCCACGCCCTTCAACGACGCGGCGGAGTCGCGCGCGATGGCCCGGGCCCTCGGCGCCGCGCGGGCCCGCGAGGTCGTGGTTCACCCCTTCAAGGCCCAGATCGGGCACACCTTGGGCGCCGCGGGCGCCCTCGAAGCGTTGGGCTGCCTCGACGCCATGTCCCGCGGCGTGCTCCCGGCGGCGGCGGGCGAAGGGAGCGCGGACCCGGACGCGCCGGCGCGGCTCCTCTCGCGCGGGTCGCCCGGGACGCCCCGGGCGGCGCTCAAGCTCGCCTCCGCGTTCGGCGGCGCCAACGCGGCGCTCGTCCTCACGGCGGGCGCCGTCGCGCGACCCCGCGCGCTCCGCCCCGCCTTCCTGCACGCCGCGGCGCGCGTCGACGCGGAGCCTTCCCTCCAGGAGCTTGCCGCGCGCGCGGGGACGGCGGTCGATCGGCTCGCGCGGGCCGACGCGCTCGTGCGCCTCGCCGTGGCGGCGGTGGCGCTCCTGCGCGAGCGCGGCGAGGCGCCGGCCGGTCCCTCGGTGGGCGTCGTCGTGGGGGCGGCGTTCGCGACGCTGGAGACGAACGCACGGTTCTCGCGCCGGCTGCGCGAGCGGGGCGCGGCCTTCGTCGAGCCCCGCGTCTTCCCCTACACCTCGCCGAACGCGGTCGCCGGCGAGTGCTCGATCGTGTTCGGGCTCGCGGGGCCGAGCTTCGCGGTCGGCGGCGGCCTCCACGCGGGCGTGGAGGCGCTGGCCGTGGGCGCGCTGCTCGTGGAGTCGGGGGACGCCGACGCGGTCGTCGTCGTCGCCGTGGACGACGTCGGGCCGGTGACCTCGGCGCTCTGTGGGGGGGCCGCGCAAAGCGGCGCGGTGGCCGCCGTCGTGTCGGCGGACGCGCGCGGCGCGCGGGCCCGAGTAGGGGAGGTGACGCTCCGCCGAGGACCGCCGGCCCTGGACTCCGGGCCCGCCGGACACCTCGCGCTCGTGCCGCTCGCGACCGGCCGCGTTCCCCTGGCCCTCGAGAGCGCGAGCCCTCCCGACGCCTTCGCGCGCGTGGCGTTCACACGGCTTTGACACTTCGGCAGGCAGGCGGGAGCGGCCTCTCGGGCCGGGTGACAACCTGGCACGACGCGCCGGCCACGCCCCGCAAATTCGTGCCGAACGCGCCGCGATGCGCGCGGCGCAGGCCTTGCTCTGAACGGCCTCCGCGTTCAATGTCGGGACCCCGGCCATGACTCCCCGCCTGCCCTTCGCTCTCGCCTTCGCCGTCGTCGTCGCGCTGGCTGCGCTCGGCGCGACCGGTTGCTCCAAGGCGTACATCCCGAACACGGACGTCGAGGACATCGGCGACAACCGCCAGGTCATCGGCTTCTGCGAGCAGTACCGGCACGCGATGGAGGACCGCAACGTCGCGGTCCTCCTCAAGCTCATGAGCCCGGGCTACTTCGAAGACCGAGGCGAAGCGCAGACCGACAGCGCCGACTACGCCCAGATCCGCGATTTTCTGACGGGCGACTTCCTGAAGACGGGCGGCGTCCGCTACGAAATGCGATATCGCCGCATCACCTTCACCGAAACGAACCACATCTACGTGGACTACACGTACGCGGCGGCTTGGAAGCTCCCCGGGGTGAAGGCCGACGAGTGGCACCACAAGGTCGCCGACAACAGGCTCGACCTCGTGCGGGACGGCGACTCGTTCAAGATTGTCGGCGGGATGTAGCGTCGGGGTAAGCTTTGGGGTCGGCGCGTTGCTCCGCCCCGCGGCGCGCGCGCCCGCACGTCCCTCGCGCGCATGTTCACCCTCGCCCACGTCTCGGACACGCACATCTCCGGGTTCGGTGACACGCTCCACGATCGCGCGCACCTCGTGCGGCGGAGCACCCGTCCCGTGGAGGCGGACCCCGCGCGCTACGAGACGTGCTGGGAAGAGGCCGGCTGGCATTTGCTCCGCGAGCACACGACCAAGAAGAGGGACAGGCTGGTCCTCGTCGATCCTCAGGGCTACGCGCACGCCATCCCGAGCGCGCGCGACGTCCCGGCCGTGACCGACCCGGTCGAGCGGGCGGTCGCCAAAGCACGCGCGCTCGAGGCCCGCCGCTCGGTGACCCTCGCCGCCGCGCTCCCGGGCGATCGCGCCCTCGCGTCGCTGCTCGAGGCGACGCCGGCCAACACCAACCTGCGCCTCCTCCGCGCGGCGCGCGTCGTCGCGGAGCACGACGTCGACGCGGTCGTCATCACGGGCGACTGCACGGACGACGGCGAGGGTTGGGAGCTCGTCGAGGCGGCGTTCGCGCAGTGGCGGGGCAAGCGCCGCCTCTTCGCCATCCCGGGCAACCACGACCTCTTCCTCTTTCCCATCGCGAGCAGCGCCCGGCCGCGGCCCACCCACGCCGACAAGCGCGCGCGCTGGCGCGCGTTCGCGGAGGGCGCGGGGCTCGAGCTCGAGCCGTGCGGCGCGTGGAAGCGTGTCCTCGAGGAGGCCGACGCCGTGCTCGTCGGCCTCGACTCGTGCGCTCGGCGGCAGAAGGCCTTCTTCCGGCAGAACGGCGCCATCGGGGCCGAGCAGCTGGCGTGGCTGCGGGCGCTCGGGGAGGCCGCCGAGTGGAAGCGCGCGCGGCACCGCATCGTGCTCTTCCACCACCACGTCGTGCCGCTGCCCCACGGGGTCGGCAAGCGCGCGCCGCCGGAGATCGGCATGCGCCTCGACGACGGCCGAGAGTTCGCCGACACGCTGTCGGACATCGGCGCGACGCTCGTCATGCACGGCCACCGGCACATCAGCGAGCGGCGGAACCCGGCCGGCCACGACTTCGACCTCTTCGCCGCCCCCTCGCTGACGCTCGGCTGCAAGAGCGGCGACGCGCCGTCGTTCTGGAGGGTCGAGCTCGACGCGCGCGTCCACGCCGAGCGCGTTCGCATCCCCGTCGAGGCGGTGGAGCAGCAGAACGACCCGGGCACCGAAGAGTGAGGCCGGCGGGGCGTCGCGGCCCCGATCACTCGGCGTCGTCGCTCGCGTCGGCCGCGTCGGCGGCGGCGTCGGTCGCCGTCGCGACGGGGGCGAGCCACGCGCACGCGGGCGAGTCGGTGGGCGTCGACACGATCGAGCAGTCGTTGCCGGTCGGTCCGGTGCCCTTGATGGCCGCCACGCACGCCGACAGCTGGGACGCGCTCGGGACGACGCCGTTCGTGAGGCCGTGCAGGCAGGCGTCGTCGTAGTAACGCATGCACTCGCTCACGTCGCTCCCGCTCGTGGTGTACGGGGGCTCGAGCGGCAGGCTGCAGGCGGGCGCCCGCTGGCACCGCGCCTCTTCGATCTGCCGGCACGCGTCGACGTCGACGGCGTCGGTCCCGCAAGCCCACGCGACGAAGGTGCCTCCGACGAGGCCCACGAGGCCGAGCGACCGAATCCAGCGAGCCGCCGCCATGGGGAACCGTTTGCTACCATAGCGCGCGTGCTCGCCGCCATGGTCCTCGCCGCGGGGAGGGGCACTCGGCTCCGCCCGCTGACCGACGTCCGCGCGAAGCCGCTCCTGCCCGTCGGCGATCGCCCCGCCCTCGCGCACGTGCTCGCGCGCCTGCGCGGGGCCGGCGTGGGGCGCATCGTCGTCAACGCCCACCACCGCGCCGCGGACGTCGTCGCGTTCGCTCGGGCCCACGGCGTGGATGTCTCCGAGGAGGCCGATCTTCTGGGGACCGCGGGGGGGGTCGCGCACGCCGCCGCGCGCCTCGGTCCCGGCGACGCGATCGTGTGGAACGGCGACATCCTCGCCGACATCGACGTCGAGGCCCTGGTCTCGGCGCACGCGCGCGACGGCGCCGAGGCGACCCTCGTCGTGCGCCCGCGCCGGCGCGGGGAGGGGCCGGTCGGGGTCGACGCGGGCGGGCGCGTGGTGCGCCTCCGCGCGGAGACCTTCGGAGCGGAGGCGCAGGGCGGCGACTTCATCGGCGTCTCGGTGCTCGGCGCGGCGCTTCGAGGCCGGCTGCCCGAGCGAGGATGCCTCGTGGCCGACGCGTGGATCCCGGCGATTCGCGCGGGCGGCTCCCTGCGTGCGCTGCCGTATGGCGCGGAGTTCTTCGACATCGGGACGCCGGAGCGGTACTTGGACGCGAACCTGGCGTGGCTCGAAGGCCGCGGGGGTTCGTCCTTCGTCGGCGCCGGAGCGCGCGTCGCGCCGGGCGTCTCTCTCGAGCGATGCGTCGTCGGCGAAGGGGCGGCGGTCGCCGGCGCGGGCGCGCTCACCCGGTGCGTCGTGTGGCCGGGCGTTCGCGCGGTCGCGCCTCTGTCGAGCGCGATCGTGGCGGGCGAGTCGCTCGTCGTCTCGGGAGTCGCAGAGACCTAAGGGACGAACGACTCGAGCGTGCTCGCTCCGCCGAAGAGCACGACGCTGCCCACGGGCGACACGACGGCGCGCGCGCCGCTCAGCGGAATGCGCGTGTCGAGCTCGGTCACGGGGGCCGAGGGGGAGAGGACGTACACGTGGGTCGTCGCCGCCCCGTCGTCGCCGATGGCCAGGGCGTCGGTCGCGTCGCTCGCGAAGAGCTGGGCCGACGCGAGCGCCGCGGGGAGGGCCGGCCACGCGACGGCGGCGCATTGCTGCGTGCACGTGAGGTCGACGCTGCGCACGCCCGGGTCGTCGCCCGCGCCGGTGAGGCCTCCGGCCAGCAAGATGTGCTCCGTGTCGAGGGCCGTGGCGCCGGCGCCCGTCGTGTCGTCGGCCGGATAACTGAAGGCCGTGCCCGTCGTCGCGCCCGTGGAAACGACCTCCACGCCCGGGGCCGTCGGGTTTCCCCCGGCCACCACCAGGCCTCGCCCGGCGATCCACGTGGCCGCGGCGCCGAGGCGCGGCGCATACAGCGTTTCCCACGTGAGCGCGCCGGTCGCGTCGATGAAGAGCACGGCGTCCGTCGGGGCGCCTGTGCTCCGCGTCGCGCCGACGATGTACTGCGTCCCGTCGGTCGCCACGACGGTCGCCCCGCCGGCGACGTCGGCGAAGGCGTGGCCGGCCGGCGGCGTGGCCGTGGAGGGCGTGCTCGACGAAAAGTCGTAGAACTGCCCGTTGCCGCCGCTGTCGATGAAGAGCGCGACGGTGCCGAAGAGCGCGTCCGACGTCGGCGCCAGCGTCAACACGGGAGGGGAGGGGAGCGCGGCGAACGACGCGAAGTCGTAGATCTGCGTCTGCATGGCCAGCGCCGGGTCGCTCCCTCCCGCGACCAGGAGGTACCGTCCTTCGAAGATGGCGAGCAGCGGCGCGTGCCGCGCGTCGGGCAACGGGCCCGGCATGCGCGCGAGATCGCCGGTGCGCTGGACGAAGATCGGCACGGTCACCCCTTGCAGGACGCCGAGCTCGAAGGGCACCGACTGGCCGTACGCGACGCGCTCGTTGGCGGCGTCGGTCGCCGTGATCTGGAACGTGTAGATGAGCGTCTCGTCGAGTTTTCCAAGGTCGATCGTCGTCGCGGGGAGCGCCGTCGTCGCGAGGCTGGTCTTGTTCCCCGCGGAGTCGACGGCGTCGACCTCGAGCTTCACGGCCGCCGGATCGCGCGTGAAGGTATCGGTCTCGGCGCCGGTGACGATTTCGAGCGTCCCCGCGTCCTGCGAGGAGCACGCTGCGACGCCGGCTACGCAGCCCAAGCAAACGAGGCGGGCGGCGCGCGAGACGAGCGCCCTCGGGTGGAAGCTAGGCACGGGCCGCTTTTATCCTTGGCGGGTGCCAAACGCCAAGCCACCATGCACGCCGCCATGGCAAACAGCATCTACGAATTCTCCGAGAAGACGATCGACGGCGCGGCAAAGAGCCTCGGCGACTATCGCGGGCGCGTGCTGCTCGTCGTCAACGTCGCTTCCCAGTGCGGCCTCACGCCCCAGTATCGCGGGCTCGAGGCGCTTCACGAGGCGTACGCGGCCAAGGGGCTCTCGATCCTCGGCTTCCCCGCGAACGAATTCGGCGCCCAGGAGCCCGGCTCGGACGACGAGATTCGCACGTTCTGCACGTCCCGCTACGACGTGAAGTTCGACATGTTCGGCAAGGTGAAGGTCAAGGGAGCCGGAATCGATCCGCTCTTCGCGTACCTGACGAGCGCCGCGGCGCACCCCGGGCACCCCGAGCGCGCGGGGGACATCAAGTGGAACTTCAACAAGTTCCTCGTCGGGCGCGACGGCACCGTCCTCGCGCGGTTCGAGCCGCAGGTGGAGCCGACCAGCGCCGAGGTCAAAGACGGCATCGAGCAGGCGCTCTCGAGCCCATGAGCATTGCCCAGCGGGTGCGCGCCGCCCTCTCGTCGGCTCTCGAATCGATCGCGCGCGCCGGGCAACTCGGCGATGCCTCCGAAGACGCGGGCGGCGCCGGCTGGGTCGTCGAGCGGCCGAAGCGGCCGGAGCACGGCGACCTCTCGACCAACGTCGCCCTCGCGCTCGCCAAGCGGGCCGGGCGTCCTCCGCGGTCCATCGCCGAGGCGCTGGTGCGCGCGCTCGCCGACGACGACGTCATCGCGTCGGCCGAGGTCGCGGGCCCGGGCTTCGTCAACCTGCGCCTGCGTCCGGCCGTCTTCCACGCCGAGCTCGACGCCGTGCTGCTCGCCGGGCGAGCGTGGGGCCGCGCTCCGGCCGCGACCGCCGATCGGGTCAACATCGAGTTCGTGAGCGCGAACCCCACCGGTCCCGTCACCGTCGCGAGCGGGCGCAACGCCGTCCTCGGCGACTCCGTCGCGCGCTTGCTCGAGGCGACGGGCCACCGGGTCGCGCGCGAGTACTACATCAACGATCGCGGCAACCAGGTGCGCGCGTTCGCCGAGAGCGTGCGCGCCGTGTCCGAGGGGCGCGAGCCTCCGAGCGACGGCTACAAGGGCCCGTACGTCGGAGAGCTCGCGGCGTGGTTCGCGGCGATGGACCGGTCGCTCCTCTCGGCCGACACCGACACGCTCGGGCGCGCGTGCGTCACGTGGATGCTGCGCGGCATCCCCGGCTCGCGCACGCTCCCGGGGATCCGCCCGTCGCTCGCGGATCTCCGCGTCGACTTCGACGTCTGGTTCAGCGAAGAGTCGCTCCACCGCTCGGGCCAGCTCGGCGCCGTGATGTCCCAGCTCGAGGCGGGCGGCCACCTCGCTCGCCACGACGGCGCGCTCTTCTTCAAGGCCCCCGAAGGCGCCCTCGAAGACAAGGACCGCGTCGTCCAGAAGAGCGACGGCACGTGGGCGTACTTCGCCTCCGACATCGCTTACTTCGCCGACAAGATCGCCCGCGGCTACGACCGCCTCATCGACGTCCTCGGCGCGGACCACCACGGGTACGTGGCGCGCGTCCGAAACGCGCTGACCGCGCTCGGCCTGCCGCAAGATCGCTTCGAGGCCCTCCTCTACCAGCTCGTTTTCATCACGAAGGACGGCGTCGCGGTCAAGAGCAGCAAGCGCGCCGGAAACATCGTGACCGTCGACGAGATCATGGACGAGATCGACGAGGCGGTCGGGCGCAAGGGAGCAGGCGCCGACGCGCTCCGGTTCTTCTTTCTCTCCCGGAGCGCCGGGTCGAACGTCGAGTTCGACATCGAGCTCGCGAAGAAGGCGTCGCTCGACAACCCGGTATTTTACGTGCAGTACGGCCACGCGAGGCTTTGCTCCATCATGCGCAAGGCGCGGGCGATCGGGCTCACGGCGCCCCCCGCGGGATCGCGACCGTGGGCGTCGCTCCGGCACCCCGACGAGCTCGCGCTCGCGCACAAACTGGGCGACTTTCCCGATCTGGTGGCCGAGGCGTCGCGCCTTCGGGAGCCGCATCGAATCGTGTTTTACGTGCAGGAGCTCGCGCGCGACTTCCAGAGCTACTTCACGCGATTGAAGGGCGAGGCCGATCCGATCCTGCCCCCCGAGAGCACGCGGAGGGGAGCGCGCTGGCAGGAGGCGTGGGACTTCGAGAAGACGCGGGCCCGCCTGGCTTGGATCGAGGCCATCCGCGCGGTCTACGCGGCCGCGCTGGATCTCATCGGGGTGAGCGCTCCGGAGCGCATGGATCGGCCCGCCGGCGCGGCGCAAGAGATGACGGGCGAGGCGCCGGTCGAGGACGACGACGAAGACGTCGTCGAGGAAGAGGGCGAAGCGGCCGAATAGCGGCGGCCCGGTCCAAAGCTCGAGCGAAACGAGAGAGAGAGCTCGGACTCGGCGCCGCGTCGGGGGGTGTGGGCTGGAGGAGCTTCGATAACTTGGCCTTGCGCGCGTGTTCGCGTTATGCGCGGTATTGATGGCAGCGATGGGCGACAGCTTTCGCAACATCGAGCGGATCGAAGAGGACGACGACGACGCTCGGAAGATGCCGTGGGGAGTCACCACGGCGTTCGTCGTGCTGGGGGGCGCGTGCATCACGTTCGCCGTCCTGGCGCTCGGGGGTCGCACGAGCGCGGCGCCGCAGCGCAAGAGCGACCCTCTCGGTGATTTGCTCGCGGAGCGCTCCCATGCGGCGGGGCAAGCGTCGGGGAGCGCGGCCATCGCCGCGGGCCCGTCGGGCACCGAGCTCTCGCCGAAGGACGTGACCTTCCCGCACATTCTCAGCGACAGCGAACACCCCGCCACGGCCCTTGCAGCCGTCCCGCCCTCGTCGCTCGCGCCCGTCGCCACACCGCCGCCCGCCGCCGTCCAGCCGCCGCCCCCGACCGACCGGCTGCCGGTGGTCCCGTTGCCCGCGCAGGCGGTCCTCGAGGCCACGCCCGTCGTGACCCGACCGCGCGACCCGCTCACGAAGGCTGCGAGCGAAGCCGCGAAGCTCGACGCGCCTCTCTCGGGTGGGGCGCCGTCCGGCCACGAGGGCGGATACCAGCTTCAGGTCAGCAGCTTCCCGACCCAAGCCGAAGCGCAGAGCTTCGCGGATCAGCTGCGCGCGCGCGGCCACAAAGCGTACGTGGTGCAAGCCAACGTCGCCGGTCGAGGCACTTGGTACCGGGTGCGCATCGGCCCGTTCGCCACGCAGCGCGCGGCGGCCGATTACCGAGGCGACTTCGAGGACAGAGAGCACGTCGTGCCCTTCATCGTTTCGCCGTAGTCCGGAGCCGTACGCTCGAGCGAAGCGAGAGAGCGGACCCACCACGCCTCGCTCGCACGCTCGAGCGAGCGAGAGAGCGGACCCCCAACGCCCCTCCGCATGCGCGAGCGGGGGCGCCTCCCTCCAGACGAACGCGGCCACGGCTCACCGAGAAAGTCGCCCGCCGGCAAAGCGAGCTGACGGAACCGAGCCGCTCCGGCCGTAACGCCAGTACGAGAATTGGCTACAAGAAGGCGCGACCGAACCGCGAGCGAACGAATGCGTGGTAGTCGCCCCCTGTGGCCGCCGTTGGGCGTAGCTTGGTAAGTGTGGCAAGAATCGTGAGGTCGCTTGCCCGTCGCACCGTTCGCTTCGATCTGGGTGCTCGCGCTGCTCGTAGCGGCGTCGGCGCCTTGGTGCGTTCGGCTGCTCGAGGCCGCGCTTGCGCGGCGTCTCTTGCGTCGAACGAGCGAAGTCATCGCCCGCGCATCTCTCGCCCGAGCCGAATCTTCCGATCTGCTCGGCCGATCGCCGGCGTCACGAAACGATCCTATCGAGAAGACCGCGCGCTCCGGCTCCGCGCATTTGCGGTCGGACGCTTGATTGAAACACTTCCCGTCGTATCTGTTTTGGTATGGACAGTGCACACGTTCGAGGGTGCGCTTGCTTCGCCGTTTCGCGCGAACGGTCGAGCGCCGGCGTGAAGGTGACGTAAGAGCGCGAAACGTGGAGCTTGTAGTTCGGTAGCGCGCTCGCTCGGCGACGAGACGCTGAAGCGGGAGCCACATCCAGATCGGCACAGGGTGCGTATCGCACCTTTCTTCGATGCAATCTTCGCTGCGGCCTGGCCGCGGCACCCAAACGCCCAAAGCTATAGTGAGCGGGCCTCGGTCCGCGCTGGGGTAAAGATGGCACGTCTGTTCGGAATCATCGGCAACCGTCCGGACCTCGCTGCCCGCGTCATGGCTTTCGAAACGGAGGCCCTGCGCGTGCGCGCGAAGGGCGTGCCGCTCGGCTGGGGCCTGGGCTTCTATCAGGGCGGCGAGGTTCTCATGCGCAGGCGCCCGCTCGACGAGCGGCCCGACATCGACGTGGCCAAGCTCGCCACGGACATGCGCGCGGACATCGTCATCGGCCACGTGCGCCACGCCACCGTCGGCGCGCTGCGGACCGAGAACACCCACCCCTTCCGCTACCGGCAGTGGCTCTTCGCGCAGACCGGGACGGTGTCGAGCTTCGAAAAAGTGCGCGACCGGCTCGTCTCCAGCGTGCCTGAGTTTCTCCGGGGCGGAATCCGCGGAGACACCGACGCCGAAGTCGCGTTCTACGTCTTTCTTTCGTTCCTGCACGACGCGGGTCGCCTGGACAACGGCCTCGTCGAATCGTCGCTCATCCGCGATGCGCTCCGCTCGAGCCTCTCGCTCCTCGACGGAATGACCGCGGAGGTCGGCGGCGCCCCGGTCGAGCTCAACGCCATGGTCTCGAACGGCGACCAGCTCGTCGCGGTCCACCGGAGCCCTTCGCCGATGGTGGTGCGCGAGCTCGCCGGCAAGGCCGACGCCGAGGCCCTCATCGGGGACGACGCGCAGCTGCGCCGCAAGATCCCGGAGGTCGCGCGCATGCACTTCACGGTCGCGGCGAGCGACTTCGACGAGGCGCGTCCGAACGGCCGCTGGAGGACCGTGCCCGACTCGGCCATCGTCTCGATGTCGCGCGACGCGGGTGCCAGCATCGAGGGCCTGTAGCTCCGATGTCCGTCGGGCTCGCGCGCCGAGGTCGCTTCGGCCGCGGCTTCGGTTGGGCGGAGCTGGCCCTGACGGCGATGTCGGGCTGTGCCACGGGGGCCGCAACGAGGGAGCCGCCCGTCGTGGTCGAGGTGAGCCCCGTGGCCGCGGGTGAGGCGCCGAGGCCACCGCCGCGCAGCCCGGACGGGGTGGTGCTCGACCCGCCGAGCGCCGTGCCCAACGCGACCGAGCGCGCCGGTGCGGAAGGGGTCGTGGCCCTGCGTCAGCCGCTCGGGGACGACGCCGTGCGCGACGTGGTGCGCGCGGTCGCCGACGCTTGGCAGAGCGAATCGGTCGATCAGCTGGTGGCGCTCCTCACCGAGGACGCCGGACCGATCGAGGCACGCACGCGCGGTCGCGCCCCGCTCGTCGACGGATGGCGCCAGCGCATGCACGCGCACGAGTACAGCCACTTGGCCGGCATCGACCTTTTTCGCGCCGACCGCATCGAGCGCTACTACTACGACGACCTCGCCGCGCGCGACGCGCCCCCCCGTCCGCCCGACATGCGAAAAGACGAGATTTACGTGCGCGTCCCCATCGAGGTCACGAGGTACGCGGGAGAGCGCCTCTTCGGGGACGCGTTCACGCTTCTTTTGCGCCGCGACGACGGCCGCTACAAGATCTCCGCCTACGGCGAGACCGACGGTCCGTAGCGGCTCGTCCGGTCACCGGCCGGGCGCTTCGCCGACGCCGTAGCGCGCCGCGTCCAGGCCCAGCCCTTCGCACACCGCGCGCAGCACCTCGTCGGCCCTCTGGAGGACCGCCTCGAGCGGCGCCGCGGTGTCGATCACGTGGTCGGCGACGGCCACCTTCTCGGCGAGCGGCTTTTGCGCCCGAATGCGCGCGAGCGCCTCTTCGGCCGTGGCCCCGTCTCGCGCGCGCACCCGCGCCACCTGCATCGCCTCGGGGCACACGCACACGACGAGCGGGCGGAACGCGTCGGCGGTCCCGTTCTCGACGAGCAGGGCGGCCTCGTAGCAAGCGAGCGGCTCGCCCGCCGCGTCGAGCGCGGCCGACCGCTCCGCCGTGCGGAGCGCGATGCGAGGGTGCACGATCGCGTTGAGGGCTCGGCGGGCGGCGTCGTCCTGGAACACGATGGCCGCGAGCGCCTTGCGATCGAGCGCGCCCCCCGGCCCGAGGATGCCCGCGCCGAAGGCCTCCGCCACCAAGCGGAGGCCCTCGGTACCCGGCGCCACGACGTCGCGCGCCAGCGCATCCGCATCGACGACGGGGACCGCGCGCGCGCGAAGCCGCGACGCCACGGTGCTCTTGCCCGAGGCGATTCCGCCGGTCAGCCCAAAGAGGTGCACGGCCACGCCCACGCCATATACATTCAGCCCCAGCCCGATGCGAGAACCGACGGACGCCGCGCGGGCCGCGGACGCCACTCTACCGGGCGGGCCGCGTCGCTGGTCGCGGCGCAGGCTCCTCGCCGCGGCGGGAGGCGCGCTCCTGGCCGGCGGCGCCGCGATCGCGCTCGTTCGCACCTCGGGTTATGCCGTGCCGCCCGGGCAAAGGCTCGCGGTGTTCGCGCCCTGGCAGTTCGTCGTGGTGCAGCACGCGGCGCGGCGCATCACGGCGCCCGACCGGCCCGGGGATCCCACGATCCCGAGCGCCGACGAGGCGGAAGTCGCCTCCTTCGCCGACACATGGATGACCCACCTGCCGGAGAAGCCGCGGCAGGATCTCGCGCGCTTCCTCGCCTACGTGGAGCACCTCGCGCCCATCCGCGCCGGCTTCGGTTCGCGCTTCACCCGCTTGCCCCCCGCCGATCAGGACCGGGTCCTCGCGGCCATCGAGACGTCGTCGAGCGATCTCCTCCGTGCCGGCTTCGACGGCCTGCGCTCGCTCGTCTTTCTCGGTTATTACCGCGACCCGCGGACCTGGAAGGTCATCGGCTACGACGGTCCGCTCGTCGGCCGCCCCGCGCGGGGGTGGTGAGAGGCGGCGCGCGCGATGGTCGGCCGGATATTCCGAGGGTCCGAGATCGACGGCGACCTGTCGATCGAGGCGGACGCCGTCGTCGTCGGGTCGGGCGCGGGCGGCTCGGTGGCGCTCCGCGAGCTCGCGCGCGCCGGGTTGGACGTCGTGGGACTCGAGCAAGGGGCGTGGTCGACGTCGGCCGACTTCGACCAGCGGGAGGACGACATGCTGCCGCGGCTCTTCGAGGACGCCGGCGGCCGGACGACCGAAGACATGGCGATCCGCGTCCTCCAGGGCCGCGGCGTCGGCGGGAGCACGGTCCACAACACGAACCTTTGCAAGCGCACGCCCGACGCCATCCTCGAGCGGTGGCGCTCCGAGCACGGCGTCCTCGGCGCGTCCCCCGAAGAGATGCGCCCGAGCTTCGAGGCGATCGAGCGCGACCTCTCGGTGTCGACGATCGCCGGCGGGATGCGAAACGAAAACAACGAGGTCCTCCGCGTGGGGTGCGAGGCGCTCGGCTGGCGCGCGGCTCCGCTCCGCCACAACCGCGTCGGCTGCATCGGCAGCGGCTTCTGCGAGCTCGGGTGCGCGTACGACGCGAAGCAGAACGCGCTCAAGGTGGTCTTGCCTCGGGCCGTCGCGGCGGGCGCGCGGCTCTACGCCGACGTGGAGGCGGTGCGCGTCGTGCACGACGGGGCCCGCGTGGGAGGCGTCCGCGGCATCGTGCGCGACGCGGCGGGCCGGCCGCGCGGGTCGATCGACGTGCGCGCCCGCGTCGTCGTCCTCGCGGCGAGCGCCGTCGGGAGCGCCGCCCTGGCGCGCAAGAGCGGCATTCCCGATCCGCACGGGCAGCTCGGCCGGGGGTTGCGCCTCCATCCGGGCGCGGTCGTCGCGGGCCTCTTCGACCGCGAGATCGCGGGCTGGCGGGGCATTCCGCAGAGCTACGAGTGCACCGAGCACCTGTCGTACGAGCCCGGGAGCGATCGCCGCGTGTGGATCGTCCCCGCGTTCGCGCACCCCATCGGCGCCGCCGCGACGCTGCCTGGGTTCGGCGCGTCCCACATGGCCGCGATGCGCGCCTATCCAAAGCTGGCCGTGCTCACGGCGATGGTCCACGACGAGACGAGCGGCGAGGTCGACGTCGGCGGCGACGGCCGCCCCGTCCTCCGCTACCGGATGAGCGAACCCGACCGCCGGCAGCTGGCCGCCGGCCTGGCCGCCTGCGCGCGCATCCTCGTCGCGGCGGGCGCCCGCTCGGTCACCATCCCGGCGATCCCTCCAGCGCGGGTCGCGACCCTCGCCGACGTCGACGCCCTCGACCTCTCCTTCGTTCGGCCCCACGCCGTCCCGCTCTCCGCCGTGCACCCGATGGGGACGATGCGGATGGGCGAAGACCCGAAGACGAGCGTCGTCCGCTCCACCGGCGAGCACCACCAGCTCGGGGGGCTCTTCGTCGCCGACGGGTCCCTCTTCCCGACGAGCATCGGCGTACCCCCGCAGATCAGCATCTACGCCTTCGCGCTTCACCTCGCCCCCCACGCGGTGGCGCGCGCCAAGGGGAGCTGACCGCCGCCGGTTCTTGCTATCCTCCCGCGCGCCTCGTCGCCGCGCCGCAGACGACCCCCCATGCCCGCCGAATTCGTCCACCTCCACGTCCACTCGCAGTACTCGCTCCTCGACGGGGCGATCAAAATCAAGGACCTGGTCAAGCGGGTGGCGTCGTCGGGGATGCGCTCGGTCGCGGTCACCGACCACGGCAACATGTTCGGGGCCATCACGTTCCACAAGGCCGCGGTCGAAGCGAAGATCCAGGACATCCTCGGCTGCGAGCTCGACGTCGTCGGCCGCGACGGTCAGCCCCACCATATGCCGGCCCTCGCCGCGACCGCCGAGGGCTACAAGAACCTCATCTGGCTCGTCTCGCGCGGCCACACGATGCCGCCGTCGGACGACGGGCGCGCCGCCGAGGCCGTCGTGTCGATCGAGGACATCGCGTCGCACGCGAAGGGCCTCGTCGGCATGACCGGGTGCATGGGCGGTCTCGTCGCGCAGGCCATCCTCGAAGAAGGGGAGGGGCGCGGTCGCGAGGTGCTCGGCACGCTCCGCGACGCGTTCGAGCCGGGGAACCTGTACGTCGAGCTCCAGGACCACGGGCTGCCCGAGCAGCCCGTCCTGAACGGCATCCTCGTGGGCCTCGCGCGCGAGCTCGGCCTGCCGCTCGTCGCGACCAACGACGTGCACTACGCCGAGCGCGCCGACGCCGAGGCGCACCTCTACCTCTCGTGCATCAAGACGGGCCGTTCGCTCGCGGAGGCGAAGGATCGCCACCACGGCTCGAGCGAGATGTACTTGAAGTCGGCCGAGGAGATGTCGGCGCTCTTCTCCGCGTACCCCGAGGCGGTGCGAGCGACCGTCGAGATCGCCGAGAAGTGCCGCATGGCGCTCAAGCTCGGCGCGCCGATGCTCCCGAGCTTCGTCGTGCCCGCCGGCTTCGACACCGACGGGTACTTCCGGCACGTGGCGCGCGAGGGGCTCGAGCGCCGCCTCCAGGAGCTCGGCCAGCTCGGCAAGAACCCGGACCGCGACGCCTACCAGCGGCGGCTCGAGACCGAGCTCGACGTCATCGCGCAGATGAACTTCGCAGGGTACTTCCTCATCGTCTGGGACTTCATCCGGCACGCGAAGGAGACCGGCATTCCGGTCGGCCCGGGGCGAGGGTCGGGCGCCGGATCGATCGTGGCGTACGCGATGCGGATCACCGACCTCGATCCCATCCCGTACAACCTGCTGTTCGAGCGCTTCCTCAATCCGGAGCGCGTGAGCATGCCGGACTTCGACATCGACTTCTGCATGGACCGGCGCGACGAGGTCATCGCGTACGTCCAGCGCAAGTACGGCGAGCACAGCGTCGGGCAGATCGCGACCTTCGCGGAGCTCAAGTCGAAGAGCGTCGTCAAGGACGTCGCGCGCTGCATCGGCATCACGCCGGTCGAGGCGCAGCAGATCGCGAACCTCATCCCCCGAAAGACGCCCGCCGAGACCTACACGATCACCGAGGCGCTCGGCATCGAGCCGAAGCTCAAGCAGCTCTACGAAGGGGACCCGCGCGTGCGCGAGCTCCTCGACCAGGCGCGCAAGCTCGAGGGCCTCACCCGCCACGCCGGCAAGCACGCCGCCGGCATCGTCATCAGCGAGGGCCCGCTCTGGGCCCACGTGCCCGTCTTTCGCGACGACAAGGCGGGCGGGCTCGTCACGCAGTACTACAAGGACGACGTCGAGCAGGCGGGGCTCGTCAAGTTCGACTTCCTCGGGCTGAAGACGCTCACGGTCATCGACGTGGCGGTGCGCCTCGTCAGCGCGCGCCCGGATCGCAACGGGAGCGGGCCGCCCGGCCCGGACGGCTCGAACGGCAAGCTCGACGTCGCGACGATCCCGCTCGACGACGCGGCGACCTACAAGCTTCTCGCCTCCGGCGAGACGAAGGGCGTCTTCCAGCTCGAGTCGGACGGGATGCAGAAGCTCTTCAAGGACCTGCGCCCCGACGTGTTCGAAGACGTGGTCGCGGCGGTGGCGCTCTATCGGCCCGGCCCCATGGGCGCCGGAATGCACGAGGACTTCGTGCGGCGAAAGCACGGTCTCGCGCCGATCACGTCGCTCCACACCGTCATCGACGAGATCGTCGCGCCCACCTACGGGGTCATCGTCTACCAAGAGCAGGTCATGCAGATCGCGCAGGAGCTAGCGGGCTACACGCTCGGCGGCGCGGATCTCCTCCGGCGCGCGATGGGCAAGAAGAAGCCCGAAGAGATGGCCAAGCAGAAGAGCGTCTTCGTCAGCGGGGCGACCTCGCGCGGGGTCGACGAGAAGGACGCAGAGCGCATCTTCGGCCTCCTCGAGTACTTCGCGGGCTACGGCTTCAACAAGAGCCACTCGGCGGCGTACGCCCTCGTCACCTACCAGACGGCGTGGCTCAAGGCGCACTACCCGGTCGAGCTCCTCTGCGCGATCCTCACGAGCGACAAGGATCGGATCGAGAAGGTCGTGCGCACCATCGCGGACGCGCGCGCGATGGGCGTGACCGTGCTCCCGCCGGACGTGAACGAGAGCGGCACCGATTTCAAGGTCGTCTACACGCACCCGCAGGGCCGAGCGGCGAACGGGAAGCCCGGCGCGTCCAAGCGCGCGGCCGCGTACGCCGGCGACAAGGTCGTGGACCCCCTCGGGCCGCAGGTCCGGTTCGGGCTCGGGGCCGTCCGCGGTCTGGGCGGCGCCGCGCTCGAGGCCGTCTTCGAGGCGCGCCAGGACGGCGCCTTCCGCGACCTCTTCGATCTGGCGGCGCGGGTCGACGCGAAGCGCGTGAACAAGGCGGTCTTCGAGGCGATGGTCCAGTGCGGGGCGTTCGACTCGGTCCTCGAGCCGCGCGGCGTGACGCGCGCGCGCGCCTTCGCCTCGATCGACGTCGCGCTCGAGCGATCGCGGGCGGCGAGCCGCGACCGGGAGGCCGGTCAGACGTCGATGTTCGGCATCTTCGACGCCGCGCCGCGCGCGGGCGGCGCCGCCGGCTCGTCGAGCGCCGGCGACTACGCGGCGTGCGAGCCGTGGGACCGGCGCGAGATGCTCGCCCGGGAACGGCAGTCGCTCGGCTTCTACGTCAGCGGCCATCCGCTCGACCGCTACGTGAAGGGGGACGCGGGCCTCGCCAAGGTCGGCGCGAGCGCCATCGCCGGGTGCGCCGCGATGGAGGACTGGGCGGTCGTGAAGGTCGCGGGGATGGTCGAAGGCTACCGGGAGCGGATCTTCCGGGACGGCGGCGGCAAGGTGGCGTTCTTCGACCTGGAGGACCTCACCGGGCGCGTGGCCGTGAAAGTCCGGGCGAGGGAGATCGAGCAGTTTGCCTCCGTCCTGACGAGCGGCGAGCCGGTCCTCGTCTCGGGGAAGGTGAGCTTTCCGCAGCGCGGCGACGACGCCGAAGAAGAAATGGACACGGCGCGCGAGCCGACGATCCTGATGAACGAAGTGCGCCTCCTCTCGGAGGCCGTGCGCGCCGACACGCGCGCGATCACGATCCGAGTGCGCGCGGAGCGCACGCGTCCCGCCGACCTCGCGGGGCTCGCGCGGGTGCTTGCGTCGGCCAAGGGCACCTGTCCGGTGGCGCTGCACGTGCGCTTCGACGGCGGGGCCGAGGCGGTGTTGTCGCTCGGGGACGCGTGGCGGGTCGACGTGGGGGACTCGCTCCTGTCCGGCATCGAGCGGCTCTTCGGCGAACAGGTCGCGGAGCTGCGATAGAGCGGGGCGGCCCCTTGCGGCGCGCGTGGTCCCCTCAGTGGCCGAGCGAGGGATAGTCGTCGAGGCGGATGCCGAAGCGGCGAATGAGCCGATAGAGGTGTGACCTGTGGATCTGGAGCATCTGCGCGGCCCCCGAGACGCTGGGCGCCTCGCGCAGGGCGCGCTGGACGCGCTCGCGGGTGATCGGCCTGCGGCGCGAGAGACCGGACGCGTCGCGGGGCGTGTCGAGATCGGGGCCGAGGAGGTCGGCGCGGACGGAGTCTCGCGACTCGGAGCGGGCCACCTGGACCATGCGGCGCACCTCGTTCAAGAGCTCGCGCACGTTGCCGCTCCATTGGCGCAAGAGGCACGCTTCGATGACGTCCGCCTCGAGCGCGACCCGCGGCGTCCCTTCCTCGAGCGCGAGCTCCGCGAGCCAAGGGATGTCCTCGCGTCGGTCCCGCAGCGGCGGCAAAGCGACGACGCATCGGGTCAGGCGCTGGAAGAGGTTGGCTCCGCCCGCGCTGCGCGACGACCACGCGTCGAGGCCGCTCTCGGCCCCGAAGCAAAACGAGACATCCGGGGCGGCGGACCGCGCGGCCCGCTCCACGCCGACGCCGAGCACGCGGGCCAGCAGGTCCGGCGCGAGCTTGTCGACCTCGGCCAAAAAGAGGACCCCGCCGCTCGCCGCCTGGAGATATCCCTGCGCCGCGGGCGGCTCCCCCGGGCCGCCTTTGGGCGCTCCGAAGAACAACCGCTCCGCCATGCCCGGTGGGATGGCGGCGCAGTGGACCGGGACGAACGGGCCTGACGCCCGGAGGCCTTTGGCGTGGAAGTGGGCCGCCGCCACGGCCTTCCCGCATCCGTTTTCGCCAATCAGCAGGAGCTCGGATCGCGCCGCCGCCGCGGCCTCGACCTCCGCGAGCGACGCGCGCCACGCGGGGCCGAGCACCTGCCCGCCCGACCGCATCGGCTCGGGAGCGACGAAAGGGGAAATGTCCTCGCGCCCCACGAGCACGGTGCGGCCGAACCGAATGACCGGCGGGTGGTCGCACGTGATCTCGCCGGTGACGGCGGCGCCGTCGACGCGGGTCCCGTTGGTGCTCTTGAGATCGCGTATCACCCAGCCGCCCGCGTCGACGCGGATATCGACGTGTCTCCGCGAGGCGCGAAGGTCGTCGATCGATACGCCGTCGGCGCAGTGCCGGCCGAAGACGATCCCGGCGGCCCCGAGCGGAAAGGCTCGGCACACGGCTCGATCCATCGAGAAGACCATCACCACCCCCGGCTCGGGTCGTCGCGAGTCCATCGCGGCGGTGCTGTCTTCGGAGCTGTCTGTCATCAGAGCGGCGCCCACCCTCGACCGGCACGCCCTTCCCCCGGGTGTCCCGTCGCACGCATCGTTCCGTCCCCTCTGCGGCACTCAATCACGAGAATCGCGCGGAGATCAACCGATATGAGAAATTGTTCAAGTCGCTGGCGACACGAGCGACCCCAACTTGGCCCCGACCTTCTCGCGGTCCTCCTGGTGCTTGAGCAGCACGCCGAGGGTGGACCGCACGAGCTCCGGGTCGAGGGCGCGCCCGCCGAGCAGGACGAGCGCGCGCGCCCAGTCGAGGGTCTCCGCGATGGAGGGCGCCTTGCGGAGGTCGAGCGCGCGGACGGCGCGCACGAAGCGCGCGAGCTCCTCGGCGAGCTTGGGGCCGGCCTCGGGCACGCGGAGCTCGATGATGGCTTGCTCGCGCGACGGCGGTGGATAGTCGACGAACGCGTGGAGGCAGCGGCGCCGGAGGGCCTCGGTCATCTCTCGGCTTCCGTTGCTCGTCAGCAAGAAGAGGGGAGGGTGCCGGGCGCGCACGGTGCCGAGCTCGGGGATCGTGACCTGTCCCTCGGCGAGGATCTCGAGCATGAAGGCCTCGAACTCCGGGTCGGCGCGGTCGACCTCGTCGATGAGAAGGACGACCGGCGCTTCGCTCGTCAGCGCGGCGAGGAGCGGGCGCTCGATGAGGAAGCGGCGGCTGAAGAAGGCGGCCTCGGCGCCGGCCACCCGATCGGCCGCGTCGACGAGCGAAGACGCTCCCGCCGTCTGCGCCCCCGCGGCGTCGCGGAGGAGCTGCGTGTAGAGCATCTGCTTGGCGTAGTCCCACTCGTAGAGCGCCTTCGCCTCGTCGAGGCCCTCGTAGCACTGCAGCCGGAGGAGCCGCCGTCCGAGCGCCTCCGCGAGCGCGCGCGCGAGGTCCGTCTTTCCGACGCCGGCCGGTCCTTCGACGAGGAGCGCACGATCCAGCGAGAGCGCCAGCCACGCGACCAGCGCGAGACGATCGTCGGCGAGGTAGCCCGCGCCCTCGAGGCCGCGCGCGAGCTCTGAGGCCGTGTTGGGCAGCACCACGTCCCTCTTAGTTTAGCGCGCGCGCCGCCGCGGCACGCGCCGTCATCGCGCCCCCCGCTGGCGCACCACCTCGTAGAGCGCGATGGCCACCGCGACCGACGCATTGAGCGACTCGATCGGCCCGGGCATCGGCAGGCTCACGAGCGCGTCGCAGACGCGCTTGACGGTCTTGCGGAGCCCCTTGCCCTCGGCGCCCACCACGAGCGCGACGGGCCCCGTGAGATCGGCGCGGTCGATGGCGGTGTCCGCGCCCGCGTCGAGCCCGAAGACGGCGACGCCGCGCTCGCGCAGCGACTCGAGGGCGGCCGTCAGTGATCCCACCTGGCAGAGCGTCGCGTGCTCCACCGCGCCCGCCGAGGCGCGGAAGGTCGCGGCGGTCAGCGGAGCGGAGCGATGCTCCGGCCACAGGACCGCGGTCGCGCCCATCGCGACGGCGGAGCGGATGGCCGCCCCGAAGTTCTGCGGGTCCTGGACTTCGTCGAGCGCGACGAGGAGGGCATTCGTCGCGGTGGACACCTCCGAGAGCGGAACGAGGGCGAGCTCCGGGAGGAAGGCGGCGGCGCCCTGGTGGCGCACGCCTCGAGCCATCTGGTCGAGCTCCGCGCGCTCGACCCTGGCGACCTCGATGCCGCGGTCCTTCGCGAAGCGCGCCACCGCCTCGAGCTGCGGCGACGCCTCGCCCCGCGCGATCTCCACGAGGACGCGCCCGACCTTCGGCCCGTGCGCACGGATCGCCTCGCGGACCGGCTGCAGGCCGCACACGAGGCGCCCGCGCGGCCGGCCGGGATCGTCGGCCCGGCTCAAATACGCCCTAGAGGCAGGAGCAGAGCGGATCGCCCGGGGTGCAGTTGCACGGCTTGCCGGGGGAGGCCTTCTGCGTCGTGTGCGCCGGCGCGGCGAAGGTCCCTCCGACCGCCTTTCGCTCGGGAGTTTGCGCTTGTTGCGTCTTGATCTGCTCGAGCTTTCTCTGCTGCTCCTCGAGCTGCGACTGCAAGGCCGCGATCTTCTCGGGGTCCTTGGTCTGTTCGAGCTCGGCGCGGAGCTGCGCCTGCTTCTGCTCGTTCTCTTGCTTGTCGGACTCGAGCTGGTGGGCGTACTGCTCGGCCTTGTTCTTCTGATCCGTCACGCGGGCGATGAACATCCCCGCGCCGACGGCGCAGATCGCGAAGAGGACGCCGAGCCCGATGGCGATCATCTGGACGCGCTTCTTGTGCTTGTCCTGCGAGAGCGCGTGGAGCTGCCGCTCGTGGTCTTGCCGCGACGTCATCTCGGCGAGCCGGGCGTGCGCCTCGGCCTCGGCCTTCGCGCGGTGGACGGTCGCCTCTTGCAACGCGCGGATCTCGGCCTGGCGCTTCTGCTCCTCGAAGGCGCGGCGCTCGCGGTCCTGCTCCTCGGCACGGAGGCGGGCCGCTTCTTCCTCTTGCTTGCGGCGGATATCCTCCAGCCGACGCTGCTCGGCCTCTCGCGCGCGCTGCTCCGTCGCGACCTTTTCCTGCTCTTCGCGGCTCTGCGCGTCGCGGAGGATCTCCTGGATGGAGACCATCACCGAGGTTTCTTGCCGTTCCGCCATGGTCCTCTCTCACCCCGACCCGATCGCGCGCTGGCTAAATGCTCCTGCGCAGTGCGACGCGAGGTCGATTGAGAAGTAACCCTAGCGATTTGTGAGGCTCTTCGCAAACGCCACCTGATAGGCTTTCCGCCCTTCGAAGATGGCTACGACCGTCCAAGCGCACATCACCGGGACCGTGTGGAAAATCGTGGTCCAGCCGGGCCAGCGTGTCGCCGAAGGAGACGAGTGCGTCATCATCGAGTCGATGAAGATGGAGATGCCCGTCGAGGCCCCACACGCGGGGATCGTCGACGGCATACTCGTCGCCGAAGGCCAGAGCGTCGCCGAGGGGGACCCCCTGCTGACGCTGTCTCCGGCCCCCTGAGCCGGGCCGTCACGAACGGCGCCGCCGCGGGCGCGGAAAAGGTTCGGGCTTTGCTATAGTTCGGGAACGGCCGTGCTGGGTGGGAAAGACCGATTCCTCTTGCGGAGCGTCCTCTTCTTCAGGCTGGCGTCCGCGTCTCCGGGGTCGACCTCGGCGCGGGCGCGCGGGGCCTTGCTCGCCGGCTTGGCAGGGCTGGCGGGGGCCTGCAGCTCACCGCCCGTCCTCCAGGGAGCGGGGGTACGGTGCATGCAGGTCGCCGACTGCCAACTTGGCCTCGTGTGCGTCTACCAGACCGATGGCACGGGGACCTGCTCGGGCGACACGAGCGCGCTCGTCATGACCGAAGGGGACGGCTCTGCCGCCCAAGCGGCGACCACGCCGCCCGCGGGCGACGCCGGCGCCCCCGTCCTGACGGGAACGGACGACGCGGCGACCGGCGACGAGCCGCCCGCGAGCGACTGAGGTCTCCGCCCTCCGACCGACCCGCGCCACTAGGATATCGCCGTGGAGTCCGACCGAAGCCCCGCGGCGAGAGGTGCGACGTGGCCGCTCTTGCCGTGGCCCCCCGCGGTGGTCCTCCTCGTGGGGGTCGCCGTCGCGATGGCCATCGGCACGCTCGGCCTGTCGCACCTCGCGGCCGCGAGCGACCGGCGGGCCGCGGGCCGCGCGCAGCTCCTTGCCGTCACGCTGGCGTCGCGCATCGGGGCCATCCCGCCGGAGGCGTGGCTCGAGAACTTGCAGCGAGCGGCGCGCAAGACGGGGGCGGAGCTCGTGGTCACGTCGCGCGACGGGGGTGTCCTCTTCGACGCGACGCTCGGGAGCACGCCGGAGGAGGAGCTCCGCCGGGCGGTCAAGGTGGGCGCGGGGGAAGCGACGACGGGCCTCGGGCGGGCGCGGTTCGCGGCGGCGGAGGTCCCGGGTTGGCCGCGGACCCGTTACCTCATCGCCTTCGAGCGGGCCCCGAGCTCCCCGGAGGGCGGCCCGGCGCTGCTCCGCGCGCTGCTGGCGCTGACGACGCTCCTCGTCAGCGTGGCCGCGGCCGTCGCCTACGCGGTGGCGCGCGACGCCAACAAGGACGTCGACTTCGTGGCCGCGCGCGTCCGGGGCATGGTGCAGGTCCGGTCGGAGCCGGCCGGCGAAGTCGTGCCCGTCCGAACGATGGACGACGTGGGCGCGCTCACCGTCGCCTTCAACGAGCTCGTGGAGCGCTTCGCCGCCGCCCAGCGCGGCGCGCAGAACGACCTCACGCGGGTCCACCAGGCCGACCGCGATCGCGCCGCCTTCCTCGCCGCGGTGAGCCACGAGCTCCGGAGCCCGCTCAACGCCATCCTCGGCTTCGCCGACGTCCTCATGGCGGAGGTCGACGGCCCGCTCTCGCCCGACGCGCGCGAGGAGGTCGAGCAGATCCTCGGGTCCGGCAAGCACCTGCTCGATCTCATCAACGACATCCTCGAGCTGAGCGCTCTCGAGGGCGGGCAGCTGAAGCTCTCGCGGTCGAAGGTCGACCTCGTCGCGATCGCGGGCGAGGTCGTGCGCGAAGCCCAGGGCCTCGTCGGCTCGCGCCCCGTCGCGGTCCGGCTCGACGGCGAAGCGGCGGTCTACGCGCGGGCCGACCCGAAGCGCGTGCGGCAGGTCGTGACCAATCTCGTCGGCAACGCGATCAAGTTCACTCAATCCGGCGAGGTAGTCGTCGAACTCGGCTACGACGGCCGTTTCGCGCGCCTCAGCGTGCGCGACACGGGGCCCGGCATCGGCGCCCAGCAGCGCGCGCTGCTCTTCCAGGAGTACAAGCAGACCACCGAAGAGCGCGCGCGCCGCCGCGGGACGGGCCTCGGCCTCGCCACGTCGCGCCGTCTCGCCCTCATGCACGGCGGCACCATCCAGCTCGAGAGCGAGCTCGGGAAGGGATCCACGTTCAAGGTCTTGCTCCCCGCCTGGGTGGAGGGCGCGCCCAAGCGCGGCGGCCCGAACGGGGACGCGTCTTCCGGCTCCCTGCCGTCGTCCGGGTCCCTGCCCGTGCCGTCGAGCGGCCCGTCTCCACAGGACAAGACGTGAGAAACTCCGCCCGCCCGATCCTGACGCGCCTCGTGCTCGTCCAGACGGGGGCGTGCGCGTCCACGGGACTGCTCGTCGTCGCGTTCGCGCCGCGCCTCCTCTTGATGGATCCGGCCGTCGTCGATGGGAGCATGTCGATCGCCTTCTGGGGGTGGCTGATATCGACCGCCGTCGTCATCGCGGTGACGTTGATCTCGACGTGGCGGCTCTGGCCGGTCCTCGATCGGCTGGCGGCGGGGATCGCGTCCCTGCAAGCGACCGACGTCCTCGCGCTCGACGCCGTTCCCGTGCGCGTCGTCGGGTTCGGCCTCGTCGCGACCGGCCTCGTCGTCGGCGCGACCCTTCTGCCCGCCTTCCGCCCCGAGACCAACGACATCGCGACCCAGGGTGAGCTCGTCCTCCTGACGATGACGCTCGCGAGCGTCGCCGCCTTGCCGGCCTACGTCGCCGCGCGCGCGGCGATGGCCGGGGCGATGGAGCTTGCCCCGGCCGCCACGTCGCGCGACGCCATCGAGCTGCTCGATCACCGGGGCTCGAGCGGCGCGCGCGTGAGGCAGCGCCTGCTCGCGGCGGTCGTCGCCCCGGTCGCGTTCGTGGCGCTCGGCGCGTCGCTGCTCGTGCAGGCACACCTGCGTGCGTTCGACGCGTCGTCGCTCGAGGACGAGGCGGCGGATCTCGCGATGGGCGTCTTCGACGCGCCGGGCGACCCGCGGGGCAGGGTCCGCGCGGCGGAGGCGGCGAAGCCGCTCGGGTTCGACGTCCGCATCGAGGCCAAGAGCGCGCCCTTCGAGGCGACCCGCGACGCCGACGGGACGCTCACCGTCCTCTCGGTGCCGCTCACCGAAGGACACGCCGTGGTCCGCTTTCCGACCGCGCAGATCGGCCCCGCGACGGGCTACTACCTCGGGCTCTCCCTCGCGGCGATCGCGGTGGCGGCCCTCCTCGGGTGGCGCATCGGCAGCGCGTTCGCCGACGACGTCGCCCTCGCCACGAGCGAGCTCGAGGCGACCGGCGTGGCCGACGTCTTGCGCGGAGGGCACATCCGGGGCGACGCGCGGTTCGGGTCCGTCGCGGCGCTGATGCGCGCGGCCGACGAGCTCGGCGGAGTCTTCCGCGAGTTCGCGAGCGCGCAGCAGCGTGCGATCGACGCCCGAACGGGGACAGAGCGCATGCGCGGCCTCTTCCTCGCCTCGATGAGCCACGACCTCAAGGCGCCGCTCAACGCCATCCTCGGCTTCGCCGCGCTCGTCTCGCAGGGGCCGCTCAGCGAGGCGCAGCGCGAGAGCGTCGGGATCATCGAGCAGCGCGGCCGCGAGCTCCTCTACCTCATCGACACCATCCTCGACTCGGCGCGCGTGGAGGCGGGGGAGCTCACCATGTCTCCGGAGTGGGCGCGCATCGACGACGTCGTCACCTCCGCCGTGCTCGAAGCCCGCGACTTGGCCGTGGGGCTCGACGTCGACATCACGGGGGAGATCCAGCCCGGAGTGCCGCGGGTGTTCGTCGACGCGTCCCGCCTCGCGCAGGCGCTGAAGGCCCTCATCCTCGTGGCGACCCGCTTCGCGGATCACGGGCACGTGGTCGTGCGCGGGGCGCTGCCCGCGGTCGAGGAGCGCCTCCGCATCGACGTCGAGGTTACCGGGCGCGTCATCGCCGCCGCGGACCGCAAGAAGGTCTTCGACGCGTTCACCCAGGCCGACCGCGCCCGCCGCCACGGCAGTCTCGGCCTCGGCCCCGCGCTCGCGCGCGCCATCGTCGGCATGCACGGCGGCGGCATCGACGTCGAGACGACGGAGGCGGGCGGCACGGTATTTCACATGTGGGTCCCGAGCGAGCGCCCGTCGCGCGCGCCCCTTGCCTGGTGAGTCGCCGTGCCGGCGCCCGCGGCCGGGGCGAGCGTCAGGCCGCGGGGGTCGCCGCTCCGATCGCGGCGAGCATGCCGCGCGCCTTCTCTCGCGCGCGGTCGGAGGCGTCCGCCGGGTCGGTCTCCGCGACGACGCTCGCCCCGGCGCTCACGACGAAGCGGTCGTCCTTGCAGACGAGCGTGCCGGTCGCGCTCGCGAAGTCGAGCTCCCCCCATTTGGTGATGTGTCCGACCGCGCCGCCGTAGGGGCCCCGCGGCCCGGACTCGAGCTCGCGGATGACGCTCGCGGCCCGGCCCTTCGGATCGCCCGACACCGACGCGGCGGGGAAGGCCGCGCGCACGACATCCCAAGGCGGCGCGCGCCCGCCCTCGGCGCGCACGAGCGTCTCGCCGCTGGCGCCGGCGATCTGCGTGCGGGTCCGCTCGCCCGGGGCCGGCGGCAGGTCGAGAAAGAACGTGTAGGGGCTCGGCTCGAGGGCGCGCATCGCGCGGTAGGCCTCGAAGGGGTCGCGCCCGGCGCGCTCGACGGCGAACCTCCGCGAGAGGACGACCTCGCGCGCGTCGCCCGCCGCGATGCGCTTCTGGGCGCGCCGGACCGCCTCCGCGAAGGCCGTGTCGTCCACGTCGAGCTCGGCGTCCGTCGGGCCGTGCGCCCGGCGCGGCACCGCGACCCCTGCCGGCGGCGGCGCCCTCTCGAGGTGCGCGCGGGCGCGCTCCACGTCGGCCGGGTCTTCTCCGGCGATCGCGGCCGTGTGCGAGGGCGCGTCGAAGACCACGACGGTGGCCCCGCCGAAGAAGCGGGCGAGGGGGGCGCTGCCGCGGTGCGCCGAGCCCGACGCCTTGTCGATGGCGTGGACGGCGTCCCAGGCGAGGTAGCCGACGTAGGATCGCGCAAAGCGCGCGGCGGGGTGCTCCGCGGCGCCGGCTTGGTCGCCCGGGTCGAAGAGAGACCCCGCGGCGTCGAGCGCGTCGCGCGCCCCGGCGACCGGTCGCATGCCGTGGGGCAGGCCGCGGGCGCCGACCCAATGCCCGCTCGATTGGAGCGTGATCTCGTGCCGCGGGCGATAACCGACGATGGAATGGCGCCGCCCCGGCTCCCCGAGCGAACGCTCGAGCAGGAAGGATGCCGAGTCCCCCGCCGCGCGGCGAAGCGCCATATAAACGCGCACCGGCGTCGTCGTATCGGCAACAAAGGTGGCGACGGTGACCATCGACGGCGAGCGATAGCATGCGCGCGCGCGCGCACGGACGCCCGCGCGCCCGCTTGCATGATGGTGCGCCGACTGTAACGTTCTAGCGCCGAAAGGAATGACGATGCTGAAGATCGCGGCGCTCGGGTCGGTGTGCTTGGCGGCGGCGTGCGCCTCCGGCGTCAAAAGCGGCGACGGTTTGGACGGGGGCGGAGGGACCGGCAGCGGCTCCGGGGTCAACATCGGCGGCGGCAGCTCCGGCGCCTTGACGGGCCCCGGGATGATGACGGTCGCGATCCGCGACTTCAAGTTTTACAACGCGAGCGACCCGAACACGAATCCCGACTTCGAGAACGTCATCGGCGACGACCGCGGAATCGTCGACACCGCACTCGGGCCAGACCAGAAGCCCGTCTACGAGAACACGACGGGCACGACGGCGACCACCCACGGCGCCACGTTCTTTCACCAGTGGTACAACGACACGCCCAACTTCAATATCCACAGGGACGTGCCGCTCGCCGTCACCCAGAACGCCGACGGCACGTACGGATACAACAGCGCGACGTCGGGCGTCCCGCTCTCGACGAGCGACCCGCGCAAGATGTGGTTCCCCATCGACGACGGCACCCCGTACGCGACGGCGTTCGGCGACCAGGGGCAGGCCCACAACTACTCGTTCACGACGGAGCTCCACACCGTCTTCACGTACAACGGCAACGAGAGCTTCACGTTCAGCGGCGACGACGACGTCTGGGTGTTCATCGACGGGCAGCTCGTCATCGACCTCGGCGGCGTGCACGCGACCGAACAGATGACCGTGAAGCTCGATTCGCTCGGGCTCGCGATGGGGCAGCAGTATCCCCTCGATCTCTTCAACGCCGAGCGGCACACGATCGAGTCGAACCTGTCGTTCACGACGACGCTGAACCTCCAGCCGATCGCGCAGTAACCGCCGCTCAGCGCGCCGCGATCCCGAACGTGCGCCGCGCGCCGGCCGGGTCGACCGGCTGCCGTCCGATCGAGCGCGCGTACGCCGCCGCCCGCGCGACCAGCGGGGCGCTCCCCTCGGCGAGGACGCCCTTCGTGAGGAAGATGTTGTCCTCGAGGCCCACGCGCGCGTGGCCGCCGAGGCGCATCGCGAGCTCGGTCATGGGCTGCTGCGATCGCCCGACCGCAGCGACCCCCCACGTCGAGCCCACCGGGACGAAGGAGCGCATGAATTGCACCACGTCTTCGCGGGCCGGGATCGCGCCCTTCACGCCGAGCACGAACTGGAAGTGGAGCGGGCGCGCGATGGCGCCCTCCGAGGCCAGGGCGAACGCCTCTTCGATGTGGCCGACCTCGTAGCATTCGAGCTCCGGGACCGAGCCGGCGGCGCGCATCTTCGCGGCCAGCGCGCGGATGTCGGCGCGCGAGTTGACGAAGACCTCGTCGCCGAAGTTGATGGTCCCGCAGTTGAGCGTGGCCATCTCGGGCGCGCACGCGAGCGGCCCCGCGCGCTCGTCGATCGACATGCCGACGGCGCCGCCCGTCGAAGTCTGGACGACGCAGTCACACTTGCGGCGGATGGCGTCGATGACCTGCGCGAAGCGCTCGCTCGACTGGGTGTTGCGTCCGAGCTCGTCGCGCACGTGCAGGTGCACCACCGCGGCGCCCGCCTCCCTGCAGCGCGCCGCCTCGTCGGCGATCTCCTGCGGCGTGAGCGGTAGATGCCCGGTCTGCGCGCGCGTCAGCTCGGCGCCGACGATGGCGGCGGTGAGGACGACCTCCGTCTCGAAGGCGGGCGTGACGATCGGTCCGGCCTCGGGGAGGGGGCCGGCGGGCAAGCCGGGCAAGTAGAGCTCGCGGGGCTGGCGCTGCTGCTCGTACGGCACGACGCAGGTGCCCACGGCGCGCGCCACGACCATCGGATCGTCGAGCACGTCGGCCGCGCTCGCCGGAGCGCCGCCGCCGCGCGCGCTCGCGATGACCTTGCGTGCCTCGAAGCGGACCTTGCGGCTCGTGCGCCCGATCGCCAAAAGCTCGGCCGACACTTCGACGTAATCCCCCGCGAAGACCGGCGCGACGAACTCCACGCTCTCGTAGGCGCGAAAGAGGCCCTCGTCGCCGTCGAGCCGGATGAGCAGCTCCGTCGCCGCGTCGCCGAAGAGGGCGAGCATCCGCGCCCCGTCGACCAGGTCACCGCCGTAGTGCGCGTCGTGCGCGCTCATGCGCTGGCGGAGCGTGATCGTGGTCCCGATCATGACGCCAACCTATCATGCAGTCGGCGCCCGGCTCTGGGTCAACGACGTGACGAGACGCCCCGGGGCGCGAGGCCGCTCAGCGAGCGGTTTGCTTGCGCTGTTCTCGCTCCTTCGCCCAGCAGTTCGGACACCACCATTTGCCAACCCGCTGGCCCGACTTGTCTTGTTGTAAGACGAGCCGCCACCCGTGCTTCTGGCTAATCAACGTGTAGTTCGTGTCGGTGGGCGGAGAGGGGGCACCGCAGCCGTCGCACTGAGGGCGATCGATGTGCATCGAACCACCCTAAGCGTGTCACAACTGGACCCCTTGGCCATAGGGAAAGCACTTCTACACGATTCGAAGATTTCGCGTTTACATCTGCCGCTTGGCCCCCCTCGCCCCTTCCGCCGTGGTCCTGCCCGTTTGACGCGGGACGGCGATCCGGTGCACGCCCGAGGACCACACGCCACCACGAAGGCTCGCGCATGAGACATCCTCCCCGCGCGTCGCCGTCTCCCGAACGACCTCAACCTCCGAGCCGGATACGCTCGCGAAGCAGCCGCCACGCCGCGACGCCTGCGTCCGCGCTCCCGCGGAGCACATCGCTCGGCGCGGTCGGCAGGTTCTCCGGGCGGCCCACCGCCAGCGCCACCTCCCACGCACCTTCCGGCACACCGGCGAACAGCACGTCGACCTTGCCCGAGATGCGAATCGACCCGTCCCTCGTGACCTCGAACGGCGGATCCCACGGCCGGACCTCGGTGCCGCGAACGAGGAAGCCGCGCGCGGCGACCGCGCCCACGACGGTCCGCTCGGGCTGCGCCACCGCCGTGAACTCTCCGCCGTGCGTCACGCGGACCTCTCGTTCGCCGGGCTCGGGGACGAGCGCGTAGACCGGCACCGTGGGCGGCTGAAAGTGGAGGCGGAGGACCAGGAGGCCGGCCGCCACCGCGAGCGCGAGAGCCAGGAGCAGGACCGCCGGCACGGCGGAGTTCGAGGTGCGGGCGGCGGGCGGGGTCGGGCTGGTCATTCGGTCACGCGGGAGAAGGGCCGGCGATGGTGCCACGCGCGCGACGTGCGCGTCGAGGTCGCGGCTTGTCTTCGGGAGCGCGGCCTGCGTCCACATCGCACGAGCCGGCACCACCGATCGCGTCGCCGGCCGCGACGCGCGCGGCCGCGGCGCTTGGCTGCGTGCTACGAAAAAGTGGATGCACCGTGCGCTCGTCTCGGCCGTCGGCGCCGCGGTCTTGGCCTCTTCCGTCGCGTGCACCGCCGAGTCTTCCTCCCCCGCGCCGATCGGCAAAGGAGACGACTTCTTCGGCCTCGACGCGACGCCGGGCACGCCCGTCGGCGACAACGGAGGCGACGGCTCGGTCGACGACGTGTTCCTTCCGCTCGACGGCGGCGCGTACGGCACCCTGCCCGACGGCTACGCCCCGCTCGCGCTGTGCTCTCAGTGTGGGTGCGAAGGCGGCACCTATTGCTTCGGCGGCTCCGCGGCGACGACGTTCTCGGGCGTTTGCGACCAGACCGCGAGCACGACGCTCGCCGTCGGCTGTAACGCGTTACCGTCGGACTGCGCCGACGCGTCCGACTGCGTGTGCCTGCTGAGCAGCATTGTCCCGCAAACATCCTGCTACCCGGCGTGTGCCGGTACCGTCACGACCGGTTTTTCCGTCTATTGCGCGCCCTGATCCAAGGGCGCTCGTCCCTTGCGAGCGTGGCCTCACGCGGGTTGCCCCTCCGGCCCAAAGCGTGACAAAATAAACTGATCTCAGTGGACGTCCTTCGTCGCCTCGCGGCACTCTTGGTCCTTGGCCCTCCGCTTTCGCTCCTCGTGAGTGCCGGCGCGACGTGGGGCGCCGCGCCGTCGGCTTCGGGCGCCGCGCGCGAGCCGCACGGGTTCGAGCTGTCGCAGATCGCGAGCGCGCGGGGCCTCGAGGACCGCACCGAGAGCGCCGTCGTCCTCGTCGTGCTCGACGGCGTGCGCTGGCAAGAGGTCTTCGGGGGCGCGGATCGCGCGCTCGCTCGCCAGCACGGCGTGAACCCCGCGCCGTGGGCGACGCCGAGCGAGCTGATGCCGAACCTCCAGCAGAGGCTCCAGTCCGACGCCGTGGCGATCGGCGCGCCCGGACACGGGGCCGAGATGGTGACCGGCGGCGCGCAGCGGATCTCGCTCCCGTCGTACCGCGAGATCTTCACCGGCCGCGCCGACACGAGCTGCCAGAGCAACGACTGCGTCCAGCCGCTCGGGCGCACCGTCGCCGACGACGTCTACGAAGCGAGCGGCCCCGAAGACGTCGCGGTCATCACGTCGTGGCCCACGATCGCGCGCGCCGCGTCGGCCGACCCGGAGCGCTTCATGCTCAGCGCGGGGCGCAAGCTCGTCGGGCGCGAAGACACGCTGCGCGCCGATCCGGTGGTCGCTTCGCTCCTCGACGCCGGCACCCACGCGAACCCGTTCCCCGGGGAGGGCGACTACCGGCCCGACGCGCTCACCCAGCGGGTGGCGCTCCGTTACCTCGCCGTGGGGCGGCCGCGCTTTCTCTTCGTCGGCCTCGGCGACGGCGACGAGTACGGCCACCGCAACGACTACCGCGGTTACCTCGAGGCGCTCCACGCGTCCGACGAGTTCATCGGCGAGCTCGGCGCGACGCTCGACGCGATGGGCGCGCGCGGCCGGCACACGACCGTCGTCGTGACGACCGATCACGGTCGCGCGTACAACTTCCGCGACCACGGCGCCTGGCACCCCGAGTCCGGGCGCGTCTGGCTCGTCGCGAGCGGCGAGGACGTCGGCGGCCGGGGGCTCGTCGCGAGCACGAAGAAGCACACCCTGCTCGACGTGGCGCCCACGGTCCGCGCGCTTCTCGGCATCTCCGGCGGCGAGGGTGAGCCGATCGCCGAGGTCATCGCTCGCTGACCCATGGATTGGAGCCGCGCGAGCGCCGGAAGGGGCTCTCGCGCGCGGTGAGCAGGGCTTCGTCGAGCGGACGGACCCCTTCGTCGACTCCGCCGCGGCGCCCATCGAGACGACCGCGGGGCGTGTCGAGGCGACCGAGCGGCGTGTCGAAGTCACGGAGGCGCGCGTCGCGACGACAGAGGGGCGTGTCGAGGCGATGGGGGCGCGCGTCGAGACGACAGAGGAGCGTGTCGAGGCGATGGGGGCGCCCGTCGCGACGACAGAGGGGCGTGTCGAGGCGATGGGGGCGCCCGTCGCGACGACAGAGGAGCGTGTCGAGGCGATGGGGGCGCGCGTCGCGATGAAAGAGGAGCGTGTCGAGGCGATGGGGGCGCGCGTCGCGATGACAGAGGGCCGTGTCGAGGCGATGGGGGCGCCCGTCGCGATGACAGAACGGCGTGTCGAGGCCACGGAGGCCCTCGTCGACCTGACGGAGTGCCCCGTCGAGGCGGCCGGGTGTCCGTCTCAGCCTGCGTCGGGCCCCGCGGGCCGCTTTCGGGACCGCGTGACGGCGATGACGGCGGCCAGCAGCGCGATGCCCGCCCCCGTCAGCGTCGCGTCCGCGAGCAGGACGCCGCGGGCCCCCCAGCGCGCGTGCGCCGCGCCGTCGGCGCGGGTCGTATACGAGATCGACGTGTTCGCGAGCGAGGCGAGGATGTTGTACTTGGTGGCCACCGAGGCGTGGCCCGCGATCTCGAACGCGAAGGCGCTGAAGGCGGCGAACGCGGCCCCGTTGAACGCCTGGTACGCGAGCGTGAAGAGCGCATAGGTCCACGGGGCGCGCGGCGCGAACGCCATCGCGACCGCCATCGAGGCCGTGAGCGCGCCGCCGAGGGCGTACGCGGACCGGCGGCCGATGCGCGCCGCGACCCACCCGCCCCACGCCGCGCCCGCCGCCGACACGAGGCTGCCGACCGTCGTCGTCACGGCCACGACGAGGCTCGGCGGCGCGCGCCAGTCGTCCGCGATGGCCCCGAAGAGGTTCGCCGCCGCGCCCGAGCCGACCGGCGAGAGGCAGATGACGACCGCGGCGATCCCGCCGGGCGAACGCACGAGCGACCACAGGTCCTTGGCGAGGCCCGCGGCCGCGTCGCGGAGCGTCCGCTTCGAGGGCTCGCGCGGTTCGTCGAAGCCGAGGAGCGGCAAGGCGCACACCGCGAACGCCCCGGCCAGGACGGCGCCGCCGACCGGTCCGCCGAACCGCTGGACCAACGCGTAGGCCGCGCCGCCGCCGAGGCCCACCCCCAGAAACGAGCCCGCCTGGAACCAGCCCGCGGCGGTGCCCTTGCGCTCGGGCGGCACGGTGCGCCCGATCAGGCCCTCGATCGACATCCCCATCGTCGTCAGCCCGACCTGGGACGCGACGACGACGGCCGTCAGCGCGCCGAGCGTGGGCGCCGAGATCGGCATCGCCATCGACGCGAACGTCCCGAGCGACACGAGCGCGAGCGACACGACGTACCAAGTCTTTCGCGACCACGTCATGTCGACGAGCGGGGCCCAGAGAAACTTCGGCGCGTGTGGGAGGAACGCCGCGGCCACGACGCCGGCGATCGCCTCGACGGCGATGCCGTGCTGGCGCGCGATGAGCGGGAACGCGCCCGACACGAAGCCGAACGAGGCGCCGTAGGGGAGCACCAAGACGAAGAACGACCAGGGGCGGGGCGTGCGCATCGAGACGGCGTCGCGGTGGAATTCCTGCCTCCGCAAGACGATTCTTCTCCGACGGCGCCGTTTTGCGCTAGAGGGCTCCCTCACCATGTCGATGAAGCGCAGCAAGCAACGGAGTTCGGGGTCGGGCCGTCAATCGGGCCACGACGACGATTCGTCGCCGTGGGCCAAGCCGGAGGGGCCGGAGCCGACGTGGGCAGACGTCGAGTCGAAGCCGGACGCTTCGTTCGTCCCGTTCGCGCTCTCGTCACGGTTCGCGAAGGGGGACCTCATTTCGCACCCCAAGTTCGGAAAGGGGCTGGTGCTGGGCGTCGAGGGCCCGCGCATCGAGGTCCTCTTCCAGGACGGGAAGAAGAAGCTCGGGCACGCCGTCACCTGACCGCATGCTAAAATCCGTGGGCATGGAGCTCACGGTCAACGGCGCGCGCTGCGAGGTCCCCGAGGGCCTGAGCGTCCGCGGCCTCGTGGAGCACCTCGGCCTGAACGAAGGTCCGGTGGCGGTGGAGGTGAACCGCGCGATCGTGCCGCGGGCCAAGCACGCGGAGCACGCGGTGCGGCCAGGCGACGTGGTCGAGATCGTTCACTTCGTCGGCGGCGGCTGATCGGCGCGGGCGACCCACGCGACGACGGCGTCGAGGTCCGGCTTGTCGAACACGGGTCCGCGGGCGAGGGCGCGCGCGCGCCGGGCCGGCGGCGCGTCCGAGGTGAAGAAGGCGACGGGGAGGGACGGGCGGCGCGCGAGCAGGACCGCCGCGAGGTCGGCGCCGTCGTCGTCGCCGATCTCGAGGTCGATGACCGCGCAGAGGACGCCGCCGACGTCCACGGCGCGCGCCGCGTCCGCGCTCTCCTCGAGGCGCACGTCGAAGCCCTGTTCGCCGAGGCGCCGCCCGAGGGCGCGGCGCACGACCGGCGAATCGTCGACCACGAGCACGGTTCGCATGCGTTGCCCGGGGCGCGGGAGAGAGAGACCATACCGCATGCCCGCCCGAAGGGCTCTGGTAGAGTGCGCGCGAAGCCATGTCTTTGCAGTCCGCGATCCACCCGGCCCAAGCGCCCTCCGCAGCCCCTTCCATGCTCACGCGCGCCGAGGTGCGCGCGCTCTACGACGCGCCGCTCTTCGAGCTCCTCGACCGCGCCCGCGCCGTCCACCTCGCCCATCATACGGCCGAGGAGGTGCAGCTCTGCACGCTGCTCAGCGTGAAGACGGGGGGCTGCCCCGAAGACTGCGCCTACTGCACGCAGTCGAGCCGCTACCCGACCGACGTGGGCGCCGAGAAGATGCTCGACGTGGAGGCGGTCCTCGACGTCGCGCGCCGGGCCAAGGAGCACGGGTCGACGCGGTTTTGCATGGGCGCGGCGTGGCGCGAGGTGAAGGACGGCCCGGCGTTCGAGCGGGTGCTGGCCATGGTGCGCGGCGTGAAAGACCTCGGGCTCGAGGCGTGCGCGACGCTCGGCATGCTCACGGAGTCGCAGGCCGAGCGCCTCAAGGAGGCCGGCCTCGACGCGTACAACCACAACCTCGACACGAGCCGCGAGCATTATCGCTCGGTCATCTCGACGCGCACCTACGACGACCGGCTGAAGACGCTCGGCCACGTGCGGGCCGCCGGGATCACGGTCTGCTGCGGCGGCATCATCGGGATGGGCGAGAGCGTCGACGACCGCTGCGAGCTGCTGCGGACGCTGGCGAGCCTCGACCCGCAGCCCGAGAGCGTGCCGGTGAACGCCCTCGTCCGCATCCCGGGGACGCCCCTCGAGCACGTGCCGCCGGTCGACCCGCTCGATCTCGTCCGGATGGTGGCCTGCGCGCGCATCCTCATGCCGCGCGCGCGCGTCCGGCTGAGCGCGGGTCGGTCGGAGCTGACGCGCGAGGCGCAGCTCATGGCGCTCTACGCGGGCGCGAACTCGATCTTCTACGGGGACAAGCTGCTGACGACGCCGAACCCCGAGGTGAGCGACGATCGCGCGCTCCTCCGCGACGCGGGCCTGCGCGTCGCCGCGGGGTAGCCCTACCCGAGGCCCCGCCGCGCCAGGAGCGCGATGTGGAACACGCGCGCCGCGCGTCCTTCGCGAAAGATGGTCACGTCGCGGGTGGTCACGACGACGTAGTCCGGCGGCGTCCGGGCGTCGGGGAAGCGGTTGTCGGTGACCCACACGAGAAAGTCGGCGTGCCTCCAGCGGGCGCGCGGGAGCCAGTCGTCGAAGTCGTCGCGGATGGGCGTGTCGCAGCCGACCGGGAGGGCGCCGCGGAGGGCCGCGTCGAGCTGCGCGCAGAGCACCCAGTGCGGGGCCACGACGGCGATCTCGCCGCGGGCGGGGGAGGCGACTTGGGCGAGCGAGGCCGCCTCCTTTTTCACGGCGGCGACGGCGGTCGGCCAGCCGCGGAGCTCGTTGGCGATGTCGAGCCGGGGGTCGTACGCGCGGCCCGCGAGCCGCTGCAGCGGAGGCACGAGGACCCAGGCGTAGACGGCGGCGACCATGGCGCCCGCGACCGCCGCCGCCGTCGTGACCCACCTCCGCGACGGTGGGTCCGGCGCGCGGGCCGCCGCGGGGACCAGCGACAGGAGGGCGGGCGCGATCCAGTGCGGCTCCGCGACGCGGCTCCAGAGGCACAGCGGGACGAGCGCGGCGAGGGGGATGACGCTGCTCGCCAGGAGCAGCCGCCCGACCGCGTCGCCCCGGGCGCGCCAGGCGTCGCGCAGGGCCCGCGCCGCGAGCAACGCGGTGACCGGCGAGAGGTACACGAGCTGTCCGCCGAGGAGCGCGCCGGCGTTGCGCCACGAGAGGCCCGCCGCGGCCTGCGTGTCGACGAGCCTGTGTCGCAAGAGCGGCCAGCCGAGGCGGTCCTCGAAGGCGGCGATGGGCACGACGAGGACCGCGCCGGCGGCCAGCCCCGCCCAGGGCGCGATCGTCTTCGCGTGCTTGCGCGCCGGCGCGGAGGCGTACGTGACGGCCAGCGCGGCCATCCAGGTCACGCCGGTCACCTTCGAAGCGACCGCCACGCCCGCGAGGACCCCGGCGCCCGCGAAGGCACACGCCGCGCGCGTGCTGCCGGGCGGCTCGCGGAGCGCCGCGGCCGCGAGGAGGAGGCCCAACGTCCACGCGAGGGCGAGGCACAGGTCCGGCGTCATGGCGAAGAGGCCGACGGCGATCTCCGGCGCGAGCGCGAACACCAGCGCCGCCGCCGCCGCGCGGCCCCACGAGGCGCCGCTCACCCGGCACACGAGGGCCATGAGCCACGGAAGGACCGTGGCGAGCACGGTGGTCACGGCGTGGGCCTGGGCGGGCGTCGGGGCCGACCCGCCGCCGATGGCGCGCGCGAGCACGCCGACGAGGCCCGGGTGATCCAGATACGCCGGCTGCGGGTGCAGTGCGTAAGCGGCGTAGAGCGCCTCGGAGTCGCCAAAGCCGACCTCGCGCGCCGCCCAGAGGCGGACGCCGCAGAGGACGGCGCTCACGGCGACGAGGGCGGTCACCGCGACGCGGTCGCTGCGCGGAGCGAGCGTCATGTCACGACAACCGGGCGGCGCCGCCCAGCCAAGGCGACAGCATCTCGGCCAGCGCGGCCGACGGGTGATGCTGCCCGCCCATCATGGCGGCCACCTCGTCGCAAGCGGCGAGGAGAGAACCGCGGCGGTCGAGGGCGTCGGCGAGCGCGTCGGCGATGCGGTCGGCGCGGGCGTTGCCCTGGAGGAGCTCCGTGAAGGCGCGCCGCTGGAGCAGGATGTTGGGGAGGCCGACGTGCGGGCCGCGGAGCAAGAGGCGCGCGGCGAGGGCGGTCGCGCGGCCGGCGCGGTACGCGATGACGGGGACCGCGCGGGCCAGGGCGGCTTCGAGGGTGACGGTCCCCGAGGCGCAGAGCGCGGCGTCGAACGCGCCGAGCAGCGCGCCCGCGCCCTCGCGCGGGTCCACGTCCGCGCGAGGGACTTGGCGGGCCTCGCACACGGCGCGCGTCCACGACCGCGTCTCCGCGTCGAGGCTCGACGCGACGAGGACGCGCGCGTCCACGCTCGCGCGGTCGGCGCGCACCTGCTCGTAGGCGGCGATCATCGGCTCGAGCAAGGAGCGCACCTCGTGCGGGCGGCTGCCGGGCAGGATCGCCACGCCCTCGGCGAAGGGGGTCATCCCGAGGCGCGCCCGGGCCTCCGCGCGCGGGAGCACGCGTGTCTCGAGCGCCGGGTGACCGACGTACCGCGCCTCGACCCCCGCCGCGCGCCAGAGGGGCTCCTCGAACGGGAGCATGACCGCCATCCGATCGATCGAAGGGCCCAGCGCGTGGGCGCGACCGGCGCGCCACGCCCAGACCTGCGGCGCTCCGTACCAGAGGACGCGCACGCCGTTCGCATGCAGGCGCGGCGCCAGCCGCGCGTTGAACTCCGTGTAGTTCACGAGCAGGGCCGCCTTCGGCCGCCGCGCCGCGACTCCTCGGACGACCCTCCGCCACGCCCGCACGACCGCGCCGATCCGCGCGGCGGTCTCGCCGATGCCGAGCGCGGTCGACGCGCGGAGGTCCGCGAGGATCTCGACCCCCGCGCCGGCGAGCGCGGCGCCGCCGAGCCCGAACGCCCGAGCCCCTCCGAGCAGGGTCACGACGCCGGCCGCGGCCCGGTCGCCCGAGGCCTCGCCGGCGACCACGAGCAGGTCGCGCAAGCCTTGCTCCCGCCGCCTCAGGAGCTCTCGGTGCGGCCCGCGGTCGACGCGCTTCGCCGCTTCGCGCGGGCTCTCCGGCGCGCACCGGCGGCGCCGACGAAGCCGAGGCCCCCCGCGAGGAAGCCCGCGCCGACGTTGCGTGGCGGAGCGTCCGTCGCGACGGCGCAACCGACCATCACGGGTTGGGCGCACACGGACTGGAAGCCGTGGCGCGGCGTCGGATCGCACGCGTCCGACGCGATGAAGCCGCTCGCCGCGACCGAGGTGTCCACCGCGCGCGTCCCGTCGGAGGGATAGATCGTGCAGATGCCTTGGATGTCGTCGGCCGAGAGGGTCGCCATCGCGTTCGAGCCCTCCTGGTTGGTGGCCCACATCGTCGCGGACGGATCGCCCGAGTGCGCGAGCCCGAGGAAGTGCCCCATTTCGTGCGTGATGATGCTCGCGAGATCGTGGAATCCGTCGGGGACGGGCGTCGTCGTGCTGATCGGCACCGTGGCGTTGATCTCGGTGTCGGCGTCGAAGATCTCGCCGGTGTCGGCGTCGAACGTGACGGTCGTGAGGCCGAGGGTGTTGCCGGAGTTCGCCGCGGTGGCGGCGTCGGTGTTCGAGTCGCAGGGGAACTGCTTGTCGCAAAAGAGGATGACGTGCTGGTTGCCCTGGTCCGAGTTGTACTGGACCTGGTCGCACTGGACGGGGCCGAGATCGCTCACTTTGATCCCGAGGTCGGTCGTGCCGGTCGAGTCGGGCGGACAGACGACGCTCGTCCACTGCTGGAAGGCCGTCGCCACGATCTGCGACGCGACCGCGTAGGGGACCTTCGCGCTCGCGTTCTCCTGCAGGTCGTAGCTCACGCAGGCGTTCCGCCACCAGACCGGAAATAGCGGCTCCGGCGGGTTGAGCGACGCGCAGTACGACGGGAAGTCGGCCCAGAAGTGGCCGTTCCCGTCGAGGAAGTTCTGCGGGTCGCAGCTCGCTTCGCTCGGCGAGAAGCTGGGCGGCAGCGCGCACGTCGTCGTCCGGCAGAAGGCGCGGGCCGCGCGCGGGGAGGCCACGCCGAGGACGACGAGGAGGACCGCGGCCGCCGTGCGCTTGTCAGTTCGCATGGGTGCGCGGCCAATCGGCGGCGACGTCGGACAGGGCGTCGCCGACCGGACGATCGTGGAGAACCTCGGAGGCGAGGCGATTGCCCTGCGACGACGCCTTCAGCCACGGCGCGACGAGGGCCCCCGCCGATCCGCTCCGGACGACGCGGGGCGCGGCCTGCCCGCCCAGGCTCATGATCGGGAACTGGCCCTGCGCCCTCGCCGTCACCTCGTACGAGCCCGCGGGCGCGGGCTGGAGAAAGAGGAGCGAGCGCTGGCCCTGGACGAACGTCGCCTCGCCCTCCACGAGCTGGCCGATCTTGCCGACCACGCCGCCGAGCGTGCGGACCCACGTCGTCGATCCCGACGCGAGCTCCCCGGCCACGGACTGCTCGATGTGCATGCGCGTGTACGTCCGGATTCGACCGTTCTCCCAGACGGCGGTCGACTCGATGGGCGTCACGACCACCGCCGCCGCCGACGTCCGCAGGAGATCGTCCCACGTGATGGCGACGGCGACCGACGCGTGCGCCTCGCGCTCGAACGGCGCGCCGCCGCGCGAGAGCGGCAGAAGGCTCGCAGAACACACGAGAAGGGCGATCGCGATCCCCGCCGGCCGCATACTCACGACTTTAGCACGCAGAGTGCGCGGGACCGGTGACGTCGCGGTGTCGTGCGCGGCGGTCCATGGCGAAGTGAATGGGACGTTCGGCCCCGACGGCAGCGAGCGTCAAAGGCGAAGGAGCCCGCAGCCCCAGTGCACTCCCGCGCCGAGGGCGAGGAGCATGCAAAGGTCGCCGGGCTTCAAGTGGCCTTTTCGCGTCTCCTCGTCGATGAGGATGGGGAGCGTGCCGGCGCTCGTGTTGCCGAAGCGCTCGATGTTCGACGGGAGCTTTTCGGGGGGCACCTCGAGCTGCTCGCGCACGTATTCGTTGATGCGCGCGTTGGCCTGGTGGGCGAGAAACCAATCGATTTGCTCGATCGATGTCTTGGTCTCGGCGCAGAGGGCCCGCGCCGTCTGCGGGAGCTTGGTCACCGCGAACTTGAAGAGCTCGCGCCCGTCCATCGTGGGGATGTAGGTGCGCTCGTCGTAGTCGGTGTGCCTCCAGTAGGGCCGCGAGCGGAACCCGCCGCCCTCGACGTAGAGCAGCTTCGCCGCGCCGCCGTCGGTGTGGAGCTTCATCCCGCGCAGGCCCGCGTCGCGATCGGTCGCCCGGAAGACCAGCGCGCCCGCGCCGTCGCCGAAGAGGACCGCGAGCGCACGGTGCTGGCCGGCGCGCGCGCGCTCCTCGAGGCTGGCCGTTCGCCCCGTCGCGGGGTCGAGCACGGCCCAATCCTCCCACGGCATGAAGCCGGCGTGGGCCTCGGCGCCGACGAAGAGGATCGTGCGGGCGGCGCCGCTCTTCACGAGGCCGTCGATGATCTGGAGGCCGAAGAGCATCGCGGCGCACTGCTGGCGGATGTCGAGCGCGGGGACGCCCTTCAGCCCGAGCTTGTGGGCGAGGAGCGCACCCGACCCGGGGAAGACGTAGTCGGGGGTCATCGTGGCGAAGACCACGTAGTCGATGTCACCCGGCGAGATGTGCGCCGCCTCGATGGCGCGGCGGCTCGCTTCGACCGCGAGATCGCTCGGGCCGACGCCCTCGGGCGCGTAGTGGCGCTGGCGGATGCCGGAGCGCTTGAAGATCCACTCGTCGCTCGTGTCCATCACGCGCGCCAAGTCGTCGTTGGAGACGGGTCGCCCGGGCACGTAGTGACCGGTGCCGATGATTTCGAATCCAAGCATTGTTTTTCAGTCGTCGGACGCGCGCGTCCACGGGTACACGAGCGGAGGCCACGTGGGCTGGAGCCCCAAGCGCTCACGCTTCGAGCGCTCCCAGTCGGCGATGTACTGACCCAGCAGAGACGCGGCGGTCGCGAGGGTCAACCCGGCGATGACGTCGATGAGATAGTGCCAGCGGAGGAACATCGTGGCGACGATGATCTGGGTCGCGAGGAAGGTGATGACGGGCCACCAGAGCTTGAAGGGCATGGCCTTTCGGTGACGAAAGCTGAAGATGGCGAAATACGTGGGCGCGGCGGTGTGCAAGCTCGGGAAGATGTCCTTCTGCGCTCCCCCGGCTTCGACGGCTTCTCGCACCAGGCGCCAGAACGTACCGCCTTCGAGGTCGTGCCGGAAGGTGTCCTTGAGGTACCAGTACGGGCCGAAGCCCGGCACGATCATGTAGAGCACGTGCGCGGTGCAGAAGATGAGGAGAAGGCCGATGGCGAAGCGACCGAGGAGCTGCACGTCGCGCTGCCAGTACACCATCGGCAGGACGTGGATCGACAAGATGAGAAAGTAGAGGAAGTAGAAGAACGCGAACCATTCGGTCGTCGCCGGGGTGACGTACCGATCGAGCACCACGCTGGGCTCGAACCCGAAGACCTTCAGGTCGAACGCGTAGATGCGTGCGTCGTCGGTCCAGGGGCTCACCGCCGGCAGGATCTCGCGAAGCTGGAAGAAGGAGCTCAGGAGCGTTCCGATGACGGCCGTGCGGTAAAGGAGCGACGCGACCGGGCTCCCCCACCGGAGCAGGTGGCCCCGCACGATGGCGACCACGAAGAGGAAGGCTCCGAGGTCGATGGCGACGTGCGCCAGGCACGCCGCGCGGTTGGCGCCCCGCCCGAGCGCGAGCGCGCCGAGCAGGGTGACGAGGTAGCCGATCATGAGCCAATCGTGGGACGCGAGGTTGCGCGTCCAGCCCGCCGCCGACTCGCCGGCGTCGAGAGAGGGAACGGCCAGAGCCTGAGAAAAGCTCGCGCGGGCGCCGACTTCGGGCCGGCCAGGCGGACGTCCTTTTCTCCCGTCGGCGGTCGGGTGCGCCCGCCTTCTGTCGGTGATGGACATATACGACGCCCTGCGTTCCTCGCTGAAAGTAAACATGACTGACGGCGCCCGACAACGCGAGAAGACTGCGAAACATCCTACGCAGAAAGCGCCTTTCGGACGTGCCGCGCGCCGTCTGCCGCGCGCGGGCCGAGCTCAACGGCGCTTGGCGGCGCCTTTGATGGTGCGACCCGCCGCGGCGTCGCGCGTCAGCCCGAGGACGACCAGAGGTTGCGTGGATCGCCGCATCGTCACCGCCTCGCCGATGGCGACTTCGTGCATGATCGCGTCTCCGTCGAGAAAGAGGCGGCCGTGCCGCATCTTGCTTTTGACCTCCAGCGCCTCGCCCTGATCGAACATGCCGGCGGTCATGCGCGGGGATTCGGCGGGCGGGAGGTACGGCTCGCGCACCACGTACTGGAGCTTTCGTGACGTGAGGGGCATGACGCGCCCGCCGGCGCTGCGGATGGCCGCCGTCGAGCCCGCGGCGGGGCCCACCCAGATGCCGCTCGATTTCTGCTCCTCGTGGGCGACCGTCTCGCCGCCCTCGGCCACCATGCGAAGGACGTAGCGCGACGTGGCCGCGGGCGAGGCGTGGCAGAAGAGGGCCTCGTTGAGGACGCGATCGTGGGCGAGCTTGCCGGCGACCTCGACGCGCATGCGGGTGAGCTCCGTGCGACGGAGCGTGCCCTCGAGGGCGGCCGCGAGCGCTTCGCGGACGGACCCCTTGCGCGCGGCGCAGAAGAAGCCGACCGAGTGGCTGGGCGCGCTGTTGACGCCGAGGAGCGGGATGCCGGAGCCGATGCCGTGCGACGCGGCGAGGAGCGTCCCGTCGCCGCCCACCGTGACGACGAGGTCGCAAGGCGGCTCGGCGCGGAAGTCGGACGCGCGGTCGTGCCAGCTGACCTGCGTGTCGAGCTCCGCGAGCGAGGTGCGCACTTCGTCGATCGTCTGCAGGTGCTCGCGGTGGCTCGGACGCAGGCGAGCGACGGCCTCGTCGTCGGCTTCGAGGAGCGCGGTGACGCGGCGGTCCTTGTCCTCCTCGACCCATTTACGAAAGCTCGTTCGCTTGAGCACGACGCAAACGTGGGCGCGCGGCCGCCTCACGGGACCTCCTCGGCGAATCGCCGGAGCCCGAGCTCGGTCTTGCCGTCGCGAATGGCGCCGCTCCGGCAGTGCGCGATCGCGTCGGCGATCGGGAGCGCGACGATCGACGCCGCGCGCTCGAGGGCGGAGCCGTCTTCGGTGGGCGTGCCCCGCGCCCGCGCGTCGACCTTCATGGCGAAGAACACGTGGCGCTCGCCGAGGATGCCGGGCGAGGGGAACGTCCAGGGCCCGAGCGGCCGCACGTCGGCTTCTTCTACGACGAAGCCGAGCTCCTCGTTCAACTCGCGGACCGCGCTCGCCACGGGCTCTTCCCCCGGCTCGATGAGGCCCGCGGGGAGCTCCCAGAGCGCGCCGTCGTGCGCGGGCGCGATGGGGCGAAACGCGCAGGGCGGTCGCACGGCAGAGCGCAAGAACACGTGACGGATCCCGTCGAGCTCGAAGTGTGCCACGAGGACGACGGCGTCGAGCGCCTTTCGAGCCCCCATGTCGTAAGCGAACGGGGCGCTCTCGGTGCCGTCGGGGTACCGAGCGATGAGGTCGAGGCGCCTGACGTCGAAGAAACCGCCCGAGGCGCGCGCGCCCTCGGTGCGATCTCGAGCGACGACGAGTCGAATGTCGGGCAAAGCAGGAAGCGGTAGCACGGACGCATTGTTGAACAGGGACGCGCATGCGCGCCAGAGCTCCGGGGGTCGTACCTCGTCCGCGGCCGATTGTATCGGCGGCGTTTCACGCGGCGGGCCGGCGCGAGGGGACCCGTGAGACGCGCCCGACGCGAACGTCCTGACAGCGCACGCCGCTTCCTTTGCTAGACTCGATGAAGACTGACCCTTCTGCCCCCGAAAGGAGCCGCTTCTCCCGAGGAAGCGGCGCTGCCCCGCGTCGAATGAACGGCCCCGTGCCAGGCATTGACCGGATTCGTCGGCTGGCGCGCCGCGCCGAACGCCGCATCCGTCTGGGCCGCGCGCTTCGGGTGGCGTCGAAGGCACTCTGCGTGGCGCTGGTCGTCGTCACCGTCGACGTGGCGCTCCGCAAGCTCGGGGTGGTCTCGCCGCGCGCTTGGCGCGTCGTCCTTTCGGGGTCGGTGGGTGGGGTCGTCGTCGCGGGCGTGTGGGCGTGGTGGCGCCGATTGCCGGAGCGAGCCGGCGCGCGCGCCCTCGACCGGTTCCACGACTTGCACGACCGGCTCGCGAGCGCGCTCGCGTTCGCCGATCTTCCGGCCGGCGAGCGCACCCCCTTCATGGCGGCCGCGATCGACGACGCCGTTCGCCTGGCGACGTCGGCGCGCCCGCGCGCGGCGGTGCCCATTCGTATGCCGCCGGAGCTCGGGGTCGCGGCGGGGCTCGGCGCGCTCTTGGCCGGCGTCGCGATGTTCCGCGTGCGCGCGCACGTCGCGCCGGTCCACGTCAAGACGATCGACCCCATCGACATGGCGTCGGACGACCTCGACGACGTCCACGATTTCCTCACGCAGATCGATCAGTCGTCGCGCTCCGACGAGACCAAGGCCGCCATCGAGGAGTTCAACCGCCTCGTCGACGACATCGCGAACAAGCGCCTCGACCGCACCGAGGCCTTCCGCCGGATGGAAGCGCTCGAGGACAAGCTCCTCACCGGCAGCCAGGCCGACAAGAAAGCGCTCGAGGCCCAGCTCGATCGCATCGCCGAGGAGCTCAAGAAGTCCGACCTGACCCGCCCGGCGGGCGACGCGCTCGCCGACCACAAGCTCGAGCAGGCGCGCGCGGCGATGCAGCAGCTCGCCAAGCAGGTGCGCGGGGCGAACGAGAAGCCGGTCGACAAGGCGAAGCTCGACGAGATGCGCGAGTCGCTGAAGAAGGCCGCCGGCGACGCCGACAAACAGCGGGCCGAGCTCGAGGCGCGCCGCCAGGAGCTCGCCGACGAGATCCTCAAGATGAAGGAGAAGGTCGGGGACGGCGGGTCCGACGAAGAGCGGAGCCTGCTCGCGAAGAAGGAGCGGGAGCTCGAGCGCCTCGACCGCGACCTCGACGCGAAGCACGAGGCGGGACGGCAGCTCGATCGGCTCGACCGCGACCTCGACCAGGCCGCGCAGGACCTCATGAAGGACCTGGGGCTCAGCGCGGACGACCTCGATCAGGGCGCCGAGGACATCAACCACATGCAGGAGCAGGAGATGACGCAGCAGCAGAAAGAAGAGCTGCGCCAGAAGCTGCAGGAGCTCCGCGAGCTCGTTCGCCAGCAAGGGCAGGGCGGCAAATCGCAGGTCATGCGCCTCAAGCGGTTCGGGCGAATGGCGCGAGGCCAGAGCGGCTCGGGCGGCCAGAGCGGCCAGGGCGACCCGCAACAAGGGCAGGGCGATCCGCAGAGCGGCCAGGGGCAGGGCGACCAGGACCCGAACGGCGGCGGCTCGCAGGGCGCGGGGGCGGGCGGCGAGACGTGGGTGATCGGGCCGAACGGCGAGAAGATGTTGATGCTCTCGAAGGGGCAGGGGAGCGGCGGCTCTTCGGAGGGCAACCAGCCCGGCGGCAACGGCGCGCAGGGCTCCGGAAAGAAGTGGGGCGAAGGGCACGACCCCAACGTCCAAGGCGCGGCGACGAGCGCGAAGATGGGGACCGAGGACACCCAGGTCCAAGGCGCCGACACCGGCCAGGGCGGCTCGCGCAGCCAGGTCATCTTGGGCGCGGCGGAGCGCGGCTTCTCGTCGCACGGCTACAAGCGCGTCTACGGCGAGTACCACCAGGTCGCCGAAGAGTCGCTCTCCAAGGAAGAAGTCCCGAGCGGATATCGGTTTTACGTGAAGCGCTACTTCCAACTCATTCGGCCACGCGAGGAAAAATAATGGAGAGTGACCTTGTCGTGGAGCGCGTGACGCTCTTTCGCAAGCGAATCGACGAGCTTCGCGCGGAGATCGCGAAGTCGATCGTGGGCAATCGAGAGGTGGTCGACGGGGTGGTGACGTGCATGCTCGCGGGGGGCCACGCGCTCCTCGAGGGCGTCCCTGGGCTCGGCAAGACGATGCTCGTGCGGACCCTCGCGGAGACGCTGTCGCTCACGTTCTCGCGCATCCAGTTCACGCCCGACTTGATGCCCGCCGACATCCTCGGCACGACGGTCATCGACGAGGTGCAGGGCGGCGGCAAGTCGTTCGAGTTCCGGCGGGGGCCCATCTTCGCGAACATCGTCCTGGCCGACGAGGTGAACCGCGCCACGCCGAAGACCCAGAGCGCGCTCCTCGAGGCGATGCAGGAGCACCGGGTGAGCGTCGGCAAGCGCACGCACGTGCTCGACGAGCCGTTCGTCGTGCTGGCGACGCAGAACCCGCTCGAGATGGAGGGCACGTATCCCTTGCCCGAGGCGCAGCTCGATCGGTTCTTCTTCAAGCTCCACGTGCCGTTCCCCGGGAGAGAGGAGCTCCACGAGATCCTCGATCGGACGACCGGCGCCGACCCGGAGAAGCGGCGCGCGGTCCTCGACCGGGACGCGATTCTCGAGATGCAGCGCCTCGTGCGCGAAGTGCCCGTCGCGCGTCACGTGCAGGACTACGCCGTTCGCGTGCTGCAGGCGACGCACCCCGACGCGGCGGACGCGAGCGACCTCACGAAGCGCTTCGTACGGTACGGCGGGTCGCCGCGCGGCGCGCAGGCGTTGCTCCTGGCCGCGAAGATCCGTGCGCTCTTCGACGGTCGCTTCGCGGCGGGGGTCGACGACGTGCGCGCGGTGGTCCACCCGGCCCTGCGCCATCGCATCCTGCTCAACTTCGAGGGCGAGGCCGAAGGGGTGAAGACCGATCAGGTCATCGATTCCATCCTGAAGAACGTCCCCGAGCTCAAGGCCGACAAGAGCGCGCGGGCGGGGGCGAACTGACGCGCCGCCGCGGGCGGCGAGGAACGCGGCAACCGCACCGATGGGTCTCATCGACAGGCTCCCCTGGCGTCGCGCGAAGACCCCGGCGTCCGACGTGGACGACGACCTCTTCGACGAAGAGTTCCAACGCAAGCTCGACTACCTCGCGCTCGTCAGCCGCCGGGTCTTCGCGGGGAGGCTCCGCGCGGAGCGCAGGACGAAGAAGAGCGGCAGCGGCGTCGAGTTCGCGGACCACCGCGAGTACCAACCCGGCGACGACTTCCGCTACCTCGACTGGAACGTCTACCAGCGCTTCGGCCGGCTGCTCGTGCGCCTCTTCGAGGAGGAGGAAGACCTCGCCATCTACTTCATCCTCGACACGAGCGCGTCGATGGGCTTCTCCGACGAGAAGAAGCTCCGCTACGGGAAGCAGGTCTGCGCCGCCCTGGCGTACGTCGGCCTCGCGAACCTCGACCGGGTGACGCTGGTGACGACGAGCGACCGCGTGCTCGGGCGGATGCCGGAGACCCGCGGCAAGGCGCGCATCTTCAAGGTCCTCCGCTTCTTGCGCGAGGCCCGCGCCGACGGACGCACCGACCTCGAGGACGCCATCAAGACCTTCGTCGCGCAGCACAAGCGCAAAGGACTCGCCGTCCTCGTCAGCGATCTCTACGACCCGCGCGGCTTCGAGCGGGGCATCAACGTCCTTCGCTACAACAAGTTCGATCCCTTCGTCGTCCACGTGATCGACCCCGACGACGCGCGGCCGAAGCTTCACGGGGACGTGCTCGTCTACGACTGCGAGACGGGCGACGAGCGTGAGGTCACGGTCACGGCGAAGGTCCTCCGCCGCTTCGCCGAGGGCTACGCCGAGTACCTCGCGCAGGTCGAGCGCCACTGCGCCGGACACCAGGTGCCGTACGTCGCCGCGAGGGTGGACGTGCCGTTCGACGAGATGATCCTCCGCGTCTTTCGGCGGGGCGGGTTTTTGACATGATCCTCGCCGGGCTCACGGCGGCGCAGCTCGCGGCGATCTTCGGCGCGGCCGGCTTCGGTGTCCTCGTCCTCTACATTTTGAAGCTCCGCCGCCGGATCGCGGCCGTGCCCTTCTCGCCGCTCTGGGAGCGCATCCTCCGGGACAAGGAGGCGACGACCCTCTTCTCGAGGCTGAAGCGGCTGGTCTCGCTCCTCCTGCAGCTGGCGCTCCTGGCCCTGCTCGTCCTCGCGCTCGGGGACCCGAGGGCGGCCGAGAGTCTCCTCGCCGGCCGGACCGTGGTCGTGCTCGTCGACGCGAGCGCGTCGATGCAGGCGACGGACGTCACGCCGAATCGGCTCTCCGCCGCGAAGGACGAGGTCAAGAAGCTCGTCGCGGGGCTCGGCGGCGCCGACCGGATGCTCGTCGCGCAGATGGACGCGATGGTCACGCCGATGGGGCCCCTCACGAGCGACACGTCGGCGCTCGACCGCGAGCTCGCGGCCATCCAACCGACCGACGCCCGCGCCGACTTCCCGCGCGCCCTCCGCTTCGCCACGGACGTCCTGCGGGGCGTGCCGCGCGGCGAGATCGTGGTCGTCTCCGACGGCGCGCTCGGAGAGGCGACGGACGCGTCGGGTGCCGTCCATTTGGGCGGCGCGAAGATCTCGTACGTGCGGGTCGGCAAGGGCGCGAAGAACGTCGGCATCACCCAGTTTTCGGTCCGGCGCTACCCGATCGACAAGAGCCGCTACGAGGTGATGCTCGAGCTCATGAACACCGGCGCCGAGAGCGAGGACGTCGAGCTCCAGCTCCTCGGCGACGGCGCCCTCGTCGACGTCTCGCAGTTGACGTTGCGGCCGGGGGAACGGCTCCCGAGGTTCTACCCTCAGCTCTCGGGCGCCAGCCGCACGCTCGAGGCGAAGATCGCGCTCGCCGACGGCAGCCACGACGACCTCGCCGCCGACGATCACGCCTATGCCCTCTTGCCGGCGCGGCGGCGCGCGAAGGTCCTCGTCGTCACCGAGGGGGACACGTATCTCGACGCGGCCCTCCTCCTCGACGAGTACCTCGACGTCACCGACGCCGCGCCGAAGGCGTACGCGACCCGCATCGCCGAGTCCCCGTGGGACGTCGTCATCTTCGACCGCGTCACGCCGGCCGAGCCTCCGCGCACGAACGCGCTTTACCTCGACCCCGCCGGACCGGGCGCGCCCGTGAAGGTCGGCGTGGAGCTCAAGCAGCCCGAGTTCGACAAGATCGACCGCAAGCACCCGGCCCTGCGCTTCCTCGCGCTCGACGACGTGAACATCGCCGTGGGACACAAGCTCGCGCCGGAGCCCGGCGACAAGGTGCTCGGGGCGTCCGACGGCGGGGCGTCGCCCATCCTCGTCGCGGGCACGCGCGGCGGCCACAAGTTCGTCGCGATGGGGTTCGACGTGCGCGACAGCGACTTGCCACTGCGGGTGGCGTGGCCGCTCTTCGTCCTCGATTGCGTCGACTGGTTCACCGACGAGGACGCGCAGTACCTCTCGAGCCTCCGCACCGGTGACGTGTGGCGGCTCCCCGTGGGCGAGTCGTTCACGCAAGCGTCGTTGAAGCTCCCCGATGGGTCGTCGGAGTCGGTGCCGGTGCACGAGGGGAGGGCGGTCTTGCTCGGCGAGCGTGCCGGCTTCTACGAGCTCACGGCGGGCGCGCAGACGTCGGCGTTCGCCGCCAACCTCCTCGACGCGTCCGAGAGCGCCATCGCCCCGCAAGACCGGCTCGTCGTCGACGGCAAGGAGGCGGGGTTGACCGAGGGGTTCCACGCCGGCGTGCGCCGCGAAATGTGGATCTATTTGCTCCTCGCCGCGGCCCTGCTCTCGGTCCTCGAGTGGGCGACGTACCATCGACGGGTGACCGTATGACGATGCGCCCTCCGGCCAACCGCGGTCTCCGGACCGCCGCGTGGGCAGCGCTCGCGGCGGCGGCGGGCGCGGTGGGCCTCTGGATTTACGTGCGCTATGCGTGGCGCGCGCCTTCGTTCGTCTACCATCGCGGGACCGAGGAGTACGAGATCCTCTCGCCGCGGATGCTCGGCGTCGCGCTCCTCGCGCCGTACTTCCTTTGGATGGTGGGGAGGAGCCTCGCGGACCTGCCGCTCCTGCAGCGCGCCCTCTCGGTCCTGGTCCGCATCGCGTTCGTGGCGGCGCTCGCGCTCGGCCTCGCGCGGCTGGCGCGCTCCGCGACGACGCAAAAGGTGTGCACCGTGTACCTCGTCGACGTGAGCGACAGCGTCGCCGACGCGGCGCTCGAGGACGCGCGCGCCGAGGTGGACAAGGGCATCCACGCCAAGGACAAGGACGACATCGTCCGGCTCGTCACGTTCGCCAAGCGTCCGCGCGTCGTCACCAGCCAAGGCGACGCGGCGGGCGACGCGAGCGACCTGACCGCGGCGCCGCCCATCGAGCGGCACGGCCCCGGCCTCGGCACGGGCACGGACCTCGCGAGCGCCCTCCAGCTCGCGTACGGGCTCTACCCCGAGGGGTACCTGCGCCACGCGGTGGTGCTCTCCGACGGCGTGCAGACGGACGGCGACCTCCTCGCGGAGGCGCACCGCGCGGCCGGCTACAAGGTCAAGCTCTTCGCGATCCCCTACAAGCGACCGGTGCCCGGGGAGGTTGCGGTGCGGGACCTGCGCGTCCCGGACCGGGTGCACGAGGGCGAGACCTTCGACGTGCACGCGCAGATCTTCTCGAGCGTGAAGCAGTCGGTGAAGCTGACGCTCCGGCAGGGGGACGTCGTCAACGGCCTCGACGGCGTCAAGCGGGTGGACCTCGAGCCCGGGGACAACGACGTCACCTTTCGGAGCAAGGTCGCCGTCCCCGGCGAGGTGACGTACACCCTCGACGCCACGGAGGCGGCGCAGGACCGCTTCAAGGAAAACAACCGAGCGAGCGCCGTCGTCGCCGTGCTCGGGCGGCCCGTCGTCCTCTATGTCGACGGGGACCCCGCCCACGCGTCCTATCTCGGCGCCGCCCTCGCCGCGCAGCAGTTCAACGTCGACACGAGCGATCCCCTCCCGACGTCGCTGCGCGAGGCGGAGCGCTACGACTTCATCGTCCTCAGCGACGTGCCCGCCGAGCAGGTGTCGCTCACCCAGCAGGACACCATCGAGCAGTACGTGCGCGATCTCGGCGGCGGATTTCTCTTCGCCGGCGGCGAGCGGGGCTACGGCCTGGGCGGCTGGTACCACACCACGATCGAACGCATCTTGCCGGTCCGCATGGACGCGGAGAAGCGGCGCGACGAAGCGGAAGTGGCGATGGCGCTGGTCATCGACCGCTCGGGATCGATGAACGGGCTTCCGCTCGAAATGGCGAAGCAGGCGGCGAAGGCCACGGCCGACACGCTCGCGGCCGACGACCTGCTCGAGGTCATCGCGTTCGACTCCCAGCCCACCCGCATCGTGCGGATGACGCCCGCCAAGCATCGCGCGCGCATCCAGAACGACATCGCGCGCATCCAGGCGGGCGGCGGCACGGAGATCTTCCCCGCGCTCGACGCGGCGTATCAGGCCATGTCGACCACGCGCGCGAAGAAGAAGCACGTCGTCTTGCTCACCGACGGCCAGGCCCCGCAAAACGGCATCCGGGACCTCGTGCAGGCGATGGCGGCCGAGAACATCACGGTGACGTCGGTGGGGCTCGGCGGCGGGATCGACGAGGGCCTGCTGCGCACCATCGCCGAGGTCGGCGGCGGCCGGTTTTACAAGGTCAGCGACCCGCAGTCGCTGCCGCGCATCTTCACCCGCGAGACCGAGATGGTGAGCCGCTCGGCGGCGGTCGAGGAGTATTTCCAGCCGCGCGCCGTCGCCCCGGCCGACTTCCTGCGGAGCATCGACGTCGCCGCAGCGCCCTTCTTGCACGGATACGTCGCGACCAAGCTCAAGCCGCCCCCCGCCCAGGAGCTCCTCGAGAGCGAGCTCGGTGAGCCCATTCTGGCGCGCTGGCACGTGGGCCTCGGCTGGACGATGGCCTGGACGAGCGACGTGAAGAACGTCTGGGCGGTCGAATGGGTGCGGTGGCCGCAGTGGGGGCAGTTCTGGGGGCAGCTCGTGCGCGAGCACATGCGCCAGAAGAAGCGGCAGATTTACGACATGCGCGCGGAGATCGACCCCGCGACGGGCCACGTCCACGCCGCGCTCGACGCCATCGGCGCCGACGATCGCTTCCAGAACGGGCTCGAGGCCGCGCTCACCGTGAGCGGGCAGGGGGCCGCGGGGGCGGCGTCGCCCTCCGATACACGGACGGTGTCCATGCCGCAGACGGCGCCGGGTCGTTACGAGGCCGACTTTCCGCTCGACCGCTACGGCTCGTTCTTTCTGCACGCGGCGCTCTCGAAGCCGAGCGACGACGGGACCAGCAAGAGCGCGACGGTGGCCGAGAGCTTCGGCCACGTGACCAACCCGTACCCCCGCGAGTACCTGGCGCTCGCCCCCGACGTGACCACGCTCGGGCTGGCGGCCGCGGCCACGGGCGGCGCGATCGATCCGACGCCGGCGGCCGTATTCGACCCGGCCGGAGAGGTGGTGCGCTACCACCAGGACTTGTGGCCGCGCCTGGTCGGGGCGGCCATCGCACTGATGCTCCTCGATCTCGCGATGCGTCGCATTCGATTCTTCGACCGAAAGCGCACGGCGCGCCCCACGGTCAAAGGGCCCGGGATGAGCGCCGCGTGAAATCACATTCGCTCTCGCGGCCGGCATGCGCTACGAGGCGGAAACCATAAGCGCGTCCCGAGCATCGGAACCGACGCCTCCATCCGAGCCGCCCCCGTGACGACCGATCACACCGACTCCGCGCCCATTGTCCGCAAGGACGACCTCCTCTCGCCCTTCGTCGAGGCCTGCAAGCCGCCGTCGCAGTGGCGCATCGGGCCGGAGATGGAGAAGTTCGGCATCTTCGAGAAGAGCCGGCAGCCCATTCCTTACGAGGGGGACCGCAGCGTCTTGCGGTTCCTCGAGGAGCTCGTGCGATCGAGCGGGTGGACGGCGGAGCGCGAGCGGGCCGACGGGCCCATCGTGGCGCTGCTCAAGGGCGGCGCCTCGGTGACGCTGGAGCCGGGCGGGCAGCTCGAGCTGTCCGGCAAAATGAGCGACGACGTTCACGAGATCGCCGCCGAGACGCGCGATCACCTGCGCGAGATCGGCCCGCTGTCGCAGGAGCTGGGCGTCAAGTGGCTGGGCGTGGGCTTCCATCCCTTCGCCCGCCGCGAGGACTTCTCGTGGGTACCGAAGCAGCGCTACGCGATCATGCGGAGCTACCTGCCCACGCGGGGCGCGCACGCGCTCGACATGATGCTCCGGACGAGCACCGTCCAAGCCAACTACGACTACTCCGACGAGAAAGACGCGATGCGCAAGATGCGCGTGGCGCTCGCCCTCTCCCCGGTGACCACCGCGATGTTCGCCAACAGCCCGTGGAAAGAGGGGCAACCGTCCGGCGGGCTGACGTACCGCGGGCGCATCTGGCTCGACGTCGACCCCGATCGGTCCGGCCTCTTGCCGAGCCTCTGGCGGAAGGGGGCGGGGTTCGAGGACTACGTCGAGTGGGCGCTCGACGTGCCGATGTTCCTCTTCAAGCGCGACGGCCGCGCGATCGCCAACACGGGCCAGACGTTCCGCGGCTTCCACGAGAACGGCTTCGAGGGCCACAAGCCGACCATCGAAGACTGGAAGCTCCACCTCAATACGCTTTTCCCCGAGGTGCGCCTGAAGAAGACCATCGAGATCCGCGGCGCCGACACGCAGACGACCCTGGCCGCGGCCTTGCCCGCCCTCTGGACGGGGATCTTCTACGACGAGCACGCCCTCGGCGAGGCCGAGGCGATGGTGGAAGGCTGGGGCCACGACGACTCGGCGGAGCTGCGCACGCGGCTCTGGCGCGAGGGTTTGCAGGCGACGTTCCGGCAGAACAAGCTCGCCTACTTCGCCGAACGCTTGGTCGCCATCGCGGAGCAGGGCCTCGCGCGGCGCGCCCGGATTGACCCCGTGACCCGACAAGACGAGCGGGTCCACCTCGCCGGGCTCCGGACGCTCGTCGGCAAGGGCCTCACGCCGGCGGATGTCCTGCTCCACGGGATGGACCGCGAGAAGGACCCCGCGGCGGCCATCGTGGCCCGCACCGCGTTCGACCTCGGCTGATCCATCCGGGCGCCGCGGCGCGCCGATTCAGCCTGCCGCTCGCACCGCCTCGACGAACGCGCGCACCTTTCGCGGGTCTTTCCGGCCCGGGCTGGATTCGACGCCGCTCGCGACGTCGACGCACCACGGGCGTACGCGATGCACCGCCTCGGCGGCGCTCTCGGGCGTGAGGCCGCCCGCGAGCACGAGCCGGCGCTTCGCCGAGAGGTCGACCACGAGCCTCCAGTCGAACGTGTGGCCCGTGCCGCCGAGAGCCCCCGCGACCTTCGCGTCCACGAGCACGAACTCGCCCGGCATCGCGCGCGCGACCTCGACGTCCTCCGGGCCCGCCACCCGGACCGCCTTGTACGCGTGGGGAAGGAGCGCCCGCACCGTGTCCGCGTCCTCGTCGCCGTGGAGCTGAAGGCACCCCACGCCGGTCGCGTCGCGGAGCGCCCGCATCGCGTCAATCGACTCGTTCGCGACCACGCCCACGACGAGCGTGCGAGCGCCCACCGCCTCCACGATGGCCCGCGCGCGCGCCGGATCGACACGCCGCACGCTCGACGCGATGAAGTTCACGCCGATCGCGTCCGCCCCCGCGTCGGCGCAATCCCTCGCGTCCTCGACCGTCGTCACGCCGCAGATCTTGACCCTGCTCACGCCTCTATCTTGAGCAGTTCTTTCACCTTGGCAATGACCTGAGGGGCCTGGATGGGCTTCGTGATGTACGCGTTCGCCCCGAGCTGGAGCGCGCGGTGACGGTCCTCGTTCGAGCCCTCCGTCGTGATGACGATGATGGGCACGTCCTTGTGGGAAGGGTCGCCCCTGACGCGCTTCACGAGCTTGAGCCCGTCCATGATGGGCATGTTGATGTCGGTGAGGATGATGTCGAACTTGCCGCTGGCGAGTTTTCGGAGGCCGTCCACGCCGTCGTCGGCTTCGGTGACGCGCAGGTCCCGCACGCGCGAGAGCGCGAGAACGAGGAGCTGCCGCATCATGGGCGAATCTTCGACGACCAAACAAGAGTAGTGGGCGGTCATCTCGTCGAGGGTCCTCGAGGGTGCGAAAAGCGGGCCTTTACAGCGATGAACGGCGAATCACGAGGTGCTGCACATGGCGCGGAGGGCTTCGGCGGCCGGAAGACGTCCGTCTTGATTGGTCCAAAGATAGGCCGCGACGAGCACGCCGCCGGCGTGCGCGCCGAGGAGCTTGAAGAGCTCGCGGTCGACGGCGACAAAGCGCGATTTGTGCTCGAGGAGGGCGTAAACGACGATGACGCCGAGGACGCGCTCGTCGAGTTGGAGCGGGATGCACGCCGCGGGGACCGACGCGACGTCCCCCTCCGTCACGTGCGGCAAGCCCGTCAAGAACGTGCGCTCGACGTGCCCGGCGACCCCGTCCGCCGCCGACCCGTCCTGCACGGCGATCGTGGGCAGCGTCGAGAGCTCGATGCCCTCCGCGAGCACGGGGACGAGCGTGCGGCCGTCTTTGTCGGCGACGTAGATTGCCGCCGACCTCGCGCCGACGAGCTGCATCAAGAGCTCCTTCACGTTCTTGACGACCGCGCGCGGCCGCAGCGACGCGTGCATCTGGAAGCTCGCCACGTAAAGGTTCGCGAAGCTCTCGAGCTCGGACTCGATCTCGGCGAAGCGGTGCTTGACGTGCGTCGTCAGCTCCTGCTGCTGGTGCACCGTCGACAAGAGGCGGGCCTTCTCTCGCTCGAGGTCGTCGATCTTCGTCAGCAGATCGCGGATCGCGCGGTCGCTCGCGAGCTGCGTCTTCAGCGACGCGTTCTCTTCTTCGTAGTGCGCGAGCTGCTCTTGGAGCCGGTTGTTCTCGGTCACCAGCTCGTCGGTGAGCTCCGCGCCGCGCCGGAAGAAAGTCTGGAGGAAGGCGTCGCGCTTCTCTTTGAGGTCGGTGCCGGGCGCCGGTCCGCTCGGATCGCTTTGCTGCAATCCGCGGCCCCTCTTCTCACTCATTCCGCGAGCGTATCACTTCCGCCGAGCGTCTTCTTCGCCGAGCTGAGCGATCCACGACGCGAGCTCACCCACCACCACACGTGGAGCGCGCGCGAGCTCTCGCACATTGCGGCTGCCCGTCAGCAACATCGCCGCGCGGAGCTCCGCTTCGACGGCATCGAGCCAATCCATCGCACCCTTGCGCCCGCCCGCCGACAGCGCACGAAGCACGGGCCGCGCAATCCCCGCCGCGCTCGCGCCGAGCACGATGGCCCGCGCCACGTCGAGCCCCGTCGCCACGCCGCCCGTCGCCACGATCGTCTCGAATCCGAGCGGGGCAAGGAGGGATACGGACGCGGCCGTGGGCACGCCCCAATCCCAGAATGCGTCGCCGAGGCCGCGGGCCCGCTCGTCGCCGACCGACGCCGCGCGCTTGGTCTCGACGCCCACCCACGACGTCCCGCCGGCGCCCGACACGTCCACGTGGCGCACCCCGGCGGCGCGGAGCCGGCGGCCCACCGACGGCGCGATACCGCACCCGGTCTCTTTCGCGAGAACCGGCACGCCGAGATCCCGCGCGAGGCGCTCGAGCGTCGCCGCGCCTTCCGAGAAGTCCCGATCGCCGCCCGGCTGGACGAGCTCCATCGCGGGGTTCAAGTGCACGCACAGCGCGTCGGCGCCCACCTGCTCGACGAGCGCGCGGACCTCCGGCGTCGACATCGCGCGGGCCTGCACGACGCCCAGGTTCCCGAGCAGCAACGTCGTCGGCGCGACGTCGCGCACTCGGTAGCTCGGGCCGCTCCCGGGCCGGACGTGCATCGCGCGCTGGCTCCCGAGGCCGAAGCCGTAGCCGCGCTCCTCGGCGATCCCCGCGAGCTCGCGGTTGATGCGGCCCGCCTCGTCGGTGCCGCCGGTCATCGACGCGATGACGAGCGGCGCCCGCAGGCGCTTGCCGAAGAGCTCGATCGACAGGTCGACGTCCGCGTACGCGAAGTCGGGCAGTGCGTCGTGCACGAGACGCACGCACTCGAGCAGCGTCGAGGCGCGCCGGAAGCCGACGTCCTCGTTCGCGCAGAGCGTGAGGTGGTCGTCCTTGCGCTGTGAGATCGTCATCGGGCCCCGAGCCAGCTTAGCGCGCGAACCGGCGTTCCCCCGACCTGGACGAGCATCTCACGATCTTTTCAGAGAAACGTGAAAGCACCCGGAGTTGCGTCATATTCCGAGCGCTCTCGGTGTTGACGCCGCCGAGGTTGGCCCCTAGGCTCCGCACGCGCGATGGGCACCATGTCCTCCGTGGTAGGTGAGACCGCCAGCGACGTCGGAGGGAAGAACATGCGCGAGCGAGCCGCGTTCGAGCAGTTCGTCGCACGGGTCCGATCGGACGTGGACGTGCGCTTGACGGGGTGGCTGGACGCGCGCGTGACCGACGCGCGGTCCCGCGGGGAAGACGTCGCGGCCGTCGCCGACGCCGTGCGCCAGCTCGTTTTGCGCGGTGGCAAGCGGATGCGCGCGGTCCTCCTCGCGGCCGCGTACGAGGGCTGCCAGGGCCCCGGCGGCTTCGCGACCGTCGTCCCCGCGTGCGCCGCGCTGGAGCTCCTCCAAGCCTACCTGCTCGTCCACGACGACTGGATGGACGGCGACGACATACGGCGCGGGGGTCCGAGCGTTCCCGCCATGATTCGCGCCCGCTTCGGCGGACGGGACCGCGCGTCCGAGGGGCCCCCTTCGCGCGGCCAAGAGCAGGGAGACTCGGTGAGCGTCCTCGCGGGAGACCTCGCGGCCGCGTGGGCGCTCGCCTCGATGCTGGAGCTGTCCGTCCCGTCGCCTCCGCTGGCGCACGCGGTGCGGGAGCTTGCGCGGATCGAGGAGGAGGTGGTGCACGGCCAACTCCTCGACGTATGCGCCGCGCCGGGCGATGCTTCTGATGTGGAGGTGGGTTACTCGCTCAAGACCGCGAGCTACACCGCCCGGGGGCCCGTGGTGATCGGCGCACGCCTGGCGGGCGCCGGGGACGACCAAGTGGCCGCGCTCGTTCGCTTTGCCGAGCCGTTGGGCGTCGCGTTCCAACTTCGAGACGACCTCCTCGGTGCGTTCGGCGACGTGGCCGCGACGGGGAAGCCGGCGGCCGGGGATTTGCGCAAAGGAAAGCGCACCGCCCTGGTGGTGGAGGCGATGCAGGATCCCGCGGCGAAGCGGGTGCTCGAGGGGGTCTTGGGTCGCGCCGAGGCCGACGACAAGGACATCGCCGCCGCCCTCTCGGTGTTGCGTGAAACCGGGGCGAGCGCCCGCGTCGAGGCCCGCATCGCCATTCTCGTGTCGCAGTCGCTCGCCGCGCTCGGTCAGGCGGGCCTCACCCCGGCGGGCCGCGCCCTGCTCGCCCAGGCCGTCCTGGCGCACACCGAGAGGGACCGATAAATGAGCGGCCCCCGAACGAACGATCCACGCGTCCGCTTCGGGCGCGCCTGCGGGAAGGTCATCTTGCTGGGCGAGCACGCCGTCGTCTACGGCGTGCCGGCGATCGCCGTCGGCGTCGATCGCGGCGCGCGGGCGACCGCGGAGCCGGTCGATGACGGCCCCAGTCGCCTCCACGTTCGCGGGTGGAACATCGACACCGACGAGACGGACGCGGCGCACGATCTCGGTCGCGCCTTCCGCGCGCTCCTCGACGCCTCGCGCGCGTCGTCGTCGTTCTCGTCGCCCGTGCGCGTCGAGGTCGAGGCCGACCTTCCCCCAGGAGGCGGGCTCGGGTGCTCCGCCGCGATGGGCGTCGCCATCGCCCGGGCCGTCGACGCCGGCGTCCACGACGATCCGCTGCAAGAGCGCGCCATGGCGTGGGAGCGCGTGTTCCACGGCAACCCCAGCGGCGTGGACGCCGCCGTCGCGGCGCGGGGCGGCTGTTTGTTCTTCCGTCGCGGCGAGGCCGTCGAGCCCGTCCGGGTGCGGGGGGGACTGCACTTGTGCATCGGCAGCACGGGCACGGCGTCCAGCACCAAGACCATGGTCGACGCCGTCGCGCGGCTCAAGGCGCGCCAACCCCACGTCGTCGAGACCTCGTTCGAAGCCGTGCGGTCTCTCGTCCACGGCGCCCGCGCCGCCATCCTCGCGGGCGATCGCTTCGGCCTCGGCCGGCTGATGGACCTCAACCAGACGCTCCTCGGCGCGCTCTTCGTGTCGACGCCCGACATCGATCGCATGTGCGCTCTCGCCCGCGCGGCGGGCGCCCTGGGCGCGAAGCTCACGGGCGCCGGCGGCGGTGGAAGCGTCGTGGCCCTCGTCGCGTCCGCGGCGGCGTCGGAGGCCGTGCTCCAGGCGTGGAGCGCCGCGGGCTTCGAAGGGTTCGCGACGTCGGTCGCGCCCGAAGCCCGCGCGCGCGCGCTGCCCGAAAGCGAGTCGGCGCCGTGACCGAAGCCGCCGCTCTGGCCCACCCCAACTTCGCGTTGAGCAAGTATTGGGGAAAGCGCCCGGGCGGCGGCAATCTCCCCGCGGTGCCAAGTCTCTCGGTCACGATGGCGGGCTTCGCCACGCGAACGCGCGTCTGCTTCGACGGCGCCCTCGCCGCGGATCGGGTCTTCATCGGCGGCGGCCCCGCGTCGGCCGAGGCCCGGGCGCGGGTCGTGGCCCTGCTCGATCGGGTCCGCGCGGCCGCCGGGCGAGCCGCCTTCGCCGACGTGACCTCGGAGAGCGACTTCCCGATGGGCAGCGGGCTCGCCTCGAGCGCGTCGGGCTTCGCCGCGCTCGCACTCGCCGCCAGCCGCGCCGCGGGCCTCGACTGGGACGCGGCGCGGGTGAGCGATCTGGCCCGACGAAGCTCCGCGAGCGCCGCGCGAAGCCTCTTCGGCGGCTTCGTCGAGCTCGACGCCGGCCCGGCCGACGCGCGGGAGAGCGATCTCCACCCGGCGCGCGCGCTCGCCCCGGCCAGCCAGCTCCCCTTGGCTGTCCTCGTCGCGGTCACCAGCGAAGCCGAGAAGGCCATCGGGTCGACCGAAGGCATGAAGGCCACGATGGAGCGCAGCCCCTACGCGAAGGCCTGGCTCGAAGAGGCGCCGCGCCTCCATGCGCGACTGCGCGAGGCGCTTCTGGCGGGTGACTTCGATCGCGTCGGCGAGCTCGCCGAGTCGAGCGCGCTGGCGATGCACGCGACCGCCATCGCCGCCGGCATCGTCTACTGGAACGCGGCCACGCTGGAAGCGCTCGCGGCGGTCCGTGCGCTCCGCGCTCGCGGCGTCGCCGCCTACTTCACCGTCGACGCCGGGCCGCACGTCAAAGTGCTCGTCCGCCCCGGCGATGCCGGTCCCGCGTTGGCCGCGCTCGCGGCGGCCCCGGGCGTCCTTCGCGTCGCGCGCGGCCGCGTCGGTCCGGGAGCCCACCTCATCGCCGCGTCGCCTCCGGGAGAGGCGCGCGCGTGAGGGCGATGGCGCCGGGCAAGGTCCTCTTGACGGGCGCATACGCCGTCCTCGACGGCGCGCCCGCGATCGTCGCCGCCGTCGATCGATACGCCGTCGCCGACGGCGACCGCGCCGCCTCGGCCCCATCCGCCGAGGTGCGGGCGTGGTCGGGCGATCGGCCCGCGCCCCACGTCGACGTCAGCGCGCTTCACGACCCGAGCGGGCGCAAGCTCGGCCTCGGTTCGAGCGCCGCGGCCCTCGTCGCCGCCGTCGGCGCCCGCGCCCTCACGGACGGGGAGGACCCACGGCTCCCGGGCGTCCGCGATCGCATCTTCCGCGTCGCCCGCGCCGCGCACGCCCGCGCGCAGCAAGGAGGGAGCGGCGTCGACGTCGCCGCCAGCGTCTACGGCGGCGTCATCGAGTACGCGACCGGCGACGAACCATCCGGCGGCATCGTGCGGTCGCGCGAGCTGCCCGAGGCGCTCTCGGTCCTCGTCTACGACTCGGGCACGAGCGCCCGCACGAGCGACATGCTCGCCCGGGTGGCGCTGTTGCGCCAGGGCGGCGGCGCCGAGCGGCTCTTCGCCCGCCTGCGCGACGTCGCCGTCGAGGCCGTCGCTTGCGTCGTTCGCCGCGACGGTTCGGGCTTCGTCGCCGCGGCTCGCGCCTTCGGCAGAGCCCTCGACGATCTCGGACGCGCCGCCCTCGCCCCCATCGTCCCGGATACCTTCGCGGAGCTCGCCGAGCGCGCCTCCCGCGAGGGCGCCGCCTTCGTCCCGTCCGGAGCGGGCGGCGGAGACGTGGCCGTGTGGATCGGCCTCGCGCCACCCTCCAGCGACTTCGCGGCCCACGCGGCCTGCCTCTCGATGAAACTGCTTTCCCTCGCCATCGACCGTGGTGGCTTGCGACCCGCTTCCCCACCCTCTGCGTGAGGACACCCTTCATCCATGGCCAAAACTTCTCGTCTCCCGGGCTTCCACAAGGTCACCGTCCACGAGCGCCGTGGCCTCGTGGTCGACGCCACCGGCGCCGACCACGCCGACATCGAGCACGCCCTCGCGGCCGGAGGCCTCAATGCGGAGACCGCCGACAAGTTCGTCGAGAACGTTCTCGGCACCTACGCGCTCCCTTACGGCGTCGCGCTCAACGTCCGCGTCAACGGCCACGATCACGTCGTGCCGATGGTCATCGAGGAGCCGAGCGTGGTCGCCGCCGCGTCGAACGCGGCCAAGATGGTCCGGGAGGGCGGGGGATTCACCGCCGAGTCGGACCCGCCGCTCATGATCGCGCAGGTGCAGCTGCGTGAAGTGCGGGACGCGGGGCTCGCCGCCGAGCGCGTCCTCGCCCACGCGAAGGAGCTCGTGGCCCTCGCCAACGACGCCGTGCCCGGACTCGTGGCGCGCGGCGGCGGCGCCCGATCCATCGAAGCCCGCATCCTTGCCGCCGACGTCGTCGTCGTCCACATCGTCATCGACTGCCAGGACGCGATGGGCGCGAACCTCGTCAACGGCGTCGCCGAGGCCGTCTCGGGCCGTATCGCCGCGATCACCGGCGCCCGCCTCGGCCTGCGCATCCTCAGCAACCTTTGCGACAAGCGCTGCGTCCGCGTTCGCTGCCGCGTCTCGGGCGACGTCCTCGCGACGGCCGACATGGAGGGCGACGAGGTCATCGACGGCATCGTCAACGCGTCGCGCTTCGCGGAGCTCGACCCCTATCGAGCCGCGACCCACAACAAGGGAATCATGAACGGCATCGACGCCGTCGTCATCGCCACGGGCAACGACTGGCGCGCGGTCGAAGCCGGCGCCCACGCGTTCGCGGCGCGGTCCGGGCGTTACCAGCCGCTCGCCGTGTGGCGTCGCGACGGCGACCACGTCGTCGGGTCGCTCGAGGTGCCCATGGCGCTCGGCACCGTCGGCGGCACCTTGCGCGTCCATCCCGCCGCGCGCTTGTCCCTGCGCTTGCTCGGGGTCCACGACGCCCAGGAGCTCGCCGGCATCGTGGCCGCCGTCGGCCTCGCGTCGAACCTCGCCGCCGTTCGCGCCCTCGCGACCGACGGAATCCAGCGCGGACACATGGGCCTGCACGCGCGGTCGGTCGCCGTCGCCGCCGGTGCGAAGGGCGAACACGTCGAGAAGGTCGCGGCGATGATCGTCGAGGCGCGCAACATCACGCTCGAAGGCGCCATTCGTGCCATGGCGGTGCTCGTCTCGGACTCCCGCGGCGCGGCACAAAGCTTGAACGAGTGAAGAGAGTCAGTCGTCTTGAGCACGTCTCAAACGACCTTGAGACGCTCAAAACGTGACCCTGACGCATGAATGGCGTAGTTTTCCGAGGTGTCACGAGATGCCGAAGAGTCGCGCGCCTCTGTGCGCTGGAGCGAGCCCCCGCCGGGCGACCCCCACCGCGACGTGACCGGAGCGCTGCACGAGGTATCGAACGCGCTTACGGTTCTGCTCGGCTGGGTCGCCGAAACCCGCTCCGGGAGAGCTTCCCCTGAGCAGTTGGACCGAGCCCTCGCCATCATCGAGGACCGCGCCCGCACCGCGCGCGATCTCGCCCGGCGCGCGATCGGCTCCGACACCCCCGTCGTCGACCGCGAAGACACGGTCGACAACGTCGTCGGGCAAGTCGTGGAAGCGCTCTCCGTGGAGACCCAGCGCGCCAGCGTCACGGTCGCCGTCCTCACAGGCGCGCCTGGCACGCGTATCCCGCTCGCCGGCGACGCGTCCCAGATTTTGACGAACTTGCTCCTCAACGCGCTCGCCTGGGCGCCGCGCGGGAGCCAGGTCACGGTGGAGGCGCGCGTCGAAGGCTCCTCGCTGTCGCTCTTCGTCCAAGACGAGGGCCCCGGTGTGCCCATCGGCCAGGCGGGCCGCATCTTCGGCGGCGTGACGACGCGCGAAGGCGGCGCTGGCGTAGGCCTCAAGCACGCCCGCGCGATCGCGCGCGCCGCGGGCGGCGATCTCGAGCTGATGAGCGGCGGGTCCATTCGCGGTGCTCGCTTTCGATTGCGCTGGCCGCGCCTCGCGCAGCCCATTCCCCGCGCTCCTGTCTCGTCGCCGCGCCCTGCGTCCCTCGCGGGCACGCGCGTGCTCGTCGTCGAGGACGACCGCGACGTCGCCGCCCTCCTCGAGTCGGCCTTGGGTGCGCGTGGCGCACGGGTGGTCGTCGCCCGCACCGTCGAAGAGCTGCTCGCGCGCGCGGTCGAGCGGCACGACGCCGCCCTCCTCGATTTGTCCCCCATCGAGGACGACGTGATGGGGGCCGTCGAAGCGTTGCGCCGCGGCTCGCCCGACGTCGCCCTCGTCTTCATCAGCGGGAGCGCGGTCGGCCTGCCCGAGGGCTTCGACCCCGGCAAGGCGCTATGGGTACGCAAGCCCTTCGAGGTCGCGGAGATCGTCGCGGCGATTACGGAAGGGAAGAGCGCCGAGTAGAGGGCCGAAAGCGTGGAGATCCTTGACGCGGCCCAAGCCGGCGACTACACGGGCGTTTCCCGATCGCGAAGGTGGCGGAATTGGCAGACGCACTAGCTTGAGGTGCTAGCGCCGTAACTGGCATAGGGGTTCAAGTCCCCTCCTTCGCACTGAGCGCCGCTTTGCGGCGCTCGCGCGAAGGAGGCGCCTTAGATCGCCTCGGACCGAGCCTGGGGCTCGGTCCTCGGGTGCAAGTCCCGAGTCCGGGGCTACGCTGGGGCTGGGTCGCAATGCGCGTCAGCGTCTGCATGATCGTGCGGAACGAGGCGACGTCTCTCCGCGAATCGCTCGACAGCCTGCGCGGAAGGGTCGACGAGATTGTGGTCGTCGACGGGGGGTCGACGGACGCGAGCGTGGCGATCGCGGAGAGCGCCGGGGCCAGGGTGTCGATCGATCTCGGGGACGTCGCCGCCGCGCGCAATCGCGCCCTCGCGGAGGCGACCGGCGACTGGTGCCTCATGATCGACGCCGACGAGATCTTGGAGCCCGAGACGTGGCCGGCCTTTCGCACGTTCGTGGAGGCCGCACCGCATCCGAAGGGGCGCATCCGCCAGGTGAGCGACACCGCCGAGGGGGTCGCGAGTGTGTGGATCACGCGCGCGTGCGTACGCGATCCTCGGTACCGCTACGAGGGTTCCATCCACGAGCAGCTCGTCGGCCCGGGGTCGAGCGGCGATACGGGGCTGGTGGTCCTCCACAGCGGGTACCGGCCCGAGGTCCTCGCGCGCAAGGCGACGTCGGACCGCAACCTCCGGCTGCTCCGCGCGGAGCTGGTGCGCAAGCCGCACGACCCCTACCTGAACTACCAACTCGGCAAGACGCTGCTCGTCAGCGGCCGGGCGACCGAGGCGATCGCGCCGTTCGCCGCGGCGGTGGAGGGCATGTCGCTCTCGGCCGGGTACGCGAGCAGCCTTGCCTGCGACTTCGGATATGCGCTGAAGGGCGCGGGGCGCCCGGCGGAGGCGCTCGCGCTGGTTCAGCGGTTCTTGCCGCACTTTCCGGACTACACGGACCTGTGGTTTCTCGCGGCGTTGTGCCATCTCGCGCTCGGCCAAGCGCGCGAGATGGTCGGCGCCTTCGAGCGCTGCCTCTCCCTCGGCGAGGCGCCGCGATACGCGACCGTGCAGGGCGTCGGGTCGTTCCGGCCCCTCTACAACCTTGGGCTCTACTACGAGCTCGGCGGCGACCACGGCCGGGCGCGCGAGTACTACGCGCGTGCCCTCGCGCTCCAGCCATCCTTCGCCCCCGCGGCGGAGCGGCTGCGGCGGTCCCCCGGCGGCCCCTGACGCCGGTTTCCCTCGAGACCGCCCGAGGGACGACTCAGGAATCGCTTGCCCCGACGACCACGACCCTCATTCCCTCGACGACCGCACGGTCCGCGACGAGGCCGATTTCGACGATCTTCTCGCCCTCGATCACGAAGTCGAAGACGACCACCGGCTTCCCCCGTGGGATCCACGCGGCACCGACGGCGCCGTTCACGTGCGCCAGGCGGGCTGCCCCGCCCGAACGCGCCTGGAGGAACTTCGCCACGGCCTCCACACCGACGACCTCCTTCGTGGCGCCCATGCGCACCGCCGTAGCGTCGGCTCGCACCACGATTTGCGGGTCGAGCACGGCGAGCAGCGCGTCGAAGTCGCCGCTGCGCGATGCGGACAGGAAGGCGCCGACCACGCGCTCTTCGCGCGCATGATCGGCCACGGCATCCAGATCGGAGCCGGCCCCTTGCAGCCGCCGCCGCGCGCGGCTGGCGAGTTGCCGCGCGGCCGCCGGCGAGCGCCCGAGGGTCTCCGCGATCTGCTCGAACGACACCGCGAACATGTCGTGCAAGACGAAGGCGACGCGCTCCGCGGGTTCGAGGGAATCGAGCACGATGAGAAGCGCGGGCCCCAGCGCGTCGGCCAAGAGCAGGTCGTGCTCGGGGTCGCCCGCTCGCTCTTCATGGGCGCTCGCTTCGTTCCCTTCCGCGGCTTGCACCGCCTCTCCACGCGACTTGCGCGCACGCAGCATGTCGAGGCACACGCGAGCGACGACCGTCGTCAGCCATCCCCCGAGGTTCTCGACGTCGCGCGTGTCCGCGCGGTCGAGGCGAAGCCACGCCTCCTGAACCGCGTCGTCCGCTTCGGCCCGGGAGCCGAGCATGCGGTACGCGACCGCGCGCAGTCGTCCGGCATGCGTGCGGAAGTGCTCGGTAACCCATTTTTGTTCAGCCATCGGTCACATCCCCGGGTTCGCGTCCGTCATAGCGATGACGGACCGGCACCGATCGATGTGACGAGTGCGGCGCTTTGTCGACGTCGCGTCGAGCGCGGCCGGCGGAAAAATCGAGGAGCAAGCCCATGCAAGCAAGAATGAAGAACCCTGCCCTGATCATTCCCGAGGTGATGCCAGCCATCCAAGCGCTCATCGCGGCGACCCAGAAGGCGGACGCACCGCCGAAGGTACTTGCTCTTTTGCACCTTCGGGCCAGCCAGATCAACGGCTGCAGCGTCTGCGTCGACATGGGCTGGCGCCACGCCAAGACCCTCGGCGAAGCCGACGAGCGACTCTTTGCCGTCGCGGCGTGGCGGGACGCGCCTTACTTCAGCGACGCAGAGCGCGCGGCGCTCGCGCTCGCGGAGGCGGTCACGCGGCTGAGCGACCAGGCCGATCCCGTCCCCGACGCGGTCTGGAACGAAGCGGCCCGACATTACGACGAGCGAGCCCTCTCTGCATTGCTGCTCTCGATCGCCATGGCCAACCTCTTCAACCGTATCAACGTGCCGACGCGGCAGGTCGCGGGCGCGTGGAAGCCCGCCGCCCAGGAGCGCTAGGTAGCGAAGCACGGCCGCGTTGCGCGCGGTACGCGCGGTACGCGCCTGCGCAACGCCGGGAGTCGTCGAATTCCGCATTCCCGCGTCCCGCACTTGGAATTGCCCGTAGACTCGAGGACGACACATGGGCCACGCGGTCGCTTTGCTTCGGGCGGTCAACCTGGGACCCCATCAGAGGGTCAGCAGCGCGGACCTGAAGGCGCTCGCGGGCCGATTGAAACTCGCCGACGCGAAGACGCTTCTGGCGAGCGGCAACCTCGTATTCGAGGACGACGGCCGCAGCCCGGCCGCGCTCGAGAAGGCGCTCGAGGCGGCGAGCGTAGAATGGCTCGGGCTCGAGACCGACTACTTCGTCCGCGATGCGAAGGACCTCGCAGCGGTCGTGAGCGCAAACCCGTTCGCGAAGGCGGCGAAAGAGGACCCGAGCCACCTCGTGGTCTTCTTCATGAAGAAGGCCGCGGGCGCGGCCGCCGTGAAAGCGCTCCGCGGCGGGCTCGTCGGTCCCGAGCGGGTCGAGGCGGTAGGGCGTCATGCCTATCTGCATTATCCGGCCGGCATCGGGACTTCGAAGCTGACGAACAAGGTGCTCGAGAAGCACCTCGGGAGCGCGGGAACCGGCCGCAACTGGAATACGGTCCTCAAGCTCCTTTCGCTGACAATACCGAAGTAATGGGCAAATCGCGTCGCGTGGGCGGCCATGGACGCCAAGCGATGAATTGCGTCGCGTGGATGTCGCGAACACGGCGCCACCGTCATCGTAAGCGGTTCGCCATGGGCTCGGGCGGCGCGCGGCTGCCCGAGTCTTGTTCTTTCTCGGATGCGTCGGCGCGGCTTCGAGCGCCGCGGGCACCGTGACGTCGACGCGCCGCGGGCTCGCTTCGGCTAACATGTCGACCCATGATGGCGAGAGCGAGCTTGCAGGGGGGCGCGCTGCCGTTGTTCGTAGGTCTCGTCGCTGCGTGCGGCTCGAGCAGCCCAGGGAACGCGGGGGGTCCCAACCCGGACGCCGGGACCGATGCGGGCGGCGCCGCCGCGGCCGTGTGCGCGGGGAGCCCCGTCACGTGGTTGGACGACGGAACCCCCGAATGCGCCAGTTCCGTGGAGGCGAGCGGCCTCCACGGCAACACGCCGGGAAACCCCGACGACACAGTCGAAATCGCGGGCACGCAAGGCCTCACGATCGCCATCTCGATCAGCGTCGCCACGCCGCCGCCGCTGGGCGGGACCTACAGCTGCGCGCCAGGTCCGGCAGGCTTCGTCGAGCTCACGTACAGAGACCCGCAGACGAATGATCCGACCGTGGCGAGCTGCTCGGTGACGATGAATCTCGTACCGGAGGGCGATGCGGGGGCCGACGCGGCCACGCCCGTGCATGCCGTGGGCACGTTCTCGGCGGTCCTGAGCGTCCCCGATGCAGGGACGACCAAGAACCTGACGGGCGGCGCGTTCGACGTGCTCGTGAATTACTGAGAGGCGCACAGCGACCGACCGGCGAGGCGCCCCGTTTGCGCGCGGGGTCGGGCGGAGGGGCTGCGCGCGAGATACGCGTCGGAATGCGCCCTTGCCATGGCGGCTGGGTCGGGTCGTGTACGCAAAAACGGCGGCCCGCGGTCGACGAAGAAGTCGCGAGAGGAAGGGGGCGTCGTTTATATTTGCGTGTCGCCTCGCGCTCTCGAAATGGCCATTGTCGTGAACCCAGTCTCGTCGCACCGGGCGCATCCGTGTCCCCATTACGACTTGTCCCCCATGCAGGCGGGCATGCTCTATCGGGCCATGCTCGGCAAGAGCGACGGGCGCGACGGATACGACATCGAGCAGCTCCACGTCGTCCTGTCCGAGACGCTCTCGCCCGATGCGTTCGCCCAGGCGTGGACGCTGATCGCGCGGCGCCATTCGCTTCTCTCGTCCTCTTTTTACCTGGACGGGACGGAGGGCGCCCGCCAGCGCGTCGAGGCGGATGTGGTCGTCGCCGTTCGGTGCGAGGACTGGACGGGGGTCGGTGCCGACGAGCGCGCCAAGCGACTCGAAGACTTCCTGGCGAGCGATCGCCGTGGGGGCTTCCAGCTCGCCCGCGCGCCGCTGATGCGCGTTACCGTGTTTCGGGTCGCGCCCGGTCACGACGAGTTCGTTTGGACGTTTCACCATATCCTCCTCGACGGTCGCTCGATACCGCGCGTCCTCGTCGAGGTATTCGACGTGTACGCGTCGCTCGTGCGCGGAGAGACGCCGCCCGTCGCGCCGCCGCCGCGGCCTTACCGCGATTACATTGCGTGGCTCGCGACGCGCGACCGCGCCGGGAGCCTCGACCACTTCCGCCGCTTGCTCCGAGGAAGGTCGGCGCCGTCGCCGCTCCCGCTCGCCGAGCCGGCCGCGCGCCCGCTCGCCAGGGAAGGCTACGGCGAGATCGTGCGGCTCGTCGAGCGCGAGGTCGTCGAGCGGGCTCTCGCATTCGTGGACGGAACGAAGGCGACGATGGGGACGCTCGTGCAAGCCGCGTGGGCGGTGGTCCTCGCGCGGACGACGGGCCAGGACGACGTCCTCTACGGGGTGACCCGCGCGTGCAGGCGCTCGGCGCTTGGCGGGGCGGCCGAGGACATGGTCGGCCTTTTCATCAATTCGCTCCCCGTTCGCGTGCGCGTGGCCGACGACCACACGGTGGCGTCGCTCCTCGCGGCGCTGCGGGCCCAGAGCGTCGCCGTGCGCGAGCACGAGCACACGCCGCTCGTCGACATTCAGGGAGTGAGCGAGATCCCGCGGGGAATGCCGCTCTTCGAGACGCTCGTGATGTTCGAGAATCGTGACTTGAATCGGACCCTCCGCGCCGCCGATCCGTCGTTTGCGAACAGGGAGGCGACGCTGCACGAGCAGCCGTCGCCGCCGCTTTGTGTGACGGTCGTCGAGGACGGCGGCGAGATGCAAATCCGATTGCTCTTCGATCGGAGCCGCTACGCCGACGGCGCGGTATCGCGGATCGCCGATTGCGTCGCGCACGCGCTCGCCGAGCTCTCGCGCGACGCCGACCGCAAGCTCGCCGACGTCGACATCCTGCCACGGGCGGAGCGCCGACGGATCCTCGTGGGTTGGAACGAGACCGCGCGGCCCTTCGCGCGTGTGCTCCTCCATGCCCCGTTCGAAGAGCGGGCGCTCGCCCAGCCGGACGCGGTCGCCGTGGAGTGCGACGCCGCGTGCCTCACCTACGCGGAGCTCGATGCGCGCGCGAATCGGCTCGCCCGACTCCTGGTCGCGCGCGGCGCGTCCCCGGGCGTGCGTGTGGGGCTCTGTCTCGAGCGAGACATCGACCTCGTGGTCGCCCTCGTCGCCTCGGCCAAGTCCGGCGCGGCTTACGTTCCGCTCGACGCGGCGTATCCGGTGGATCGACTCACGTTCATGGCGGAGGACGCGGAGCTCGCCCTGGTGGTGACGGAGAAGGCGCACGAGAAGCTCTTTTCGTTGCCGCGGGTCGTGATCGACGGCGAAGACGCGCCCGCGATCGCCAGCATGCCCGCCACCGCTCCCCCGCGGTCGGCCACCCCGGGGGACGCCTGCTACGCGATCTATACGTCGGGCAGCACGGGCAGGCCCAAGGGGGTAGTGCTCACGCACGAGGCGGTGGTCAACACCTTCGACTGGGTCACCCGTACGCTCGGCGTGGGCCCCGGAGACCGCCTCCTCTTCGTGACCTCGCCCTGCTTCGATTTGTCGGTGTACGACACCTTCGGCGCTCTCGGCGCGGGGGCGACCGTCGTTGTCGCGAGCCGCGCGTTGCTCGCCGACGCCGAGGCCCTCGCCGCCGCCATCGTGGAGCGCCGGATCACGATCTGGGATTCGGCCCCCGCGGCGCTCCAGCGCCTCGTGCCGTTCTTCGGTCCCTCGACGCTCGACGCCCCGTTGCGCCAGGTCATGCTGAGCGGCGATCGGATTCCGCTGGCGCTCCCCGATGCCGTGCGGGCCGCGTTCCCGAAGGCGCGCGTGACGAGCCTGGGCGGTGCCACCGAGGCCGCCATTTGGTCGAACTTTTTCCCCATCGGCGCCATCGACCCCCGATGGACGAGCGTGCCCTACGGTCGTCCGATCCAGAACGCCCGCTACCACGTGCTCGACGATCGCATGCGACCCGTCGCCGTCGGCGTGACCGGCGATCTTTACATTGGGGGGGCGTGCCTCGCGCAAGGCTATCTGCGGCGCCCGGAGCTGACGGCGGAGCGCTTCGTCCCCGACCCGTTCTCGGACGCGCCGGGCGAGCGGCTCTACAAGACCGGAGACCTCGCCCGGTACTTCGAAGACGGCGAGCTCGAGTTCCTCGGACGCGCGGACTTTCAAGTCAAAATCCGCGGCTTCCGCGTGGAGCTCGGCGAGGTCGAGGCGGTCCTCGCGGCTGTGCCGGGCGTCGAGGAGAGCGCGTGCGTCGCGTGGACCGACGCGTCGGGCGAGAACTCGCTCATCGCGTATGTCGTGCCGCGCGAAGGGGTGACACTCGAGCCGGACCGGATACGCGCGCATGTGGCCGAGAAGCTGCCGGCGTTCATGGTGCCGTCGCGCATCATGGTGCAGGAGGCGATGCCGCTCTCGTCGAACGGCAAGGTCGATCGCAAGGCCCTCCCGCTGCCGAGCGCGGCTCGCACGGAGCCGGACGGTGCTTCGCCGAGCACGGAGCTCGAACACAAGATGGTGGCGATCTGGCGCGATTTGCTCCAGCGCGACCGCATCGGCGTGACGGACGACTTTTTCGACCTCGGGGGTCACTCGCTCTTGGCGGTCACGCTCGTATCGCGGGTGAAGCGAGACCTCGGAGTCAAGCTCAGTCTCTCGAGCGTGATGCAGAAACCGACGATTCGGGGCCTCGTCGCCACCCTCGTGAGCGAATCCCCGAGGATCCATGGCCCGCACATCGTCGCGCTCGAGGCCGCCGGGGCGGGGCCGCCGCTCTTTCTCGTGTCGGGCGCGGGCGGCTACGGGTTCGGCTTCCGCGGGGTCGCCCGCATCGTCGGCGGCAAGCACCCCGTGTACGCGCTCAACGCGATCGGCGCGGAGGACGACGAAGGCGAGGCTCGGGATCGCACCATCGAAGAGATGGCGTCCATCTACTTGCCGCAGGTGCTGTCGGCGTCGGCGAAGGGAAGGGTCGTCATCGGCGGGTACAGCTTCGGTGTCCTCGTCGCCTTCGAGCTGGCGCACCGCCTCCGCGATCGGGGCCGGGAGGTCCCGCTCATCGTGTCGTTCGACGGCTTCGCGCCGGGGTTCCCGCGCCTGATGCCGCTGCCCCGGCGCCTCCTCGCGCACGCGAGGGAGCTCTTCGGGAGGGACCCGAAGCAGTACGTGAAGGTCCGCCTCGAGAACATCAAGGGCCGCGTCCTCGAGAAGCTCGGTCGTCCCGAGGATCGGCTGCCGCGCCTTCAGGTCGACGACGCCGCCACCGACAACCGCTTGAGGCGCCTCGAGGCTTCGCTCTGGCACGCGCGGAGCCTCTACAACCCCGCCCACAAGCTCGAGGCGGATCTCTTGCTCTTCAAGACGTCGCTCTCGGAGCGCTGGGTGGCCACCGACATGAGCGATCCGAACTACGGCTGGGGGCACTACACCACCGGGCGTATCGACGTGGTGAACGTCGAGGGCGCGCACCGCACGATGTTCGGCGACGAGAACCAGCGCCGCATGGCCGACGCCGTCCTCGACGCGACCGCGAGACTCGGCCACGGCGCCTGGTGATCGCGCGCGTTGTACGCGGCCGTCGCGCGCCCGTCACGTGCCGAGTCCGGTGAGCGAGCGTGGCTCGCCCTTGACACGTCCTCGAAAGCCGCGTTGCTTACCGCCGCATGAGCCAAATACATTTCGTCGGAGGGGAGAAGGGCGGCGTCGGCAAGAGCGTTGTCTCGCGGCTGCTTGCGCAGTGGTGCATCGATCGGTCGGCGCCGTTCGCGGCGATCGACGCGGACCCCTCGCACGGATCGCTCGTTCGTTCGTACCGTGAGTTCACGCAGCCCGTCGATCTCGAGGCCTTCGCGAGCGCCGACGAGATCGTGAACCGCGCCCTCGCCGCCGAGCGCACGGTGGTGGTCGACCTGCCGGCGCAGAGCGGCCGTCCGCTCGAGCGCTGGATCGAGAGCGCGGACGTCGTCCGCTTCGCGCGCGACTCGGGCATTCGGCTCACCCTCTGGCACGTGAGCGACGGTTCCTTCGACTCCGTGCGCGATCTCGAGCGAACGCTCGATCGCTGGGGCGACGCGCTCAGCTACGTCGCCGTGAAGAACCGCGGGCGCGCCAAGGACTTCTCGCTGTTCGACGAGAGCGTCGCCCGCACGCGGATCCAGCACCTCGGCGGCAGCGTCATCGAGGTCCCCGAACTCGACGCGGTCTCCATGGCGCGCATCGATCGCACGGGCGCGAGCTTCTGGGGCGCCATCCACGACGCGTCGGGAGAGCACGCGCTCGCCCCGCTCCAGCGTGAGCGCGTGCGGCTCTGGTTGGTTCGTTGCTACGAGGCGTTCGCGTCCGTAGGGGGGCGGCCGGTCCAGGCGGTCCAGCAGGGGCTCATCGCGGCGCCGGCCGAGCAGGTCGTGATGAACGGTTCGGCGGAGTGATCGCGAACGCCTAGTAGTGGGGCGGTCGCTGCGCTTCGAGGCTCTCTTCGTCGAGGGCCTCGCCCTCGCGGCGCCGCCGCAGCTCGAGCTTCATGGCGTCGATGGTGCGTTGCTGCGCGGCGACCACGCCGGACAGCTCGCCGAGCTCCCGTTCGAGCTTCATGAACCGCAGCTGCAAGTCGACGAGGTGGGGGTCGAGACCGTCCATGGAGCGGGGGAGCGTAGCCAAATAGACGTCGGGCGGGCAGAGCGCTTGGTCGCGCCCGCCCGCCCGTCGATACTGTCCGCGCGGAGCCGAGGCTTCGCGCCGCTCGTTACATCTGCTTCGCGTAGAGGTAGACCGTCGTGCCGAGCACGCTCACGGCCGTGGAGAACGTGCCCCACTGCTGGACGCCGCTCACCGTGCGCGTCGCCCACTGCCCGACGTGGCCCGGATCAGCGTAGAGGTTCGTGACCTGGAGGGCGAAGGGGTTCGCCTGCGGACCGACGAGCGCGCCCGTCGTGTCGTAGTAGGCAGCCGGCTGCGTGTAGGGGATCGGGTCGATGTCGATCGTGCCGGCGCAGGTCGCGTCGTTCGGGCAGTTTTGAACGGGCCAGGTGGCCGTGTTCCAGCTGAGCGCGACGCCGTTGACCGAGACGACGAGGAACGGGTTCGCGCCGCCCGAGCCGTTGAAGGGCGTCGACGGGTACGCGTTCTTGCCCTTGTAGGCAGGCTTCGTCGTGCCGTAGAAGTTCTGGTAGCTGAGCGTGTTGAACGGGGCGAAGCCGTTCTCGTACGACGACGTGTCGGCGAAGTGCACGTTGACCGAGCCGCACCAGGTCGACCCGGTGACCACTTCGGTTCGGCGGTTGCCGCCGGCGGCGGGGTCCTGGATCGTGATCGCCGTCGTGCTGCCCGGGTAGACGAACGTCGAGAGCGCGGCGATGGGCTCCATGGACGGGAAGAGCGAGCCGTCCGTGTTCGCCTGGTCCCACTGGAGACCCGCGACGAGGAACGCCGCGACCGTGGAGTCGAGCTGCGCGACCGCGAGGGCCGCCTTCGCCGCTTGCGGCACGTAGCTGTACTGGGGATCCGTCGAGTCGAACTCGATCGTCTGCCACGTCTCGCTGGCGACCACGGCGCCGGCGGCGGCGACCATGTAGCGCTGCGAGGCGAGGATCGTGCTGGCCCAGCACGGGCCCGCGGAGGCGCTACCGCAGGCACCCGCGGCGGCCCTCATGACCTGATACGCAGCCGTCGCGGCGCCGAGCTGCTGGGGAGCGCTCGAGCCGCTCGGGCAGGAGCCCGTCGAGCCGCCGGACGCCGTGCTGGGCGGGACGCACTCGCTGTAGTTCGCGTTCGAGTACGTGCACTTCGAGTTCGTGCAGGTGGTCGAGCCCGTGTAGTTCTTGCCGCCGCACTGGTCCCACTTGTTGCGGTTCGTCGAGCTGGCTTGCGACTCGTTGGAAGAGCCATCGGACGGGGCGATTTCCGCCGTACAGGCGACCGCCGTCAGCGCGAAGAGCGCAGGGGCGACGAAGAGGATGCGTGACTTGACCATGATGGGTGAAACCTCCAAGAGCGGGGTGTGATGAGGCGGTGTGTCGTTGGGCTATTGCAGCGGATGTGCCGCAGGGCCGTGCTCGCGGCGTTCCGGTACAGCCGTTCCGAGCGACGATACGACGAACGAATTGCAGCGTGATTTCAAGGGCGAATGATGCGCCCGGCGGAACCAATCAGAGGACGTGTCCTCCTCTGGACCCGAAAGTCGGGGTGGTGCCGCGAGCCACAAAGTGGCGCGCGGCGCGACACTTCTCGGCGATCTTGCCGCGCGGCCGCCACAACCACCCGGCGGCCAGGCGGTCAGGCCAGCGGACGACCGCGACGCGCACCGCCGATCAGAACGTCCACAGCGGCGACACCGGCGACGGGGTCACGTTGAAGAGCGTTCCGGGTTCTGGCGGGCGCTGTCTTTCTTGAACGCGACGTGGAGGCAATGGCGGACAAGCCCCGTCGCGATGGGGAAGATGAGCACGAACTCGATGTGGTACCGAATCGTGAAGATGCCGAGAACGAGAGCGAAGGTCACCGCGCGCCGTCCGCGCGCGGGCTCATGCCGCGAAGGGCGCGGCTACGCCAGCCCGTAGACGATGACGGAGCCGTCGTAGGTGGGGAGAAACAGCTTTCCGTTCGCGACGACGGGAATCCCGAATTTGTTGAACGTGAATTGGTGATTCCAGTCTTGCGAGTCCCATAGCTTCACGAAGAGTCCGTTCTCGAACCGGGTGGCCGCATACGCGACCAGGCGGCCCGGCGACAGCTCCATGTTTGCGTCCTTGTACGGGATGGCCGCCCACAAAACTTCCGTCCCGGCCTCCTGGGCGTTGCAGCTGAGGCTCAGCATCGCGCCGGGCATGCCGCCCGGCGGCACCGGCGACTCGGCCGAAGCGACCTCCGTCGTGCACGCGAGGTACTTGCACCCCGTCGCGCTGATCTGCCACGCGCGCCCGTTCTCGTTTTCGCCCCAGTTGAAGAGCATGGCGCCGAGCTGCGAGCTCTGGAAGCTGACCGGCGCGCCGTGCTGGTGGTGCGTTCGCCCGGCGAAGAGGGTGTTCAGCGTCTCGATGCGCGCGGGAGCGGGGTCGAGGTCGGGCGAAAAGTAGGTGAAGAAGATGGGGCGGAAGGCAAGCTTCGCGTAGTTGGCCTGGCTATGGTTCGGCTCGAGATCGGCGGCGCTCGTCTTCCCCATGTTCGAGGCCTTGGTCGCGTAGAGCACGCCGTCTTTGCCGGCCCCGGCCAGGAGGTCGAGCGACGGCACGTAGACTACGCCGGCGGAGCCGAGATCCATGTCCCCCCACTCGCCGCTCGCCATGCCCATCCGCAAGAGGCCGCGCGCGGCGAGCCGGGCGACGCGCCGCAAGTTCGACGGTGCCGGAGGACCTTCCCCCTCGGGGTTGCCCCCGGTACGGCCGTCGTCGGTGAACGGCGTCCACCAATCGACCACGGCGAAATGAGCAGCTCCGAGCGCGCTCGCGCCGGCGTACCGGAGCCGCACCATGCTCTCGCCGTAGTCGGTGACGCCGTCGAACTCTCCGTTGCCCGTGAAGAACGCGATGTCGCCGTTGGGCAGAATGACGGGGCCCGCGCCCGCCATCCACACGCCGCCGCCGGCGCCGCGCGCGGTCGAACACCAGCTCGCGGCGAGCTTCCAGGTCGCGAGGTCGACGGCGATCACCCATCCGCGGGCGGTGTTCGCGCTCTCTGCGACCGTGCCGAACGGGATGATGAGTGCTCCATTGGTGACGGCGAGAGCCGCGCGCTGCTTGCGTTCGGCGGCCCGGAATGTGATGTGCGGCAGGCCGTGGCCGGGGTCGAACGTCGCCCCTTCGAGGTCGAGCAGCGGGTGGACGTCGTTGCCGGTCTTGATGTCGATCGCGAAGGCGTTGTGACGTCCGCGGGCGGGCGACCCGTCACTGCTGATCCACGCGCAGCCGTAGAGCACACCGTCCTGTAGAATGGGCGTCGAGAGGACGCCCCAGAACTGATTGATGTTGTGCGCGTCGATCGCGATCTCGCCTTTCACGGGTCGGCCCAGAAAACGCTTCCAGACGAGCGCGCCGTCGTTCGCGTCGTACGCGTAGACCCAGTTGCCCATCGTCGCGAGGAGCACGAGGTCATGGACGCTGCCGTCTGCGCGCTTCACAGCGGGGGCGATGAGCGGCGAAGCCTCGCAGCCACGGGCGTCGTCGGGCGTCGGCAGCGTGAAGATCTTCTTGATGCCGCGCGCCCCTACGGCCTGTGCGGTCAAGATCGACTCCTTGGCGTTCACTCCGGAGCGGAACGGGTCGTACGACCGAGTGACGACGGCGATGTTCATCGGCGGTCTCCTTTGGCTCGACCCGCTCGGATCAGCGTGGTGGTTCGGGCGGGAGCGTCTGGGTGGCTGTGTAGACGACGTCGACTTCGTACGGCGTCTCGGTGGCGAGCCCGCGTCCGGAGACGCGGAGCTCGTGCCAGCCGGACGCGCCCGCGGTGACCTTTATCGGACGGGGCGCGCCGCCGGCGCCCGCGTGGTGCGTGCCGAGCACCGACCCGCCGGGTGCAACGACGCTGACGGACAATGCCGCGTCGGCCGGCGCATGCCCGGAGAAGCGGATCGCGGCTTCGACGGGCTTGTGGGCAGCGCAGTAGATCCGCCCCGCGGTGACGCTCCCCGTGATCGGCGCCGGCGGGATGTCGAGGTCCGCAGCGCCGAAGAAGGTCTGCGTGGTCGCGCGGTCGCGCAGCGAAAACGCGCGGTCTTGTCCGGCGCGCGAGAAGCACAGATAGGATTGGCCCCCGCCGAACGCGTTGCTCGGCAGGGTGAAGGTCGCGCGGCCGTTCCAGTCCGTCCAGACGTCGCCGTGCCTGCCCGTGTAGTCGTGGAGCTGGACGTTCGCGCCGAAGGCGGTCTGGCAGGTGATCGTTCGCGGGTTCCACACGTCGCTGCTGATGCCGGTCAAGAGGCCGGGCGCGCCGAGGCGCTCGAGCACGATCGTCTTGTCGTCGTTCCAGCGCGTCGTCGTGGGGCCGTTCGCCAGCGTCTCGTGGATCCAGACCAGATTGTCGATCCACTTCTTGAGGCCGTAGCACCCGGGGCTTTCGGCGTAGTCCTTGTGATAGACGAACGGGTAGCCCTCGGTCGTCAGGATGAACGCGTAGGCGAGGAGCTTGTTGCTGATGATGGGCTGCCCGGGCGAGAGGTCCGTGTCGGGGTTGTCGACGAAGGTGACGGCGTTCATCGGATCGCGCGCCGCATAGCCCGCGCCGTCGAGCTGCATCATGTCGAACCCGCCGTCGTCGCACATGCCCTGGAGCGCCCAGTGCAAAGTGAAATCGAAGACGGCCGAGCGACCATCCATGCCGCTGCCGTGGACCCACCAGGCAAGGGCGTCTGGGTTGCCGTCGAAGTATTCGGACACACAATAGCGCCCCGCCATCGCGCCCGACGTCATCCAGTCGTGGACGAACGCGACGGCCATCCCCTTGGTGTCGTCGACGCGATAGCCCTGGATGTCGAGCGACCGCGTGAGCCACTCGCCGAAGGCGATCATGGCGTTTTGCGTGTATCCGGGCGGCTCGCAGTGGACGTAGACGAACTCGTCGCCGAACGGGAAGTCGGCGCTCGGCACGGGCACGGGGTCGGCGGGGCGACGGGGCGGCGGACCGCGGAAGCACCCGGGCCGCTTGGGGAAGCGCCCGTTCTTTGTCTTGCCGTCGGCGCCGAGGTAGTCGTAAGTGCCGTTCGCCGCTCCGCTCAGCTGGTGCATTACCACGTCGATATAGACGTCGAGCCCGCACGCGTGCGCGACGGCGATCGAGCGCTTCAACAGCTCCCGGCTGCCGAAGCGCGTCTCGACGGAGCCCTGCTGGGGTTTCGCGCCGAGGTCGTACTGGTCGAAGACGCCGTAGCCGTCGCCGGTCGGCGCGCCGCCGCTCTGCGTTTTGCACACCGGCGGGTAGAGGATGGCCGTGAACCCCGCTCGCCGCAGCGGCTCGGCGTGGGCGGCGATCCAGTCGTACCACCATGGCGCGTGCGGCGTCGCCGGGTCGAAAGGTGCCGGGACGGTGATCCGGTTTCCATGCGCGTCGAGGAAACGCGCGTGCGCATGATAGGCGACCCCCATGGCCCGTCGAAGACTACGCCGAACGTGCCCCGCAAATACAGAGGGGACCGCTTCGCACCGTCCACGTTCAGGCCGCGGTCGCGACCTCGACGAAGAAGCGGGGACCGAGGACCTGTGCGAGGCGCTGCGCCGCGGTCGACGTCAACCTGGAGCCGGCGGCCACGAGGAGCGCGCCGCTCTCGGTGCGGAGGTCGTGCGCGAGGACCATACCCTCGCGGAGGCTCGACGCCGCCACGCGCTGGTTCTCGCGCCTTCGGATCTCGCCCACGATGGCCAGGCGTGCCTTTCCGTCGGCGAGCGGCATCGTCCAGCACTGTACGCCGGCCCCGTCGAAGCGGACCATCGTCTCGTTCGTGGGGATTCCGGTCGTCAGGGTGATGTTCTCCGGCAACGCGGCCCGCTTGACCGCGCCGCCGGCCGTGTTGGCCAGCTCCCGAAGCACGTCGTCGAGCGCCGCGTCCCCCGACGTCGCGTCACCGAGAAGTGCCTCGCCGAGCCACTTCAAGGACGGGCGGTCGGCCATGACCGAAACGCGGAGCTCGACCTGGTCGGTGGCGATGGACATGGTGATCGTCGAACCCCGCAAGTCTCGTACGAAGGTTTTCGGCCACCCGCTCGCCGGCTCGCAAACCTGCCCGACCATTGCGCCGAGGTCCTCGCAGACGATGGAGGCCATGTTCTTCCACACGGTCGTTCGAGTCAGGTCACTCGCGGCCGAGAGATCGAAGACTGCGGGCCTAGCTACCGAGGTCGCCCACTTTAGGAGTCGGCCCGGCCCCTGCGTGCGGGCGACGATTTCGGTCTCGACGATGGGGCGGCGCATGAAGTCGTTCGCGCCGGCCGCCACGAGGTGCGGGATGTCACGTCCCCCCGGGCTCGGATCGAGTACCGCCAGGATGAACATCTGCCCCGACGTATCGGCGCCGCGCAAGAGCCGAACCAGGTCCGCTCCGCCTGTGGCAGGCCACGAGACGACGGCGACCGACGGCGAATCGCTCCCGATGGAGGCGACCGCGGTCTTCGCGTCGGCGACCCCTTCGACCGAAAGAGAGGCTTTTTGGAGAGCGAGGACGATGGCGTCCCGCTCTCCCTTCTTGTCGTTGACGACGATGACCTTCATGGCCGGTCCCCCCCCGTTCGTTTGCACTAAGCCGCAGCAGTCGCGGTCAGCTTTTTGACCGCTGCGATCAGCAGTTCCGGCTTGAACGGCTTGACGATCCACCCCTTGGCGCCGAGCGCCTTCGCGCGCTGGATGAGTTCTGGCTGTCCCTCGGTCGTCAGCATCACGACCGGCAACGTGGAGCCTTCGGAGGACAGGCGTTCGAGAAACTCGACGCCGTTCATCCGGGGCATGTTCACGTCGCACACGATGAGGCGGGTCGCGGGAGTGCCGGCGAGCTTCTTGACTGCGTCGACGCCGTCGATCGCTTCGACGACGGTGAATCCGGCTCCGATCAAGGCGCGACCGACCTGCGTCCTTACCATTGCCGAATCATCAACTATGAGAATCGTTGCGCTCATTCGTCATTCTCCATGGGGCCGCCGCCGGCAGGGCTCAAAAAAGCAGCATTTCTCCGGATTCCACGCCCGTGCTCGGGACGTCGGACTCCTGCAACACGACACCCGGCTCGAACGTCGCGTCGATGCGCACATCGAGCCGCCATCCCGAGCCGCCGAACGCCAGCCAGGAAGAGGGTCCCGGCGGCTTCGACAGTCGAAGCGCGTCACCCGACGCCGTGGTCGGCGTCGAAAGCAGGATCGGGAACCCTTGCGGGGAGAGGCGGGCCTTCAGTCGGCCGAGCATCATGTTCGAGAACTCCCCCACGGTGTCGAACAGGTCGGTGTTCTGGGGGTTCTCCCCGAGGGCGTCGAGCCAGGACTCGACGGCGGACCGGGTCGCCACGAGCACGAGAGCACCGCGCACTTTGTCACCGGCGTACCCGATGACCGCCACGATCGACTGGTCCGGTGTCGCGCCCGGAGCGACGCGAGTCTGATCCGGAAGACGGCGCACGCTCATCCCGTAGGAGTCGAAGAGCTCCGTGGCCGCCTCGGTGAGGTAGCGGCCCATGATCGAAAACGCGTCGTCGTCCGCCATAGTCATCGGTCCTTCAGTTCGTGGCCGTCGCCGCCGGTGCGATGCTGTCTGCGGCGTTCGCGGAGGACGGAAAGGTGAAGCGCAAGGTGGTGCCGCGACCTGGGACGCTCTGGATGGCCACCTCACCGCCCAACGATCGGGTCTGCTCGAGCAAGGCGCTCATGCCGACGCCACGGCCCGACATCTCGCTGACCCCCTCCGCGGTCGATACGCCTTCGGTAAAGAGAGCGCGCTCGACGTCGGCCGAGGAGCTCGCCGGTAGCCCGAGCTCCGCGGCACGCCGCGCGAGGGCATCCCAATCGATGCCCCTGCCGTCGTCGGCGATCTCGATGACGATTCGGTCCGCCTCCTCGTAACTGCGGAGCGCGAGGTGCCCGAGGGGTGGTTTACCCACGGCGATGCGGTGCTCCGCCGGCTCGATCCCGTGATCCACCGCGTTTCGGACCGCATGGATGAACGTCGTCCAGAAGGCGCCCCACCGGGGCGCGGCCAGCCGGACGCCGTGGTCCTCCACGTCGACACGGACGTCGCTCTTTCCGAGCCGCTGGGCAATGGCCTTCGCGTACTCTTCGAAGTGTCGCAGCCGCTTGCCGGCCGACTCGAGCTTCAGGGACCGGATGCGGCGAAGCAAGAGCGTGGGGGGCTCCCCATTGCGGACGGCCGCCTTGAGCACCTCGTACTGATCCTGGTCGAGCTCGATGGTGGAAGCGCGTCCCCCGAGGAGGATCTCCCGATCGGTCGATAGCCGCTGCCAGCGCACGCTGAGCGCCTCGTAAGACGTCTTCGTCGGAGCCGTGTTCTCCTGCTCCATGAACGTCTCGAGGTCGTGGCACATCGCGACGAGGCTCGACAGGCTGTAGAGTCCCGCGCTGCCCTTGAGCGTGTGGATCGCCCGCTTGATCGTGTTGAGATCCGCCGTCCTCTCGTTCACGAGCAGGTCGACGATGTGACTGCCTTCCTCGAAGAAGGTCTCGAATCCACTTCGGTCGACGAGGAGCTTCTGGAAGAGACCGATGCGCTCGCGCGCCTCTTGCTCGACGAGCTCCCGCTCCACCTCTGCGGTGACGTCGGTCACGATGACGAGGTAGAGCCTCTCGCCCGGGGTCGAGGCTTCGAGGAGCCGGTAGTCGATGCGGTAGTGTTTGTAGGGATCGCGCTCGAAGCGGCGGGGCATCTGGTCGAGGGTCAGCTCGACGGGCATGACGTCGTCGACGACTTCTTGCCACGCGAGGCGGCTTTGAGCGGCGAACTCGGGCGACAAGGTCGTGAGGTAGTCGAACCAGTTCGTGTCGGGGGGCGGCGCGCCGAACCATCGGTCGATCGCCGCCGACCGCGCCTGGGCCAACCGGCCCTCGGAATCGATGGTCAGAAAGCCCTGCTCCACGTTGTCCAAGAGCAGTCGCATCTCGTCATTCTTCGCGTCGAGCGCCGCCGTGCGCGCCTGCACGATCCGGTCGAGCCCGATGACGTTGTCGAAGAAGCTTCGAGCGATCACGCACGCCGCGACCGACTCGAGGACCACGAACGCTGCGTGGACGGCGACGACCCACCAGGCCGCATCGTAGTTGAATACACTCTGTGGCAGAACGAGCCAGACGATCAGGTGGTGGAGCGCGACGGTGACGGCGGCCGCGATGATGACCAGCGGATTGCCGAATACCGCGCACATCGCGATGAGCGAGAAGAAATAGAAGTGCATTTCGATCTGCACGGGGCCCTGCCCGAAGTGCACGAGTAACCCGCCCATGAACATCGCGGTGACGCCGTAGACCACCGAGGTGATGCGCGGATTGGAGATCATGCGATGGGAAATCGCCGGCCCGGCGACGACCGCGGCGGACAGGAGGGCAGCGACGACGGGTCGCGTCCCGTTGAACCACGCGATGAGGGTGAACGCGGGCACGTGCAGCGCGAAGAAGTAAAGCGCGATCCGGTTGACGCGCGCGATGTACTGCCGCTCGAAGTCCGTGATCTCCGACGGGAGGATCAGATAGCGAAGCAGTCGATGCACGGGTCGATGCATGGGTGGACTCACAGGGCAGGGAGGGTGGCGAGTTCGGCGCGGAGTCGATCGCTGATGGCGCATCCGAATACGGGGAGGCTCGCGACGAGGTCGGGTTTGCGCGACGCATCGAGAATGCGCACGTCGTCGATGACCGGACCCTGCTTGCGATCCGTATATCCGCCGGAGTATCGAACCAGTCCGCCGGGGTCGACGGCCACGAGCATCGGCGTCGCCTCGATCCCCATTCGCGCGAGGTCCGCGGCGGCGACCCGTCGCACGTCGAAGCGCCGCGCGAGCGCGGGGTCCGGCTCCCGTTGCCCGACCCAGAGGACCACCTCGGTCCAGTCCGTCGGTCGCGCGCCCGAGAGCAGGTGCTCTACGATGCGCTGCGAGCAGCGGCACTCGGAGTAGAGGACGTGGACGGCCAGCCACGTGCCCTGGGTCTCCGGCCGCCGCAGCTGCGCCATCGAGGCGGCGAGCTTCGCGCTCTTTGCCGGAGCCGGGAGCGCCACGAGGTGTCGCGAGAGGAGGCCCGCGCCGACCGCGAGCATGACCGCGAACCAGACAGTGAGTCCGATCGCGCCCGCATTTCCGCGCGACACGAATCGAGCCAACGCCCATCCCCCGCGTCTCGCCATCGCTCGCCCCCGAGCTTGTGACGGCGCACCAGAAGGCACCTTTAAGGGGGAATGCCCGGTCCGGCTACCGGACCGCGGCGCGCCTACGGCAAAGCACGCGCCCGCAATTCACGGCGATATCGAGCTCGGAATTCGTCATGACAGCTCTTGCAGGCCTGGCGCGCTCCTTCGATATCGCCGTGCGCGGCGGCGTCGGCGCCGGCCCCGGAGATCGCCTTCCAGCGGCCATAGTCAGGGGGAGCAAAATCGGCGATTCGCTTGAAGTCGCGCTCGAGCCGCACGAGGTCTCCCGCGCTGATCGCGGGCGTCATCGTGGCTTTCATCCAGCCCTGCAGCGGGCAGTCGGGCTGTCCCGCCACCCCGCAAGGGCCCGCGACGGAGGCGGCCGCGACGAGGGAGTCACTCTCCTTGGGGTCTGGGTCTCGCGCGCAGGCGGAGAAAGCCAACGTGATCCCGACCAGCATCAAGCATGCCCAGCTGCGGGTGGACATTGTCGCGGGCCACGCCTTTCAGGTGCCGGACCCGGGGAGGGCGGGCTTCCTGATGTAGTCGGCAGGCGGAGAGCCCGTCAGCGACTTGAGCCACGTGACGATTGCACCGACCTCGGTATCCGACATCTCGAGGCCGAGTTGGTGGCGCCCCATCATACGGACGGCGTCTTCGAGGGTGGCTGCGGAGCCGTCGTGAAAATACGGTGCAGTGTGCTCGACGTTGCGCAACGTCGGGACCTTGAACATCATGGCGTCGCCGGCGACCTTCGTGACTTGTTGTCGCCCGCGATCCGTCTGGTTCGGCCAGGGCTCGACGACGCCGACACGCTCGAACATCGAGCCGCCGAGGAAGGCCCCCGTGTGACACACCATGCAGCCCACGTTCAGGAAGGTCTTCAGGCCTTCCTTCTCGCTCGTGGTCAGGGCCGCGGAGTTGCCGCGGAGGTAGTCGTCCCATCGGCTCGGGGTGACGAGGCCGCGCTCGAAGGCGCCGATCGCGCGGCCCACGTTGTCGAAGGTCACGGGGTCCGAGTCCGCCGGAAAAGCGGCATGAAAGGCGCTCACGTAGCCCGGCACGGCCTTGAGGGCGGAGACGACGTGCGCTGCGTCCGGCATGGCCATCTCGACCGGATTGAGGATCGGCCCCTGGGCTTGCTCCTCGACGTTGCGCGCCCGACCATCCCAGAACTGCGCGAAGTGTCCCCCGGCGTTGTAGACCGTGGGCGCATTGCGGCCTCCGCGCTGTCGAGCGTGGCCCAGCGAGAAGCGCTGGTGGTCGACGCCATAGTCCGCGAGCGAGTGGCAGCTATCGCACGAGAGGTCGCCGTCTTTCGATAGGCGGGTATCGAAAAAGAGCATGCGGCCGAGGTCGACCTTGTCGGCCGTACGCGTGTTCTTGTCGTCGTCGAGTGACGCAGGCAAGGGCTGGAATCGGCGCAGCAGGCGCGGGTTTACCTCCGTGCTCGGCGGAGAGGGAAGCAGGACCGCCGTAGCAGCAGACGCCATGGGCACGGCCGAAGGTGCCGCATCTTCCGTCCGCCGATTCGAGCAGCCGAACTGCGCGATCAGCAGCACACACATTCCCAGTCTTGCCGCCCCCCCCGCTGTCCCCATCGTGAGCAAGAACGTCCTTCGACCGGACATCTTTAGCGCCGCAACGGGTTGTCCGTTGCTCCAAGGGGGTGGGGGACAAACATGAGCGTACAGGGCGGCCTTCTCGCGTCCATTCGTTGGAAGGCCGTGGGTATCGTGTTCGGTCTCACGGCGGTCGTCGTGACCGTGCTCGCGACGTACTTTCCCGCGCGGCACATCGAGTCGCTGCGCGCCGCCATCCGCGGCAAGGCGGCGACGTATGCCGTCCTCGTCGCCAAACAAGTCGAGCCTGGGGTCGCCTTCGACGATCGCGAGACGGTGCGGGAGGTCTTTACGGCGACGACCGAAGACCCCGACGTGCGCGCGATGGTCCTCTACGACGCCGCTGGCCAGCCCCTGTTCGCGCTGGGCGAGCTCACCGGGCGCGTCGTGTTTTCGCGGAAGCCGCTGGACCGCGTGACGATCGCCGAGGGACCTTCGTTCTTTCGTGCGATGGCGCCCGTCGTTTCACGGGAGGGACCGACGGGCACGCTCGTCATCGAGGTGTCGACGGCGCGCGCGGAGGCCGACGTGAGCGGCATTCGGCGAACGGCGTTATGGGTAGGGTTGGGCGCGCTCGGCATCGGCCTCGCCGCGGCGCTGGCCATCGGACGATCGATTGGGCGCCGCCTCGGCGCCATCGCCGCCGCGACACGAGCGGTCGCCGGGGGAGACCTCTCCGTCGACGCCTTGACCGATGCGTCGGCCGACGAAGTGGGCCAGCTCGCGCGGTCGTTCAATACGATGTTCGCCAACATCCGCGCGCTGGTGGAGCAGATCCGAGAGTCGAACGCGCGGGAGACCGGGCGCCTGGACAGCCTCGTGCGCGTGCGCACCCGCGAGCTCGACGTACGCAACTCCGATATGCGCATGGTCCTCGACAACGTCAACCAAGGGCTCCTGGTCGTCGACCGGCGGGGGCACATCGCGCCGGAGCGTTCGGCCGTGGTCGATCAATGGTTCGGCCAGCCGGCGCCCGAGGTCACCTTCCCGGACTACATCGAGCGCGTCGACGCGCGCGCAGCCGCGTCTTTCCGGCTCAACTGGTCGGAGCTCCTCGAGGGGGTGATGCCGGTGGAGCTCCTGGTGGATCAACTGCCGCGCGTCATGACCGCCGAGAATCGCGAGTACGAACTCGAATACACGCCCCTCTACGAGGGGCCCGAGGTAGCACGCGTGCTCGTGGTCATCTCCGACGTGACGCGCCGCCGCGCGGCCGAACGCGCGGAGTTCGAGCAGAGCGAGGTGGTGCGGGCGTTCGGGCACATCATGCGTGACAAGACGGGGTTCCTCGAGTTCGTCTCCGACGCGCGCTTGCTCGTCGAGCGGTTGTGCGGCGAAGAGCGGGCGCCCCTCGTCGACGTAAAGCGATGGCTGCACACGCTCAAAGGCAACGCGCTCCTTTGCGGGCTGACGGACCTTGCCTCGTTTTGCCACCACCTCGAGGACAATCTGGCCGATAGCGGCGCGGACCTCACGGAAGAGGAGCGTCACACGCTGCGCTCGCGTTGGGACGCCTTCTGCGCGCGGTTCGAACAGCTCCTCGGCGATCGTGCCGACAACCGCATGCCCATCGATGACGCCGACTATCGCGCGCTCCTCGACGCGATCGTCGATGGCCATCCGCGCCGCGAGATCGCGTCGATGGTCGCGGCGTGGAAGCTCGAGTCGACGAGTGAGCGGTTCGCCAGACACGCTGCGCATGCCGAGGCGCTCGGCCAGCGGCTCGGAAAGGGACCCATCGAGGTCTCGATCGACGCCGATCGCCTGCGTCTTCCGCGCGAGGTCCTCGCTCCGTTCTGGAGCGCGTTCGGCCACGCGGTGCGCAACGCGATAGCCCACGGCATCGAGTCGCCGGAAGAGCGGCAAGCGGCCGGGAAGCCTTCCGCGGGACACCTTCGCATGAGCGCCCGCCGGGCGAACGACGAGATCGACATCGAGATCAGCGACGACGGGCGCGGCATCGATTGGGCGGCGGTCGCCCGAAAGGCCAGTATGGCCGGGTTACCGTGCGCCACGGACGGGGACCTCCACGCGGCGCTCTTTGCCGACGGGTTGTCGACGCGCGACGAGACGGACGACGTCGCGGGCCGCGGGGTAGGCATGGGGGCGCTCCGCGCCGAATGCGAGAAATTGCGGGGTGAAGTGTCCCTCGTCAGTAGACCCGGATGCGGTACGACCCTGCGCTTCTCCATCCCGACGCAGATTCTCGGCATCGAGACGGAGACGCTGGGCGCTCGCCTCGGCCCGGTCCGACCCGGTCCGGGGTCCATCGGCCCCATCGACGGGTCCGGGGGTTCCGAGGAGCGCGGGATCATAAAGACGATGGTGCCGGTGTAGGGCGCGCGCGAGTCTTCAGCGGCGCTTGCAAGTGGCCGTTGGATCATTGTGGCCTCCTCGCCGCGAGTTCTCTTGATTGACCCCAACGACGCGGGTCGTGCGCTCCTCGCCGAACGCCTGAAGCTCCAGGGATTCGACATCCACGAGTGTGGAGACGGCGCCGATGGAGCCATCCGCGCGCTCGAGGCGCCCCCGGCGGCCGTCATCGCCGACCTCTCCATGCCGAGCATCTCGGGCGTGCAGCTTTGCCGGCTCTTGCGATCGGAGCCCGGGACCTCCCGGGTCCCCGTGATCCTACGCGGGCTCGAAGGCCGCAGGAATCACTTCTGGGCGGAGCAGGCGGGCGCCTTCGCCTACGTCGTCAAGGGTCGGATGGGGGAGCTCGTGCGCGCGCTCCGTCGGGCGCTCGAGCGCCGCTCGCTCGAAGAAGACGGGTTCTTCGTGATGGGCTCCACCGAAGGCCTCGACGTGCGCGATCGCATCGCGACGCACCTCGACGCCGCGCTGTTCGAGTCGGTCATCGCCGCGGAGGTGAGGCAACTCGGCGCGAGCGAGTCGTTCGATCGATTGTTCGACCTGCTCTCGCAGTTTTTGTCGCAGGTCACGACCTACCGGTGGATGGCGGTCCTGCGCCACGAGCCGCACCGGCTCGGGATGCACAGCAACCCGAAGACGCAGAAGCCCGCGCTCGAAGAGGCCCGGCGCGCCCTCGGACTCGCCGACGGCGCGCCCGCGATGGTGACCGTGGAAGACGACGACGCGGTCGCAGACGCCGAAGGCCCGCCCGCGGTGGCGGCGCCGATCCACTTCGGTGAACGCATGATCGGCGCGCTGGCGATGGCGCCGCGGGCGCCCGCGCACCCGAACGACGGCGTCCTCGTCAAGACGATCGCGCGGGAGCTCGGCGGGGCGCTGCGTATGGCCACGCTGGTCGAAGAGTCGCGCGTCATGGCCACGATCGACCCGCTGACCGGCCTGCTCAACCGCCGGGCCTTCCTCGAGTGGGGGACGCGCGAAGCGAACCGCAGCTCCCGCTACAAGGATCCCTTTTGCATGTTGCTGCTCGACGTCGATCACTTCAAGTTGATAAACGATCAGAGGGGTCACGCGGTCGGCGACACGGTCCTCTCTGCGTTGGCGCGGCTCCTCACGTCGAGCGTGCGGTCGTGCGACGTCGTGGCCCGATGGGGAGGTGAGGAGTTCGTGATCGCCGTGCCGTCGACCTCGCAGGACGGGGCGATGCTGCTCGCCGAGCGGATCCGGCAAGGCGTGGAGGAGCACGAGATCGTCGACGCGAACGGCCACCGGGTTCAGGTGACCGCGAGCTTCGGCGTGGCGCAGCTCGCCGGGCACGAGTCGCTCGAGGAGCTCATCGATCGGGCCGACCGCGCGATGTATGGCGCCAAGAGCGCGGGTCGCAACCGCGTCTTTTCGATGACCGAAGAGACCGCCGTCCCGTTCACGCCCGGCCGCACCGCCGAGCCGCCCGCGCATCCGTCGAACGGCACGGCGTAGCCGCAGCCCGGGCTACGTCTTCCAGACGGTCGAGGCCCGCGGCAGGGCCGTGGACCACGGCGGTCGCGATGACCGTAGGTTCACCATGAGCATGTCGCGGCGGCGCCTCGGCGTGCCACGGTCGCCCCGCAGCGATGGTAGGAAGCAGCGCTGCACGATGGTCCGCCCGCCTGCCGCGCTTGTCTCGCGCCTCGTCTTCACGTTGCCGCTGCTCGCCTACGTAGCCGTCTATTTCGTCGATGGGACCGCGTTTCACCCGAGCGGCGATGGCTATTACTCGTGGCTCTTCGCCCGCTCGCTCGCGTTCGACGGGGACCTCGACTTCAAGAATGACTATGCCCTTTGCGGGGACCCGTTTTCGCTCGCCGTCGACCGCGGTACCGGGCATGCCGACAACCCGTACTACGCGGGCCCCGCCGTGTTCTGGGTCCCCCCCCTCGCCGTCCTCCGGGGCCTTTGGGCCTTGCTGCTCGGGAGCGCCCGCGCGGCACACGCCTCGTGCGGCGGGTGGATGACGGCGCTGACGCTCTTGGTGGGACCGTTGTGCGGCGCGCTTTCGGTGTGGCTCGCCTTTCGGGCGGCGAGCTTGATCGTGCGTCCTTCCGTGGCGGCGTGGACCGCGCTTCTCTTCGCGTTCACGTCGCCGCTCTTTCCGTATTCGACGAGCGTCGCGCACTACTCGCACGTGTACTTGACGCTCGCCGTGGCGGTGATGACGTTCGTGTCGCTCCGCGCGGTGGTGGCCGGGCCAGCGCGATGGGACGGGGTCTCGGGCGGAGCGGCGATGGCCGTGGCCGTGCTCTGTCGCTCGTCGGCGGCGCTCTACGCGGTCGTCCCGGCGACGGCGCTCGTCTCGATGCGGATGGAAGGGAGGCCCCTCCCGTGGCGGATGGTCACTGGGGCGGCGCTGGGTACTGCGGTCGGCGCGGGGCTCACAGGCGCGCTCTACACGTATCTTTACGGCCGCTGGCTGGTGATTCCCCAGGGCGCCGACTACATGCATTTCGACCGCGCGCACCCGCTCCTGCTCCTCTTCGGCGTGCACGGTGGCTTCTTCTTCTGGATGCCGGCGGCGTGGCTTGCCGTCGCAGGGCTCGCGTGGGGCGCTAGGTCCGAACGCCTTCGCGCGTGGACCCTCGGTTGCCTCGCCGCCGCCGTCGCGGAGATCGTCGTCTCGTCGGCCGCGCTCGACTGGGACGCGAGGTGGACGCTCGGAGCGCGGCGACTCTTGCCGCTCACGCCCTTGGTCATCCTGTTCGCGTCGCTTGCCGTCGATCGTGGGCTTGGGTTGCGCCCGGTCGCGCGCGCGGTCGGTCTCTCCCCGGTCGCGCCGCGCCGCGCGGCGATGGCGCGGTGGGTCGCCGCCGCCGCCATCGCCCTCACCCTCGTCAACAACATCCCTGCATCGACCACAATCCGGGGCGACGAGAACTTCAGCCAGGCCGAGCTCTATGGCGCGTGGTCCCCTCTGCGGCCCTTGTGGCGCCTGCTCGACCGCGCCGGCGTGGACGTCGCCCTGCTCCCCGCCGAGGCGTACTTCGTCGCGCGCTATCGACTACCGCCGAGCTCGTACCGCGACGCGATGACGCCGCGCTATTCGCGCAGCTTTCGCACGCTCGTCCGCGAGGACCCCGCGTTCGACATGGGCGCGCCCTGGGTGGGCCGCGTGACGCGCGGGGCGCGGTGGTCGGAGCACGGGCTCGCGCTCGGCGACGGGGAGGCTCACTTCGTCTTCGCGGCCGAGTGGCCCTTCGCGACGCACGTGGGCCTTCTCTTGGAGTCGGACGGCCCCGCCACTGTGGATCTGAGCTCGCGCAGTCCGCTGGGTGGGATGCACACGATGGGGCGAGCCTCGGTGGCGGGGCCAGGGGTCGCTTGGGCCGAGGTCGCCGTTCCCGAGGGCGCTTTCGATTCCGGAATGAACGAATGGGTGCTGCGCGCGCGTGGCGCGAAGGTCACCGTGCGCACGGTCGCGATCGACGACCGAACGCCGCGGGTGCCGCACGGGTAGCGACGTGACGTGAGGCCTCGCGTGCGACGTCCTCGACTTATCGGCCCGACCGGTGATGCTTTCGAGGCCGCGGGCGCCGATTCCTCACGCTATCGTGGGCTATCCTACGATGCCGTAGCCATCGAGGAGGTCTCGGATTTCCGGTCCGCCCGCGCATGCAACCCATCCGCATTCTCAGCTACAACGTCCGCTATTTCGGCCACGGAACGCGGGGGCTCGCGAGCACGCAGCGGGCGATGGCGAAGATCGCCGGCGCGGTGGCCGCGCTCGAGCCCCTGCCGGCCATCGTCTGCTTGCAAGAGGTGGAGACGCGCTCGCTCCGGTCGAACGTGGCGCACCACCACGATGAGACGCAGCTCGAGCGCTTCATGCAGATGCTCTCGGCCGAGCTCGTCGCTGCGGGCAAGCGCGACGTGTTCCACGCGTACTATTTCCCGGCGCACGCGTATCGCCTCTCGCAGAAGACCAGCGTCTACACGACGGGCCTTGCCATCCTGGCCCACCAGGACCTCGTCGTGGACCACCACAATGCCGGGACGCCGCACGACATCACCCACCGCACCGAGCTCGTACGGCGCTTCAAGCAAACGCGGATCTGCGCCCACGTCCGGCTTCGGCACCGGACGCAACGCTCGGCCGGCCTGATCGACGTCTTCAACACGCACTTGAGCCTGCCGTCCGCGTTCGCGCGCGCGTTCTGGACGCAGCCTCGCCGCTTGGGCTGGGGGGACAACCAGCTCTCGGAGGCCGCCAACCTCGCGCGGTTCGTCGAAAAGGAGCGGCAGAGCGACCGCTTCGTCGTCGTGGGGGATTTCAACGCGCTGCCGGGATCTCCCGTCTATCGGCGGCTGGCCGAGCAGCAGGGCTGGGTGGACGCCTTCGCCCACCGCTACCGGATGTCACCGGCGGAGCTCGTAGGCTGGCCCACCGCCGGCTTCATGCGGATGCGAATGCACCTCGATCATGTGTTCACCGGGCGGGGAATCCGGTGGCTCGACTTCGAAGAGACCAATCCCTTCGGCGACCGCACGGCCCGGTTCTACGGGATGTCGGATCACATGCCGATGGTGGGCCGCTGCCGCGTCGCCCGCGGAGACACCGTCCCTCCTTGGGTGTAATCCGCAAGACTGCGCGTGCGCCCGACCGTCTCGCGGGCGCGCGTCCTCCGTCCCGAACCTCTCCCCCCGCTGCTATGGCGTGCTACGAAGGCATCCCGATGGCGGACGAGACTGTCATGCAAATGTCGACCGCGGTGACCGAGGGCATTCGGGTCGTGGTGAAGAGCAGCTACGTGGCGGACCGGTCCATGCCCGCGGCACGTCGCTATGTGTTTTCGTACACCGTTCGCATCGCGAACGAAGGGACGGAAGAGGCCCAGCTTCGCACGCGCCATTGGGTCATCACCGACGGCGACGGGAACGTCGAGGAGGTGCGCGGGCCCGGCGTGGTCGGGCAGGAGCCGCGGCTCAAGCCGGGCGAGCACTTCGAATACACGAGCGGGTGCGTGCTGAAGACGCCGCGCGGGCAGATGCGCGGCGAGTACCAGATGCACCGGTCGAGCGGCGGGGTCTTCGACGCCGTGATCGCTCCGTTCCTTTTGGCGCTGCCGTACTCGCTGAATTGAGGCGCCGATGATCAACGAGAGCATGTTCGAAGAGCTGGCGGCCGACGCCTTCCGCGCGATCGGGGACGCGTTCGAGGACGTCGACCCCGAGGCCGTCGATTGCGAGATCGCGGGCGACGTGGTCACGCTGACGATGCGCGGAGGCGCGCGTTGCATCGTCAACACGCAGCGCCCGACGCGGCAGATCTGGCTCGCGGCGAGCGCGCGCGCGTGGCACTTCTCGTGGGACAACGAAGGCCGGCGCTGGCTCGACGACAAGGGCCGTGGCGACGAGCTCTTCGCGACGATCGCGCGCATCGTGAAGGAGTCGACAGGGGTCGACGTCCCGGTGGCATGAAGGGCGGGTCGGCCTACGAGACGATCGGCGAGGCGAAGGTCCGCGCGGTGCTGCAGGCGCTCTACGATCGAATGTTCGTCGATCCGATCGTGGGGTTTCTCTTCGAAGGAAAGGACAAGGCGCATATCGTCGAGGCCCAGGTGGCGCTCACGTGCGCGTTCCTCGGCGGCCCACAGCGGTACACGGGCAAGCCGCTCCCCGAGGCCCACGCCTCCCTCCCGCTCTTGCCGGGCCACTTCGACAGGCGCCACCACCTGCTCGCGCGGGTGATGGTGGAGCTGGCGGTGCCGGAAGAGGTCCGAACGGTGTGGTTGCAGGTGGACGCGGGCCTGCGGGGGAGCGTGCTCGCCGCGGGTGAAGAGGCTCGGGCGAAGAGCAGGGAGCCCGAGGGATGAGGCGGGAAGGAGAAAGCGCCATTCCCCGAAATCGCTTTGGGGATCGGCGTTGTAGAGCTTGATCGAAGCGCGGCTTGTGGGCGCTTGCGATAACTCTTACGTTCACGTAAGACTGACGCGTAAGGGTCGCTCACCACCATGTCGGAACACCACCGCCTGCCCCTCCTCCGTCCTCCGGGGGACGACGCCGTGCGCTCGCTCGACGAAGCGCGAGAGCGGCGCGACATGATGCAGATCGGCGACCTCGCGCGGGAAACCGGCAAGACCGTCCGGGCCATCCACCTTTACGAGGAGCTCGGGCTCCTGACGCCCGCGGCGCGTTCGAAGGGCCGCTTCCGCCTTTACGGGCGGGAGGCGCTCGTGCGCATTCGCTGGATCTGCAAGCTCCAGGAGATGGGCTTTAGCCTCGGCGACATCCAGACCATCGTGCGCGAGTGGGAGCGTGTCGAGGGGGCGCCGGGCGCGATGAAGCGGATGCGCCAAGTGTACGCCCGCAAGCTCGAGGAGACGCGCGAGCAAAAGCGGCGGATCGAGGGTCTCGAGCACGATCTCGAGGCGAGCCTGCGGTACCTCGACACGTGCGACGTGTGCGATCCGCAGCGGCTCCTTTCGGAATGCGACTGTTGCGATTTGCACGACAAGGAGACCGACGTACCCGAGCTCGTGCTCGGGTTTCGCGCTCGGTAGGACGTCATGGCCATCAAGCTCCCCATCTTCATGGACAACCACTCGACGACGCCGGTGGACCCGCGCGTCCTCGAGGAGATGCTCCCGTATTTCACGACGAAGTTCGGAAACGCCGCGAGCCGCAGCCACAAGTTCGGCTGGGAGGCGGAGGAGGGGGTCGACTACGCGCGCGAGCGCATCGCCCGCCTCATCGGCGCGAAGGACAGCAAAGAGATCGTCTTCACGAGCGGCGCGACCGAGAGCGACAACCTTGCCATCAAGGGGATTGCCGAGTTCTACAAGGACAAGGGCAATCACATCGTCACGACGGTGACCGAGCACAAGGCGGTGCTCGACACGTGCAAGCGCCTCGAGAAGCAGGGCTACGAGGTGACATACCTCGGTGTCGCAAAGGACGGGCGGGTCGACCCCGACGACGTGCGGGGGGCCATCAAGGACAGGACGATCCTCGTCAGCGTGATGCTCGCCAACAACGAGATCGGGACGGTGCAGCCGCTCGAGGAGATCGGGAAGATCACGCGGGAGCGCGGCGTGCTGCTCCACTCCGACGCGGTCCAGGGCGTGGGGAAGGTGGAATTCGACGTTCAGAAGTTCAACGTCGACCTTGCCTCGATCACCGCCCACAAGATGTACGGGCCGAAGGGCCTCGGGGCGCTCTACGTGCGGCGGAGCAAGCCGCGCGTGCGTCTCGTCGCGCAAATGGACGGCGGAGGGCACGAGCGCGGCATGCGGTCGGGGACGCTACCGGTGCCGCTCATCGTGGGGTTCGGCAAGGCATGCGACATCCTCGTGCACGAGGGCAAAGAGGAGGCGCTGCGCCTCGCCGCCCTCCGCGACCGCCTCAGCAACCGGATCAAGAGCAAGCTCGACGAGGTGTATCTGAACGGGTCGCTCGAGCATCGCCTTCCGGGCAACCTCAACCTGAGCTTCAACTTCGTCGAGGGAGAGGGCCTGATGATGGCCATCAAGGACGTGGCGGTGAGCTCCGGGTCGGCGTGCACCTCGGCGAGCCTCGAGCCGAGCTACGTCCTACGCGCGCTCGGCGTGGGGGACGAGCTCGCGCACTCGAGCATCCGATTCGGCCTCGGGCGGTTCAATACGGCCGAAGAGGTCGATTACGTGGCGGATCTCGTGGTCGACAAGGTAGAGAGGCTCCGCGACATGTCGCCGCTCTGGGAGATGCACAAGGAAGGGATCGACTTGAAGAGCGTCACTTGGGCCGCTCATTGATCGAAGGAAACCAGCCATGGCGTACAGCACCAAAGTCATCGAGCACTACGACAACCCCCGCAACGTCGGTACTCTGGACAAGAGCGATCCGTCCGTCGGCACGGGCCTCGTCGGCGCCCCCGCGTGCGGCGACGTGATGCGCCTGCAGATCCGCGTGAACGAGCTCGGCATCATCGAAGATGCAAAGTTCAAAACGTTCGGATGCGGGTCTGCCATCGCGAGCTCTTCGCTCGCGACGGAGTGGATCAAAGGAAAGACGCTCGACGAGGCCGAGTCGATCAAAAACTCGCAGATCGTCGAAGAGCTCAACCTGCCGCCGGTGAAGATCCACTGCTCCGTGCTGGCGGAGGACGCGATCAAGAGCGCCATCTCCGACTACCGGAAGAAGCAGCTGGAGCGGCGGGCCCGGCCCGAAGTGCGCCAAGAGCAGGCGGAGTTGGCCAAGGAGTGAGCGCGGGCATGGAACCGAACACCACGACACCGGCCGAAGACCGGCAGCCTCCGAAGGAAGGCGAGACCTGGGCGAAGGCGCCGGGGAGCGTCTCGGTGTCTCCGCGGGCGGTCGACGCGATCGCTCGGCAATTGAAGAAGCGCGGGACGCCCGAGGCCAGCCTGCGGCTGGGCCTTCGCGGGGGAGGCTGCTCCGGGTTCTCCTACGTAATCGAGTTTCACGACGGCCCGCCGCGGGCGCGCGATCACGCCTTCGATTACGTGGCGAGCGATGGGGCGGCCGTTCGGGTGGTAGTGGATCCCAAGAGCCTCCTTTACCTGAACGGCACCGTGCTCGAGTGGGAGCAAACGCTCATGCACCAAGGATTCAAGTTCGCCAACCCCAACGAGAAGTCGAGCTGCGGCTGCGGCACGAGCTTCAGCGTCTGAGGGCGCGCGTCCGGTTGGACCCTTTCGCGACCCTCGGAATCGCCCGAACCTTCGACGTCGACATGGCCGCCGCCGAACGCGCCCACCGTGAGCTCTCCCGCGTCCTTCACCCGGATCGGTTCGTCGGGGCGGCGCCGAGCGAGCGGCGGAACGCGCTGGAGAAGGCGGTCGAGGTCAACGAGGCGTGGCGCGTGGTGCGGGACCCCATCCGCCGGGCCGAAGCGCTCATGAAGCTCGCCGGCGTGGAGATCGGCGAGGACCGTGAGGCAAAGCCGTCCCCGGAATTCTTGATGGATATGCTCGAGCAGCGCGAGGCGTTAGGCGACGCGAGGCAGGCGCGCGACGTCGGCGCGGTGCGGACGATGGCGTCGTCGGTCGCGGCGCGAGTGGGCGAAGTGGAGAAGGAGCTCGCGATCGGGTTCTCCCGCGGACAAGAGCGGGAGCTCGTCGGCAAGCTTGGCGAACTCCGTTTCTACCGGCGCTTCCTCGACGAAGTGAGCGCCATCGAGGACGACCTTTCCGCGTGAACTCATGGCCCTTTTCGAGATTTTCGACCCAAAAGCGGCCCCCCGGCCGATAGGCATCGACCTCGGTACGACGAACTCGCTGGTCGCGTACGTCAAGAACGAGCGGCCCGTGGTGATCGCCGACTGCGATCTCGAGGCGCTCTTGCCGAGCGTCGTCACGTACCTCCCCGAGGGTCAGGTCGTGGTGGGCCGGAGGGCCGTCGCCATGGGAGCCGAGCACCCCAGGGACACGATTGCGAGCGTGAAGCGATTCATGGGCCGCGGGGCGGACGATCCGGAAACCCGGAGGCTTTTGCCATACGCCTTCGCGGAGCGCGGGGACGGACAGTCGAACGCCGTCCGATTTCGCGTGGCCGGCGGCCGGGTGGTCACGCCGGTCGAGGTGAGCGCGGAGATCCTGCGCGCGCTCAAGGCGCAGGCGGAGGACGAGCTGCGGAGCGTGGGCGGCGCGGTCATCACGGTGCCGGCGTACTTCGACGACGGGCAGCGCCAGGCGACCAAGGACGCCGCGCGCATCGCCGGCCTCGAGGTGCTGCGTCTCCTCGCCGAGCCGACCGCGGCGGCGCTCGCGTACGGCCTCGAGAAGAAGCAAAACGGCACGTTCGCGGTCTACGATCTGGGCGGGGGCACGTTCGACGTGACCATCCTCGTGCTCGACGACGGCGTCTTCCAGGTCCGCTCGACCGGCGGCGACAGCCAGCTCGGCGGCGACGACATGGACCGGGCCCTCGCCCACGAGCTCCTCGCGAAGCTCGGGTTCGACGAGGGGAAGCAAACGCCCGAGCTCGTGCGCCTCGTGCTCGATGCGGCGCGCAAGGGCAAGCACGCGCTCACGGTCGAGGAATCGATGCAGGCCGAGGTGCCGGGTCAGAAGCGTGTGCCCGTGACGCGCGCGCGGTTCGAGGAGCTGATTCGGCCGCTGCTCGAGCGAACGGGGACGGCGTGCCGGCGAGCGCTCAAGGACGCGGGGCTCGCGCGCGGGGAGCTCGACGGGATCATCCTGGTGGGCGGCGCCACGCGGGTGCCGGCCGTCCGGCGCTACGTCGCGGAGGTCTTCGGCAAAGAGCCGCTGGCGGACATCGATCCCGACCAGGTGGTCGCCCTCGGCGCCGCGATCCAGGCGGATCTGCTCGCGGGCCATGGGATCGCCGAAGAGGTGCTGCTCCTCGACGTGACCCCGCTGTCGCTCGGCATCGAGGTGGGCGGCGGCGTGGTCGACAAGCTCTTGCCGCGAAACTCGACGATCCCGTGCGCCGCGCGCGCCGAGTACACGACCCAGCGGGATCACCAGACCGGGTTCGAAATCCACGTGCTCCAGGGCGAGCGCGAGATGGTCGTCGACAACCGTAGCCTTGCGCGGTTCACGCTGCGCGGCATCCCGCCGATGCCCGCCGGAATGGCGAGGCTCGAGGTGACCTTTCAGGTCGACGCCGACGGGCTTCTCAGCGTGCATGCCAAGGAAGGGCGGACGGGCATCGAGCAGAGCGTCAGCGTGAAGCCGACCTACGGCCTGGACGACGCGGCGGTCGAGCAGATGCTGCTCGACGCGCTCGACCACGGCGAGGAGGACTTGGGGCGCCGCCGCCTCGCCGAGAACCGGGTCGAGGCGGGGCGTATTCTGGCGGCGACGCGCAAGGGCCTCGAGGCCGACGCCGACCTCCTCGAGTCGGGCGAACGCGACGGAATCGAACGGGCGTGCGCCGCGCTCGACCAAGCGGTGGGCGGAGAGGATCCCTCGCTCGTCCACGCCCGCATCGAGGCGCTCGACGAGGCGACGAAGGCGTTTGCCGGGCGGCGCATGAACCGTGCGATCGCCGGGGCGATCGAGGGCAAGCGCGTGAGCGCCGTGGAGGACCGAGTGCGGCAGGCGAAGGGCATCGAAGAGGCGCACGCGCGCCGGTCGAGCGAGGTCCGCTGATGGCGCTCGTTCGGTTCAAGGGGTACGGCGAGGTGGATGTCCCCGTCGGGGCGTCGATCCTGGACGCAGCGGCGAAAGCGCACATCCCCGAGGGGAGCGCCTGCGGTGGGGTGTGCGCCTGCTCGACGTGCCACGTCTACGTGACGCGCGGAGCGCAGCTCCTCAGCGAGCAAGAGGACGACGAGGCGGACATCCTCGATAAGGCCTTCGACGTGCGCGGTTCGTCGCGGCTCGGGTGTCAGTCGACGATCGTCGAGGACGGGACCATCGAGGTCGAGATCACGCGCGAGAGCGTCGAGGCGTACGAAAACGAGCATCCCGCCGAGCGTGGGAAGTACACGAAGCGGCCGACGGAGCCCGACCGACCTTCTCAGTAAAATAGAAACGGCCACCAGTTTTTCATGGCGGTGCCATCGGCTGCCACGGCCTGGTTGTTGAGCCCGGGCATGCTCTGGGGCAGGTAAATCTGCCAGCCGGCGCCACAGCCGCCGTCCATGATCTCCTGCGTATAAGCGCTCACGACGGACGTGCTGTACGCGTTCGTGATGTCTCCGCCGCCGAGGCCGTCGTGCATTCCGTAGTGCTCGCAGCGAGATTGGACCGCTTGCGCGTTCGCGTAGTCCCATTCGCCGCGCGCGTTCGGCGGAAAGTGTGCGGTCCCGCAGCCTTGGAGGAACGGGTTCATCGTCCAAGCCGTACCGCTCGGGAGGACGCCGGAGACGCTCGTCGCGGTAGGGTATTGCCACAAGAATGCGGTCGGGGGACTCATTGCGACGAGGTCCGCCCAGCTGTTGAATGGGGCACCGTCGCGCGCGATGAAGTCGTCGTTGAAGAAGTCGTCGGCGTTGGCGTCGAGATACGGAATGGCGAGGTGGGTATTCTCGATGCCCGCCCACCGCGGGACGAGATCACAATCCGCGCCGTGGGTCGGGCTGAGCGCGGCGATCCGCGCCGTGACCTTGCAGGAGGGGCCGGCGAACGCCTGGTAGCCCGTGTTCGCGTTGAAGGAGCCGGGTACTGCGTTCCCCTGCACGTCGTAGACCTGCTTGGACTCGGCCGTCAGCGGCGCCTTGCGCATCGTGTTGCTCTCGTCGCCGGCGAGGATCCAGAGCTCGTTGATGATGCCTTCCTCGAAGAGCTGACAGAGCGTCAGGTCGCCGGACGGGGTCGTCGGATCGGGCACGTTGAAATTGGCGGCGAAAGAGGAGCTGAAGAGGACGCTCATGTCGAATGCGCCGGTCGCGTCGACGGGATACTTGGTGCTCGACTCGAACTGCCACGTCGCGGGCGGCGGCTTGTCCGTCAGGTCGATGACGCCGACGAGGTCGTAGGTCATGAACTGCGGTGCGCTCGGGTCGCTGTAGCCGTGGTAGCGCGACGCCTCGGCGAGGGTGGCGATGCGGTTCACGGCGAGGTCCTCCGCCTGAGCGGCGGTCCACGGGTTGTAGAAGTCGAGCAGAAGCACGCGAGGGCTCATCTGAACGATGCTGTTGTGGTGCTCGACGAGCCATGGGTCGGAGTTCGCGCTGCTCGTCGTGTTTGGCCAGGTGAAGCCGGGGCTACCGTCCCCGGTGGCCGGCAAAGTGACGGCGTCGACAATCCGCGGGCCGCAGTGAATCAAGGCCGACGCGAGCACCGAGAGGGCAAGCGGCAACGCCGGGGAAGCGCGCGAGCCGAGAGGCGTCATGGGAGTACCCCAAAGAGCGCGCCGTCGACGAGCAGCGACGGCGCACCGGCCTTGCCGACCTCCGCGTCCGCGACGTTCACCGTGGTTGGCGGCCACGCCGCGAAGGCGCGGGCTTGCACCACGACCGAGAGGGTGGCGACGACGGGGACCCCGAGGCCCGCGCCCGCGGCGGCAGCGAACGACCACTCGTCGGCGTTGTGCGCGATATAAGGCGCCTCCGCCGAGCCGACGACGTGGACGTGCTGCGCACCCGCGCTCGCGACGAGGAAGGGCACAGCCGGCGATCGCGGCCACCACGTCTTGACGAGGTCGACCATGGCGAGCAGCTCGTCGACGCGCGCGCTGCCGAGAGACGACGCGAGGGTCACCCCCGGTCCGAGGCCGAGGAAGCTCGCGCGCACGGAGAGGCCGTCGGACCATCCGTACGAGAGGCTGGCGTCGGGGGCCCAGGTAGCGCCCATCGAAGCAAAGCTTTCCACCACTCCGACGCCCACGCCAGCACCCAACCCAGCGGCGAAGGGAACCCGCGGGCGCGGCACGATGTCACGGGGCGGCGCCGGGGCCGGTGGGGGAGCGGCTGGAGGTGGAGCGGGCAAAGGCGGTGTCGGCGGGAGCGCCCAGAATCCCGCGAGGTTGACCTTCAGGAGCTCGACGGCTCGCACCGCGAGCACGGCGGAGTTCCGTCCGGCGTCGGCCTCGGTGAGGGCCGCGCGCTGGATGACGGTCTTCTGCCGGACGCGATCGGAGATCCAGATTTCGGCCCGCTGCCCGTTTGCTCCGTTGGGGTAGACGAAGAGGGCGAACGCCGCGACCGGGTTTCGGTCTTGGCCGGCGGTCTCGATGTCGTCTTTGGCGTCTTTGCCTTCGAAGGGCAGAACGTCCACGTCGAAGCCCGCGGCTTCGAGCTCGCCCTGCACGCGCACGAGGGCCTCGGTGGTGATCTCGTCGGCCTTGGCTGGACGAAGGACGACGACGGTCGGCGGCGGAGTCGCGGGCGCGGCGGGCTCGGCGCCTTGGCCAAGCGCCGATGCAAAGAGGACCGCCGCGGATCCGGAGAGCACGGCGGCGGCCATGCGCCGCCTCATTGCGATTGAAGCAACCTGCGCGCAGAGGGCGCGTACGCGCCGTCACCGAACCGGCCGATGTATTCGCTCGCGAGGGGACGCGCGGCCTCGGCGCCCCTCACCCGCTGCAGGATCATCATCTGCCGGCCCAGCGCCTCGGCCGCATAGGCGCCGGTCGGACTCTCACGGAGATAGACCTCGTACCACTCGAGCTCCGACGCGTCGTTCTTCTCGGACTGAGCAAGGGTGCCGAGGAAGAACGGGGCATCGCGTGCTTCGAGCGAGTCGGGGAAATGGGCACGCTCTGCGATGAGGGCGCGCCGCGCGAGGTCGGACCGTCGCGCGTAGCGGGCGGCGTCGGCCAGGGCGGCCAGGTCGGACGCGGACGCTTCGGCGAAGACCTTGTCGAGGCCTCGGTGGGTGGCGTCGTCGAGGACGCCCTCGAAGTCCCCGTGCGCGAGGCGCGCACGCCAGCTCGGCTCGTCGCTCCGCGTGGGGAACTTGTGCGTGGCGTTGCTCTTGACCGCCACCGTCGGGGACGGCGCTTCGGCGAGCCCGCCCCCTCCGGGAGAGGCCGGCGCCGGCGGGGTGACGACGACGGGCGCCTCGGCATGGGCCGGCGCAGGGTTGCTCTCGTCGACGAGCGAGAGGGTGCCCGCGCTCGCGCTGGCGATGAGGTGCTGGCCGCGGCCCACCTTCACGCCCCCGTCGGCGAGGGGGCCTTCGACGGTCACCGACCCGCGCTCGAGGCGCAGATCCATCGTTTGTTCCTCGACCCGCCAGGCGAGGTCGAACTCCGTGCCCGTGACGTGAACGATGTACGGACCCGCGTCGAGCGTCCAGTGACCGTGCGTCTCCGGGTTGATGCGCACGTGGAGCAAGCCGCCTTCGAGCATGACCCGCGCGCCGCGCACCTCGAGGTCCGAGATGCGGAGGCGCGTGCCCGGCGCGAGGCCCAGGTCCGACCGGTCCGAGAACGTCACCGTGGCGTCGGCAGGGCCAGACGATACGTAGCCTCCGTCGCCCACCTTGCCGCTCACGACTTGGAACGTCATGGCGTGATCGCGATGCAGCCAGAGCGCTCCCGCCGCCGCGGCCGCCGCCGGCAGGAGCCACCATCCGAGCTTGCCGAGTCTGCGGACCTTGTCCGCGGGCTCCGCGTCGCCCAGGGCGATCGCTCGTTCGAGGCGGTTCAGCGCGTGGGGCTGCGCCGGCGCCGTGTCCTGCGACGTCTCACGCGCGAGCTCCACGAGACGATTGACCGCCTCGTCCGCGCTCGGACGAGCCAGCGGGACGATGTCGTGGAACGAGGGGGGGCGCGGGTCGGTCATACGTCCCCCGTGGGATCGAGACCCGCCAAGTATTCGACGAGCGCGGTGTCGCGCTTGGCGTGGACCACCACGCGCTCCCACGCGTGCGAGAGGCGCCGCTTGGTCGTCGCGAGGGAAACGCCGAGCGCCTTCGAGACAGCCGCGACCTCGAGGCCCTCGATGAAGCGCAGGACGAAGGCCGTGCGATCGGTGCTTCCCAGGTGATCGAGAATGCCGTAGAGGCGGCTCACGGCCTCGCGCGCGTCGAGGTTGGCGTCGGCCGCGCGAGCCACTGCTGTCTCCCCGAACCTGAGCCAGCGCGTGGCGGCCTTTCGGCGGAGCTCGTAGCGCACGGTGTGGGCCGTGATCGAGATGACGAAGGCCCGCAGTGCCTGCGGCTCGCGCAGCGTGCGCGCCCGGCGGAAGAGGACGAGGAAGACTTCCTGAGCGAGGTCGTCGACGTCGTACTCGGGCCCGAACGCGCGCCGCAGCATTCGGTAAACCATCGGCGCGAAGCGATGCCACACGATCCGTGGCGCGCGGCTGTCGCCGTCGACGAGCATCGCGACGAGCGCGACATCGTCGGTCTCAGCCGCAACGACGTCGGGAAAGAGCAGCACACGCGCGCCGCGCTCGGCCGGCAACTCGCCCGAAAGTCGCTGGCCGCTGGTGGCGTCCTTCACGGGCTACCAGGTGACGAAAGAACCAAGATACGGCTCAATTATAGCGCTCCGTCCGTCGGCCGCCGCTTCGCTCTACCCCCACGCGACCCCCCCCCTCTGGCCTTTTCTGCCGCCGGCCCGCGCCGTCCGTTGCCCAGGAATTTTCCGTGTATCTACACGCGGATGCCGGGAGCGGGATACTTCGCGCAAAGGTCTTTGACCTCGGCCGCCGTCTTCGCGAGAAGGCCCGCGTCTCCGGGCGCCTTCGCCACGCGGTCGATCCACTCCGCGATCCGGACCATCACGTCGGTGCCCATCCCGCGGCTGGTCGTGGCGGGCGTCCCGATCCGCACGCCCGACGGATCGAACGGCTTGCGTGGGTCGAATGGGACCGCGTTGTAATTGAGGACGATTCCAGCCTGATCGAGAGCCTGGGCCAGTTGCTTGCCGGTGACCCCTCGGCTGGTCACGTCGATCAGCATGAGATGGTTGTCGGTCCCGCCGGTGATGACCCCGAAGCCTCGCTCGGCCAGCGCGCCGGCGAGCGCCCGCGCGTTCTCGACGACCCGCTGGGCGTAGGTCGCAAACTCCGGTCGCGCCGCCTCGGCCGCGGCGACCGCGATGCCGGCCGTCACGTTGTTGTGGGGTCCGCCCTGAAGGCCGGGGAATACGGCGCGGTCGATCGCGGTCGCGTGCTCCTTCTTGCAGAAGATCATCCCGCCACGCGGTCCGCGGAAGGTCTTGTGCGTCGTCGATGTGACGACGTCCGCGATGCCGAGCGGCGAAGGGTGCTGACCGCCGCAGACGAGGCCTGCGAGGTGCGCCATGTCGACAGCGAGGATCGCGCCCGACTCGTCGGCGATGGAGCGGAAGGCGCGGAAGTCGAGTATCCGCGGGTACGCGGTGGTGCCGCACCAGAGGATCTTGGGACGGTGCTGGAGGGCGAGCGCGCGGACTTGATCGAGGTCGATGCGGTGGTCGTCCTTCTTGACGTCGTAAGGGACGCTCTTGAAGTACTTGCCGGTGATCGAGACGCTGTGCCCGTGCGTGAGGTGGCCGCCCGCGGGCAGCGCGAGGCCCATCACCGTGTCGCCGGCCTTGCAGAACGCGAGGTACACCGCAAGGTTCGCCGGGCTCCCGGAGTACGGCTGCACGTTGACGTGGAGGCTGTCGGGATCGGCCTCGTAGGGCGTGCCCTTTCCGAAGAGTTTCTTCAGGCGGAAGATGGCCAGCTCCTCGACCTGGTCGATAACCTGCTGGCCCTCGTAGTAGCGCTTGTGCGCGTAGCCCTCGGAGTACTTGTTCGCGAGGACCGATCCGGTCGCCTCGAAGACGGCGCGGGAAGCATAGTTCTCGCTCGCGATGAGCCGTATCTTCTCGTGCTCGAGCCGGTTCTCGTCGACGATGAGACGCGCGATCTCGGGATCGGATTCCGATAGGGGCGGGTCGAAGGGAGGCATTGCTTTTCCGTTTCTTACCACCGGCCGGCGTCCCCCGGTAGAGCGCGCGCGTGCTAGCCTGCCGCCCGTCGATGCTGCCCTTCGTGCTCGCCGCCGCGACGGCCGCCGCAGCAGCCGCGGTTCCCACGGGGTCGACGCCGACGGCGACGGACCTCGACGCGCCCCATCGCGTGCGCAAAGGCGTGATGCTGGGCCTGTCGTTCGGGGGCGGCCTCGTGGGGGCGAGCGGCTACCCCAACGATGTCACCAGAATTGGTGACCCCGCCTACTACTCGGCGACCGGGTTCATGTACGGCACCAGCGAGTCGGTATTCGTCATGGGCGCGCTCACCGATTATCTGAGCTTCGGCTTCTGGTTTACTCACGCGACCGACGCGAACAAGAGCTGGACCTCGACCGGTGACGGCGGTGGCTTGCGCGTGGAAGCCTTCCCGTTCGCGGTGCTCTTCCCGAGGCTCGCGGGGCTCGGCGTCGCGGGGCAGTTCGGTGTCGGCAGCGGGAAGCTCACGTCGAAGACGCCCGGTCTGCCCAACGCCGCAGGGACGTCGTCCTTCGCAGGCGCTGGCGTCTTCTACGAGTGGGCCTTCTGGGAGCTGCGGCACGCCCACTTCGCGGCTGGACCCGCACTCGAATACGACGCGATCTGGTCGCAGCCCTTCGAGCGGCACGGCCTCGTGGCGAGCGCACGGCTGGTGTTTTACGGCGGGCCTTAAGGGGATATCGTGGCAGGGGTGGCGGCTACCGACCCCTTCGGCCTCGCCGGCCAAGTCCTCGATGGGCAGTTTCGCATCGACGGCTACGTGGGAGAGGGCGGCTTTAGCGTCGTCTATCGGGGTATGCACATCGGACTGAGCGAACCGATTGCGGTCAAATGCCTCAAGCTGCCGCCTGCGCTCGGGTCAGCACTCGTCGAGTCCTTCGTCAAGCGCTTCCGCGACGAGAGCCGCATCCACTACCGTCTTTCGCAGGGCCACCTGCACATCGCCCGCTGCATCGCGAGCGGGACGACCGTCGCGCCCGCGACGAGCGCGCTCGTACCGTACACGGCGCTCGAGTGGCTCGACGGGCGGTCACTGGCCGAGGAGCTCGACGATCGTCGCGCGCGCGGGCTCACGGGGAGGCCGCTCGCCGAGGCGGTGCGCCTGCTCGATTCGGCAGTCGACGCGCTCGCCTACGCCCACGCGCAGGGGGTCGTTCATAGAGACCTCAACCCGGGGAACCTTTTTCTCACCAAGACCCCGTCGGGCACCAAGCTCAAAGTGCTCGACTTCGGCGTGGCCAAGATCATGGGAGAGTCCGCGCTCGCGATGGGCCCCCAGGCGCGCACGCTCGGCAACGTGCGCATCTTCACGCCCGCGTATGGGGCGCCCGAGCAGTTCGACGACCGGGTGGGGACCATCGGTCCGTGGACCGACGTCTACGCCGTGGCGCTCGTCGTGCTCGAAGTGTTGACCGACCGCACGATCGTGGATGGCGAACATATCGGCGAGCTCGCGGCCAAGGTGCTCGACACCGAGCACCGGCCGACGCCACGGGCGTTCGGCGTCGCGGTCGGGGACGAGGTCGAGCGCGCGCTCGCTCGGGCCGTGGCCATCGATCCGCGGGAGCGGCCTTGCGACGCGGGCGAGCTCTGGGGGCTGCTGAAGCACGCCATGGCGGAGGACGAGGCGGCGCTCCGTGGGGGGCACGACGGTCGTCCGCGCGCGTCGACGCCGGTGCCGGACGACTTCGACTTGCCGCCACTCGAGTCACCGGCGCCGTTGCTGCAGGCCCTCTCGTTGGGGTCGTTCGGCCTGGGTGGCACGCTCCGCATGCCGGACGCGCCTCGGGTCGCGTCCTTCGCGTCCCCCTACCCGAGCCCGCCGCCAGTGCCCGTGCAGGAACCGCCGAGCTTCGCGCGCTTGCCCGATCCATCCCGAGAAGACCTTCCCCGGTCGAAGGCGCCGCGCTCGTCGCTCCTCGTGGTGCTGTTGCTTCTCCTCGTGCTGGGCGCGCTCGCCGCGGCGTGGCTCTTTGCGCCTCGGCCCCACGCCATTTGCCGACCGCGCGCCGTCGCCGTCGTGGGATGAGGCTCCCAGGTGAGGGCTCGCTCTCTCGCTTCGCTCGAGCCTGCGGACTAGAGATACGGCATGAGCGACCCCCGATCCGAGGCCCTCTTCGAGCGCGCCGCGCGCGTCATCCCTGGTGGCGTCAACAGCCCCGTCCGCGCGTTTCGCGCCGTCGGGGGGACTCCGGTCTTCGTATCACGCGCCGAGGGGGCCTATCTCCAAGGCGCCGACGGCGCGCGCTTCATCGACTACGTCGGCTCGTGGGGCCCCATGATCCTGGGCCACGCCCAGCCCCGGGTCGTGGACGCGATCCGCGAGGCCGCGCTGCGCGGGACGAGCTACGGCGCACCCACCGAGGGCGAGGTCGTCTTCGCGGAGACGATCGCCGCGCTCTACCCGTCGATGGATATGGTGCGCGCCGTCTCGAGCGGCACCGAGGCGACGATGAGCGCCCTGCGCGCCGCGCGGGGCTTCACCGGGCGCGACGTCATCGTGAAGTTCGAGGGCTGCTACCACGGCCACGCGGACTTTCTTCTCGTGAAAGCGGGCAGCGGCGCGGCCACCTTCGGCGTCCCCGACTCCGCCGGCGTCCCGGCCGCGACGGCGTCGAACACCGCGACCCTGCCGTACAACGACGTAGAGGCCCTCGACGCGCTCTTCCGGGCGCGCGGTCGCGAAATCGCGGCGGTCATCGTCGAGCCGGTGGTCGGCAACATGGGGGTCGTCCCTCCGCTGCCAGGATTTCTCGAGGCCATCGTCGCGGTGTGCGCACGTTACGGCGCCGTGTCGATCTTCGACGAAGTGATGACGGGCTGCCGCGTCGCGCGCGGGGGCATGCAAGAGCGCGCGGGCGTTCGGCCCGACATGACCTGCCTCGGCAAGATCGTCGGTGGAGGCATGCCGCTCGCCGCGTACGGCGGGCGGCGGACCATCATGGAGAAAATCGCGCCACTCGGTCCCGTCTACCAGGCGGGCACCCTCAGCGGAAACCCGCTCGCCATCGCCGCCGGCTTGGCGACGCTCTCTCAGCTCGACGCCTCGCTCTACGACCGCCTCGAGGCGCTCGGCGCCCGCCTCGAGGCGGGCCTCGCCCGTGCCGTCGCGCGGGCCTCGGCGAAGGCATGCGTGCAACGCGTCGGGTCGATGCTCACGCTGTTCTTCGCCGGAGGGCCCGTCCGCTCGTGGACGGACGCCAAAGACTGCGACACGAAGGCCTTTGCCCGATGGCACGGCCTCATGCTCGGGCAGGGCGTGTATTGGCCCCCCGCGCAGTTCGAGGCGGCGTTCGTGAGCGCCGCCCACTCGGAGCGTGACATCGACGAGACCGTAGTCGCCGCCGAAAAAGCCTTCTGACGTCCCCGCGGCTACTTGCCGGCGACGGTTTCCACGTCGACCTCGAAGTCGACCTTCTCCCCGACGAGCACGCCGCCCGCCTCGAGGGCCTGGTTCCACTTGAGGCCGAAGTCGACGCGGTTGATCGACCCTTTGGCGCTGAAGAGCACGCGGTCGTTGCCCCACGGGTCCTTGCCGCGTCCCAGCTCCTCGACTTCGAACGACGTCTCCTTCGTGGTGCCGTGGATGGTGAGGTCGCCGGTGAGCTTGTAGTGCTTGGGCGACGTCGTCTCGACGCGGCGGCTCTTGAATGTGATCGCCGGGTACTTCTCGGCGTCGAGGAAGTCGGGCGACTTGAGGTGGCCGTCGCGCTGGGCTTCGCGCGTGTCGATGCTCGCCGCGTCGATCGAGACCTCCACGGACGACTTCGCGGGATCCGCCGCGTCGTACGAGAGCTGGGCGGTCCACTTGGTGAAGTGGCCGCGCACCTTCGCGAACACCATGTGGCGGACGCTGAACGCGATGTCGGAGTGGGAGTTGTCGACGCTGTATTGGGTCATGGGCTGGGCCTCCGGGGGGCAGGACGATAGGGAGAACCCACCCCTCCGGCAAGAGCGCTCGCCGCCCCTGCGTCCCGCGAAGCGTTCCGGCGAACCGGGCTATTCGGCGGCCGCCGGCGTTCGCTCTTCGTAGGCCAGGTGCGCGACGCGATTGCCGGCATCCACGTGCACGACGCGCGGCTTGCGGGCGTGCGCTTCCTCGGCCGTCATCCAGCCGTAGCTCGCGAGGATGACGAGATCGCCCTGCTTCACGAGGTGCGCGGCCGCCCCGTTGATGCCGATCTCGCCCGAGCCGCGCTTGCCCGGAATGACGTACGTCGATAGACGCGCTCCGTTCGTCACGTCGTAGATGTCGATCTTCTCGTTTTCCAGGAAGCCGGCGGCCTCCGCGAGGGCGACATCGATGGTGATGGACCCGACATAATCCAGGTCCGCGCGGGTGACGGTGGCGCGGTGGATCTTGCCCAACAGGAATTGGCGCAACATGTTGCCTCCGGTCCAGGCCGCCTTGGTGTGACGGTCCCGGCCTCTACCGAAACCATGGTCCCGCGTCGCCTCGCCGTCAATGTAGGGCCGGCTATCATGATGCCTCTTTGAGGCCGTTCAGGAGCATCGCCGCCGTTCTGGCCGCCTTGGCCGTCATCCTCGGCTCTTCCCTCTGGGGCGCGCTCCGGGAGCAGGGGCGGCTCACCGAGGATTTCACCGCGGCGACCCGTCAGCAGCTCCATGCGTCGGTCGAGGCCCTGTCGTCCCGGCTCGACGCGGTAGTGGCCGGATTTGAAACGTGACCCATCCCCAACCTGGCATGCGGGCGATCTAGGCTCCGCGCATGGCGGTCCTGAGGGAACGTGTGCGCTGGGAACGGACGAGGGCGCAGAACGAGACGCGGAGGTCGAGCGACC
>DASYBG010000002.1:0-172784 GCA_036500865.1 Polyangiaceae bacterium
GTGGAAGACGGCACGATCGTCCTCGTGGGCGCGACCACCGAGAACCCGAGCTTCGCGGTGAACGCCGCGCTCCTCTCGCGCTGCAAAGTGTTCCGGCTCGAGCCGCTGTCGGTCGACGACCTCGTCACGCTCCTCGGCCGCGCGCTCGCCGACGTCGAGCGCGGGCTCGGGAGCAAGGGCGTCTCGGCCGACGCCGACGCCTTGCGCGCGATCGCCGAAGTCGCGCGCGGGGACGCTCGCCAGGCTCTCTCTACGCTCGAGATCGCGGCCGACTACGTCGAGAGCACGGGGGCGCGAAACATCACCTTCGACTCGGTCCGCGAGGCCGAGAGCCACCGCCCGCTCCTCTACGACAAGAAGGGCGAGGAGCACTACAACGTCGTCTCCGCGTTCATCAAGTCGATGCGCGGCAGCGATCCCGACGCGGCGATTTACTGGATGATGCGCATGCTCGAGGCGGGCGACGATCCGCTCTTCGTCTCGCGGCGGATGCTCATCTTCGCGAGCGAGGACGTCGGCACGGCGGACCCGCGGGCGCTCCTCGTCGTCAGCGCGGCCGATGCGACGCTGCGGCGCGTGGGCATGCCCGAGGGGACCTATCCGCTCGCGCAGGCCTGCCTTTACTTGGCGAGCGCACCGAAGTCGAACGCGTGCAACGCGGCCTGGCATCGGGCGAAGGAGCTCGTCGACAAGTACGGCGCGCTCCCCGTGCCGAAGAAGCTCCGCAACGCGGTCACGCCCCTCATGAAGGAAGAGGGATACGGGGCGGGCTACAAGTACGCGCACGATTTCGCAGGTGCGGTCGTCCCCGGCGAGACCTACCTGCCCGACGAGATCGAGGGCACGCTCCTTTACGAGCCGAGCGACCGAGGCGAGGAGGCGCGCATCGAGGAGCGCCTCAAGGCACTCCGCTCGACCCCCGCCGGCAAGTAGCGCCGCGTGTGGCTCAGCCGAGGGCGCCGAGCGCCCCCTCGAGCTCGCCGAGGGCGTGGGCGTCGCCCTTAGCGCGGGCCGCCGCGATGCCGGCCGAGAGCCACTCGCGGGCGTCGTCGGCACGGCCCAGTTTCTCCAGCATTTGTCCGCACATGAGGTACATGGGCACGTACGCGGGAGAGCTGTCGCGGAGGGTCCGGAACGTGGCGATCGACTCGTCGAAGCGCTCGAGGCTCCGGTACTCCATGGCGAGCCCGTAGAGGGCGAAGGGGTCGCTGGCGGCGGGCCCCGGCTGACTCGTCAGCTTGAGCAAGTACTGGAGACGTTTGCTCTCCTTGGTCATGGTCGTCCGGCGAGCGTACTCCGGAGGGGGAGGGCCTGCACCCGGCTCGCTGCGGCGCGCCGAGGCCGAGCGGGCAACCTCGCGCGGTCTCCGCGGGCAATCGGATATGCTCGAGAGATGGTCCGGCGTCCCGACCTGCCGCCCAATGCCCCGGATGGCTTGCCCGAGCTCGAGTTGGAGCTCAGGACCACCAAGATCGCGGCGCCGAAGGCGCGCGCGGCTCCAGCCCCCGAGGAGGCGCTCGAGCTCGCGATCGATCCACGCGACCTTGTCCTCGAGCGCGCGGAGACCACGTCGATGAGCGTGCGTGCGGCCGCACCCCTCTCGGGTCCTTTGCCGCCGCCGGCGCCTCCGCCGCTGTCCAGCCGGTCGTCGCTTCCCACTGCGGGTCCTCTTGCGGCCCCGCCGGCGCGGGCGGGGGTCGCCGGGATGGCGGACATCGCGTCGGACGCGCAGCTCCTCGCCGACTACGGCGAGCCGCCGGGAAACTGGGCCGTCTCGCCGCTCTACGCGTATCGCGTGCTCAAGCGACGCAGGGAGCTCAAGGTGGCCCTCGCCGGCCGCCGCGAGGAGGCGAGGCGCGCGGCCGAAGCGGCGGAGAACGCTCTCGTGGCCTTCGTGGACCGGGTGCGGGGGACGGCGACCGCGCTTCCGGCGTATGCCGGGGGCCTCGATGAGCTCGCGCGGGCCGAGGAGACGATGCGCTCGCGCGATCGCGTGCTCTCGACCGAACAGGACGCGCACGGCGCACGGCTCGCGCAGGTCGACGCGCGGTTGTCGGCCTTGGAGGCGGAGCTCGCGCAAGCCCAGCGCGACGAGCGGACGGCGGCGCTGCGCCTGGCCGACGCGCAAGAGGGGCTCGCCCGCGAAGAGGCAAAGCTCAAACGGGCCGAGACGGAGCTTCGCGCCGTACAGCAACGTGGCGGCGAAGGATGAGCGAGGCGGCCGGCGACCTCCACGCGAAGCGCGCACGCGAACGCATCGGCATGGTGCTCGGCGGCAAGTGGACGATCGAGTCGCTCATCGGCGTGGGCGGCATGGCCGCGGTCTACGCGGCGACGCACCGGAACGGCAAGCGCGTGGCGGTGAAGATGCTGCACGCCGACTTGAGCGACCACGAGGAAGTGCGCAAGCGCTTCTTGCAAGAGGGGTACGCCGCGAACACCATCCAGCACGAGGGCGCGGTGAGCGTGCTCGACGACGACGTCGCCGCCGACGGATCGGCGTTCCTCGTCATGGAGCTCCTCGAGGGGGAGACCGTCGAAGATCGGTGGGAGCGGGCCGGCCGGCGGCTCGCGGGGCGCGAGGTGCTCGCGATCGTGGAGCAGGTGCTCGCCGTCCTCTCCGCGGCGCACCACAAGAACATCGTTCACCGCGACATCAAGCCGGAGAATCTCTTCGTCACGAAGGCGGGCGCCGTGAAGGTGCTCGACTTCGGCATCGCGAAGGTCTTCGAAGGGGACTCCGGGCGGCCCACGTCGACTCGCGTCGGCATGGTCATGGGCACGCCTGCCTTCATGGCGCCCGAGCAGGCCCGCGCGCGCTGGGACGAGGTCGACGGGCGGACGGACCTGTGGGCCGTCGGCGCGACGATGTTCACGCTGCTGAGCGGTCGTTACGTCCACGAGGCTCCGAGCGAGCAAGAGCGGCTCATCGCGAGCGCGACCAAGCGGGCGTCCCCCGTCGCCGCCGCGGCGCCCTCGGTGCCCGTGACGGTGGCGGCCATCGTCGATCGCGCGCTCGCGTACGCGAAGGAGGACCGCTGGGCCGACGCGGACGCCATGCACGCCGCCGTCGTCGTCGCGCTCGACGCGCTCGGGGGTGCCGAGCCCCTCGCCGTCGCGCCCGGTCGGCCAGTCACGAGGGCGCCGGTCGCCAGCGGCGTCGCGACGCGCGCTTCACCCGCCGGAGGGAGCGACGAGACCATCCTCGACTCGGCGCTCACCGCGTGGAGCAGCGAGCGAGAGCTCCGCGCCGCCGAGGCGACGAGGCTTCGCACCTCGGTCTCGGACCTGTCGCAGCGGTACGCCGAGGCGAAGAAGCGCACCGCCGACGCGCAGGCGAACGTCGACGCGGGGCGCGGAGAGCGCGCGTCGCTCGACGAGTGGTTCAAGCGCCAAGCGGGGACGCGCACCGCCGCCGTCGAAGAGGCGCGCGGCGTCGTACGGCGGCAGGCGCTCGCGCTGGCGCGGCGGGCCGTGGTCGACCTCACGGCCTTCGGGCCGGAGCTCCAGCCCGCGCGAGATCACATCGCGCGGCTCGAGCTGGCCGCGCGTTCGGCGGCGCGCGACGTCACGGTGCACGAGACCGCGCTCGGCGCGTACGACCGCCGGTCGGTGCGCAGCGGCGTCATCGTGACCGCCATCCTGGTGCTCCTGTTCGTCGTCGCACCGGTCGTCTGGCGAGCCACGCGTGTCGTGGAGCCGCCGCCGAGAGCGCACGTCGGCTGACCCGTACGATCACGCGGCCCGCGGAGAGCGCAGCGCTGGCCCCGGCGCCCCGCGCGACGGGCTCAAGGCGTCCGCGCCGCGGTGACCTCGAGCTTCGTCTTCTGCACGTCGGCGGAGCTGCCGCCGACCATGACCTCGAACTCTCCCGGCTCGACCACCCGCTGGTTGTGCACGTCGAACATCGAGAGCTCCGCCGGTCCCAGCGTCATCTCGACGTGCTTCGTCTTGCCCGGCTCGATCCGGACGCGCCGGAAGCCTTTGAGCTCCTGCACCGGGCGGGTCACCGAGCTGACGACGTCGTGGATGTAGAGCTCGACGACCTCGTCGGCGGCGCGCTTGCCGGTGTTCGTGACGTCGACCGAGACGGTGGCGTGGCTGTCCGGCGTGATGCGCGGCGGCGTCACGGTCAGCCCGTCGTACCGGAACGTCGTGTACGAGAGCCCGAAGCCGAAGGGCCAGAGCGGGCCGGGGTCTTCGAAGAGGTACGCGCGCCGCGCCGACGGCTTGTAGTTGTAATAGGCGGGGAGCGTGCCGACCGACTTGGGCACCGTCACCGGCAACCGGCCCGCCGGGCTGACGTCGCCGAAGAGGACGTCCGCGACGGCCGTCCCGGTCTCTTCGCCGAGATAGAAGCCGTCGAGGATCGCGGGCGCCGAGCGCGCGAGCTCGGGGATGGTGAGCGGGCTCCCGTGGATGAGAAGCACGATCGTGGGCTTGTGGGTCGCGAGCACGGCGCGCGCGAGATCCATCTGGCGTCCGACGAGGTCGAGGCTCATGCGATCGCCGAGGTGGTTTTCGTCCCATCCCTCGCGGGAGAGCTGCTCGTTTTGGCCGAGGACCAGGAGCGTCACGTCGGCGGCGGCGGCCCGCTTCGCCGCCTCCGCCACGAGGCGCGCGTCTTCGGCAGGGTCGGTGAGCTCCACCTTGTCGTCGTTCCAGCCGCGGTTCCCCTTCGTGAGGCCGCACCCGGGTGCCGAGAGGACCTTCACCCGCTCGCCGAGCCGAGCCGTGATCCCCTCGACCACGCTGACAGGTTTGGGAGGGGTGCCGCTGTAGCCGCCCAGGCGGCACACGGCGGCGTTGGGTCCGATGACGGCGATCGACTTGATGCGCGCCGGGTCGAGCGGGAGCAGGCCACCCTCGTTCTTGAGGAGCACGATCGCTTCCTCGGCGGCCCGCTTTGCGAGCGCCCGGTCGGCGGGCTGCTCGGCCTCGGGGGCCGGCGAATCGATGTACGGGTGCTCGAAGAGGCCCAACATGAACTTCGCGCGCAGCACGTGCCCGACCGCCTCGTCGACCAGCGCCATCGGAGTCCGTCCCGCGGCGACGTCGTCGGCGAGCGTCGAGAACCCTTCGGCCTCCGGGAGCTCGAGCTCCACGCCCGACTCGAGCGCCTTGCGCCCGGCCGACGCGAGGTCGGGGACGACGTGGTGCTTGCGCGCGAGCTCCGCGATGCCGAAGTAGTCGGACACCACGAGCCCCGGGAAGCCCCACTTCTGCCGGAGCACGTCGCGGAGCAGCCAGCCGTTGGCGTGGGAGGGCACCCCGTCGACCTCGTTGTAGCTCGCCATCACGCTGCCCACGTCGGCCTCCCGCACGAGCGCCTCGAACGGCGGGAGGAACACCTCCTCGAGGACATGCATCGAGTAGTTCCCGGGCGCCGTGTTTCGGCCTCCCTCGGGTTGGCCGTGCGCGGTGAAGTGCTTGGCCGTCGCGAGGACGTGCTGCGCGTCGATCGGCGCGCCCGCCCGTCGCCGCCCCTGGAAACCGAGGACCGCCGCGACGCCCATCCGGCTCACGAGGTAGGGGTCCTCGCCGTAGGTCTCCTCGATGCGGCCCCAGCGAGGATCCCGCGCCACGTCGACGACCGGCGCGAGGACGTGCTGCACGCCCCGCGAGCGCGCCTGCCGCGCGGCCACGGTGAATACCTCCTCGACGAGCTCGGGGTCGAACGTGGCGGCGAGCGCGATGGCTTGCGGAAAGCTCGTGCCGCCCGGCGCGACGAAGCCGTGGAGCGACTCCTCGTGCAGGATCGCAGGGATGCCGAGCCTCGTCTTTTCCACGAGGAACTTCTGGACGGCGTTCGCGAACGCGATCGCCCCCTTCGCGTCGTGCCGGTCGCCGGGCCGCGTGATCTCGCCGATACCGTGGGCGAGCCATCGCTCCGCCGCCGGTACGGAGAACTCGTGGGTCGCCGCGTCGTCGAGGCGCGTGTGCACCCAGTTCACCGATTCGAGCTGGGCGACCTTTTCGGCCAGCGACATGCTCGAGAGCAAGAGCGCGACGCGATCGGCGACCGGAAGCGTCGCGTCGTGGAAGGATCGCGGGGCCGCGGTCGCCGTGGGGGCCTGGACGGCGGTCGCGGGGGCGCTCGGCTGCGACGCGGGGCGGCAAGAGGCGAGGGCAAAGAACGCCAACCACACGGGCCGTGCGCGGAGAGTCATCTGCCCGCCTGTAGCGCGGTTTGCCCTCCGTAGGAACGCCGCCTCGACCACGTGGGTCTCGGGCGGAGCTCTTTTCGGTCACCCCGTATTTCGCATCCCCGCGGAGATCCCGTTGAGCGTGAGGAGCAGCGCCCGGTCCACCCGTTCGTCCCCTCCCGTGCGCCGGCGCATCAGCTCCACTTGCAAGAAGCTCATCGGGTCCACGTAGGGGTTCCGGAGCTGGATGGATCGCTTGAGGGCCGGGTTCCCGTCGAGGAGGTGTCTCGTTCCCTGAATGCGCTTGATCCACTGCGCCGTGCGCGAATGCTCCGCGCGGATCTTGCCCCATACGACCGTCCGGGCCTCCGGGTCCGCGAGCTCCGCGTAGCGTTCGGCGATGCCCATGTCGCTCTTGGCGAGCACCATCTCGACGTTCTCGACGACGGCACGGAAGAACGGCCAGCGCTTGTACATCTCCGCCAAGAGCTCGGCCCCACCGGGCCGACTGCCGATCTTCTCGAACGCCGCCCCGACACCGTACCAGCCGGGCAGGATCATGCGGTTCTGGGTCCACGCGAACACCCACGGGATGGCGCGGAGGGCGTCCACCCCGCCCGCGCCGCGCTTCGCAGGGCGCGAACCGATCGGCAGCCGCGAGATCGAATCGATGGGCGTCGCCGACGCGAAGAACTTGAAGAAGAGCGGCTCCTCCCAGACGAGCGAGCGGTACTCCACGCGCCCGGCTTCCGCGAGCTCGTCGTAGGCCTCTGCGAAGCGCTTCTCCTCTTCGGGCGTCGGCCGCGCCTGCGCCCCGAGCGAATGAAGCAGGGCCCCACCGATGAAGAGCTCGATGGTCCGCTCGGCGAGCTCGGGTCGGCCGTACTTGTGATCGAGCGCCTCTCCCTGCTCGGTAACCTTGAATCGGCCTCCGACGGCGCCGGGCGGCAACGCCAAGATGGCCTGCTGCGCCGGACCGCCTCCGCGCGCGACCGACTCACCGCGTCCGTGGAAGATGCGCAGCGGCACCTTGGCTTCGGCCGCGATGGCGGGCAGCGCCATCTGCACCCGGCGGAGCGCGCCGCTCGCGGCGAGGAGGCCAATCTCCTTGCCCGAGTCGCTGTAGCCGACCATGACCTCCTGCACGCCGCGCGCTTGCACGTGCTTGCGGTACGTCGGGTCGGCGAAGAGGGCGCGGAGCACCTCGGCGCTCTTTTCGAGGGCCGCGCTCGTTTCGAAGAGCGGCACGATATCGATATGGGCGAACTCGCCTTGCTCGTCCCACAGACCCGATTCGCGCGCGCACTTGAGCGCCGCGAACACGCACTGCTCGTCCCGGGTCATCGACAAGATGAGCGTCCGGCAGGCGCCCTCGCCCAGATCGCGCTGGGCGCGCGCGATCCGTTCGAGCGCGGAGAGCAGCCGCTGCGCCCCGGGCGAGCGCTCGCCCTTGCCGTCGATCCACGCCGCCGCGTTGCGCGCGTCGTCCGCGACGGTGCGCATTTCGAGCTCGGCGATCCCGAAGCCGCGCGCCTTCACGAGCTCGAAGAGCGCCCGCGCCCTCCGTTCGCCCGAGTTGGCGCACCTGGCCTGCCGCAGGGTGTCCGCGATGAGCCCGAGGTCGGCGGCGAGGTCGGCAGGCCGCTGGTAGCCGTACCCCGTCGTCGGCTTCACGTCGGCGCCCTCCCGCGGCTCGAGCATCGTACGACGCCCTTCGACGGTGGCGATCGTCGCGGCGAGGCGCGCTTCGACGAAGCGGAGCTTCTTGCGCCAAGGCTCCCCCTCGGTCCGCGGGCCCTGCTCGTCCGCGATGCGCGGCATCCGCTGCGCGTCTTCCTTGATCGACGCGCTGAGTGATTCGGGCGCCTTCACGTAGCGGTCGGACTGCGAGAGCGAGCCGCCGAGATCGCGTACGGCGCGGGCGAGTCGCCGAAGCCCGCGGGCCTGGTGCGCCAGGATCGAATCCTCGAGCACCTCCGGCGTCACGTTGGGGTTCCCGTCCATGTCGCCGCCGACCCACGAGTGGATGCGGAGCGGCGTCTGCACGAGGCCGAGGCGCGCCCCGTAGACGCGCTCGAACGCCCGATCGAGCTCCTCGGGGAGCTTGAGCATCAAATCCCACAGGATCTCTTCGACGTAAAAGAGGACGTTCTTGACCTCGTCGCCGACGCTCGGGCGTTCGCGGCGCACCTCGTCCGTCTGCCAGAGCGCCGTGACCTCCTCGCGGATGGCGGCGCGTCCGTCGGCGATCTCCTGCGGCGTGAGCCTGCACTGATCGCGCATCTCGAGGCGGCGCGCGATCCGGTAAAGCTTCTCGAGGATGGTGCGGCGCGCGGCCTCCGTCGGGTGCGCGGTCATCGCGAGCGTGACCTCGAGCCCGGCGATCGCCGCGCGCGCTGCATCGGCGGTGACGCCCGCGTCCTTCGCGGTCTCCAGCACGGCGAGGAGCGAGCCCCGCTGCGGAGACCCGTGGCGGTCGCGTGCGTACGCCCGCGTGCGGCGGATGCGGTGATTCTGTTCGGCCAGGTTGATCAAGCGGAAGTAGGTCGCGAACGCGCGGATGATGACGATCTCTTGCTCGAGCGGCAGCTCGGCCAGCAAGGCGACGAGCTCGCGCGTTCTCGCGGCCCGTTCTTCGGCGGGCCCGCGCCGGCGGAGGATCGCGAGCTTTCGCACGCGCTCCTCGAGCGCGTAGAGCGGCTCGCCTTCTTGTTCGATGAGTACTTCACCCAGAATTCGCCCCAGTGAGCGCACGTCACTTCGGAGCGGCCGATCGACCTCGCGTTTTCGACGCATGGGAGAGGCGCATCTTTAGGCCATGGGGGCGCTGCGTCGAGATCAATTCACGCGTCGTGCGCGTTGTGCTGGGCATGTGTTCTGCATTGAAACAACGGGAACACACGATGAACACGGGGCGAAACAGGCGCGGCGGATTGCCGCCGCCACGGAGTGCTCACGGCGTGATCGCCGCCTTTGCTACGGCCGAGCTGCTCAGCGGAGCGACTGGATGCAACCGGTGAGGCCGGCCGCGCATCCCCGCGCGACGCACTGAGCGACCTGCTGCTTGCCTTGCTCGTTGAGCCCCGAAAGCAGGGTCGAGCAATCGGCCGCGCTGGACTTGCACACCGATGCCGCGATCCCGCACAGCTGAGCCACCGACCCGTCGGCGCACGATTGAACGAGCGCGCTCCTCGCGCAATTGTCCGCTTGCGACGGGTCGCATTGTTGGGCGCCCGTCAGCGCGAGCATGCAATGAACGGCGACCGCGGCGACCTTCGGGTTGAAGTTGGCCTGGTCGGCGGCGCACCGTTGCCGGCTCGTCGTGGTCGAAGCGCAGCTCGGGTCGGGGGCCGCCATGGAGGTTGCAGCTCTCGACCGCCGCAGAGGTGGCGTCGAGGCAGGCGGCGACCGCCGGCGTGGTCGTGGTCGCGGGGTCGCTCGCGGCGGTGGCCTGCGCTCCGGATCCGCGGACATGCAGCGGGATGACCTTGGCCGGCCTGGCGGGGGCGGCGGCGGTCGTCGCGGGCGGCGGTGGGGCAGTTTGCGCCGCGGCCGGCGTGGCGGGCGGAGCCGTGTCGAAGTGCACCTCGCACGCCGGGAGGGCCCCCAAAGCGAGGCCAAAATACAGCGCCGGGCCGAGGTTTGCGCGGAGCCCCCGTAGCGTCGTTCGCATGCGTGTTCTCCGTCCCGAGAGGGCCCGAGGACCCCTCTCGACGCTGGGCGCGTGGGTATGCGACACTAGCCTCTAGAAGCCATGGCTGACAACGAGCGCAAGAGCGGTCCGGACATCTCCAAGAGCGACAAGCGCAAGCAAAGCCTTTACTTCCCCGAAGCGATGCTCGACGAGATCCAGAAAGAGGCGCAGCGCCTTCAGCGATCGATGTCTTGGGTCGTACAGCGCGCTTGGAAGCACGCCCGCAAAGAGATCAAGTCGCTGCCTGGCTCGAACGAGCCGGAGAGCTGAGACACCTCGGGTTCGGGAGATCGTCGTTCAGCTGGACGACGACGGCGCCGCAGGCGGCGGCGCGCGTCGCGGGGGCGCCTGTCCGTGGGCGACCCAATAGGCCGTCAATGCGAGCAAGAGCGCGCCGGCGATGACGAGGAGCCAGACGGCGAGGGGGTCGGGCTGCGTACGCTCGATCAGCGTCCTCGCGGCCCGGCGAACGTCCTCCGGTTCGGCGTCGGAGCCCGCCAGGCGGCGTCCCTCGGTGCGGACGTGCCCATAGTCTCCACGCGCAAACGCCTCGACCAGCCCGTCGACGCTGGCCACGCGCGGGAAATCCCTGGCGAACTCGGGTCGACCGTCGGCGCCCATGGAGCGCTCATCGTTAGCACGCGGGCCCGGGTCGAGAAGCGGGCGGGCCTGCGAATCGAGGCTCGCGCTACGGGGTCGCTTCGAACGTGTGGACACGGCGCGGGGAGACGAACACGGAGTCCCCGCGACGGAGCGCCAGCTCCTCGAAGCGGCGCTCGTCCAATTCGGCGACCAGCGGGTGCGCCGTCTGGTCGGCGTCGAGCTCGACCCGCACCCACGATCCGGCCGGGAGGATCCGCGTCACCCGTGCGCCGAACGAACGAACGTCGGCCGCGGCGCGCGACACGTCGAGCTCGTGGGGCCGCACGTAGCCGATCGCGTCCGACCCCGAGCGCCCAGCGACGGTCAGCTCGTTGACGTCGCCGAGGAACCTCATCACCCACGCCGTCGACGGCTTCCGGAAGACCTCCGCCGGCGGCCCGATTTGTTCGACGGCGCCCGCGTTCATCACGGCCACCCGATCGGCCACCTCGAAGGCGTCCTCCCGGTCGTGCGTCACCAGCACGGTCGTCACGTGCGTCTCGTCATGGAGGCGGCGAAGCCACGCACGCAGCTCCTGGCGCACGCGCGCGTCGAGGGCGCCGAACGGTTCGTCGAGCAGGAGCACCTTGGGCTCGGCCGCGAGCGCGCGGGCGAGCGCGACCCGCTGGCGCTGGCCTCCCGAGAGCTGCGACGGCGCGTGGCGCGCGAAGCCTTCCAGCCGAACGCGCTCGAGGAGCTCGCGCACGCGCGCCCGGATCCGCTCCGGCGCCGCGCCCCGCACCCGCAAGCCGAAGGCGACGTTCTCGAAGACGCTCATGTGCTCGAAGAGCGCGTAGTGCTGGAAGACCAGACCCACGAGCCTCGCGGCCGGCGGCGCGTGGGTCACGTCCGCGCCGTCGAAGAGGACGGTCCCCGCGTCGGCCGTCTCGAGCCCCGCGAGGACGCGCAAGAGCGTGGTCTTCCCGCAGCCCGAGGGTCCGAGCAAGCTCACGAGCTCACCTTGTTCGATGCGGAGCGACACGTCGGAGAGGGCCACGTAGGAGCCGAAGCGTTTCGCGACCGAGCGGACTTCGAGGGTCATGGTGTCTCTCGCGGGTGAGGGGCCAGGTCCGCGTGAAGAGGTGAGGGGACGGAACGGAGGGAGCGGACGAACCCACCGACCACGGTCCGTGCGAGGAGCGTGAGCACGGCCGAGAAGACGAGCATCGACGCGACGGCGAAGGCCGCCGAGAACCGGTAGTCGTCGTAGAGTTGCTCGACCTGCAGGGGAAGCGTGTTGGTCGCGCCGCGGATGTGGCCCGACACGACGGAGACCGCGCCGAACTCGCCCATCGCGCGGGCGTTGCAAAGGACGACGCCGTAGAGAAGGCCCCAGCGGACGTTGGGCAAGGTCACCCGGCGGAAGGTCTGCCAGCCGCTCGCCCCGAGCACGATGGCCGCTTCTTCCTTCTCGGTGCCCGTCGCCTCCATCACCGTGATGACCTCGCGCGCCACGTACGCGAACGTGACGAAAGCGGTCGCGAGCGCGATGCCCGGCCACGCGAAGACCACCCGGACGCCGTGGGCCCCGAGCCAGCCTCCGAGCGCCGAATGGGGACCGATGGCGAGCACGAACACCAGCCCGGAGACGACCGGCGAGACCGCGAACGGAATCTCGATGAGGGAGGTGAGCAGCGTCTTTCCGCGGAACTCGAACTTCCCGATCGTCCAGCCCGCGGCGAGCCCGAACACCACGTTCATGGGCACCACCACGGCGGCTGTCAGCAGTGTGAGGCGCAAGGCGGCGAGGGTGTCCGGCTCGACCATCGCGTGGAAATACGCGGGCACCCCGTCTCGGAGCGCCTCCGCGAAGACCGCGAGCACCGGAACCACGACGACGACGCCGACGAACCCGAGCGCCACGGTGAGGACCACCGCCCGCGCGAAGCCGTGCGTACGTGCCGTGCGCGGAGTGGCCGTGGCGGCCACGGCGGCCCGCGCGAGCGCCCCGACGAGGTCAGGCGACTGCATCGCGGGACCGGCGGCGGTTGCCGGAGGCGTGGATGAGCACGAGCATGACGAGCGACGCGGCGAGCATGACGACCCCGACGCTGGCGGCGCCCGCGTAGTCGTAGCTGTCGAGTTTGATCATGATGAGGAGCGCGCTGATCTCGGTCTTCATGGGCATGTTGCCGGCGATGAAGACGACGGAGCCGTACTCCCCGAGAGCCCGCGCGAACGCCGCGGCGAAGCCCGCGCGGAGGGCCGGCGCGATGGCGGGCAAGAGGACGCGCACGAAGGTCTGCGCGCCGTTCGCCCCGAGCGTCGCCGCCGCCTCTTCGACCGCGGGGTCCAGCGTCTCGATGACCGGCTGGACGGTGCGCACGAGGAACGGCAGGCCGACGAAGACGAGCGCGACGACGACCCCCGGTGCCGTGAACGCGACGTGGATGCCGAGGGGCGCGAGGCGGGCTCCGATCCACCCGGTGTCCGCGTAGACCGTCGTCAGCGCGATGCCCGCGACCGCCGTCGGCAGCGCGAGCGGCAGGTCGACGATGGCGTCGACGATGCGCTTGCCCGGGAAGGAATAGCGGGCCAGCGCCCAGCCGAGCGGCAGGCCGAAGACCACGTTGACCGCCGCGGCCACGAGCGACGTCACGAGCGTGAAGCGGAGGGACGCCACCGTCCGCGGCGACGAAATGGCCGTCCAGAAGCCCGCCCACCCCGCGGACTGCGACTTCACGACGAGCAGCGCGAGCGGCAGAAGGACCAGGAGGCCGAGGTACGCGACCGTGAACCCGAGCGTCAGACGGAAGCCGGGGATGGGCGAGCGTCGCGTCTTTCCCATGGTCATCGGCCCGGCTGGTAGATCTGATCGAACGTGGCGCCGTCGGCGAAGTGCGTCGCGTGGGCCTTGGTCCAGCCGCCGAAGACTTCGCCGATCGTGAACGTGTCGAGCTTGGCGAAGCGGCCCTCGGTGGGAGGCCGCATCGCGGGCCGGTAGAACTGCTTCTCCGCCAGGTTCTGGGCTTCGGGCGTGAAGAGGAACTCGAGGTACGCCTGGGCGGCGGCGCGCGTCCCGTGCTTGTCGACGACCTTGTCGACGATCGCGACGGGCGTTTCGGCGACGATGCTCACCGAGGGCACGACGAGGTCGAACTTGTCGCCGTTGGGCTGGCTCTTGGCGAGCAAGGCCTCGTTCTCCCAGGCGATGAGCACGTCGCCGAGGCCGCGCTCGACGAACGTCGTGGTCGCGCCGCGCGCGCCCGAGTCGAGGACCGGAACGTTCTTGTAGAGGCTCGTCACGAACGCGCGCGCCTGCGCGTCGTCCCCGCCGGCCTTGCGCCTGGCGTAGCCCCACGCGGCCAGGTAGTTCCAGCGCGCCCCACCGGACGTCTTCGGGTTGGGGGTGATGACGGCGACGCCGGGCCGGACGAGGTCGTCCCAGTCGTGGATGGCCTTCGGGTTCCCGTGACGGACGAGGAACACGATGGTCGACGTGAACGGCACCGAATGGTTCGGCAGCCGCGGCTCCCATTCGGCCGACAAGAGGCCGGCGCGCGCCACCGCGTCCACGTCGTATGCGAGGCCGAGGGTGACGACGTCGGCCTCGAGTCCGTCGATGACGGCGCGGGCCTGCTTCGCCGACCCACCGTGGGACTGCTTGATCACCACGTGAACGCCCGCCTTCTTCTCGTAGGCGCCGGCGAAGGCGGCGTTGATCCCCTCGTAGAGCTCGCGCGTGGGGTCGTACGAGACGTTGAGGAGATCGACGTTTCGGACGACGGTCGCCGCGGTCCCGCTCGTTCCGCCCGCCGCGGGGTCCGGATCCTTCCGTCCGCAGGACGAGACGAGGAGCAACACGGCCCCAATCCAAGCCCAAGTCCGCTCCATCGGTACCTCCAGGCTGCTTTTCTGGCCCAGGGCACCGACTTCGTCAAGACGGAACCGTGTCTGTTATGTCGAAACGTGCGCCCCGTGAGGCAGCGCCGACAGGGCGATTGCTAGGTGCGAAGGCGCCAGCTCGCCACGTGGGTCGTCCCCAGATCGTCGCACGTCGGGTCGGTCACGATGAGCTCCGGCCGTCCGTTGCGGCATACGACGACGGTGTTCTGACGGAACACCCGGCCGAACGCGATGGCCTCGTCGCGGTCCATACCGTGCACGACCCACGACGGCTCGCGCCATGTCCCCTCGGGATCCTCCTCGTAGCCGACGCAGGTCTCCACGCGGTACACGCCGAGGACGAGCAGATCGCGCATCACTTGGTGGCGTTGCTCGTTGACCTTCCGCGGGAGGAGCATGGACCGGGGGTTGTATCCGGTGAGGAGCGCGAACGGCTTCAGCAGGAGCTCCGGCAACGCCGCCGTATCGGCGACGACGTCCCCGTCGAGCGAGACGCGGACAGGGCCCGCGGGCGTGGAAAACTCGTAGACGGTGGCGAGATAGCTGCGGAGGAGGTTTTGATCCATGACGTGTCAGACGACCTCGATCGATACGGGAGAGCCGCCCCGCCAGCTCTTCTCGATGGCCTCGCACGCCGCCACGTTGCGGACGCCGTCTTCGGCCGGCCACGGATCTCGGCTCGGGTCGAGGACGAGCGACGCGAAATGCTCGGCTTGGTGCAAGAACTGATTGGCCCCCGGGACCTCGAAGCGACGCTCTTCGACCCCGTCCGCGCCGCGACGCAGGATGACCGTCGCCGACTCCCACCTCGGCAAGAAGGGGCTCACGACCTCGATGGTGCCCTCGTCGCCGACGAGAACGACCGACTGCTCGCGGCCCGCCCGCAGCGAACCCGTCACCGAAGCCAGCACCCCGCCCTCGAACTCGAGCGACGCGGCCGTCGACGCGTCGACCCCCTCGGGGGTGCGGGCGTCGGCGAACGCGGCGACCCGCACAGGCTCGGCGCGGGTGACATAGCGGCTCACGTTCACGCAGTAGCACGTGAGGTCCCAGAGGGCGCCGCCGCCGAGCGACGCCGACCACCGGTGGTTGGTCGGCTTGTCGAATCGACCGCAGAAGCTCGAGCGCACGATGCGGACCGCACCGATGCGGCCCTCGGCGACGAGGCTCCGCACGAGCGTCCACTGCGGGTGATGGCGATACATGAAGCCCTCGATGAGGCGCAGGCCGCGCGACCGGAACGCGGCTGCGATGCGCCGCGCCGACGCGACCGTCATCGTCAGGCTCTTGTCGCAGAGGACGTGCTTGCCCGCCTCCGCGCATCGGATGGCCCACTCCTCGTGCAGCCCGTTGGGCAGGCCGATGTACACGGCCTCCACCTCCGGGTCCGCCAGCATCGCCTCGTACGGCGCGTACGCCTTGTCCGCGCCGATCTCGCGCGCCTTCGCCTCCGCGAGGTCGCGGTCTCGAGACGCGACCGCCACGAGCCGCCCGTTCTGCGACCACGCGATGGAAGGGGCGACGGCCTCCGTGCCGATCCAGCCGCACCCGATGATCCCCCAGCCGATACGACTCATGGCCGGTCTTCTACCTCAGCCCCGATCGGGACCACAATGAGGGCCCGGAAAGCGCCTCCCTCCGACGTCCGGGCAGGTCCTCAGACCGTGATCGAGCGGCGCAGCGTCTCGAGCGACGAGAGCAGCTCGCTCGCGCCCAATCGCGACGCGAGCTCGAGGGCCTCGCGGAGGTATTCGCGGGCCTCTTGCCGGCGCTCCCTCCCGTGCATGACGTGCGCGAGGACGCCGAGGACCGCGGCCCGATCGGTCCCGCTCGGGCCGGCCACGTCGAGCGCCTCCCTCAGGACGCCCTCGGCGTCGTTCAGCTGTCCGCGCTTGTCGAGGGCCTCGCCGAGCTTGCGGCTGAAGATGAGGACCGCGCGCATCGGGTCGTCGAGCTCTCCCCGGAAGAGCTCCCGTCGGGCGAGATCGAGCCCACGGCGAAGGGCCATGACCTCTCCGTCGTGGTCGCCGCGCGCGCTCGCCAGGTTGCTCACCGTCTCGAGCAGGACGAGCGCTTGGAACGCTTCGCCGCCCCAGGTCTCGTGCATCGCGCCGACCTCGATGGGCAGGCCTCGCTCGTCGCTGACGACCGACGCCGCCGCGTGGAGCTCCCTGCGGACAGCGGCCGGGATGGTCGCCAGCGTGACCTCGCGGACGAGCGGGTGCGAGGTTCGGATGCCCGTCTCGTCGACGAAGATCATCCCGGCGCGGCGCAAGAACCCGAGCGCTTCGACGAGGTCGATGTCGTCGTCGAGCATGCGCGTGAGCGCGGTGTCGTCGACGTCGTCCCCCCAGACGGCGGCGGCCTGGAGCACGCGCCGCGCATGGGGAGGCATGCGCTCGACGCGCACCGCGATGATGTCGGCGAGCCCGGTGGGCGCGCGCCCCGCCTCCTCCCGGAGAAAGAAGAGGAGCTGCTCCACGTAGAGCGGGATGATCGTCCGCGCCGACCCGAGCGGCGGCGGCGGCCTCACCGAGTGCTCCAGCGCCCGCGCGACCTCCGCGGTCGGCAACCCCGAGAGCACGCGGGTCACCGCGATGTCCGGCGCCCACCCCGGTTGGAACCCCGGCGGGTACGTGGCGACGAGGAGCGCGGGCACGAGCGGCGGGTCGTTGAGTGCGTCGAAGAACGCGTTCCTGCTCGCTCCGTCGATGCTGTGCAGGTCGTCGGCGGCGAGCACCACGCACCGCCCGCGGGCCCGCTCGCTCGCCCTCCCGATCGCCCATCGCAGCGCCTCGGCCGCGGCGAAGCGCCGGTCGTCGGCCGAGAGCGCGCGACCCCAGTCCGGGTTCTGATGCCCGAAGATGTCCGACAAGCCTCGCCGCGCCTCCGGCGAGGCCGCGATCCAATCGCGCTGCACGCCGCCGCCCTCCGGCAGCGACACCAGCTGCACGATGGCGCGCTTCAGCGCGAAGTACCCCACCTCGGCCCAAGCCGGGTCGGGTCCCGTCTGCACCACGAACGCCCCGGCCTCGCTGGCCGAGCTCAAGAACTCGCGCACCAACCGCGACTTGCCGATGCCGATCTCCCCGACGACGCACGCGCCCGCGAGCGACCGCGCCGAAGCCCTCCGCTCTTCGAGCCATGCCAGATCGTCGACCCTGCCCACGAACGGGAGCGTCGACACGATCCGCCGGTCGCCCGCGAAGGGAGCCATGCTCGCGCGGCTCGGCGTTCCGTCGGCGGCGGGCGCCAGGGGACGCATCGACGCGCGGGGCGGGAACGTCGTCATCTGCGTCGAGGTCACCGCGGCCCCGCACTCCCCGCAGAACTTCTGGTTCGCGGGGTTGGACGCGCCGCAGGCCGCGCACTCGACGATCGCGCCCGTCCCCGTCCGCAGGCTGTCGCGCTCCTCGAGCAGCGTGAGGGCCTTGGCGAGCGCCGCCGAAAAGTCGTCGGAGTCTTGATGGCGGTCCTTCGCGTCCTTCGACAGCGCCTTGAGGGCGATCTCCACGAGCACCGCCGGGATTTGCCGCTCCGGCGCGACTTCCCGCGGGTCCTTCGGCGCCTGCGTCAAGTGGGCGAGGACCACCTGCGTCGGCGATTCGGCCTCGAACGGCAGCCGCCCGGTCAGCAGCTGGTAGAGGATGACGCCGACCGCGTAGAGATCGCTCCGCGGATCGAGATCGTCGCCCCGGGCTTGCTCGGGGCTCATGTACTCGGGGGTCCCGCACACGATCCCCGGGCTCGTGATGCCGCGCTGCTGCGTCTCCGCGCGCATCTTCGCGAGGCCGAAGTCGACGACCTTCACGAAGTCACCCCCCGAGCGAACGGGCTCGAGGATGATGTTCTCGGGCTTGAGGTCCCGGTGGATGATGTTCTGGCTGTGCGCTTCGGCGAGCGCGGCGAGCGTCTGCTTGAGGACGTCGACGATGCGCCGGAAGGCGAGCGGCCCGTCGTCGTAGATGACGCGCGCGAGGTCGCGTCCCCGCAAGAACTCCATGACGAGATAGAGCTGCCCGTCGGGCGACTTGCCGAAGTCGATGATGGCGACGGAGTTCGGATGGTTCAGCCGGCTGGCCGCCCGCGCCTCGGTGATGAAGCGCGCCGCGGCGTTCTCCTCGCCGACGAGGTGCGGGTGGATGATCTTCACCGCCACGGTGCGACCGAGGTTCGTCTGCTCGGCGCGGTAGACGCGGCCCATCCCGCCGATGCCGACGAGCTCGAGGATCAGGTATCCCCCTGGCAGCGACCGCCCGACGAGTGGATCGTCCGGGCTGAGGGTCAGCTGGTTGAGCGGGAAGCCGCACGCAGGGCAGAACTTGTGCGCGTCATCGCAGGGACTGGCGCACTGAGGACACGACCGCATGACCCATCCCCCGCCCGCTTCGGCGTGGAGTTGCGAGGTTATCACGGCGCCGCGCCGAAGGATGCCCACGTTTGTACACGACCCACGGTTCGGGTGAGGTCTCGAACAAAGCGAAACGGTAGCGTACGATGCATCGTGGCCAAGCGAATCGGTGAGCTCTTGGTCGAAGCGGGCGTGCTCTCGCAGCAGCAGCTCGAACAAGCGCTCTTTGCCCAGCGCAAAGACGGGCGAAAGCTCGGCCAGCTCCTCATCGAGCTTGGCCTGGTCGGCGAGGTGCAGCTCACGCAGACGCTTTCGCGCCAGTTGAGCGTTCCCTGGGTCTCACTCTACCACGTCGACTTTTCGCGTTCGCTCCTCAACCTCGTGCCACGCGCCGTCGCCGAGCGATACAGCCTCGTTCCCATTTTTGTAAGACGAGTCCGTCACCAAGGCGAGACACTTTACGTCGCCATGGACGATCCAACCCACGAGGGCGCGATCGAAGAGGTCGTCCGTGCCTCGTCTTTGCCGGTCAAGCCGATGATCGCCTGCCCGAGCGACATCCGCGCCGCGATCCGCGTCTACTACCTCGGCGAGACCCTCCCCGCGGCGCCCGCCATCAAGCCCGCCGTCACCCCGATCAGCGCCGCCAACGGACCGGCCCCGGGATCGCCCGTCGAGCGAGCCCAAGGCCGCCCCGAGGTCGTCCCCGTGCACTCGTCGGCCCCGCCCGACTCTCGCCCCGCCTCCTCCCCCGACCTCTCCCAGGACGGCGGGCTCCGGCGGATTCGTCCCCGCATGATTTCGCTGACGCTCCTCGACGGGACCACCATCTCGGTTCCGGCGCCCAAGAGGAAGTCGATCCGCGCCGAAGCCGACGGCGGATCGGGCGACGAAATCAGCGATCAGCTCACCGCGCGCGACCTCGTCAGCGCTCTCCGCGCCGTGGCCCACGGCGCCGACGCGAGCGAGATCCTCGGCACCGAGCCCCGCTGGGAGACCATGTTCGCCGCGCTCCTCTCGATCTTGCTCCGCAAGGGCCTCATCGCCGACTGGGAGTTCGTCGAGGAGTTTCGGAAGATCTGAGCGTCCTCGCCTCGCGGCGCGCGAGCCGCCGAACCGGATGGGTCTTACTTGTAGGCGAAGAGCTTCTGCAGCTTCATCGCCAGCATCGGGTTGCCGCTCACCTTGAGCTTGCCCGAAAAGAAGAACTGCGTGCCGTTCGCCGCCGGGTTCTCGAGGAGCTTCTGAAAGTCTTCGTCCGCGATCGTGATCGTGCAGTCCGCCGGACCGTTGCCCGGCTTGCAGGCCGGCCCGGACGCGCTCACATCGACGCTCCACTCGCCGCCCGTCGGGCCGGTGATGTTCATCTGGTACTTCGCGCCGATCGCCCTCGCGTCATCGGCGTTCTTTGCGAGCGCGGCGGGAAGTTCTTCGTTGAACAGCTTCTGGATGTCGACGGCCATCGGCTACGCCTCCTTTGGAACGCGGGCGCGGCAGTAGAATCCTTCGGGCGCTCGCCCGTCAAGCAACCCCGCGTGGGAATTCGATCTTCTCGTTACTTGCCGACCACGCGATTTCGTCCGTCGGTCTTCGCCTGGTAGAGGCGCTCGTCGGCCATGCGCATGAGCGCCTCGGACGACCGGTCGGCGTCGGTGAGCTCGTTCAGCGACGCGTAGCCCACGCTGATGGTCACGCGCAGCACGCGCTCCGACGCGATCTCGAGGCGCTCGACCGACGCCCGCAGGCGCTCCGCGAACCGGCCGACGTTGATGTGCGAGATGCCGCGCACGAGCACGACGAACTCCTCGCCGCCGAAGCGCGCGAAGACGTCCTCGGTGCGGATCAAGCGGGACACGAGCGCGGAGACCTCCCGCAGCACCTCGTCGCCCGCCAGGTGGCCGCAAGTGTCGTTGACGCGCTTGAAGTGATCGAGATCGAACAAGATGAGCGAGAGCCGGCTCGAGTGCCGCCGCGCGTACGCGATCTCGCTCCCCAGGCGCTCGACCAGGTACCTCCGGTTGAAGGACTTCGTCAGCGGATCGCGCACCGACGATTCGTAGTTCTGCAGCGCCAGCTTCTCGGCCTGCGCGTCGAGGATGGCGAACGAGACGACGATGTTCGGTCCGATGTGGAATCGCTTGCCGCTCGCGAGCTCGGTCCGCGTCACCCGCTGCCCGTCGACGAACGTCCCGTTGGTCGACTGCATGTCTTCGAGGAAGTACCGCACGCCGTCCATGGCCACGATCCGGGCGTGCACGCGGCTCGCCCCGGCGTCGTCCAGCCGAACGTGCACGCTGCGGCCTCGCCCGAGCAGCGTCTCGCCGTCCCGCACCGAGTACACGCGTCCGATGTTCGGGCCGGTCACCACGGTGAGGAGCGCGCGCGTCGTCTGCCGCGGCGCGGTCGGCGCGGCCATCGCCACCGTCGCCTCGCTCGTGCGCGTGCTCGCCTCTTCGTCCGCCCAATCGACCACCGACCGCGGCGAAGACGGCCGCTCGTCCGCGGGCATGGTCTCTGACGGTGGTGCCTTGTACGTCTGCTTGGGATCTTCAGGCATGGGTAGCTAATCGAGTCCCAGCACGCCGGACTCTACCCTTTAGCCTATCACCGCGGCTGGACGCTATGGGCCAGGGCCGCTAGAAGGCGACGCTAGACGCACACATGGGACAGCTCGAAGGCAAAGTCGCGATCGTCACAGGGGCGGGGGGTGGGATTGGTCGCGCCCACGCGGTCCTTTTCGCGCGGGAGGGGGCTCGGGTCGTCGTCAACGACGCCGGGGGACCCCGCGACGGGCAGGGTCACGACGCGGGCCCCGCGGAGCGCGTCGCCCTTGAAATCAAGGCGTTCGGCGGTCAAGCCGTCGCCAACCAGGCCAGCGTGGCGACCGCCGAAGGGGCCGCGGCCATCCTCGAGGCCGCGGTGAGCGCCTACGGCCGCGCGGACGTCCTCGTCAACAACGCGGGGATTCTCCGGGACAAGAGCTTTCTCAAGATGGACGAGGCCATGTGGGACTCGGTCATCGCCGTCCACTTGAAGGGCACCTTCCTCTGCTCCCAGGCCTTCGCCAAGCAGGTCGTGGCGCAGGGCGGAGGGGGCAGAATCGTCAATACGTCGAGCCTGAGCGGGATGCTCGGCAACTTCGGGCAGGCCAATTACTCGGCCGCCAAGGCCGGAATTTACGGGCTGACGCGCACGATGTCGATCGAGCTCCAGAAGCACCGCATCACCGTCAACGCCCTCGCCCCCCTCGCGAAGACGCGAATGACCGAAGACCTGCCCATGTTCCAGGGGGTCGATACGCTGACGCCGGAGCACGTGGCGCCCGCGGCCCTCTTTCTCGCGAGCGACTTGTGCGCCGATCGCACGGGGCACGTCATCGCGGTCGCCGGCGCGCGGGTCTATGCGTTCAAGGTCATCGAGACCCCGGGCCGTTTCAAAGAGGCCGACGGCGGGGTGTGGACGGCGGAAGAGATCGCGGAAAGCTGGGACGCCATCGTCAAGGGGTAGTGGGCCGCCGTCGCAGTGGAATCAACATCCGCCGGAGGCGGTGCGCTAGGGACTGCTACAGTCCCGGCACCCCATGCTCGATGCTCGTGCGATTCTGAACGCTGCGGTCGACTACGTCCGGAAGAACCCGGACGAGATCGCGAAGGCCGCGATCAACGCCGCGGTCCTCCGCTTCGGCGTCCCTCTCGCGGGCCTCCGCTGGCTCTCCTCGCAGGCGACGCTCCCCAAGAAGGCCCCGCGCGACATCGACATCGGCAGCGTTCCTCCGGCGATACGGCTCAGTCTCTCGGTCGACGCGATGGGCACCGCCGTCCGCGCGAGCGCCGCCATCAAGGTCGACGAGATCGAGCTCTCTCCCCGCGCCCTCCGGATCGGCCTCAAGCTGAGCGACGTGAAGCTCGCCCTGATCGGCGAGAGCGAGACCCCCGTCGCCACCCTCATCAAGTCGGGCGCGCTCGATCTCTCCAAGCCGGGCAACCTGGTGAAGTTTCTCCCGAAGCGACCGCCCGCCATCGTCGAGGCCGACGGCGACCGCATCGTCGTCGATCTCATGAAAGTCCCCGCGGTCGCCGACAACAGCCGGCTGCGCAAGGCGCTCGCGATCGTCACCCCCGTGATGGCGGTGCGCGCGATCGAGACCGATCGCGATCACGTCTACCTGGCCCTCCGCGCCATCCCGCGCGGCCTGCCGCGCGCCGTCGCGGCCCTCCGCGAGCTGCTCTGAACGGACACCGGCGCGATCCCGAAGTTTCGGGTCGTCGCCGTATGAAAACTAGAGCGCGGCGCGCCGCATCAAGTCGGCCATCTCGTCGGCGTGCTCTTCCTCTTTGGCGAGGATGTCCTCGAAGAGGCGGCGGGTAGTCACGTCCTTGTCGCCCACGTAACGGATGATCTCGGTATAGCTCTCGATGGCGATTCGCTCGGCGACCAGGTCTTCGCGGATCATCGCCTTCAAGTCCTCGCCCTCGACGTACTGCGAGTGGCTGTGGGACGTGAGGCCTTCCGGGTTGAAGTCCGGCTCTCCGCCGAGCTGCATGATGCGCTCGGCGAGGCGGTTGGCGTGCTCCTGCTCTTCCTCGGCGTGCTCGAGAAACTCGTCGGTCACCGCGTGGCCGCCGATCCCGCCCAAATTCGAGCTCATGTAGTAGTGCCGCCGGTACCTCAGCGTGCAGACGATCTCGGTCGCGAGCGCGTCGTTCAGGAGCTTGAGGATCGTCTTCCGGTCGCCCCTGTAGTCGCGCGTGACGGCGCCGTCCTCGATGTGCGACCGCGCTCGGTCTCGGATCGCCTTGAGGTCCACGGAGAAGGAGTGATCGTCGCTCTGGTCTTTCTTCACGGGGTCGCTTCTTTCCCCGGCTGGACGCCGGTCGCGCGCTCCTCCCTTTCACGGCGCGTGCCGGCCCCGGCGAGCCCTTGGCGGCTGCGAAAAGGCCGGCACATCGTAGAGGCGAGGGTCAACCGTGCGCACCCAGCCGTGCGCTGTGGCTCATTTGTCCGCCGCCTCACGCATGGAGCGCGCGCAGCGCCCGCTCCGACTGCGGAGCGGCCTTCTGCTCGACGAGCTCGGTGAAGAGCGCCCGATAGTGCACGACCGCCTGCCGCAGCTCTTCGGTGTCGGCGTGGCCCGCCTGGTTGGACTCCGCGAGCAAGTGCGCGGCGCGGTAATGCTGCACCACGTTCGGGTGCGCGACCGAGAGATCCTTGGTGCGTTGCTCGAACTCGTCGGCCGGGTATCCGATCGCGAGCATGACTTCTTTGATGAGGTCATTCGCGGCCACGACGGCCTGCGCCGGGTCGTCGATGAAGCGCGCCTGCACCGCCGTCCACGCCGTGGCGAAGCGCTGGCGCGTGACGTCGTCGATGTCGCGGAGGTGAAAGCGCGCCATTCTCCTCTCGCGTGCCGCGAGATCGCGCTCCGCATGCGCGGGGTTGCCGAAGAAGAGCACCGCGCGGTCGTACTCCGGCCCGAAGCGCCGTTTGAGCGCCGCCCGGCGCGAGCGGGACTGGCGGGACGCGGCGACGGCGATGAGCGCGATGGCGGCGACCCCGATGAGCAGCACGATGATCACCGTGGTGGTGTCATTCATGGCGTTTGGCCTTTCCATGGAGATGGGATTGACGAACGGTTCGGCCTTCTTCGGCCGTCACCGGTCGAATCAGCAACGCACATGCCACGAGCCGTCGGCGGCGCTCAGGGCGTCGGCTGCTCGGTGCTCGTCGCGTGAGCGAGCGCTTCCTTCACTTCCATTTCCGTCGGGTCGCCCGGGAACCCGTGGGACTCGCGTGCCTGCGGATTGTCGAACGCGAGCGACACCTTGTAGAGCTCGAACCGCCCGTCGGCCGCCGTCGGCCGGCACCGATCGCGGAGCGCCTGCATCTCGCCCGGTGGCATGGGGACGAACCCTTGCGCGACCCTCACGTTGGCCCGCAGCTTGTCCACCGATTCCATCCCGCTGATCGTCGTCGCCACCGGCAGGCTCATCGCGTAACGGAGCATTTCCTCCGGCGTCGCGATCTTCTTCGCGATGGGCCCCGCGCGGCCCGTCATCGGCTTCATCCCGAGCACCGCCACGCCCCGCCGCTGACACTCCGGCAAGACCTTCTGCTCGAAGCTCCGGTACGTCGCGTCGTACGCGTTCAACGGGAACTGGCACGTGTCGAACGGGTAGCCGCGGGAGAGCAACTCGAAGTGCACGTCGGGACTCTTGTGACCCGTGAAACCGACGAAGCGGACCTTGCCGGCGCGCTTCGCTTCGTCGAGCGCCTCGAGCACGCCGCCCTTTCTGTAGGCAAGGTCGGGGTCGTTGTCGAAGCCCATCCCGTGGACCTGCCAGATGTCGAGATGGTCCGTTCGAAGGCGCCGCAGGGACTCGTCGAGCATCTTCATGGCGAGCGCCGCGTCGCGCCCGTGCGTGCACACCTTCGTCATGACGAGGACCTTGTCGCGACGGCCCCCGACCGCGAGCGCCCGCCCGAGCCACTCTTCGCTCTTGCCGTTGTGATACTCCCAGCAATTGTCGAAGAGGCGCACCCCCGCGTCGACCGCCTCCGCCACGATCCGCTCGGCGTCCGCGTATGTCGGCGCGCTGCCGATGTGGTGCCCACCGACCGAGAGCACCGAGACCTTCTCGCCCGTCTTCCCGAGCGGGCGCGTGGGGATCGCGGCGCTCATAGCGGCAGCTCCTCCGTCGTCGGATAACCGTGCTGTTCCCGGCCCACCTTCGCGTCGAAGTGCGTCGTCGTCTTGTACCACTCGAAGCGCCCGTCCCCCGCCGCCGTCGCCACGCGATCGCGGAGCGCTTGCATCGCGGCCGCCGGCGTCGGCTCGAACCCGCGCGCGATCGCGACGTTCTGGCGGAGCACGTCGAGGCTGTCGACGCCCGTCACCGTCGTCGCCACCCCGGGGATGCTCATCGCATAGCGGAGCGCCTCGTCGGCCGTCACCACGCCCTTTCGTACGGGATCGCCCTGTCCCGTCAGGCTCTTCATCCCGATGGGCGCGACCCCGAGCTGGATGGCCTGCGGGAGCACCCTCCGCTCGAAGCTCCGAAACGACGCGTCGAAACAGTTGAGCGGCATTTGCACCGTATCGAACCGAAAGCCTCCGGCGAGCATTCGCAGGTGGATGCCGGGATCCTTGTGGCCGGTGAACCCGACGAAGCGGACCTTCCCTTGCTCCTTCGCGCGCGCCAGCGCGTGGACGACGCCTTCTGCGGCAAAATGCAAATCGGGGTCGCTGTCGTAAACGCACTCGTGGATTTGCCAGAGATCGAGGTGGTCGGTGCCGAGCCGGCGGAGCGAGTCCTCGAGTTGCTGCATCGCCACGTCGGCGCCGCGCCCGTGTGTGCACACCTTCGTCATCAAGAACGCCCGCTGCCTCCACCCCCCCGCGAGCGCTCGCCCGAGGACCTCTTCGCTCTTGCCGTCGTGGTACTCCCACGCGTTGTCGAAGAAGTTCGCGCCCGCGTCGATCGCCTCGTGCACGATCCGCGTCGCCTCGTTCGCGTCGGGAATGCTCCCCAGGTGGAAGCCGCCGAGGCCCAGGATGGGGACGGTCGCGCCCGTCTTGCCGAGCGGGCGCCTCGGGATCGCGTGGCTCGCCTTCGCGCCGGGTCCTGCGGCGCCGGCGCGATGAGCCACCGAGATCGAAGCGGTCGCGGCGGCCAGCGCCATGAACTGGCGCCTCGTGCTGTGCGTTTGCATCGCCCGCCGGCGAATGCAAACGGTGTGCGGGGCCCTTACGGGCAGGTCGACGTGAGCTGCCCTTCGAGCGCCGCCGTCGACGTCAGATAAGCCGAGGCGGGTGTATTCGAGCCATAAGCCACGACGCCCGCGCCGATGAGCGCGTTGATCGTCGCCGCCGACTGGCTGGACCAGGTGTCGCCCCACTCGTCGACGTAGATCTTCCGGCCCGTCCACGTATGGAGGTTCGCGTACGTGACGCCCGCGCCGAGGATTCCGTTGTTGTTCCCCGGCCCCGTCGTCCACGCCATGTCGTAGTTCGCCTGCGCCATCGCGGCCCAGTACGCCTGCCCCTGCGCCGAGGTGAGCCAGTCCGAGTGGTCGATCGCGACGATCGCGTTCGGCATGTTCGTCTTGATCGCGGTCGTGATGAGCGCCGCGAGCTGACCGAGCTGCGTCATCGTCAGGCCGACCTTCGTCCCGCTGGTCGACGTGATGCTGTTGACCTGCGTCGCGTCCGTGTACTGGATGTAGTCGCCCTCGAGGAGCCAGACGAGGGGCTTGGTCGGCCACGCCTTCGCGCTCTGCTGCGCGTAGTACGCGTACGCCTGCACGATCTTATTTTGCGCGCAGAACGTCGTCGTCGAGGCGCAGGGCGCGTTCGCGCCGTTCGGGTCCTGGAGGAGCAGCCACGCCATTCCCGTCGTGAGGTTGGGCGTCGTCGCCGGACAGGTCGTGCAGCTCGTGCCGCAGCAGTTCTGGTCGGGCAGGTTGTTGATGTGCCCGTAGTACCCGATGAAGTACGCGTAGTAGACGGGGATGAGGTTGGTCGCCGCGGCCTGCTTCAAGAAGCCCGTGCAGTTGTTGCACGACGCGATGCTGCCGTCGGCCGCGATCTCGTAGCCCGCCCATTCGGTCGCGAACTCGAGCGCGCTCGCCGACGAGAGGGGGCTCGGCGCGGGTTCGCCCCAGCCGAATTTGCACGAGAAGGGATTCGTGTACGTCGGCGGCGCGACCGACGAGTCCGTCGACGCGTCGACCACGGCGCCCGAAGAGCCCGCGCCCGCGTCGTGCGCGGCGCCTGCGCCGCTCGAGCTCGATCCCGTCTTCCCACCCGAGGAGCTCGACGACCCGGTCCCCGAGCTCGACCCGGAGCTGCTCGACGTGGGCGTCGATCCCGAGCTCGACGACGTGGGCGTCGACCCGGAGCTCGACGCGCTCACTCCGGACGAAGTCCCCGTACCCGAGGACGTTCCCGAACCCGACGATCCGCTCCCGCTCGATGTGCCGGTCCCCCCGCCGTTGCCGCCGCTCGTCGTGCCGGTCGATCCCCCACCGTCACCGAACGTTGGCACTTCGGCCGGAGAGCTGCAGGCGGCCAGGCCGCCGAGACACATCAAAGTGGCCACAGCGACGGGGGCCAAGAGGCGAAGACGCATCACGATCATCGGACCTTTCTTCGGGCCACAGGAGCTCGTGGGGGCAAGCTCCGCCTTTTGTCTCGCTTTGTCTGTCTTAGAACACGGCTCAAAGCCAGCCCGAATGCAGTGACCCGAGCGCTCCGAACCGGCTCTTTCGCTCATGATTTCGCGACGCACCGCGTTCTCCGACCCATGGACGACGGGCAGGCGTGCTGCGTGAAAGGAAAATGACAAGTTCAGCGGCTGAAATGCAGTCCCGCGGTATTGCCGCTCGACCCGCTCAGAAGGTGACGGTCAGCGTGTTCTTCACTTCGGCGTCGGTGGTGAGCACGCCCGTGGGCGGATTGCTGTCGTACCGCACCACGCCGGAGACGCCGGTCGCGAAGACCTTGGTGATCTTGAAGGTCATGAGCGTCTCGCTGAGGAGGCGCACGTCGGTGAAGTCGGTGAACGCCGGCTGCACGTACATCGTCGTCGCGAGGATGGCGCGCGGATCGATCTGCCACTGGAGCGTCAAGTAGTTGCTCCACCGCTGCCAGACCTGGATGCTCCGGTTCTCCGGCCCCGTCGCGCCGACGACCGGCACGATGGCGTCGCGCTCGAGCATGTACGCGGTGCCCACGTAGACATCGAACGTCTCGGTGGGCGCGTGCGTCGCCGCCCGCTGCGCCTCGGGGCTCGGGTTCGCGGCGGCCGGGAGCTTCGCCTCTTCGCTCGGACCCTCGTCGGCCACGACGTGCGCGAGGCGCGCGCGCGGCCCCACGCCGAAGAGGTTCCGCAGCGTGAGCCGCTGGAACTCGTCGCTCTCGGCCTGCGCGAAGACCTCGCCCCAGATCCAAGGCGCGAATTCGTAGTTGTACCGAGCGTGGGCGAAGCTCTTGTCGACCGACGTGACGCCCGCGTACTTCGTATAATCGAATCGCGCATACGCGAAGAGCAGATGCGGATCGCGCGCCCAGCCGCCGCCGAGCCCGCCGCCGACCGAGATTCCCTGCGTATTCCCCACGTCTCCCGTGAGCGTCCCCTCGACGATGACGGAGTAGCCCACGGTCTTGATGCGCTTGCGGAGGTTCTCCGTGTTCACCTGCGCGTGGGCGGAGCGTAGGGGAAGTACGACGAGGAGCGCCGTGGCGACGACGCATATGCGAGCGGACTCGAGATTCACGCGGCAGGCCGGTAGCACGATTTGTACGAGAAGAAGCGAACGGCGGCGTGGGTCGTGGGTGGGAGTAAACTTGCCCTATGGCCGAGCAGGCGGCGGCTCCGTTCGAGGTGACGTGGGACGCGGGCGCGGCGTTGCTCACGACGCGTGTCCGCAGCCCGATCACCGTCGACGAGGTGGCGCTCTACAAGGAGGCGCTCGACGGCGTGCTCGCGGCCATCCCCTCGGGGACGACGTTCGCCTGGATGAGCAGCGCGGTCGACTACGACGCCTTCTCCGACCGCGCGGCCCACGCAGCGATGCGAGCCATCGTCCCGTCGGCGCTCGCGGCGCACGGCCTGCGCACCTCGATGCTGGACCTCTACGAGGGCGCCGACGTGCCCATCGCGCGGACGCGCGGCGTTTCGTGCGGCGCGATCGCGCACGTGCACGGCGACGCCCAAAAGATGGAGGCGCTCGATTCGCGGTTCGGGGGTCCCGCGGAGCGGTACTTCGGCGACGAGAAGGCGGCGCTGGAGTGGGTCGTGCGCGCTCGCTCGCCCGAGGACGTCTGACGATGGACACGCGCGCGCTCATCGATGGTGTCCGAGACGCCTACAGGGCAGCGGCGGTCTACACGGACCGGGGCCGCGTGGCCCTGGTCGACGGCGAAGGACGACGGCGAGGGGTGCGGATCGCCAGGGGGATCGATCTTGGCCGTCTCGATGAGCGCCGACCCTCGCGATCCGGAAGGCCCAAGGTCGTCAGGGGGATCGATCTTGTTCGTCTCGATGAGCGCCGACCCTCGCGATCTGGAAGGCTGAAGATCGTGAGCGGGATCGATCCTGTTCGTCTCGATGAGCGCTGACCCTCGCGATCCTGAAGCGTGATGATCGTCAGGGGAATCGATCCTGTTCGTCTCGATGAGCGCTGACCCTCGCGATCCTGAAGCGTGATGATCGTGAGGGGGATCGATCTCGTTCGTCTCGATGAGCGCGGACCCTCGCGATCCTGAAGCGTGATGATCGTGAGGGGGATCGATCTCGTTCGTCTCGATGAGGGGTGAAGGTCGCGATCCGGTAGGGTGACGATCGCGAGGGTGACCGATCTCGTTCGGTTCGATGTCCGCGCCGGGAGCGCGTCGGCGATGGGTTGCCGACGGCTGGGCCGCGGCCTCGGAGGGTTGTGCAAAGCGTGACCGTGCCCTACACACCAGCCTTGGCCGCCGAGCGCGCGGCAAAGGGAGCCCTCGTTTGAATTCTGCCAGGGCGTACGACCGAGTGGCCGGGTCTCAGACGATTCGATTCTCGACCCGAGGCGGGATCCAGGTAGAGCGCTCCGTCGAGTCCCTGCCCGTGGAGGGCGCGACGGAGTCCCTCATCGACGCGCTCGACAGCCGGCAAGGGCTCCTCCTCGCGTCGAGCTACGAGGTGCCGGGCCGCTACACGCGCTGGGACATCGGCTTCTGCGATCCCCCGCTCGAGATCTCCGTCCGCGGCCGGCGGTTCCAGATCACGGCGCGAAACGCCCGCGGCCGAGTCCTCCTCCGCGCCATCGCCCCGGTGGTCCAGGCGCTGTCCGCCGTCTCCGAGCACGAGGTGACCGCCGACCACGTGACGGGGACCGTGCTCGCCTCGTCGGCCACCTTCGCCGAAGAACAGCGCAGCCGGCAGCCCTCGGTCTTCTCGATCCTGCGCGCGATCATCGACCTCTTCTCGAACGACGCCGACCGCGACCTCGGTCTCTATGGCGCGTTCGGATACGACCTCGCGTTCCAGTTCGAGCCGATCCGACTGCGCCTCGAGCGGCCGCCGCAGCAGCGCGACTTGGTCCTGTATCTCCCCGACGAGATCCTCGTCGTCGACCACTCGCGCGACATCGCGGCCCGCTACAGGTACGAGTTCGAAGTCTCCGGCGCGAGCACGAGGACGCTGCCGCGCGAAGGGGCCTCCGTCCCTTACGCGGGGACGACGCGCGTCGAGCGCGAGGCCGACCACGCGCCGGGCGAATACGCGCAGGTCGTCCGCGAGGCGATCAAGAAGTTCGCGTGCGGCGATCTCTTCGAAGTGGTGCCCGGGCAGACCCTCTTCCGCGCGTGCCCGGCGCCGCCGTCGGAGCTCTTCCGGCGCCTCCGCGAGCGCAACCCCGCGCCCTTCGGCTTCCTCATCAACCTCGGCGAAGCCGAGTTCCTCGTCGGCGCATCCCCCGAGATGTACGTGCGCGTCGAAGGTACGCGCGTCGAGACGTGCCCCATCTCGGGGACGATCGCGCGCGGCCCCGACCCCATCTCCGACGCCGCGCAGATCCGCGAGCTCCTCAACTCGACCAAGGACGAGGCCGAGCTCACGATGTGCACCGACGTCGACCGCAACGACAAGTCGCGCATCTGCCGGCCCGGCAGCGTGCGCGTCATCGGGCGGCGGCAGATCGAGATGTACTCGCGCCTCATCCACACCGTCGACCACGTGGAGGGCCACCTCCGCGACGAGTTCGACGCGCTCGACGCGTTCCTCGCGCACGCGTGGGCCGTCACCGTGACGGGCGCCCCGAAGGCGTGGGCGATGCAGTTCATCGAGGACCACGAGCGCTCCCCGCGCTGCTGGTACGGCGGCGCGATCGGTCGCATGGGGTTCGACGGCGCGATGAACACGGGCCTCACCCTCCGTACGATTCGCGTCAAGAACGGCGTCGCCGAGGTCCGCGTGGGAGCGACGCTCCTCTTCGATTCGGATCCGGACGCGGAGGAGCAAGAGACGCAGGTGAAGGCGTCGGCGCTGCTCGACGCGATCCGCCGCCCGCGCGAGGCCGCCACGGACGGCGCGGAGGTGGAGCTCGTCTCCGAGAGCCGGCGGGTCGTCCTCGTCGATCACCAGGACTCGTTCGTCCACACGCTCGCGAACTACCTTCGCCTCGCCAAGGCCGACGTCGTCACCCTGCGCGCGGGTTTCCCGCACGACAGGCTCGACGCCCTCCGGCCCGACCTCATCGTCTTGTCACCGGGGCCAGGACGCCCCGTCGACTTCGACGTGAGCGGGACGCTGTCGGCGGCGATCGCGCGGGGTATTCCCGTCTTCGGCGTGTGCCTCGGACTTCAGGGCATGGTCGAGCATTTCGGAGGAGAGCTCGGCGTGCACGCGTATCCGATGCACGGCAAAGCCTCGCGCGTGCGCGTGCTCGGCGGGGCGATCTTCGCCGACCTCCCGGGGGAGTTCGTCGCCGGGCGCTACCACTCGCTCTATGCGAAAAAGGACAAGCTGCCGAGCGTCCTTCGTGTGACGGCCGAGACCGACGACGGGACCATCATGGGCGTGGAACACGTGAGCGCGCCGCTCGCCGCGGTTCAATTTCATCCCGAGTCGATCCTCACGCTCGAGGGCAACCTCGGCAATCGGTTGATCCACAACGTCGTCTCGCGCCTCGGCCGCGGAGGGTGATTCAGCGGCCCGCGCCGGCGGTCGAGCGCGCTCAGCGTGCGCGAGGGTGGCGCGCGCCTTGCTCAGCGAGTCGCCGGAGGCAAACGCCATGGGTGACGTGAGACCGCTCTCGGATCGAAAGGCCGTCGAGAAGATACGGCACATCGCCAAAGGCGAGATCGCCATGCTCTGCACCTTCCCGCCCGGGGGGTTGATGCAAGCGCGCCCCATGGGCACATGCCACATCGACGACGAGGGGCAGATATGGTTTCTGAGCCGTAAGGACAGCGCGAAGAACCGCGACATCGAGGCGAACCCGAGGGTGGAGCTCCTCTACGCCGTGCCCGGCCGTTCGGAGTACATGGCCATCGAGGGCATCGCGTCGATCAGCCGCGACCCCGCCAAGATCGACGACTTCTGGAACCCGCTCGCGAAGACCTGGTTTACGGCCGGCAAGGAAGATCCCAGCATCACCCTCATCCGCGTGACGACGACCGGCGGCCACTACTGGGATACGAAGCACAATAAGATGGTCCAACTCGGCGCCATCGCGATCGGAGCGCTCTTCGGCAAGACGATGGACGACGGCGTAGAGGGCGCGCTCGACGTCTAGGCCGTCTAGCGGCGCATCGCGGGCCGGCTTGCCGCGGGCACGGGCGGTCTTCTCCACGTTCTCCACCCGTCGACGCCCCGCGGCAAGCTCCGTAATGGGCGGAATACTCCCGACGCGACGGAATCGACGGCGTTACTGACTCATTTCGATCGTCTGCCGCAACGTTAGTCCTAAGGAGGGCTTTGCCCTGAGGATCCCGCCTCGGCACCCTGCCCTCCAAGGACCCACGAAATGAACGCGACGGCTTGGATTCGGCAGCTCCTCTTCGTCACCGCCATCCTGCTCTTCCCGCTCTCGGCGCGCGCCGCGACGTTCTACGTCTCGCCGACGGGCAGCGACGCCGCGGCCGGCACGATGGCCGCTCCGTTCGCGTCCTGGGCCCAAGCGCAAACCGCGGCGTCGCCCGGCGACACGGTCTTCTTCCGGGCCGGCACGTACCGGTACACGACGGCGACCACGAACTGCGGAGGGAACACCGCCGCGCTCGTCGCCTCGGTGGTGCTCAGCAAGAGCGGCACCGCGAACGCGATGATCAATTACTTCGCGTTCCCCGGGGAGACGCCCATCTTCGACTTCTCCGGCGTCACCGACACCACCAACTACAACTGCCGGCACATCGGTGTTCGCGTCCAGGCGAACTTCCTGCACCTCAAGGGCCTCGAGCTCAAAGGGACCCTGCAGCTGAACAACCTGAACCACGAGTCGTGGTGCGTTTACGTCATCGGAGGCAACAATAACCTCTTCGAGCTCCTCGACGCGCACCACAACATGGGGCCGGGCTTCTTCGTGCAGACGGGCGGCGCGAACACGTTCCTCAACTGCGACTCGCACGAGAACGAAGACACGCTCACGTCGAACGGCGACGGGCAAAGCGCCGACGGGTTCGGCTGTCACCCGAACAACGCCGCCAACACCGGGAATATCTTCATCGGCTGCCGCGCGTGGTGGAACAGCGACGACGGCTGGGACTTCATCAACGCCTCCGCGCCCTGCACCGTCAAGTACTCGTGGTCCTGGTACAACGGCTACAAGCCCGACGCGATCACCAACGGCGCGCCCGTCTCGCTCGCGGCGGGCAACGGCAACGGCTTCAAGGGGGGCGGCCACGGCATCCCGCAGGTCCTGCCGTCGGGCACGATCCCTCAGCATACCGTCGAGCAGAACTGCGCGTTCTTCAACAAGGCGAACGGCGTCTACGCGAACCACGACATCGTCTCGTCGTTTTTCTACAACAACACCTCGTACAACAACGGCGTCGACTTCGACATGCTCGGAGACGCGCTCGGCGACACCGTCGGCACCGACGACACCTCCGTCGGCATTTTGCGGAACAACCTCGCGTTCGGCCACACGTTGATCGCCGACAACACCAACCCCGGCCCGATCAGCGACATGTTCAACTCGTGGGACACGAACCTCGGGGTGACCGTGTCGGCCGCGGACTTCCAGAGCCTGACGTTCACGCCCCCCGCGTCTTGCCCCGAGGCGTACACGCCCGGCGGCACCGCGTGCTGCGCGCCCACCGACATGACGTGCTTCTCCGGTCTGGCGAGCGCACGCAACGCGGACGGCAGCTTGCCCGTCCTTCCGTTCCTGCGGCTCGCCGCGAACAGTGACCTCATCGACAAGGGCACCAACGTCGGGCTGCCCTTCAGCGGCGCCGCGCCCGACCTCGGCTGCTTCGAGACGGGCCTCGTGTTCGATCCGTCGGACGGCGGCACCGGCTCGAGCAGCAGCGGCGGCTCGAGCAGCTCGGGAGGAAGCAGCTCGAGCGGCAGTTCGAGCAGCTCGGGGGGGAGCGGCTCCGGGGCGGACGCCGGCCCGCGGCGCGACGCAGGCGGCGCGATGGATGCGACGGTCAGCAGCAGCTCTTCGAGCGGTTCGGGAGCAAGCAGCTCCAGCGGCTCGGGCAGCGGAACCGCGTCGTCGTCGAGCGGCAGCGTGGGACCGTCGTCGAGCGGTGGGAGTTCGACGGGCGGGAGCTCGAGCGGCGGGTCCAACGGGGGCTCGAGCGGTGCGTCGAGCGGCGTCGCGACCGGAGACTCGGGTGCGGGTGGCGAGAACGTCGCGCCGACGGAGCCGTCGGGATGCAACTGCGAGTCGGCGGGCATCCGCAGCCGTAGCTCGTCGAGTGGGCTCGGCGCCTTGGGCTTCGCGCTCGTGGCGCTCGGTCTGGGCCGCCGCCGCCGGGGCGCGCAGAGCTGATCAAGACCCGAGCGACGAAGAAGGCCGGCGGCGACCTCGCAAGAGGCGTGCGCCGGCCGCGTGCACGTCCGCTCCACGGAGGACGCTCCCGGCGAGGGCGAGCGCGGCGAGCGACATCACGACGAGCCCGTACTCCTGCGCCGTCGCGAACAGGCCCGGGCCGTGGACCAGACGCAGGCCGCCGAGGACGGCAGGCACGCCCATCGCGAGGTACGCCACGACGTAGAGGATCGACAGGACGCCGGCCCTCGCGTCCGGCTCCGCCACGAGCAAGACGGAGCGGATCGCGCCTTGAAAGCCCGCCCCGAAGCCCGCGCCGGCGATGACGAGGCCGGCGAAGAAGACGGTCATCGATCGGTCGTGGAGGGCCAGGAGCGTCGTGCCGACGCCGGCCACGAGCGCCGCCATGCCGAACGCCATGACGACCTGGGGCGGCCGCGCGCGCGTCGCGAGCACGGTCCACGCGCCGCTCGAGGCGAGCACGAAGAGGACGACGCCGCCGAGCGCGAGCGACGTCGACCCGGAGAGACGGCGCACGAGCATCGGGCCGAGGGCGCCGTAGAACCCTACGAGAGACCACGCGCCGACGAGGGCGGGCACGGCGAGCAGCATCGGCTCGCGGACCTTCGCGGGCAGGCGGAAGTGCGGGCGGAGAGAGGCGAGCGCGCCCGGCCGCCGCGACACGGACTCCGGCATGACCACGACGCCCGCCGCTTGCAGGACGAAGACGACGCCGAGCACGACGTAGACGAGCTTCGTCGGCGCCGGGAGGTACTGGACGAGAAGACCCGAAAGGAGGCCTCCCGTCGCGGTGCCGAGCATCGGGCCCACCGCGTTGGCGGTCGTTCCCTTCTGGCGATCGATGTCCACCATGCCCGCACCGACCGCCGCGGCCGCCGAACCCGTGGCGAGTCCTTGCACCACCCGCGCGGCGACGAGCATCCCGACGTCGTGCGCCGCCACGAACATCCCCATCGTCACCGCCTGCAGCAACGCCGCGACGAAGAGGACGGGCCTCCGGCCGATGTAGTCCGACAGCGACCCGACGACCAAGAGCATGGTGAGCACGGCCACCGCGTAGACGCCGAAGATCACCGTGATCGTGACGGGCGAGAACCCCCAGGAAGCCTGGTAGACCGGGTAGAGCGGCGTGGGCGCGGACGATCCCGCGAGGAACGAGACGATGATCGAAGCCTGGAGGTAGAAGGCCGCGGTCTTGGACAGGCGCATGGTCGGGCTCCTTGAGGACAGACAGGTCTGTCTAGAAGGACTTGACCATAAACAGACAAGTCTGTACAGTCAAGGCATGTCGAGCGCGAAGACCGAAGCGTCCGCCCGCGATCGCCTCCTGGCCGCGGCGAACGAGCTCTTTTACGAGGAGGGCGTCCACACCGTCGGCATCGACCGGGTGATCGAGCGTGCAGGCGTGGCGAAGGCGTCCCTCTACAGCGCCTTCGGCAGCAAAGAGGAGCTGGTGCGCGCTTACCTGCAGGCGCGGGCCGACGCGCGCATGGACCGCATCACGCGACGGCTCTCGCTCCACGACGACCCGCGGGCGCGCATCCTCGCCGTCTTCGATCTGCTCGGCGACCTCGCGTCCGACCCGAAGTTTCGCGGCTGCGCCTTCGTCAACGCCAGCGCGGAGGGGTCGCGCGGCGAGAGCAAGGTCCGGCAGGTGTGCCTCGACACGCGGGCGTGGGTGCGCGGTCTCTTCGCGGATCTCGCGCGGGAGCTCGGTGCGAAGGAGCCGGGCCGTCTCGGCCGGCAGCTCGCTCTCTTGTACGACGGCGCGACGATCGGCGCGTCGATGGAGCGTGACGCCGGCGTCGTCAACGACGCGCGCATGGCGGCCGAGGCGCTGCTCGACGCGTACGCCATCCCCACGAAGGGGGGAGCGCGGCCCCGCGCGAACGGCAAGCGGACCGCGCCGGCGTCACGCTGATGCGGTCGTCATGCGCTCGCGCGGGGGCTGCTCGTCTTCTCGAAGTCGCCCAGCGCCTGCCGGAGGTACGTCTTGCCGACCTCCGTCGCGATGTACGTGAGGCCGCTCGCGAGCACCATGCGAAGCACGCGTGAGCTGAGGACGATGCCCGCGCCCGCACCGACGGCGAACGCGATCCCGACCGCGGCGTAAGGGTTGCGCTTGGTCTGCGCGTCGAACTGCGCGGGCAGCGCCGAGAGGACGACCTTGGCCTTACGCGCGATCTCGTTCGGGTCGATGCGCATCTTCTTGTGCTTGGGCTTGGGGGAGCTGTCCGGTGTGCCGTTTGCGTAGGATTCGGAGTTTTCGGCCTTCATGTCCCGAGGTGTCGCAAGCACCATGCCCAGCCAGAATCCCGTGATCCGCGCCTGCGGCACCGCGGGACATGGGGGCGCCTTTGCGCTCCAGTGTGTGGCGTGCTTGCGGTCGACGCTGGTTGGAAGAGGGCGGGAAGAGGATACTCGGTCCGGCACCGACCTTGCGTTGAAGAGCTCCAACTTGCGAGAAAGGCAACCCCTCGTGAAACCTCTCTTCCTCAGTCGTCTTCTCCGCGGCGGCTCGATCCTGGTGGTATCCGCCGCGGGTCTGTCCCAAGCCGCGTGCGCCGGCACGCTCTACGCGGGCCCCGAGCCGGCGCCGGCCGCAGGACCCGCGGGCGCTTACGCGGCGCCTCCCGCGGACGCGGCCGTCGTCGAGGTCGACACCGTTCCCCCGGACATCGAGAGTTATCCGAGCTTTTACATCGACGGGGGATATGCCTATTACGTCGACGGGCGCTGGTATCGCCGCGGTCCGCACGGTTGGGGCTATTACCGTCATGAGCCTCCGCAGCTCGTGAGGCAGCGCGAGATCATCGCGCGGTCGCCGCCCGCGCAGCGGGAGCGTCCCCGCGTCGAGCAGGCGCCCCGTGCGGAGCCGGCGCGTCCGGTCGAAGAACGAGGACGCGTCGAGCAGGCGCGCCCGGCCGAGGAACATGAACGGGCCCACGTGGATCAAGCCGCGCCGGCGGGAAGGCCGGGCGTCGTCGAGGCGCAGCCGCAGGCCCACGGCCCCGCCCCGCGCGCGGCTCCTGCGAAGAAGGCCCCGCCGCCGAAGCACGAGCAAGACCACCACTGATTCGAACAGGACGTCCTATCGCCCGCCGCCGCCGGAGGTCTATCGTGCCGACATGGCGGATGGCTTCGACCTCGACGCGTGGCTGGCTTCGGCTCCTTCGCCCGCGCCCATCGTCCAGGCGGGAAGCATGGGCCTGCGGCGTCGGTCGCTCGAGGTCGGGCCCGAGGCGTTCGGGACCCCGTCGTTCGATCGCCTCATCGACATCATGGTGGAGACGATGCGGGCGGCCCCGGGGGTGGGGCTCGCCGCGCCGCAGATCGGCGTCCCGCTCCGGGTTTTCGTCGCCGAGGACCCGGCCGAGCGGCTCGCCCAGGTCTCCGAGGAATCGAAGGAAGAGCGATCGCGGACGGTCTTACCGCTCCACGTCTTCGTCAACCCGGAGCTGACGCTCGTCTCGGGCTCCGAAGCGACCTTCTACGAAGGCTGCTTGAGCGTTCGAGGGTACGCCGCGCTCGTCTCGCGCGCGACGGCGGTGGACATCCGCGGGACCGATGCCCGAGGCCGCCCGGCCTCGCTGCGCCTCGAAGGATGGCCCGCGCGCATCATGCAACACGAGACGGACCACCTCGACGGCGTCTTGTACGTCGACCGCATGATCACCCGCTCGTTCGCGAGCGAAGGCGCGTTCGCGGACCTCGGGGCCATGTCGGTCGAAGACGTTCTGCGCGAGCTGGGCGTGTCGTGATCGCAGCCAGGACCGTCGCCGGTGACGACCGATAGGGACGACACGGGCGATCCGCCGGAGTCGACGTCGTGCGACGAGGGGAGCGTCGAGGACGCGGAAGCCTCCGCGCTCGAAGAGATTGTACAGAGGGTCGCGTGGTCGCCGTCGAGGCCTGTCGCCGCCGGGCCCGTCCCAGGAAGATTCTGGGGTGATCGCGATCGATACTTTATCGTGCGGAGTATTGGTCGAGGCGCCATGGGCAGGGTCTACGAGGCACGGGACGAGGTCCTGGACCGGCCTGTGGCGCTGAAGATTCTCCACGCGTTCGACTCCGACGCGGAGTCGAACAGGAAGCGCATCCTGCAAGAAGCGCAGCTCGCCGCGAAGGTTGAGCACGATCGCATCACGCGCGTCTACGACCTGGGCGAGCACGCCGGCACGTCGTTCGTCGCCATGGAATTCGTGAGCGGAACGACGTTGCGGAGCGTGATGACCCGTGGACCGGTCACGCTGTTTCACGCGCTGACGCTCGCGACCGAGATCGCCGAGGGCTTGGCCGAGCTTCACGACCGCGACATTATCCACCGGGATCTCAAGCCGGAGAACGTGATGATCTCGAAGCACCGAGGAGTCAAGCTCCTCGACTTCGGGTTGGCGAGGCCGCACGCTCGACCCGAAAGCGGCGCGAATTCCACGCCGGCGGCCGCCGACGGCATCGGAGGGCTCTCGGGCACGCCGGGATACATGGCCCCCGAGCGCTTTGAAGGGCGTCCGCTCGACCCTCGCGTCGACGTGTTTGCGCTGGGGGTGATCCTCTACGAGCTCGTGGAGGGAAGGCCACCATTTGTCGGGCGTGGGCCTCCCGTGGGTGTGCCCGACTTCTCGGGAGCACGATGGCGCGACCCGCGGGTGCCGGGCGTGTGGGAGCTCGTGGACTGCATGCTCGCGCGCGATCCCGCCGACCGCTTCGCTTACGGACGTCAGGCGTTGGTGGCCCTGAATCTGGCGAAGAGCGGCGTGACGCATCCGCGGCCCGCCGTCGACGTGCCGTTCTTTCTGTCGGCTTCCCCTCGAGCACAACAGGTGGCGGGAGACGTCCTCTGGGTCGATGACCAGCCCGAGCTGAACAAGAACCTGATGCGACGCCTCCGAGAGATTGGCATGCGTGTCACGGCAGTCACGTCCACGTTCGCAGCGATGGAAGCCCTCGATTCGGCAAGTCGAGGCGCCTCGGGCGCTCACCCGTTCCGGGCCATCATCTCGGACATGGTTCGCAAAGAAGGACCTCGGGAGGGCCTCGAGCTATTGCATCGGTTGCGCCTCCGCGGCGACGACACACCGTTTTTCATTTACTCGAGGGCGCGGACGCAGCTCGGCGTCGAGGAGGCCATACGAATGGGTGCCCAGGGATTCACACGCCAAGGAAGGGAGCTCCTCGAGTGGGTCGCCACGCTCCCCACGTTGCCCGTCCGAGTCATCGTGGAACGTGTTCGCGTCGTTCAAGGCGACATCACGACCTTGGAGGTCGACGCGGTCGTCACGGCGGCGAACGAGTGGCTCGCGGGCGGCGGTGGAGTCGACGGCGCCGTGCACCGCGCCGCCGGTCCCGAGCTCTTGCGAGAGTGCCGGACCCTCGGAGGCTGCAAGACCGGCGACGCGAAGATCACGCGCGGCCATCGCCTCAAGGCGCGGCACGTGGTCCACGCGGTGGGCCCCATCTGGACAGGCGGGGAGGCGGGCGAGCCGGCGCTCCTCGCTTCCTCGTATCGCCGATCCATCGAAGTCGCGCGCGAGCATCAGATACGGTCGATGGCGTTCCCGTGCATCAGCACGGGCGTCTACGGATACCCCATCGTGCCGGCCGCTCGCGTGGCGGTCGTCTCGGTCGTCTCCGAGCTTGCCCGTGGCGATCTCCCCGAGACGGTCACCCTCTGCGCGTTCTCTTCCGACGCTAGGGAAGCGCTCGAGTCGGCGCTGCGCGAGGTGGCGCGGGCGTGATCGCCCCCGCGTCCGGGGCCCGCGGCGCAGGCAAATCAAGGCACTCCAATTTGAACTTCACCCTTCCGTGCTCGTCGAAATACGTGGGACGCGAGCAGTCGGGCTGCGCCGACGCGAGGGGCGCGACCGGAGGCGGCGTCGAGGATGGTGCGGGCTGGGGAGGCGCAGGCGGAACGAAGGCGGGCGTCGGCGGAGGCGCCGTCGGCAGGTCGGTGACCGACCACGTCGGAATGTGCGGTCCAGCGTCGACCTCGTCCACGGCGGAGAGCTCCGGCGCGGCCGACGTCGCCGGCTCGGCGCGGCGTGGAGGTCCTGTGTCGGGCATCGTGATCGCCCCGGTGATGCCGAGCGCCTTCGGTGCGGGCTCCTTTTGCAGGAGCCACAGCACACCCGAGAGCGACGCTCCGATCGCGCACGCTCCGAGCAGACCGGAGACGGCTCGCCACCGGCGCCGCGACGACTTCAGAGACGTCCCCCAGCTCACCTTCGCCCCGGTCGGCGAAGCCGCCTGCGCTTCTTGCGCCTCGCTGGGCAGACGCGCGGCCGGAGGCATCGGCGGCAGGGTCGTCTCCGGCACGGGACCGAGGAGCGATGCGAACGAGATCCCCCGGCGCGCGTAGGGGGCCAGTCCGGACGCGAGCGCGCGAACGTCGGAGAATCGATCGTCGGGTTCCTTCGCCATGCAACGGAGCACCACGGCCTCGAGCGCCGGCGGCACGTCGGCCCTCACTGTCCGAAGCGGCGCGGGCTCGCCCTGCGCGATCTGCAGCGCCAGGTCGAGCAGGGTCTTGGCCTCGAAGGGGACGCGCCCGGCCAGGAGCTCGTAGAGCGTCGCGCCGAGGGCCCAGATGTCCGCGCGCGCGTCGACCTCGTTCGCGGCGCGCATCTGCTCCGGCGCCATGTACGAGGGCGATCCGAGGAGCGATCGCGACCGCGTGCTCGCGAGCCCGCCGGACGACGTGGTGGTCCGCTCCGACTTCGAGATGCCGAAGTCGAGCACCTTCAGGCACGCGCTGCCGTTCGGCCGCTCCGTCAGAAACAGGTTCGATGGCTTGATGTCACGGTGCACGATCCCGACGCGGTGGGCCTCGTCGAGCCCCTCGCAGGCTTGCATCATGAGGGCGACGGCGCGCCCGACGGGGAGGGGACCGCACTCCGCCAGGAGCGCCGCGAGATCCTTGCCTTCGAGGTACTCGATGACCTGATAGGGCGCGCCCGACTCGAGCGTCCCCACGTCGGTCACCCGCGCGATGTGCTCTCCCCGCAACCGCGCCGCCGCGCGCGCCTCCCGGAGAAAACGGGCGACGAGGTCGGCGTCTTCGAGCGCCTCGTGGGTCATGAGCTTGAGCGCGTAGAGCACGTCGAGCTGGACGTGCCTCGCGGCCACGACGACGCCCATACCGCCGGAGCCCAGCACTCTCTCGACGCGGTACTTGCCGGCGAGAACGTCTCCTACGGCGACCCTTTGCCCCATTGCCACATCGCTCCGCCGGGTCGCGGCACCCGTCCTGGGGAGTGTGAGCCCCGGGCTCGCCACGCGTCAATGATGGAGGCGATCGCCTTGCGGAGAAACCCGCTGCAATGGTGGGAAGGGCGGAGGCGGACTACGGGCGCCCTCGGCGCCACGGGCTTTTCCGGACGCTCTGCAAAGCGGTATCGTGCTTGTCGACCGTGGACTTCCAACAGGCATGTCGCCTCGCCGATCTGTGGGTCGAGATCATGTACGGCTCGACGGCCGTGGTCCTCCACGACAGCGCGATCGACAAGCCCTACGGCTGGGTGTTCTTTTACCAGTCGAGGCGCTACGTGGAGAGCGGCGACCTGACGCACTCGCTCTTCGGTAACTCGCCGATCGTCATCAACCGGTTCACGAACGAGCTCCGCGTCACGGGGACCGCGCGTCCTCTCGAGCATTACCTGGAGACGTACGAGCGCTCTCTCCCCGCGGCGCAGCGGCAAGCGTTGCCCGAGCCTCGTTGAGGGGCTCCACGGGCAGCTCGCGCCCTCGGGTCAGAGCCGGTCGGTGGCCGGGCGATGCGTCGTCGTGATCGTGAGCAGCATCCGAGGCAGATTATCACGCGAACCTTGCGCTCCCGCGCGGCCCTACGTCGTAGTCTGCTCCGTCATGACACGGCCCACGCTGCTCCTCCTCGCGCTCGTCGTCCTGTCCGCGTGCGGCTCCGCGTCTCGACCGGCGATCCCACCGCCTCCCGCCGTCGTCGCGACGCCCGCCCCCGCGCCGCCGCCGGCCCCGATCGATCCCGCCGATCGGCCGATGCCGCTCGACGCGCGAATCACCGCGGGGACGCTCCCGAGCGGCCTTCGCTACTTCGTCCTTCCGCACCGCAAACCGGAGAAGCGCGCGCTGCTCTGGCTCGCCGTCGACGCCGGCTCGGTCCTCGAGGACGACGACCAGCGCGGCCTCGCCCACTTCGTCGAGCACATGGCGTTCAACGGCACCAAGCGCTTCCCGAAGCAGGACATCGTCGACTTTTTGGAGAAGAGCGGCGTGCGCTTCGGGGCGGACCTCAACGCGTCGACGTCGTTCGACGAGACCATTTTCACGCTGCAGGTTCCCACCGACGAGAGCGCGCTCGTCGATCGCGGGCTCCAGGTGCTCCGCGACTGGAGCGACGCGGTGACCTTCGACCCGGTCGAGGTCGACAAGGAGCGCGGGGTCGTCCTCGAAGAGTGGCGGCTCGGTCGAGGAGCCGGGGCGCGCCTGCGCGACAAGCAGGCGCCGGTCCTCTTCGCGGGATCGAAGTACGCCGATCGCATCCCGATCGGACTGCCCGAGGTCATCCAACACGCAAGTCGCGACGCGCTCGTGCGCTACTACCACGACTGGTACCGGCCCGATCTCATGGCCGTCATCGCCGTCGGCGACTTCGACGCGCCCGACATCGAAGCGCGCATCCGGCGGGAGTTCGCGAGCCTCGCGGCGCCGAAGGACCCGCGCCCGCGGCCTCAGGTGCTCGTCCCCGCCCACGCGGAGACGCTCGTGACCATCGAGACCGACCCGGAGCTTCCCACCACCGGGGTGACGATCCTGTCCGAGATGCCGCACCGGCCCGTCGCGACGCCGCGCGACGTCCGCCGCCTCGTCGTGGAAGGCCTCTACAACATGATGCTGGGCCTCCGCCTGGACGAGCTCACACGGCAGCCCGATCCGCCGTTCATCGGCGCCGGGTCGGCGTCGGTCCCTTTGACTCGTTCGGCCGATGCCTTCAGCCAATCCGCGCGCGTTCGCGACGACGGAGTCGAGCGCGGATACGCCGCGCTCCTCGAGGAGGTGGTGAGGGTCGAGCAGCACGGGTTCACGGCCGGAGAGCTCGATCGCGCGAAGAGCCAGCTTCTTCGCAGCTTCCAGGAGCAGGTCAAGGAGCACGACAAGCGCGACGGCAGGGCATTCGCCGCCGAGCTCACGCGCTACTTCCTCAAGGCGGAAGAGATGAGCGGTCCCGAGGCGGAGCTCGCGCTCACCGAATCCTTCCTTCCGACGGTCACGCTCGACGAGGTCGACGCCGTCGGCAAGCTCGCGAACCACAGCCGCGTTCTCGCGGTCGCCGGTCCGACACGGATGACCGTTCCGAGCGCCGAGACGATGCTCGCACTGACCAGCGACGTCGCGGGTCGGGCTGTCGCGCCCTACGACGATACGCCGCCGACCACGCCCTTGATGGCCGTCGCGCCCACGCCCGGCACCGTGGCGAAGACGAACACGCTGCCCGCGATCGGCGTGACCGAGTGGAAGCTCGGCAACGGCGCCCGCGTCATCGTCAAGCCTACGGACTTCAGCAACGATCAGGTGCAGATGGGCGCGTTCTCGCCCGGCGGGCACTCGCTGGTGCGCGACGCGCGGTACGAGTCCGCGCGGTTCGCCGATCGCGTGGTCGCGGAGGGGGGCCTCGGGCCGCTCGACGCCGTGAAGTTGCGCAAGCTGCTCCTCGGCAAGGTGGTGAGCGTGCGCCCGTTCGTCGGAGAGCTCGAGGAGGGACTCACCGGGAGCGCATCGCCCGCCGACCTCGAGCTCCTATTCCAGATGATGCACCTATGGTTCACGGCGCCGCGTCGGGACGAGGCCGCGTTCTCCGCGTGGCGCGCCCGCGAGACCGAGAGCGTGCGCGACCGCCGCTTGTCCCCGGAGATCGCGTTCGGCGAAGACATGGCGCTCTTCACCTCGCAGAACCACCTGCGTCGCCGGCCGACGACCCCGGAGTTTCTCGAACGCGTCAGCCTCGACGATGCCCTCTCCATCTACGAGGACCGCTTCGCCGACGCCGGCGACTTCACCTTCATCCTCGTCGGCAACATCGATCTCGCGACGCTCGAGCCGCTGGTCCGTACGTACCTCGCGAGCTTGCCGAGCAAGGGCCGCAAGGAGACGTGGCGGGACGTCGGCGTGGCGTTTCCTCCCGGCGTACGGACCAAGACGATCGTCGCCGGCCGCGAACCGAAGAGCCTCGTGCAGCTCGATTTCCACGGGAACGAGCGTTGGTCGCGCGAGGCCGACGGCGACATGCGCGCGCTCGCCGACGTCTTGCGCATTCGGTTGCGCGAGGTCTTGCGCGAGGACATGGGCGGCGTCTACGGGGTGCAGGTGTCCGGATCGATCTCGCGCCGTCCGCGCCAGGAGTTCGTCGTGCGTATCGCGTTCGGCTGCGCGCCCGAGAACGTCGAGAAGCTCGAGCAAGCGGTGTGGGACGAGATCGGCGCGCTGAAGGAGAAGGGGCCCGGACCGGCCTACGTCGTCAAGGTGAAGGAGGCCCGGCGCCGCTCGCACGAGGTCGCCCTCCGTGACAACGGGTTCTGGCTGCGTGAGCTGACGCGCGCGTACGAATACGGCGACGATCCGCTCCTCATCCCGGACATCACCTCCGAGCTCGAGGGAATCAGGGCCGACCGGCTGCTCGCCGCCGCGAAGCGGTACCTCCCCAAGAATCAGTACGTCCTCGGCGTCCTGCGGCCGGCGCCGTCCAACCCCTGACGCCGGCGACGCGTGGGGCTATCCGATCTGCGTCGTGTGCTCTTTGCGCTCCGTGTAGAGGTGCCAGAACTTCTCGGCGATGGCCTTGGTTTCGAGGGTGGCCGAACCGTTGTCGAAGGCCGTTCCCTTGACCATCGCGAGGACGACGACCTCCCCGATGTAGACGCCCTCGGGCTTCAGCTTCGCCGCCAGGAGGCCCACCATCTTGTGCTTCGCGGCGTTCGCGAGGGCCAGGCCCATCGCGCCCCACTCCACGGCCATGGCGTCGATCTTCGGATCGAAGTACCCGAGACCGCCGTTCGTGACGAGGATGGCCGACTCTCGGTTCTTGCGGAGATCGGGCAGGCACTCCTGAATCGCCGTGAGGAGGCCCCCGACCGGGACATCGAACACCCCACGGACGTCGGCCGCGGCCGCCTGGAGGAGATCGCCGGCGCCCGATCCGTACGCGTTCCAATGCAGGACGTCGATCGCGCCGAACGTCGCGCGGACCTTGCCGACCAGCGCACGCACGGCGGCGGGGTCGCCGAGATCCGCCGGGAACGCCGCGGCCTTCACGCCCTTCGCGACGAGTGCAGCCGCCCCCGCGGCGAGCTTGTCCGCGGTTCGTCCCACGAGGGCCACCGAGAAGCCCGCTTCGCCGAACCGATGTGCGACCGCCGACGAGATGCCCGGACCGAAGCCGGCCACGATGATTGTCTTTGCCATTTGGTTTTTCTCCGTCGCGCGCCCAGCTTAGCTCAGCCCCGACGAAGCCGCGGAGGCGCGAGGCAATCCAATTTGAGCCCTCGGCGCCTCTTCTGGCCGACGACGGCCGCGGCCGTCTTCTCCCTCTTGCTCGTGGCCGGGTGTGGCGGCGGCCGCGACGAAGCCCCCGAGCCTCATCACGTCGGAAACCTCCCGCCGGTCGGACCGTCGGTGTCCGTGGGCTTCATGTGTCGTTCGCCGCCGGCTTGGAGCTCCCGGGATGCTATCGCGTGAAGGCGGTCGTTCGCTTCGAGGCCGTGCGGTGACGGGCGCGCTCGCGTCCTAGACCCACACCTCCCCGAGCAGCGGGAGCGTCCCGATCTTCGTTCCTCGTGCCGCCCCCGCGAGCCGGTCGACCAGCCGCGGCATCTGCATCGCCGGGAGCGGTTGCGCCGGCGCATGGAGCGGCCGAAGGAAGTTGTCCCAGTGAGACAAGAGGACGGCGGCCGGCGCCACGTGGTGGGCCACGCGCTCGGGCAGGTCGCGGCTGGACGTCCAGCCCGCGACGCAGAGAAGCAGGAGATCCACGGGCCGGGTCCGCGCGGTGGCTTCGAGCAGCTCGGCGCTCCCCATGTGATAGAGGACGCGGCCCGCGACGCGGATCTCGAGACCGAACACCTGGCCGCAGCGATATCCGGGGACTCGCATCGGCACGTCGCTGCAATCGGCGATGTCGCCCGGAAAGGGCACGCGCCCGAGCACGAGGCGCGAGTGGGCGCTCGGCACGAAGCGAAGCGCGAAGGGACCCACCTCGTGCTCGACGGGGGGGCGACCGACCTCGCGTTCCACGACGTGAAGGCGGTCGGCCGGTACGCCCGCGGCGAGGCAGAGCGCCGACGCCGACCGCGAGCCGAAGACGCGGGCGCCCGTTCGTTTGGCGATCTCGGGGACGTCGAGGGCGTGGTCGAAGTGTGTGTGGCCGAGCACGATGGCGTTTGCCCGCGGCACGTACCGTGCGATGGCGGCAACGTCCGGCCTCAGCGGCGCGAGGAGGCAACGCGAGAGCGGCGCGCGGGTGACATACGGGTCGACGAGCAGGGTCCAGCCGGCGTGCTCGAGCGCGAAGCCCGCCGCCCCCAGCCACTGCACGCGCACCGCGTTCGCGTCCTCACGACGCGAGAGCGCGTCCGGATTCCACGCGATCTCGCGTGCGAGCATTCTTCGATGTTGCCACGAACCTTGCCGCACATTGTCTCCGTAATCGTGACAAAACGAATTCGCCCTCCCATTGGTGCCGAGAGTTTCCCATCGCTTCGCGCGGCTGGCACACGACCTTGGCACCTTCGCCGTGCCACGGTGGAGGGCAATCGATGGCCGACTACGAGGTTCGGGCGCTCGTGCCGGACGATTTCGACACCATGATGGGGCTCGAGGACGCGCTCTTCGGCGAAAAAGGCGAAAAGACGCTCGGCCCGTTTTACCTGCGGCTGTGTTGTGAGTTCTTCAAGGACACGTGCTTTCTCGCTTTCGCCGACGGCCGCCCCGTCGGCTACATGCTTTCCTTCATCCGCGGTCGCGAGGCCTTTTGCTCGACGCTCGCCATCATGCCGGCGCACCAGCGGACGCGCCTCGTCTTCCGCTTCGTGCAGGCGTTCGTCTCCGCGATCGCCCCGCACGTCGACTCCGTGTGGTTCACCGTCCACGAGTCGAACGCCGACGCCCGCGCGCTCCACGCGACCCTCGGAGCCTGCGAGACCGGGCGCCGCGACGCGTACTACGGCCCGGGAGAGCCCCGTATCATTTCGCGCATCGAGCGCACCGCCTTCCACGCCCTGTGCGAACGCATGCAACGACTTGGCCTGATGCGCCCGACCGCCGTCGCTTGATCGACGGCCTGGGCGCTCTCGCGCTGCGTCCGCTCGGGCGCGCGGCGGGTCTCCTCTTCACCACGGCGTGTCTCGGCTTGGAGCCGCAGGTCGGCGTGGACGCCGCTTCCTTCGCCCGGCGGGCGCAGCGAACGGCGCGCACGCTCCTCGCGGTACAGGGCGTCGAGGTGACCTGTGAAGGGCCGTCCCCCGAGGGGCCGGCCGTGCTCGTCACCAATCACGTCAGCTACCTCGACCCGCTGGTCGTGTCCTTGGTCGCGCCTTGCATCTCGATTGCCAAGGGCGAGACCGGGGACTGGCCCCTCTTCGGGCGCGGTTTGCGGGCGCTCGGCGTCGTCTTCGTGAGGAGGGGAGATCCGCACAGCGGTGCGCTGGCCCTTTTCCGTGCGTATCGGGCGCTCCGCGAAGGGACGACCGTGCTGAACTTCCCGGAAGGCACGACCAGCGACGGCCGCGGCGTCGGCCCGTTCCATCGAGGCATCTTCGGGCTCGCACGGCTCGCCGGCGTCCCCGTGGTCCCCGCGCACCTGTCCTACGACGACGACCGGGTCCCCTGGTTCGGCGGGCAGACACTCGCGCCGCACTACCTGCGATTGTCCCGCGCCGCGAAGGTGCGCGCGCGCGTTCGCTTCGCCGGTGCGATTCGCCCGGCTCCTTCCGACGAACCGCACGCCATCGCCGCGCGCGCGCGCGACATCGTCTCCGCGCTTGCCGACGCTTGAACCCCCCACGAGGAGATACGCCATGTCGCAGACGCCCGCGCTCTCGTACATCCGGCAAGGGATGAGCCCCTTCTTTCGCCTGCCGCAGGTCGACCACGAGCGGCCGGCTCCTTACGCCGGGCTCGACGCCGTCGTCGTCGGCATCCCCTTCGATGCCGCCACCACGTACCACCCGGGGGCGCGCTTCGCGCCGTACGAGGTACGCAAGGTGAGCGCCCTCCTCCAGAGCTTCCATCCGGCGCACAAGATCGACGTTTTTGCCGCCCTCAAGGCGGCCGACGGAGGCAACATCGCGGTCCCTCCGTTCACGCCGCCGGTCGCCCGCGAGATCATCGAACACGAGATCGCCACGATCGCGGGGGCCGGGGCCGTGCCTTTCGTGATCGGCGGCGACCACTCGGTCGCTCTTCCGGCCATGCGTGCCATCGCCAAGAAGTACGGTCCCCTGGCGGTAGTCCACGTCGACGCGCACTTCGACACGAGCGACGGTGCCGTATGGGGCGACGATTACCACCACGGCACCCCGCTTCGGCACGCCCTTCAGGAGGGCCTCGTCGAGCGCGGGCAACTCTACCAGATCGGCGTCCGTGCGACGTGGGGCGACCCGCGCGAAGGCAGCGTCTCGGCCGATCACGGCGCGAACCGCTTCGACATCGAGGCCCTGGCCGCGATCGGCGTCGCCGGAGTCATGAGCCGCGTGGTCGACTCCATCGGCCCCCGCCCCGCCTACGTCACGTTCGACATCGACGCGGTCGACCCGGCGTTCGCGCCCGGCACCGGCACCCCAGTGCCCGGCGGGATGAGCTCACGCGAAGCCGTGGCCGTGCTTCGGGCGCTCGGCGGCGTTCGGCTCGTCGGGATGGACCTCGTCGAAGTCTGTCCCGCGCGCGATCACGCCGACATCACATCCCACCTCGCCGCCCACCTCGTCTACGAGGGGCTCGCGGCCCTCGCCGTCGGTCGCGCCCGTTCGCCGGGAAGGGACCGAATGTGACATTGTCAAGGTGACGATGGTGATTCGAAAAAGGCACGCTACGGTAACGGATGGCCAAGTTACCACCTCCGTGGGATGCCTACCCGGACGCCGAGGGATTCGAGAACGCTTGGAGCGCGCTGGCGGCCGACGCGGGGGCTGAGGTCAGGGTCGCGGGTACGTCGGTCGAGGGTCGTCCCATCCGCCGGTACGACTTCGGACCCGCCCAGGGCGTGCCCGTCCTTCTCACGGGCCTGGTGCACGGCGTCGAGCTCGTCGGATCCGTCGCTCTCCTCGAGTCGCTGCGGGCGATCGTCGCCCGGCAGGCCCACGGCGGTCTTCGCGAGGTGCGGCTCGTCGTCGTCCCCGTCGTCAACCCCGACGCGCTTCACGCCAACTCCGCCCGCATTGCCTCCGGGCGCCGGGCGTACCAGCGATGCAACGCGCGCGGCGTCGATCTGAATCGCAACTTCCCCTGGCTGCGCAAACGCATTCCCTGGAACCCGCTCGGCGGTTCGAGGTGGCACCGCGCTCCGCACTACGTCGGGCCGCATCCGTTCTCGGAGCCCGAGACCCGCGCCCTGCGCGATCTGGTCGACGAAGTGCGCCCGCGCGTGTCGGTGGGCTTTCACTCGTTCGGCGAGCTCCTGCTCTATCCGTGGGCGTTCACCGCGCGACAGAACCCCCGCCGCGAAAGCTACGAGCGCGCCGCGCGCGCCTTCGTCGGCGCCCTCCGCGGCTTGCGTTACCGCGCGATGCAGGCCACCGAGTGGTACACGACCGTAGGCGATCTCGACGACTGGATCGACGCCGAGTACGGCACCCTCGCCTTCACCGTGGAAGTGAGCCGCCCGATGCGTCGCCTGTCGAACCTGCGGCGCCTGTCGAACCCGTTCGCCTGGTCGAACCCGATCGACGTCGCCCCGTCGGTCGCCGGGGTCGCCTCCGGTGTCGACGCGCTCGTGCGCGAGGCCCTCGCCGCGACGGGTTGAGCCGCGGTCCACCCGTAGCTACCGGGATCCCGTCGCCAGACTCGCCCCCCGAGGGGAGAGGCGCGATTTCAAAACGCGTGCGGCCGTGAGAATCTCGAGGTCCTCTGGAAGGAGACTCTCATGAGCCACCCGAACGAAACCGTCCTCCGTGAGGCATACGCGGCCTTCGCCAAGGAAGACATCCCCGGCTTTCTCGCCCACTGCACGCCGGGCGTCACGTTTCGGATGCCGGGCCAGGGACTCCTCGCCGGCCACCATACCGTCGAGGCCTTCTTCGCCAAGCTCGGCCCCGCGATGCAGGCCGTACGCGGCACCCTCCGCGAAGAGGTCCTGCACGTCCTCGCGGGGGACGATCAAGGCTTCGTCGTCGTGGCCCAGAGCGCCGAGCGCGACGGAAGGCTCTACAAGTGGAACTGCTCTCACTGGTGGCGCATCGAGAAGGGCCGCCTCGCCGAGTTCCAGGAGTTCGTCGACGACCCGGTCGCGTACGAGTCGGCCTGGAAGGTGTGACCGACGGGTCAGGCGCGCTGATAGAGCCCGAACGCGGCGCCCTGCGGATCCTCGCAGGGCACCAGCCGGTCACCGCTCGGGAGGACCACGGGGCTCCCCACGCGGCCGCCTCGCGAGCGCACCTGAATCACCCGCTGGTCGATACCGGCGACCGGAAAAAAGAACAGCCAGTGCGCGTGGACGCCGGGCGCGCTCGCCGTACCGCCCATGCTCCCCACGCTCTTGCCGGAGCCGTCCCACCCGAACATGCGGTATCCGCCGGGCGGATCGGGGACGTCGATCGTCTCCGTGTGGGCCCATCCGAAGACCTCGGAGTACGCCGCCCACGAGCCTTCGAGGTCTCGCGTGTGGAGCTGATGCCAGACGACCGGGACGCGGTGCGGTCTCCGGGTCGTGGCCCGTACGGCGACGACGGCACCGAACGGGTCTCGCAGGATCGCGAACGCCGTCCCGTCCGCCGCGCGCAGCGTGGGTCCGAGGCGCTCGCTCCCCCGCGTGACGAGGTCGCCCACGATCGCGTCGACGTCGGCCACGCCGATCTGTCCGAGCCAGTGTGGACTCGCGCCGCGCGCGCGAGCCTGCTCGTGAAGCGGCCATACCGCGAGCGGAGACGGGTCTTCGGGGGAGGTGGTGCCGAACTCGAGGCCGAGGACCTCGGCGTAGAAAGCGCGCGCCGCCTCGGCATCGGTGGTGCGGAGGTCGTAGCGGCAGAATTGCATCGCCTACATCCCGCTGTTCATCCGCACGAACGCGATCTCGAGCTCCGCCCTCGACGCGCTGAGCATCCCCTTGGTCATCCCGAAGCCGATCTCGAAGACGTCGTTCGCGAAGTCCTGCATCACCGCCGCGACGAACGGCTCCGGCTTGAGGTCGGGCTTGAACCCACCGCGCCTGGCGCGACCCTCGGGGTTCAGCTCCGTGTCGATGGCCGGCGCGACGACCTCGAACACCTGGATGCCCGCGCCCGCCAGCTGATGGCGAAGCGCCATCGAAAACGCGTGAAGGCCCGCCTTGGACGCGCTGTAAATCGGCATCTTCGCGGCCGGAACGAACGCGAGACCGGAGGTCACCTGCACGATCGCCGCGCCCTCCTTTCCCGTGAGCTGCGGGACGAAGAGCCCGGAGAGGACGATAGGCGCCTCCAGGTTGACGGCGATCTCATTCGCCCCCGCGTCGAGCTCGGCGGCTCCCTTGGTGAAGTCGATGTCGCGCTGCAGACCCGCGTTGTTCACGAGGACATTGAGGCGCCCGAAGTGCCTCGTGACCCATTCGAGCAACGCCGCGCGATCGGCGGCCTTGGTGACGTCGCAGGTCTTGGCGTGGAGCGCGGGGAGGGCCTTGCACGCTCTCTCGAGGCGGTCCTCTCGCCGACCGCAGATGAGGACCTCGTTGCCTTCCTTGAGGAACGCCTCCGCCATCGCGTAGCCGATCCCCGTCGCGCCGCCGGTGATGAGGACCGTATTCCCGGACCGTTTCATTGGATGCTCCCGCGCATGGGCCTCGATGGGCCGGTCAACGCGATGCCCTTCACAGGTACCGCCTGGGTGTTCCCGCTCGCAAGCCCCAACGCCGCGGCCCGCCGGCAGCGATACCACGGATAGACCCCTCGTCGTGGCGCGAGGGCTTGCGCTATCGGCAGATGCCGCCGGTGTGGCAGCTGAGGCCCGTGACCGTGCAGTCGACGCATTGGACGGCACCGACGCCGCACTTGGTCGCCGCGGTCCCCGCCGCGCAGTTGTGACCGGTGTTGTCGCAACAGCCGGCGCACGTCGGGCAGAGGCTCCCGCCGTCACCGAAGATGCCGCCGCTCGAGCTCGAGCTCGAAGACGAGCTACTGCTCGACGACGACGACGATCCGGAGCCCGAAGACGACGAGCTGCTGCTCGACCCGCCGGAGCTGCTGGAGCTGCTCGAACTGCTGCTGCTGCTACTACCACTGCTACTGCTGTTGCCGCCGGAGCTGCTGCTACTGCTACTGCTGCTCCCGCCGGAGCTGCTGCTACTGCTTCCGGTCATCGATCCGCTCGACGAGCCCGTGGCCGGTCCCGAATCGCCCTCCTCGCCGGCCGCGGGGCCGTTGTCGACGGGGCTCAGGCCACCGGTCGCACACGCTGCGCCGACGAAGAGGACCAAGAAGTAGGCCGAAATCCAGTGTCGTCGGTGGCGCAATCGCAGCTCCCCCACAAGCATGCCACAAGGCCCACGGACCGTCACCGCGTGCCGACGCATCGGGAACGTGAAAAGGCCCTCTCTCTGTCACCGCGGTGCGTCGTGAGGCCAAACGAGAACCTGCTCGGGTGCGCCTTTTTGGTTCGTCCATTCGACCGCCAGGGCACGTTCTAGGATGAAGTGCCTTCGCTTTGGGGCGTCACCGCCGTGCCTGTCGAACATCCGGGGAGCTCTCCAGCGGCCGCTTTTCCACGCGATCGCTGGCTGGAGGCATTCCATCGAGGCGATCGGACCGCGATCGAACAGTGCTATCGCGAGCACCACGCGACCGTCTCGGCGGTCGTCGGGCGGATGCTCCCGGACGTGGACGCCGAGAGCGTCTCCCACGAGATCTTCTTCCGCCTTCTGACCGACCCGAAGCTCCGGTCCAACTTTCGAGGTGGAAACGTCGGCGCGTGGCTCACCCAGGTGGCAAAGCGCTGCGCGCTCGACCACCTTCGTCGCCTTCGCCGGGAGCGGAGCGATCCACCGGAGCCTGCGGACGAATCGGGGTCGCTCGAGGCGCGCCGCAGCGACGCCCTCGAGGCCAAGCAGCTCGTCGACAGGTTCCGGCGGGAGCGCCTCCCTCCCGAGTGGGCGGGCGTCTTCGAGGCTCGCTTCCTCCGCGGGCTCGCGCAGCGCGAAGCCGCCAAGGCCCTCGGGATGCACCGCACGACCCTCGTGTATCGCGAGCACCGCATTCGCGCCTTGCTCAGGCGCTTCCTCCTGCGGGAGGCGCCATGAACGAACGCCGTATGCGCCAGCACATCGAGCGACACTTCGCCGGCACCATCGCGCCGTCGGACGAGCGCGCCATGCGCGAGCACCTGCCCGGGTGCGACGCGTGCCGCGATCTCTATCGGCGCTACCTCGTCCTCGCGGGTCTGGACCCCGCCGCCCTTCCGGCCCACGATCGCATCGCGCGCGGCCTCGGCTGGAAGCCTCCGCGGGTCCTGTTCCATGCGGTCGTCGCGGTCCCCGTCGCCGCGCTCGTGCTGTGCGCGTTCCTCGCGCGTTCGGGCGGGACCGCCGGGTTCTCTTCGCGGGGTGGCGGCGTCCTCACCCGAGAATCGCCGCATTCGCGCGTCTTCGTCTACGACGTCGGCGAGGGACAGGCGCCCGCGCCGGCAGGCGACTCGGTGGGGCGACGCGACGAGCTCGCGTTTTCGTACGAGAACGCCGCGGGCAAGCGCAGGCTCATGATCTTCGGCGTCGACGAGCACCGTCGCGTCTACTGGTTTTACCCCGCGTGGACCGACGAGGCAGACGACCCCGTCGCCGTTCCCATCGCGACGGACGCAGGGCGGCACGAGCTGCCCGAGGCGATCCGTCACGACTATGGGGGAGCGCGCCTCGAGATTCGTAGTCTATTTCTGGACGAGCCCATGACCGTCCGCCAGATCGAAGCCCTCATGAAGGAGTCGTCGTCGGGGCCTCTCCCCATCGCGGGCGCCATCGAGCGATCGATCTCGCTCGCGGTGGTTCCGTGAGAGCTCGCCTCCGGCCGCTCCTCCTTGCGTTGGGGATCGTGGTCGCGACCACCCCTCGCCCTGCAGACGCCGACGAGCCCGTCGCCGCCACGTTCGCGCTCATCATCGGGTCGAACGTGTCCGTCGATCGTGAGCTCGCTCCGCTCAAGTACGCCGACGACGACGCGGCCAACTACCTCGATCTCTTTCGCGTCCTCGGCGCTCGCACGTATTTGCTGTCTCGCCTCGACGACAACACGCGCCTCCTCCACCCGCAGGCCGCCGCCGAGGCGCTGGAGCCTCGCCGCGCCGCGCTCGAGCAGAGCGTCGCCCAGCTCGTCGCCGACGTCGCGCAGGCGCAGCGCCGGCACGTGGAGACCGACTTCTACTTCGTCTACGCCGGCCACGGGGACGTCCGCGATGGTCAGGGCTACGTCTCGCTCGAGGATGCGCGCATCACGAGCGACGATCTCGCGCGGTTGGTCGCGAAGGTGCCCGCCACGCGCGTCCACGTCATCATCGACGCGTGCGCTTCCTACTTTCTCGCGTACAGCCGCGGGCCCGGCGGCGAGCGCCGGCCCATTCACAGCTTCCAGGATACCTCCGAGCTCGCCCGCGATCCGCGCGTGGGCCTTCTCTTGTCGACGTCTTCCGCCGCCGAGAGCCACGAGTGGGACGGCTTTCAGGCCGGTGTCTTCAGCCACGAAGTCCGATCGGGACTCTACGGAGGGGCGGACGCGGACGGCGACGGGCGCGTGAGCTACCGCGAGATCGCCGCTTTCGTCACGCGCGCGAGCGCGGCCATTCCGAACGAGCGGTTCCGCCCCGCCGTCCACGCGCGACCGCCTCGCCAGTCCGACACCTTGCTCGACCTGCGCCACGGCCTCGGCAGACGCCTCGACATCGACGCGTCCCACGCCGCGCACTACACGATGGAAGACGCGCGCGGCGTGCGCCTCCTCGACGTGCACAACGCCTCGGACCAACCGCTCCACCTCGTGCGCCCTCTCTCGAACGGCCTCGTCTACCTCCGGCGGCTCGACGACGACACGGAGTACGTGGTGCCGAACGCGCCCGACGTCGTCGCGCTCGCCGACCTCGAGGGCGGCGCACCGCGGGTGGCGACGCGCGGGGCGGCGCACGAGGCGTACTCGCTCCTCTTCTCCCTTCCTTTCGACGGCGCGGTCGTCGCCGCGTACGACCCCGATCTCCTCGACCCCCCCGCGGCGCCCCCGGGAGCCGATGCGCCGGCGCCGGCTGCCTCTCGTCCTGGTCGCCGCGCCATTGGATGGGGAGCCGTGGGGCTCGGTGCGCTCGGCGTCGCGACAGGCGCGGCTTTCACGGGCGCAGCGCTCGCGACGGTGAACACCACGTCGAAAGAGGACTCCCAGCGGGACGTCGCCGATCGCAACGCGCGTGTGACCACCTTCGACACGGCCTCCACGGTGGCGTACATCGCCGGCGGAGTCTCGCTCGCGGCCGGAATCACGCTGGTCCTTTGGCCGAGCGCGCCGCAGGTGCAGGCGTTCGCCTCGCCGTCGGGCGGGTTCGTCGGCTACGGCGGGCGATTTTGATGGTCCATCGCGAGGGCCGCGTTCGTTCCATGGGCATGAAGAAGCGTGTCGCGTGGATAGGGTTCGCGGCTCCAGTGGCGCTCTTTGCCTGCGTGGGCCAGGTCGGAGAAGACAACCGGCCGTGTCCGTGCGCATCCGGGTGGACGTGCTGCCCCGACGCCAAAGTGTGCGTGCAGGCGGGCGCTTCGTGCCCCGCGGAAACCACGGACTCCGGCGCGTCCGCGTCGAGCGACGGCGCGATCGCGTCGGAAGCAAGCGGCGAAGCGGTGCCCCCGTGCGGCGTCCAGACGGCGCCGTGGCCCGCCGGTACCGCGTCCTCTTCGAACATGGTCAGCCTGTCCGGTCAGACCATCCAGCTCGTCGACGGCTACGCCGTGGTCGTCCGGTACACCACGACGGGCATCGACCAAACGACGTCCTTTACGGATCTCAGCTTCACCTTCACCGACTTCCCGGGCGCCGCGGCGGCCGGAATCACGCTGCAGGCCAAGGCCGGCTCTCACGTTCTGACGGGAATCAGCTGGTTGTTCGGCACGAACCTCGCGGCGACGAACGTCAGCGTCGGCACCTTCTTCGGCGGCGTGCAGAACGCCACCCTTGCGACGTACCCCCAGGGCTGCGTCCCCGGAACGCAGACGGAGCTGTACCAACTGGGCGACGGGATCGAACCGACGAAACTCACGACGGAACTCACGATCACGTCGGTCAGCGACACCGAGATTGCCGGCTCGCTGATAGGAGGGATGCCCGACGGCGGGCTGACCACGATCAACTTCGATATTCCCCTCGAAGAGCTCGTCGACAACGACCCGGTTCCCTTCGAATACCCGGTGCTTTTCAGTTGCTGCGTCCCGTGAGAACCCACGTCGGATCATGGATTGGCGAGTCCCGCGGTGCGGGGTGCTCAGGCCACAGGTAACGAGACTACGCGGTGCGGGCCGTCGATTCGGCCGATGCGGGAAGCCCGCGCTCCGTGCGCGAAGGTGCCACAAGAGCCCTTGGGTTACGCCTCGGCGTGCCACTGCGTCCTTGCGCGCGACCACGGACGTGCGAGATTTCGAGCGGTGGGATCGAGCGCCGTGGCGGACGCGAGTGCGAACATTCGCTATGACGACAGCGAGTGGCCCATCGTGGTGGTCACGCTCCCGGCGCACGAGCTCAGCGAGCGCGAGTTCAACGAAAACCTGCGCGAAATGGGCAAGTACGGAGAGCGCGGCGGCCGGTTCGGCTTCGTCGTCGACACCCGCGGCGCGCCCGACCCGAACGCCGAGCACCGCAGGGCCATCGCGGACTTTTGGGACAACTGCCTGCGCCGCCATGGTGAGTTCTTCATCGGGGCCGCCATCGTGCTCTCGTCCTCGACCGGTCGCGCCGTGTTCAAGGCCATCTTGTGGCTGCGAAGCAGCCCGCTCCTCCTCGTCCCCGTCGCGACTCCCGCAGAAGGTTTGGAGAAGCTTCGGAGCGCGGCGAGCCAGAGCAGACAGCGCGCCGCCAAGTAGGCGGTTCGCGCACGCCGAGCACGCCGCCCCGAGCGCTCGCGTGAGCCTCCCCACGGCGTCGGGCGGTCCGTCCCACGCCCCACGCGTGCTAGCGTCTGCCGATGTCGCCGCGCTCGTCCCCCGCGTTTCGCGAGCGCACGCTCGGCCAACTCTCGATCGAGGACGAGCGGTCGTTTCGGCACGTGGGCCTCTACGCGGATCTCAAGGAGATCCTCATTCGCGATCGGTACGTGTTTCGGGCTCTCCCCGAGGAGCACGACGGGCGTTGGGATCGCGCGCTCCTCTTGAACCTGACGTACTGGGGAGGCGTCGGCGGCGACGTCCTCGAGAGCGAGCGCATTTCGGCCGACGTCGTGGCGCACGCGGCCTGGCACCACCTCGCGTCCTGCGCCCTCGGCGCGAGCGCCGGCGCGGCCCCCAGCGCCCAGGCTCTCTTTCTCGGCGAATCGATCGCGTCGGCGTTCGACATCTATCTCGTCGGGCGGCTGCTCGGGCACGCCCCCGGCTCGTCGTTCCTCGAGACGCAGGTGTCGGCGATGGCGAGCGCATCGAACGCCGCCGGCCTCGCGGACGCCGACTTCGAGGCGCTCTTGGGCCAGGTGGCGCGCGATCCCGAGGGCGCGTTCTCCGACCTCCGCGAGCTCCTCTACGACGCGGCGATCGCCCTCCTGCCCTGCCGCGGCGCCGACGAGGCGCTCAACGCGCTCGTGCCGCTGGATGCGCACCGCTTCGGTTCGCTCCTGCACCACTATGAGCTCTCCAACTGGGTCCTCTACGCGCGGGCTTACGCCAGCGTCGAACCTTCGTCCGACGCGCGGGTGCGCCACACGGATGATTCCTTGCGAGCCACCCGAGACCCGCTCGCGTGGCTCACGTCCGCGTGGGTCGACCCGGCGCTCGCCGACGCCCGCGCCCGTCTCGACGCGTAGGGCTGCGGGCGGCGCGCGGGCTGGTATGCTCCGCGGACCATGCTCCCCGACGGCGTCCGCATCGAACAGGGCTCCGGAGGCCTCGAGCGTCTCGTCCTGGATGCCAGCGAGGGCACGGCTCACGTCTACGTGCACGGCGCGCACGTGACGCACTTCCAGCCGAAAGGCGCACGCCCCGTTCTTTTCCTCAGCCGAGAAAGCCGCTTCGAAGGCGGCGTGCCCGGCAAGGCCATTCGGGGCGGCATCCCCGTGTGCTTCCCCTGGTTCGGGCCCAAAGCGGGAGACCCCGGGGCGCCGCCGCACGGCTTCGCGCGCCTCCTCGCGTGGGAGGTCGGCGACGTCGCGCGCGACCCTCGCGGCGCCCTGCACGCCACGCTGCACCTGACCGGCAACGACTTCACGCGGCGCTTCTTCCCCCACGACTTCGCCGCCGTCCTCGCCGTCACCGTCGACGCCCGCCTGCGCCTCGAGCTCACGGTGCACAACCGAGGACCCTCCCCGATGGTCATCGAAGAGGCTCTCCACACGTACTTCGCCGTCGGCGACGCGCGCCGCGTGTCGATCCGCGGGCTCGAAGGCGCGCCCTACATCGACAAGACCGACGGCCTCTCGCGAAAGCCGGGAGAGGCCGCGCCGATCGCGATCGCACGCGAGACGGACCGCGTCTACGCGGGCGCCCGCGGCCCCGTCACCCTCGACGATCCGACGTGGGCGCGGCGCGTTCTCGTGGAGAAGACCGGCTCTGCAGCCACCGTCGTGTGGAATCCGTGGATCGAAAAGGCAAAGGCGACAACGGACTTCGGCGACGACGAGTGGACCGAGATGGTCTGCGTCGAGACCGCCAACGTGGGCGCCGACTCCCCGACGATCGCCGCCGGAGGGGCGCACGCGATGACGGCGACGATCGCCGTAGCCCCGAGCCTTGCTGGAACGGGCTGAACGGCGTACGAGACTCGAGGCCCCTCCGACGTCGGCAAATCGGAAGGAAGGCACGACACGGGCGTGGCCGCCATTCGATTCCGCCGACCAAAGGAGACCGTCCCGTGGGCAATCGACTCTACGAGGGGAATCTTCCGCTGCGCGCGGCGGCGGGCGAGGGAAAGTCCTCCTCCGGGCCGTCCGTTCGCATCACGAACCAGTTTCGAAAGGGACAGGCCATGGTCTACGACCTGTCCTGCGACGACGTGCGCCTGACTATCGAAATGACCGGTGTGGACATGGACGGCCGGACCGCCGAATGGCGCGTCGAAGCGTTCGCGCGCCACGATCCGCAGAGGCCGAAGATCAATCAGGCGGGCGCGACACGCCGCGAAGCCCTCGCTTCCGTCGCCCGGGCGTGGGACGCCGAACGCGGCGTGCTCGGGTTCCCCGCGGTCAACTGGGAGCGCGTCGCCGAAGCCCTGTCGGCGGTTCGCGCCCTTTGACGAACGCGCTGCCGGCACCGGCCGTCCGCGCGGCTCTCAAGACCCGTCGATCCACGATTTGCACGCCTTCGTCTGCCCGCGCTCGCGGAGCCGTCGCAGGGCCTTGGCTTCGATTTGCCGAATCCGTTCGCGCGAGACCGAGAATCGCCGGCCGACTTCCTGGAGCGTCTGCTCGGCGGCGCCCCCGAGTCCGAATCGAAGGCGGATGACCTCCGCTTCCCGCGGCGTCAAGAGGTCGAGCAGGCGGGACGCTTGCTCCGCGAGCCGGCTGTGCATGGCCGCCTCGAGCGGAGAGGGCGCGGCGCGGTCGGGCATGAGATCGCCGAGACGCACGCCATCGTCTTCCCCGACGGGCGCCTCGAAGCTGATCGGCCGGCGCGCGCAGATGACCGCCGTCGTCACCCGTTCGAGCGGCACGTCCAGTCGCGCGCTGACCTCCGTTCGCGTCGGCTCGCGCCCATAGTCTTGCGCGAGCGCCCACGACGCGCGCGAGACTTGGCCCGCCAGGCCGAACACGTGCGCGGGCGTGCGGACCACCTGGGACTGATTCGCGATCGCACGCGTCACCGCCTGGCGCACCCACCACACGGCGTACGTGCTGAACTTGTAGCCGCGGCGGTAGTCGAACCGCTCGACGGCTCGCATGAGGCCGATGTTGCCCTCCTGCACGAGATCGACGAACGGCATCCCCCGATTCGCGTGCCGCTTGGCAATCGACACGACCAAGCGCAGGTTCGCCCGCACGAGCTCCGAGCGCGCGCAATCGGCGGCCTGTAGGGCATCCGCGATGCGCGCGAACGCCGTGCGGTGCGCCGCCACGGTCCTGCCTCGCGAGCGCGCCGCGCGCGAGTCGGCCTCCTTGCGGAAGGCCTCGATCATCGGCTCGATGATGCCCTTGCTGAGGCGGACCTCGGCGAGCGCCCGCAGCGCCTTCTGCGCGCGGTCCCCGCCGGCCTTGCGCCGTCGCTCGGCGCCCGCCGCCTGCGTAGAGACCGACGCGGACGCCGTGTGCCGGAGCGCCGATCCGAGCAGCGCCAGCACCCGGTCGCGCTCCACGGTTTCACCCTCCGCGCCTTCGTCGATCGCGTTTCGTGTGACGTCTCTCACGCGAATCGTTCCGCCCCGGATGGCGCCTTCCAGTCGGCGGAGCTCACGCAACCCGATTGGGCTGAACACCACCGTCTTCAGGATGGCCCGCTCCGAGACCTCGATCCTCTTCGCGAGCTCGATTTCTCCCTCGCGGCTCAGGAGCGGAATGACGCAGAGCTGGCGAAAGTACGTGTTCGGAGAATCACCGGCGGCATCTCCTCCGGCCCTCTTGGCGAAAGAGCGCGGCAGCGCCGCCTTCCGTTCCGCACGTGACGGCACATCGAGGGCGCCGTGCCCTTTGGCGTGAAGCCGGGCCGACTGCCCACCGCCGCGAAGCCTCGCCGTTGGCATCCGTCTCCTTCGGGTCGTGGCAGTCTCGTGGTCAGAGACCGCGTACGCTGCCGAGTCTACGCGCCAAACAAGCACGGACGCTACGCGCTGGCCGCCTACTTCGCAAGCTCCGCGCCGTCGCTCCCGCGATCGCACCAAGATTCCCTCGCTCCGTCGCGCTCCTCACGTCGTTGCGCTCGCCGAGGCGTCCGCGTGCGGTTCGTGAACGGCGAAGAGACCGCGGTCCAGACGTTTCTCTACTCTGATCGCGCGTCTCCGCTTCATCTGGACGATGCCGAGCTTGGCCATGGCGTCGGCCCGCTCGGCCCAACCCCGATCACGGAGTACCGTCATCCGCGCTACCCCGCCGGAGCGCGGCTCGCGCTCATGAAGCCTCGCCCGAGGACCTGATCTCGATCTCCCAAGGAGCCACGCCATGCAACTCGCCCATGTGTATGTGAACTTTCCCGGCACGACCGAAGAGGCCTTTCGATTCTACGAGACCGTCTTCGGGACACGCATTGCCATGATCCAAACCTTCGGCGAAACGTCCTTCATGAAGGACGTCCCCGAGAGCGCAAAAAAGAAGATCATGCACGCGCAGCTCCCGATCACCGAGACCGTACACCTCATGGGAAGCGACGCCGTCGAGGGTTATGGTCCGCCGGTCAAGTTCGGCAATCAATTTCATGTCTGTATCGTGGCGAAGGACAAGGCAGAGGCCGATCGCGCCTTCGCCGCCCTCAGCGCGGGCGGCGCCGTCCATATGCCGATCGCGAACGCCCCATGGGGACCCTACTTCGGAATGTGCGTCGACCGGTTCGGCGTGCAATGGATGGTCAGCTTGCCCACCCCGGCGTGAGCCGGCCACGCTCCCGTGGAGCGCTCCGCAAGAGGGGAACGGAGCGCTCCGTCGGCGGGTGGGCGGGCCCTCCGCGCTCGTGAAGCGTGGCTTGCGCTAGGAGTCGTCCTTCGCGCGCTCCTTGGGGGACCGAGCGCGCGACAAGAACACGATGGCCAGCCCGCCGAGCAACGCGCCACCCAGCGCCGGAAACAGCCGAGCCAACCTCAGGACGTCGAAGGAGCTCTCGACGCTTCGCTCCACGGCCAGCGCTCCAGTGGGCTCTCCCGCCGTCGTCGGGGCTGCCGGCGAGGCGAGAGCGCTCGTCCCCGAAGGCTCCGGCCGCGACGGCGTGCCCGCGGGCGTATCCGTGTGATCGTCGGCGGGCGCTTCGCTGCTCGGCGTGGACACCGGCGGACCCGCGGGCGTCATCGTGGGGACGGCGACGGGCCTGGGCGAAGACGAGCCGTTCGCGGTCGGCAGCGGCGTCACGCCGGGCGAGCCCGTCGTGGCCGTGGACGAGCCGGTAGGCGCGCTGGACGGCACGGGCGGAGTCGTGGGCGGAGCAGGTGCCTCCATGATGGGAGACTCTTCCGGGTCGCGATACGCCGTGACCTCCGCTCCGTTTTGAAAGTACGCCGCGCCCGGACCGCTCGTCGGGACGCTGGTCACCGAAGCGCCGTTGCGGAAGTAGTCGGCCGCCGGCCCACTGCTGGGCACGCTCATGACCGCGGCTCCGTTCGTGAAGTATTGGTGAACGGCCTCGTCGATCTCCGCCTGGGTGGGCGCTCTCCCCGCGGGCGCGGCGGACTCCTCGGCCAACACCTCGGGCGCGAGGAGCACGACGAAGGCGAGCGGAGCCAGGGAACGGAGCATGCGAGAACAGCGTGCAACTCTTTGGCCATATTCGCAACACGTGGCGGACGTCGGCTTTACCCAGAGTCGCTCGGCCCGCTCTACCGAGCCGGCGCCGCGGGGGAGCGGCGGATCGAAAAGAACGCCAATCGCCCATCTTCGCTCACGAGCGGCTCGGTCCCGAGGAGCGCGCGAAATGCGTTCTCGATCCCGGCGCCATTGTCCAGGTAACCCTCGCGCTGGACGAGGATACCGCCCACGTCGGTCCCGGTCAGCGCCTCGAGCATGGCGGGCGGCTCGAGCCGCGATACGCCGACGACCCAGTTCACGTCCTGCCGGCCCTGCATGACCGGGTACGACCAGCGTAGCGTGCGCGAGTGGAGATACGGGCGCGCCGACGCATACGTGTCCAGTCGGCGAAGCGGGGGCACGTCCGGGAATGCCATGAACGGGAGCTCGAGCACGATGGCGCCGGAGGGCACCGCCGCCTCGACCCGCTGGACCAGATCGGCGTCGCTCCGATACGCGAGCTTGTTCGCCTCGTAGGCCTTCACCGCGTAGGGCGTGACCTGATCGAGCAACCCCACGAGGAGCACGAGCGGGACGACGGCGAGGGCCACGCGCGGGCTGCGCCTCCGCAGTCGCTCGAGCAGGATGGCGATCGCGAAGAAGGCGAAGAACCCGATGAGCACGTTGATCCGCGAGTAGGTGCGGATCTGCGGCGTCACGAGCCACGCGATGAGCGAACCGAAGCCGCCGATCGTCCCCAGCAGGACGGCCATCAGATTCAACACACCGAGCGGTCGCAGGCAGTCGTCCGGAGGTCGCTCGCCCCTGCGCCCCGACAGGACGCTCCCCAGAAGTAGAAGGAACCCGACGCCGCCCACGAACCCGAGGGACGTCGCGCCGCTCTCGCCGCCGAGCGGCGCGCCCATGTTGTAGCGCGCCTTCAAGTCCCGCAGCGGCGTGATGCGGTGTCCGTCGGTCGGGAGGAGCAGCTGGGCGATCTTCATCCCGAAGATCTCGGCGTCCTGGGGCCTCCGCTGGGCGACCGCGTGATTCGGCCCGTGCTGCGCTTGATACACGATCGAGGGGAGCGCGTTGGCCGCGAGCGCGGCGGTGATCGTTCCGGCCAGAAGGAGGCCCGAGAGGGCGTTCCGGATGGTCCCATATTGCCAAGCCGCCCACGCCCCGCCGGCGACGAGGAGGCACACGGTAAAGAAAGCATAATAAAGCGAAGTCGACGCGACGAGCGCGCAGATGAGCAGCGAGCACAAAGAGCGAGCCCTCCGCACTTCGAGCTTGGGCCACTTCCCGCCATGGCGATCCAGAAGGAGCGGCGGCGTCGGTCCGCACACCCAGAGGACGACGAGGATCGCGAGCGGGACTTGATAGAACACATCCAAGAAGATGTGCCCTTCGCCCTTGAGCAGGCGGCTCGGCAAGAACGAGTAGAGAATGGCTCCAGCGGCGGCGGGTCCGAAGCCAATCCCGAATTGTCGGAAGACGGCCATCGCCGAAAGGGTCGTGAGCGGGAAGCCGAGCAGGAAGTACGTGTTGAAGAGGACCGCCCAGTCGGCGCAAAAGAGGGACATCCCCTTGATGACGAGGAGGTGCACGGTGTCGTTGGCCGACACGGGGTAGTCGTAAAAGGAGAAGCCCGCGGGCGCGCCCAGGCTCGGGTTCGTCCAGAACCACCCGCGGTCGACGGTCGTCTTGGTGATGATGGAGAACAAGAGCCCATCGCCGCCGTAATCGAACGGCACGCGCAAGTCGGCCCGCCATAGCTCGAGCAGCACGAAGGCCGCGACGCACGAGGCGGCGGCACCGGCGGCGTAGGCGGCAAGTGCGCGGGCTTTACCGTTCATGGTGCCGAGCGGCGCGGACGATACCATGGGACCGCGAGGGACGTTTCTCGGCAGATCTCGGCGCGGCCGCCGAGAAATCGCCGTCGTGGATGGCGCACGATGGCACACGACGGCGGCCTCCTTCGGGGAGGGCCGGTGGAGAATTCGCACCCCATCGTCGATTTGGCGTGCTTCATGCTCGATGCATGCGCATGCGAATCGACCGAGTCTTCTTGCGGCCGGGCGTCCTCGCGGCGGCCATGTGTTCGTGGGTCGCCTGCGGAGGCGTGGACGGCGCCATCGGTCCAGGGCCGAGCGCTCCGAGCGACGCCGCGGCCGACGCCGACACTCCGGTGGACGTCGACGCTTCGGCACAGGCCGACGCGAACGTCGACCGCGACGCGGCGCCGCTGTCGACCTGGGACGGCGAGACCTGCTCGCTCGATATCACCTATGCGTATGGCACCAATGGGGGCAACGTCGCTTCTCGCGATCGCACGACGCTGACGCCGCCGGCCGCCTACTTGCTCACGAGGACGCGCGACGGCGGCGACTCCGGGCCGATGTCGCGGGCCTGCAGCGCGACGATCGGCGGATGCGGCGAGGGAATCCCGCAACCGTCCGAGCTCGCCGTCCTCCTTGCGGACTTTCACGCGGTCGACGTCGAGGCGGCGTTCGCTGCCGGGAATACCGGCGCTCCCGTCCTCTTCGGCGTCGACATGCGCCCGGTGGACGGGCAGGTCTTCGTCGTCGAGCGCGGCGACGGACGGGCGTTCGCCGTGGGCTCGGCGTGTGGGGGCGCATCCGGGTGCGTGCCGGTCCCCGCGGGGGTCGCGACTCTGGTCGCGGACCTGACGGCGCTCGATCAGCTGGAGCTCTCGACGACGGCCTGCTCGAACTTGTAGCGGGAGGCAGCGCCTGCCCGAGCTCGTGGTAGACGCGGGCGATGCATCCTCTGCGAGGCGTCATCTGGGACCTCGACGGCACGCTGGTCGACACGAGCGAGCTGCATTTCGCCACCTGGCATCGCGCGGTCACCGAGCGAGGCGTCCCGTTCACCCGGGAGACGTTCGGCGCGATGTTCGGCCTTCGCAATCGCGAAACCATCGCCCGCATCTTCGGCCCCATCCCGGACGCGGAGGCGCTCGCCATCGCCGCCCGCAAGGAGTCTCTCTACCGCGAGACCGCGCGCGAGCGGGTGTCCCTGCTCCCCGGGGCGCGCGACCTCCTCGACGCCCTCGCGCGCGAGCACGTCCCCTGCGCGCTCGGCACCAGCGCGCCGCGCGAGAACGTGGAGCTCCTGCTCGAGGCGACCGGGACGCGGAGCGCCTTTGCGGCCTTCGCCTGCGAGCAAGACGTGACAGAAGGCAAGCCCGCGCCCGACGTGTTCCTCGTCGCGGCGCGGAGGCTCGGGGCCGACCCGCACGACTGCATCGTGCTGGAGGACGCCGTCGTCGGGATCGAGGCGGCTCGGAGCGCGGGGATGCGCTCGGTCGCCGTGACGTTCGCGAGCCACGCGAAGCGCGAGGATCTGGCGATCGCCGACCTCGTGGTGGGGAGTCTCGGCGAGGTCACCGTGGAGAGTCTGCGCGGCGTCTTCCGCCGAGAACGGCGGTGACGCCGAAGAAGCGGCGAGCGCGGGCCCGAAAAGGAACCGGCGGTCCGCCGCGAACGAGATCGGTCCCGCCCGCACAATCACAAAACGGGTATTCACCCGCTTGTTGCCGAAGCGCATTGGTTCCGTCGGATTCCGCGCGCCTTGTCGATTGACACCGAAGAAGGTGCGGTGCGAGGGTCCCGCCGTGCTGCACGAGCGCTCGCGAAGACACGAGGCGCGACGTGCGGCCTACAGCAAGGGGCTCGTCCATGGAAAACGTCGGAAATAGCAGCTGCGTCGCCGTGTTCGAACGCCACGAAGACGCGGAAAACGCGATTCGTGCGCTGCAACACTCGGGTTTCGACATGAAGCGGCTCTCCATCATCGGCAGCGACTTTCACACGGAAGAGCACGCCGTTGGCTTCTACAACGGGAGCGACCGCGTACGTTACTGGGGCCGGCTCGGCGCCTTCTGGGGCACCGTCTTCGGTATCCTCTTCGCGCCGGCGTTCTTCTGGATCCCGGGTATCGGCCCGATCCTCACGGGTGGAATCATCGGGTCGCTCCTGATGGGAACGGTCGAAGGGGCGGCCGTCGGCGCGGCCATCGGCGGCGGCACCAGCGCTCTCGCGGCCGCGCTGACCGGCCTCGGAATTCCGAAAGACAGCATCATTGCCTATGAGGCCGACCTCAAAGCCCACAAGTTTCTGCTCATCGCGCACGGCAGCGTCGCGGATACGGAGACCGCTCGCGCGATCCTGGCCGGCCTTCCCGTCGGCGCGGTCCAGGTGCACGCCGCAGCCGCCTGAGGGGCGCCCAAGGGGCTCCTCTCGCGGAGCCCCGCGCGGTCCTCGGTCGCGGCGGCTCAGCGCTCGAACGCGAGCGTCGTGAGGCGTGCGCGTGCCGAACCGCCGCTCTTCTCCGGCCGGATGACGAGCCGAATCTGCCGCACGTCTTTGCGGTCAATCGACCAGTGCTCGCGCTCGAGCGTCGTACCCGGCGCGCTGAAGTGGAACTCTTGACGAAGGACGACGACGAGTGCTTCGGATCCGCTCGCGACGGCGAGCTCGATCTCCTGGAGGCGGCTCTCGCGCGTTTCCTCGACCTCGACGACCACGGCACGCACCGCCTGCGGCGAATCGAACGACACCGTGATCGTCTGGTCGCCGGGGCCACCGGCGACCCATTCGGTGCCCCCGGGCGCCCCGCGCCCGTCGAACGCGTGCTCGATGGGGTGCGTCGCGTCTTCGGATGTGACGGCGACGTGCGCGTGGGCGTCCACGTCGATCGTCTGGGGAGACTTCACTTGGACCGCGGCGGCGCCGACCGTTTTTCGCATGGCCACGTCATGGCACGGCGGGCGTGCGGCGACGAGTGACTTCCAGCTCCCCCTTCACGCGCTCCTTGTCCACGGCGGTCGCGAGCTCATTGCGGCGGTTGGGAACGATATCGAGGTACGTCGTGTCGTGGCCCATCCGCGTGCCTGGCGGCGGCGCGCCGGGCACCCCGCCGGAGCTCAGCGCACCGCGATACCGGTAATCCAGACCCCGTCGGCCGCGGGCGGAGTCTCGATGTGGAACTGCTCGCCGGTGACGAGGGGCAAGAGCGGGTACGAAGGACATCCCTGCATGAGGATCATATCGAAGTTCGACACCGTGCCGCTCAGCGGTACGGTCTCGCTGAAGAGGAAGGGCGCCGTGGGCGCGGCGCCCTCGTCGGCGAGCACGTCGCGCGAGCAGGTGACGTCGTGCTCGACGTCGTACGGCGGCGTGCAGGAGGCGTCCGTCGCGAAGGCGTAGCCGACGGGCGTCGCCGGAGCCGAGGGATCCGCGAAGTACCAGCCTTCGTAGCTCGTGTTGGGCGGCGTAGTTTGCGAGGGCAGCTCGCCGATCTCGAAATCCATCGTGTTGTTCTGGCCACCGTTCGTGGAGTTGAAGTTCACGAACCGCACCGAGGTGGCGGCGACGGGCGGCACGAACTCCATGTACGTGTTCCCGAACGAGATGTCGCTCACCGACTGGTACTGGCGGAAATTGCCGTCGTTGTCCTGAACGTCGATCACCACGCAGGGATCCCCTCCCTGGGTGATCGACCAGTAGTTGCTGTCGCTGAAGCGTAATGGGAGCGTCGTCCAGCCGCCGCCGTCCGTCGTCATGTCGCAGTAGACGACGAATGGAGCCAAGCCTTTCCCGGGGCCATCGGGGTCGATCTCGTATTCGCGGTTCGGCAGACCCGGATTGGATTGGAGGAGCGTCAAGCAGCTCGTGGCGTCCGCACAAACGGCGTTGACGCATAGGCACGAAGCACAGTCGGTATGCGCGACACACGGTTGCCCGGCCGGGCTGCCTTCGACCTCGATGTCGGGCGGCGCCCCGTCGGAGCCATCCTGCGTCGGACCGCCGCCGTCCCATACGACGGCCGAATCGTCGCTCGCGGAGGCGTCGCCCGTGGAGTCGCCCCCCTCGGAAGGGGTCCCGCCCGAACCATCCGGCTCGGGGGCGGCTCCGTCGGCGGTCACGGTCGAATCGTCGTCGCTCGCGCCGTCTTGCTGCAAAGGAGGCGGTTGGGATCCGGGGCCGGAGTCGCTCTCGCTCGAACCATCCGGCTCGAGAGGTCCCCCGTCGGCGCCTTTGCCCGTCGACGTCGCCCCCGGGGCGTCACAGGACACTCCGCTCCAAAGGAGACATGCGAGTGCAAAGAGCGTAAGGCACGCATTTGAGGGTTTAAGACGCATAGACTCGCATTACCACTCTCGCACGCAATCGTCCACGGGCCATCCTTGTACGATGATGCGATCTCCATACTCAGCTAGCAATTTCACTGCCTTGCCTGCCTTGCCTGGCTTGCCTGCTCACCGGCGCCTGAAAGGAATCCGTTGAACGAGGAATGCATCGCGAGATGGCGCACCGAAAGACGTCACGCCCACGTTCCGTGGACTGCCATCTCTCGAATTCGCCTCGGAAATTCTCGCTCGAGCCAAACCTGCGCGCCGCGCCTGACCGGCCCCACCGGCTCAGCCGCGACGGTCCCACCACCGTCCCGGCGACGGGTCCTCGTGCCGCTCGGGTCTTTAGAGCCCTACGTTGCTGAGCGCGTCCAAGATTGCGTTCACCGTCGGCGAGAGCTGCAGCCTGGTCTTGAGCGTCGCCAGGTGCGACGCGAGGCTCGCCGTGTTCGGCGTTTCGGCGTGCGCGTGCTCGTGGACCTTCTCCGCCGCGGTGACCGCCTCGGCGTCCCCGAGCTGGCGCGCCTGTTCGAGGAGCCTCTGCGCGAGCGCGCGAAGATTGTGCGTCGCCGTCGCGGGTCGTTCCGGATCGCTCATGATGCGAGCACTCAAGCACGAACGCGGGGAGCCGGCTCGGGGCCCCTCCGCGCACGGTCAGGATTCGCAGCGCCAAACGGTCCCGCTGGCAGCGGAGCGGCCGCCGACAGGCAGGCCCCGCGTGGATGGATTTGTGTAAGGTGGCCGCAATGAACCGGCGACCGTCGGCTGCGCGAGCCCAGCCTCAAGCGAACGTCTTTGCCCGCAGACTCGTCCGTGCGGCCGCCGCCTGCCAGCTCTCCGCGCTGCTGCTCGGCTGTCCTTCGGGCCGCGCCACGGGAAGGGAGCCGCCGGCGACCTGCGACAAGGCCGGCGACACGTGCACGTTCTCCCCGGGCAAGCTCGGGCTTTGCGTCGAGTCGGTCGAGGGTGATCGTGTCGTGTGTCGATCGCAGCATTAGAGCAACCGTCCGTAGAGCGTAACGGTGAAGTAAGGACGGTTGCTCCAGAAGAGAAGCGCGGCGGGGAAAGCGGGATTTGGTAACCGCCAAGTCCGACTTTACGGCGAAATGAGCACGACCTATCGCGGAGGCCGAGCATGATTCGATGCATCGCAATCCACGACGCAGGGGCGGCGGGTCGCCGGTCCACTTCGACCGGCTCCTCGTGTGGATGGCGTTCGTCGGCTTCGGATCCGCGGCCGCGTGCGCCGCCGCGCCGCCCGCGAGCCGCGCGGTCGAGGCCAGCCCGGGCTGGGTCGGAACCTGGGCGGCGGCGCCCCAGCTCACCGAGCCGGGCAATCTCCCGCCCGCCCCGGGACTGACCGGCAGCACGCTCCGCCAAGTGGTCTTCGTATCCATCGGCGGCAGCCGGATCCGCGTGCGGTTCTCGAACGCCTACGGCGACGGTCCGCTCGCGATGACGTCCGTCCACGTGGCTGTCTCGAAGGGGGCCGGCGCGATCGACGCGTCGACGGACACCGCGCTGCAGTTCTCGGGGAAGCCGTCGGTGACCCTCGCCGCGGGTGACTCCGTGTGGTCCGACCCCACGTCCTTCGCGCTCGCCCCCCTCACGTCGGTCGCCGTGACGATCGCGTTCGCCGATACGCCGGCGGCCGTCACGGGCCACCCCGGATCGCGAACCACCTCGTACTTGCAGGCGGGGAACACCGCGGGAGCCGCAAGCATGCCCTCCGCCGCGGCCACCCCCCACTGGTATTGCCTGACGGGCGTCGACGTCCCGCGCGACGCGGCGGCAGGGGCCATCGTCGTCCTCGGCGACTCCCTCACCGACGGCAGGGGATCGACGACCGACGGCAACAATCGTTGGCCGGACGACCTGTCGCGGAGGCTGCAAGCGGGCGGCGCGGGCCCGCCGGTCTCCGTGCTCAATGTGGGAATCGGCGGCAACGCGGTCCTGTCGGGCGGCCTCGGGCCTCCCGCCGTCCGACGCTTCGCCTCCGATGTTCTCGGTCAGAGCGGCGCGCGCTGGCTCATCGTCATCGAGGGCGTCAACGACCTCGGCGGCGCCATCGACGACGCCGTCGTCCAACGCCTCGTTGCCGCCTTCGGCCGCTTCATCGATCAGGCCCACGCGAAGGGGCTGCGGGCCTTCGGCGTGCCGATATTGCCATTCGGAGGATCGATGTACGACAGCGCGGCCCACCAGGCGGCCCGGCAATCCGTGAACACCTGGGTGCGTACGAGCGGCCGGTTCGACGCCGTGTTCGATCTCGACGCCGTCGTCCGCGACCCCGCGAACCCGAACCGCCTTTTGCCATCGCTGGACAGCGGCGATCACTTGCACCTCAATCCGGCCGGCTATCAGGCGATGGCCGACGCGATCGATCTGTCGCGCTTCCGGCCGGCCCCCTCGGACGCTCGCTAGCCGCGCACCGCCTGGCCCATCGCGCGCGTTCGCCGGCGCCTTTCGCTCGAGGGCGCGTTCCTCTCGCTCAATGGCGCATCCATCTCGCTCGAAGAGGCGCCCCCCTCGTTCGAAGACGCACGTATCCGGCTCAAGGAGGCTCCCGTTTCGCGCAAGGGCGCGTTCCCCTCGCTCGAAGAGGCGCCCCTCTCGTTCGAAGACGCGCGTATCCGGCTCAAAGAGGGTCCCGTTTCGCTGAAGGACGCGTTCCTCTCGCTCGAAGAGGCGCCCCCCTCGTTCGAAGGCGCGCGTGTCCGTCTCGAAGAGGCTCGCGTTTCGCTCAAGGACGCGTTCCTCGCGTTCATGGGCGCCTTCATGTCCTTCATTCGCGGGTCCGTCGCATAGGGGGGCATGTCGCACCTTTATTTTGCGACCCCTGTCGTGATTTGGCGACCCCGCGCAAGGGACGAGGAGAGACCGGTCGCATCGCCGACCCCCCGCACGGTGCGTGGGGCGCCGTTCGAGCGGCTCACACGAGAACCAAGAAGAAAGGACGGATGTTTCCATGGCTACGAACACAACGACCAAGAGCGGGGTCGTCGCTCTCGCTCAGCAACTCAGCGCGGGGACCGACAAGCACCTCACGGGCACGACGACCGTCTTGCTCGCGGGAGGCTCGTACACGGCGGCCGACATCACGGCGAAGCTTCAATCGATCGTGAAGCTCAGGACCGACGTGGACGCCGCAAAGGCATCGGCCCAGGCCAAGCTCGCCGTCGAAACGACCGACATGCCGGCACTGCGCAGCTTCATGGCGGCGTACGTGGCGTTCGTGAAGGCCGCTTTCGTCGGGGCGCCCGACGTACTTGCGGACTTCGGACTGCAAACGAAGGCGCGGGCGCCGCTGACGGCCGAGGCCAAGACCGCGGCGGTCGCCAAGCGCAAGGCCACGCGCCTCGCGCGAAACACGATGGGCGCCAAGCAGAAGAAGGCCATCAAAGGGACGGTCACGGGGATCGTGGTGACGCCCGTCGTCACGCCGCCCCCCGCCGAGTCGACGCCGATAGGGCCGAGTAGCCCGGGCCCGGGCGGGCCCACCCCGGCGACGCACACCCCGTAGGCGCATGCGTCACAATCAGGGAACAAGGGAACGCCGCCGGGTCGCGGTGGCCTTCCCTTGTCTCGCTAGGCCACGCCGGAGGAAGTGACGACCGGCGCGGCACCCCCGAAGGGACTCTCGTCAGGGCGCGTGAGCGAGGAGATACGCCTGCACGAGCGACCCCCACGCCGAGGACTGGAGGCTCGTCGCGCTCGCGGTGATGTTGAGAAGATCCGGCGTGCAATCGCTGAACGGCTCGAAGTCCCAGGCCAGACTCGATATCTGCTTGGCTTCGAGGTCCGCGAAGAAGGCCGGGGCGTTCGCGGTGGTCAGGCTGCCGTATTCGCCGATGATGACCGGAATGTTCGCGTTCGTGTACGAGCTCGTCGCCGGCGGATACCCGTGGATCTCGTAGACCACGTTGTCGTAAGTGATCGGCCTCGGCGTGGCGCCGTAGAAGCTCACGTCGCTCGCCCAGCCGTTGCCTTGGACCGAGACGATGTGATGTGGCACCCCGAGGCGGTCTTCCTCCGCACGTATCGTTCCGACGGCGTGGTTCATCGCGGCCGCGAGCGCGGCGTTGGTGAGCGGCGTGCTGCCGCCCGGTTCGTTCGAGAGCCCGAACATCACGAAGCTATCGTTCGCGAACGTATCCACGAGGGCGACGTACACGGCGTCCGTCCCGGTGGGATACAAGGTCGCGTTGGGGGTGTTCGTGCCGTTCGAAGGAACGCCCGTCGCTTCGGGATCGCCGCCCGCCTGGTCGAGATCGATCATCGACGCGTCGCTTCGAAGCGTGACGAGGGCGTAGACGTTGGGGTTGGCGCCGATGGCGTCGATCACGCTCGTCATCGGCGTCTTGTATGCGGCCGCGTTGGTGAGCCAGCTCCCGCTGCTCGTGTGGCTGGCCATCGCCAGCGAGATGCGCACGAAGTTGGGCTTCCAGCTGCTCATCAAGCCGGAGACGATCGACTCGCTCGTTTGTGCGGGAGACGTCATCCAAAGCGTGTCGTTGTACCCGCAGAGGAAGATGTCATCCATGTTGACGCCGCGGCCGATCCACGGCGTGCCGCCGGATCCCGTCGACTGGTAAATCTTGTTGCCGCTCGTGTAGAGCCAACCGGTCGGGTAGCCGCCGCCGTCGCCGACGGGCGCGACGCCGGTGCCGGGCGTCGAATTGCCGGCGTCCGTGCCCGCGTCCGCGCCCGTGTGCGACGACGACGTGCCGGGGGCTGCGTCCGTGGATGCGTCCACGGCTTGCTTCGGCGCGGCGTCGGGCGTTCGGTTGTTCGTGGAGCCGGCGTCGGAGTGGCTCGACGCACCGCTGTCTTGCGTCGATGTCCCCGTCCCCGTCGACGTGCCTGACGACGATCCCGAGGACGATCCCGAGGACGATCCCGACGACGCGCCGGCGTCTGCATCGGAGGATTGGCCGGGAGATGTGCCGCTGTCTTGCGTCGTCGTGGTCCCGGGAGTGGCCGCGTGATCGCCCTGCGGCGAAGATTTGCCTGGCGTGCCCGCATCGTCCTGCGTCACGGTCGACGCCGCGGGATCGTTGCTGTCGCCGAACCCGAGTTGGCCGTCGCCGGCCGAGCACGCGGACGCGCAGAGGCCCATCGAGATGCCGAGCGCGAGGAGCGGCAGCGAATCACACACGTGAATGCGACGACCCAGAAACTGGACTCTTCCCACAATGCCCTCAATTCCGATCCGCGGCCGATGGCGCGCGCACGGCTCGGGCGCACATTCGCCCGCGTCAGCGCACGACCAAGGCGCTCATCCCCCGAGCTGCCGCGATTGGTCACGAACGGTCGAGAGCATTTGCAGCCGACATGCCACGCGCGGAGCGCTCGGCCGAAGCGCGCAAACGACGGCAGTTACCGTGGATGCGCCGCGTTGCACGCTCCGTTTTGCGGCCCTTTTCCCCCCTCGCACGATGGCAGCAGGCCGCGGTGCGCCGGCATCGCCCCCGGGTGGGACCATGTCCGAGGGCGCCCGCGGCTTCTGCCTCCGTCGAGCGCCCTCGTGCGGCTCGTGACTCGTTCTCGGTCGGCACGATTTTCTCGACGCCCGCGCGGGCATGTGGCATCGGGTGGGTTTCTCGTGCCCTCCGAAATGAGCGCAGAAGGCGTGCGGCCGAAAGGCTCGACGGCGCTGTCGTCCACCCGCTGGAAGGGTTGGGCCGATCGTCTCGTGGGCATCGCGGTCGTCATGACGGTCGCGTGCGGGACGAGGGGCTTCTGGATAGCGCCCAAGACCTGCGGCGGCAGTCCAGACTCGGCATGGGCCGCCCGGTTCTTCGACGCGCTCTACTCGGCGATCGTGATCATCGCAGGGGGCTCGAAGGACGCGAAGTGCAATGGGTTCCAGCAGGCCGCCCGCTGGATCGGCTTGCTCATCACGTTTTACGTCATCGTCCGTCTCGTCGTGCCTCACCTCGGCGAAAGGGCGACGCGGCTTCTCGCGCGGCGACGGCGCGACCATCTGGTCATCATCGGCCTCGGCAAGAAGGGGCTCGCGCTCCTGCGCAGCGCGGTCGACGGGTGGGCGATCGCGATCGACACCGACGTCGTGAAGGTCGACGATCCGAATCTCCGGAGGCGGCGGCTCGTTCGCCTCGCGGGGGACGCGCGGAACGAGCACACGCTCGACGACGCACGCGTCGGACGCGCGGCCCGAGTCGTCATCGTGACGCAGGACGATGCGCTGAACATAGGAATCGCCCGCATCGTGACTCGCTCCCACTCAGGCGGCGAAACCCACGCGGTCAAAGTCTTCGTCCACGTCGCCGATCGATGGCAACGGCTCCAGGCGTTCCAAGGCAAAGCGCGAGCGCACGGTTTTCTGCTGCTGCCATTTTCCTTGCCCGATACGGCGGCGAGGAACCTGCTCGCGCGATTTCCTGTCGCCGTGGCGGCGCGTGACGCGGGGGCGCCGAGCTTCCATCTCGTCTTCGTGGGGTTCGATTCGTACGCGGAGGCCCTCCTGCTCCAGGCGATCCGAATGGGGCCACTGCCGGGCCAGGCGAAACCGAGGGTGACGGTCTTCACACCACGTCCCGGCGAGGTCGGCGCGGGGCTGCGGGCCGGTCATGAAGCGGTTTTCGAGCTCGCGGACCTCCGTTTTCACGCGCTCGATTCGGGTGAACGGCTCACGCCGCAGGAGCTCGCGCTCACCGAGGCTCCAGCGGAGGCCCTGGCCGGGGCGCCAGCGGTCAGGTACCCGGTGACGGCGATCTTCGTTCACGCACCGACGGACGCGGACGCCTTCGCGGCGGCCGTTCACTCGAGGGTCCTCGCGCAGCGCGAAGGACGCTGGCGCGCGCCGGTCCTCGCGCGATTGAACGACGCCTCGCCGTTCGCGGAGTTCCTCCGCCCGCTTCGGGGCCTGACCTCGGGAGCGTTGCGCGGACGTCCGACGTGCGATCCCGAGCTCAGCGTCGATGCGTTCGGCGAGCTCGAGGCGACGGCAAACTCGGCGGTCGCGGTGGGGGACGGGGACTGGCGAGAGCAGCTCGCCGAGCATCTCCACCAGCAATATCTCGTGGACGCCGCGCACAAGCCGTTGCCGGTGAAGGACGCTTGGGCGGAGACCTCGGAGGAGTACCGTGAGTCCAACCGGCGGGCGGTCGATCACTTTCCGCTCAAGCTCGCGTCGCTCGGCTATATCGTCCGCGGGACTTTTCCCCGGCTGGGCGGCCACATGCTCGAAGGCAGCGATCTCCGGCGCCTGGCCCCCTTCGAGCACGAGTCCTGGATCGCCGACAAGCGCCTGAACGGCTGGAGGTACGGCGAGCTGCGCGACGAGCTGCGGAAAAGGCATCCCGCCCTCAAGCCCTTCGAGGCTCTGAGCCCGGAGGACGCCCCGAAGGACACACGTCAAATCGAGGCCCTGGCGAGCTGGCTGTCGCGCCCCGCGTCGGCGAGCGGCGAACCCAAAGGCGCAGGCGACGCGCCGAAAGCGAACGTATTTCGCGAGCGGGTCATCGCCCTCGCGGGACACAACGTCATCGACGCCGCCCAGGCAGCCGCCATCGAGGCGCAGCTCGACGCGGCGCTGGTAGGCGCCAAGATGGGCCTGGGTGCCGGAGGGGAGTTCTGGACATTCCTCACCGCCCTTGCCCCAGGTTCGGACTTCGTCCTCGCTCGCGGCGTGCTTCGCTGGATGAAGGCCCACGATGTCGGCGCCGACCGATATCGCCTGCGGGTCGTTCGTTCGCTTCCGACGGCGCGTCTCGTCGATCTGTGGTGCGAGCAGAACCCGGAGTTGTCCGAGCGCACCGCGACCGGGCAGCCCCCGCTCGCGACGAGCGCCCTGACCTGCACCATCCCGCAAACATGCGAGCTCGCCGCGGATGCGTTGACGTTGCGTCGAGGAGTCATCCAGGAGCTCGAGGACTTCTTGGAAAGCGGGGCCGTGGAGTCCTTGATTCACGTCGCCGACCTCGGAGAGGACCTGCTCGGTCGAAGGGATGCGGCGGCCGTCGCCCGCGCGCTTCGCGCCACGCACGATCATCTGCTCGCGCAGGCCGATGAGATCATCGTCGCCCTGTGCCCGAGCCGGTACGGGGTCAAGTCGTTCGACCCTGTGTCGTGGAAGGATCTCGCGGCGCTGGCGCATGCTCCCAGCGGCACGGGGTGCCTCGTCCGGGATTGGCTGGAGCCGGCAAAGGCGCGGCGCGCGCGTCGACTCGAGCCTATCTTCGATCGGGGCCTGCGGCGGATCGACGTTCCCGCCGATAGCGGTGAAACGGCCGAAGCCAAGGTTCGCCGGGCCCGAGGGGCCGCGTGACGCGGGTCCGTTTCGCGGCTGCCGGCTCCGTCACACGGGGTTGCGCGGGGTTCCGTCTGCCGTGAGGAGTGCGTCGAGCGCCGACGAGCCGGCGCGGAAGGCGCGAGGGCGCCGACTTCGGAAATTCGGAGTCGGCCTCGTCATCGGGGGATTTCTTTTCTTCAACGCCGCGAACTCGTTCAAGGACACCCTTTCGCTGTTCGATCTCTCGACCATGCTTCTGGCCCTGGCGTGCATGACGGTCGGCGCAGTCACGAGTTATTACGGGCGCCAGCTGGCGGCGCGAACCGCGAAGGATGCCCTCGCAGAGGACTCACGACCGCCCATCGTGTATCTGAGGTCGTTCAAGGACGACAACAACAAGACCATTTTCCTCGGCATTCTCGAGGTGATCCAGTTTTTCAATCAAGGGTATGACTGGTCCGAGACACACGAAGAGAGTCTCGCCAATGTATTTTCCAAATACGGGCCCTTCGTAGCCATCGGAAAACCCGGCGAGGCCCTTCCCACTCTGGGCGCGGCGCGCATCTATGCCGGGGCAGCGGAGTGGAAAAAGCTGGCCCTCGAATGGATCGGCTCCGCGATGCTGGTCATCGTTCGGCTCGGGAGAACGGAAGGCGTGTGGTGGGAGGCGACCACCGTACTCGCCGGCGTGGGAACGAAACGCCTTCTCTTCGAGCTTCCTTGGTTCTCGAGGAAGGCTGCGTACGCGAGACTCCAGAAGGCCTTCGCCGAGACGCACCAAGACTCGTTCCCCGAATTCAAGAGAAAATTCCGTTTCGTCTACTTCGATGCTTCGGGCGCATGCCACGTGCTCGCTCGCCGCTTCGCCGCCCAACCGGCGACGGCGCTCGAGAAGATGCTTGTTCGGGTCCGCGAGGACCTACGTCCGATGCTGCCGCCTGTCACTCCAGAGCCCGCGGCACGACCCTCCAGGGGTCGGAAGCGTGCCAAAACGGTCTTGGTCCTTTTGGCCTTTCTTGGAGGCTTCGCCGTGCTTCAAGCCGCGGCGTACGGCACATATGCCGTGGCGCGACGGCACTTCGGGGCGCAACCCGGCCAGCCGCCGTCCACGGCGCAAGACCCCGGGGCGGCCACTCACCCGTGACCCCGGTGACCGGTGAGCGAGAAAGGGCCCTGCCCTCCCGGATGAAGGGCGCGGCTTCGCGTGCGCGGTCACGCGCGCCGACTGGCGCCCGCGAAAAAACCATGGTTAAGGTTCGCCTTCATGCGCGGTCTTCGCATGGGCGACCGGCGCGTCGCTTCTTACCTTGCAGGGCCAGGTCGACTGGTCGCCGATGTGGATTCGGGAGGATCGACTTCGCATGAGCAAGATATTTCTTTGCTACAGGCGGCAAGACAGCGCCGGTTTCGCCGGGCGCATCTTCGATCATGTCAGCCGGCGCTTCGGGTCGGACGCGGTCTTCCGTGACGTAAACGCCATCGAAGGCGGCGCCGACTTCGTCGATGCCATCCACACTGCAGTAGGGGATTGCGGTGCTTTCATCTTGGTGATCGGGCCGGGCTGGTTGCACGCCGTCGACGCAAATGGGCGCCGGCGGCTGGACGATCCCCAGGACTATGTGCGGGCCGAGGTGCAATCCGCCCTCGTCCGCGGGGTCCGCGTCATTCCGGCGCTCGTCGACGGCGCGCGGATGCCGACGCCGGAGGAGTTGCCGCCCGAGATCAGCGCCGTCGCGCGTCGTCATGCCGTCGAACTCGCCGACGCCCGGTTCGAACAGGACGCAGAGCGGTTGATGAAGGCCGTCGAGTTGGCCCTGACCGGGGGTCGCGGCGGGACATTCCCTCCCCAGCCGGTTTCGCCGCCACGACCGCCCCCGCCGGCCCGGATCCCCATCTATATGGGCTGGTCCATCATTTCACTCTTCATGTGCCCCCTCGTGGGGCCCGCCGCCATCCGGGAGTCGAACAAGTGTGCGGCCGCTCTTGCGATAGGCAATATCGACGCGGCACGCGGATCGTCGGAGCGTGCGCGGAAGTGGAACTTGCTCGCGCTCGCCGCCTCTCCGGTCTTTTGGAGCATCGTTTTTTTCTGTGCGGGCGTCTCCGCGTGCGTCGCGTGCTTCCAGGCGATGTCCAAGTAAGGAGTGGCTTACTCCATTCCCGCGTCCGCGCCGCCGTTCGGCGGCGGTCCATTCCCGCTTCCGTTCATCGGGCCGCCGTCGGTGTTCGCGCTCTGCGCATCGAACGACCCCACCCCTGCCGCGGGCATCGACGGCCCGAACGCGAGCGCGTCGGACGCGGTACCGTTGAGGACGATGGCGTCCGACCCGTTCTCGCTGGCGCCCCAGGCGCCGTTCGGGCCGGAGGTCGCCGCGCGGCCGATGGTGGGCAGGTCGAACGACGTGGTGCTGCACGGCGATGTCGCGCTGAGGTCGGTCGCCGATACGCAGGCCGTCGCGGCGGGATCGCACATCGTGCCCATGTCGGTCGAGCCTTGCACGTAGACCGTCGCCCCGTCGGACACGAGCTGCGCGCCGCAGTATCCGAAGCCGATCCCCGCGACGGTCAGCTCGAGGTGCGCGCGCGCCGCGTCCGCCTCGAGGGCCATGACGCCGTAGGAGCAGTCGTCGTAGCCGTTCTCTTTTCCGCAGCCCGTCGCATTGGTGTACCCCACACCCATCCACGCTTCGACCGAGTACCGCCCGGAGCCGTCCGCCGCAGGCGTGAGCCGCGCGCCGATCGCGGCCGCGCCGTTCGCCTCGTAAAGGTAGACGACGCCGGCGTTCACGCCGAACTCGAAGAAGCCGTCGTCCGCCGGCATGGGGCCGGAGAACACGGAGGCGCACTGCGCATAGAACGTCATCGACCGACCGAACGGAGTCAGCGCGTAGGGCACCGGCGTGGCGGACAAGCAAGGAACGTTGCCGTTCGCGGACCGCTGATTGACCTCGGCGATGCGGGAGTCGAGCTCGGCGAGGATGGAGAAGATGTTGGTGGGTCCGGAGGTAAAGAACCTGGATCGAATGTCCGAGGGATCGAGGCTCGTGGCGGCCGGCGGCGGCGTGCTGCCGTCCACATCCGGGCCGCCGTTCATGCCACCGTCGGGACACACGCCGCCGGTGCCGGGGCACATCTCGCCGCTGGGAGGCATACCGGCGTCATCGCCCGGGCCGCCGTTCATGCCGCCATCGGGACACACGCCGCCGGTGCCGGGGCACATCTCTCCGCTGGGAGGCATACCGGCGTCATCGCCCGGGCCGCCGTTCATGCCGCCATCGGGACACACGCCGCCGGTGCCGGGGCACATCTCGCCACTGGGAGGCATGTCTCCGCCATCCGCGACCGGCACGTCTTCGACGTGGAAGCCGCCGGCGAACGCGTTCGTGGGCGTCGTTCCCGAGCTGGAGCCGTCCAAGCCGGCCGGAGTGGCGGCCTTCACGAGGGGCGTCACGAGGGGAAACGTCGCGCCGCTGGCGCCGCCCGAGCTCGATCCCGAGCTGCCCGAGCTGCCCGAGCTGGACCCCACGCTTCCTGAGCTCGATGCCGAGGCGCCCGAGCTGGCACCCACGCTTCCCGAGCTCGAGCCCGAGCCGATAACGTGGGTGTCGTTGCTCGATGAGCATCCCCCACCCATGAGCGCCACGACGACCACAACCCCCACCGAACCTGCTCCCGTGACCGATCGCATCATTCCAGAAGCAACGGCTGTCCTGCGTCGCCGATAAATGTCGTCGCAGGAGCGATGACGGGGAAAGTGAGCAAAGGAGATCTCATGAACCAGAACCCCACCGCCTCGGACTGGGTCGCCGTACGCGGCGAGAAGTGGCTGACGCAGCTCTCCGGCATGGAAGCGATGCTCAAGCCCCTCGACGAGCCGCTCATCGTCGCGCTGGAGCTCGAAGCGGCCTGCCGCATCGCCGAGATCGGATGCGGAGGAGGCGGGACGGCCATCGAAATCCTGCGGCGAGCGCCGAGCGGAAGCGTCGTGCACGGCTTCGACATCTCGCGGGTCCTCGTCGAGGCGGCGCGCGGGCGAATTGGACCAGGGGATTCCGGCGTCGTCTCTTCGACGTCGCGGACATGGCGACGGCAACGCCACAATGGCCGTACGACCGACTGGTGTCGCGCTTCGGCGTGATGTTCTTCGACGATCCGCAAGCCGCCTTCGCGAACCTCGCGCGTTGGCTCGCGCCGGGCGGCCGGTTCGCGTTCGCCGTGTGGGGCCTTCCGTCCGACAACCATTGGCTGGCGAGCGTGCGCGACGTGGTGTCTCGCATCGTCGAGCTGCCACAACCCGACCCGGAAGCACCGGGGCCCTTTCGATACGCGGACGCAGACAAGTTGGTCGCGATGCTCGGTCGGGCCGGCTTCACCGGACTCGACGTGCTCGAGTGGCGAGGAGCGCTCCCGATCGGCGGCCGACTGCCGCCCGAGCAAGCCGCGCGGTTCGCGCTCGCGGCGTTTTCTTCGTTCGGCGAGATGCTGGCCAACTCCGGCGCCGAGGCGCTCCTGGAAGCGCAGCGCTCGTTGACGGCCCGCTTCTCCCCGCACCATCATGACGGCGCCGTCCGGCTGGACGCGCACGTGCGTATCTTCACCGGCGCGCGGCCGTGAAACGGCGGAAACCAGGAGGCTCCGCGTGAAAACGAAAGTGCTCTTGGCTTGTTTTTTGGCATATGCGTGGGGATGCCAAAGGGCCCCTGACGTACCGGGTTATCCGCTCTATCCGGCGTCGCCCCGGCTGCCGCGCTCCCAGATTGCGCGCCTATTTGGCCCCATCGCGTCGGTCGACGGGCGCAACGTCGCCAACCTGGGAGACGGGTTCGAGCTCTTGCCGGGGTGCCACGTCGTGAGGACCCGCCGCGACGCCGTCGAATCCACGAGCGAGGTCTCCGTTCCAGGGCGACCCGACGGGAGGGCGTTCGCGCTCACGATGCAGCCTGGATTCACGTACGTCGTCAAACGGCAAGTCCTCAGCGGAATGGGCCTGGAAATCCGGATCGTGACCTTCGCCGACGAGCTCGACGCGGGGGGCAGTCGGGTGCGGACGATCGAGCCGGCGAAGAGCAATGACGAGCTCTCGGCTTGTCACGGAGAGGGCGAGGGGACGTAGCGCGCGGATTCGACCGCCGTGTGATGTCGGCCCACGGCAGGGCCGCGTCGTCAAGGTCTGTGTGTGTCGTAGGCGCCGCTTGTCTCCCTCGAAGAGAAAACGCGATCGGTCGATCCTTGACACCCGTGAGCCGGGAGCGTTCCCTCTTGGGTGCCGAGCGGGGGGCCCTTCGGGGAAGCCTGCGTCCTGGCGGGGGGCGAAATGCGAAATTGGGCTCTGGCCAAGGACTCGTCATCGTCGGCGGTTTGCGCCTGCGAGTCGACGTCTCCTTCGCAGCCGGCGAGACGTCGTCTCGCGGGGCAGTTGCCGCTCCTTCCGGCGATCGGCCTTGCGTTGCTCCCGAAGTGTCCCCTCTGTCTCGCCGCCTACCTCGGGGCCCTCGGATGCCTCGGCGCCGTCCCGTGGCTGAGCGGCGGTCGGGGCCTCCTTCTCGAGGCGCTTCTCGTCTCTTTGGCCCTTGGCGCCATCGCGAGGGGCGGCGCACGAAGGCGCGACCTCCGCGCCGTTCTCGTCGGGTTCACCGGAGGCGCGTGCATGCTCGCGGGCAACTTCGCCGACGCGAGGTCCTTCACCGTCGCGGGTGCGCTGGTGCTCTGCGCCGCCGCCGTGTGGAGCACCGCGCGCCGTGACGCGCCGCCGCCGCTCTCGCCCGCAGACTGACCGCTTTCTCGGTTCGACAAGGAGACGCTCGCCCATGAATACACCCAGAGTCCGCCGCTCCATCCAGGACGTGCAAAGCGATTACGACAAGGGAAACAAGAAGCCCCTCGAGGACTTGATGCGGGCGTGGAAGGGCATCAAAGAGCTGCCCCCGGACGACCTGAAGTCCTTCTTCATGCTCGGCGGGTACCACGGAGAGCCCTTTCGCGGCGCCGGCTGGGGGAACTCGTCGTATTGGGGCGGCTACTGCAACCATGGCAACGTTCTCTTCCCGACGTGGCATCGGGTCTACCTCTTGAAGATCGAAGAAGCGCTGCGGAGCATTCCCGGGTGCCAGGACGTCGTGCTCCCGTTCTGGGACGAGACGAGCGACGAGTCCACCTTCAAAGGCCTCCCTCGGGCCCTCACGCAGGAGACCTTCGTCCTGGACGGCAAGACGATCCCAAATCCCCTCCGCTCGTTCGTCTTCAACAAAGGCATCACGGACAACATCAACGGCGACAATCCAAATTACAGCAAGCCGGCGGGCTACGAGACCGTGCGCTACCCGCTCTCGGGGCTGGTGGGGAGCGACGCCGACCGGGCGAAGACCAAGGAGCACAACGCGCAGTTTCCGAATTACGAAAGCAATGTCGCCCTCCTCGATCAAAATATCGCCAGGTGGCTGACCTCGCAGGTCGTCGTCAATGGCCAGGTGATTTCGACGAACGTCGCCGGCAAATACAAGGCCTGTCTCGACGCGCCGAACTACACCGTCTTTTCCAACACCACGTCGGCCGCACAGTGGAACGAAAATCTCCCGGGCGGCGGCGTGCCCATCGTCCCGCTCGAATCTCCGCACAACAGCATGCACCTCGCCGTGGGCGGCTTCGACGCGCCGGGCTTCGACGCGTCGCCGATCGCGGGCGCCAACGGCGACATGGGTGAGAACGACACGGCGGGGCTGGACCCGATCTTCTATTTCCATCACTGCTTCGTCGACCGGGTCTTCTGGCTCTGGCAAAAACGGCACGGCTTTACCGATCGCCTCGAGGTCTTGCCGGAGTACCCGGGCACCAATTCGGTGGACAGCCAAGGCCCCACGCCCGGCACCCCGGCCAATTCGTGGCTGACGCTCGACTCGCCGCTCAACCCCTTCAAGAAGGGGGACGGAGCGGCCTACACGTCCCGGGATTGCATCCAGATAGAAACACAACTCGGCTACACGTACGGACCGGGGTCCCTCGATGGGCCCGTCGAACGAATGTTTCGCGGGCAGGACTCCGGCGCCAAGACGGTTCGTGTGTCGGGAATCAATCGCGCGCCGATTCGCGGTTCCTTTCTCGTATCGGTCTTTGCCACGTTGGGCGGCAAGAGGCAGCACGTCGGCACGGAGGCCGTCCTGAGCCGCTGGAACGTCCAATACTGCGCGAACTGTCAGACCCACCTTGAGGTCAAGGCCTTCGTCGGGCTCCACGGCCTTCAGGCCGGGTCCTCCCCCAACGATTTCGACGTGGAGATCCGGACGCGCGACGGCGTTCTCGGGACGGGTCACGCTCGCTCGATCGCCGGGGCACCCGGGCAGCGGTTGTTCCGCATCGAAGTGCGGTAGCGCGCGGGCCGCCGACCGTCCGCGCCGGCATGGTCAACGCCGTGCCAGGCGGAGTACGACAAGACGGCGCATGAAGCGTACCTTCCACGAGCAGGGCCAGACGCTCACGCTCATCGACGAAGGCGGCCGGCACGACCTGCTCATCGGGCGCGTTCCCATCCTGACGAGCGCTCTTCTCGGCACCGAGCGCGCGTTCGGGCGGCTCGCGCCCGCGCGGGCCGGCAGGGTGCTCGTCGGCGGGCTCGGCTTCGGGGCGACGCTCGGGGGTGTGCTCGAGACCGTCGGCCCCGAGGCGCGCGTCATCGTCGTCGAGAAACTCGCGACCGTCGTGCGCCTCGTGCAGCGCGAGCTCGCGCACCTCGCGCGCGCGCCGCTCGAGGACCCGCGCGTCACCCTCGTGCGCGACGACGTGGTCTCCGTCATCGAACGCGAACGCGATCTCGATGCCATCCTCCTCGACGTCGACAACGGCCCCGATTGGGGCTCTTTCCGGTCGAACGCGCGCCTCTATACGCAAGAGGGACTCGCCGCCGCGAGACGCGCCCTCCGGTCCGGCGGCATCTACGCCGTTTGGAGCGGCTACCCCGCGGATGCGTTCGTCGAGAGGTTGCGGCGCGCCAAGTTCCGGCCGTCCGTGGTGACGCTGAAGGAGCGGGGGCGGGTGCAGGCTCGGGCGTACGTTGGAAAGAGGGTGGGGCCCTTGGCCTGAAGGTCCGCTCCCGGCGGGCAAGCAGGGTCATGGGCCCCCAAAGTCTCCGATCCGGTGCCGTGCTCGCCAAGCGAAACGTCCCGCGAGAGAATGCGCCGCGCGATCATGCGAAACCCCTTCTCGGCGCTGACAGCCTCGCAGCGCGCGGCCTTCGTGGCGGCTCTCGCAGGCTGGGCGCTCGATGCGTTCGACTTCTTCCTCTTCGTCTTCGCGGTGCGCGCCATTGCGTCCGAGTTTCATTCCGCCGTCGACGCGGTCGCCGAAGGCATCTTCTGGACGCTCGCGATGCGGCCGATCGGCGCCCTCTTCTTCGGATGGCTGGCAGAGAGATACGGGCGGCGACCGGTTCTCATGCTCAACGTCGTCAGTTATTCGGTCTTCGAGCTCGCGTCGGCTTTCGCTCCCAGCTTGACGACGCTCTTGGTCCTCCGCGCGCTCTTCGGCTTGGCCATGGGCGGCGAGTGGGGCGTCGGCGCGGCGCTGGCGCTCGAGACGTTGCCGGCCAAAAATCGCGGGTTTTTCTCGGGGCTCTTGCAAGAGGGGTACGTGATTGGATTCCTCTTGGCCTCGCTCGTCTTCACGTTCTTGTTCGACCGGATCGGTTGGCGCGGAATGTTCGTCGTGGGCGCCTCGCCGGCGCTCCTCGTTTTCTTCCTTCGCTATGGCGTCGAAGAATCACCGATGTGGAAGGCGGGTGCACACCGGCGATCGCACCTGGGACGCGACATCCGAGCGTCGGTCTCCGGCCATTGGCGGCTCCTTCTCTTTCTCGTGTTCTTAATGGCCTGTTTCAATGCGTTCAGCCACGGTTCACAAGACCTGTACCCGACCTTTCTCCAATCCCAGCGCCACTTCGACGCGTCCACGACCGGAACGATCGCCATCGTGAGCAACGTAGGCGCCCTCTGCGGAGGGATCGCCTTCGGAACGCTCTCGGAGCGCATCGGGCGCCGGCGGGCGATCGTGCTCGCGGCGTTGTGCGCCATTCCGATGCTGCCCCTCTGGGTCTACGCGACGAGCCCGGCCTGGTTCGCGGTGGGCGGCTTTGGGATGCAGTTCATGATTCAGGGCGCGTGGGGCGTCGTTCCGGCCCACTTGACCGAGCTTTCTCCGCCTTCGGTTCGGGCGATCCTGCCCGGCTTCGCCTACCAGTTGGGCAACCTCGCGATGTCGAAGCTGGCACCCGTCCAGGCCCGGGTCGCCGAGAGCCACGGCAATGACTACGCGCTGTCGCTGTCGCTGACGATCGGCGTCGTCGCCGTGCTGCTGGCGACCGTCACGCGGCTCGGGCCGGAGGCGGAGCGTGGTGAGCTCGGCGCGGCGGCGGGGCCGTAGCCGCGATGACGATTCCGAAGTCGACGACGCCGGTCATCGCCGCTTGGCCACCATCCTTTGCATCAAGGCGTCGAGCGCCTGGCCGGTGAACGGTTTGTCGATGCGAAGGTTGGGGACGGTGTGAAGGAAGGCGGTCGCGCTCTCGGTGAACGCGCCGCCCGTCATGAAGGCGATGCGATCGCGCAAGCTCGGGCGCGTGCGTCCGAGCTCGGTGTAGAGGTCCATGCCGGTCTGCACCGGCATCATGAGGTCGCACAGGATCGCGTCCGGCTCCTCTTCCGCGAGGTGATCGAGCGCCGCGCCGACGCTCGTGACCATCGTGACGTCGAAGTTGCCCTGGAGCGCCAACCGGCACGCGCGGCCGAGGATCGGGTCGTCGTCGACGACGAGGACGCGAGGCCGCCGCCGTGGGACCGCGGGGGCCGCCGCGCGCGCCTCTTCCTGCGGGGGCCGCGCGCTTCGGGAGGCCGCGGGCAAGGCGACGCGTAGCACCGTCCCGCCGCCTTCGCGGTTCGCGGCCGTAATGACGCCCCCGAGGCTCGTGACGATGCCGTGGCATATCGAGAGCCCGAGCCCGGTCCCCTCGCCGACGTCCTTCGTCGTGAAGAAGGGATCGAACACGCGCGGCAAGATTTCGAGCGGGATGCCGCTGCCCGTGTCCCGAACCTCGATCACGACCTGGCCGCTCGGGGCGAGCTCCGTGACGACGGCGATCTCGTTGTCCTCCGCGCGTCCGACGGGGATGGCTTGCGCCGCGTTCGCGAGCAAGTTGACGAACACCTGGACGAGCCGGCCCGCGCTCGCCTCCACGGGAGGAACCGGATCGAACGCCTTGACCAGCCGGGCGCGGTGCAAAATCTGGTGTCTCACGATCTCGATGGCGCTCTCCAGGACCGCTGGCACGTCGAGCACGGCGCGCGCGTCCTCGTCGCTTCGCGACATCGACTTGAGCGCCTGGACAATCGTGCCCACCCGGCCCGCGCCTTCGCGCGCGTTGTCGAGGCTGCGGATGAGCGCGGCCGTGCGGTCGTCCTCGCGCGCCTCGACCAGGCTTCGCAGCTCGCGGGCGCAGTGCTCCAGGCCGAGGATCACGTGCGTCAGCGGGTTGTTGATCTCGTGCGCGACCCCGGCGGCGAGCGTCCCGACGGACGCCATCCGCTCGGCGATCGCCAGGCGGCTGCGCAACTCCGTCCGCTCGCTGAGGTCGCGGCCGACCACCATGATGGCCTGCGCGCCATCGAAGTCGATGACCGAGACGGAGACTTCCATCGGCAAGACCGACCCGTCCCGGCGACGCCACCGCACGAGGTCGAACCCATTTCGCTCCCCGCGCAGCACGCGACGCCGCGTGTCCATCGCCATGGCGCGCGCGCTGGGATCCGCCAGGACGTCGAAGCTGGCGGTCTGTAAGAGCTCCGCGTGCGACTCGTAGCCCAGGAGCTCGCACATGGCGGGGTTCACGTACGTCCAGCGGACCAGCTCCTCCAGGCCACGCACGCCCACCGCGAAGGGCAAAGCGTCGAGGAGGCTCCGGACGCTGGTCATTTTTCCAGCCTACCTCGATGCGGACTGAGCAGGTACATCGAGGAGGGGAGTCACAGCTCGAAGTCGAACACGACGACCCGCTCGAACGTTGCATTCACCTTGGCCGCCGCCGGCTTGTGCAGCGGGTGCGGGCCGTACGCTGCGAGGCTGGCGCGATCGACGAAGTCCATGGTGAAGCCGTGAGTGAAGCCGCCGCGGCGATGCTCGGGGCCGATGTTCTCCCCCCAGTGGAAGTCGATGAGGCCGGGGACCGGGCCCACGCAAGCGCCGAGCAGCGTGCGGCATGCGTCGATGTCCTCCGCCGTGGACGTGCGGTGTGCCTGCAAAATGAGGATGTGCCGTACCATGGCCGCCGAGCCTACCGTAGCCAGGCAGCCATAGCCGACCAAGGTGAGTCACTCGCGCGGTTCGTAATCGAACCAGTCGAACGCGGCGGGCGCGGGGCTCGGATCGTCGTTACGCGCCAAAGCGTACATGCCGACGTACGTTCCGATGAAGCCGCCCGCGACCTCGCTCGACAGCAGGCGAGCTTCGGCGCCGCCTATCGGCTGCAACCGATCGGAAGAAGACCCCCACGCGAAGGTATAGCGGTCGGGTTCGGCGTCGATCTGCAAGACCAACGGATCCGCTCCGGGCGCCACGACGGATGCCGTGAGCGTCGAGATGTACGCGCCGACCGTCTGCCGGACGAAGACCTCGCGGCCGTCGCGGCCGCGGCGGACACCGAACTCGTAGCGGAACCGCGGCGCGCGATACAGCACGAGCCCCGCCTCTTCGCCCTCGCGCGCCGGCGAGAAGTCGATGCGTGCGGCCATCCGTACGCGGAGGTGCTCCTGCCGGCGGCCCACGAACGTCGGCGATACGCCTTGGTCGGCTTCGAGCGATACGGCAGTCCCATGGAGCGTCAACCATCCTCGGCGCTCGGTCGTCGCGTAGCTCCCACGAACGGGGTTGCGAAGGAAGTTCCACGCCGGGCCGAGTGGCCCGTCGAAGTCGTCGCGCGCGGGCGGTGCCGTCGAGGGGCGCGCCGGAAGGCCGCGTACCTGCATCTCGAGGGCGATCGACCGGCCGTCGTTGACCACCGGCCACCCCTCGGCGTCCCATCGCACCGGCGTCAGGAACGTCTCGCGCCCAAGGTGATGCCAGGAGCCCCCCTGTGGACGGAACGCGAGCAGCACCATCCACCAGCTCCCCTCGCCGTCCTCGACGAGGTCCGCGTGCCCCGTTCCCTGGATGGGCTGATCGTTGGTTGTATTGCGATGCGTGAGAATCGGGTTGCGCGGACACGGTTCGAAGGGTCCCCACGGCGAGCTCGCGCGCGCCACGGTCACCATATGGCCGTACTCGGTGCCCCCCTCGGAGATGACGAGGTAGTAGCGGCCCGCGATCTTGTAGAGGTGCGGCCCTTCCGGATAGCGGCCACCCGCTCCACCCCACGCGAGGCGCGGCGATGTCAGGAGTTTGCCGGATTCGACGTCGATCTGCGCCTGGTAGATTCCGGGCGGGCTCCCCGTCGAGGTCACGTAGACCTTGCCGTCGTCATCGAAGAACAGGCTGGGATCGATGCCGTCGAGTTCCGGGATCCACACGGGTTCGGACCACGGTCCTCGCGGGTCCTCGGCGGTCACGAAGAAGGATCCCCCGTGCGACTTGTTGGTCGTGATCACGTAGTAGATGCCGGCGTGGTACCGGATGGTCGGTGCCCAGATCCCGGCCCACGATTCGGCGGCGGCAAGCGGCAACTGCGAGTCGCGCGAGAGAACGTGCCCGAGCGGCTCCCAGTGCACGAGGTCGCCGCTCCGGTAGATCGGCACACCCGGAAACAGGGCGAACGAGCTATTGACGAGATAGAAGCCCTCGCCCACCCGTACGACGCTGGGATCCGGGTGAAAGCCCGGAAGTACCGGATTGCGATAGCTCGTGATGCGCACCGCGTTCGCCGCGGCGCCGGACGACGAAGATTCTGGAAGGCGACGCATGATTACCGTTGGCCGCACGGGGACTACGCGGGCTGTAGGTCAGTACCACAAGCGGGGCCCGCTCGCGAAACCCACGGGCCCAATCGTTACAGCCGAACGACCGAGACGCTCGAAGTCCCAAGACGGATCTGACGAGTACGCGGGCGCCGCTCGATGATGTTCGCTGCATCCGGCACTCCGGCCGCTGCGAACTGTTTCCGAATGCGAAATACATCGATATTTAGCTGCGGCGGACACATCTCAGGATCGCGACCGAGTTCCTCTTGATAAATCCAGCCGCAGGCAGCATCCGAAAGTCCCTCGGCGACGTCGTCAAGACGACGGCGGGCAAGTGTCACGAGAAGGTAATTGTGGGAGCGCGATCCCATGTCGACGACCCTTCCGCCACACGTCATTTGGAGATGCACCGTCTCCTCGTCGCTCGAAACCGAGAACGCGAGCTGGAGGTACCGTACCTCGAAGCCGATCGCCGCCCCGTCGGCTAGACCCGTCTTCCAGATGCTGTCAGGACAACAAAAGCGCCAGACGCGATTTCCGACGTCGAATGTTTGGAGATTCGTAATCGGAGTAATCGACTCCTCGGCGCGCTCCAGCACCCAACCTCCGTCGCTCCGATAGATGGTGATCCGAGGATCTTCGCTGGACGGAAGAGCGAGTAGCTCGCCTTCGATGACCATCGGCTCGCCCCCGTCGCGGGGCACGACCATGACGTTCGGGGGGGACTCGTCGATCAATTCCCACTGATGCTCCAGCTTACCGAACGCGACACGCGAGCCGCGGCGAACCGGATGCTCTTCACCGGGCTCGACGCGCACGCCGTCGAGGAACGTTCCATTCCGACTGCCAAGATCCTTCAGCTCCCAGCGCGCGCCCGTCCATCTCAGCAACGCATGCTGTGCCGATATGTATACCTGATCGAGCTTCAGCGCCGACGTTGGCGTCCGACCGATGAAATGTTCGGGCTCCAAAATCTGGACCTGCTCCGTCGCAATCTCACGCAAAGTCGCCATGACTTCAAAACTCACCGGAGGACGTCAAAAAAAAGCGCTCGCGCACGATCGCGCAGCGGAGAGCAGCAAGATGCGTCTTGTTTGCCCTAGCGTAGGCGTTCAGGTCGCTCGGCTCGCTCCCACCCAGATGGTCACAAAAATACCATCTCCACAACTCCGCCTCCGTCAACCCAACGTCGGACAACTCACCCGCGCGGACACCGCGCGATTCCAGCGCCGTTCGTTTCGCCCGCGCGCGGGCCGCAAGCCTCCCATAGGCGCCCGTTGCGCGAACTTGATCGAGTACGCTGGCGACTAGGTCCACTTCCACGAGTTCCTTCATCCGCCGCGCCGTCGCCTCTTTGCAAAAGAAGGACGCGAGCTCGCCTTCCGAGAGGCCTTGCGTTTCGAGCCATGTAGAGAACTCTTCGGGCTGCAATAAGCCCCGCTCACGTCGGAACTCTTCCGCCACCGACTCCACCGCGCGCGGGTCGACTTCGATGCATCCTTGGCGCGCCAGCTCGAGGGACATGCTGCGGGCTAGCGCCGCCTCGAATGCGGCTTCGGCGCCGCCGGTCACCAGCAGTTCTTCGATCACATCATTGCCGGAAAGAGCGCCCACCCCTTTGTCCGCGGACCTCTCCGCCCAGGTCATGCGGGTAAGAGCCGACCAAGCGTTGGTGTGCGCAAACACAAAGTCCACTGTTTTGGGTTGCCACCCTCGTCGCGCACATTCCGCCATGGATTCGATCATCGCCATGGCGTCGCGCTGCTTTTGGTCGATCCGCGACCCCGGAAGCCACCTCCGAAGCGCTTCCAGTTCGTCGTTGTGCACATTCGTGCCCACATCTCGAAGCACGGCCTGATACCCGCGCTCTACATAAGACATACGCTTGGCGGCCGCCACGAGCGCCGACATCGTGTCAACCGATATTACGCCCAGGTCCTGCGCGGCGCGAAACGTGGCGCGCATATTCACCATCGCATCTGATGACGAGCGATACCCAAACTCCGCCGTCGCGTGAGCGATGGCCACTTCGTCGTCATCCGAAAGCGAGCCTGTCCGGAATTGCTCGAAGACATCCCCAATGCCGACCATTCCGAAGCACTCGAGTTCTGCGGCGCGAATCGCGCCCATGCTCGCAGCTCCAAAGACATGGATTCCTTGGGACATGGCCCACAGGATCTCCTTGTGCCAAACCGAAGGAACGCCGTCAAAATATCCGTCGACGATGCCAATGGCGGAGGGCTTATCCATCGTCGCCCGGAGGACGTCCCCGCGGCCGGCGGGCGGGCGAACGTCGGCGTCGAGCAACCTCAGCACGGTCTCCCGCGAAATCGTGGGTCCACAAAAGATAACGACTGTCATCAAGTTGCCCCGTACAGTCGCTGTTTCGCCCGCTTCCCCAGCACGTACCCTGGAACCTCGCTCATGGCCTCGAGATGGGGAACAATCAGGCGTACGACAGGGATCCCGAACTCGGGCAGCGTCAGGTTTATGCTCACGGCTCTTGAGAAGCGCGCATCCACCAGGCCCTGAAACATCCGTTTGACGTTGCGTTCGAAAGTGTCTTCCCCGAACTCGGGCACGTCGCGAAATGAACGCGCTCCGCCTCCCGCCTCCCCCAGCAGCCGGTCTCGTTCCGCCGTCGCGAGAGGCGCCCGATCGTCGAAGAAACGCATCGAGAGATCATCGCGGGCGCCGGAAATGATAGTCAGTCGCGCTTGCGCTGCCTCGGTCAGTGCTCTCAGCAGCGCGATCCCGCGTCGCGGATGAGTTCCCGACCCGGAGACCGGCGGCATCGGCCGGCCTGAATTCCGGTCGCGGTCGACGACCGTACAGAGGAAGCTCGCGATCCCCACGTCCGTGGTCGATTCCCACCCAACTACGGCGATGCCGGCGTCCTCGAATCGGTCGAGGACCTGGCGACACGCCTCGTCGTTCACGGTCGCGAGGTCCACCTTCCGAGCGGCCTGCTCCCGCCGAGCGGATACGCTGAACAGCGTGTTCGCATCTCTCTCCACGACCTCACAGAGCGCGTGGCTGAGCGCCTCCGCAAGGCAGTTGCCGGACGCCAGGCCGTTGGAGCTCATGAAGAAGGCTCCGCTCCCGGTGGGAAGTGGCGTTCGGAAGTCGGTGTGCACGAGGTCGTACGGGACCATGATGGGCTCGCCGTGGATCATATCCAGACCCTCGACCCAGAGAATGGAGAGATTCTCGTTGAAATGGCCCGTGTTCAACCGCGGCAGGCCCACGTGGTCGACCGTCCGTTGCCGCTTCCTCATCTCTCGATAACTCGCGAGAAGGAGCGGCGCTCGCACGTTCTCAGCATGGTACAGCTCGATGGCCTCCATGACCCCCGAGACGCGCGCGGCCTCCATCGTGAGGCCCTTTCCCTGCGAGATGGAAAGCGAGCGGCTGTTCGGCCTACATACCGAAACGACCGGAATGCCGAGCCTATCCAGCCCCGTCAGGTGGGCGATACGTGTGATGCCCATCATCGCCAAGAAGGGCGTGACGCGCGCGAGGGTGGCTGATGGGGCAACCGCGCGCTCCGTTCCCTCGCGAAAGGCGATGGGCGTCTCACCGACTTGGAGATTCCCGGGCTCGAATACCAAGGGCGGGTTCCAGATAGTTACACTGAGAGGTGACGATTCAACGCGCGAGGCCCGTCAGGTTGACCAAGACGCAGAAGGATCCGCTCGGAATGTTGTTCGGAGGGATGCTGGCCACGAGCGCTCCGCGTCGCACCAACACGGCCGCGTTTCCCTGTGATCCCGCGTCGAGATCGTCGAACAGAGCATCGGGAAGCTCTGTGTACGTGCCCTTGTCGTTGACGATGAGGGACCACTCAGGGCCAGTCACAAGTTTGGGGGGAACGGCTCCCGGAGTGGCGGGTGCCGCGGGAACCGGGTTCAACTGCGCAATCATGTCGAAGTTGACGAAGTATGACAAGGGCTGGCCCTGGGCGGGGTTCGGAACGCTCGGCGCGACCAGCACGTGCAAGCGCGCGAGGTCCTGCAAGGCCGGAGTTGTGAGCGTTTGGCCTTTCGCCCTCCAATCCGCTTCGGTGATGTATTTGAAGCCGGTCTTCGTCCCTTCCTTGTAGACGACGAGTCCGCGGGAGCCAATGTTGCTGAGTTTGGGATTCATTTCATTGCGCCTTTCACAGAACGAGTCCGCTTTGAAGGTATTGGTTGAGTAGAACCGCGTTGGGTGCTCCCGCGGGAAGCGCCTGTGGATCCGTGCCCAGAACGGGATCGTTGGGAGCCGGTTCAAGGACCGTATATACCGGCGTTTCGAAAGCCAGCGTTCGCCAAGGCGCGCGGGCCAGCTTCTGGGCCGCGTTGCCCGCCTGCTCCATCGGGATAATCCACATCTGCACCAGCGAGGTCGATGACCCCGTGAGCCCGAGATAGATGTCCCCCAAAAGCCACCCGTTGTCCTTCGCAAAGGATGGGAGGTCGCCATCGATTTGAGCTACAAACTCGCAGAGATCCTGGACGTGCACGCGGTAAGCCGCTCGCAAGTACAAGTAGCGCTGGGCTACGGGGGCAGGGGGCCTCAAGCGCGTTTTGCTGATGGAAACAGCGATGTCCTTAATCTCGTCTACGAAGAGATCGGCAAAACGCGCATAGATGGGACTGTCCGGAAGCTTGTATTCGGCCGTCACGAGGCCATTCGCGTCTGGTTGGATCGCCCAGTAGTTGTAAAATGTTACGGTTTCGTTCTCCGCCCGCCAGCCGGAGAGCAGCAAATACAGTCCCGCGGATTGGATCAGCTCGATGTACTCTCCTGTTATTTGGTAAAATTGTGGAAGATCGGCCGCCCGCATTTGACACGAGATCTGCAGCCGCAGCTCCACTTCGGCATTCAGGTACGGGCTGGCCTTGCCTCTTGCGAGCATCATAGAGATGCCTCCTTCGAGTGAATGGTCTTCATGATAGGTCTCACCGGCTCGCCACCAATTGGCGGGCGTAGTCACGGACGCTGGTCATTCGGCCTGGCAGAAGCTGCAGTGCAGGCGCCGGGTCGATTCGAAGGCCCATCGCGGTGGCGAGAGCCAGGTTCGCAGACGCCTCCTCGATTGCGTCGCGCGCGTTTGCGGCCATCGCTCGAAGAGCATCTTCAGGCACGTTTTCCACGCGGCACGTCGGCGTTCCGAAGTCCTCAAAAATGCGAATGACGTTCATGGCGGAAAGAGGTTCCGGACCTCCCAGTGGAAGGACAGCGCCGCGAAGCGAGTCGCTCGTCGCCGCGCTTACCGCGAAACGCGCGACGTCCTCGACAGAGATCCAGGAGACGCCTTGCTCGCCACTCCCGAATACGCGCGCCACTCCGCGGACCGGGTCGAAGCCGAACGCAGGGCCGAGCCATATCTCGATGAAGGGTCCGGGTTGCAAGATGGTGGAGGACATCTTGCTTTCCCGCAACCGTGCCTCGACCTTGCGCTTCGCGCGCTGATATGCAAAATCGGTCTCGAGGGGCGGGATCGAGATGAATACGAAGTGGGCGACGCCGCTCCGTTCTGCGGCGTCGATGAGGGCGAAGTAGCCCTCCTCGTCGACGGTGCGTACGGCGTCGCCGTCTTGTCGGGAAGTGATCGACGTAGCCGTCGAAACGACCGTTGTCACCGCATCGCAAGCCGCCGCGAGAGAGGCCGGGTCCTTGAGGTCGGCATAGATAGACTCGGCGCCCGCGACACGGACGAAGTCGCGCTTCGAGGCTGTCGCCGTCGGCCGGACCATCGCGCGCACCGTGACGCCGGCGTCGCGTAGTCCTCGGACGACCTGCATTCCGAGAAGTCCGGTTGCTCCCACGACGAGAGTCTTGTCGCCCTTCATTGAAAGTCCTCCGTTGCGGTGATGAAGCCATTACCTGTAGCCAGTGCCATCCAGGTGCCGCAGAGCACGCGCGACAGCGTCGCGCGTTCCGTCGAGGTCGGCGGCGTGCCATCGGTCCGTGGCCCGCGCAAACCCGTCGGCCGCGCTTCCGGGAAGGTACTGTTGCCCCGGTGCCATGAGGCCCGACGCGAGCTCACCGGCTCGTGCCAGATCCTCCCGGAGAAGGGCGACCTCGATGAGCGGGATCAGAGCCATCCAATGAAACGGAAAAAGCGCAGACATGCTCCGCCATCGCCGAAGAGCGTCATATCCGCATGCTTCGGCGCCCGCGATCTCCCGGCGTTTGAGATGAACCCAGGCCTTGTGCGCTGCAGCAGCGGCCACATATTCCTCCGCGCGCGCATCGCCGGCGATCTGGGCGCATTGCTCCGCAAGGGCGCATGTCTCGCCGACATTCCCCCGCATGCGCGCAACGAGTGTCAGATACGTAAGACATCGAGCCTGCACCGGGCCGTCGCCCGCGCGCTTCGCCAACGTCAACGCCCCCGCGAGCTCCTGTTCGCCTTCTTCGAGAGAATGCCGGAAGACAAGAGTGAAACCGTATACAAATTTCGTCAGCGGAAGGTCGGGAGAGGTTGGGTCCTGGAGGCAGGCCTCCAACGCCGCCTTGGCGAAACGCACCGTCTCTTCGGTGATTACGTAAACGTGTCGACGAAAGTTCAACAGAGTCCGATTTCGAAAAAATAGCGCGCGTTGAGCAGGTGTCCCGTGCTCGTCGATAACTGGTGCGACGGTCGCGATCGTCGCGTGCATGCCGGGAACGTGACCGGTATAGTAATAAACCCACAATCGATCGATATGAACCTGGATCCATTCGCACATGGTCTCGCGCGCGTCGACGTAAGAAGGGCTGCTGGCCGACATCTCCTCCAGGATCGAAAGCGCGTTGGCGTAGGAACGTAGCGCTTCCGTCGGCTCGTGCTGCGCGTCCCACGTCTTGCCCATCTTTCGGCTCAGTCGTGCACGCGACGAGCGATGGTCCGCCCGGACGTTCATCGTCGCGCTCTCATAAGCCGCGCGGGCGGATTGGCGATCACCGGCCAGGGCGTGCAGGTCTGCCATTGCCTCGTGCAACTCGACCAGCGTTGTCTTGCAGCGCTCGACGTCCGCCAACGGCGACGACAGCATGTGGTTCACCTGTTTGATCGCCTCTCTGCATAGCCACAACGCCTCATGGTTGGCATATGCGGCGCGCGCATGGTCGGCGGCAAGCTTCAGATACCTGCTGGCCGGCTCAAACCGACCTGCTGCTGCGAAGTGGTGCCCGAGAGATGCCCAATGTTGTCTGGAATCGACGCCGTCGTTCATCCTCCGTTCGAGCACGTCGGCGGCCGAGGAGTGGAGCGGGCTCAATCGTTCGCTTGTGGCCCGCTCGTAGAGCACCTCGCGTAGCTTGTCGTGCGCGAACCGCAGGTGTCCTTTCCCTGCTTGCTCGAGAACCTGCCGGCGTAGGAGCTCGTCAATGGCCGTGAGGACCGCGTCTTCGGATAGCGCGGAGACCTCCCGTACCACGTCGGTCTCGGCCTCACGGCCGAGCACAGCGGCGGTGAGCGCTAGATGCTGCCCCGCGATACTGATGCTCCGCAGGCGCTGCTCGATGAGATCTCGCAACGAGCTCGGAAGCGGGAGGGAGTGGTATTGAGCCTTGAGGCCCGGGCTCTCCCTGACGAGTCGCCAGGCGTGCTGCTCATCCCGGTAGAGTGTGCGCTCTGCCACCGCGGTGCGTAGGTACTCGCCGACGAAGAACGGATTGCCCTCCGCCTGAGTCGTGATGAACTCGACGAAGTCGGTCTCCGATTCGTTCATCGCCAAGGTGTCGGAAATGATGCTCGCGATCGCATCTCGCGCCAGGCGCGGCAGCGTGAGGTGCTCGACATGAGAGAGCTTCGCAATGGCATTGACGGCGTCCGTCGTTTCCTCGGTGCGATAGGCGCATACGAGAAGCACGGGTGCCGATTCGAGATACTCGCGCGTCAGCGACTGAAGGAACGAGAGCGAAAGCTCGTCGGCCCAACCCAGGTCGTCGATGACCCAAAGAAGGGGCTGCTCGCGCGCAAAAGCGCGCAGCACGTCTGCGAGGCAAGAAAATAGGCGCTTCCGCGACGCTTCGACGGACTGCGGAATCGGCGGCGAGGTATCCGTGAGCGCCGGGACTTGAGCGAGCAACGGCTCATAGAGCGCGAGCACAGCGCGGCTCTCCCCGACCAGCCGCTCCGTCGTGTCGGGCCCGCCTTGCTGACAATGGTCCGCTACCGCCCGGAGCAAGGGCCGCAGGGCGTGCAGCGGAGTGGCGGCCGTCGTACCCTGACGTTCGGACGAAAGTGGCGATGCTTCGCTCGTCACCACTCGAACCACGGTTTGTGAGGTCGTGCGGGCAAGCTCCATCGCAACGCGGGTTTTCCCGGCGCCGCTTTGTCCTCCAAGGAGCACGAGGCGACCGGCGCCATCGATCGCCTTGTCCCGCAACGAGACCAGGTCCTGAACGATCTCGTTTCTTCCGACGAAGCGCGGGCGATAGAGATACGAGCGCGGCGGAGGAAAGTCCGCAAGGCGCTGCGGGTCGTCGCCGATCTCGGCGAGAAGTGTCGCTACTTCGTCCGCATATCCAAAGCGCCGATCGAGCTGTTTTTCCAGCAGCTTGAGAATTAAACGTTGGAGCGGCTCGGGGATGTCGGCGACCACGTTCGATGGCGGCAGCGGAACGTCCACGAGATGGGAATGCAAGACTGCTTTGGGGACTCCCGAGAAGGGCGGCCTACCTGCGACCAGCTCGTAGAGCAAGCATCCGAGCGAATAGAGATCGCTTCGTGCATCGACCAACTCTCCCCGAATCTGCTCGGGCGACATATACGGTAACGTGCCTGCCATTGCGGGTAGGACGTCGAGAGCTTCGCGCCCGCTTCCGCCCGCGTGGTGTGCCATGAGGCCAAAGTCGATGAGAATCGGGTTGGCGTTGACAAGAAATATGTTCTCTGGCTTGAGGTCACAAGTGACGAAGCCCTCGCCGTGTAGGAACGCCAGCGTGGCGCATACACGGCGGACAATGCGAAGTACCTCCCGAAGCTCTCCAGCGGCCGCGGGCACGGCGCCGGAAGTCGGCGAAGAGTCTTTCGTGCGAGCGTATCGCTGCGGCGTGCCGGTCGCCGGGACTGGAAGCGACGCCGTAGTTTCGTTGAGTTGCTGGGTGGACGCGACCGGATGCGCGGGCGGCACGCGGAAGCGGCTCCAGATTCGCTGGCCGTAGTGCCGGAGGCTCTCCCCCTCCAGTAAGTCCATGGCGTACCAAGGAATGCCCTGATGCACGCCGTGATCGATGATGCGGACGACGCCTGGATGTCGAATTCGCGTGAGGGCGCCAATTTCGCGGCGGATGTTGTCCAGCCAACGCGGCGCACTGAAGCTGACCGTCTTGAGCGCGACCGCGCGCTCCGACGCCATGTGCCGAGCGCGATAGACCACCCCCATTCCGCCTTGCCCCAACGGCGGCTGGAACAGTCGATATGGGCCGATAGCGCCCGACTCTGGCATCCCCGCTTGCACCGTCATTCGCCGAGCGGGCCGGATTCTCCGGCTGAGCGGCGATATCGTCAAGGCGTCCCCCGGTCGCGTCCCGGGATACCCCTTCGCTTGTGTGTCCGAGGTGTTTCCGTCGCAGAACAAGGGGGAACGTGCCATGGCCTCGGTTGGGGAAGCGTCCAACCGTGGAAGATCGTTGGGTATGCGGGCGGCAAACATCTGCAAGTCGGCGTCGACCTTGAGCGTGCTATGCGTTACGTTCGCGCTGAAAGTAAGGTCGGCCGGAAGCCGAAGTCGATTGCATCCGGTTGCATTTCCGTTTCGCGTGCATCGTCCCGTTCCGTCATGTCCACCTACTGGCTCGTCCTCGGTGTGCTCGCGACGTGGCGTGTCACCCATTTTCTGCAAGCGGAGGACGGTCCGGCGGAGGTCGTCGTTCGCTTGCGGCGCGTGGTGGGCGACGGCTTCGTGGGGAAGCTCCTCGATTGCTTCTATTGCCTCAGCTTCTGGGTGGCGATACCGCTGGCGATGGCTCTGTCGCCCGCGTGGCGCGAGCGGTTCTTCTTGACGCTCGCCCTTTCCGCTGGCGCAATCCTTCTCGAGCGAGCCACGAAGGGGCGTGAGGGAGACGAGACGTGACCTGTTGCGGGAAAAAGCGAGCCGCGTTGCGCAATGACGCGCCGGCGCGTCCATCGCCGCCGCGAATCGTCGTCGAGTACCTCGGGGCGGACCTGCTCGTGCAGATCGGGTCCGCCACGGGAATGCGCTATCACTTCGCGACCCGCGGCGCGCGCGCTTCGGTGGACGCACGGGACGCGGCGAGGATGCTGACTCGGGGCGATCTTCGGCGGGTCGCCGCCGCAGACCCCTGAGCGTCGCGGCGGCGTTCGCGGCTTCCTTCAGCGTTTGGTCGCGCGGACGCCGAGGTTCCGGATCGCCTTTCCGTGGTCCCGGGAGACGTCGTCGTCGTAGAGCGGATCGTGCATGTCGAACGACCACGATCCTGCGTCGAACGTCTCGGCGGCGAAGCCGACGGCGCGCAGGTCGCGCGCGAGCTCGTCGCCGCTCCACATGTTTTGGTGCGCGTTGAGCGCGCTTCCATGGATTCGGTCCGCGGGCGTGAAGAGCGTCGCGCGCATCGAGCGAAACGAGAGCTCGCCGGACGCATAGCGGCGAATGACGCCGTCCGCGTCGGTCTGTACGACGACGACGCGGCCACCGACGCGCAGCTTCCGGTGCATGTCGTGGAGGAACTCGACGTAGCGTGTGACCGGAACGTGCTCGAGCGTATGGACGAGGAGGAACTCGTCGACCTCCCCGTCGGCAGGGTGAATGCCGTCCAGTTCGAGGATGCTGCACTCTCGGTCTCTGCCGGGGACGAGCGGCACCGAGACGTAACCGGCGCGAGCGTAGGTCCCTCCCAGGTCGTAGCGGATTGCGTTCGCCGCCGTATCCGCGACGCGTCCGAGACCTGCGCGAGAGAAGACTCGCTTGCGCGTCCATCCATCGGGGCTCGTCTTGCCGTTCCACCAGTGCTTGGCGTAGGCGCCGGTAACGTCCTCCTCGAGCCGATCGGTCTCCCACCAGCCGATGGGGTAGAAGACCCCGGGATCGAAGATCGTGACGTCGTCCCGGCCGCGGGCGAGCTCCGTCAGCAGCATGGGCCCCGAGATCTCGTTGGGGCGCGCGTTGGCCGCGTCGGGTCCCGCCTCGTAGACACGTCGAAGGGCCTCGCGGACGGCGAGCGCGGCAAACGGATGCCCCGGCCTGCACCCCATGACGGACGGGCACAGGGCCGAGTCGCTCTCGCGGCCGCAAAAAAAGGTATCCCCGAGAAGATCGTCGAACGGACGCAGGCACTCGACGTCCGTATCGACGTAGACGCCGCCGCGCAGCCGCAATAGCTCGAAGCGCGCGACGTCGCTCTTCACGACGACCGTATATCGAGGATCGTGGAGCAACGCGCCCACGTCCGCGGAGACCCCGGAGCCGAGGTCTTCGCGCCAGAAGAAGAAGCTCCAATCGGGGTGATGGTCGAAGAAGCTTCGACGGAAATGGTGAAGCTCGGCCCGAAACGCGTCCCTTCCGGGCCAAACGTGGTGGATCACGCGGGGGATCATCCCGAGTCGCCGATGTTCGTGCCGAGGTTCCTTTCTTGCCAGACGATCTTGCGGACGGGCGCGTAGAAGCGGGTCGAGGACATCATGCGAATGTAGAAGTCGTCTATCGGTCGATCGAGCGAGTCGGCCTCCTCGAGCAGCCGATCGATCGCGCCGAGGCGGAAGAAGGCCATCGACGTTCCCCAGGTCGCGACCAGCCTGGCGTGGTGGGGGCCGAGGACGCGCGGCCGCTGTTGGTGCTCTCCACCGGACAGGAGCAGCGCTTCCCAGTCCTCGGGCAACTCGCGCACGCACGCGTCGAGCTCGGGGAGAAAGTCGTCCGCGACGACCAAGTCGTCCTCGACGACGAGGCAAGGCTGGCGGCGCGCCTGCGCCTGTTTCAGCAGCGCGAGGTGGGACAGGTAACAACCGACGGCGCCCCTGCGCACCCATCCGGGTTTCGCGCTCGTGAGCTGCAGGCGAGGACCGTCGAACGCCTGGAAGCGGAAGACCTTGGGCACACCGGCGCGTTCGAGCTGCGCGCGCGTGTGCGCCAGGCGATCGGGCCTCCTGTCCAGATTGATGACCCAGCACTCGAATTTCGCGAGGAGATCGCGCACCTCGACGCGCGGTCCGCGATGGATGACGCGCTTGGTGTCGAACCTCGCGACGGCGCGCGCTCCGGCGATCTCGAACGGCGGCGCGAGAAGGTTGAGCGGCCGCCAATCACCGTCGGAAATGTCGCGGTTCGGGCTGCGCTCCTCGTCGCAGTTCGTCAAAAGGACGTGCCGGAACGAGCCCAATGCGGGCTGCGAGAGGAACGACCGGATCGAGTCGTTGCTCCAGTGCTGCAGGACGTCTTTCATCACCAGCAGGTCGAACCCGGCGTGCTCCTCCAGCAACCGGCCATCGCCGACGAAGAACTCGGCGCCCGGGAAGCGCGCCCGGTTTTGCTCAATCAGCTGCGGCACGACGTCGATTCCGCGATACCGTGCGCCCTTCCAGTCGATGGCGCGGCTGAAGGTCCAATCACCACATCCGACGTCGAGGACGCTACGGATGTCGTGCTCTACGAGAAACTGCTCGAGGAATGCTCGATACCGCTTGGTGAACTCGAGGGTCGAGCCCCACATGCGCCCCTCCGCCCATTCTCCGCGCTCGTAGAATGGCGAGAACACCGGCTTGTGGTCCATCGCGATCACCACCGCCGTCTTAACGAAAGACGCCCGAGGCGACAAGGCCGCAGGCAGGGGCACGCGGCACCGACGCGTCTCGAGGTTCTTGCCGTCGCCCTCACGCCAAGGCACGCTTTGCCTGCCTGACATGGTTCCGCCCATCGTCCACACGCTGTGGCCCGGGGACGACCCGTTCCGTCCCGAGTTTCGCAATTGGCGAAGAACGTGGCTCGTCCACAACCCGGATTGGTCCCTCCGCTTTTGGCGTACGGAGCCCACGGGGGATTCGCGCGTCGATCGTATCGTCGGGTCACCGGCGTACACCCCGGTCTTCAAGAGCGACGTCCTGCGGTGGGCCGTGCTCCTCGAGCACGGTGGTCTCTACGCGGACGTGGACCTCGAGTGCCTGCGCCCGTGCGGGCCGGTGCTCGACGCGGCCGCGAAGACTGGGTTTCTCTGCGCGTTCGAGCCGCGTTGGCCCCGGCGCCCGTGGGAGTTGGTTCAGGCGGCGCCCGTCGCGTCGAACGCCGTCCTCGTCGCGGCACCCGGCCATCCCTTCGTTCGAGAGATGCTCGACGGAATCCTCGCGCGCGCGGGGTGCGCGACCGTGGAGGCATGCAATACGCCCGGGGCGTACAACGAGATCTCCGGACCGATCGCCCTCACGCGCCGCGTCCAGCAGCGGCGCGACGCCACGATCGCGCCGGCGGAGTGGTTCTTTCCGGAGGCGAAGGGAAACGAAGAGGCCTTGCGGCGGATCGCCCACGGCGAAGCGGCCGAGGTCGTGGTGGGAGACGCGTTCACGCGCCACCATTGGAACGCGGGCACGCGGGGCGGACACGCCAAAATGCTCGAGGCGTCCGGCATGACGGGCGCGCGCTGAGGCCTCACGCCGTGGCGAGCACGTCGGACCACGAGGCGTAGGCCTCTTTCCCGCGACCGTTGAAATGGAGCAACCGCGCGACGGCGCCGCGCCACTCCGCGCATACACGTCCCTGGACCACGCGACGTACGGCGGGGGCGACGTGAAGCTGCGCGTTGTACCCGCCGTCGAGCAGCACGCAGGCGCCCATGCGCGCGAGGGCCACGTTGAACGCCGCCTTTTGCCGCCACCATACGTCCGGTCGGGCCTTCACCCAGGCGGTGAGCGCTCGATCGCCCCGGAGGATGCCATCGACCGCGGAGAGCGAAGCGCGGTCGGCCACGAAAACCCCGTCGTTGGTCGCGGGAGCGTCGAGGGACGCCGGTGCCACCGGGTTGAGCAAGCTGTCGACCTCGCGTGGGGTCGCGCGGTAGACGCTCCAGAGCGCCTCGCGGAGCGTCGCAACCGGCTCCTCCGTCGCCTCCGGCGCGACGAGGACGCGTCCGGCGGGGAGCCGACCGTGCTCCTCGAAGAGCGGCGCAAGAGAATCGAGGACGAGCACGTCGGCGTCGAGGCAGAGGTATTGCTTCGCTTCGACGAAGCGGGCCATCGAGTACTGCACGCCCTTGATCGACGGCGCCGGACCCGGCCGCGGTCGGCACCGGAGGATGACGGCGCCATGGCGCGCGGCGATCGACGCACATTTCTCCCCGGACTCTTCCACGAAGACGACTCGTGGCACGCCGTCGAGCGCGCCGAAACGTGCGAGCGATTTCAGGGCGCCGTCGAGGAGACGGGCGTAAGACTCCGTCGCGACGAACGCGACGCAGCGGTCGAATCGATAGGGCGTCTTCGGAGCGAGGACATCGCAATGGCCGAGGCAGTCGGTGTGCCACTCGTCTCGGTGGATCGCCGGCGTCGGCGCTTTCATCACGCCGGCGCGGCTTCCCGCGAGCGATCGGTACCTCTCGACGGTCGCGGACGGCATCGAGGACGGCCCGTGCGTGCGCGACCAGCCAGTGGGGTCGACGAACGTGCCCGCGTCGAACCTCCAAGCGTTCCGGCCGTGCCTCACGTAGACGAAGACGCCGTCGTTCGCGACGCGCTCGAGGCGTGCGCCGCGACGCAGGAGCAAGGTGAGAAGGCCGGCGTCTTCGGCGAGGTTGATGTCTTGGTAGCGGATGCCCGGAGCCAGGAGCGATCGACGGTACGCGAGCGTTCCACCGTGCACGTCGCCGACGAACATCCGGCGGTGGAGGCCGTCGGTCGTCGTCCAAAACGTTCCGTCGGTCACGTCGAGGGTGTACCGGTTCCGGAGGCCCGTGACGTCGGCGCGCCCTGCGGCGATCGGCCCGACCTGTCGAAGGAGCCGCTCCGGTCCGTACCAGTCGTCGTCGTCCCAGTGCGCGATCACGTCGCCGCGCGCGTGTCCGCAAGCGAGGTTGCGTTGCGAGCCGATCGACGTTCGCGGCGGAGCGCGAAAGTAGCGGACGTGGGGGGCGCCCCGGCACAGTTCATCGACCGTTTCTAGACCGCTGTCGACGACGACGAGCTCGGCGTCGACCCCCTGCTGGGACGCGAAGAGCTCGAGGGCCAGCGCGACGAACTGCGGTCGATCGGCGGTGGGCATGATGCACGTCACGCCGGGCATCTTCGGCCCGTCGACGGCGTTCGTCGGCGAGCCTCCGACGAGCGCCAAGACGACGGTGGTCTCCACGGGATTCCATGCAGGGCCGACGGGCCACTTGGGGGAGACGTTCTTCGCGTGGATCGTGCCGACACAGAGGCTGGGGAGACAGAGATCCGCGATCGTGCCGCGAGGGGCGGCGTTCACGAACGCCGTGTCCTCGCCGACCTGCACATCACGGAACGGGGAGCCTTGCCAAAACGATTTTCGATAAGAAAGCGTCGCCCCGGTGACGTAGCTGCCCGCGCCCATATAGCGGTAGCGCCACGCGCGCCCCGAGGAAGGCTCGTGGTAATACTGGGTGCTCGTCCCGGAGACGAGCACGCCGGGCGACGCGAGCGCGTCCACGTGACGCCGTACGCGCCACGGCGGGTACCAGTCATCGTCGTCCCAGTGGACGATGATCTCGCCGCGCGCCTCGCGGCAGAGCAAGTTGCGCTTCGCGCCGACCGAGCGAGCTCGTTCCTCGCGAAGATACCGGATGCGAGCGTCGTCCGGGACGCAGTCACGGACCGGGTCGACGCCGTCGTCGAGGACGATGAGCTCCCGCCCCTCGTAGTCCTGCGCGAGAAAACACGCGATGGCGCGCGCGACGAACGCGCGCCGATCGCGTGTGGGCATGACGCAGGAGACGAAGGGCGGCACGTCGAAGCGTGAGACGACGGTCTAGGAGTTCTTGATCTTGCAGAGGAGCCAGCTGGCGACCTCGATGACGCTCTCGAGGAACGCGACGAGCTGCTTGGGAGGCGGACCGCACTTGGAGCTGGTCCCGCCGCCCTTCTCGATCGGTTGCGGCGGGATCGGGACCTCTCCGGGGCTCTGCGCTTGGATCGTGGTCTTCACCTTCGCCGAGCCGTGATTGGGAACGGGGACCACCCACAGGAACTCGCCGATGCGCGTCGCTCCGTCGACGCGCCAGTTCCACGCCGAGATCGACCCGACGTGAACGGGGAAGTACCCGAAGGCCGTGCTCAACCCCAGAACGACGACCTCCTTTCCGCCGCGGGAGATTCGTCGGCCCGTGTCGTGGTAGCAGTGGAGCCTCCACGACGGCAAAATGCTGTCGATGACTCCCGGAGGGAGCGGGCGGTTCCCGAGGATCGCGCGCGCCCGCTGCAGCATCTGCGCGCCGGTTCCGTCGAAGAGGAAGCTCGTGACGCGACGTCCTTGTCCTTTGCCACGCAACAGGACCTCGACCATGTCCACCGAATACTGAATCGGCGGCTGAATGGTCTCCTGACTCATGTTGTAGATTTGGAGGGCGAGGTACACGTCTCGAGGTTGGGACGAGAACGGCGTGAGTCCGCGGACGTCGATCGTGGCGTCGCGGCTGAACGTCGAACCGATGACGAAGTCCATATTTCGGACGACGCTGTCGTTGGCAAAGACGATGTTCGACGCGTTCGACTTCAGGTCGACGAGCATGCACTCGTGCGAGTCGAGCGTGCCGCTCGTGATCTCCTGAGCCCACGACGTCGGCGGATTCGACCCGGGCACGGCTTGGGAGGCGTCCCAGGTGAGGAGACTGCACGTGTAACTGCCGGCGGTCGGCGGCAACGGCGTCAGCGGCGGGATCGTCGCGGTCTGCCCGGCCGGGATCACTCCGCTGTTCGTGGCCGTTCCGATCAACTTCCAGCCGGCCGACGCGCTGACCGACCCCCAGTCGGCGAGATGGAACGCCGCCGTGATGGCGCCCTGCGGAATGGACGCGGTCGCGCTGGAACTGTTGAACGTCGGCGCCGCATAGAAGTAGTTCTCGGGTTGGGTTCCGGGCGGCGCCACGAATTGGATCTGGCTGCTCGGGCAGGCGATGGTCCCTATGTTGGCGGCGTCGAGCGAGACGCCGTCCGACGAGGCGCCGGACGCGCCGAAGGTACACGACGACCAATTCTGCAACGCGGGGAACTGGATGGTCCCGCCGGGGGCGACCGTCGTCAGATTCGTGTCCTGGACGAACGGCCCGGATCCCGTCAGCGGGACCATGAGCGGCGGCTCGGCGGCGATGTTGACGTCGTACTCCCACCAGAGCGAAAACCCTCCGCCGAGGGGCGGGCCGCCGTCGTCGTTGATCGCCGCCGAGGCGTTGGAGTTGACCGGGATACGCAGCGCGATCATCCACCGCGGTCCGGCGCTGAACTGTGCGGCGTCGCCGGTGGAGTCCACCCAGACGGAGAGCGTTTGACCCACCCAGGCGGGCACGTTGACGCTGCCGTCGAGGGCCGCCGTGAAGCGAGAGGCAGTATCGCTGGTAGTCTTCACGCCGGCGACGACGTTCACGTACGTGTCGCCCGTTCCCGACGGGCCCCAGAGCTGAGGGCCGGGTGCATTCGGGTTCGAATCGTCGGGCTGCGTCGTGCCGGCGGCGGGCGGCGGCGTCGGCGCGGACTCTTGGAACTGAATTTGAAGGACGAGGGCCGCTCCGCTGGCGGTCGCCAGTCCGATGAAGAGGATATCGTCCGTCACCTCCGGTGCGTATCCGGCCTCGAAAGCGAGGTACACGTACTGTTGTCCGCTGTCGTCCGTCCAGCAAAGGGCACGGGTGGATGCCTCCGGCATGGTGACGCCGCTGGCGATGTCCTGCTCGTAGGCGCCCGTCCAGCGCGTATCGTCGTCGAAGCTCGGGTCGAACCCGGTGACCGGGTCGGAGCTTCCCGGCCACCACTGCGGAGGAGCCCCTCGTCCGGGCACCCCATTCGCAAACGGAATCGCAATCTGTGCGGTCATTGAATTATCTCCCCTTCGAGTTTTAGGTCGTCACCGTCACGTTGATTGGCAGACTCCGTCCCGTGGTCGGCCCCGCCTGGTTCGTAATCGTGTAGTTGAACGTCGCGCTGCCCGCGCCGGCGCTCGGAGTGAAGTTCGCCACCGGGTTTCGCGGGACGGTGGACTGATTGGTGAACGCGGTGGAGTTGACGATTTCCTGCGCAGGAACCGGATTGGTGAACCAGTTCGCGCTCGACCCCGAGCCTGGGGCCGCGGCGATCGCGCACGTGTACGTCCCGGCTTTCTGAAAGGTTGCGTTCATCGTCAGCGAGGCCGTACAGCCGACCTTGATCTGAATGGTCCCGGTGCTCGAGTCGAACTTGCCGGCGGTCTGGTCCGGAACGCCCAGCGTGTTGAGCGCGGTGAACGTGCCGAACGCGAGCCCGATGGTCGAATCGGGGAGGGTCGTCGCCGTGGACACCGAGAGCGGGACCGTCGTGCTGTTCGTGGCCGCCGTCCCCCCGGATCCCGTGCCGGCATTCACCGCGAGCTGAAACTGCGAATTGTCGCTGCCCGGCGGCACGTTGATCTGGACCGAGAAGTTCGTCTGCGCGTTGGGGTTGAGGGTGAACTGATTGGAGGTCGTCACGTTGTTGCTGCTGTCGAGAACCTGGTACGTGGACGGCCACGCTGGCGAGGTGGCGGTCGGGTTGACGGGGGTCACCGCCGCGCTGATCGTGTACGTGGCCGTTTGCGGGGCCTTGGATATGAGAGTGAAGCCGACGACCATCGGTTGCCCAGGTAGGATGGGATTGGGGCTCACCGAGTTCCAAATGATTTGGATGTCTTGATTCGCGACGGGGGTGAAGGCCGGGTAGACGGTGATCTGCTGGGTGTCGAACCCGTTGCCGTTGCCTTCCACGACGGCGACGAGCGTCCCGGAGGCGCTCGCTCCGAGAGCGGGAACGCGCACGAGCAGCAGCGTGTCGCTGGATCCCGATACGAAGGAGGCGACGGAGATCCCGTTGAAGGACAGGCTCTGGCTCCCGGTGCTGAACCCGAAATTCGTTCCAGTGATGTTGATCGCGTCGCCCTCGCGAATTGGAGTCGTGAGGCCGTAGATCGAAGTGATGGTCGGTCCAGCGCTGACGGCGCTCGCGTTCTTGAGCGCAGCGACGGCCGCCTCGAGGTTCGTGAGTCTCGTGAGAATGCCGTTCGCAAAGTCGGCAGTGATGAGCTGACCGGAGACTACAGGTTGTGTCATGGGGTCCGTCCTGTGGTTGGCGCGAATCACACGAAATGAAAAGCCACCGATCGTCCCGCGGCGGGCACCCACCCCGGATCTCGGTCGAGGCCTGCGAGCCGCACCTCGATCGGCAGCTCGGCGAGCGCCACGTGGACGTCCACGTGGGTATCGCTCACCCCCACACGCGCTCGAAGACGGAGCACGGTCCGAAGGCTGGCGTCCGCGCTGTCCGCTCGGATGGCCGCGTGCAGCCTGGCGCGTAGAAAGGAGGCGAAGTGATCGAGCCACGACGAGGCGCCGATCGCCTCGGTCGACTCGGCGACCGCGGGAGATCCGTACGCGGCGCGCTCGCGGTCTCTCTGCGTGAGCGCGTCTGCCTCCAGGGGAGCGTCGACCAGGACGAACCCCGCGGGGTGGACGACGCGCAAGCGCCCTTCGGCGCGGCTCCAAGTCCAGCCGTCCCTCTCCGGAAACGGGCCGAGCCAGCCGGTATCGACCCGCCACTCCGAGGGCCAGGTCTCTTCGTCGTCGGCGGGGCCGGCGAGATCGGCGAGGAGCGTCCAGAGAGGCTCCTGCGGGTCGGCCTCGTCTCCGAGCAGCGCGTGTACGACACGCGCGATGAGGGTCCACGGCGAGACCCCGACCTGCCGTGAGAACGGTCGGGTGAAATCGCCGTAGAGGTCCAGCGCGAGGAAGGCGTTGAGGAGGAAGAGCGCCCCTCCGTATGCGGTCGACACGACGCGGTCGCGCCTCACGGTGGGGGCCTCGGCCGAGGATCCAGGGACCGAGCGCGGCGCGGAGCGCGTGTCCGAAGGCGACGGCTCGCCGTTGAAAGGTGCATCGCTGCGTGCGGACACGCTCGCGGCCGGGGGCGCCGTGGCTGCCGTGCTTCGGCGTACGCCGTCGACGCGCTCGGCCACCGTCGTGGGCACGAAGTCGGACGCAGAAGATCCGTAGGCCTCCGCGGGTCCGGGATGGACCGCACGATCCTTCGGCGAACTTGCGGCTTCGCTCGGAGGCTCGAGCAATCGAACGGCCACGACACGCGGTCGCGCGGGGGGCACGTCCGAGCGAGGAGCGCCGGCGAACCGATCGCTCGGGCTTGGCACGGGAAGCGATGCCGTCGCGTCGCGTCCTTGCACCATGCGCGCCTCCGGATCGGGACCGGCCGCGACGGCGACGGCTGCGGCGGCCGTCCCGTCGGAGCGCGCCGCGGGTTGCCGGTGCACGCCAAGGTCACCCGGTGTCTGCCCGGCGAGGAGCGCTGCCCGTGCTGGGGAGAGCGACGCGCGGACGGCGTCGAGGACTTGCGCACGCGCCACCGCCGACGGCGCTCGCGCGAGGAGCAGCGTCGTCGCGACCAGCGCGCGGGCGGCCTCGGTGAGCCCGGGGCGGAGCGCCTCGGGTGCCCAGCGCGCGATGGCCGCCACCTCGGCCAGCGGCAGGATCGACGCGCGGGTCGGTGCATCTAGGGCGAGGTTCACGCCGTGAGCGGCGGTGACGCTCGCGACGATGGCGCGCGCTTCCGTCGTGTCGAGCGCGTTCGCGAACGGCGCGAGATCCCCGCGCGCCTCGAGCAACCGCGCCGCCGCAGGGACATAGGGCGCGTCGGTGACCCACTGCGCGGGAGCAACCCGCGCCCCCCGGGTCGCGCGCACTACGTCCCTCCACCACCACGTCCCGATCGCACCGCGCACCCAATCGCGCGCGAGGCACGCGAGCATCTCGGCACGATCGCGGAAGAGCACCGCCGTCGCCGCCGGTGGGACCGGCCCGTCGAGCGGACACACCGCCGCGCGGGCGCCCTTCTCGAGGGCGTTCGCGAGCGCGCGCCTCCATGCGGTCGGCGGAGCCCCCCCATCACGCGCGGGGTTGATGGGGAGCGGAGCGCGCAGCGATCGCACGCAGAGGACGGCGGAGGGCGGAAGGCCGGGGACGACGAGCACGTCGTCGGACAGGAGCCGCTCGACGCGCGCGCGCAACGCTCCCGCATCGCCCGAAGACGACGCGCGTACGCGAACGCGGCCGATGATCGGACGATCGTCGTCCGCGGCCGAGGGCCACCCGATTTCCCCCTGCGCCGTCATGTGAAGACGCTGTAGTCGAAGCGCGCCACGTCGAAGCGCGCTTCGCCGAAGTAGGGCAACTGTCCGCTCACGAAGATGACATAGGGGCGCGCGCCGCTCGTCTTCACGGCCTGGGCGTTCTGGCGCGTCTGGTAGATCCAGAACATCTCGTTCTGTGTGAGATCCACAGCGGGGTATTCGAACGCCGTCCGAACGACCGCCTCCGCCCTCGCCCCTTCGATGTCGAGGGGGCCGGTCGTCGTGATCCCTTGAAAGAACGTGCTCAGGTCGAAACCAACGAACGACGACGTGGCCAACGGAAGGAGGCCGACCGGTGGCAGGTAGTTGAACGTATCGCGCGCCGTCACGGTCTGAGGGCTGCCGATGAAGAGCGACTGAAGTTGGTCCTGAAATTGGAGCCACATCGCTTCGCCGCGTGCGACGTCGCGCGCTCGAATCGGCAGCACGGTGTCGTCGGCCGTGTCGCGCCTGTGGATGCGCCGGCGCGCCGACCACATGTCCACGAAAGCGATGCCCGTGCCCGTGGTCCACGCCAACGTGGCGAGCGGAACTTCCGCGTCCGAGATCTTCCCTTGCCGCCGTAGCTGCTCGACCCACGGGAACTGCGTTGCCGAGGCGGCAGGCGGCGCGCCGAACGGGTCGACCATCGGGTCCATCCCGAAGCCGAAGCACCCGGCGGCCACGATGTTGCGGAGCTGCGGTGTGCCGATCCCGGCCAGGACGTTGAGGTTGACGAGGTTGAACTGGACCCCCTCCACGAGGTAGTTCGCGTTGCACGCGCCCCCGCCGCTCAACCCGGAGACGGGTGCCCGGCCCTGCGTTCCCATCGCCGGAGCGATCGTCAGCAGATAGACGCCGGTGTTCGTGAGGTACGCCGTCGGCGCGATAGGCGTGCACTGGGCGAACGGGCTGACGTTCCCGAGGTTCGCCGCAGGCGCGGCCGACGTGTAGAGGCCAACGCTCACCGTCTGCGTGAGTTCGACGGCGTCACCCGCGCGGTTGAGCGCGAGGCCTGCCTGCACCGTGACCGTAGGAAACGTGGTCGATGGACCGGTGGTGACCTCCAGTCCGCGGACCACCCCTTCGCCCATCGCGCGGGCAAGCCGTTGTCGTGCTTCGTGGTTCGCGAGCTGCTCGGTCGTCAGGTCCTCGCCGCTCAGCAGGCGCCCGTTGAAGAACTTGATTGACTGGAGCCCGCCGTCGAAGAACGGCGTCTGCAAGCTGGTGGCGTTCATGGCAAGTCTCCGGTTTGCCAAGAGCCCGACACCGCCGTCACTTCGATGAGAAGCTGCAGGTTCGCGACCGTCGCGAGCGTCGTGCCGGTGAAGACCGCCAGCGTGAATCCCGGCGGGCTGGTCGAGATCGACGTGACGACGAGGTTCACGCTCGGCGTGCTCGAGATGGGCGACGACACGACGTATGGGAGCGCCTTGATGACGTAGTGGGTGCCGGGCGCCGGATTGTCGGCGAGCGTGACGGTGACCTCTCCCGTATCGCTCCATACGGCGTACATCCCCGACGTCGGCGGGGGGCTGGGCGGCGACTGCACGGTTGCGAGGACGGCCACGATGCCGGCGGCCACCGGCCGGTACCGCGAATGGCTCATGGCGCTCGCGAGCCATGCCCCTTTCAAGAGATCGAGCGGCACGAGGAACGGGCGGCCCGTGTCGACGACGATGGCCGAGGTGCTGTCGACGCCCCACGCGCCGCCGAGGAGCGCTTGCGCGACCGGTACCTGCACCGTCGCGAGGAGGACCCCGCTCTCGACGTGCTCGCCGGCGACGCCCATGGACGCCGCGAGCAGATCGCGGAGCGTGGTGGCGTAGAGCTGGAGCGCGGCGCGGTACGACGCGGCCGCCGTCGTCGAGCCGATCGACAGGCCGGGCGGCGGCGGAAGCGGGACGAACGACGAAGGGGACGGAGGGGAAGAAGCATTGAAGCCGAAGGCCGCCTGCATGGCCGCCACGAGCGCCGCGGGTCCGCTGCCGAGGCCTTGCGTGATCGGGACCTCGGCGAGCCAATCGAGGATGACGCGGAACGCGAGCTCCTCGGTGGGCGCCGGAGGGGTCGGCGTGAAGTCGAGGCGGAAGCCGTCGGTCACGCGCGACGGCGCCATCGCCGCGTCCGAGCTGCGGCATGGCTCACCGGGGATCGGCACGTTGTCGGTGAGCGACTCCTTGTAGCGGAGCACGACGTAGAGCGTGAGGGTCCCGCGCCCGGGGCCTTCCGTCGGCGGAGAGAGCGGCGAGCCGAATTGAACGCCGGTCGCGACCGTGGTCTGGTTGTTCGCGAGCCAGTCGCCGAGGATCGCGCACTGCGCGGTCGGCACCCGCACGATCTGCCCGTGAGGCGTGAGCGCGACGCCGGGCTGAACCACGATCTCCGTCGCCGACGTGGGAGGACCGCTCGATGGCTGCAGGACCACGTTCAGCCCCCGCACCGTCCCGCTGCCGAGGAGGTCGCGCGCGAGCCACTTGTCGCGCGCGGAGTGGTAGGCAAACTCCTGCCCGAAGTCGTCCACCCCGAGGACCATCCCGAGCGTGTAGTTGACGTGTTTGCTCGAATCGAGCGGGGTAGGAGTAGGGGTGACCGTCGTGAACGCCGTCATCTGGGTCTCCTATGCGTCCGATGCATTCGATCTGGGGCCGACGAGAGATCGACCCATGACGTCGCGATCGGTCGCGTCTTGCGGGAAGCCGGGCGCCAGGTGTCCTTCGAGAAGGTGTGCGTGGCCGAGGACGAAGGGAGGCGCGAGCTCGGGGACGCGGCTGCCCTGATCGAGGAGCGTGTCGTAGCCGAGGCGGACCTGGCCTACGCGGAACATCGCCCAGTAGAAGCCGACGTCGAACGTCGTGTGCGCGGGCTGTTCCAGCCGGATGAGTCGCGTGACGAGGTCGAGCCGCTGCTGCTGCGTGGGGAGGTCGGCGGACGCGCCGGGCGGAATGGGGATGAGAACGCGGAAGCGATGCGCGTCGTTCGCGATCGGCATGACCAGCCCCTCGAACTGAAACCAGTCCGAGAGCGCGGGACCGTCCGCCGGCAGGGCCGACGGACGCAGGATCGACGCGAAGCTCGGGTACGCCGTTCCGTACGCCGTGTTCAGCGCGCTGATGGTCGAGTACCGATGGAAGAGAAACTGCGTCCAGCGCGTCTGGTCGGCTGTCGTCGAGGTGGGGACGAAGCCGAGCGTCGCTTGCGTGAACGCCGTCCATGCCGTCGCCGTGGCCGCGTCGGGCGGCGCGCTCACGGGGAACGAGGTCGCCGGCGTCGACGAGGAAGCGCCCGGGGCCGCCCCCTGCCAGAGCGCGAGGAGCGCAGCGCCTCCTTGGGATGGCGTCCACGTGCCGGCGCTCGGGTTCTGCACCTGGGCCGTGCTCGTAGGGTCGCCCGCGAGCGCCGGCGGCGTGAGGCGCGTCGCGAACTGCTCGATGATGCGCGTACCGGAGGGAAGGAGGCTGTCGTCGCGCGTGAAGATCGCGTCGCACGGGTGTTGCGAGAGGGCCAGATCGATCGCCATCTGGATGCCGCGCACCGTCCCGCGCCACTGGAAGAGATCCATCGCGTGCCGGATGAAGAGGCGCCGCCGCAGGTCGTCCCACGCCGGATCGAGCGACGTGCCGAACCATGACGCGAGCCAGTCGAGGGCGTCGGACGGGGCAGCCCGCGGATCGAACAGCACCTGCGCCGCGGCGATTTCCCCCTCGAGTGGAGTGAGGGCGCTCTCGGCGTTGGCGAGGAACCGATCGAGGAAGCCGTGCGTGTCGTTCGCCGCGTACGTCGCGGGCAGGTACTCTCGCATGTACGAGAAGCGCGGATAGTACGCGCGTAGCGCGCGGACGCGCGGCGAGTGGCGACCGTCGCCGGCCATCGTGATTTGGATTTGAAAGTATCGCCCCGTCGCTTGCTGGAAGAGGAGCTCCCACGACGAGAGGCCGACGGAGAGGACCGCGAACGGGAGCTCGGAGCCCGGACGCTGGTAGAGGCGCGGCGGTTCGGCGAGAAACGGACTCTCCGCCAAGGTCGCCGGATCGTCGGCGGCGCGCGTCGCGATCTGGACGGTGGTGCCGAGCGGCATCGCCGCGTCGAGGAGGAGGCGGTGCCATACGCAGCCCGGGATCCCGCTGTCGAAGACAGGCGTGACGAGCGTGCCCTCCGTCGCGTACCGGGGTCGCTTCTGCTCGACGAGCGGGATGAAGCGGTTCGTGAAGTCGTAGTAGGGAGTCCCGTTGGCGGTCACGATCGCCCGCCCGCCGAACTGACGCATCGGGTAGTACTCGGGCAACGGCAGGAGCGTCGCGCCGCCTGCGCCGGCCGAGGCGATGCTGAAGGCGAGGGTTTGAAACCCGCTGGCCAGAGCGACGAGCACCGCTCCGGCCAGGGGGTCGCTCGTCCCTGCCGCCGGTACGAAGGCGAGGTCGTGGCCCGTGGGATCCAGCGTGACGCCGGGTGGCAAGAGCTCGTCGATCGCCGCGAGCGAAACGGGGGGCCCGATCTGCGTGCCGAAGTCGTACCGCTCGATCAGGGACGCGCCCCCGTCGGGTCGATCGAGGATGAGAACCGTTCCGTCCGGGAGCGCCTCGATGGCGATGGGGTGCGCCGACGCAAGCGGAGACGCCGTGTCGAGGAGGTTGCCGATCGGGTAGGACGTGGTTGCGGTCGGCGCGGGCGTCGGCTCCGAGAGCGGGTGGAACGACGGGCCCGGGTGGGGGACCGTGACCGTCTCTTGTTCCTTGCCGGACACCGCGAAGGTCGCGTCGAGCGACCAATATCGCTTGTTCACCGAGTCGAGGATCCAGACGCCGCCGCCGCGCCTCGGGGCCATGTCGAAGGGGGCGAACGGGACGGGCTCCGGCCAGAGCAAGCGACGCGGCTCTCCCCCTTGGTACAGGTCGAAAATGAGAAGGCCCGCGGGCTGGGTGCTCCCGACGACGAGGTAGTTGCGCTCCGTCACGGCGAGGCCTGCGAGCTGCCATGGCTCTTCGACGGCAGGCGGCGCGACGGGCCCGAAGGCGCCCGCGCGCGTGACGGAAGCCGGAGCATCCGGGGGCCAGAAGGTCGCGATCGTCTGATCGCCGCCGTTGCAGACGAGGATCTTCGTCCGCGTGGGGTCGATGAAGTACCAGTTGCCGAACCGGTCCGCGGCCGAGCCGCGTCGATCGGTCGGGGCCACCGGGCTCTGGCTCGGGTTTCCCGGAAACGCGTAGAGCAGCGGCCAGAGCGTGAGCTGGTGGAGGGCCGGGTTCCAGTAGAAGTCGGACGGGGGCGTGGAGGGCGGAGACTCCGGAGGCGCCGCGGTTGCCCAGGCGTCCGAGAGGAACGTCGATCCCTGGGCGGACACCTCCGTGCAGCCGCTCCAGTCGCTCCGCCCGAGCAGAAGGATGTATCGCGCCCCGTTGACGTCCACGTCAGCAATCCTCCGGGATCACGGGTACGGGGACGACCTGCGGGGCGGTCGGACTGGCAGGCGTCGCCGATGCACCGCGCACGTCGTCGATGTCGGTCGGGTCTCCAGTGACGATGGACAGCCCCGCCAGGCGAGGGAGCTGCAGGCCCGCGATCGGGATTTGATCCACGGACTCTCCCGTGCTCGCCGAGAGGAGCACGTCGTTCACGAGCAGCACGTTGGTCACGCGGCTCGCCACGGCGAGCACCTCGAGTCGAACGACCGCCTTGGAGAGCGGCCAGCCGCCGTCGACCTGGAGGAGCGACGGCGCGGTCGTCTCGACGACGGGGACCGTGTCGGGGAGCGCGGCCGTGCCCGGAGGCGGCAGCGGCGAGAGGAACTGTTGAATCGCGGCCTGTACGGCCACGATCGTGTCGTGCACGCTGGCGCCCGAGACGACCGAGATCCCGATCGAAAGGTAGACGTCCAGGTACGAGGGGCCCGACAGGATGATCTCCGTCGTGACGAGCCGCCTCGGATCGAGCCAGTTGGCGATGGCGTTCAGGAAGTCCTGACTCGGGACGGGTGCGTTCGGGTTCGTCGGGTCGGAGCTTGGGAGAACCATCAGCGTCACCGTGCCGGGCGCGTCGCCGGGCGCGTTCGGCGAGAGGGACGGATCGAACGCAGGGAGTACGTCCACGCGGCCGATCGAGACGCCGGGAGTGCGCCGCGCGATCGCTTGAAAGTCGGATTTCGTCACGAGCCGGTCGCGGTGCTGCAAGTACCGCGTGATCTGCTTCTCGCCGTCGCTCGGGGTCTCCGCGTCCGAGCCTCCCCACGTACGGACAGGGTTGCTCACGGTGACGCCGCTCGGGAGCGCAGGCCCGGCGTTGATGGAACCCGCTTCGACGTTGCCGTCGGCGCCGGCCGAGTAGTCGTAGTCGACCTGCATCGTGGCCCCGGCCGCAGGGCGCCGGCCGTGCGTACCGTCGCCGAACGTGAGCGCGCCGGCCTCGGGATCGAGCAGATAGACGTTCGTCGGCAGCTTCGGGGGCTGCATCGTCCCGGGGGGAACGGAAGGATCGACGACGGGGACCTCGGGGCCCGCGGCCATCAGGTCGTCGATCACCTGCCACGCGGGTCCGGGCGACGGACTCACGACGAGCGACACCGAGCCGGGGAGGACCGACGGATGGGCGAGCGAGACGATCTGATCGGGAGCTCCGGTCCCGTTCGGAAGCACCTCACCCACGACGTGCGTGAGCTGGGTGACCTCCGCCACGTTGATCCCCATCCAGTAGATCGTGACGTTCGTCGGCGAGAGGACTTGGACACGAATCCACGTGAGGACGCGGGCCGCGAGCGTCGTGTCGTCGAGGGCGGGAGGGTATTCGCCCGCGCCCGCGGTCAGCGGATCGAGGCTCATCCAGTAATCGAGCTGGTCGACCGAGGGGAGGACGATCTCGATCGTGCCGGGTTCGCTCAGGACATTGCCCGACGGCGTCGCCGTGACGCGCCGATACGACGGCGGCGTCAGGCTGGGATCGATCGCGGGCATGTAAAAGCCGAGCACCGAGTTCAGGTCGGTCGACCCCAGCGGATTCGGCGTGAGGTCGACGTTCGCGGCCGCGCTGCTCGACGTGCCCGCCACGATCCCGAGCGTCAGCGTCTTGCCGGCGATGAGGGCCCGGATCGATTCGATGTCCGCCACGTCGCTCTGGCGCGCGAGGAGCGCGATCCACACGGAGCCGTCGACCGGGTTGCTCGGCCCGAGGCCCGTGGTCGCGGAGGTGAGATCCACGCTCGAGGCCGCGCCGGGGCCCAGCATCGTGAGCTGATACAGCGTGATGGCGGTGTTCTGCGGGGGAGTCGTGTACGAGGCGTAAAGTTGGCTGTAATACGTTTGAATCGTGTCGTCGGTCGGCGTGTAGCTTTGCTTGAAATAGACCTGCGCCTCGATCGGCAGCACGTCGAGGCCCTCCTCCGTCCGAAACGGCACCTGCCCGGCGTCGACTTCCAGGTCGGGCGTGAGCGTGAAGATCGCCGGAGGGCCGTTCGCGTTCGCGAAAGCGACGATCCCCTGTGCCGACGAGGCGGGGGTGAGCGCGACGCCGAGGAGGGACAGGAACTTGAGCCGATTCCGATCCGGGATCTGATTGCAGCGGTAGAGGATGCTCTCGGTGAGGAACGCCAAGACGCCGACGATCGTGATTCCAGGGTCGCTCTTGTTGAAATTGGTCCACTCGGGCGTGTGCACGGGAATGCGCGCCACGGCCTGATTGAACAGGTCCTGGTACGAGCTCGTATCGATCGTGGGCACGGTGAGCGGCACGAAGGTGGACTCCTTCAGGAGAGCGAGACGGAGAGGCTGACGCGTTGTTGGGTTTGCGTCGCGACCAGCGTGTAGACGACGGTGGCGATCGCCGCCTGCGGGTCGTTCGGATCGGGGCCGACCGTCACCGATTGGAGCGAGATGCGAGGCTCCCACTGCGCGAGGGCGGTCGAGATGAGCGTTTGGATGCGCGCCTGAGTCGCGGCGGTGTTCGGCTCGAAGAGGACGGAGCGGAGCCCGGCGCCGAAATCGGGAAGCAGGATGCGCTCGCGCGGTTCGGTCGTGAGGATCACTTGGATCGCTTCGCGGATGTTGACCTCCCCCTGCGACCACGCGACGCGGCCGTCGGGCCCGACGCGGAACGGAAACGAGACACCACGGCCGAGCAGGGCGCCGGGATCGATCGTCATGATTCCTCCGGCTCGGACGAGGACCCGAACGGAAGCGGCAGGCAGATCTTCAAGAAGGGGAGCCACCAGAAGACGATGTTCAAGACGATGGCCATGACCATCATCAGCATCATCGCGATGATTGTGATGATCGGGATCGAGAAGGAGCAGAACTGGCCCGACGGCGCCGGCGGGCAGGTGCTCAACTGCCCCTTCAGCACGCTCGCGAAGTCCTGGACCTGGCAGAGCTGCTGCTGGAGCGAAGGGCTCAGCAGGAAGCCCACGCTCTTCGGAAACTTGCGCAGACCCGACGGGCTCGTGTCCGTCGGCATCGGGATGACGATGTTGCGCGCCGGAGCGTCCGAGTCGAAGAAGGGGGCGATCTCGAAGGGCCGGCTCGGTGCGCTCAGGAGCGAAGGAAAGAAGACGCCATATTGCGCCCGCTTGAAGGCGCAGCGCTGGAAGACGCAGCGGACGACGTATTGCGCCTTGCCGTCGAGCTTCGGGACAATCGGAATCGCCGCGGCCTTGTCGATCGGATCGGCGGTCGGCACCGGAGATTGCCCCGCGATGGCGGCGTCGAGCAGCTCGCTCAGGGTCTGCGAAGCGATGGGGCCGGTCGGCGTGTTCGGCGGACTATCGTCGACGGTGACCTCGTTCCAGAGGTTGAACGGGAGGACGGCGCTCGTCGGGGGCGATGGGACGGTGTTGATCGCCGTCATGGACGCCCAGGCGGTCGTGAGGGCGCTCAGCCACGTCGTCGGCGGCGACGTCGTGTGGTCGACGAGGGCCTCGTTGAGCGCGTCGTAGAGCGCCAAGGAGGCGCTCGCCGTCGGAGGGCCGGCGGGGGGGCTGTTCGCGATGCAGGCGAAGACGTCGGGTACGTACTTCTGGAGGATGTCGGCGAGATCGACCATCAAGGCCGCCGTGGCGTCCGCGAGGAGGACCGGCATTCCGGGGTCTTGCTTGACCGCGTCCGGCAGTCCGGCGACGTTCGTGACCGCGTACGTCGCGAGCAACGACGCCACGGTGTTGAGGATCCCGTCGTAGGCGCCGACGACCCGCTGCTCGGCCTCGGCCGCGGGGTCGTACCCCGCCTTCTGCGACGCCGACGGCGCCGGAGGTGTCGTGTCGCGACTGGCGGTCGGAATGACGCCGGCGTGCAGCCGCCGCGCCGCGCGCGTGGCCGTCTTCGGAATGAACACCGGAAAGAGCGGATAGAGCTCCTCGTTCGTGGCGAGCTGCGCGCGCGTCGATTGGTCGGGCTGTCGCTGCCAAACGTATTTCGTCGGGTCGCTCGGCGCATTCGGGTCGCGGACCCACGCCATCTCGGCGCCGTCGGTGTCGAGCTTGCGCAGTACGAAATACGTACGCTCCTGATTCGCGACCTTGAGCGCGTGATCGGGCATGCCGACCTGCCGGCACACGAGGCTCGCGGCGACCATGTAATAGCGCCCGTGAACGGGTTGAAAGAGCTTGAGTGGCAGCCCGTTCTGGCTGGGTTGCCACGCCGAAGGGTCCTTCGTCCCCGGGGGCGGCAGGCGATTGCTCTCCCACCGCGCGACGGGCAGGTCGACGGGGTCGCTCGACACGGCCGCGCTCAGCTCGTCGGTGAACTTGTCCGACGTGAACGAGAGCAGCGCGGGCTGTCGGAGCTTGGTCCCGTCCGTCCCCGCGGCGGGCCATAGCGGGGAGGGAGATACCCACTGGAGGATCGGGCTGGTCGTGGCCGCGGTCATAGGATGTTCCCCGCACCGGGCGTGTACGAGCTGCTGACGACGGCGGGCGTGAGAACCGTCACGCTCCCGTTGACCATCCCGCTGAACGTCGTGCTCGCCGCGCTGACCGTCGCAGAGCTCGCGGTAAGCTCGATCTGGCTCGCTTGAACGGTGAAGTTGCCGCTCGTCGTGATCGTGACGCCGGACGGCCCCGTCTGGATCTCGTTCCCGTTGCTGTCTTCGACGGTGATCGTGCCGGCTCCGTCTTGGAGCGTGATCTTCTGGCCGCCGGGCGTCTCGACGACGAAGGTCTCGCTGCCGCTCGTATCGTCGAGTGTGATCTTCACCCCGTTGCGAGATCGCAGGACCTTCGTGTTGTTCTGGCCGCCGGAGTCCATGCTCGCCGGCGGTGAATCGCTCCCGTTCCAGAGCGCCCCGAGGACGTAGGGGCGGCGGGGATCGCCTGCTTCGAACGCGACGAGGACCTCGTCGTTCACGTCGGGGATGAAGAAGCTCCCGCGGTTGTTGCCGGCCATCATCGTGGCGAGGCGCGCCCACGTCTCGTATTGGGCGCCGGAGGGGTCCGCCGACCACGGAAGCTGGACACGGACGCGTCCCTGTCCGTCCGGATCCTTGAGGCTCGTCACCTGGGCGGGGAACACACCGAAGAACCGGCCGCCCAGTCCATGAAGGGCGCGGTCGTCGACGATGGTCTCGAGTAGCGACTTCTCCATCAGCCTCGTCCGCCTCTCTGCGACCTCACGACGGCTGTCCCATTCCAGGGCGCTCCGCGGCGAACTCGGTGCGCAGCCCTTTGACGCCGTCGAAGAGGTGCGTCACCTCGGTGACGTAGTAGCTCCCCTCGAAGAGAGGGCCGAGCCCGGCGAGGGTCACTTGCGCGCCCACGCGCAACCCCGGATCGGTGTCCGCCACTCCGCGCACCGAAAGGAACGTCCGCGCCATCGCGCGGAAGTGCGCCTCCGCGCGCGCTTGGGCTTCGGTCGAGGTCCACGGGACCGAGTGGACGATCGCCTCCTTGCGCGCGCCGAACTTGTTCTGCACGACCGAGGCGCCGCTCGTGAGAGTCCCGAGCTCGTTTCCGAGGACCGAGTCGGTCGCTTCGTAGGAGATCGCTTTCTTGCCCGCGACGTCCCAACCGCTCACCGCGAGCGCGGTCCGCTGGTGCGCGAGGTCCGCCGAGACCACGCACTCGCGCAGCTCGTGGGAATACCCGAGGGTGAGCTGCGCGCCCTTTCGCCGCGCTCGCGACTGCGCGTGGAGCGTCGTGCCGTCCATCCACACCTCGGCGTCGATCGCGCGCGCCCGATCCCGAAGGAAGGCGAGGTCGCTCTGGTTGACTTGCGCGAGGACCTTGTGCTGCGGCCCTTGCACGTCGATGCTCGGCGTCAGCCCGTGATCGTTGGCGATGCTCTGGAAGAGAGTCGCGTCGGTCAAGTTCTCGAACGTGCGCGTCCGTCGCGTCATCCGGAGCTCCTGGAAGCGGTCCTCGGCGAGAACGGCGATCTCCACCTGGGCCCCCTCCGGAAAGCGCCCTTCGAGCGCGGAGACGCGCCCTTGGAAGATCGTCTGGTTGCCCAGCGACACGCTCAGCGCCTTGCCGAAGTCGAAGAGCGCTCCGTCGAAGTAGAGGAAGCCGACGCCACCGCCGCTGCTCTTCGGGCCCCAGTTGCCGACGACGAGCTCGCAGTGATAGAGGCCGGTCGTCGTCTCCTTGATCTCCATCTCGAGGAGCCCCTGCGCGAGCGCCGACTGGTCCTGCCCCTCGACGGCGAGGGAAGGCCGGGCGTTCTTCAGCGGAGGATTCTGGCTCGACGACGAGTTTGCGGCAGCCACGGCGACCTCGTTCAGTGCGCGTATATGCGGCGGGCGCGTTCGCGGGCTCGGCGGATGACGCGCGCGAGCTCGATTGCCGTGGTCGACGACGGAGCGGGTTTCTGCGCCGGCGCCCCAGAGCGTGCGGCCGGCTGGGCCTCCTGCTCGGGCGCGACGACCTCGAAATCATGAATGACGACTCCCATGACGACGACCTCTCAACCGATGTTGAATCCCACGTTGATCCCCACCGACGCCGACGCGCTTGCCCCCGCGGTGACGCCTCCCGTGCCGCTCGCTCCAAGCGTGACGCCGGCCGTCACGCTGCCGCCGACCCCACCGGACACGCCGGCGCTCAGATCGACGAGCAGTCCCGTCGAGAGCTGGCGCGGGTTCTCGATCCCGTTGGCGGAAGCGATCGACTGCCAGTTGTCGCCCTGGCCCACCGACGACGCCATCGACTGGACCGTGGAGCCCTGCGGAGCCCCCGTATACGGCTTGTTCCCGGCGTTGTTCGGGCTCCGATCCTCGCCGGGAAAGAACTGGATCTTTTGCTGTATGAGCGAAAAGCTCACGCTCGCGCGGATCGGCTTCCCATCGGGCGAGAAGAACTCGAGGTTCTCTTCGAGCGAGTCCATGATCCCGTCGAACCGGAACGTCCCCCAGGAGAAGCTCACGAAGGGCGGCACGAACTGCTGCGCCTGGGTCTGCCCCTGACCGCCCCCCGATGACGACTGCGACGTCTGCTGCTGGCCACCCCCTCCCTGGCCCTGCTGGCCGGGCTGCTGCGGGGTGATGAAGTTCCGAATCTTCTTGGTCATCGAGCGGACGTCGTCCACGCCTGCGATCGCGGCGTCGAACCAGAGCTGCGCCGTCATCTTCATCGTCCCCGCACCGACGAACTGCATCGCCGACGGACCTCGCTGATCTCCGGCGCCGCTCGGCTGCTGGATCTGGTTCGAGAGCGAGACCTTGAGCGAGTCCGGGTTGAACTGCACGGGGACGCTCGTCCCGGGCTGGACGGTCTTGAAGTCGCTTTGGAGCAGATCGAACTGCGCCTTGGCCAGCGTCGCCGCCATCAGGACGACCCCGCAGTACCGCCGCCCGCCGACGGTGAAACGAACTTGAGCGTCTCGTAGGCCAGCTGGAGCTCCTCGATCGCGATGACGCCGTCCTTCGCGTTGAGCGCGGGCGCCTTGAGCTTCTGCGGCAGGCAGCGCGAGAGTTCGAAGCGCGCGAGCTCGCTCCGCGCGCCGGTCCCTCGTGCGACGGAGCTGAGGAGGACGACGCGAGCGTCGCCGCGGAGGCTCGGATCGGTCGTGGTCGCGTCGACCCAGGTCCAGAGGTCGAAGGTGTTCGTCATGCCGCGTTTCAGCGTGAGCGTGCCGAAGACGCGCGGTCCGGCCAGGCGTATCTGGGAGTCGTTGTTGCCCCCCTCGCGGATCGTCTTCACGTCGAAGCTCACCTCGAGCCCGTCGCACTCGGCGAACGCGCCGCTGCACAGCGGGCCGTTCGAGATCGAAGGGACGGAGATCTCCACCGCGAAGCTGAAGGCGAAGAACGGGTAACCGATGTCTTCTTGCCCAGGCATGCTCAGGAGCTCCCTTCCGAGACCGTGAGCTGGTCGCCCGTCTGGACGAGACGCACGGTGAGAAATGAGAGGGGGCGCGAAGGAGCGAGCTGGAGCTGGACGATGAAGCGCCCCTGCGACATGGAGCTCGGCGGGTTCACGGTCGCGTCGGTGACGACGCGGTAAGCCTGCGCGGCCGTGGCTCCGACGAGCGCCCCCTGCCGGAAGAGCCCATCCAGCATGGCGCCGAACGTCCCTTGGACCGATCGTGCGAGTCGGTCGTCGTTCGGCTCGAACACGTACGTCGTCCCGAGGCTCAGGGCCGTGCGACGGACGAGGATCAACAGGCGACGGACGTTGATCGCCGTGTAGTCGGGATCGGACGTGAGCGTGTCGGAGCTCATCGTCATGAGGCCGCGCGCCTCTTCGCGGATGCGGTTCACCGGCTGCTCGTCGAGGACGGCCCACGCGTCGTCGGACGCGCGCGGCGAGAGCCCGAGTACGCTCGCCGCAAGCGGCTCGTTGGCCACCGCGATCCACGCGCCGCGCGAGAGAGTCCGGCGGGCGAAGACGCCCGCGATGACGCCGTCGGGGGGCATCGTGCGGAGCGGCCCGGTCGACACGTCGCGGACGACGACCCAGGGGTGGTACGCGGCGCCGTACGTCAGGGTCGCGCTCGTCTCCCCCGCGCAGAGAGCGCTCACGTAGCGGGCGGCGTCGGGCGCGGTCTGCGACGTGGGAAGGGGCAGGAGCGCGAACAGGTCGCCGCGCGCCGCGCAAAGGCGAAGGAGTGCACTCTGCACCGTCTGGAGCGCCGGCGACGGGTTCGTCGGATCGGCGTTCGCGGTCCACCCTGCGCCGGGAGCGATCGACACGCCGACCGCGGCCGACCACCCGCTGTCGAGCGAGCCTGCCGTGGCGCGCGCGCGCAGATAGAAATAACCGGGGGTATGGCCGTACACGACGATCTGTGTGCCGGTCGTCGTGTACGTCACCACCGCGCGCGAAAACTGCGGGTCGGGCGACTCTTCCACGCCGTAGCTCGTGGCCCCCGCGACGGGATCCCACGCGACCTGAAACGTCCCCTGCGCGTCGGGCAGGATCGGCGTCTGGAGGCTCGGGAGAGCGAGCGCCTGCAGACCGCACGCGACGAACGAGCCGTCGCCGCCGGGGACGATCGGCGCCGCCGTGGCTCCCGGCGCTGGAGTCGGTGCGGGGCTGGGCGTCCAGCCAGGGAGGGTGGCATCGGGCGCTGCAATGAGCGTGGCTTCATCGATGCCGAACGCCGCGTGGATCCCCATCAGGCGGCGAGGCACGCTCGACTGGTATTGGATGAAGAAGGCATCCGACAGGAGCGTGGTCACACTCGAGCCTGCGAGATCGGGATCGAGAAAGATCGAGGCGTCGAACGAGGAGAGCCCATCGCGTTCGAGCGGCGTACCCGCGTCGACCTCCGGCGGGCTCCGGTAATCCGGCGTGTACGGCATGCCGACGGGGAAGAAGGTGATGCTCGGCGCCCCTCGGACCGCGAGGTCGAACCTGGGTTCGGTCGCGTCGCTCCACAGAGGCTGGAGGACGTCGGCCAGGTTCCTCAGCGCCGCGGCGCGCGCGCTCGTGTCGGTCGTATCGTCGGATCCGCGAAACAGCTCCTCGTCGCTCGGCAATCCCCAGAGCGGACGAGGGTGCGAAGGATCGAAGCCGAGGCCGCCGAGCGTCGCCAGGGGGGCGGGTCCCTCGTGTGTCTCGAGCGCCAGCTGCAGGCGCTCGATCGAGATCGCGCTCGGCGAAGCGGGCACGAAGGGGTCGCTCGGATCGAGAAAGAGGCCGTTGCCGGTCATCACGACGCCTGTTTGCAGCGGCGAACCTTGCTCCGCCTCCGACACCGCCGTGACGGTGAGCCAAAGCTTGCCGGCGGCGAAGTCGAGATCCATCGTCGTCCCCGGGGCCGGCGCAGACGAGAACGGAATCGGCGCGAACAGCGAGTAGTTGCCTGCGACCGCAGAGAGGAGCATCACCGCGGGCTGGACCGGGCTCGCCGCGTCGCTCGTGGCCGGCATGACCAGCGACGGCGGCGACGTGGCGAACCAGGTAATGTCCGCCGTCCCGTCGGAGCGCAGCGCCGGGAAGATGCGCACGACGGCGGGGAGCGTGCCGACCGTCGGGAGCGCCTCGAGGCTCGCCGCGACGAACATCGCCAAGCGCGACTCACCGGTCGCGTCGTAGAAGGTCACGCGGATCAGATCACCGATGACGACGTCGTCGCTCGCGCTCGGGATGAAATCGATCCATGCCGGGAGGGTGGCGCCCGGGTTGGCCGGAGGCGCGTCGCTCCCCGGGGCGTTCGCCGGCTCCAGGGCACGGCTCTGGAGCGCGGACGCGACCGTGAGATCGTCCGCCCAGCTGCCTTGTGAGCGGGCATGGACCTTGGCGCGGTGAATGTGCCCGTGGTCCGAGCGCACCAGGAGGCCGGCCACGGGAAACGTGCTCGTGTGGCCCTGGTTGGCGACCCGGATGACCCAGCAGCGTGTTCCGCCGTTGAGGAAGAACGACCGGACGGAAGGAGCCAAGTACGCGAGCATCGTCGCGCCGCGCACCGGGTCCCACGCGAGCGTCGCGTCGCTGCCGAAGAGCGACTCGAAGTGGGAGGGGTCATCGACCGCCACCGGGATCTGGAGCGGCCCCGACGCCGTGAACCCGACGAAGACGGGAACGTCCATGCGCGGCAACGCGAGTGGCGGCGGCGGAGGGACCACCTCGAACCGCACGCCCGCGGCGTGGCGTGGTGGACGCGCTGCCGTCATCCCGTCACTCCATCTCCAGGCGTTCGTAGGCGAGGGTGAGCTCCTCCATCGCGACGTCGGTCCCCTTGGCGTTGAGCGGGCCGCTGACGTGCTTGATGATCCGGGCGCGCTTGAGGAGCCACGTCATCACCGGGCCGCTGTGGTCCTCGGCCATCAAGTGGATCGTCACCGTTCGGAGCGCGTTGCCGTAGTCGCCGTTCCGGATCTGATCGAGCCAATTGTAGAGAGTGAGCGATCCGATGACGCCCCGCTTGAGCGTCACGTCGGTGCACTTGTTGAGGCCCGTGATTTTCGTGACGCCGTTCTCGCCCCAGTTGCCCGTGCGGTACTCGGCGACGGTGACCTCCATGCCGATGTTGCTGCACTCCTGGAAGCCGGCGTCGGGACCGTCGGTGTTGCCGGTCCCGAGATCCACGAGGAAGTTGAATTGGACGTAAGGACGATCGCGTTGAATGGCCATCTCGGGCTCCCTTGCCGACTGATTGATGCGCCGTCATGCGTGGCCGGGCGTGCCCGCGCCGCGGGGCGCGGGTTTACGAGGTTCGGTCGCCGGTCCACTGGCCGATGCGGAAGATGACGAACTCTGCGGGCCGCAGCGCGGCGATCCCGACCAGGCAGACGAGGCGCCCGTTGTCGATGTCGCTCTGGGTCATCGTCGTCTCGTCGCAGCGAACGAAGAACGCCTCTTCCGGTTTCGTCCCCAGGAGGGCGCCCGCCTGCCACTCGTTCAAGAGAAACTCGGCCACCGACCGGCGCAGAGTCCCCCAAAGCTTCGGCCCATTGGGCTCGAAGACCGCCCACTGCGTCCCCTCGTCGACCGACCGCTCGACGTACGCGAAGTAACGCCGGAGGTTGACGTAGTTCCAGTCCGTGTCCGAGCTCACCGTACGAGCGCCCCAAAGGCGATAGCCGCGCCCCGCGAAGTAGCGGAAGCAGTTGATCCCCTCGGGGTTCAGCACGTCCTGCTGCGCCTTGTTGATGTTGACCTCGAACCCTTGCGCGAGCGAAACGACCTCGTTGGCGGGTGCCTTGTATACGGCGCGGGTCACGTCGTTGCGCGCGTAGATGCCGCATACGAAGCCGCTCGGCGGCAGAAGGATCGGGTTGCTCGTGATGGGGTCGAGGATCCGGATCCACGGGTAGTAGAGGGCCGCATAGCTGCTGTCGAACTGACCGCGCAGCGCGCGCACCTGGTTCAGCGTCTCGCCGTTGCCTGCGTCGAGAACGGCGATGCGGTAGCGCATATTCTCGCAGTGGGCGACGAGCTCCTGCATGATCGCGAGGCCGATCGGGCCATAGTCGTCGTCGGTGTCGATGAGGTAGCTCGAGCCCGGCGCGGCGACGATCGAGATCTCCACGACGTCTTCGAACTGGGTGAGGCCAGTCTTGAACGGCGAATCTGGATCGGCGGCCCCCTCGTACTCCGTCAGCCCTGGCCGCGACCCGTCCGTCCCGTTTTGGAGAAGGAAGGTCATCGACCGCTGCGTGTCCGTCGACTTCAAATTCACGAGGTACGACGGCAGCGTCGACGTCGTCGTCCCAGGGTTGTACACGGCGTAAGCGCTGAAGATCGCCTGGAGCAGGTCCAGACCGCCCAACCCGGCCTGATCGAAGAGGATGGGGAGATCGCGCCCGTACTCGGGGTTGGGATGGTCGGGGTTCGTCGGGTCGGTGCCGAAGACGGCGCCGAACGAGTCCCACGCTCCGCTCGTCTGGTGGGTCGGATCGAGCGCCAGGTCGTCCCAGGTGACGGGCGTCTCCTGTGGATCGGGCGTCGTGACGGTCACCACCAGCGTGAGGACACGAATCTCCAGGTTCTGCGCGGCCGTCACGCTGCCGAGATAGATCGAAGAAGCGGGGCTCGCCGGCCCGCTCGGGACGAAGATCCAGTTCTGCGAGGCGATGTCCCACGTCGCGAGGTACGCGGGGAACGTCTCGGCGGTGGCCGTAGGCGGCGGCGAAACCGTAGAGTCGGACGCCGAGCGGATCATGACGACCTCGCCGGGATTGACGGAGCCCACGAGGGCGTTGTTGTTCTTGTCGAAGCGGAGCACGTTCTGCGACACGCGCACCACGAGCTGGACCTGCATGTTCCCGTAGGCGCCGGGGTACCGGGCCCAGATCCGCGGCCCGCTCGCGGGCGAGACAGGGACGAGATCCGCGTACGCCTGCGTGGCCGGGACCGCGGGGGGCGTGCTCGACCCGGCCGAGGTCACTACGGCGCGCGAGACGTAGAGCTGCGTCCCCCCTTGCGTGAAGAACGCGCGCGCCGCGTGCCACATGAAGTTGGGCATCGATATCGGGCTGCCGGTGGCCGGGTCGGTGAACGAGAGCGGCTGCCCGTCCCCGAACGCGCGTTCGTACTCGTCGATGCTCGAGACCATCTGGAGCTCGAGGTTCCATGGCCCGTAGCGGGTAGCGCCGATGAGCCCGGTCACCGTCGTCGCCACGCCGACGATGGCCTTGGTGCTCCGGTACGAGACTTCTTCGACGTATACGCCGGGGGACAAATACTCGGCCATTCGCTGCTCTCCTTCCAAGGCACGCAATTGCCCGAAAGCGGGCAATACGCCGCCTGCCTTGCGCGATAGACCAGTCTGCGCGCCGGCCCTCTCGGCCTACAGGCTCGCGCGCGACGGGAGACTACCGAAGCTGGACGACGAAACGCGATGAACGACAGGCCCGGCGTCTTACCGGGCTAGGGAAGAAAGTTTGCCTCGATTGGAGTCGCCGTCGCCACCGCATATTCCCAGCCGTATTGCGCATTATGAAACTGGGACTCGATGCCTGCCCGACGCGACAACATGGTTACAACCAAGCGCCTTCGCCCGGTCATGGAAGAGCAGCAACAATCACGTACACAGAGGTCACGGACGCCGCTGCAACTGAGCTACGACCCCCTCCTCTCCCCAGAAAGAATAGACCACCATCGCATCCGGGGCAGCCCGGTGCGCGGCGGGTACACGACCATGGCTCAGTCTGGCCGTCAAGCGAATAATGCCACCTTCACGCGCACGGCGGCGGAGTCGCTCGACGGGACTTGGCGTCGCATGTCGGACGACTGCGCGCCGCTGTTGGCGTTCGTCCGCCGTCGTGGGATCGTTGCGGCGCGCTCGCTGTCGCTCGCCCGGAGCGCGAGGGGAATCATTCGACATGGCGACCTATCACGCCATCGCCGCCATTGGACAAGCGCTACTGGGGTTGCTCGAACAAGCGCGGCTAGGCAGCGAGTTCGATGGAGCGCAGTTTGCTCTCTACCAGTCGTCGAACTTCCATGCGCCGATGGACGAGGGGCTCTCGCTCTTTCTCTACAACGCGGCCGTGAGCACCGCGCGGCGCAACCTGCCCGCGAAGGTCTTGCCGGACGGGCGGAAGCTTCGTCCGCCGTTGCCTCTCGACCTCTACTATCTGCTCACGCCGTGGGCGAAGACCGCCACCGTCCAGCATCGCCTGCTCGGCTGGGCGATGCGGGTCATCGACGATACGCCGACCCTGCCCGCGTCGCTCCTGAACCACTACGGCCCCGAGCCCGACACGTTCCGCTCCGACGAGACGGTGACCCTGGTGAACGAACCCATCTCGCTCCAGGACATCTACAACATCTGGGAAATCAACAAGCAGAACGTGCAGGTCTCGGTCGCGTACGTCGCGCGCGTCGTGCCCATCGAGTCGACGATCTACGAAGACCAGGGAGCGCCGGTGCAGACGCGGGTGCTCAACATCGGAAAGTTGAATCCACAATGACGAACGTGACGATCCTCGAGAGCCCGACGCGGACGACGCCTCTGGGGGTTCGATTTTGGGACGCCGTGCAGCAGAAGTTCGTCGCCGATGGGCTGGTCGTGAACGTGCGCCTGGCGGCATCGCAGCGCAGGATCCCCGCCGTCGCCAACAAGGAGGGGGTCTTCTATGCGCGAGACCTTCCCTTTCTGGCCGCGGCGGAGCGCGGGGCGGGCGACGATGCGTACTGGGCGGCGTTGAGCTCTCTCGGCTTCATCGTCGAGGTGTCCGACGCGAACGGACAGTTTCTTTCGTTCTCGTTCCCGGCCCAGCTCCCGGCACGCGGTGTCTTCGTCTGGAGCTGCGCGAGCGCTTCGCCTGTGGTTCCGAGCAGCCTCTCGGCGGGCGTCCCGCTCTTCTCGGCGCCGTCTCGAAGCGAGGTCGCGATGTGCGGGACGCTTCGCGCCCAGCTCCAGGAGGCGAGCACGGGCCTGCCCGCCGCGGGCGCGGTGCTCCACGCGACGATCGCAGGCACCGAGCAGGCGACCGGTATCGCGGACGCGCTCGGGCGGGTGGCGATGCTATTCCCGTATCCGGAGCCGCAAGACTTCCCGCCGATCGGTGATCCCTCGGCTTCGCCGGTCGCCTCACCGACGGGGAGCTCGCTCACCGGGCATACGTGGCCTGTGACGCTCACGGTGCAGTACGCGCCGACGACGGGTCCATACCCGCCGTATCCGGACTTGTGCACCACATTGAGCCAACCGAGCGCGCAGCTCCTCGCCGACACCTCCGGCGCTCAGCTCGGGCCGCAGACGCTTTATGTAGGGACGGATCTGATCGTCCGCTCGGTCGACGCGGCGACGGGCACGCCGCTGTCGGTCGTGCTCGTGACGTAGAGGGTCGATCGGCGCACCTTCGAATCACGAACGAAGGATCGGCGCGACTTGCGAAAGAAATACGAGTTGCTCACGTGCTTTCACGCGTTCGATCTCGGAGGTGGCCTCGTCCCCTCCGAGTCCGAGCGCTGGAACATACGTGTACATTTCGTCCCATGCGAGGGGCCCGGCGACGGCTTTGGCTGAGCGCACGCGTGCGGGCAAGTGTGTTTGCGTCGCAAAGTCCGAGCTGGTGATCCCGCGGGCGAAAAACCAAGCGGGGTCGTCCGACCACTGCAGCGCGCGACTGTGATGAACAAGGACGAACCAGCACCACTCTTCATCCCAGACAAGCAGGTCCCCGAACGCGGTCCGAGCCAGGATCTGCGCCCGCGCCGTGTCCTTGAACCAGGCGCGTGCGACCGGCGCCCAATCGTCCGGATCGCACGTCCACAAGACCTCTTCGCGATACGAGCACCAGCCGTCGCCCTTCACGATGTCCCGGAAGACGGCGGGGACGCGCTCGCGCAGCCGGTCGTCGTCGCCGCTGGTGTATTTTCGATACGAAACCCCTTTGCCGAATGCTTTGGCAAACGCTGCTTCCGGTGACTTGATCGGCGCCATGGTTCACCTATGCAAAGCAATGTTCATGCGAACGGCTCTCCAGAAGGCCCGGCGCACCCGGAGCCTGGTCATGGAGTCGCGTACCTGTCGCTCGAGCCAGTTGGCAAGCGCGACCGGCTTTTGACCCCACCCGCCCCAGTTCGCGCCGATATCGCTATTGACGACACCCAATCCGACGCCGGTAAGGTCCGTATGGCTGCCACCGGCAACCTGATCTGGAGAATGGAGCGCGTGCTGTGTGCTGAGCCAGCTGTTCACGATGCCCTCCGCCGTGCTCTCGGCGAGGCCCCGGCGACGCGTCGTCTCCGAGAATCCGTTGAAGACGCTCTCGACAAATCCGGCGAGGTAAGGTTGTTGATTGACCCGAGACGCTACACCGCCTGTCGCGTCCGCGGGTCTCTGCAACCTCTGGACGAGCAACGCTCGCGTCTGTGCCCTGAGGTCCTGCTGGACCGTTCCGGATTCGGGATGGCGCCCGCTTCCTGTCTCACTCCTCCGTTCGGCGTAGCGCATGCGATTGGTGATCCAGTCGGCGACGACCATGGTGTTGATGGCGGATTGTTGGAGCGCGAGCTGCCGATCGTACTCGCCGAGATCGATGCCGGGCTCAATCGCGAAGGCGACGGCGATCTGAGGCGTGATTTGAGTCGGTACGCGAGCGCCGAGCGCGTCGAGTATCGAGCCGAGTGGCACGCGTATCGCCCGCTCGTTCTGGCGAACCTGCAGGTCGATCGTGTTGCGCTCGGGAGAGTCGATCGTCAGCGCGGCCGCCCGTCGGCTGTCCGTTTCGATCGAGCGCGCGAGGGGGAGCGCTTGGTTGATCCAGCCGAGAAGTGCAGTCTTGTCGGGGCCGTCGTCCAGATCTCGGGCGTCCGCGCGGAACTCGACGAGGTGCTGCGATAGCGGCTCGGCGGCGCTCGCGAGCATGACCTCCGCGGTCGAGCCGTCGACTTGAATCCAGAGCCGGTGACTCTCACCACCGGCGGAGAACGTTTCCTCCTCACCGATCGCCGTCGCGGTGCCGCCGGCGGTCGCGACCTGCGGGCGATTTCCCGTCACCGCCCCCGCGACCGCGCGCCCGATCCTCTGCGCCGCCGTGACGATCCAATCGATTACCCTGTCGATCGCCCTGTCGATCGGCTCCCGAACGCGGTTGATGATGTTGACGACCGCGTCGCTCACCCTGCCGAGTCCGACCAGTCGCGCGAGGAAGCTGATGACCAGCGTGAGCAGCCCCTCCATCGTCTGCTCGACCCGGTTCGCCGCCGCACCGATCGCTCCGCCCGCGATCGCGGCGATCGAATCGATGAACGCGGTGACGACCTGCGCGATCTGTCGCAGCCGCTCCACGAGGAACATGATGGTGTTGTAGATGGCGAGGATCGCCTGAATGAACGCACCAGCGGGGTTCAGGCTGGTGAGCAGCCGCGTGATCGCCGCCTGTACGATTCGCTCGCGGACGAAGGTCATGATCCCTTCCATGACCATGTCCTTCAGGTTCGTGAGCTGCTCCTTGATCTTCTCCCAGGCCGCCGCGGGCCCGTCGCGTACGAGCGTGACGACGATGTCGAACGTCGTCTCGAGCACGCGCACGGCCGTCTCGCCGATGCGGCGGACGAGCTTCGCGCGGACGTTCTGCCACGTGAGGCCCAGCACGCTCAGGACGAACTTGATGATCTCCCGGAAGTCGAGGCTCTGCGGGATGTAGACATTCACGCCGCCGAGCGCCCCGGTGAGCCACGCGACGAGCGCCGCGCGCAGGTGCGTGAGGAAGTTCGTCGCGAACTGCCGGAAGCCCTGAACGCCGGCGCGCACCAGGTTCTGGATGAATCCGATGGGGTTGCGCAGGATCGTGCGGAACGCGCCGGCCGCCTTGCGCAGGTACGGCATGACGGACGGGGCGAGGACCTCGAAGATGATCTCGAGCAGGCTCCAGATCGTGCCTCCGGCCCAGGAGAAGAACCGGCCGAAGAAGCTCCCGAAGACGCGCCCGATCTTCACGAACGCACGTGGGACGAGCACGATGTCCATCAGCTCGAGCGAGCGGAGGGCGTCGAGGAAGAGAGTGGGGATCTGGCGGACGAAGCCGAGGAGACCTTCGAGTGCCCCTTGGAACCAGGCCCAGGCGCGAGGGATTGCGCGGGCGCGTTGGATGTTGTGCCAGATCTCTTCCTGGCCGATCATCTTCATGAAGCCGCCGATGAGCGTCTCGGCGGTGCGCGGGACGGCGTCGCCCGTGATTGGATTGCGACCGAGGACGGCGCACAGCAAATCCCAAGCGGCGGTGCGGGAGGCGAGCTCCGCGAGCGGCCGGAGGATGGCGTCCTTGATGAAGCGGATGACTCCGTCCACCAGGCTCCGACCAAAATCGATGATGCGTTGGATCGGCGTCGTGAAGATGCGGACGGCGCGGTCCCAAACGTCGCCCAGGTGGAAGAGGTCGCGCAGGCCGAGGGAGTCGATGAAGTCCGTGAGCGCTTGTTTGATTGCGCTCCAGGTGAGGCCCAGCGTGTCGATCTGGCCGCTTATCCAGCTCCCGACGCGCTCGATGATCCCGTAGTTGTCGAGCGCCTGCGTGATGAGAGCGCCGCCGGGCAAAAACTCGATGATGGCGCGCAGGACATTGGCGGCGGACCGCTCGACGCGCCGTAGGTTGATCGGGTTGGTTCCGAGGATGATCGTGAGCATCCTGAAGCCCGGGATGTTGTTCGCGTGATCGGCGATCCAGTCGAGGGCGTCGCTGATGCCGAAGCGCTGGACGCCGAAGTCGCGCGTGCGCTCCCGTACGGTGAACGTCCCCCCGGAGAGCGCCGTCGCCGCGGCCTGGCTCGCCTCGCGCTCGTGGCTGCTGCTCGGCGCGTCGCGCGAGAGCATCTGCACTGCCGGAACGGCGCCGTGCTGCTGGATGACGTGTGCGACCTCGTGCGCGAGCAGCGCAATGTCGCCGGGAGACTCGCCGGGGCCGAGGAAGATGTGGTGGCCGTGCGCGAAGGCGCGCGCACCGACGGCGGCGACGGCTTGCTGCGCTTTCTGATCGCTCCGCACGCGGATGTCGGCGAGGCTGACGCCGAACGTCGCCTCCAGGCGAGCGCGCACCGGCGCGAGGAGCGGGTCGCCTCCGGAGGCGAGATCGGCGATCGCGCGCGGGCTGAGGACGGAATGGAGGCGGTGCGCCGGGGGTCCCGCGGCGAGCATCAACGCACTGGGCGACGTGCGCACCGCGCGCGCGGCCACCGGCGCGAGCTTGACGGCCGGCGTCGCCGCCCGCGTCGGGACGACCGAGTGAGCGAGCGTCGCGGCCACCCGGCTAGTCCCCCATCACGGGGCGTGATTATACACGAGCCGGAACGAACGTTGCTCGAGAGCGCACGCGCGCGACGGGAGCTGTCTTAGGATGGGTCTTCGCGCCCGGTCCTCGCGGGCGCGTGCCCGCGCCATGTCCGGCCTCGCGCCTACCCCCGTTCGAGAAGAGCACTTTCGTCTCTTCTTCCTGTCTGCCGTGCAGTCGCTCCTCGGTCACTTGGAGGCGACGCTCGGCTCGCGGGATGCGGCCGAGCGCCAGTTCCCGTTCCTCGCCGGCTACGAAAGCGCACTCGCTCGTTTCGGCGGCGCGATTCGTGACCTCTCCGCCACCATGGCCGCCTTCGAAGCGCGCGCATCGGCGGCGCTCCCTCTCGCGCGCTTGCGCGACGCCGCGGCCCTCACGAACGACGACCTGGTCCTCCTGGCGACGATCGGTCTGCCGGAAGAAGACGCCCGCTTCGGCTTCGTCTTCGAGGCGCTGCACGGGATCGCCGGCCAGCAGCGCGCGACCGCGGGGCTCGTCCAGGATTGGGCCACGCGCCGCGGTGTCGGAGGCGCGCGCGCGGCGCTGCGCAAACTTGGAGAGCAAGGGCTCGTGACGACGTCCAATCAGGACGCGGCGCGCGCGCAATGGGGCTTGCAAGTGGTGCCGGCGATCTGGGACGCGATGCGCGGGGAGGCCGCGGACGCACCGTGGCCTTGGGCGCGCCATCACCTCCTCGAGAAGCTCACGCCTCTCGGCGCGCTCGTCCTCGCCCCCGAGGCGCGCGTGCACATCGAGCGCCTTCCGTCGTTGATCGAAGCGGGAGAGGCGACGGCCATCGTCGTGCGGGGCCCGCGCCACAACGGGCGGAGGACGGTCGCCGGCGCCCTCGCGCGGGCCGTCGGCGCCGGGACGCTCGTCATCGAGTCTCCGGGCAAGCCCGAAGAGCAGCGCCTGCGTGCGGCAGGAGCGTTCTGCACGCTGGTCGGCGCACTCCCGGTCGTGGTGCTGGACCTCGCGGCGGGCGAGGTGGCCGACCTCGAGCTCCCGCCTGCGTACGATGGGCCGCTCATCGTCGTGATGGGGCGGCAAGGCGGCGCCATCGGCCGCGCGGTGGAGCGAGCCGTGACCGTCTCGCTCGACCTGCCCGGCATGGCCGAACGGCGAGAGCACTTCCGCGCCGCACTGCCGTCGCAGAGCGAGGAGTCGATCGAGCCGCTCGCTGGCTCCCTTCGCATGGCGAGCGGCAACCTCCGCGCCGCCGCGCGCATGGCGCGGTCCTACGCATTACTCGCCTCCGGCGCCGACCCCGTGTCCGTCGTGACCGTGGCCGACGTCCGGAGCGCCGCCCGATCGCTCCACCGGCCCGCCCTCGAGACGCTGACCACCCGCCTCCCGAGCGAAGGAGATTGGAGCCACCTCTCCGTCGGCGCCGAAACGCGTCAGGAGCTCGATCAGCTCACCGTGCGTTGTCGCGCACGCGAGGAGCTCGGGCGCGAGCTCGGCGCGGCCTTCGGCGGCAAGCTCGGTAGCGGCCTCCGTGCGCTCTTCCAGGGTCCGAGCGGAACGGGCAAGACCCTCGCGGCGAAGATCCTCGCCGCGACGATCGGCAAGGACATCCATCGCCTCGAGGTCTCCGCCGTCGTCAACAAGTACATCGGCGAGACCGAGAAGAACCTCGCGCGGGTCTTCGAGCTCGCCGAGGAGCTCGACGTCGTCCTCCTCCTCGACGAAGGGGACGCCCTCCTCGCCCGCCGCACGGGCGTCCGCAACTCCACCGACCGCTACGCGAACCTCGAGACGAACTACTTACTCCAGCGCTTCGAGACGTTCGACGGCATCCTGATCGTCACGACGAACGCCGGCGACCTGATCGACACTGCGTTCCAGCGGCGCATGGACGTCGTCGTCGATTTCCGCCCACCCGACGTCAACGAGCGGATGCGCCTATGGCAACTTCACCTCCCGCCGTCGCACGGCGTCACGGCGGCGCTGCTGCGTGAGGTCGCGAGCCGATGCTTGCTCTCGGGGGGGCAGATCCGCAACGCGGTGGTCCACGCGCGCGTGCTGGCCTTTGACGAAAGCGAGGGGGTCGCCGACGGGCACCTCATCGCGGCCGTCCAGCGCGAGTACCGGCGCTCGGGCGGGCTCTGTCCGCTTCGAGCGCGTTGATCCAGCGCGCACGCGACGGGGACGCGGTCCGTTGCGGCACGACGGACGTCTGAATATCCGTGGAGTGAGATCACGCGGGCGTGGTCGCCTCGAAGGCTTGTGGGCGAGTGAAGCCGCCGTCGAGGACCTCACGTATCTTCCTTGCCAACGACGTAGGGGTTATCGGTTTCTGGATGAACGCCAAGCCCGTCTCGAGGACTCCGTGACGGACGATGCTGTCGTCCGTGTACCCCGACATGCAGAGGACCTTCATCTGTGGGCGCGAGGGCGCCAAGCGCTTGGCGAGGTCGGGCCCGCTCATCTGCGGCATCACCACGTCGGTGAGGAGAAGGTGGACCGTCTCCCCGGGCCTTTGCTCGCAGAGAAGGAGCGCCTCCGTCGCGTTTGCGGCCGAGAGCAGGCGGTAGCCCTGCCGACGCAGGATATTGAGGACGATGGTCCGCACTTGCTCCTCTGTCCTCTACGACCAAAACCGTCTCGTGCCCACGGAGCGTGACGAGGTCCACCTGGGACCGGATGACGTCGAGCTCTGCTTCGACGCGCGGTAGGAAGATCTGGAACGTCGTCCCTTTGGCGACCTCGCTTTGCACCGCGATGCTCCCCCCGCTGTGGTGGACGATACCGAACACCGTGGATAGGCCGAGACCCGTGCCCTTTCCCATCTCCTTGGTCGTGAAGAACGGTTCGAAGATTCGGGCCTGGGTATCGGCGTCCATGCCCGTCCCCGTGTCGGTGACCGACATCATCACGTAGGGTCCTGGCTTCGCAGGCAGGTCTTCAAGTGCCCAGCTGTCGTCGAGGACGACGTCCCGCGCTTCGATCGTCAGTTTACCGCCCGTGGGCATCGCGTCGCGTGCATTGACCACCAAGTTGAGAATGACTTGCTCGATCTGACTCGGGTCGACCTTGATTCGACAGGCCGCCTTCTTTGCCGCCAGCGTCAACTCGACGTCCTCGCCGAGCACCCGTCGGAGCATCTTGTCGAGGTTCTTCAGCACCTCGCACAGGTCGATCACCTTGGGCTCGAGGACCTGTTGACGGCTGAACATCAGCAGCTGGTGCGTCAAACCTGCCGCCCTCGACGCCGCCTTTCGCACTTCCTCGATATCGGCGCGCATGGCGTCGCCGGGCTTCAAGTCCTCCAATATGAGTTCGCTGTAGCTCATGATGACCGACAGGACGTTGTTGAAGTCGTGGGCGACGCCACCCGCCAGTCGGCCGACAGCCTCCATCTTTTGCGCGTGCCGCAGCTGCCTTTCGCTTTCGCGAAGGTCAGCCTCCGCTCGTTGGCGCCCCACTTGCGCTGTCTCGGCCTCCACGGCCAGGCGCATGCTCTCCCGTTCCGCACGCTTTTGCTCCGAAAGGTCGAGAACGAAAGCGATGCAGCGGGAGTCGTCGAGCATCGCGACTCCGATGAGGACCGGAACCCGGGATCTGTCCCTGCGAAGCAGCTCCGTCTCGGTGGGGCGGACGAACCCCGACTCGCCGAGCTGCTCCATCCAGCTTGCGACACGGGACGCGTGCTCGGGCGCAATCGACTGTACCCAACGGACGTCGCCGCGCTGAAGCTCCTCGTCCGAGTAGGCGATGAGCCGGAGATACGCGTCGTTCGCGAGAAGAACACGGCCATCGATGTTTGCAATCACGATGCCGATGATTCCCGACTCGGACAGCCGTCGAAAGCGTGCTTCGCTCTCGCGAAGCGCGACCTCGGCCTGCCGACGCGCAGCGCGGTCTTTGCATTCTCTAAGCTCACGCGCGACGGCAGGCCCCAGCCGCGCGAGGTTGCCCTTGAGCACATAATCATGTGCTCCGGCCCTCATGGCCTCTACGGCTGTCTCTTCGCCGATGGTCCCGGACAGAATGATGAAGGGAAGGTCGGGGTACTTCTCCTTGACGATGGCAAGCGCTGCGAGCCCGCTGAACCTAGGCATCGACCAGTCGGAGAGAACGATGTCCCACGGTTCACGTTCGAGGGCGGCGAGCATCGCGCGCGCCGTATCTACGCGCTCGAATTGAACCGAGTGACCAGCTCCGCGCAGATGCAGAACCGTCAGTTTGGCGTCGCTCGGCGAGTCTTCGACGATTAAGGCCCTCAGGGTCTCATCCATTCAAAAGCGCTCCTTCCCTGGGCCCCTCCGGGACAGTGAAATAGAACGTCGCCCCGGCGTCTACGGCGCCGATCGCCCATACGCGCCCCCCGTGGCGACGAACGATCCGTTGCACGGTCGCCAGCCCGATGCCCGTTCCGGGAAACTCCTCGGCCGAATGAAGGCGCTGGAACGGACCGAAAAGCTTGCCCGCGAAGGCCATGTCGAACCCAGCGCCGTTGTCGCCTACGAAGAACGCGCGAACGCCGTCGCTCCCGGTCGTGGCTCCGAACTCGATCCTCGCGTGCGGCGTCTTGCTCGTGAACTTCCAGGCATTGCCGAGCAGGTTTTGGATGAGCGCCCTCGCAAGGATGGGATCGAGCTCAGCCTCGAGTCCGTCCTGCACGACCACGTCGACGCACCGGTCCGGCTCCGCTGCGGCGATCTCGTTCGCCGTGGCGCGGACGAGGGAAGACAAGTGGACCCATTCGCGGCGCGGCTCGCCCCGTGCGAGGCGAGCGAGAAAGAGCAGCGCGTCGATGAGCGACGCCATCTTGGTGGCATTGAGCCTAATTTCCTGGAGCCAGTCCCTGCCCTCGGCGTTCAGAAGGTCGCTCGCGCTCTCGAGGAGCAGGTGGGCGAAACCGTTTATCGCGCGAAGCGGCGCGCGCAAATCGTGGGCGACCGAGTAACTGAATGCTTCGAGCTCGCGATTCGCGGCCTCGGCCGCCTCCTTCGCATGCGCCACGGTCAGCTCGGCCCGACGGCGCTCCGTGATGTCGCGCGCGACCTTCGACACGCCGATCAGCCGGCCCATCGAGTCACGTATCGGCGAGCTCGTGACGGATACGTCGATTTCATGCCCGTCTTTCCTCACCCTGACAGTTTCGAAGTGTTCGATGTGGCCACTCGCCAGTTGCTTGAGAATGGCGCGTTCTTCGTCCACCCGATCCGGGGGAACCAGCCGCAAAATCGGCTGTCCGATCATCTCTTCTTCCAGGTAGCCGAACGTTCGTTGCGCGCCGCCGTTCCAGCTCGTGACGATGCCGTCGAGGGTCTTGCCGATGATCGCGTCATCGGAGGCTTCGACGAGCGCCGCCAGACGAAGCCTTTGCTCGTCGGCAACTCTGCGCTCGGTGACATCGCGGATCGCGCTCGATACCATCGAACCCTGCGGCGTCTCCAGAAGACTCAAGCTGATTTCGACGGGAAACTCCGTGCCGTCCCTGCGGCGCGCGAAGAGGTCGAGGCCCGAACCCATGGCGCGAACGCGCGGCGCGGCGCAGTAGCCTGATCGGTGGCTCGGGTGTCGATCGCGAAAGCGCTCGGGGACCAGCAGATCGACGCTCCGACCGACGAGCTCGGCCCTGGAATAGCCGAAGAGCTTCTCGGTCTGAGAGTTGACGAGAACGATCCGTCCTTCGCGGTTGGTGATGACGACGGCGTCCGGCGCCGCTTCGATGAATCCGCGAAACGTGCTCTCCGACGCGCGGGCCTCCCGAAGGTGCCTGATGGCGGCTTCGAGTCTCGCGCTGCCCCGAACGTCGAGCACGAACGAGACGCAGGATCGAGCGGAGCCATCGAGCATCGCGGACCCGACGATGACGGGCACACGGGTCCCGTCCTTGGCGACGTAGTCCTTCTCCCGAAGGCCGGCGATGCCGGTCAAAAGGAGCTCCTGGACGGCTTGATGATCTACATCGAGCCACTCGGGCGGCGTCAGGTCCTTCCACGGGACCATCCCGGAGAGGACCTCTTCGCGCGAATATCCAAGAGCGCGCAGGAGCGCATCGTTGATTTCGAGGATGCGCCCGTCGAGCGTCGCGACGACGATGCCAAGGATTCCGGATTGAGAGAGCCGCGAGAACCGCGTTTCGGCCGCGCGCTGCGCTTCGCGCGATTGCTCGTGGAGGAGGGCCAGAGATGCCTGATCGGCCAAGCCGTGGGCGAGCGCGAGGTCCCCCGTGTCGAACGAGGAGCGCGCACGTTGCCAGCGTGCGAGCACCACGTGCCCGAAGGCGCGTCCCCCCGCGCGAAGCGCCACCACCATGAGGCTGTGCACCCCCGTGGCCTTGAGGGCGGCCAGCCACGGAGGCGATCCCTCGGACGCGATCCGCTCCTCGTCCAGCGTCTCCGCCAGGAGGCTGTCGGCCGACGCGAGAACGCCGACGCCCTGCGGACGCCGCTCGAAGGAGAAAGGCTCCGAGAAGATCGCCGTGAGCCGTCGACGGACCACGACGTCTTGCGCGTGGAGGGCGGCGAGGACGGGGAAACGGGTGTCGTTGCGTGCCAAAAGGATTGCGCAACCATCTCCGGCGATTGCGACCATTCGACTCAGTAGCCGGTCGAGGAGCTTGTCGTGATCTGGCACAGAATCCGCGAGCTCGCGCGACGCATCGACCAGGAACTCGAGGCGCTCGGTGGCACGCCGGTCCGCTTTGGCGCGAGATGCAAACGCGTCGAGCATTTCGTTGGGCGTGCATGCGGTTCGTGTCGAAGCGGAATAGGGCAGTTCGTCGTCCGGTATCCTCACTCGAGCCGCGGTATTCCCGGCGGCGGCAGCGGCCATCACCGTGATGAGGCCATCGAGCCAAAGGTCGGTCACGGCGCGGTGTCTCCGCCGGCCCCCGCGAGACCACGAAGCCGCCCCAGGATAGAGTTCATCGCGTACAATCCCCGTCGAGACGTCGGCACGCCCGGTGGTGTTTCGTGGCCAAGCCGCCCCCGTTCCGCCCGCGCGTCGAGCCGTGCCAGGATAGCGAATGTAGAAGCCGGGACAAGACGGGGCATCATGCCACCCCGGATGGGCAGCGCCGTGCGCGGCAACAGAGGTGACCACCGAATGGAGGTGGAACGACATTGCCCGGGCCCTGATGGTGCGCGATCGCCAATGTCGCGGGAGAACCCCCCCGTAGCCTTCGAGAGATTGTCGCTGGCTCGACCGCGGTGAGACCGGGATAATCGTCATCAAGATCGGTCATCGAGGCTCACGAGCGCGGTGACCCTCGCGATCGTGCCCGAGGACGATCGTCGTGATGATCGGTCATCGAGGCCCACGAGTACGATGACCCTCGCGATGATGTCCGAGAATGATCGTCATGATGATCCGTCATCGAGGCTCACAAGCGCGGTGACCTTCGCGATCGTGTCCGAGAATGATCGTCATGATGATCCGTCATCGAGGCTTACGAATGCTGTGACCCTCGCGGTCATGTCCGAGGAGGATCGTCATCATGATCGGTCACCGACGCTTACGAATGCTGTGACCCTCGCGGTCATGTCCGAGGATGACCGTCATCATGATCGGTCATCGAGGCGTACGAGTGCAAGGCTGTCGCAGACCGCTCAGCGTGTGGCGCGAGTGGATTCTTGGATAGGCTTGGAGGGCCAGAAGGTCCTGATCGCAGGTGGCGCGCCCACCTGCGGCTTTCGACGGAGCGACAGCTCAGCGATCGAACGTTACTGTTGGACGTGACAGCGCGAGTGGTCCGGTGGACTACGGCTAAGGGTGTCAAACGAGCTCCAAAAACAGGGGGAGGCAGGCCATGACGGGACCAGAGATACAGCGTCGCTTTGCCTACCCGTGTTGTGGGTATCGAACTCTACCGGAGGAGCCGCCCGGTACCGACGATATATGTCCCGTATGCTTCTGGGAGGATGACGTCGCCCCGCGCGACCTCTGTGCGAAGAGCGCAAGGGTCCGCGCCCGTACGGCGATCTCGGGGCCGAGCGCTTCGCGGACGTCATCGAGCAGCTTGGTGAGGACCTCGGACGGCAGGCGGCGATGGTCGCTCGCCGTATTCAGGTATCCGGTCCACTGCGAAGCCGAGAAGACCTCGTCCCAGGCGTACTCCTTCATCGGGCGCATGACGAAGTCCGGGCTCGCCGCGACCGGGTCGACCCACTCGATCTCGGGCCACTTGCCATAGACGGTCAGGCCGGGCGCGATCGACCGATAGAGGGGTTCGAGCTTCGCGAACGTCTCCGGTGGGAGCACGTAGCCTTTGAAGAAGCGGACGAGCATGCCGCCCGGCTCCAGGATCGAGGCGACCTTCGCGATGCCTTTCGCCGGATCGATCCAGTGCCAGGCGTCGCCGAAGGTGACGAGGTCGAACCGCCGCCCGGCGTCGTTCCACTCCTCGAAACGCGCAACCTCGACGTGGAGCCCGTGGCGCCTGGCAATCTCCGCCATTCGTGGGTCCAGCTCCACGCCAAGGACCGATAGCCCGCGAGCGGCGAGCGCGCGGGCGACGAGCCCCGTGCCGGAAGCCGCGTCGAGGACCCGTTTCGGCGCGAGCGCGATGAGGTCTTCGACGAGCCGGTTCGGGAAAGGGGGACGATGCCGATCGTAGGCTTCGGCGTAGGAGCCGAAGGACTCGGCGCGGACGCGATCGCGGTGGGGTTCGAAGGGCATGAGGCGGTGTGTACCTCGGCGGCGGCGAGGCGCACCTCCATCGGTCCGCTCCGCCCGCGTCGAGCCGTCCGCGGTAAGCAGGATCGCGCACATGGCTCGTCGCGTCGCCGTGCTATACGCGGTGGGTATGGGCACGGCGCGAAAGGCCTTTACGGTCTCGTGTGCCGTCCTGGTGCTCGGTGCCGGTGCCAAGCGGGCCTTCGCGCAAGCCGCCGCGCCGGCCGTCACGATCTCCGTCGACGCGACGAGCCCGGGTATCCCCATCGAGCGGGTATGGGCCTTTCATGGGTTCGACGAGGTCAACTACGGCGCCACGGACCCGGGACGTGCCCTGCTCGGCACGTTGGGACAGATCCACACGACGCCCCCGCACATCCGGAACCATTTCTTGCTCAATAGCGGCGACGGCACCCCGTCGTTCAAGTGGGGCTCGACCAACGTCTACTCTGCCCCGAACGGCAGCGTCCTATACGACTGGACGCTGATGGACGGCGTCATGGACGCGATCACGGGCGCGGGCGCGCTCCCGTACGTCGAAATCGGCTTCATGCCTCACGATCTCTCGGTCCACCCCGATCCGTACCAAAATAGCGGAATCTACACGCTCGACGGCGGCTGCTTCTACCCGCCCAGCGATTACACGAAATGGGCGGCGCTCATCGGAGCGTGGGCCGCGCACTCCGACGGCCGTTATCTCGACGTGAGCACGCAATGGCCGTGGGAGCTCTGGAACGAGCCGGACCTCGGCTATTGGCACGGGACCCCCGCGGAGTACGACCAGCTCTTCGACTACACCGAGACGGGCCTCCACGGCGTTCTGCCGAACGCGCGCCTCGGGGGTCCAGCCGTCGCGGCGCCCGGGCCCTTTCTCACCCAATTTCTGGCGCATACCGCGAGCGGAACGAACGCTGTCACGGGCGCGAGCGGGACCCGCCTCGACCTCATCAGCTTCCACGCGAAGGGCGGGGTCGCGATGACCGACGGTCACGTCGAGATGAACCTTGGCAACCAGCTCGCGCTCCACCTCGCGGGGTTCGAGGCCGTCGCCGCGTTCCCGCAATACCTGAATACGCCGATCGTCATCAGCGAGGCCGACCCGGACGGGTGTGCGGCGTGTCCACTGGCGGAGAACCCGGCCGATGCGTATCGCCTCTCGCCCGCTTATGGGGCCTACGAGGTCGTCATGATGAAACGGAGCCTCGAGCTCGAGGCCCGCGTCGGGGTGAACCTCGCGGGGCTCGTGACGTGGGCCTTCCTCTTCAACGACCAGCCCTATTTCGCCGGCTATCGCGTCCTGTCCAGCAACGGCATTCATCTGCCCGTCCTGAACGCCTTCAAGTTGCTCGCCCAGCTCGATGGCGCCCGCCTGCCGGTGGCGAGCAGCGGGTCGCTGTCACTCGACGACATTCTCGCGTCGAGCGTGCGCGGGCAGGCCGACGTCGACGCGATGGCCACCCTGGGCGGCACGTCCGTCCAGGTCCTCGTCTGGAATTACCACGACGATTTGGCCACCGCGCCGCCGTCGCCGGTGCACCTCTCGGTGCAGCTGCCCGCGTCGTTCGGGGCGAGAGCGCTCGTTACCCAGCGGCGGGTCGACGACGCGAACGGCGACGCGTATGCGATCTGGGCCTCGCAAGGCAGCCCGGCATCCCCCTCGGCCGCGCAGCTGGCGCAGCTTCAGCAAGCGATGGAGCCGGTCGCTCTCCAGAGCGCGCAGCCCGTCGACGCCCCGGGCGGCACGGTGGCCCTCGACTTCGACCTGCCGCGGTTCGGCGTGTCGCTATTCACGATCTCGGCCGCGGGCGGGGGCGACGCATCGGCGACCTCCATGGCTCCTCCCGTCGCACGCTCCGGGTGTGCCTGCGGAGTCGCGGGGGGCGGCAGCGCGGGGTCAAGCATCGCGACGGGCTTTGCCTTCGTGCTCCTGCGACGCGCCCGCAGGCGTCGTTCGCGCGAGGGAACGAGCCGGAGCGTGCGGGTGCAACGATCTGCTGACGCTGTGTGATGCGTGGCATTCAAGAGGTCGCCGGGCGAATACGGCGCACGAAAGCTCGGCTCCCGCGCTTTTCCGTGGCGGAAAAGTGCTCTCTACGCCACTGGAAGAGACATGGGCGGTCGGTCTCATGGGCTTGCAGGGTTCGCGCTCCTCGCGGTCGCGTGCTCGTCGTTCTCGAACCCCACATCGAGCGGGTCCCCCGGCGGTGCGGACTCGGGGACGTCGTCGAGCTCGAGCAGCGGCTCCAGCTCCGGCGGCAACTCGGGTTCGAGCGGAAGCTCGGCCTCCAGCGGAAGCAGCAGCGGAGCGCCCGCGTCGTGCTCCAACCCCGTTCCGTGCGGCGGCAACCTCGTGGGAACATGGAATGCGACCTCGTCGTGTCTGATCGTGTCCGGCACGCTGGATCTGTCGTACGTCGGCTTGGGGTGCTCGTCCGCCCCCGTCACGGGGTCCCTCCAAGTCTCGGGGACGTGGACGGCCAACTCCGACGGGTCGTACGCCGACAACACGACGACCTCCGGAAGCGAGCAGTTCACGCTGGCGCCGTCGTGCCTGACGGTCTCGTCGACACCGGTTTCGTGCGCCGGTGTGAGTAGCCCTCTCGGGGCGCTGGGCTATTCCTCTCTCACGTGCACCGACGCCGCGAACGGCGGTTGCAACTGTGTGGGCGACATCCAGCAAACGGGCGCGATGGGCTTCGTGACCATCATTCCGGCGACGACGGGCACCTACGCGATTTCGAGTAACGCCGTCGCAATTACGGGTAACCCGGCCTCGACCGTCATGGGGGACGTGTATTCGTATTGCGTCTCGGGAGGCGGCGCGGCGCTGCTGCCCCAGAGCACGAGCCCCACGCTGACGGGCAGCATCGCGCTCCAAAAGACCACCAGCTCCGGATCGAGCGGCGACTCCGGCACGGCCCCGCCGCCCGGCTCTTCCAGCAGCTCCGGGTCCAGCAGCTCGGGGGGGCGATCCTCCTCGTCGAGCTCCGGTTCGTCGAGCGGAAGCTCCAGCGGCTCCAGCTCCTCGAGCGGGGGGACCGTGGCCGCCGTCGGCCCGTGCGATATCTACAAGAGCGACCCGAGCGGATCCGTCCATTGCGTCGCGGCGCACAGCACCGTCCGCGCCTTGTTCGGAGCGTACGGCGGGAGGCTTTACCAAGTACGGAATGCGGCCGGGACGACCCAGGACATCGGCACCGTCACGGCGGGCGGCGCCGCCGACGCGGCCTCGCAGGACCTCTTCTGCACGGGCACGACCTGCGTCGTCACCACGATTTACGACCAGAGCCAGAGCGGCAACGACCTTCACTATCAAGGTGCCGGCAGTCCGGCCGGTGGCGACGATCAACCCGCGAGCGCGACGGGCGAGTCGATACACGTCGGCGGTAGCAAGGCCTATTCTCTTTTCATCAATCCCGGAAATAGCTATTGGGTCAACGGGGTCAACCAGGGCATTCCCTTGGGCAGCGCGCCCGAGGGGATGTACATGGTGACGAGCGGCACGCACTTCAACGCCGGGTGCTGCTTCGATTACGGCAACAGCGAGACCGACCGAAAGGCGGACGGCGCCGGCGCGATGGACGCGCTCAGCTTCAGCACGATCACCACCTGGGGAACGGGGGCCGGGGCGGGCCCGTGGGCGACGGCGGATCTCGAATTCGGGCTCTTCACCGAGGGCACCTCCGGAGGGAAGAATCCGAACGAGCCGACGCAGACGACCCCATTCGTCACCGCCGTCCTGAAGAACAACGGGACGACGGAGTTCACGCTCCGCGGCTCGGACGCGACGGCCGGCAGCTTGACGACCTTCTACAAGGGTGCCCTCCCCGCTGGTTGGAGCCCCATGAAAAAACAAGGCGCGATGGTGCTCGGCAGCGGCGGGGATTGCTGCGTGGCGAACAACAACCTCAGCGAAGGCACCTTCTACGAGGGATGCCTTGTCACGGGATATCCCTCGGATGCCACCGAGGAGGCCGTCCAAGCCAACATCGTCGCGGCCAAATACACGAAGTAGTCGTAGCTCGGCCGGCAGGGTGGTCGCCCGCGCCGCTTTCTTCGGTGCTCGATTCTCGGAGCTCTGCGTGGCCGACGTCACTCTGTCGTGGCGGGGAACGCTCGCCTATTTCACCATGTCCTGAGGCCGTGTCTGTCCGCGGTCACGTGGCGCGGGGCGACGCTTGCGGTAACAAGCTTGCCGTGGAGGCGCTCAAGACGTCCCGTTTGCGTCGGACTGTGATCCGACTCGTCGTGACTTTGCTGCCGGTGCTCGTTGCGACCGTGGGTCTGGTGCGTCTCCTGCGCGCCGTGCCGCGCACTCATGCCCCGCTTCCGATGCGATCCGTGTCGCCGCTGCCCGAGCATCGCGACCCGACGGCGCCGGCGGAGGATCGTACGCCGGAGGTCCGCGGGCGGGTCCTCGACGCCGACGGGAACCTGGTGCGCGGGGCCGCCGTTCGCCTTTTGTCGTCCCGCCCACCCTATGCCGTGCTCGGTGGAATCCAGAGCGACGCGGCCGGAAGGTTCTCCTTCGCAAAGATACGCTCCCCCCGCGTGCGTGTGACCGCGCAAGCCGACCCTGGTGGCGCGGTGACCAGCGCGATCCTCCATGCGAACGCGGGTCAGACGACCGAGGTCACCCTGGTGCTTTCGTCCGCGAGCGCCGTCCGCGGCGTCGTCGTCGATGCCGCGGACCACGCGGTGGCGGGCGCCACGCTCTCGATCGAGGGCGTGCCGTGGAGCATTCCCAGTGCGACGAGCGGGGAAGACGGCACTTTCCGCCTCGCGATCGTTCCCGATATCGCATCGTTTCTGGTGGCCGTCGCGCGCGGGTACAAGACCGCGCGCCTCGCACTCCTCGATCGAGACGACCCGTCGGAGCGTGTCGTGCGCCTGCGACTCGAGGCGGCGTCTCCCGTCAGCGGAGAGGTGCACGATCCCGACGACAAGCCGGTGCGCGCTCGCATTATCGCATGCGAAGGGCAAGCGTCCGAAGCCCGCACGACGAGCGGCGAAGACGGCGTCTTCCAATTGCCTTCTTCTACGATCGGCTGCGACGCCATTGCGCTGCATGACGACTACGCGGCCAGCGATCCCGTCACCCTTGCCGAAGGAGGCCACGCGCTGCTCCGGTTGCGCGTGGGCGGGTCCATTGACGGTACGGTCGTCGACCAGGGCGGCGCAGCCGTTGTGGCCTTCACTCTCGGGATCGAGTCCTTCTCGGCCGCGCACGGGCGCAATTTTCGCAGTGTGGCGGGGCGAGCCTTCGACGACCCCCGCGGAGCGTTCCACTGGGACAAGCTCGCGCCGGGCAGCTACGTGCTCGTCGCGACGACGAAGGGTAAACCGCCCGCACGATCGGACCCGGTCGAAGTGCTCGGCGGCGCGGCGACGACCGGAGTGCGTATCGTGCTTGCACAAGGGGGTACGGTCGTTGGACGCATCTACGACGAAAGACACGCGCCCCTTTCCGACGTAGACCTTCGCTTCGACGCCATCAGCAGCGTCGTCGCCAGCGGTGCGGTCGCCAAGAGCGGTGGGGCGGGGGACTACCGTCTCGAAGGCGCGCCGCGAGGTCCCTTCACGCTATTCGCGCACAAGAGTGGCTATCGCGCCCGGATGGTGTCGGGTTTGCGCATCGACTCGAGCGGCACCCTCACGGAGGACATCACACTCGACACCATGGATGGCGGGGCGGGGCTCGAGTTCGGTGGCATCGGCGCGGGTCTCGTCCAGACGGGCGACGGGATCTCCGTGAACCCGATATTCCCCGGAGACCCGGCGGATCGCATCGGTCTTCGGCAGGGTGACCGCATCGTCCGCATCGACGGCGAAGACACCGACGGCATGTCCCTCGCCGACGCGCTTCAGCGCATCCGCGGCGAGCCTGGGACGAGCTTGGGCGTCTCGGTGCAGCGGGCGCAAACAGGGGAGGTCGTGGACCTGCTGATTACGCGTGGGCTCATCGTTCATTGACCGTCGCAGACCCCGCGACAAGTCGCCTCCACTTCAGATACGGGCCGGCCCGCGCTCGTCACCGGATGGACGAGCGCGGTGCCGGCTGAATCTGCTGGCACCGCGAACACGCCCCACATGCGCGCGAAGGTAGAAGCTATCGCGCCGCGTGAGTCCTTTTGGCAACGCCTGCGCGGCGCCCCCCGAGCAGGCCTCCTATCAGCGACCCGACGAGCGCGGCGACGAGCAGGGCCAGAACGACGGAAGCGATGTGCTGGACGCCAACCGGACCATACTCGACCCCCGCCTGGGCCGCCGAATGGGGCGCACCCCGACCCGCAAACATGAGGAGCGGCACCGCGACGCCCCAGACGAGGGCCCCGCTCAGCAAGCCCGTGCGATAGGACCGGTAGACCGCGAGCCGCGCGCCGACCCAGCCGCCGAACACGAACGAAAGAAAGCCGATCACCGCGGCCACGAGGACCGCCGGCCCGTTGTCATAGGCCACGGGGGGTAGGAAATACGCTTCGTTCGGACCCAGTCCGAGCGCCCCGGCCAGTACCCCGAGCAAAACGAGCGCGGATAGGGCCGCCACGACGCCGGCGCTCACGACGCTCCACCGCACGGGCTCGATCAAGACTTCCGATTCTACCGTGGCCGCCGTGGTCGTATTGACGACCGCGCGTTCCTCGCCGATCCCAGCGGTGGCCTCGATGAAACTGTTGCGCTGGTATCGCATCGCTCCGTGATTGTGCTCAATCCCTTCGACGGTCGGTTGGGCTCTCATCGTCGTCACCTCTGCGCGCACGTCGATGCATCGCGCGATCCAGGCTTTCGCTCGAGCGCGCCATCGCGCACTTCTCTGGCAGAGCCTGTTCGAGCCGACTTCGGTTTGGAGGCGCAACCTCACGCGCGCTCACGCGAGCTTGCGCGCCGCCGCGTAAAGTTGCTGGACGAAATCGGCGACCGTGACCGAGACGAGCACCCCCTCGACGAAGCGCACCGCGCGTGGCCTTGCGGCCTTCGCGCCGAGGAACGCCGTCGCTATCCAGGGGCTCATGCAGAACGGACATGTGACGAGCAAACCAATCGCGCGCCGCAGGCCGTGCCCCCGGGGTCGCTCGTTCACTTCGCCAGCGCCCGCGGGGCCCTGATACTCGGCGAACGGCGCGCGAAACGGCATCGCGACCCGGTCGCGAGTCGCGATACGGGCGAGGCGATGGGTGGCGACGCCGGTCGCGAGCAGATCGGTGGCCGACCAGCGGCCCGGCAGGCGGCGCTCTTTCGCCAACGCCGCAATCAACACGGCAGTGCCCGTCGCGAAGGCCGTGGCGAGGGCAACGAAGCCGGCCATTGGGAGCTCTTCCTCGTGGCTCGTGTCGTCATGTGCAGTGCGCGGCGACGCCGTCGTTTCCATGGCCTTGCTCATGAGCAACAAGCACGCCACGCATTCCCAGACCGCACTCGTCACGCCATGCGGGCTACACGCCGTTGGATGGGTGCCCGAGCGAGGGGGAGACCACGGGATCGGGCACGAAGGGGACGACCGAGCCGTCGTTCATTGAAAAGACGCGGTTGCGACCGGCAGTCTTGGCCGCGTACATCGCGCGATCGGCGCGATCGACAAGGTGCTCGAGTGATTCTCCTCCCTCGAGCTGCGCGACGCCAAAGCTCGCTGTCACCTGGACCCGATTTTGGCTCGAATCGAAGATATCGTCCTCCGCCACGGCTTCACGGATGCGGTCCGCCAAGCGCACTGCTCCCTGCCGCGGCGTCGAGGGCACGGCGATCACGAACTCCTCGCCTCCCCATCGCGCCACGACGTCGCAGGAGCGGACGCTCGATGCGAGGACCCTCGACAACGCGCAAAGGATCGCGTCACCGGCCGCGTGTCCGCGTCGATCGTTAATCAACTTGAAGTGGTCGACGTCGAGAAGAAGAACGCAAAAGGGATCGTCGTAGCGAGCGCTGCGATTTGCTTCGCGCGTTCCCCACTCGAGGAAGGCCCGTCGGTTGAGAAGGCCGGTGAGGGGGTCGATTCTCGCCATGAAGCGGGACTCCTCGACCAGGGTCGCCATCCGCAGAGCGCCTCCAAGCTCTCTCGCGATGGTTTTCACGAGCACGCCATCACCCGGATGGGAGGAACTCTGCGAAGCCAATGCGAGCGTCCCGACTTTGGCCGCGCCAAAGTGGATCGGCGCGGTCACTGCTGGCGGGCCGTCCATGTCGACGATCGCGTCGTCGTCCTCCACGAGCGCCTTCGCGAGGGCGTCGTCGCTGACGCCAAAGGCGGCGAGCGCCTCCGTCAAAGCGCGCTTCTGCGTGAGTGGATTCGCATGCAGTCCCAGACGTCGCGGCTCATCGCGTAGTACGGCCATCCACCGGTAGGTCGTGACCTGCGACACGAACTGAGAAAGCAAGTCGAACATCCGGTCGAACGACTCACTCGATCCGAGCTGCCGCACCTCCGCAGCGATGACGGACTCGAAGAGGGCCGCGTCGAGGTGGGTGGCGATCCGGTCGCGAACGTCGAGCGCCTCGGTCGAATCCACGACGAAAAAGCCATCGTTTTCCAACGAGCGGAGTTCGAGAGCGCGGCGAAGGGCGCGGACGAGCTCACCCATGCGCCCTTTGACAACGTAGGCGAAGGCGCCTGCTTGTTCGGCCCAGAAATGATTCCGGCGACTCTCGAGGCCACGGAGAATGACCGGCACGCTCGAGGTGCCCGCTTCCGATCGAAGCAGCCGACAAAGCTGTACGCCCGATATGCTCGGCATGGAGAGATCGGCGATGATGGCGGCCGGGGTTGCTTCGAGGGCAAGGATCGCCCCTTGGGCGCCGTCATTGCACTCATGGATGGCGAACCCCTGAAGTTTCAGGCGTTCGGCGAGGAGTTCCCGGCCGGTGTCGTTCGGATCCACCAAAAGGACGTGCGGCGAAGAGACCACGAACGACCTAGCTCGATGGCAACATTGGAGGTCAGCTTCCTCGTCGAGGTTAGGCTCGCGCCGCCGCGGTCAGCTTCTTGACCGCACCGATCAGCAAGTCCGGCTTGAACGGTTTGACAATCCAGCCTTTGGCACCGAGCTCCCTCGCGCGTTGAATGAGCTCCGGCTGGCCCTCGGTCGTCAACATCACCACGGGCAGCGTATTGCCATTCGCGGATAGACGCTCCAAGAACTCGACGCCATTCATTCCCGGCATGTTCACGTCACACACGATGAGCCGCGCCGCCGGATTGGCCGCAAGCTTTTGCAGGGCATCCGTTCCGTCGACGGCCTCGACGATGGTGAAGCCCGCCCCCGTCAAAGCGCGTCCCACCTGCTGCCGGACCAGAACCGAATCATCGACTACAAGAACTGTTGCGCTCATCGTCAGACCTCCATTGAGTCTCGTGGGTCGGCGTCAAAAAAGAAGCAACTCTCCGGCGTCCATGGCCGCCTCCCGCGCCACGGGCGCCTCCTGCAAACGGAAGCCCGGCTCGAACATGGCGGCCACACACACGTCCACCCGCCAGCTCGGGCCCTGAAACGCGATCCACAACGAAGGCGAAGAGGGCACCGCCAAGGAGAGGCCATGGCCCGATGCCGTCGTCGGCGTCGAAAGAAGGATCGGCAAACCTTGTGCGGCGAGGCGGCTCTTCATTCCTCCGAGAAGCATGTTCGAAAACTCGCCCAGGGTATCGGACACGTCCGTCGTCTCCGGATTCTCGCCCATGGCTGCAAGCCAGGATTCCACCGCGGTTCGCCGCGCGGCGAGGACGAGGGCGCCTCGAAACTTCTCGCCGACGTATCCGATGGTCGCCACGATCGATTCACGATCCGGCGGCCCCAAGCGATCACCGGCGTCGCTCTGGATTTGAATCACCTCCATCCCGTAGGCGGCGAAGAGCTCCGTCGTCACCTCCACGAGGTGGCGAGCGATGATCAAGAGCATCTCGTTCTGCGGGGGATTCATCTTGCTCTCTCTTCTTCCGTCACGCCCTGTCCTCGCAAATTCGCGGTGATTGTGGCCGCCGACGGGACGCTCGACCCGCTCGGTACGGTGCTCTGCGCCCATCAGCGACTGCACACCGCCAGGACTTGCTTCAAGTCGGTGGCACCCGTGAGGCACTTTTCGATGCCATCCTGGAGCAGAGTGCGCATGCCGTGGGCGACGGCGTGCTGGCGCAGGCCTTCGACGGGCGCTCTTCGGCCTATCATGAGGCGAATCTCCGGGTCCGTGACGAGGAGCTCGTGCAGCCCGATGCGGCCCTTGTATCCCGTGCCTTCACACGCGTCACATCCGGTCGGCGTCCACACGTTGAACGCCGGACCTTCTTCCAGCCCGAGCTCGCTCTGCAACAGCCCTTTGCCGTACGCGCGATCGAACTCTTCGTACTGTTCTGCCGTGCCGGCCGTCGGAGTCCGGCACTTCGTGCACAACGCCCGCGCGAGGCGTTGGGCCAGAACGCCGAGCAGCGCATCCGCGAACGTGAACGGGTCGAGGCCCATGTCGAGCATTCGAGTGATGGTCTCGGGCGCGCTATTCGTGTGCAATGTCGACATCACGAGGTGCCCTGTGAGCGATGCCTCGACTGCGATCCCCGCGGTTTCCTGATCGCGCATCTCGCCCACCATGATGACGTCGGGATCGGCGCGCAAGAAGCTTCGCATGGCGTGCGCAAAGGTGAACCCGATTTTGGGGTGCACCTGCACCTGCCGGAGGCCATCCTGCGTAATCTCGACGGGGTCCTCGGCGGTCCAGATCTTCACGTCCATCGTGTTGATCGCCCCGAGCGCCGAATGGAGAGTCGTCGTCTTGCCGGAGCCGGTCGGTCCGACGCACAAGATGAGCCCGTAGGGCTGTCGGATGAGCGTCTGGAGGCGCTGCAAATTGTTGGCGCTGAGCCCCATCGCGTCGAGAGGCCGAGGTTTGGAGGACGCGAGAATACGAAGCACGACGTCTTCGTTGCCGTTCACCGTGGGGATGGTGGCGACGCGCAATTCGATGCTCGACTCGCCGATCTTGAACTTGATCTTGCCGTCTTGTGGTTTGCGGCGCTCCGAGATGTCGAGGAGCGCCATGATCTTGATCCGCGCGATGACCGCGTGTCGGTGCGCCGCAGGGATTTCTTCGTAAGGAACACAATCGCCGTCGATGCGAAAGCGCACGCGAAGGCTCTTTTCCTTGCCGTTGGGTTCGACGTGGATGTCGGAAGCTCCTCGCCGGTAACCATCGAATATCATCTTGTTGACGAGGCTGATGATGCCTCTGTCGGCTTGGTCGCCTTCAGGTCGTTCGTCCGCGTCGGTCTCGATCAGCGCGCCGTCGGTCTCCGCGAGTTCCTTGAGGATCGCCGTGAATCCCGACGGCGCTTCGAGCGCCTTTCGGGCGCGGGCGACATGCTCGGCGACATGGCGTTTGAGTTGGCTCGGCGTCACGAGGACGTCTTCGACCGCGCGCTTGGTGTGGAAGCGCAAGACGTCGAGCGCGTCGAGCGACAAGGGATCGCCGATGGCCACCGTCAGCGCCCGATGGTCGACGTGAATCGGTAGAACACCGTACTTTTCGATGAGCTCGACGGGGACTTCTCCGAGCGCCTGAGGGCTCAAGGCGACACGATCCAAGTCGACGAAGGCGAGGTGGAATTTGTCCGCGAGCGTCCTCGCAAGCGTCTCTTCGTCGAGAAGGCCCAGTTCGATCAAGGTCTCGCCGAGCCGGCGGCCTTTTCGTCGCTTTTGTTCGACGAGGGCAGACTCGACGTCCGCATTCGATACGAGACCCGCTTCGACGAGGACCTCGCCGATGCGCATCTTTCGCCGCTTCTGTTGTTCGGCGGCTCTCGTCGCGTCGTCGGGTGCGATCTTCCTGTGCTCGACGAGGATCTGCCCGATGGGCACGGTTCGCTGCTCGCTCTGCGTGGCCAATGCGCGGGCGAGGGCGTCGGCGCCCAGCGCACCGTTTTTGATGAGAAGAGCCCCCAGCGGCTCGTCTTTCTCCTTCGCGAGGACCCCATGATGGTAGAAAAAGATCTCGACGAAGGGCGAGTCCGCGTCGACCGGCGTTGCGGTGAAGCCGACGGTCTTTTGCGCAGGAGGAAACGTCGCGAAGACGCGAAAGTCGCTCCGGCCGGCAACGTGGATCTTGTAGCGCTCCGCGCGCGAAGACGCGGGCGCCGATCGTTCGGCGCTCTTGTGATAGGCGATGTATGCAACGCGCTCGGCAGGCAAGAGATGCCGGAGGCCCTGAGTGGACTGAAGCGATACGTCGGCGTGCGCCGGAGAGAATTGTCCAAGCGCTCCCACGTGCGTCGTCCCGTCGACGAGTCCAATGGTCACCGGGCTGCGCGCGGGTTCCCCATGGCTCTTTGCGTTTGCGCCGCTCGAGGAGGTGTCGGGTTGCATGATGGGTTCGGTCCTTCGTTCAAGCGCTTCGCGGGGCGCCCCCGACGCTATGGGCGCGACCGCGCGCAGCCGCGGAGAGGGACCCCGCGCGGCAGGAACGATTGAACGCGGACAGTCTCGCCTCGAGACGTGTTCACGGCGACGCTATATCCCCAAGTTGGGGGCCGGGCGCTGGACGCTCCGTTTCGCACGGACGGAGACTCGGCCCATTCTCGCGGAGCGGTACGCGGAAGCGAAGCGCCGTCCCCCGGCCTGGCTCGCTCTCCACGACGATCGTCCCACCGAGCCGCGAACACGCCTCCCGGAGCGCCCCGAGCCCGACTCCACGGCCGCTGATGTCGCTCGCTTCGGCTTTCGTCGATAGTCCATCGGTGAAGAGCGCCGACACCAGGTCCTCGTGGCGCGTGGCCGGCAAACCCATGCCTCGTGCTCGTGCCGCAATTGCATCCCATTGGATTCCGCGACCGTCGTCGGTGACTTCGATGGTCACCGATCGGCCGTCGCGTACGGCCTCCAATCGGATCCGCCCCACCTTTGGTTTTCCCTTGAGGCTGCGCTCTTCGTTGGATTCAATTCCGTGGTCGACGGCGTTTCGAATTGCATGGGCGAGCTCGGCCCAGAACGCCGACCACTCCTCACGGGGCAAGCGCAGACCAGGCGACACGACCTCCACTTCGACGTCCTTGTGCAGTCTCCGTCCTAGTTCGCGCGCATGTTCAGCGAAGCGCTCGAGGCGGTCGACCACGCGTTCCATTCGCCAATCGCGCACCATGCGGGCGACCTCGCTTCGAGAGGTGCCGTCGAGGATGGCGCGAAGGAGAGCGGCGTATTCGTCGTCCTCGATGGTTACCTGATCGGCGCTCCCGAGGACGGCAGACAAACGTGTTGCGATCGCCGTCCAGGTGCGGCCGAGAGCAGTGATGTCGGCGGGGCTCAGATCGCCGCCGCTCTCTTGCATCCGGGTCTCGATGTCGTTGCATTGAGCGGCGATGGCCTGCAGGCCAAAAAGCGCGCAGTTGCCCTTGAGCGTATGAAGCGTGCGCTTGGTCTCGACGAGCGCAAGCCGCTGCTCGGAAGTGAGCGCTTGGACCTGGGCCTCCGCACCGAGCAGGAAGTCCAAAACTCCAGACTTGTCGCGCGCGGCCCGCTCGAGCACCAAAGCCACCTGGCGTTGCTCGGCCTCGGCGCGCTCGGCCGCGACACGCCCGGTGGCATCGCTGATAACGATGAGGAGCTTGTCGAGCTGGTCGATGTCGTGCTCGTGGAAAATCGGCGTGTACGACAGCTCGAAGAGCTGCTCGCCCTGTTCAAGCCTCTTTGGAAGCTGATCCAGGAGCAGATCGACGGGAAGGAAGGCATCTTGTATCTGGTACCACTGCAGGGCGAAGGTAGCGGCTGCACGCGGGTCGACGCGCCGGATGTACTCTGCGAAATCGGTTCCTTCGGGGGCAGGACCGAACCATTTCTCCACGATCGCCGACTTCTCCTTCGAGACGACGCATCGCCGATCCACCGTGAGCAGTCCCTGCGTGACGTTGTCGAGGACCAGAAGCATGTCCCGGTTGCGACCGTCGAGCCGGGCCACCGTGTCGCGCAGGCTCTTGGTCATGTCGTTGAACGACCTTGCCAGCTCACCGATTTCATCACTCGTGGTGACCGCGATCATGTGCTCGAAGTCGCCGGCGCCCACGCGTCGCGCGCCGTCGGAGACCGCGCGGATGGGACGGACAATCCGCGAGGAGAAAGCAAGCCCCAGGATGGTCGCGATGAGAAGCGCGATGGTCGATCCGAGCGCCATGCGCTCGCGGGCACTCAGGACGTTGGCCGCCACCTCGGTCATGGGCACCGAGCTGCGCGCGAACCCGAGCGTCTTTTCGTCACGGACGATTGCCCGGGCCACGTACATGCGACCGTCGCGGATGGCTGTTCCGCTGCCGGTCTCTCGGGCGGACACGATCTCCGGAGCCGAGGCCTGTGAACCGGTCGTGTGGTCGCCTTCAGTCTCAGAGTCGGCGACGATCGTGCCGTCCTTGGCCATGATGGACAGCTGGGTGTGAACCGCGGCACCGAGGGCTTGAACGGACTCGTTGAGACTGGTGTCCTTTGGATCGACTTCTCCGAAGAGCGCGGACGCCGTCATCTGCGACAGCATGGTCGTCTCGTACGAAAGCCTATCTTCGAACGACGCGAGCGTCGTGCGTCGCACGTTGCGGTCGACGAACGCGCCCGCGATCGCCGCGCAGCAAATCGTGACCACGATGAAGCCGGCGGACAGCTTCGCCTTCAATGAAAGGCTCAGCGGTCCTCGTCCAGCAAGCCGTACCCCCGGATTGGGCTGCATCCTTCTACCTGGCTTTCTCTCTCTCGTCTGGGCCACGCCTCGGCGTCGGCACCGCGGTGGGCATCGAACGCGCCCGCATCGCCTCGCCTTCAACCGCCGGCGCCACACGAAGCCGGAGCGGCCGCGCCATTCTGCCCCGCCGTTCGCGTGGTTGAACGAGGCTCATCGCCGATGACTACGACCGCTCTATTCCGAAACGATAGTTTCCGATTTCAAGAGCCGACCAGAAGCACGGTACCCAGCGAGCACAGGGAGCCCTCCAGTCTGCTCCGCGGGGCCCGTCGACCGATGGCCACACGCCCCACCCTCGCGAGGCACGCTCATTTCCGGCGCGCCCGCACTCCGTCCGGATTTGCTTCGACACGCCACGGCCGGCGAGCCGCGGATGGAGCCAGCTCGCGAAGCCTCTCTAATTGATCGTAAGGACATGTGCGCTGGCGGGCACCGCCGTGCCCGCGCTGCAAACGCAGATTGCACCCGGGTTGGAGCCTGCGAGCGCCGCGCAGTCCATGGAGGATCGAAGCGGCACTGGCCGCCTCATCTCGCCCTTGAAGACCTGATTCTGGACACGGGACAACAGCTCGCGCGGCGCCAAGTCGATGAGCTCCGCAAGAAACTGAGTCTCCGGAGCGTCCGGAGACGGAATGACGCCGAGCTGAACGACGGCGCCCGCGTCCCACTGCTTCGTGCCGCCGGTCGCCGCCTTTTTGAGGGCTTGGTGCGAGATCGACGTGACGGGGTTGGCCTGGTTCACGAGGAGGACGAATTCGCCCGTCGCAGACGCCTCCTTCGAGGGGCCGACGAGCAGTGCAACGCAGAGAATCCAGCACGCAAGAGCGCGATTAGTCATGGTCAAAAACCAAACGCGATTTGAAGCATCGCGAGTTCATGGTCCGTCCCTCCGACGTAATAGCGTTGTCCCTCGAGCTTCGCAGCGATCTGAGGGATCGGTTGCCACCGTACGCCGACTCGCAGGTCGCTGAAGTTCAGAGTGTTGGCGTACAGGGAGTCGGGCGCTTGATAAACCGTGTCGCCACTGTCTGGAAAACGAATGTATTCGCCTCGAAAGTAGGGGGTTACCGTATTGATCGCATACCCGAGTTCACTGAAGCCCCCGTATGTCAATTGATGCCCGCCGCCCTGCGGAGTATGGCTGATGACGTACGCCTCCGTGATGAAGTGAACGTCGTAGCCCAGGTAAACGACGTGCACGCCACCGATGAGCTCATCGGTTTGAGGGCGGTCGGGCGCGCCAACCGCGGGGCAAAGGGCGGGTCCGCCGGTCTCGCCGAGGACGTTGGCCGGACACGCCGGTATCGACGAGTGCATCCCGTTGATGCCGAAGATGAAGTCGTCGAACGGCATCCATCGCAGGCGAAGGTTTTCCGTCAGCACCTTCGCCTCGGACAAGCCCGCGGAGACGCCGGTTACGTCCTGCGGATGGCTGTTTCCGATGTTGAAGTCATAACGGAAGGATCCGAACGTCGAAGTTTCGAAGGTTCCATCGGCGCCCATGCCGACGACATGGGCCATAATCAGGCCGTTGGTATCTTCGAAGTTGACGATGTAAGGGCGGCCCGTGGTGAGCTCGAAGATTTTTCCATGATGGAAGCTGTCGTTGTAGTAGCCCATCGCGAGGTGGGAGCGGCCCAGACGGACGCGGAGGTAGTTGTTGAAAAGGTACGTGAGCTCGAGCCGCTCGACGTCGAAACCGAAGTCCTGCGCGGTGGAAAGCGTCCCGCCGGGCCCTTTTGCCGACGGGACTTCCGCCAAGAATTCAGCGAGGAAGGAAACGCGACCGGCCTCCGCCGTAGGAAACAGCTCGAAGCGCCTTGCGCCGAACGAGACGACCGAGGGGGATACCTTGCTGCCGTTGGCGAGGATGGCGTCCGCGTCACCGTAGACTTTAATCACGACATTCGCATCGGCTGCAACGGCGGAGACGGTATCGAGAGCCAAGGCGAAGGCGTTCGAGGTCGTTCCCGCTGCCGTCGCGGCCGGCGCCCCTGCGTCGGGCGTCGTGGACGGCGTGGCCTCGGGCACGGCGGGTGCCCCGACGGGGGGCGGGGACAACGGAGCGCCGGCGCTCGTGGCGGTCGTCGCGGCGGCCGGAGGCGAAGCTGCACTTGGAGGCGGCTCCTTATCCCCGGCAATCGCAGGCGAGGGCATCATGCATACTCCGATCAACGCCCCCAGCACTGCGCCCCCTTGCAGTCCGTGCTTCTTCATCGAGCTTGGCCCCCTTGGTTCAGCGAGAATCCGGCTACGTGAAAGGAAACGAATGTCTCGCGTCTCGACCCGAGTAGGCAAGCTTTCTTATGGGCGAGCGTCGTCTTGCTCTAAAGGCGCCTTGTCCGACATCTCGCCCGCTGTGAACCGAAAGTAGTCAGCGATGGTTGTCCTTTCTTCGTCGGAAAGAACGGTGGTGAGCGGCATGCGCTTGGATCCAGCCGCGGGCTGAAGGCGGAACAGAATTTCGTCCAACAGTGAGCCTCGCGGGTAGCGGCTCGTCTCGACCGCGCGCCGGAATGCAGCTGCGTTTCCGAACGGGAGCCCGGGACCGACGTCCTCGGCCTCATGACACTCCACGCATGTCGCGAGTACCGCGGGCTTCTGACGAAGATCCGGCGCGTTCTGCGCCGAGCCGGCCGCGTCGTCGTCGCTTCCAAGCTGCGAACCATGGCGTCGTCGCAGGGCGTCACATGCTTCTTCGTGCAATTGGGTTCGTTGGTAGAGGCGACTGAGGTCCGGCGCCGTTCCCGCCGCCGCATCGACGAAGAGCGCCGCAACGTCCGTTTCGGGAGCCGCAAAATCGTACGTTCCTTGCTCCAATGCCGTGGACCACTGATCGGTGGACAATCGAAGCCCTTCTTCGACCAAAAATCGAAACCGGTTGAGGGGCACGGCGCGCGTAGTGCGCCCGAGTGGCCACTGCCAGTCATCGAGCGGCGCGATGGCGCGGAGGCGCTTGGTCGAGGCCTGGACGTCGTTTGCACGGTTGGCTGCGATTGCAAAACGTGCGTACGCCGGAGAAACCTCCAGGCGTTCTTGGCATGCGGGGGCCAGTGCCTCGAGGAGCCCGTATTTGTAGCGCGAGAAGAGGGGCGCACGGATCACGTCGTCCAGGACCGCCTCGAGGTTCCATTGACTCATCAGCGAATCGAATCGGCGCTCATTGGAGTCGCCATGGCGGCCCTCATATTGGCGTGAATCGCGGTCGATACGTCGATCGCGGCGGTCGACGAGATACCGATAGCGCGGGTGACTGCCGCGGACGCGCGCGAACGCTTCGAGTCCGCGGCGCTCACGATCGGATAGCGGGGCACCGGCACGCTCGCCGTATACGCCGGGCCAGAGCGGAAACGTGTCCCAGACGGGTCGCGCGGGTGCGCCGTGGCATGCCCTGCATCGGGACGGATTGATGGCCGAGATCTCGACTCCGTCGGTGGGGCGGTCCGGGAATCGAATCTCGCGAAAGCGGAATTCCTTGCTGTTGCCGTCGAATTCCATCGTTTCGACAGATTCGAATCCGAGTTCGTCGGAGCTTCCGTTGAAGCTCATCACGAAGGCCGATTCTTCCGAGAAGAGGATAACCCGCGGCGCTTCAAAGGTCGCGCGCTGCAGGCTGCGGCTGTCAAAGACGAGGACGTAGTGGGCTCGATAGTCGGCGGGCAGGAGCGGAAGCAGCTCTGCCACGGAATGCAGGTGGCGCCTCTCGATGATAGTTTGGACCTCCGCAAAGCGCGGGTGCGCCGACGCCGCCAAGAAGTTGGCTTGGCATCCACACTCTGCGCCGAGGCTCAGAACGACGAAGGATAGCCACGCCAGCGAGAGCGCGCGTTTGGCCCCCATCACAGGTCCACTATACGCCTGAAATATGAGCTACCCTGCGGGCAGGATGAGTTCATCCAAAATGCTTGGTTGGATCTTGTCGTTGGGTCTTGGAGCCTGTGTCTTACCGTCCTCGCCAAGCGAAACGTTTACGCCGGCCCGGGAATCGCTCTTCGACCCGGCGTTGACGTGGCGGGACGAGACGGGCGCGGTGGTTTCTCTGGCGCGCTGGGGTGGCACACCGGTCGTCGTGACGCCGTTTTATACGACATGCACGCTTCGGTGCCCGATGACGATCCAGGCGCTACGGCGCATCGACGCCGCCTATCACGCCGTGGGGGCGCACGCCGAGTTCGTGCTTATCACGATTGACCCACGCACGGATTCGCCCGCCCGCCTCGCGCGGTTCAAGGCGTCCCATGCCATTCCCGCCGAGTGGCATCTATTGTCCGGCGGCGAAAGCCAGACTCGAGAGGCAAGCCGTTTGCTCGGGGTTCACGCGGCGCGGGACGAGGGACACATCGACCACGATGTGCGCATCGTCGTGTTCGACGGGGCCGGCGGAATGGCGCGAAGCGCCGACGGGTGGGACTTCGACCCCGCATCGATGGTCGTTGTGGGCCGGATGGACCGTGTCCCGAGTTCGCAAGAATAGAGAAGGGACCTTGAGGCCGATGCAACACCAGGAGCAGGGCTTGGGGGTCTGGCGAGCGACTCTCGTCTCTGATCGGAGAGGCCCGCAGGCCGAAGACGGGACCGGCGGCGTAGGAACTTCCACCGCCTTCGGAGACTCAGTCGGTTCCCTCCGAGGTCGCGGAACCGGACAAGGCGAACCCGCGCAATCCGGTGATTGAGCCGGCATTCGTCGATCTCCCTGGAGCAGCCCTGCGCCCAGGGAGGGTCGCCATTGTGAGCTCGGACACCGCTCCGCGGTGAACCACGCCAGGTGCGAGAGGAACCCGCAGCTCGACGGGATGCACCCAGGAGGGTACCTCCTGCGGCGCAGCGCGGGTGCTTCCTCTCGACGCGGTCACATGGGTGGTATTGTCCCCCGAGTATCCGGTCGCTCACTTGCGCTCGGGCCCCTTTTGCTCACACAATTCGAGGCATCACGAGAAGGAACCAATCATGAACCGGCCATTCGTCCGCCGCCTTACCCTTGTCGCAACGCTCGGAGTCGCCGTCACGCTCGGCCTGGCGGTCGCACCGGCGTACGCCCAAGAAGTCGTCTATCCGGACGCCGCGTACATCGCCACGGCCGAGCCCGTTTACTACAAGGGAACTCCTCACTACTGGTTCCACGACCGCTGGTTCTTCAGGGATGGCGCGCACTGGGGCTGGTATCGCGGCGGAGAGCCTGCCTATCTGCACGACTACCGCTTCCGCGTCTGGCCAGGCGGCGTCTATCACCCGGGCTACCACTACGCCGCCGGTTATCACGGCGGCCACCATCGTCGGTAGCCGCCCCGCTCTGCGTGGTAGGACGCCGAGCCGAGGGACGGGGGAGTCAGCGCTCGTGCTTGTCGGCGTCGAGGATGCCGCTCTTCGCAGCGGCGTGCTCCTTTGTCTCGGCGGACAACTTGGCGCGCTGTTCAGGAGTTAGGACCGGCCCGACGGCCTCGTAGAAGTGAGCCATGTGCCAGGCCCCCCAGACCGCGAGATGCTGGTGGGCAAAAGGCCCATGCTTGAGTGCTTTGGCGTCGAATTTGTCCGACTTGAAGGCCGCGCCGAACTCCTGGATATGAGCATCGACCTGGCTCACGTCGAACTTGAGCGGGTCTTTGTTCACGCTCTCGCGGAGGGTTGCGCGGATCTTCGTCACCTGATCGGGCACGAGGCCAAGGTCCTTGGCGAGGCGGTCCAGGTGGCCGAGGTGGGCATCGTCCCTCGCCACATCCTCCTGGTTATTCGAGTTCTTCCAGGCCTCCCAGTGCGACTCGACTTTGTCGACGAGCGCCGCCCGCTGCTCTGGAGTGAGCGCCGCATGCAGTTCGTTCAGCGATTTGGCCGCCGCTTCGTACACGCCGATGGACGCCGCCTTCACCCCCTCGATGGCGCCCTGGACCTTCGCCTCGTCGATCCTCCCGGCGGCGAGCCCGTCAGCCAGTACGTTGAGCACGTTCTGCTCCGCCGCGTGCGCGGGCTCCATTCTGGCGAAGAGGTCGCCCTGAATCTTCTCGATCTTCGCAGCTTGGTCGGCGGCGACCCCGAGCGAGTCAAGGCTCATGGCGATGAACATCGTCGCGCCGCCGTGGTGATGGTGGCGGTGGTATTCGCGCAGGTCCGCCGAGACTTCTTCGTCTTCGGGAAAAGGAGCCGCCGCGGTCGAGGCCACGCTCTCCGCCGGCGCAAGCGTGCTCGAGGAAGGTGGTGGCACGCTCGTCGCCGCGGAGGGCGCTGGCGCCGACGGGGCGGTGGCGCTCGCTGTGACAGCCGGGCTGTTCGTCGCGTTCTCTCCTCCACACGCTTCGGCGAAGGCGCCGGCACTGACGAGGAGCCCCACTACCAACTTTCCCATCTTGAAACCATGCATGGTCTACCTCCCTCGAGCTTCACCAATCCGCCAACGCCCTTTAGACGCCCTTTTTAAGGCCCGCGCAGAGCGGAGAATACAACGTGTCCCCGCGTAGTGATGCCCAAGTGGCCTTCCAAAAGATCTTCGTCGAAACCAAGGGCCACGTAGCGGAGGCCGCCCCTGCTCGTTGATGTGCGGCGAGCTGGCCGTCCCGTCGAAAACACCACTCCGCCAAGTGCCTGCGAGAACGCGAAGGCGATCAGCGGCGTGTCACACGGAATTGGATGGATGGTGCTTGGTCTCGCTCCCGGGAGCGCCGTTCATAGATCAGCCACGTTGTTGCCGGGCCGTCGGCGACGCGAATTCCAAAGCGTGGTGATTTGGCGCTCAGGCTACCCATGGTGCCTTGATGCCAGGAGACCGTGGAAAGTGCGTGCGAGCCGAGCGATGCGATGACCCCGCGCGGCGACCACCTTCTGGGTAAGTGCTTCCATGCGGCCAGCGCCTCCTCGTCCGTCAACCAAACGGAAAGACTCGACCCCGAGATGTCTCCGCGAACCGCAGGCCAGCGCCACGGCGCATCATCCGCGCCTTTTACGGACCGTCCGCGGCGCTCCGCAGAGAGCCCTGGCTCACGCAAGATGTCGTGGCGCCCGGGGACAGAACCCCGCTGAGCGTGGCCATTCCGTTCGTCGAGTTGATGCGAATGCGCCCCGCGGCTCCGCCGCCGCCGCCGGAGTTCAAAGTCGCCCCCGTTTTGCCTGGCGCGCCATTGGTCGCGGTCGAAGCGGCCCCATTTCCTCCGGCCGCGTCGTCGGCCCCGCCGGCGCCCCCGAGCGCGGGAGTCGCGCTGGCGGTGGCGTTGTCGCCGCCTGCACCCGAATAGTCGCCGCCGCCGCCGCCGCCGTTGGCGGCCAGCGTTCCCAGAACGGTGACGATCGGCGCCTCGAGCAAAATGGAGCCCCCGCTACCGCCGCCCCCCGCGTTTTGGTTCGCGGCGAGTCCTCCGATGGGGCCGCCCTGACCACCGACCGTGATCGAGCTCGCAGTATTCATGTTGATTGCTTCCGCAGCCGAGATCTGCACCGCCCCACCTCCTGCACCGCTTCCCACAGCGCCACCGCCGCCTGCGGATCCGCCGACCAAGGGGCGCATCGCCGCGTTGCCGTAGGCCGTGCCGCTCGCGGTCTGCCCCCCGCCGAGGCCTCCAAGACCGCAATAGGAGCCTCCCGCGCCGCCGATCGCGGCAGACCCCGAGGCGGCTGCTCCTCCGCCGGTTCCCAGACCGGCCGCATTCGATAGGGCCGGTCCGGCGCCGCCCGGTCCGACGTTGAGCTCCCTGGAGCCTGCATCGATGGATCCCGAGATCGTTACATTGGAAAGGGATACCAGCACAAGAGGGACGGTTCCCGAAATCGCAATCGATCCGTCGGATGCAAGAGTGATGGAATTGGCGACGATGAGATTCACGGTACTGCCGTCCGGTTGGGTCACAACTTCGATCGGACTCAGGAAGCAAGACGCTTCGGGCGCCACGGTGTCGGTGACGATGGGGCACGAGCCGGTAAGGTTTTCGTCCTGCGCCTGCGGCGCCGCTTGCATCACGTCCATGAGGCGGATGTTGGATGGCTGAAAGGCGAAAGCGGCGGCGGCGTCGTTTCCGGCCCCGGCCGAGCTCATGCTCGATGGCGACGACGAGCAGGCCGTCAAAGCGGCGAGGCCGCCTCTGAGAAGGAACCGGAGACCGACTGCGTCCGACGGACGGCCTAGGCCGCCACTACGGAAAGCCTTCTCAACGAACGCCTCGATGTACTTAGGTTTCATGATCGCCATTTTCGTTTTCGATATTCTTCCGAACTGGTGTCACCACGTACGGTAGTCCATGTAGCTCCGCCGTGTTGTCAAACCGCGACCAACTCCGATGGAGGCGCTGTCCCGAAAGCAGCGACATGCGAGAGGCGTTCCGGGAACGGGTACTCGGGCTACTTTGCCGGTTCCGATGATCAATCGCGGAAGGTGGCGTACAACCCGCTTGGAAGCTTGATGCCGAGGGACGTGTCGCATTGCCAGGCTGACCACAATGAGGGCAGTAGGAGGATTCTTATGCCGAACGTCGCGAAGAAGGCGAGCATGAGCGCGCGGCTGGAACCGCTACTCGGGAAGTGGAGCATGGCGATGGTGATGCCGGGCCAAAAACGCCCCGCCGAGCTGCCCGATGTTGGCGCCCGAGTGATGTTCGAGTGGATGGGCAAGAAGACGTTTCTGGTTCAGCGCTGGACCGTGCCGGTCCCAGAGGCGCCCGACGGGCTCGCGCTGATAGGGTGAAACGAGAAACGCGGCACCTTCCTCCAGCATTGCTTCGACGAACGCGGGGTGGCGCGTGTTTACGAGATGAAGATCGATTGCGGCGTCTGGAAGCTTGAGCGGACGAAGCCCGACTTCTCTCCGTTCGAGTTCTCTCAACGCTTCACAGGCACTTCGACTTGCTTTACACCCGGGTCCAATCGGTACCAATCGCGAGCCACTGCCTTTTCCACCGGGTGGCGATCATCCATACAGCAAGACGAGAGCGTCTCACCGTAAGTTGCCGGTGCGTTCGCGATGGCTGCACCCCGGCCAGCAGCAGGGCCGGCGCAGGCCTTCCTCAAGCTCTTCTTGGGTTCGGCGAATGCGCCGTTTTCGGGTCATCTCTTGTTTTGCATCTTCGACCCAGCAGATAAACTCATTGCGAGCCAGAGGTGTGATGTCCCTCCAGACCTCGAGCGCCGCTGGGTTGGCAACCAGCGCCTTGCGCAGGTCTTCAGGAAGCTTGTGGACCACGCCGCCGGGCACTCGTTGGCTGCTCACAAGATCACGCTAGCGCTGCCGGCTCGCGAGCGCAGCTTGTGAAGCTCAGGGGGGTAGAAGCCAGTGATAGGCTTCACTTCCACATGCGCAAACGGCCTCGCCTCTTGCTCGTCGCAGTCTTTCTGGCCGCGTTCGGCGGGACCCACTATTTCCTTTATGCGAGCGTGGTCGCCGCGTTCGACCTTGGTCGATCCCAGGGGCTCTGGGCACTGCGTGCGCTTTTCGCCTGCGGCGCTGTCTCGTTCCCGGTGCTGCGCATGCTCGCGCGCAGGAACATCGCGCGGCCGACCGTTTTGATCGACTGGATCGTGGTGACATGGCTGGCGCTGGTGATCTACGGGTTTTTGGCCGCGCTCGTCATCCGTGGTGTCGCTGCTCTCTGCCGCGCGACGGGACTATGGCCGCGGCTCCTGCCTCCGCTCGAACATGCCCCCGGCCCCGTTGCAGCGAGCGTGGCGGCGGCCGTCGTCGTCGGGCTTGTCGCCTTCGGGTTCGTGCGGGCGCGTTCGCTGCCGCGCACGACAACCATCCAGGTCCGGTTGGCCAACCTGCCGCCGGATCTCGACGGCTTCACGCTCGTCCACCTGAGCGACTTGCACCTCGGTGCTTTCGCACCTCGCGGACGCCTTCGCCGGATCGTCGACCGGGTGAACGCTCTCTCTCCCGACCTCGTGGCGATCACCGGCGACCTCGTCGACGAGCGCGCGGCGCAGCTCGAGCCATGGGTGCAGCAGCTCGCGGAGCTCCGACCTCGCTACGGCGTGCTCGCCGTCCCCGGCAACCACGACTTCTTCGCTGGCGTCGAGGAGGTGACGCGCCGAGCAGCCACTGCTCACATCCGCTTCCTGCGCAACGAACGGGTCATCGTCGCGGGCAAACTTCTCGTCTACGGCATCGACGACCCGATGGGCGCACGCCTTGGCTTTGAGGCAGCGAACGTCGACCAGGTGGTCGGGGCGGATGCCCGCGAGCGGCCATCGATCCTGCTCTGCCACCAGCCCACCGGTTATGCACGCCTGGCCGCGCTCGGAGTTGGGCTCGTGCTGTCCGGCCACACTCACGGCGGACAAATGTGGCCACTGAGGCGCCTGTCGCGGCTCTTGCACCCCTACGACGTCGGCCACCACCGCGTTGGCGCAAGCCACTTCTACGTATCGCGTGGCACGGGCACCTTTGGGCCACCCATGCGCCTGGGTGTGCCGTCGGAGATCGTCCAGATCCACCTCGTTTCCGCGCCGTCGTGCGTGTGACGATCTCAGCGTCGCCGATCGTGGCTGTATGCGGTCGCGACGTGCAGTATCGTTCATACAGTGGTATGACCGTAGGATGACGACGCGGAAAGTGACCATCAGTCTCGAGGCTCAGGAGCTCGAATGGATCGAGCAGCGCGCGCGGCGCCTCAACGCGGGCAATCTGTCTGCGGCGTTCGTGGATGGGCTTCGCGCGCTGCGCCGCAGGGAAGCACTCCAAGACTTCCTGCGAATGTCGAAGGCCCCGACGCTCTCGCCCGATGGGGTGGCCGAGGTACTCGCGGAGGTGCGCGGACCAAACGCCGCTCCAAACCGGACGCGACGCAAGCCCCGCACCCGCTCGGCCGCATGATCACGTTCGATACGGGCGCGCTCATCGCGCTTGAGCGCCGAAGTGCAGGTATGCTTCGAATCGTGGACGCGGCGACTCAGTCGAACGCGCGGATCACGGTACCCGCTGTCGTCCTCGCCGAATGGTGGCGTGGGCGTGCTACCGCGCGCATGACCCGCCTAATCGAGGGGGTCGAGATCGAGCCTCTGAACGATCGCCTCGCGAAGCTCGCCGGCGAGGCGATCGCCGCCGTGCGGGGAGCGACGACTGTCGACGCGATCGTTGCGGCATCCGCGGCCCAGCGCGGCGATACGATCTTCACGTCCGACGTCGAGGACCTCGTGCTGCTTGGAGCTTTCTTCCGAAGCCTCCGCGTGCTGCACGTCTGAAAAGCGACGGTCTTCCGCTCTATCGGAAGAACACGCGCACTCGCTACGAGGCCCTTTGGCGCCAGCGCATCGCCAAGGCTTTGGGTCCGATGATGCTCTTCGGGATCGACGAGGCGAGCCTGCGCGGTTTCGCGCGCTCGATCGAGCTCGAGAAGAGGAAGGTCAAGGGACCGCTCGCCTTCGTACGGACGCTGCTGCGCGAGGCTGCACAGCAGGGACTGCTCGAGGCGGCGCCCCGGCTTCCGCCCGGGCTCATCAAGGACGCAAAGAAGCTGCCTGCCGCCCCGACGCTCACGGAGGTCGAAGACCTCGTCGCGCAGTCGACCGGTTGGGTTCGCATCGCGCTCGGCCTCGGCGTCTACGCGGGCCTCCGCAGTGGCGAGATCCGAGCTCTCCGCGTCGCCGACATCGACCTGGATCAGGGCATCGTACGAGTCGTTCGGACGCTATCCGAGGACGAGGAGGAGCAGCCCAAGGGCGACAAGGAGCGGACAGTCCCGATCGTGCCGCAGCTCGAAGCCATTCTGCGCACGGCGGTCGAAGGCAAGCGAGGCGGAGACCGGATGGTGGTCAGACGGACCGGGACTACGCCGAGCCGGCAGTCGTTGCTCACCAACGTCGTCGCCCTGCAGCGACGGCTCGGTCGCGAGCGAACATGGAGCGTGCACGCGCTAAGGCATGCGTTCTGCTCGCACCTTGTTCGGGTGGGCGTCGGCGTGGAGACCGTGCGCGCGCTCGCGGGCCACAGCTCGATTCGCGTGACCAACCGCTACGTCCACGCGACGGGCACCGACCTTCGAAGCGCGATGGAGCGCGGCTTCCGTCCGGTCAGGTAACTGGGTGGTAACTGACGCCAGCGCCGATTTGTAAGTAGTTGATAGAAGAGGCGTAAACGGCGAAAAAAGTCGGGGAGGCGGGAACTGCGGGAACCCCTTTTTCGGGCGACGTTTCACGAACGATTCGCTGAAAACATCGGGGAACTCGCAGAAGCGTGTGACACGGCGCAACGCGGAGGACCGGCGGGTGACGGTGCGGGAGGCAACTGGGAGGCAACAGAAATCGTGCCTGCGTCCGTTCGGGGCGGCGCGCCATGAACCAGGGACGAGCGCCGGCGATGGTCGGCTAGGATGGCGCGAGGACAGCGAGGAAATGGCGAGCATGGCGAACGTAGGGACACGGGCCTAAGCGCGCATGCGTTTCACCTGGGACCCAC
>DASYBG010000003.1:0-30452 GCA_036500865.1 Polyangiaceae bacterium
CGCCGAAACGGGCGACTCCGATGCGGGGACGAGACCCTCCGACGCCGAAACGAGCGACTCTGATGCGGGGACGAGACCCTCCGACGCCAAGACGGGCGACTCGGATGCGGGGACGAGACCCTCCGACGCCGAGACGAGCGACTCCGACGCGGGGGCGAGAGCATCCGACGCCGAAACGGGCGACTCCGATGCGGGGACGAGACACTCCGACGCCGAAACGGGCGACTCCGACGCGGGGGCGAGAGCATCCGACGCCGAGACGGGCGACTCCGCAGTCAGGGTCCGACACCATCGACTACCACGACTCGACGAGAACCGCGGGACGCCCGCCCTACGGCCGCTCGACGAGGAGCTCCACCGACGCCGCCTCGACGCTCGTCGACGTGGGCGGGCGGGCCTTGGTGATGACGATGCGGATCGACGTCGCGGGGAAGTCGGCGAAGATGCGGTCGACGATGCGCTCGGCCAGCGTCTCGAGGAGGCGGCAGCTCCGGGACGTGCCTTCTTCCACGATGGCCGACGCGATCCGGTCGTAGTCCACGACGTCGCGCCGGTCGTCGCTCGCCGGCAGAGAGCCCGGCGGCATCGAGAGCTCCACGTGCGCGACGAAGTCCTGCGGGAGCTTGCGCTCCGACACGGACGCGCCGTGTCGGCTCCGGAAGCGGACGCCGTCGAGGCGGATGCGGTAGTCGCGTACGGCCATCTTCCGGGCTCCTCAGGCGTCGAAGGTGGCCCACGCCCCGGCGATGACCACTTCGTCGCGCTCCTTGACCTTCACCTGCACGGCGACCGCGCCCGGACGCACCACCCAGCCCTCCGTCACCAGCGTGTCTCCCGGCCACACCGGACGCCGGAACTGGGCCTCGAAGGCCCTTACCCGCGTCGCGTCGCCGCCGCACGCCCCGCGCGCCACGTGGCGCACCATGAAGCCGAAGGTGCAGAGGCCGTGGAGGATGGGCCCCTGCTCGAAGCCGACCTGTCGCGCGAAGTCCGGGTCCGCGTGGAGCGGGTTGAGATCGCCCGAGAGCCGGTAGAGGAGCGCCTGCTCTCTCGTCGTGGGCTCCTCCACCGTGAACGTCGGCGGTGTGTCCCTCGGCCGCTCGACGGGCGGGGCGGCCTTGGGCGGCGGGTCTCCCCCGAAGCCGCCTTCGCCGCGGAAGATGATCGACGACGTCATCTCGGCGACGAGGCGGCCGTCGCCGTCCTCCGCCTTCGTGTCGACCAGGACCTGCGCGAACCGCTTCATGTCGTAGATGGCGCGGACGGCGGCCCGGGTCACGAGGCGGCCCTTGGGCGCGAGGGCGGCGTGGAGGGCCACGCGCTCGCCGCCGTGGACGACCATCGAGAGGTTCCCCCCCGTCTGCGCGACGAGGTCGAGCATGGGCGGGAACTTCAGGACGACGGGGAAGCTCGGAAGGACCTTCGGGCCGCGCCCCTCGTAGAGGTAGTCGAGCTCCTCCTTCTTGGCGCCGACGCCGAGCGCGTAGAGGGCGACGTCCTTCCACGTGTAGTCGATGGACGTCGGCGCGGTCGGGCGGCCGACGAGAGAGAGGTCGAGCGTCATGCGGCTTGCCGGAGAATGGGCGAGCGGGACGGCCCGCGTCAACCTCCCGGCTCCGCCGCTTGACACGCGCCCGCGGCCGCGGGGAAAAGGGCGGGACCATGCCGTCCGAGATCGCGCTGCTCTCCGAGGCGCTCACCCGCTTGGGCGGCGACCTCGAGGCGCTCGGCCGCGCGTGGGCGCGCGTGATGCCGTCGGTCGTGCTCGTGCCGGCCTTCGGGCTCCGCGCCCTACCCGTCCCCGCGCGGACGGTCATGGGGCTCGCGTTCGCCGCCTGCGTCCTGCCCGCCGTCGGCCCCCTGCCCGCGGGAGGTCCGCTCCCCTGGCCGGCCGCGCTCTTGCTCGAGGTCGCGCGCGGGTTGCCGGTGGCGGTGGCCGCGGCCGTCCCGCTCTGGGCGGCGACGATGGCCGGGGGCCTGCTCGACGCGCTGCGCGGGTCGCAAGAGATGGTCTCCGCGCCGACCGTCGAGGGCCGGGCGACGCCGCTCGGGGTTCCGCTCTCGCTCCTCGCGAGCGCCATCTTCCTCGGCACGGGAGGACCCGCGCGGGTCGTCGCGGCGCTCGCCCAGCGGGCGCCGGAGGGGCACCCCATCGCGGCGGCGGCCGAGAACGTCGCCGGCGGCATCACGCTCGCCGTGGCGCTCGGCGGCCCGCTCCTCGCCGCGTCGGTCATCGTGGAGGTCGCGTCCGCCCTCATCGCGCGCGCGGCGTCGCCCGCTCAGGTCCACGCCTTGCTGGCCCCCATTCGCGCCATCGCCGCGCTTGCAGTGCTCGGCCTCGTCTTCGAGCGCCTGGCGAGCGCCCTCGCGCGGGTGATCGAAGCGTCGCCGTAGGGCGCGCCCGACTCAGAGCGGCAGCCGGTAACCCACCGTGACGCCGACCTCGAAGGCGCGGACCCCCCCGGCCAGCGTTCGGCAGTCGCCGATGGCGTCGCACGACGCCTCGGTCGCGAAGGGCAAGAACGTCTGGTTGCTCTGGCTCGGGAGGACCCACTGGTCCGCACGAAGCGCGAGCCCGAGGACCAGCTGGTCCGACACGATGTAGCTCGCGCCGGCCTGCACGCCGACCGCGAAGCCCTCGGTGCTCACGGTGACCGTGTTGTTCCCGAGGATCGAAGGCACCATCGGCGCGTCGTTCGTCGTGAACCGGTCGGCGATGACGACGACCCCCCCCGTCATCCCGAACCAGGCCTCGAACCAGCGCGAGCGGAGCGGGTAGTAGCGCGTCTCTCCGCCGAGGAAGAGATAGCTCCGCGAGTGGCTCCGATTCAGCTGGCTGGCGCCGCCGAAATTCGCGTCGGTCGTGGGCCTCGGGGCGAAGATCGCGCCCGCCCCGAACGCCCACTCCGGCGTCGCGCGGTAGAGCAGATGCAGGCCCGTTTGCAGCGTCGCGTCGCCGTTGCCCACCGGTCCGATGGGCGTCGACCCGCCCCGGTTCGCCGTGGAGATGGGCGCGTTCGGGAGCGCGATGATCCCGAGCTCGAGCTCGGCGACCGTGTGCGCCCGGTCCAGGATCGACGGGTGATCGCTCGCGTCGCCCGCGGACGCGACGCGCGCCCACGCGAACGCGGCGGCCGCGACGAGCCATGCCGACGACGGGCGCATCCTCGCGCCGAGGTTATCCGCTCTCCCCGGTCATAGCCACTTGGCGCTGGCCGCCGGCACGACGACCGGCGTGAAGACCGGGGGCCTCTCGGCGGTCGCTGCCGGCACGGGAAGCTGCGCGGGCGTGGGGAGCGCACGCGGCGGCGGCGGCGACGCGCTCGCGGCGGATCCCTGGGTCAGGGGAGGCGCGGCGCGCGGCGCGGGTGGATGGGGCTGCCGCGCGGACGGCAAGACGAGCGGCGGCGGGGCCGCGTTCGCGAGCGGAGGCACGAGGTCGCTGGGCGGTGCCTGGGCCTGCGCCTCCATCTCGGCGGCGAGCTTCTGCGCCTGGGTGTCGCTCGGGTCGAGCTGGTACGCGAGCTTCGATAGGTGAAGGGCGTCGGGCACGTTTCCCTCGTCGCGGCGGGTATTCGCGGTCTTGAGGATGTCGGTGCAGGCGAGGGCGCGGATGCGGAGCAGCTGCGGCTCGTTGGGCCAGAGGGCGAGCCCGTCGTCGGTGATGCCCTTCACGCTGTCGGACCGGGGCGCCTCCCACCGCTGGTGCAGGAGCGCGTCGTTGGCTTGTGACACGAACACGTCGAGCGGGGGGACCGGAGGCCTCTTCCGCGCGAGCCATCCGGCCTTCGACGCCACGAGGGCCATCCCGATCACGCCGACGAGAAAGCAGGCGAAGACGACGAGCACGAGCGGACGCCGCGCCGGCACGCCCGCATGGTGGTGCTCCCCCGGCGTCGTGTGGATCGAAGACGCCTGGGCGCGCGAGACCCCCGATCGCACCGGCGACGCCGTCGAGGGCGGGGGCGTCGGCGCGGGCTGCTGCTGCTCGTCCATGGTCGAGTCGACGCCGGGGTTCGAGTCGGGGACCTCGGTCCTCGCCGGCCCGCGGCCGCCACCGCTCGACGCCGGAGCCACGCGGCCTCCGCGCGCGTCGGCGAGGGAGGGCGCGGGCTCGTCGAAGACCGTCTTCGAGACGCCGCCGCGGAGCCGCTCGTCGAGCTGCGGGTCGAACCCGAGCTGCTGTGTGCGCTGCATCGACGGCATCTGCACCGCGCTCGCGTGCGGCGGCCTCCCCGCCACCGCCATCCCCGGGCGGATGAGGAGGTCTTGCGCGCTCAACCCGCTGGCGACGCCCGCGTCGAGGAGCTCCCGGCCGAACGCGCGCGCGTTGGCGGCGCGCTCCTCGGGACGCTTGGCCAGGTTTCGCATGACGACGGCGGCGATGGGCTCCGGCACGTAGGACGCGCGCGCGATCGCCTTGAGCGGCGGCGGCGGGTCGTGGATCTGGTGGACGAGGAGCGCGACCGCCTGGTCTCCGTCGAAGGGCGTGTGGCCGGAGAGCATCTGGTAGAGCATCGTCGCGATCGCGTAGACGTCGCCCTGCGGTCCGACCTTCTCGCCCTGCGCCCCCTCGGGCGAGATGTAGCGCGCCGTCCCGAAGATGAGCCCCGCGGCCGACGCCATCGGCGACGCGTCGGTCCAGTTGAGGCGCGCGATGCCGAAGTCGAGGACCTTCACGAAGTCGGGGTCGTCGCCGCGCGTGACGAGCATCACGTTCTCGGGCTTGAGGTCGCGGTGGACGATGCCTTGCGCATGGGCCTCGCCGACCGCGTCGCAGAGGCCGAGCGCGACGTGCAGCGCGCGCGGCAGCGGCATCGCCCCGCCGGACGCGGCGAGCGCGCTCTGGAGCGACATCCCGTCGAGGTACTCCATGACCATGTACATCGCCCCGTCGGGCAACTGGCCGGTGAGCAGCACGTGGACGACGTTCGCGTGGGCGAGCCGCGAGGCGACCTTGGCCTCGCGATGGAAGCGCGCGACGACGGTGGGGTTGGCCGAGAGCTCGCGGTGGAGGATCTTGACGGCGACGTCGCGGTCGATGCCCTTCTGGAAGCCGCGGTAGACGCGGCCCATCGCGCCGATACCGACGAGCTGGCGTATCTCGATGGGGCCGGTGATCTCGTGTCCGATGTAGACATCGCTCGCGGCGAGCGCGGCCATCGCCGCCGGCGACGTCGCGAGGGGCGAGCCGTCGAACGCGCAGAAGAGCGCATCGGCCGCGTAGCGCGAGCGACAGGAAGGGCAAGCCTTGGGGAGCGACGCCTCGGCCGCGTCGGCCGACGCTCGCCTCTCGACCTCGGAGACCACATGGGGAGCGTAGCGCAGCCTTCCCTTGCGCGGCGGGTCCGTGTTTGCTCAAACGGGTAGACCGCCGTGTCCCAAGACGAGAAGTTCGAGAGCGCGTCGCAGGCGTGGTCGTTGAAGCTCCCTCAGTTCGAGGGCCCTCTCGATCTCTTGCTGCACCTCTGCCAAAAGCACGAGCTCAACGTCGTCGACATTCCGATCGGATTTATCACCGAGAAGTACCTCGAATTTCTCGCGGTCATGCAGCTCATGCAGCTCGACCTGGCGGCCGAGTACTTGGTCATGGCGGCCACGCTGGCCCACATCAAGTCGAGGATGCTCCTGCCGGTCCCACCCCCCGATCCGGACGCGGGGCAGGGTGACGACGAAGACGAGCTCGACCCTCGCGAGGCCCTCATCCGGCGCCTGCTCGAGTATCAGAAGTACAAGCAGGCGGCAGAGGATCTGGCGGCGCGCGGCGTGTCGGGGCGCGACGTGTTCGGGCGAGGGATGCCCGCGCAGTCGCTCGTCGGGGGACCTGGGGCGGAGGCGCCGCCGGGCCTGCCGCCCCTCGCGGAGGTGCCCCTCTATTCGCTCGTCGAGGCGTTCCAGCGTGTCCTCGATCGGACCAAGATTCGACTCTCGCACGCGGTCGTCGCCGACCGGATAAGCTTGAGCGATCGCATCGGGGAGCTCGCCGACCTCCTGAACGCCCGCGGCCGGATGTCGTTCGACGACACGTTCGACAGCGTCGCCACGAAATTCGATTTGGTGATCACGTTCTTGGCCTTGCTCGAAATGACCCGCCTGAAGATGGTGCGTCTCTTCCAGTCCGAACCGTTCGCGCCCATGTACGTGGAGCTGTCGGCGGCGACGCCCGCCGAGGTGCCGGAGCCTGCCCGGGAGGACGGAGAGACGCGATGAAGCGCCCGCCCAAGCCGGACTCCGTCGCCCCCGGAGAGGCGCCCGTCGCGGAGGCGCCCCCCGAGCCCGCACAGCCTGCCGCGCCCGAGCTCACCACGGACGACGCGCCCGAGCTCACCACGGACGACGCGCCCACCCGCGACGACATCGCGGTGCTCGCGCTCGCCGCGCGGGGCGAGGAGGCCGAGGACGCCGAGGCGGGCGTCGAGCAAGCCCGCGAGATCTCGCTCGCGCACCTCCGCGGGCTCATCGAGGCGCTGGTCTTCGCCGCGGACAAGCCGCTCCGCGCCCGCGAGGTCGCGCGGCTCGCGTCGGCGCCCGTCGCGCAAGTGAAGGAGCTCCTCGGCGAGCTCGCGGGGTTCTACGCGCAGCGCGGGATCATGCTGGCGGAGATCGCGGGGGGTTGGGCGTTCCGGACGCACGCGCAGTATGCGCCGTTCGTCCGGGAGCTCACGAGCGAGCGGCCCGTGCGCCTCACCCGCGCGCAAGTCGAGACGCTGGCCATCGTGGCCTATCGGCAGCCGGTCACGCGCCCGGAGATCGACGAGATCCGCGGCGTCGACAGCGGGGCCACGCTCAAGCTTTTGCTCGAGCGCGAGCTACTCCGCATCCTCGGGAAGAAGGAAGAGCCGGGGCGGCCGATGCTCTACGGGACGACGCCGAAGTTTCTCGAGTTCTTCAACCTCAAAGCACTGTCCGATCTGCCCACGCTGCGCGAGTTCACGGAGCTCAACGAGGACTCGCGGCGGATCGCGGAGGCGGAGCTCGGCGATGGGATGGAAGCGGTCGGGGCGCCGCGAGACACCATTGCGCCGACCGAAGGCCGCGACACGATGGTGCCGCCCACGGGGGCCGGCTCGAGCGCCGGAGAGGCCGAAGGCCCCGATCCGCGCGGCGGCGAGAGCGAGGTCGGCGAGTTCGAGGAGAGCGAGCCGGGCGGGTTCGACGAGAGCGACTGAGGGCTTCTCAGCCCGCTTCGCTCTTCGCGGCGGGGTCGGGGTACGTCTCGGCGAGCTTCGCGACCTCGTCGCGGAGCTTCTTGTGGGCCGCGATCTTGCGGAGGAGCTCCCAGACCTTCGGGTCGGCGAGAGATTGGACGGGATCGCCGCCGGCCGCCTTGGCCTTGCGCGGGAAAGCCCCGGCGCCCTTCACGCGGAGCTGCTCCATCCGGTCGACGTAGGCCTTCGTCGGGAAGAGATCGGCCTTCTCCCATGCGAGCACGGTCGCTTGCTCGATCCCGAGCACCGCGGCCAGCTCCTTGGCCGTGCAGGAGAGCTCCTTGCGCAGGGCCTTGATGTCGTCCGGATTCACTCGGCGGCCCCGCCCGCGACGGTCATCTTGCCGACGCGAATCGTCGGCGAGGCGGTCGCCGTGCGCATGTCGAGGTCGCTGCCGACCGCGTCGACGCGCTTCCAGAGCTCGTCGACGTTGAGCGAGATGGTCACCTCGCTCACCGGGTAGGTGAGCTCGCCGGCCTCGATCCAGAAGCCCGCGGCGCCGCGCGAGAAGTCGCCGGTCACCGCGTTGTAGCCGAAGCCCATCATCTCGGTGACGTAGAGGCCCCGCGCGGTGCCCTTGACGATCGCCGCGTTGGAGTCTTGCCCCGGCGCAAGGACGAAGTTCGAGGTCGACGGGCCGACGCCCGCGCCGCCGCCGCGCGCCGCGCTCGCGGTCGTCTCGAGGCCGAGCTTGCGCGCCGAATAGCTATCGCAAAGGTACGTGAGGAGCTTGCCCTTTTCGACCACGGGGTTGCGGCGGCTGAGGAGCCCTTCGCCGTCGTATGGCCGCGACCCGGGGGCGCGCGGAATGAGCGGGTCGTCGACCACGCTCACCATGTCGCTCGCGACCTGCGTCCCGACGCGGCCCATGAGGTAGCTCGCCTTCCTCCAGATCGCGCTCCCCATGACCGCGCCGCCGAGGAGGCCGAGGATCGACCGCGCGGCGTCCGGGTCGAAGACGACGGGCACCTCGCACGTGGGTACGGTGCGCGCGCCGAGCTTGCGGAGGGTGCGGCGCGCCGCCTCGCGGCCGACCTCCGCCGACGGGTCGAGCTCGGCGAGGAAGCGCCGCGCCGTCCAGTGGTAACCGCGCCGGTTCTTTCCGCCTTTGTCGGCGGCGACCGGCACGACGCTGAGGGACGAGTAAGAGCTCGCATGCGCGGCGCGGAAGCCGCTCGAGAGCACGATGGCGGAGCCGCCCGCGGCCCGTCCGAACGTCGCGCCTTCGCTGTTCGTGATGCGCGGGTCGAAGGCGAACGCCGCGGCCTCGCCTTCCTTCGCGGCCGCGATGGCCTGCGCCGCGCCGACTGCGCCCCCCGCCGGATCGTAGAGCTCGAGGTCGGGGGCGCTCGATGGGTCGCCGATGAGCTTCGGGTCGGCCGGGCCGGCGAAGGGATCGGCCTGCGAGAGCTCGGCGAGCTCGATCGCGTCGGCCACGAAGCGATCGATGCCGCCGTCGGTGAGGTCGCTCGTCGACGTCGAGGCGACCCGCTTGTCCTGGATGAGCCGAAGGCCGGCCGATCGCGTCCCCGCCTCTTCGACGAGCTCCGGCTCGCCCATGCGGACCTTGGCCGACAGCTCCGCGCCGGACCGGACGACGCACTCGACGATGGCCCCCGGGCCGCCGCGCTCGCGGGCGAGCCGCACGATGCGATCACCGAGTTCGAGTAGCTCGCCGAGCTCGCGGTCCATGGGGGAGGTCATCGCCCGAGGCTAGCGCACCCCCCTCAACATTCCACGATGTTGACCGCCAAGCCACCGCGGGCCGTCTCCTTGTACTTGGTGAGCATGTCGGCGCCGGTCTCGCGCATCGTGGCGATGACCTTGTCGAGGGAGACCTTGTGCTTGCCGTCGCCCGCGAGCGCGATGCGTGCCGCGTTGATGGCCTTCACCGCGCCCATCGCGTTGCGCTCGATGCACGGAACCTGCACGAGCCCCCCGACCGGGTCGCACGTGAGCCCGAGGTTGTGCTCCATCCCGATCTCCGCCGCGTTCTCCACCTGCGCCGGCGTCCCGCCGAGGGCCTCCGTCAGCCCCGCAGCCGCCATCGAGCACGCCACGCCGACCTCTCCCTGACAGCCGACTTCCGCGCCCGAGATCGACGCGTTCGTCTTGTAGAGCAGGCCGATCGCGCCCGCGGTGAGGAGCAAGCGGTGGAGACCGGCTTCGTCGGCGCCGGGCGTCTGGCGCGCATAGTGGTGCGCGACGGCGGGGACGATGCCGGCGGCGCCGTTGGTCGGGGCCGTGACGACGCGGCCGCCCGCCGCGTTCTCTTCGTTGACGGCGAGCGCCCACAGGTTGACCCAGTCGAGCGCGCGAAGCGGATCGGTCGCGCCGGGGTCCGCCTCGAGCCTGCGACGGAGGGCCGCCGCGCGCCGCGGCACCTTCAAACCGCCGGGCAGAATGCCTTCGCGATCCGCGCCACGACGCACGCAGTCCTGCATTGCGCGCCACACAGCCGCGAGCTTCGGGCGCACAGCGTCTCCCCAGAGCGCCGTCTCGTTGTCGAGGACGAGGTCCGCGATCGACGCGCCCCGCGACGCGCACATCTGGAGGGCCTCGGCCGCGCTCGCGAACGGGTGCGGCACGCGGCCGTCGCGGCGCGCGGGCCCATGCCCTTCCACCTCTTCGTCGGCGTCGCCGACGACGAAGCCGCCGCCGACCGAGAAGTAGGTGCGCCGCGCGATCTCCGCCCCCGAGCCGTCGACGGCGGCGAACTGCATACCGTTGGGGTGCTCCGGGAGCGAACGCAGTCGGTGGAAGTAGACGTCTTCGAGCGGGCGAAACGCGACCCGCCAGCGGCCGAGGAGCGCGAGCACCTCCTCGCGGCGAATCCGATCCATGCGCGCGGGCGTGAGCTCGGGGTCGACCGTCTCCGGCGCCTCGCCTTCGAGACCGAGCATGACCGCGACGTCCGTGCCGTGGCCCTTGCCCGTCGCGCCGAGGGACCCAAAGAGATCGATCTTGAGCCCGCGCACCTCGCCGACGAGGCCCTCGCGCTCGAGGACCCGCGCGAAGCGACGCGCCGCCCGCATCGGGCCAACGGTGTGGGAGCTCGAAGGGCCGATGCCGATCGTGAAGAGATCGAAGATCGAGAGGGCCACGATGCAAAAGGAAAACTAGCACTCGCGCGCGCGGGCGCCGGGCGGCTCAAGGCAGAGTCGGTGCGCGCACGTATCCCCATTTCGCCGCGAACGCCGCGTGAAGGGATAAATCCGGATTCACCGCAAGCGCGGGCGCGCGATATCCGCTCCAGACGGCGTGCACGAGGAGGCGCCGTGGGCCACTCGCGTCCGCCGGCACTTCTTCGAAATCGATTCGCCAGTCCTTCAACCCGAGGCGCTTGGCTCGGCCGTGGGACCGAATGCGACGGTACGCATGGGGTTGGGGACCCAGCGCGAGCGCGGTTCGGACGAGGTCGCGAAGCACGACGCCGCGCTCTTCGAGCCACGCGAGCTGGGCGTCGGCGGTGGGCGCGAACGCGACCTCCCAGGGCGCGATCGGGTCGGCGACCTCGAGCCAGCCGGCGGCCGCGTCGGCGTGCGCGTCCGCGTACGCGACGTACGGCTTGATGTCGAGAACCGGTGTGCCGTCGAGCAGGTCTGCGTCGCGCACGTGGACGACGAGCCCCTCCACACGATCGATGCGAACGGCGCTCATGCCGATGGGGTTCGGGCGATGAGGGGAGCGCGTCGCGAAGACGCCAATCTTTTGCGTACTCCGTGGAGGGAGCACCTTCGGCCTCCAGCCGCGCCCTTGCTCGACGTTCCGGTGGAAGACGAAGAGGACCCACGCGTGGGACCAGAGCGCGAGCCCTTCGAGGGCGTCCTCGTATCCGTGGCCCGGCAGGAGCTCGATCGTCGCGTACGCGCCGCTCGCGAGGCCCGGCTGCCTCGGCGCAGCCGCACGCTCGACGAGGGGCGAACGGACGACACCGATGGGCGTGAAGGCATACGACTCCATGGGACGACGGGAGCCTAACCGAAGCGCGCGGTGGCAAAGCGCGTATGCTCGTCGGCGTGCTCTACGGATACGTGGCCGCGGCGGTCGTGGGCTTCGTGCTGCTCGTCGCGTCGCTGGCGGGCGCGGGCCACGGCCACGCCATCGGCCACGACGCGGGCGAGCACCCGTCTCCGGCGAGCGCGCTCTTCTCCGTGCGCGTCTGGACGTACGTCTTGGCGTTCGGCGGCGTGACGGGGGCGGCGCTCCGGATCGGCTTTCGAGGGGGCGAGCCGGCGTCGGCGATCGCCGCGGCGGCGGTCGGCGTGGCCGCGGGCGCGATGGCCCACGTCGTCATCGGACGCGCCACGCGGCCGGGCCGGTCCGGGACCGTGCGGCCCGCGGATCTCGTCGGGCGCTCCGCGCGCGTGGTGATTCCCATGGCCGCCGGCGCGACGGGGAAGGTGCGGGTGCGGGTCGCCGGCGCAGAAGTCGACCTGCTGGCGACGGCCGACGGTGCCGAGTCCCTCGGCCGCCACGACGAGGTGCTCATCGTCGAAGTGGGCCCGGAGGGCACGGCGGTCGTCACGCGCAACCCGAGTTCGAATTAGTCGCGAAAAGCTCCGAGGAGGGAGAGACCCATGCACGCGCTCTTGTTTTCGACGATGTGGGCACACGGGCTGTCCGGGGCGGCCGGCGCCGCCGACTCGCCGGACATGCAGGACCTCGCGCCGGTCATCGGCGGGGCCGCGTTCGCCGGCTTCGCGTTGCTCGTCGCGCTCGTCCTCTTGCGGCGGTTCCTCTTCGTGTGCCGGCCCAACGAGCTCCTCGTCGTCGCCGGAAAGAGGCACTCGCTCCCGACGGGGGAGACGGTCAACTACACGGTCATCCAGGCCGGCACGCACTGGCGCATCCCGTTCGTGCAAACCGTGTCGCGGATGGACATCCGCCTCATGCCGACCGAGCTGTCGGTGACCAAGGTCCTCTCGAACGGCGGCATCCCGCTCGACGTCCACGCAATCGCGAACATCAAGGTCACCAGCCATCCGCAGTTCATCTACAACGCCGTGGAGAGGTTCCTCGGCCTGCCCGAGGGCGCCATCCACCTGACCGCCAAGCAAACCCTCGAGGGGGCGCTGCGCGACGTCATCTCGCAGCTGACGCCCGAGCAGGTCAACGAGGACCGCATCGAGTTCGCGAACAAGCTCCTCGAGACGACGAGCGACGTCTTCGACAAGCTGGGCCTGCACCTCGACACGCTGAAGATCCAGCGCGTCGAAGACGAGGCGCAGTACCTCGTGAACATCGCGCGGACGCAGATCGCCAACGCCGTGCGGGACGCCGAGAACGCCGAGAACCAGGCGGCGCAGGAGGTCCGGCAGGAAGAGGCGGCGGCGCGGCAATCCGCGGAGCTCGCGCAGAAGCAAGCGGAGATCGGCGTGGCCCAGCGGCGCAACGAGCTGAGGGCCCTCGTCGGTCAGCTCGAAGGAGAGGCCCAGGCGGTCGAGCGCGAGGCGACGGCCGCGGCCGAGCAGGCGCGCGCGGAGGCGGAGCAAGAGCTGCAGTCGTTGCGGCGCGAGCTCGAGACCAAGCGGCTGGAGTGCGAGGTCGTCCTCCCGGCCGACGCCGAACGGCGTGGGGCCGAGCTCCTGGCGCGGGGCTCGGCGGCGCTGCAGCGCGAGCAGGGCATCGCGGGTGCCGAGGCGGCGCGGTCGATGAGCGAAGCGCTGGCGACCGCGGGCCCCGACGCGCGCGAGATGTTCGTCTTGTCGCAGCTCGACACGTTCGTGGCCCGCGTCGCGCAGAAGCTCTCGGGCATCTCGGTGGGCGAGGTGCACGTGATCGACGGCGGCGACGGCCGGGCCCTCCCTGCCCTCGCGGCGAGCTTCCCGGCGGTGGTCGGCGCGGTCCTCGCGAGGCTGAAAGACCTGACGGGCGTCGACGTCGAGGCGATGCTGGCCCCGCGCGCCGAAGGAGCCCCGCGATGAACCCCGCGGCTCTGGGTCTGGTCCTGGTGGTCCTCGCGGTCGCGGCCTTGGCCGTGATCGGCACGGTGACGCGAAACCTCTACGTTTGCTCGCCGAGCGAGGTGCTCATCTTCTCGGGCCGACGCTGGCGGACCACGGGCGACGCTGGCCCGAAGGAGCTCGGCTTTCGTGTCGTGCGCGGCGGACGGGGGATGAAGGTGCCGCTCTTCGAGGTCGTCGACCGCATGCAGCTTACCAATATGGCCATCGAGCTCTCGGTCACCGGCGCGTACTCCAAGGGCGGCGTCCCGCTCAATGTCACGGCGATCGCGAACATCAAGGTGCCGAGCGAGGAGCCGCTCCTCCACAATGCGATCGAGCGCTTCCTCGGGTACACGCAGCAATACATCATGGGGGTGGCGAAAGACACGCTCGAGGCCAACCTCCGCGGCGTCATCGCCGAGCTCACGCCCGAGGAGATCAACCAGAAGAAGGTGATGTTCCAGCAGAAGCTCATCGAGGAAGCGGACCGCGATCTCATGCGCCTCGGCCTCGCGCTCGACAACCTCCAGATCCAGAACATCTCCGACGACGTCGGCTATCTCACGTCGGTGGGCCGCGTGCGCGGGGCGAAGGTCCGGCGCGACGCCGCGATCGGCGAGGTGCGCGCGCGGGCGACGGCGCTGGTGCAGAAGGCGCTGAACACGATGAACGCCGAGATCGCGAAGATCGAGGCCGACATCCAGGTCGCGCGCAAGGAGAACGAGCGCCGCATCGTCGAGGCGAGCACCAAGCGCGAGGCGGTCATCGCCGAGGTTCGCGGGCAGGTTCAGGCGCAGGTCGCCGAGGCGAGGGCCCAGCTCAAGGCGTGGGACGCGCGCATCGAGCAGGTCCGCCGCAAGCTCGAGGCCGACGTGGTCGTGCCAGCCGACGCCCAGCGACAGAAGGCGGAGGCGGACGCGAAGGGCAAGGCGTCGTTGATCGTGGCGCGCGCCCAGGCGTCTGCCGCCGCGGTGACGGCCCTTGCCGAGGCCTACCGGGCCGCGGGGGCCCGCGGGCGCGACGCTCTCCTCTTGCAGAAGGTCATGCCCGTGTTCGAGGAGCTGGCCGGTACGCTGCGCGAGATCAAGGTCGACCGATTGGTGGTGCTCGGAAGCGGCGACGGAGCCGCGGGTAACACGCACGGGGCGGCGCTCGCGCGGGCCCTGGTGAACGGGACCGAGCAGATCCGGGCGGCGACTGGACTCGATTTGGCCGGCCTGGCGAAGGCCGCCGCGCGGTCGCCGGGGTAGGTGCGAGGCCGAGGCAGAAAGCACGAGGGGATGGGACGGAAGATGGGCCAGGTCTGGAACGGGGGGGCGGCTCGCGCTAGGGTTTGGGGTTGACTTAATTCGTCCTGGGAGCGACGCGAAAAGAGCGATGGGCTTTCTTGCGCGCCACGGTGGGTGGGCGGTGATGGTCACGTGCAGCCTCGTGACGGCGGAGGCGCGCGCGGCGGACGCCGACGAAAAGACGCAGTGCATCGCCGCGTCCGACCAGGGCCAACAGCTGCGAGACGACGGGAAGTTCAAGGATGCCCGCGAGGCGTTCGCGCGCTGCGCCCGCACTTCGTGCCCGGCGATCGTCGCCCGCGACTGCGCGGCGTGGCTCGTCGACGTGGACCAGCGCTCGCCGACGGTGCTCTTCGACGCGCGGGACGACAAGGGCAACGACCTGTCCGCCGTCCAAGTGACGGTCGACGGGGCCCCGCTCGCCGCCGAGCTCAACGGCCTGCCCACCGCGGTCGACCCGGGCGATCACGTGTTTCGCTACGAGGCGGCGGGCTACCCGCCGGTGGAGGACCACGTCACGATCGCCGCGGGCGACAAGAACCGCGTCCTTCACGTGCGGTTCGCGTCGGCGCCGGCGGTCGCGCCGCCCGCTCTCCCTTCGAAGCCAGACAAGCCCGGCCCGACCGTCCCGGCCGGCACGTGGGTGTTCGGAGCTGTGGCCGTCGCCGCGTTCGCGAGCGAGGCCTACTTCGGCGTCGCGGGGCTCGACCAGCGCAGCAAGGACCTCTCGGGCCCGACCCAGTGCGCGCCTCAATGCTCCTCCGACGAGAAGAGCTCCATTCAGACCAAATTCATCGTCGCGGACGTGTCGCTGGGGGTCGGCGTGGTCGCCACGGGGCTCGCCACGTATTTCTTTTTTCACGGCCGTCGGGGCGCGCCGGCACCTGCGGTCGGGGTCGACTTCGCGCCGAGGCCCGGCGGAGCCGTCGCGAGCGTGGGAGGGCGGTTTTGAGGCCGTCGCCGGAAGGAGCCGTCCGATGAGGGGCCGTCGGTTCGCGCGTTCTCTGGGCCTGGCCGCCCTCGCGCTCTCGTGCGGGTGCTCCTTGCTGTTCGGCCTCGACGGCCTGAACGATGGCAGCAGGGACGCGGGCGACGACACGGGGGCGCCGGACGCGGGGGCCGGTGGAGACGGCGTCGCGGTCGACACGTCCGATGCGGACGCCGATGCAACCGCCGATGCGGCCGCGGTCGACGCGACCGGCGCGGGCGAGGCGGGACCGGGCAACGACGCCGCGGACGGGCGTACCCCCGAGGCCGCGGCCCCGGACGCCGCGCCGACCGACGCCCGCGCTTCGAGCGACGGCTCGACCACCGTCGATGCCGATGCTTCCACGACGAGCGACGCGGGTCCCATCACCGACGCCGAAACCGGGACCGACGGCGGTCCCCTCGCGATGGGCCTCGTCCTTCACCTTCCCTTCGACGAGACCAGCGGGACGGTCGCCCACGACACGAGCGGCAACGGCAACGACGCGATGCTCATGGCCGGCGCGACGTTCGCGCCGGGCTATATCGGGAACGCGGCCACGCTCGCGGGCGCAGGCCAGTACGTCGCGCTGACGCAACGGCTGACGCAGGGGCTCACCGCGTTTTCCGTCGCGCTTTGGGTCCACGTGAACCCGGCGCCCGACGCCGCGCTCGCGAACTGGTCGCGGCTCTTCGACCTGGGAACCGGCACGACGACCTACGCGTTCCTCGTCCCCGACAACGGCAGCAACGGCAACCTCCGCTTCGCCATCACGACCAACGGCAACCAGAACGAGGAGCGCATCGAATCGCCCAACCCGCTGCCGACGGGGACGTGGGAGTACGTCGCGGTGACGTCCGCCCAAGGCGTCGGGACGCTGTACGTCAACGGGGCCCAGGTCGCGCAGACCTCCGGGATGACGCTCACGCTCGCGAGCCTCGGCGCGACGACACAGAACTGGCTCGGGCGATCGCAATTTCCGGTCGATCCTTACCTCGCGGCCCAAATCGACGAGCTGCGCCTCTACTCTCGCGCGCTCCTTTCGGGCGAGGTGGCGCTGCTCTACGCGCAGCACTAATCCAGAGCGCCCCCGCCCATGTCCTCCACTCTCCCCCTGCTCCTCGAGCTAGGAATCGAAGAGCTCCCGTCCTCGTTCGTCGATGCCGCGCTCGCCGCCATCCCGCGGATCGTGGCCGACGAGCTCGCGCAGGTCCGCCTCTCGCACGGCGAGGTGCGCGCGCTCGGGACGCCCCGGCGGCTCGTGGCGCTCGTGAGCGGCGTCGCCGCCAAGCAGCTCGATCTCGACGAAGAGGTCATAGGGCCGCCCGAGACGGCGGCGTTCAAGGACGGTCAGCCAACGCGCGCCGCCGAGGCGTTCGCGGCAAAGGTGGGCGTGCCCGTGTCGGCGCTGTCGGTGGTGGAGAAGCCGGCGGGGCCGAAGCAGCGGCCGGGTCGCTACGTCGTCGGTAGGCGCGTCGAGTCGGGCCGGCCCGCGATGGGCCTGCTCGCGGGCGCGCTCGAGCGCGTGTGCGCGGCCATCCCCTTCAAGAAGGCGATGCGCTGGGGCGACCTCGACGTGACCTTCGGCCGGCCGCTCCAGTGGATCGTCGCCCTCTTCGGCGAGGAGGTCGTGAGCCTCTCGTACGCGCGCACGCCGAGCGGGCGGCGATCGCGTGGCCATCGGTTCCTCGCGCCGGCCGAGTTCGACGTCGAGACGCCCGAGTCGTACGTCGGGCAGCTCCGCGCGCGGCACGTCCTCGTCGACCGCGCCGAGCGCGAAGGCACGATGATGGACCGCGTCGCGGCGGCGGCGCGCGCCCTCGGGGGCTCGTACGACACCGAGCCGCTCCTCGTCAGCGAGAACGCTTCCCTCGTCGAGGAGCCCTACGTCGTCACCGGCGCCTTCGACCCCGCGCTCCTCGAGCTGCCGGCGGGCGTCATCCGCGCGGTCGCGCGCGGGCATCAGCGCTACTTCTGCGTCCAAAAGGCCGACGACACGCTCTTGCCGAACTATCTCGCCGTCGTCAACACGTGCAACCGGCCCGATCTCATCGTGAAGGGGACGGACCGCGTGATGCGGAGCCGGCTCGCCGACGCGCGCTTCTTCTGGGAAGAAGACCGCAAGGTGCCCCTCGAAGCTCGCTATGAGAAGCTCGGCGGCATCGTCTTCCACAACCGGCTCGGAACGGTGCGCGAGAAGGCCGGGCGCATCGAGCGCCTCGCAGGGTTGCTCGCCGACAAGCTCGGCATGGACGCGGAACGCAAAGCCCACGTCGCGAGGGCGGCGCGTCTCTGCAAATGCGATCTCCTCACGTTGATGGTGGGTGAGTTTCCCGAGCTCCAGGGGCACATGGGCCGCGCATACGCCGCCGCGCGCCACGAGCCGCGCGAGGTGGCCGACGCCATTCGCGATCACTACCGGCCCGTCGGCGCACAGGACGACGTCGCGCCTGGCGACGTGGCCGCCGCGGTCGCCCTCGCCGATCGACTCGATACGCTCGCCGGGTGTTTCGCTGTGGGTCTCGCGCCGACCGGCGCGGCCGATCCGTTCGCGCTGCGCAGGGCGTGCATCGGCGCCATCCGGATCGTGGTCGACCGCGGGTATGCGTCGCTCTCGTTCGGCGACGCGATCGGCTTGGCATACGACGGATACGCGGGCGGCAAGCCGCTCGATCTATCGAGGATCGAAGCGATCGCGAAGCTCGAGGAGTTCGCGGCCGAGCGGCTGCGGGGGCTCCTCGCGAGCGCCACCAGCCCCGCCGTCGCCGATGCGGTCTTGGCGGGGAGCGGTGCGGCCGTCATGGGTCAGATCGTGGCGACGTACGCGCGGGCGCGCGCGCTGCAAGCGGTGGTCGACGCGAGGGAGCCGTGGCTCGACAAGGCGAAGACCGTGGCCAAGCGCCTCGCGGGCATCAGCCGGGAGGCCCGGCCGCTGCTGCACGAAGCGTCGGAGCTCGCCGGAAGCAAGAAAAAGGACGATCTGGTGATCCAGGAGCTCGCGCGCGAGCTCCGCGACATGGCCTCGGGGCTTACGACGGAGGAGGCGACGCGCGCCGCCCTCGTCGCGATGGGAAGGTTCGCGACCGAGCTCGATCGGGTCTTCCTCGAGACCCTCGTCAACGATCCCGACGACGCACTCACGCCGCTCCGCCTCGAGACCCTCGCCCACGGGGCCCAGTCGATGCTGCGGATCGCCGACTTCTCGAAGCTGTCCTGATCGGCTCAGCGGGTCGAAGGCCGCGCGGCGGACTCGCGCGACGCATCGTTCTTCGACAGGACGCGGAGGACGAAGAGCGCCATCATCGGGACCGACATCAGGTACCCGACCGCCGCGGTCAGCGGATCCGCCGACATCAGCTGCGCGACCGCGTGGATCGCGATGAAGGGAACGAACGACGCCGACAGGACGGCCACCGCCCCGAAGAAGCCGGCGCTCTTCTCGATCCCCGGGAACCCCGCCTCGAGGAGACCCCACGTGCGAAAGGGGCCCGCCCTCACCCAGACGATTCGGTGGCCGAGAATGAGGCCTCCGCACCGCCGGAGCAGCGGGTCGAGCCACCTCTCGAAGGCGACGAACCAGAGTACGTAGAGGGCGGATACGGCGGCCGCGAAGCGGAGCACGGGTCCAAAGTGCGCGAGGTGTCGAGCGAGCGAGTCGAGGTACGTCCGAAACATTGCGACCACGAGGGAGACGGTCGGGTTCAGCCAGGGTTATAGCCGCGAGGACGAAGCCGGCCTCGCGCCCGGCCGAGAGACTAGCGAAACATCAGAAGATACGGCCGCGTCGCCCAAAACTTTAATTCCAATTTAACTACCGACGCGAGCGCGGCTGGTTCACAGATACCCTCGTCCGTGGCGCTCATCGTGTATCCGACAGGGTCGACACGGCTCGACGCCGCCCTTCGCGGCGACGCGGGCACTGCAGTTGAAGTGGCCGTCGACCGGCACAACGCCTTCATTGGGGTCGGCCGCGCTGCCGTCGTTGGGAGGCCCCGCATGGGGGCCTCTGTCGGCGGCCACTTGAACCGCAGTGCCTCATGCGCCGGAGGGGAACGCGCACGCGAAGGCCGAGGGGGCGGCCGACGCGTCTAGGTGATCTTGGTATAAGGCCGCTGCTTCTGGCGGACCACGAGCACCGAACATGGGGCGCGCTTGGCGATCTTGTCGGCAACGGATCCGAGCAGGAAGCGCTCGAGTCCCGCCGTGTCATGCGTCCCGGTGACGAGGACATCGGCGCTGAGCGAACGCGACCGCTTCAAGATCTCTTCGACAGGATCGCCCACCGCAAGGTGGCCGGTGACGGGCGCCGGGCATTGGCGCCGCGCCACCCGCACGTGGTAGTCGAGATAGCTCTGCGCCTCGGCGACGAGATCGTCGGTCTTGAGGCCGGCGGCGGAGGGGCGATCGAAGGACGCTGCCTTGTACACGTGGAGCACATGGAGCTGCGCGTTCCTCCACGTCCTCCGGGCCAAACGCGCCGCCATTTCTACGACACGGCTCGCGAGCGCCGACGTATCGATCGCGGCGAGCACGATGGTGACCTCTTCGGTTTCGAGCTCCGACTCCGGAGCTTCGTCGTCACTCATGCGGCCCTATATACATTAACGCGTGGTCGGTGCGCACAACGTCGTGATACAAGCAGCGCCGATCGAGTCGTTTCGGATGCACTCCCCTGGTCTTCCAGAGTGGACGATGGTGCCGTTCCCGGCCCTCGTCCTCGCGATCGCCGTTTTGCCCATCGTGGTCCCCAGAGTCTGGGAACGCCGCGGCTTTCAGGGCTTCGTGGTTGCGTTGTCTGCCGTCCCGGTACTGATTCACTTCTTCGTCGCGGGCCAGATCCACGAAGTGGCCGACGCGACCAAATCGTATCTTTCCTTCGTCACGACGCTGGGGGCTCTTTACGTGACATCGGGCGGCGTGATGCTCGTGGGCGACGTCGAGGCGAAACCTGCGACGAACGTCGGGCTGGTCCTGCTCGGCGCGATCCTCGCGAGCTTCGTCGGCACGACCGGCGCCAGCATGCTGATGATCCGTCCCCTGCTCCGGACCAATCGGCAGCGCGAATACAAGGCGCACCTCGTGCCGTTCTTCATTATCGCGGTCGCCAACGCGGGCGGCCTCCTCACTCCGCTCGGCGACCCGCCGCTCCTCGTCGGGTACATCGGCGGCGTCCCGTTCTTCTGGACGCTCAGGCTCTTTCCCGCGTGGATCCTCTATGTGGGCTCGTCGCTTTTGCTCCTCTACGTCGTCGACAAGCGCGCCCATGCGCGCGAATCGCCAGAGGCTTTGGCGCGCGACGCCGCCGAGCGCACGCCGCTAACGCTTCGGGGAAAGCGGAACGTAGCCTTCATGGCCGCGGTGGTCCCAGCGGCCCTCCTGCCGACCGGCACCCGGGAGGTCGTCATGGTCGCGATCACCGTCGCATCCCTCGTTCTCACGCCCAAGGACCTCCACGAAGCCAATGGTTTCACGTTCGCGCCCATCGTCGACGTCGCCATAATTTTCGCCGGGCTCTTCGCGTGCCTGGGCCCGATCGAGATCTTCCTCGCCGACGCGGCCCCGTGGCTGCCACTCCACAAGGGGTGGCAACTCTTCTGGGCCTCCGGTCTTCTCTCCTCGGTGCTCGACAACGCCCCGACATACACCGCGTTTGCCGCCCTCGCGCACGGCTTGAGTGTTCCCGGGCCGGATCTCGTGGCGGGCGTCGCCCCGTTCAAGCTCGCCGCCGTGAGCGTCGGAAGCGTCGTCATGGGCGCTACGACGTACATCGGCAATGGGCCGAACCTCATGGTCAAGGCCATCGCCGAGCGAGAGCGCTTCCCCACTCCAGGGTTCTTCCGGTACGCGCTATTTGCGTTCGCCGTGATGATCCCCGCGCACATCGTGACGACGCTCGTGCTCGGCGCGCTCGATCGCTGAACGCGCGCAAACGGGGAAAGAGCGCGCGGGACGCGCAGATGCATCGCGCCACCCCTTTGCGAAGTTCACAATGGCAGTGTTAATGCCTTATTAATTCCGGCGGAACGCGCGGGATACATTCCGTGCCTTAGCGTCCGGTCGCGAGTGGGATTGGAGACCCACCGTAAGAGGTCCTGTATCGCAGGGCCCCAAGGAGAATTCCATGCTGAATCCCACGTTGCGCACGCCCCGAATGAACGCAATCGCGCTGCCGACGGTGCGGGAGATCCTGGATCGTTACAGGCAGACCTTTCTAGGCACGCAGATCATGGTCGGCGTGATCACGCTGTTCACGCTCATGAAGACGCACCGCGTCCTCGCGGCGCTCGGCTTCTTCGCCACCATGCAGGTGGGTGCGCTGGTCGGCGCGGCCTGGGGTGCGCGACTGAAGACGATGTTCGAGCGCGCGCGCATGGGGGTTGGGCCGTGAGCCCTCGCGATCGGGAGACGGGTGACGTGAGCACAACGCCGATGCACGGCCGCGTGACGGGACACTTCCAAGAACGAGGTAGGAGAATGTTTGGATTTTCTTCGTTTCGACCCCAACGACACTGGCTCGGGCTACTGATTCTGATCGTCGGCCTGGTGGGCATCTGCTTCGCAGGGCGCGCCTACGCGGACGACCCGGTCCCGGACAAGACCGGCTCGTTCCAGACGACGCCGACGGCGTTCTCTGTGCCCGGTTACACGAAACCCGACCCGGACAAGGCCACGACCAAGGAGCTCGCGGTGGCGGTCGACGCGGCCGCGCAGGCCGCCTCGCACGGCATCTACTCCGTGAACTTCGTCTGGACCCTCGTCGCAGGCTTTCTCGTCATGTTCATGCAGGCGGGTTTTGCGCTCGTCGAGACCGGCCTCATTCGCGCAAAGAACGCCGCCCATACGATGTCGATGAACTTTGCCGTGTATGCGCTCGGGATGTTCGGGTTCTTCGTATGTGGGTTCGCGTTCCTATGTGGAGGCTTGAACGGAACCGCCATAGGCGGACCCGCTTCACTGGGAGGAACCCCGACGCTGCACAGCATGTTCACGGTGGGAGGGGCCGTGAACGGCGACTCGGGGTGGGGATTGCTCGGCACGACCGGGTTCTTCCTGACCGGCAACGGCTATGACGCGGCCGCGATCGTCCTCTTCCTATTCATGATGGTCTTCATGGATACGACCGCGACGATCGTCACCGGCGCATGCGCGGAGCGGTGGACGTTCAAGAGCTTCTGCATCTTCAGCGTCCTCGTCGGCGGCGTCATCTACCCGATCTTCGGGTGCTGGGTCTGGGGCGGCGGCTGGCTCGCGCAGCTCGGCTACCGCGCCGGCTTGGGTCACGGAGCGGTGGACTATGCCGGCTCGGGCGTCGTGCACCTCCAGGGAGGCGCGCTCGCGCTCATCACCGCGTGGATGATCGGGCCGCGCATCGGCAAATACGGCAAGGACGGTAAGATCAATCCGGTCGCGCCGCACCACATCCCGATGGTCATGCTGGGCACATTCATCCTGGCGTTCGGCTGGTTCGGGTTCAACGCAGGCAGCTCGCTCGCAGGCTCCGACGGGCGCATCGGCATCGTCGCGACCAACACGATGCTCGCCGGCATGTCCGCGACCCTCAGCGGCATGGTTTACATGTGGGCCGTGCACGGAAAGCCCGACCCCTCGATGATGTGCAACAGCATGCTCGCGGGCCTCGTCGCGATCACGTCGCCCTGCGCCTTCGTGACGCCGGTCGGCGCGTTCGTCATCGGCGTCGTCGCCGGCGTGCTCGTGGTCTGGAGCGTCTTCTTCTTCGATCGCATCAAGATCGACGACCCCGTCGGCGCCATCAGCGTCCACGGCGTCAACGGCGCGTGGGGCCTCATCGCGGTCGGCCTCTTCTCCGACGGCTCGTATGGCCAGGGCTGGAACGGCGTCGGCGCGACCGATTACTTGGGGGTCGCGGGCCGCGGCGTCACGGGCCTCTTCTATGGCGACGGCAAGCAGCTCGTCGCTCAGATCATCGAGACCGTCGTTGGCGTTGGTTGGAACGTCGTCGTCGGCGGCGTCATCTTCTACATTCTCGGAAAGACGGTCGGAAACCGCGTCTCGGCGGAAGTCGAAATCGCCGGCCTCGACATGCCGGAGATGGGCGCGCTCGGCTACCCCGAGTTCATGGAGCACAAGCTTCCGGAGCAGCTCGGCGCTTCGGAGGTGGCCGGCGCAAAAGAGGGGCTCGCGCCCGCCGAGTGACCGAAACGTGCGTGGCCCCAGTCGCGTCTCCCTCGGGGGGGACGCGGTTGGGGTTTTCGCATTTTGTCAGCCGGGCATGCGGAGGCGGTAGCCGACGCCGGGTTCGTTGACGAGGTAGCGGGGGCGCGTGGGATCCGGCTCGAGCTTGTACCGAAGCTTCTTCATGTAGACACGCAGGTAGCCAAGCTGCTCGTCGTATCGCGGGCCCCACACCTGACGGAGGATCTGGCGGTTGCTGAGGACGCGGCCCGACGATCGGATCATCACGGCGAGGAGCCGGTACTCGGTGGGTGTCAAATGGACCTCGCTCCCGCCGGCGGTGACGCGCCGCAGATCGAAGTCCACGACGAGGTCCCCTACCTGCACCGTTCCCGCGTCGGACGCACTCTCGGCGGCCCGGTTGTGGCGAAGCGCCACGCGCACGCGAGCGAGAAGTTCGCCGGCGACGAAGGGCTTCATCACGTAGTCGTCGGCGCCCTCGTCGAGCACCTCGATCTTGTGCTCCTCCTGACCGCGTGCGGACACGACGATGATTGGCACGGCGCTGCGCTCGCGGACGCGGCGGGTCACCTCGACCCCATCGATATCGGGAAGGCCGAGGTCGAGGAGCACGAGGTCGGGCTCTCGCTCGATCGCGGCGCTCACCCCCTCGGCGCCGGTCGCCGCGTGGAGGCACACGTAGCCTTGCTGCTTGAGCGTGACCTGGAGGACAGCCCGCGCGTGAGGCTCATCCTCGACGATGAGGACCACCGCCGAGGGTTCGTTCACGTGTCCTCCTGGTCGCGGAGAGATCGTCTCAGGTCGACCGAAGGGTTGCGCCGAAGTGGAAGGGCCGCTCGGACGAGCGCACCGCCGCCTGGGCGGTTCTCCAGCCAAATTCGACCATCGTGCGCGGTCATGATGGCCCTGCAGATCGTCAGCCCCAGGCCTGTCCCCGCGTCGCCACGCCGATCGGCGACGCCGCGGTAGAGCTTCTCGAACACGCGCTCCTCGTCGCCCGATGGGACCCCCGGGCCACGGTCGGCAATCTCGACGAAGAGCTCGTCGGCGGTGGCGCGGCCGGTAACCTCGATCGGCGTGCCGGCGGGAGTATGCCGGAGGACGTTCTCCAAGAGATTCAGGACGACCTGCTCGATGAGCAGCGGATCGAATGGAGCGAGCGGCGTCTCCTCGGGGACGTCGGTGCGGACCGTTCGCCCTTCGAGCGGACGCTTCAGGCGGGACAAGGCGGACGCGATGACCTCGTCGATGGCTTGAAGCTGCACCTTCCGGCCGGTGCCCGACGACTCGAGGCGGGTGAGCTCGAGGAGGTTCTGCACGAGGCGATTCAGGCGGCGCGCCTCCTCGGCGACCACACGGGAGAACGCGCGTCGCTCGCCCGGTTCGAGGACGTCCTCCTCGAGGGCGGTGCCTGCTCCCACGAGCGCGCTGAGCGGCGTGCGAAGGTCGTGCGAGAGCGCGCTCAAGATCGCGTTACGACGGCCTTCGAACTCCGCAGCGCGACGCGCGCGCCGCGCTTGCCGGCGGAGCTTTTCGACGACGACGCTTGCCGCAGCGGCGACGGCGACGATCACGAAGAGGGTGAAGCCGTCGCGCAGGTTGGGCAACGCGAACGCCATCGCCGGCGGGACGAACACGAAGTCGAACGAGATGGCGCCACCCACGGCGGTCAGGAGCGCCGCGCCGATCCCGAAGCGCGACGCGATGACGAGTGCTCCGAGCGTGAGCAGCATCACGAACGACGTCGCGTGGAGGACGGGCTCGCCAACCACCGCGAGGAGCGTCGACACGGCGTCGACCGCGAGGGCAGCCCCGTAGCCGCGAAGCACCGCGAGTCTACCTGCCTGACCGCGACCGCCCCCGCGCCCGCGCCCGCGAGGGCCGGCAGGCCACCCAGGGGTTAGGAACGCGCCCGTTTTCAACACGGCCTTTATTGTTTCTTAACGGCAACCGTGTTTCGACATGATGTCGGAACGATAGAACCATCCGCGATCGCCAACCCGCGTCGGCCCTACGGTCCGTTTGCGCGAAGTGCAGCATCACGAATGGTTTCCGTCCATGAGGGCCATGGCGGCCGCGCCATGGTCGTGCGACGCACCGCCGCCGACCGTGTGACCCAAGCCTTCGTCGAGGTGATAGCCGGCCTCGCCGTGGTCGAGCTGGTCGAGCCCGTCTTCCTCGGCCTCGACCGGCGGCCGGAAGCCGATGGTGAGGCGTACGACGGCGCCAATGACGACCGTCCCGGCAATGGCAAGGACGACGGTGACGCCCATCGCCTTGAGTTGCTCGAGCCAGAGCGTATGCCCCACGACGGACGAGAGGTTCGTATTGAGGTTCGGGTTGACCTCGGGAGTGGCCAGGAACCCGGTCACGAGCGCGCCCATCGTTCCGCCCACGCCGTGAACGCCGAAGGTATCGAGCGCGTCGTCGTAGCCGAAGACGCTCTTGAGCTTCGTGCACGCGAAGTAGGGGATGGCGCCGGCGAGGACGCCGATGAGGACCGCGCCGCTCGCGGTGACGAACCCCGACGCCGGCGTGATGACGACGAGGCCCGCCACGGCGCCCGAGCAGAAGCCGAGAACCGTGGGCTTGCCCCGCGTGAGCCACTCGATCGCCGGCCAGGTCACCGATGCCACGGCCGTCGCCAGGGTCGTCGCCATGAAGGCCGCCGCGGCGATGCCGTCGGCCGCCACCGCGCTGCCGGCGTTGAACCCGTACCAGCCGACCCAGAGCATCCCGGTGCCGATCATCGTGAGGACGAGGCTGTGCGGATAGAACGCGCGCTGCCCGAAGCCGCCTCTTTTCCCCAACATCAAGCAGAGCGCCAGCGCCGACCAGCCCGACGACATGTGCACGACCGTGCCGCCGGCGAAGTCGATCGCCTTGACCGACGCGTTCGCGTTCCACACGCCGTTCATCCACCCGTCCACCCCCCAGACCATGTGGGCCAGCGGGAAGTACACGACGAACATCCACAAGACGATGAACGCCATGATGGCGGGGTATCGCATTCGCTCGGCAATCGCCCCGACGATGAGCGCCGGCGTGATGATCGCGAACATCAGCTGGTACATCGAGAAGACCGAGTGCGAGACCCACGCGCCGTAGTCGGCGTTCGGCATCGCGCCGACTCCTTTGAGCATCGCGAACTTGAGACCACCGAGGAACGGCGTCCCGCTCGCGAACACGAAGCTATATCCGACCAGCCACCAGAGAATCGTGACGACCCCCGCGCAGCCGAGACACTGGGCCATGACGGACAGCACGTTCTTGCGACGGACGAGGCCCCCGTAGAAGAGCGCGAGCCCCGGGAGCGTCATGAACAAGACGAGTGCGGTGGACGTCATCATCCACGCGTTGTGACCTGGACCGGGAGAAAGGAGCGTCTTGGGCGTGCCGTTGGTCACGTACGCTTCGAGATCCGCGACGCGAGCCGCCAGATCCGCTTGCGACCCCGCGGCGCCCGCGGTCTGGGCGAAGGCCTTCACGCCGCACAGCAGCGTGGCCAAACCCGAGACCACGGCGAGACCGCGGCCGACGACTCCCCTTCTTCCGTTTCCCATGTCTGCCAACCATCCTTTGGAACGTGCGCGGCGGCGGCTTCGCAACGCGCGTGCCCGCGGGCCTGGCGGGAAACCGCGTCACCGCGAGATGCAGGGTCTTTTTCCGAGAGATCGGGGCCGTACGCACGACGGCCGACGTCCGCTCGGAAACGTGCCGGAAATAGGACGTTTATGCGGCGGACTCCTCGGGTGCGCGGCGCCCATGCGAAACGCGGCGACGCTCTCGCGTTTTGCAAGTCACCGCCGCGACCCCCGCGGGGTCCCCTCCGGACGGCTAGCGGCGCGGCTTCTCGCGCCGGTAGAGGGTCGACGGGTCGACACCGAGGATTTCGGCGGCCTTGACCTTGCTGCCGCCGACCCGGTCCAAGACGCCCGCGATGTAGCGTTTCTCGAGTTCGTCGAGGGTGACCGGCCGGCGAACCAAAGGAGCGATCGGATCGGCGTCCCTCGCCGGCCCGAGGGCGTGACGCACGTCGGCGAGGCGCGCCAAGGGCGTGGCCGCGGTGACCACCAGCCTCTCGACGACGTTCTCGAGCTGGCGCACATTTCCGGGCCAATCGCTCGTGGTGAGAAAATCCAGAGCGTCCGGCTCGAAGCCGACGAGGACGGAGCGCGACGCGTCGGTGCGGCTGCGGCTGAGGAAGTGCTCGACCAGAGCGGGGATATCTTCGGGGCGCTCTCGAAGCGGCGGAACCGGCAGACGAAGGACGTCCAGACGGAAGAAGAGGTCTTCGCGAAAGAGCCCCTGTTCGACGAGGGCGCCCAGGTCCTTGTGGGTCGCGGCGATGCACCGCACGTCGACCATTCGGCTGCTCTCGCTGCCGACCGGGCGGACCTCGCCCGACTGCAGCACGCGCAGGAGCTTGCCCTGGAGCGGAAGCGGCAGGTCGCCGATCTCGTCGAGAAACAGCGTGCCCTCGTCGGCCTCCGCGAAGAGGCCGCGGCGCGCGTGCGAGGCGCCCGTGAACGCCCCGCGCGCGTGGCCGAAGAGCTCACTCTCGAGGAGGTGCTCCGGAAGAGCGGCACAGTTGACGGCGACGAACGCGCGCTCGGCGCGCGCACTGTCGGCGTGGATGGCGAGCGCCACGAGCTCCTTGCCCGTCCCGGTCTCGCCCGAAATGAGGACCGGGGAGCTCGCGGGCGCGACCCGCTCGATGAGGGACCGCAGCTGTCGCATCGCCGCGCTCTGACCGAGCAGCCGCTTGGCCGCCGTGTTCGATCGAAGCGTCCGCCGGAGCTGCGCGTTCTCGCGCGTGAGCGTGCGCTCACGACAAGCCCGCTCGACGAGGTGCCGCAGCGTCTCGAGCTCGAACGGCTTGGTCAAATAGTGGAACGCGCCCCGCCGCATCGCCTCCACCGCGGAGTCGATCGCGCCGAAGGCGGTCATGACGACGACGGGCACGCTCGGATCCGCCCGCCGCACGCCGCTCAGGACGTCGAGCCCGTCGACACTCTTCATCCGCAGATCGGTCACCACGACGTCGGCCGGCTCCCGTGCGAATTGCTCGAGCGCAGCGCGGCCGCTGTCGACGACGTCGGTCTCGAACCCCGCGGCCTCGAGCTCGTTGGCGATCGTCTGCGCCATGTCGACCACGTCGTCCACGACGAGCGCGCGGAGCTTAGGCATGAACGCCGCTCTGTCCGCCGCCGCGTGGAGCGGCGGGCCACAGTACAGCCACCGTCGTCCCCTCGCCCGGCGCGCTCGTCAGGTGGATCTCGCCGCCGTGATTTCGGACGATCCCGGCAGCGACCGGGAGCCCGAGGCCGGTCCCTTCGCCGCGCTTCTTGGTGGTGAAGAACGGGTCGAAGACGGCGTTCATGTGCTCGGGCGCGATGCCGCAGCCGCGGTCGGCCACCTCGATGCGGACGGGCCCCTCCGGGGTGCTGCGCGCCGCGACCGTGACGGCGTCCCAGTCTTCGGAGGCATCGCAGGCGTTCATGAGCAGGTTGACGAGCACTTGCTCGAGTTGGTCAGGATCCGCCGAGAGCATCGGTAGGCCGTCCTCGAATTGGAGCCGGATGCCGACGTGCTTGACTTCGAGCTTCCATTGCAAGAGCGCCATCGCGCGCCCGACGATGGCGTCGAGGGGGACCGCGTGCCGGTCGATGGGCTGCCGGCGCGAGAAGTCGAGCACCTGGCGGATGGTCGAGGAGATCTTGTCGATATGCTTGATGATGACCCGAAGGTCTTCCCCGCGGGGACCGTCGCCGACGGCGCGGAGCACTTGCTGTGCGCGGCCGCGAATCACCGCCAGCGGACTCCCGATCTCGTGCGCGATCCCCGCCGAGAGGACGCCCACGGTGATGAGCTTCTCGGCGCGCACGAGCTGCTGCTCGAGGGCCCAGAGCTCTTGGGCGTGTTTGAGACGCCCCGCGAGGGCAATCGCGTCGCGCTGCTGACGAAGGACGACGCCCGCCACCACCGCCACGGCCAGCGCGGCGGCGATCGCCGTCAGCACCACGCGAACGACCGTCGACTCCTCGCGGTCGACGATCGCACGGGTCGACGCGAGCCACGTCACGAGCCAGCTCCCCGTCGGCCGGTCGATCCTCTCGGAGACCTCCACGGAGGGATCGTCGAAAGCGCGAGGCGAGCGCGTCCCGCGTCCGGCTGGGCGCGGCTGTCCCCGCAACGAGGCGTCCAGGAGCGGGTGCTGGTCGGCGGGGGACGCCACGCGGCAGCCGCGCGCGGTCTCGCATCCGGACCAGACAATCCCCGCGGGGTCGGTCACGAAGAGGCGAGCCGAGGGCACCGACGACCAGGCGACCGCGCCGAGGAAAACGGCCGCGTCGCTCGCCACGACGATCGACCGGCCGTCGGGGAGCGGAGTCCCGTAGAAGAGGAAGGACCGCGAGCCATAACGGACCGTTTGGCCAAGCGCTTTCGTGTGCGTCGCCGAGACCTTGCCGGCAAGGCGTCGAATCGGCGGCCCGAGCGCGTCCACCGTGGCCGTGCTCTCGGATGGATCCACCGCCAAGACTTCGAACGTTCCGTCGGCGTCGACCAAGGCGATCGCCCGGTACTGCGCGACGACCACGGCCAGCGCGCGAAACGCGCTCTCCCAGCTCCTCCGATCGCCCGAACGCCCGAGCTCGCCATCGGCGCTCGATCGCTCGACGAGGTCGCTCAGCATCCGCGTGTCCTGGTCGAGTGCGTCGAGGGTAGTGGCCGGATTTGAAGTGGCGCCATTATGCCGTTGGCACGGCTAGTGACGTGCTAACCCGTCGCGAGTGGTCGAGGACCGCAGCAAGGTGTCATGTCCGAGGTGCGGCAAGCTCGTGGCGCGCCGCGGTCTGCATCC
>DASYBG010000004.1:0-39142 GCA_036500865.1 Polyangiaceae bacterium
CCTCCGCCGGGGCGCCGCGCCATCGTTCGCCGCGAGGAGGGGAACGAAACATGGGCATGAAAGTCACGTCGGTGGCAGCGCTGCTTGTTTCAACTTGGTCCATCGAGGGCACGGCGTTCGCGCAAACGAGGGTGCCGAACACTCCGGCCGCAGCGCCCGCGCCAGCACTCTCGCCGGCGCCGCAGGTCGCGCAAGAAGCGCCGCCCCCACCGTCGCCCGGGGCTCCGGAGACGGTACCTGCGCCCGCGCAGGCCCTTCCGGCGCCGCCGCCCCCGGCAGACGAAGAGACCTCGGACCTCGGGCGCCTCGCGCGGCACGTCGGGCTCACCTTCTTCGATATCCAGACGATCCCATTTCCACGGGCCTCACGGCCGGCGCGCCCGGGACCGTCGACGCCCCCGTCATCGGAATGCGGTACTGGTTCAACTCCAAGATCGGCCTCGACGCCGGCATCGGCATGGGCATATCGACGGCGTCCGGCAGCACCGACAACGGCGTGACCACGACGACCACGAACGGGCCGCCCCCGTCGGCTTTGCGGTGCACGGCGGCCTCCCCATCGCCATCCACCACGCGCAGCACTACTCGTTTCTCATCATTCCGGAGCTGACGTTCGGTTACGCGACCGCGTCGCAGCAGCAGATGGGGATGCAGGACCTCGACCTGAACGGCGTACTCTTCCAGATCGGGTGCCGCGCCGGCGCCGAGATCCACTTCGGGTTCATCGGCATCCCCGAGCTCGCACTCCAGGCCACGCTCGGAGTCCTGCTCGATGCGGAGTTCACGAAGGCGAGCCAGGGGCAGGCCTCGGTCTCCTCGTCGACGGTCAACTTCACCACGACGGTCACGAACGCGCCGTGGGCCGTCTTCACGAATACGATTTCGGCGATCTACTACCTCTGACCCGGCGGCGCGGACGGCCGCCTACTCGTAGAAGAGAGAGTCGACGCAAAGGCTGAAGGACTCGATCGGGCCGGCGCCGATGGCCGGCACGTCGAACGCGATCTTGTGCGACGTGGTCGGCCGGGACGTCAAGTACGAGCCGTGCGTGGGCATCCAGCACTCCGTATTGAAGTCGCTCCAGAGGACGAGCGCCGACGTCGAATACAAGACGGAGCAGTAGTCGACGCCGTTGACGTCGGTGATGAGGCGCAAGCCCTGGAAGGGCAACGCGTTGACTTGGTAGAAGATGCCGCTCGACGTCGATGGGACCGGGTACGGGTTCGCGACGCTGCCCGGGGAGTCGGCCTGGTTCAAGTTGACGCCGATCTGCGCGCCCCACACCGTGCCGAGCGCGTCGCCGATGCCGGTGACGCCGCTGCCGCAGAACGTGCCTGTGTCGATGCAGGCGGTGCTCCCATTTCCGTCGTCGGCCGCCCAGGTGTAGCCACCTTCGGCGAGGACGGTGCTCGACAAGAAGCTGTCGGAGGCGGTTACGATGGCACCGGACTCGGTGGGAGCGGAGCACGCGACGCCGCCCGAGCTGCTCGACGACGAGGACCCCGCGCCGCTGCTGCTCGACGACGAAGACCCCGCGCCGCTGCTGCTGGAGCTGCTCCCCGGGGAGCCTCCGCTGCTCGACGAGGCGGCGCCGCCGCTGCTGCTCGACGAGGACAGTCCGCCGCCGTTGCTACCGGATCCGGACGACGAGCTGCCGCTACTCCCGGTCGTCCCCGAATCGGTGTCACCACCGCCGCTCGAAGACGGCGCGACGCACAGGTTGTTCACGCACGAGAGGCTCCCGTTGCAGGTCAGGTTGGCGTAGCAAACGCACGCCGCGTCGCCCTGGACGCAATCGAGGTGCGTGCCCGACGAACCGCTGCATGCGGCCACGAGCGACGACCCCGCGAAGGCGACGGCCGCGAGGGCCCAGCCCGCGCGCCTCCGCTGCTCTGTGACCCCAAGACCCGTGCGCATATCGAGCTCCGTCCTCTCCCTGGCGAGCGGACGTCCACGCCCGCTCGATCAAGGTAACGGCCACTTTCGTGGCGCTTAATCCCGCTTTCGCATGGGGGGCACCGGCGCTCTCGTACGCCCAAGTGCGAAGGTGGGCGGCGGCGGCGCCGATGCGGCTCGTGGGTGACGATGGAGGACGTATCGGCAGTCGCCAGCCGGCGCCCGCGAGGCCGTGGCGAGCTCGGAGGTACCCGCGCGCGTCGCGTCGCCTGCACGGCGATCGCCTCGAAGCAAACGGGGCAGTCCTTGGGGGTCCTGGATGCGGGCGGCCTGAGCGTCCGCTTCGGACTTAATAGCGCCCCTCGCCCCGACGACCCTTCCCGCGTCGATCGAATTCTGTCAAAAGGCTCCTCGAGACACCCGTGAGCGCCGTCGCGCGTCCGCCGAGCTCGTGGCCGTTTCGCGGATCGGCGGCCCTCCGCGTGTTGGCGGCCTTGTACCTCGCGGGCGTTTGGCTCGACGGCACCGGCACCGGGATCCCCGCGCGCATTCTGCCCCGCGCGCCGAACTACTTCTTGCAGGTGGCCGCGCTCTTCCCGAGGTCGGCCGTCGCGTCGATCGACTACCGCGCCGAAGCCTTCGTGTGTCGGGAGCGGGCCTGGCGGGAGATCGACACGCGACCTTATTTCCCGATCGATCGCGACGACAAGGAAAACCGGTTCGACCGCGTCATGCATTTCTTTCGTGAGAATCGCAAAACCATGAATGCCCTCGATGCCTACCTCGTCGAGCGCCACGACGCCGGCGAGGCCGAAGACGGCATCCAGGGCCGTATCGGCGGCGTCCGGTTCTTGAGCTTGCGCATCCCGATTCCTCCCCCCGGAAGCCGACTCGAACGCACGGTGCGCCGCCCGCTCTCCGCGTACCCCGACGACGAGCGGACCTTCTTTTATCACACGCCGAGCTCGCGGCTGAGAGAGCGCTGCGGCCTCGCAGGCGAAGACGCACGATGATGAGGTGGACAATTCCCTTGGTCGACTCGTGGCTCGACCAGCCGGTATCGACGCTTCGAATCGAAGTGGCTCGTATCTGTGCGCCGTTGGCCGTCTTGGGTTTCATGTCGTCGCGGTTGCAACACGCCGACGAATGGATCGGCAATGGCGGCTTCCGTGTGCCCGACCTCGACGGGGATTGGCGGCAGCCCATCTTCGTCCCCGCGCTCGATTCGTGGGCCGCGTGGCTCGTCGCCGCGGTGCTCGTGGTCTCGGGCATCGCGTGCGTGCTCGGGATCAAGACGCGCTGGGCCGCGTTCGTCTTCGCCGCGTGTCTTGCGTTCGTGGCTCTCTCGGACCGCCTCGCGGCCTATACGGTCAGCAAGCTCTCGCCGGCGGTCATGCTCGCGGTCGCCTTCGGGGGCGCAGGCTCGCGATGGAGCGTCGATGCGTACCTCGATCGCAAGCGACGCGGCGGGGAGGAGCCGAGTCGCGCCCGGCAACCCTCCGGCGCCGTGCGCTTTCTACAGCTCCTTCCGGTCGTCATGTACAGCGCGTCCGGCATCGCCAAGGTGCGCGGCGATTGGTTGCACGACCCGCTCGTCCTATGGTCCCACATCCACGACAGCTATCAGACGCTGGTCTCGTTCGCGCTGGGCTCCGTCCTGCCCTCGTGGGCGTGGACGGCGTTGCAAGCGTGCGTGCTCGCCTTCGAGGTACTCGCCCCGTTGTGGTTCGGTTTCTCGCGGACGCGAACGGCCGCGTTCGTCTTCGGCGTGGGAATGCACGTCATGATCGGCCTGATGTTCGGCCCCGTGCGCTGGTTGGCGCTCTTGATGATCACGTTGCTCGTCTCGGGCTACCTGCCGGACGGGATCCTCGAGTGGAGAGGCCGGGCGAGCAAGGTCGCACCGAGCCTGTTAGAGTGACATCGTCTCGCTGAGCGTCCGGATCAACCGGGAGATCACGATGCGCTGGTATCACTATGTCGCCTACTTCTTCGGCGGGGCCTTTCTCGCCAATGCCGTTCCCCACTTCGTGAGCGGGGTCACGGGCCATCCCTTTCAGAGCCCGTTCGCATCGCCGCCCGGTGAAGGGCTCTCGTCTTCGACCGTGAACGTGCTCTGGGGGGTCTTCAACCTCGCGGTCGGCTACGTGCTCGTCTGCCGGGTCGGGAACTTCGAGCTCCGGCGAACGAGGCACGTCCTCGTCCTCGGGCTCGGCGTCTTGCTCATGGCGCTGATCGCCTCGCGCGCGTTCGGCAGGTTCTACGGCGGAATCAGGTGACGCGCCGGCTGGAGTGAAGAGGGGCTACGCTTTCTTCGCCGCCGGCTGCCGCGCCTCTGCGCGCGATCCCGAGGCCGCGCGCGGCGTCCCCTCTTTGAACAGGGTCTTCGGCGCGGCAAGTCGATGCGCCGCGGAGATGCGCTCGGCCACGGCCTTCCAATCGACGCGTCGCAGGTCGAGGCGTATCCCGAGGTAGCCTCGCGCTCCGATGTACGCCGGAAGAAAGAACCGCTTTGGCTCGGCGGCCACCCTCCGCGCGTGCTCGCGCGGGTCGCCCTTGACGCACGCGGCGATCGTCCCGTCGCCGTGATGGTTGTCGAGGAAGTAGGCGAACGTCTTCTTTCGGACACGATACGTCACGTGACGGCCGCTGCGCTCGCACGTGGCCTCGGGGAGGGCGAGGCAGATGGCGGACAGTCGCTCGCGGGCCTCCCGGGCGACGGCCGCGTCGGTCGTCACGCGGGCCGGCGCCCGAGGAGGCGGCGCGCCCGCCGAGAGCTGCCCCTCACGCAGCGCGCGCGGCGGCGCCACCGACGTCCACGCGTGCTCGACGAGGATAGAGAGCTCGATCCAGTCGGCGACGCTCGGAGCGACCATCACGCCGACCCACCCTTTCACGCCGACGTACGGGGGGACGAAGAACCGGGCCGGGTTGCCCGCGACGAGTCGCCGCTGGTCTTCGAGCGTCGACTTGCACCAGACCGCGAGCCGCCCGTCGTCGTGGTGGTCGTCGACGAAGATGAGGAACATCTTGCCGCGCACGTGAAAGGACGGGGCGCCGTGCGAGAGCTTCTCGTCGGCCAGCGGGAACCGAAGGCAAATCTCGCGGACCCTGGCGTAGGCGACGTCGGAGGGGGAGGGCGGCATCGAGACCTCGGGCGAGCACGGATGGCTTCGGGCGAATCGGGGCCCACCTGCAGCAGCCAAAGCGGCAACGCGCGAAAACTATCTCACTGCGCGCAAGCCGTGCTCGCCAGCACCTGACAGCCCGTCGGGCCCGTCGCCGTGCCGGCGCACGGGTTCTGAATCTCCCATTGGACGCACGCCATGTCGTCTCCGACCGTGGCCGGGCACGTGGGACGGGCGCTCGCGAACTGCTGCACGCCCATGACGCACGTCGCTTGATCGGTCCCCGGTCCCGAGGTGTTGCCCGCCATGGTCCCCGCGTCGCACACGGCCATGTGCCCGTACCCGCCATATTGCTGGGCGGCCCAGTCACAAGCCTCTGCCTGCTGCGCGGGGGAGAGGTTGACCAGGACCAGCGAAGGGTCGAGGGTAGCGCCGTCGGCCGGCACCATCGACGGCGCCGCCGGCGACGACGAACACGCGACGAGCGCGGCGGATGCCGCCATGAACGCGATCCGAAGCATGCGCTGCGTCTCCTCCCGACCCTCTTCGGGCGTCCCTTTTTCGGAGCGGGACACGGGTCTCGAACCCGCGACCTTCGGCTTGGGAAGCCGAGCGGCAACATCGCAAGATGGCGCAATGTCATGTGAACCGAAGATCATGACGGATCATGATAACCGCGAAAACCCGGGGGAAACCATGGTGCGTCACCTTGACCAGTCACCGACTGGTGACTCAAGTCTGGGCAACCGAGGCGCCGCCTCGAGGGCCTTCCGCGCCCTCTCTTGGATGGGCCTGCAACACGGATGACAATGCGACTCATCTGTAAAGCGGAAATTCGTCCTTTTTTATCGTCAGTCGTTGACCGCTATCGTCAACCGATCTATGTTCATGGTGTCCGCGAGGGAAACGTCGCGGATGTGGCGCCCCCGAAAGGGGGAAAGCGGGTGGGCACGGCGCCCAAGAGTCCCTAAGCGACAAGCCGACACGCGAGCCGCCTGGCGAATGGTGGCAAGGCAGTCCGGGAAAACGGACGCCGGGCGATGTCGGCTTTGTGCGTTTTGTGGCGTCGCGCGCCGTAGCGGTCCCGGGCATTACCCCCGACGGATTCGCCCATGCTCCACGCAGATGATGACCTGAGCATTCAGGTTACGCAGGCGCTTGCGCGCTTCGGCCTCAAAGAGACAGCGAAGCGGCTTCAGATCTCGACCGAGTCGACGCTTCGCCTGTCCACTGGCCAGCGCACGCGGGGCGTGACCAGACGGCTCGCGCTGGTGAACGCGCCACGGCTGGTCCAGGACGCGGAGGTTCACGCGTCGTGAGCAAGACAAGCGAACGGCGCCGCGGTTCTCTTGGAGGAGGACGCCGCCGACGAGCGCCAGGAACGTAGCACATCGCAGGCGCATCGCGCGCATGCGTTCGAGCTTCTGTCGTTGGCTTTCGCCGAGTTCGCCGCGGCGGAACGCGAGGGCCAGGAACCGCCGACGCCGCCCGAGCCGGACTCGGACAGCGGGCGCTTGCTCTCCAAGAAGGAGCTCGCGACCACGCTGGGAAAGTCGGCGGCATCGATCGACCGGTTCGATCGCGAGGGTGCTCCACACAGCTACGTAGGGGACACCAAGCGCTACGACGGCGGCGCTTACCGGGACTGGCTGACCGCCCGAGGCAAGCGACCGACGCAGGCAGTCAAACGCGTGGAGTCGACGGTCGACATCGACGACGTGCTCGTCGACGCGGGGCTGAGAGTGGGCGCCCAATGAGCGGCAACGGTGCCCTCAGTCCCGAGGTGTTGCGCCGGATCGCGCGTTCGGAATGGGATCGCGAATTCGCTCTCACGTGCGCGTGTGACGTCCGGACCCACGGCGTTCGATTCGAGTCCACGGGCTTCATGGTTTGCGGCTCGTGCGACAGGGCGATCTTGCTCCGGAAGGTCAGCACATGATCGTCGACGAGACCGAGTCGGTCTGGGGCGACGACGAGTCGCCGGAGCCGGAGACCGAGCTCGAACCCGAACCGGCGGAGACGTACGTCCACGTTCCTGCCCCGCCGCCGCATCCCTGCGAGCGATGCGGCACGGGTCGCCTGTATGGGACCGAGACGCATTGCTACGGCTGCCGTCAGCTGGTCTCGATCGAGGACTTCAAGGCCAAGATGGTCGCGCTGGCGCGCGCGCCGGAGAGCTGGACCGATGTCTGTGCCGGCGGCTGCGGAATGAAGCTCTCCGGAGCTGGCACGTGTCCCGACTGCGAAGCGCGGCAGCGAGAGGAATCGAGACGTCGCGGCAACGTCGGCGCGACTCAGTATTACCTACCCGCCCGACACAAGTGGGCGGCGTTCGAGGCGCCGGAGCTCGCGACACGCGTCCGCGATAAGGCAGCGATCGAGAAGGCCGTCGCGGCGTGCGGGGCGTCCATGGACAGGATCGTCCTTTCGGGGTTGCCCGGCGTGGGGAAGACGACGCTCGCCGCATGCATCGCGAAGCGACGGGCCCTCGAGCACGGGACGGTCGGCCGATACGTCACGGCGAGACAACTGATGCTCGGGCGAAGCCAAAGCTCGCTCGGCTCCGAGGCCACCATCGTCGAGGAGGCCATCGACGCGGAGCTGCTCATCATCGACGACCTCGGTGCCGACGACCCGCAACACCACGGCTCGGCCGTCCTTGACGTCGTCTACGAGCGGTTCGCCGCCGAGAAGCCGATGATCATCACGCTCTACATCGGGATCGATGAGATCGAGCCCCGCTACGGCGGGGGCTTTGGTCGACGCCTTCTCGAGCCCGCCGCCGGTCACGTCTACATCGACGTTCGCAAGCTCGGACTCGTCCAGGCGGTGGCCAAGTGAGGGCGCTCGACGTGATGCGCGCCGTCAGGGACTTGCGCGACATGTCGGTCACGCAGAAGGCCGTGCTGTTCGTGCTCGTACTGCGTTGCGGCGACGACGGCACATGCTTCCCGTCGGCGGAGACCATCGCGGCCGACGCCGGGCTGTCTGTTCGAGCCGTTCGGATCGCCATCAAAGAGCTCGTCGCCGCGAGGCACGTGGCGGTCGAGCGCCGGACGGTCGAAGGCCGGTCCGTCACGAGCCTCTACAGGGTGCACGTAGTGCAGGCCGGGGTGAACGACGTGCAGCCCGGGGTGAATCCGATGCATGGGGAGGGTGAACCAGCTGCACCCCCGAGGGTGAACGACGTGCAGGGGGAGGGTGAACGACGTGCACACAGATCTGCCCAAGAGATCTGCCCAGTAGGAACTGCCCAAGGAACTGGTGAGCGCTTCGCGCTCTCGCCGGTCACCCCATCCGTTCCAAGCAAGCTTCCGAAGAAGGCCAAGCACACGGTGGAAGAGATCGTGGCGAAGACAACCGTGCTCGAATACTTCTGCACCGTCTTCGAGTTGACGAAGCGCTGCGCGCCGAGGAGTCTCGGCGCGGCCGACCACGACGCGGCGTTCAAGCTGGCGAAGGCCTACGGGGTCGAGGAAGCGCGCAAAATCATCGACAGAGCCTTCGCGGACCCATTCGTCGTCAACAAGAACTCGACGCTTCGGTTCATCGCCTCGAAGGCCGACACGTTCTGCGGCGCTACGTCCAACGAGCCCCCCAAGCCGACACGGATCCGAAACCCGCTTCAGGCGTCCGGCGGATTCGCCGCGCAGCTCAAGGCGAGAGAGGGAAGCGCGAGATGACCGCCCCCTGTCTCCCGGAAGCCGTCGCCTGCGACGCGGGCGAGATCATCGTCATGGCGGACCGATATGTCCTTCGGCACATCAAGCCGTCGAACAACGCCACGAAGTGCGCGTCACTCCATGCGATTGCAGGTCGTCGAGTCACCAGCGACGAGACACCGGACTTCGGCGCGTCGGAACGACTCACGATTTCTGCGAACGCCTCGACTCACAACTTCGGTCCGGGTTGGGTCCCCGGGCCACCCGCGCCCCCCCCTACCCCGGTCCAATACGGGGTGGGGGTGGCGGCGCCCTTCCCGTTGTGGGCCACGCCCGCAACGCCAACGCCGCGCCCAGGCGCCTCGCAGACGCGTTTTCGGAGATCGGACCATGAGTGCCCGTCCAGCAGCTTGCGCGTCGTCTGGCGCGCCCGCCCCGCGAAGCCACGCCCGAAAGGGCTCGTACCGCTCGCCGAAGAAGTGGTCGCGGTGCTCGTCGTCGATGACCGCGCTGTCCAGATCGACGCCGAGCTTGCCCAAGAGCTGGAGCGGGCCGGCGTGCCGACCGCCACGGAGGTCGCATGACCATCGAACGATGCCGCGGCAAGGCACGCCCGACACACGTCCGCGGGAGTGACCTTCGGGCCGCAGAAGCCGCCGCGAAGCCGACGGGCGGACGCGATGCACACGGCCACTTCGCGGCCGGCAACCCGATCGGCCAGGGGGCCCGCTTCACGGCGACGATTCGGAAGAGCCTGGGCAACAAGGCGGCGACCGGCGAGGCCCTCATCGTGGCGCGCGATGCCCGCCGTGTCTTCGGCCACGTGCTCCCAGCACTGGCCTCCGACGCGCCGCCGGTGCGGGCGCTGCTGGGCATCTACGCACGCCACCAGGCCCTACACGCGTTCTTCACACTCAAGGCCGAGGCGGTCGGCCTCGACACGCCCGAGGGCCTCAAGTTCCTGGAGGTCGCCGATCGCCAGAGCCAGCGCGCGGAGCGGGTGCTCGTCACCTGCCACGACCTGGCCCGCGTTCACGCGGCGTCCGCCAAGGCTGCCGTCGACCCGCACGCCCTGCTCGCTGCCATCGCAGCGGAGGAGCAGTCCACGTGAGCCAGGCACCCACGCTCGAGACGTTCTTCACGGACCGCCGGTTCTTCGGCATCACGAACGCCACGCCGACGCAGCGTGCGATCTGCCGCGTCGCGGAGGGTCTCCCCCTTGGGCCGCTGGCGAGCGACCGTGACGTCATCGAGGCCCTTGGCGGCGAGGAGGCGACCGCCACGCTGGCACCCGGCGGCTTTCGCCCCCGCGAGCTCGACCTCCTGTGCGCCATCCGATCGGGCAAGTCGTTCTTCATCGCCGCGCACGCGTGCTGGAGCGCGCAGATCGTCAACCTCGACACCCTGCAGTCCGGCGAGGTGCCCCGCTACTCGGCACTCAGCGTCAACCTTCGTTCGGCCGAGGCCACGTTCAACATCATCGCCGGGACTGTCACGACCAAGCCGGCGCTCCGAGGGTTGCTGGTGGGGGACATCGGCGCCGATACCCTGCTACTGCGTCACCCGAGCGGGCGGCCCGTCGAGATCTGCGTGGCGGCCGGCGCGCGCGCGGGCGCGAACCTGATCAGCGTCTGGCTCTGCGGGGTCGCCTTCGAGGAGTACAGCCGGCAGGCGTCCGAAGGGACCGGCGCGATCGTCAACTACGAGCAGCAGCTCCAGGCCGCTGCGGGCCGCGTCGTCGAGGGCGGACAGATCCTCAGCGCGGGGTCCCCGTGGGCACCGCAGGGAGCCGCCTACGAGCGATTCGGGTCCAGCTTCGGCAGGCCATCGGCTGAGCGTGTCGTCATCAAGGCCGCGGGCCCAAAGATGAACCCGACGTGGTGGACGCCCGCGCGCTGCGAGGCGCTCCGCAAGTCGAATCCCTCGGCCTACGTGACCGATGTGGAGGCTGGCTTCGCGGACCCGTCGACGAGCTTTCTGACCCAGTCCGAGGTGCGCGCGGCCACCCGCACGGACGCGGCGCTCGTGCTGCCTCCGCGCACAGGGCGCGGCTACCAGTTTGCCATGGATCCCGCGACGCGCCGGAACGCCTGGACGCTCGTCGGGATCGCGTACTACGCGGACGCGGACGCCGTCACGCGGTACGAGGTCGTACTCGCCCGCGAATGGGTGGGCACTTCCGCCCGGCCGCTCTCTCCGCGTCACGTGCTCGCCGAGATCGCGCGGACGATCGCGCCCTACGGAGCGCGGGCCGTCTTCACCGACCAGCACGCCGCCGACTTCGTGCGCGAGATGGGCGCACAGGCGGGGCTCAACGTCATCATCCGCACGATCACCCCGGGCAACTCACCAGAGCCGGCGACAGGCAAGCCGCAGACGCCCGGGCGCGCCTTCCGCGGCGACCTTTACGCGAACCTGAAAGGAGCGTTCGCCACGGGCGCCATCACCGTTCCGAACGATCCGGTGCTTCTCCGGGACCTCCTGTCGATTCGCCGCCGGCTGACCGCAAACAGGGTCACGTACGACCTGCCCGAGACCTCGGATGGGCGCCACTGCGACTTCGCCGCGGCGCTCGCTCTTGGGCTCGGGGAGTTTCCGACGGTCGCGGACCTGAGAAGCAGCGCGCGAGCCGTGGAGCATTCGGAACGCATCGCGGCGGTCGGCGCGCTTCTCTCTGGCGCGGTCCCGGCGGACCGCTTCTCCCATGTCCTGGCCGTCGCAAACGGCATGGACCCGAACGAACTTGCAAAGCCCGTGTGGCAACGAATCGCCGAAGCACGGCCGAAGGGCTCAGGCCTCACCGAGGCCGACGCCGCGGCGTGGTCGAAGTTCATTTCACGTTGAAAACGGAGAATCCATGTCAGCAACGCAAAGCAAGACCGGCACGGGCCAGAAGCCCGGCTGGATTTGGACGTACGACGCGCAAGCATTCGGCAATAGCGGGGTCATCTACGGAGGGCCTTCCTCGCTCGAATCAATCATCGTCACCAACAAGGCGGCGAGCGGCACGCTCTACGTGCAGTTCTTCGACGCCGCGTCCGTGCCGAGCAACAGCGCGGTTCCGACGTTTGCTCCCATCATCGTTCCCGCCGCATCGACCGTCCGCATCGTGCTCAACGACGTGGGCCGCGAAGGCTACGACGGAATCGCCGCGGTCACCGGTTGGTGCTGGGCCGCGAGTACCACGGCGGGGACGCTCACCGTCGACGCCACGTCATCCGTCTGGGTCACTGCCCGTTACGTTTCCTGAGGAGAGAGCCATGCTCGAAATGATCGAAGAGATGAATCCACGCCGCGCGAGCGAACCGAAGCGGAAGGTGCTCGTTCGCGCAATCCGATATCGAAACCCGACGAATCTCACCGTGCGAATGCACCTCATTCGCGACGAGCCGACCTACGCCGCTTACGCGTTCGTTGGCTATCAGTCCGACGTCCACGGTCCACGACCGCACCATCCTCAGCGCGTTCTCGAGGTCGTGGTACCGCCGGGGGGCGAATGCCAGATACCCTGGGACTGTGCCTTCGGGGTACATATCGAGCAGTGCACCATTTGCACCGTCGCGCCGCTCTACTGCCGCAAGCCCGAACACCGTCACCCTCACGTCGTAGTGGGCGGCGCCGGTCCGGGGCTCGTGCGGATCGACGATGACGGCAAGGAGGAGCCGACGCAGGTGCACGCCTCGCTGGTCGAACCGGCCGCTCCCAGGTTCGACGTTCAGGGGCTGACCGATCTGCACGAGCGCACCTTGCGGCGACTCGCAGCGAAGGCCGGTGCGAAGTGAGGTCCCGTTCGGAGATCGAACAGGCCGCGTCGACCGCCGCGGCCAAGTTGCTGCAAGCGCGCACGGACCTCGTGGACGCCCGCAAGGCATTCCAGATCGCCGAGGAGGCGTGGCTCGAGGGAGGAAAGAAGAGCCAGGCGGAGCGGAAACGCGAGGCGGCGGACACCATGGAGCGCGCTGAGGTCGTCGAGAAGCGGGCCGGCGAGCGCTACGAGGCAGAGGCCGCGAAGCTCGCCAAGCTCGAACGCGAAGACCGCGTGCGTGAACTCGAGAGCGCTCGCCAGGAGCTCTCGACCGTGGACGACTCGGTCGACGTCGCGATCGCAGAGTTCGTCGCGCTCGACCGCGCGCTCGACGACAAGATTCTCGAGGTCGCCGCGGTCATCGTCGCGGCAGCCGCGAAACACGACCACGCTCTCGCGCTGGCCGCCGAGCTCCGACTCCCCCACAGGCTCGACGCGCGCCCGAGTCTTGCCGAGGCGTGCCTCCGCGTGCGTCGCGCCCTCACCGCAGTGCGAGCCGCCGAAGACCGCGACGATCTCAGCCTCTGGATCACGACCTCGCCGGATGCCGGAGACTGGCGCATGCGCGATATGTCGGCCGCAGACCTCGCGTCGAACCAGCGTGCCGCCGCTTTCGCGCGCGCCACCGAAGCCCACAACGCAGCGACCGCCAGCGCAGTCGTCGCGATCAACGCGCTTGCGTCCGCGCCAGCGCCCACCCCCACGGAGACACCATGAAAGACCCGACCACAGGCCAGCCTATTTTCCAGTCCGTCGAATCCGCCGCGCGCTACGCCCACCATCGCGGCACTCACTCGTCCTACTTGCCGCCGTCGCATTCGGCGGCTGGCCACATGACAGACCCCGCAGCGCTCATCGCGACGGTGAAGATCATGCGCGAGCGCGGTTTCGTGAAGGACGCCCTCATCGACATCCGCGACAAGGCGCTCGACGCGTACGTCGACGGACTCGAGGAGGAGATGGCGAGCCATGGATGACGCAGAGCTGCAGAAGCGGATCGAACAATGGCAATCCAAAGTGATGGGCAGTGACAACGGCTTCATGCGCGACATGCGCAGCGAGATGACGGAGAGGGTTCGTGCGGCGTCCGAAGGACTCAGCGACGAGGCGGCGGCCGCGAAATTCGGCGTGCCGATCACCACCATCCGGGCAGCGCGCCCACAGCCCGAGCCGGTCAAGGCCAAATTGCCCGAGGTCGTGATCACGCCGGACGACCGCGCGGCGAACCGCGAACTTCAAGCAGACATCCATGCGACGCGCGCGGCGCTCGAGCGACTCCGCGCGCAGACGCCGTCGACTCCGGCGCGCGACTCCGACCCCGCTCGGGATCAATTCCAGCGCAAGGCGGACCTCCTCGCGGAGCTCCGTCCGATGCTGGCGGCGGACGAAGAGGAGCGCTTCAAGACGAAGCTGGCCAAGAAGGCCATGAAGAGGCTCGCGAAATGAGCGGCGACATGATCGAGTGCGAGGGCGTCGTCACCGACGTCGGTCGCGGTGACCTCTACAGCATCGAGGCTGCGATGGGCTCCGCTCGTCGCAAGGTGCTCGCGCGCCGCAGCGGCAAACTGACCAAGTTCAACATCAAGATCGTGAGCGGCGACCGGGTCCTCGTCGAGGTCAGCCCGTACGACCTCGGTCGCGGACGCATCACGAGGAGGCTCTAAGATGCCAGCCACAGGTGGATTCACCCCAGGCCCCGAGCGATACGGAGCCGGCGAAGGCAACTCGAACGCGCCGCTGCTCCAGCGCGTCTTCGAGTCGATCGCAGCACAACGGGGCAGCGCGTACGACCAGACCGTTTCGAGCGTCGTCGGCGTAGAGAACATGGCGATCGCGCGGGCCATCACGTTCGACGGCTACGGCACGAATGAACGGCTAGCGAATCAGTTCTTGCCGTCGAAGATGACGGCTGACGGCCTCCTCCCGCGATGGGAGAAAATCTTCAACGTGCCTTCGCTTCCCGGGGACACCGAGAGCGTTCGGCGTGCGCGCGTGGGAGCAGCGTTCGCGCGTCTCGGGCAACCGAACACGCACCAGCCCGTGGTCGATGCGCTCGCCGCAGCGATGGGCGCCGTCTTCACGGGCGCATTTCTCTACGCCGACCCCAACTCGGCCAACGCGATCTGGATGGGCGCTGGAAACAATACGCCGACGATCCCTTGGTACTCGACGATCGACCGAATCGACGTCGTCGTGGATTTCCGGCTACCCGGTTATCTGCAATCGAATGGAACCGCCAACGCCGCTTGGTACGAACTACTCGGTCGAGGCAATCAGATCCTCGACGCGATGCTGCCGGCGTGGACGACCTGGAACATGATTGTGCAAGACTCGGTAGGCTCCTTCTGCTTCCTGCTTGATGACCCGATGAACCTCAATTTTCAGGTGTTCTGCACATGATCGCACGGCACGAGATGTTCTTCTTCACGTTCAACAAGTGCCTGGAGGGTCTCTGCGGAAACGCGCGCGATCACCGCGAGACCGGACAGCAACCAGGGCGCGACACATCTGGCATCGCTCGCGCGCGAGTTCTATTGGAGGAGCTCAATGGTCTCCTCGACAAGATCGAGAAGACCGGCGATGAATCTTCTCGCTCGACCGCGCGGGCGGCGACGAGTGCGGATAGGCTGGCGGCGGTGGCCGGGAAGTGATTTCAACGGTCAGCTCTTCACGTCGAGAATTGTCTTCAGATCGTTCGCAGCGGTCCGGAGCCAAACGACGTTGATATCGTCAACGACCGCTTGGCCGGACCACAAAGAGCGCCATTCTGGCGTCTGCCCGGGATGGCGATCCATCAATTCGATAATCAGAGGTTGGTGCGGTTGGTTGTCTGATGTGCTGCGGAGCACACCGAGCGCCTTTGGTGCCGTTCCGGCAATTTCCCAGATGACATTCCCCACCATGAAGCTCTGGCGATACTGGAGATCGAGCTTCGCGCGGTTCGTGGACGTCACCTCGTGCACAACAAGCGGAGGTGCTCGTAGTTTCAGGAAGTCCAGAACTGCCATCCGGTCGGCGAAAGCCATCTCTGCCTGATTCATCGTGTGCCGGCATGGTCGCTCCATCGCCAGCGACGTCAACCGTGGCTGGAGCCCCCGAATCGGGCGACTGCATGGCCGGCGCTTGACAGGTAGAGCCAATGGCACTACAACGAGGTCTACATGGTGGAAAGGCAACGGGAGCGCGTGTTGAACGTGCGGATCAACGACGACGAAGAGCGCATGCTGAAGGCGCTCGCAGAGCACCACGGCATGAGCATCTCCGACGTGGTGCGTCAGTACATCCGGCGCGCGTTCGCCGAAGCGTTTCCACCGAAGCGACCGAAGAAGTGAAAAGCGCCCCCCGCGCGCGGCTAGACCCCGCGCCGGGAGGCATGACCAGCAACCCCAGTCTGAGTGAGGTTCCCGATGCAAGCCAGTGTAGTTACCTTCACCGAAGACGAAACACCCACGAAGCCGATCAACGACGGGCCGACCCTCATGCGCATCCGGCGGATCGCCGCCCTGGCGCGTGAGCGCCTGACGGTGGACCCCGACCCCGAGACCGTGGCGCTCGCCGCGACGGAGCTCCAGGCCATCGAGAGCTTGGCGGAAGGAGCGCTCCGATGAGCAACTACTACGCCGGCATTGGCAACTGGACCGGGAACACCAAGATGGAGGCGCTCGCGTTCGCCTCGAAGCTCGCGGAGCTGGCGCTCATCGCCGCCGAGGGCGAGTGCGCCGAGACGATCGACTTCAGGCCGTACTTCTGCGCGATCATGGGGATCATCGACGAGGTCGGCAAGGATCTCACGAAAGAGCACGAGCAGAGGATCGAACAGGAGCAGAAGGATCGGGCCGTCGCCCATGTCGAGTCGATCCATCGTGAGTCGAAGGAGCGCCGTGCGAGCGACCGCCCGTCCGGCACCAGGAAGGTGGCGTCGAAATGAGCGCCGCCGTCAAGAGCCTCCCGCATCCGAAGTCGATCGAGGAGCGCTACACCGAGGCGTTCGCCACCGCGATCTGCGGCGGCGCGCCATGGCCTCCGCCGCCGGACGACGTCGTCGACTTCTGCGCGCGCGTCAACCAGCTCTGCGGTCAGCTCGCATGGGATGCGGCAGATGGCCAGATGGCCAACGGCATCGCGATGCAGGACCTGATGACGCTCACGTCCGAGCTTCTCATGGTGGCGGCCGATGACGTCCGACGACGCTCCAGGAAGGAGGCTGCCGAATGACGCACGACACGACCCCGCCCCCGGCCCCGGTAACGGAGCCGACGCTACCCGACGTCGAAGAGCCGATCGCCGCGGGCGCCGCCGAGGCTCGCATCGACGCGGACCTCGACGTGCTCGCCAAGGCGTTCGCGTCTGCGTACGTGAGGCTCGCGGCGACGGCGACGGCCATCGCGAGGGCGCTGGACGCGGCGGCGACGAAGTAAGGCCGAAACCGGGCTCCGGCCCGGTCGCGCCGTGACGCGGCGCCTGACGAGGTCAAGATGACGTGCGAAAAGGCAATGACGCTGCTTGGGCCGACTTTGACAGGGGTCATTGTCTCCGGTCTTTGGGCCTGGCTCACGCAGCGTGGTCGTTTCGCATTCGAGAAGCGAATGGAGGACGATCGGCGAATCGCTCAACGAGCACTGGCGGCGCTCGAGACCGAGTTGACCTTCAACGCCGAGGTTCGTCGCCAGGCTGCCAGCAAGAAGGTCGCCGCATTGTTTCGATTCATCGAGCTCGGCAACACTCTAATCTCGAAGGTCCTGTGGCCGGTCTTTGAAGAGAACGGACTCGCCACAGAGGCGCTCAATCGATCGGCCCTGGCGGTAAAGGAGTATCGCGGCGCACTTCTGGAGGATGAGGCTCTGTTCGATCATGAGGCGCGTCAACAGATCGCCGACTTTGTTACCGAGGTCGAGGCTGCGCGAGACGTATACCGCCAGGAACGCAAGGAGGGTCGCGGCAGGAAGGATGTTGCATCTGCCCGCGCAGATGTTGCGCGCGCGACGTTTTTTCAGATGTTGCGTCGCGAGCTCCAGATCGAGACCGGGCAGAAGGCGAAGCTCAAGTAATGGGCCGCAAGTCGACAGGCACGGTCCGCCCCCTCGGCGGCAAATGGCACGCGAAGTGGACCCGCTCACGCCCGACGCCGGCGTTGGGCAGTCGCTCTGGTGTTGCGTGTAGCTCGCCGATCTCCGTCTGCCTCGGTGAGAGCCGTGGCAACGGGAGGCAGTCGAGATGACAACGAAGCGAAGCGGCACACTGGTCCCCAAACCCTCCGGCTTCTACGCGCGCGTCTGGGTAACACTCCCCGACGACACCGAGGAGCGCCGCTGGGTGAATCTGAAGACGAAGGACCGCACGACCGCCAAGCGCAAGCTGGCGCGCCTGGTCGCGGGGCTCGAATCCGGGGAGCTCGTCGACGACGCGCGCGCCAAGGCGACCGAGGTGGAGACGTATAGGGCGTTCACGCTCGATCGGCACGAGAAGCGTGGCGCTGCGGGCATCGTCATGGCTCGCGACGAGCAGAACAACCGTGTGCGATTCATCTATCCCGTTTTGGGGGATCTGCCTCTCCCCCGTGTGACGGACGACTACGTGCGCCAGGTGCTCGAGGAAGCCCGGGACAAGGGGCTCGCCCGCGAGACCGTGCACAAGATCCGCGCGGTCATGCGGCGTGACTTCAAGCGCGCGCGCATCGAGAAGATCATCACCCAGAGCCCCGCGGATGACGTGGAGCTTCCAGATGGGCTCAAGAAGGACAAGCGGCCGCGGGTCATCCTTCACGATGATGAGATCGCCCGGCACCTTGGCGCCGCGAAGTGCGACCTGGAACTCAAGATGCTCGCGCTCGTCGCGCGCACCGAAGGGGGCATGCGAACGGCGGAGCTCGTGCGCTGGGACTGGGCCATGCTCGACACGTCGGAGTTTCTCGCGTGCACCATCGCCCGCGCCAAGACGGGCGAGGTGCAGCGCCTCGAGATCCCCGACGTTCTGCGGGCCTTCCTCCGAGCGTGGCACGAGCGAGCGGGCAAACCGACGGCGGGCCCCGTGTTCCCGGTGCGCCGCGGTCGCAAGGCAGGGCAGGCGCGGACGGGCAGGGGGGTCTCCTTTGCTTCCCGCCTCCGGCGCGAGCTGTTCAAGGCGGGCGTGGTGAGGCACCCGCCGGTGACTGGTCCCGATGGCAAGGCGGCGCCGAGCCCCGCCGATCCGATCTACTTCGACACGCCCGTGTCGCGGCGCGTCGACTTCCACAGCTTCCGACGCGCGTACAACACGGCGCTCGCCGGGGCAGGGGTCAACGTGCAGACCGCGATGTCCCTGGCCAGCCACTCCGACCCGAAGACCCATATGCGTACGTGATGGAGGCGGCGGCGGCGCGCCCGGTCCCGGCGGCGGCCCTCCCCGTCATCGACCCCGCCATCGCGGCCCGCCTGCTGTCACCGGCGGTGACTCACGGGCCTAGAAACGATGTGAACGATGGCGCCCAAGTAATTGATCTTACAGGGGAGCGGGACACGGGTCTCGAACCCGCGACCTTCGGCTTGGGAAGCCGACGCTCTACCAACTGAGCTAGTCCCGCGACGGCACAAGCAGCTACGCGCGCGGCGGGGATGTGTCAACCCGGGATGCGGCGGAAACGCGTGAAATAACGGCCCGGGTGGCGTTATCGGTCCACCCGGGCCGTCCGTCCCTTTGGACAGGCCCAGCGACAGGGCACGTCATCCGGACGAAGGACCGAGGTCCGTCGTCCAGGCCACCCGCTTGCTCGGCACGCGTCGCCGAGGTGCGGGCGCGCTACTTACGGCAGCGGCCCTCTCGGACTAGAGCCATAGGTACTTTGCATGACGGATTCCCTCCTCCGGCGCGTGGCCGGCACTCGGGGGCGTGGCGCCTGCTTCGGCGCTGCCGACACGAGTGTTTCCTGTTGCGGGTGCTTGGCGCACCGAGTTGGACCGCGCCTGCGAGCGGTGCTCCGTCGCCGAATTATTTCGGGACCGCTGGGGATCCATGCGCGGCTCCACGAAGCATAACACGCTCTCGGGGTCCGGTCCCAGAAGGGTTCGACCGGGCGCACGACGCACGAGCCGGCCGTTCGAAGTGCATTTCTCCTGGACGGGTTGGGTAGGCTTTTCTTCATGCCCACGCGATGGGACGCGCGCATGCTGGTGCGGGCCGCCGGGGCGGCTGGGCTTGCGTTCGGGCTCGCGCTCCTGGTGACGGCCGTCACGGACGAGGGAGGGGTGGCGTGGGGCGAGCGGGTCTCGCGAACGCTGTCGCTCTGTCCGGCGTGCGCGGCGGTCGGTGTCTGGGTGGCGCTCGGGCCGGCGCGGGCCAGGGGCGAGACGCTCGCGCTCGCGGCGCTCGGGAGGTCGAGGGCGCAGGTCGCCGGGGCGGCGGTGGCGGGTGGGGCGGCTCTCGCGTTGGTCGCGGCGCTGGCGATGGGCGCCTCATCGGTGAGCGTAGCGGCGTTCTTTCCGCGGGCGGGCGCGGCGGACGTCTGGACGTGGGATGGCCATGCGTTCGTGGATCGCGCGCACGGGGTGAAGGTCGGCGTCGACGGGAGCCCGGCGCCCGTGGTGCGCGAGACGGGCCTGGGGCGGCCGGGGGTGCCTCCGTACGGGCGCACCGCCGCGGCGCTGTCGATCGCGCTGGCCGGGCCGGCGTTCGCGCTGATGGCGGCGCACGCGCTCCTCGGGCCGCGGCTCGAGGTTCGCCGGGCGGGCCGCCGGGGGCGCTGGCTCGGGCGGGGCGCTTGGGGGCTCCTCCTCGCGGCGGCGGGCGCGTGCGTGGCGCTGTCCCTGGTGCTGTTCCAGGCTGCGGCGGCGCGCCTCGTGCCGGCCATGTGGGGGGCGGCACCGGCGATCGGTCTGCTCGCCTTCGCGGCGTGGCGCTATCGTGCGGCGCCGTGAGCGACGCGTCGTCTTCCGGTGCGAGAGGCTCCTGGGGCGCCCAAGGCGGCGCGTGGGCGGTGCTGGTGCACGGCGGGGCGGGGGAGTTGCGACCCGAGGACGTGGCGCGGCATCAGGCGGGTTGCCGCGCGGCGGCGGCTGGGGCGGCCGGGGTGCTGCGCGCGGGGGGGACGGCGCTCGACGCGGTGGAGCGGGCCGTCCTCGCCCTCGAAGACGACCCGGTGTTCAACGCGGGGACGGGCGCCGTGCTGAACGAGCAGGGGCTCGTGGAGCTCGACGCGTCGATCATGGAAGGGGCGCGCCTGCAGGCCGGCGCGGTGTGCGCGCTGCCGCCGTTCGCGCATCCCATCGCGATCGCGCGCGCCGCGCTGGAAGACGGAAGTCACGTGCTCTACGCGGGCGAAGGAGCGGAGCGGTTCGCGATCGAAAAGGGGTTCGTGCGGGTGACGTCCGACGCGATGACGACCGCCGCGGCACGGGAACGATGGGCCGCCGCGCGGGCGCGGGGCGTCTCGTCGTCGGCGCCTTCGCACGGGCCCGGCGGTACGGTCGGCGCCGTGGCGATCGACGCGCGCGGGTCGGTGGCCGCGGCGACGAGCACCGGCGGCTTGTCGATGAAGCACGCGGGCCGCGTCGGCGATTCGCCGATTCCGGGCGCCGGCAACTATGCGGACGACGACCTCGGCGCCTGCTCGGCGACGGGCCGGGGCGAGTCCGCGATGCGGGTGTGCCTCGCGAAGACCGCCGTGGATCTCTTGCGGTCGCGCATCCATCCCGAGGCCTCTGCGGCCGCGGCCATCCGCGCGATGACGGACCGCGTGGGGGGGCACGGAGGCCTCATCCTGGTCGACCGCTTCGGCCGGCTGGGCCTCGCCCACAACACCCCGCACATGACGTGGGCGGCGTCCGCCCAACTCCTCGACGGCGAAATCGTCGGCGTCTAGGCGTCCGACGCGATGGCTCGCCGCGCGGCCCCAGGGCTTGGGCGCGCGGCCCGAAGGCTTGGGATCGCCGGACCCCGCGTCGGGATCGGCACCCGAGGGCCTGGGATCGCGGCCCGAAGGCTTGGGATCGCGGCCCGAAGGCTTGGGATCGGCACCCGAGGGCCTGCGCTCGCCGGACCCCGCGTCGGGATCGGCACCCGAAGGCTTGGGATCGCCGGGCCCCGCGTCGGGATCGCGACCCGAGGGCTTGGGATCGCCGGACGACGCGTCGGGATCGACCCCCGAAGGCTTGGGATCGCGACCCGAGGGCTTGGGATCGCGGTCGCCCGGCGAGTCCGCGCGACTACGTGGTCTGCGGCGGCGCGCCTTCGCCCTTGCGGTCGAGCGCCTCTTGGAGGCCGCAGCGGAGACGCTGCGCGCGCTTCACGCGCTTGTTCTTGAGGGGCTTCTGCAGCCACTCGTGACGCTTCCGAACGTTCCAAATCGCGCGATTCGCCATGGAGACCGCGGAACTTAGTCGGGCATCGGGATCGGCGCAATCTCGAGGACGATGGGCGGCGCGCCGACCTTGGCTTCGACCTCGCGGTCCCACGGGAAATACCCTTGTGCTTTCACGGTGACGTGGTGAACGCCCGGGGGCAGGGCGACACCGTGTGCGGCGACGAAGTCGAGCCCGCCGATGGACTCTTCGTCGACGATCACCGTCGCTTCGGCCGGTCCGCCGTGAAGGCGCAACGACACCGTGGCTCGGGTCGGCGCCTGCGCCGGCGCGCACCCGGACGGGAGCACGCCCAGCGAGAGCAGGACCGACGCCGCACGCGCGCAGACCCGCGCGGTCATTCCCATTCGATGGTGCCCGGGGGCTTGCTCGTCACGTCGAGGACGACGCGGTTGATGCCGGCGACCTCGTTCGTGATGCGGCTCGAGATGCGGCCGATGACGTCGTGCGGGAGCTTGACCCAATCGGCAGTCATCCCGTCGACCGAGCGGACGGCCCTCACGGCGCACGTCTCCTCGTAGGTCCGCTCGTCGCCCATGACGCCGACGCTCCTCACCGGGAGGAGCACGGCGAACGCCTGCCAGATGGTGTCGTAGAGGCCGGCGGCGCGGATCTCTTCGATGACGATGGCGTCGGCCGCGCGGAGGACCTCGAGGCGCTCCTCGGTCACCTCGCCAAGGCACCGCACGGCGAGCCCCGGTCCGGGGAAGGGGTGCCTCCAGAGGAGGTCCTTCGCCATGCCGAGCTGCTCGCCGGCCGATCGCACTTCGTCTTTGAAGAGCTCGCGCAGGGGCTCGATGAGCTTCAGGTTCATCTTCTCGGGGAGGCCGCCGACGTTGTGGTGGCTCTTGATGACGGCGCTCGGTCCCTTGAAAGAGACGCTCTCGATGACGTCGGGATAGAGCGTGCCTTGAACGAGCCACTTCGCGCCCGCGACCTTGCTCGCCTCCTCGTCGAAGACCTCGATGAAGGCGTGGCCGATGATCTTTCGCTTTTGCTCGGGGTCGGTCACGCCGCGAAGCGCGTCGAGGAACTTCTGGCGCGCGTCGACCGCGACGAGGTTCAAATGGAAATTCTCGCGGAAGGTCGTGACGACTTGTTCGGCCTCGCCGCGGCGGAGCAAGCCGTTGTCGACGAAGATGCAAGTCAGCCGGGCGCCGATGGCCTTGTGGCACAGGACCGCGGCGACCGAGGAGTCGACGCCGCCCGAGAGCCCGCAGAGGACGTGGTCGTCGGCGCCGACGCGCGCGCGGACCGCCGCGATGGCCTCTTCGGTGAAGGCGCCGGCCGTCCACGTGGGCTGCAGGCGCGCGACGTCGAAGAGAAACGACGCGAGGACATCGGCCCCGCGCGGCGTGTGGACGACCTCCGGGTGGAACTGCACGCCGTAGATGCCCCGGCTCGGGTGGCCCACCGCGCAAAAGGGCGTGTTGCCGCTGACGCCGATGGTCTGGAATCCGGGGGGCAGCGCGGTGATGCGATCGCCGTGGGACATCCACACGTCGAGCGCCTCGCGCTTGGCGAACCGGTGGAAGATGCCCTCGGGCCGCTCGACGACGACGCGCGCGTGGCCGTACTCACGGGCGGCCGCTCGCTCGACCTTCCCGCCGAGGAGGTGGGCGATGAGCTGAAGGCCGTAGCAGATACCGAGGATGGGGACGCCGAGCTCGAAGACGCGCACGTCGACGCTCGGCGCGCCGTCGGCGTAGACGCTCGCGGGGCCGCCCGAGAAGATGATGGCGCGCGGGGCGAGCTCGCGGATGCGCTCGAACGGCAGGGTGCAGGGATGGATCTCGCAGTAGACGCGCTGCTCGCGCACGCGGCGCGCGATGAGCTGCGTGTACTGAGCGCCGAAGTCGAGGATGAGGACGATCTCGCGCACGGACATGACGCCTAGCAGATGGGGGGGCGGACGGTAAGGGTGCGGCCCGTGGAGACAATCGTCTATCGTGGCGGCCATGACGGCAAGCCCAGTTCCGGACCTTCGCGTCCGGGTGATGCGCGTCGGCCCCATCGAGGTGCCGCTGCCGCGTTATCAGACAGCGGGGGCGGCGGGGATGGATCTGCACGCGGCCATCGCGGAGGCGGTGGTCATTCCGCCGCTCGGTCGCGCGCGGGTCGCGACGGGCTTGGCGCTCGCGTTGCCGCTGAGCTTCGAGGGGCAGGTGCGTCCGCGGTCGGGCCTCGCCGCGCGGTCGGGGCTGACCGTGCTGAACGCGCCGGGGACCGTGGACAGCGACTACCGCGGGGAGCTCATCGTGCTGCTGGTGAACCTCAGCGACGCGGCGGCGACGATCGCGCCGCTCGAGCGCATCGCGCAGCTCGTCATCGCCCCGGTGGCGCGGGCCGAGCTCGTGCCGGCCGATGAGCTCGACCGAACGGACCGCGGCGTGGGTGGTTACGGATCGACCGGCAGCGTTTGAGCCGCGGGCGCTTCAGCCTTCGCCGCGCTTGATGTGATAGCCGCGGATCTTCTTGTGGAGGTTCGTGCGCTCGACGCCGAGGTAGACCGCCGTCCGCGAGATGTTCCAGCCGGCCATCTTGAGGGTGTCGACGATGTACTGGCGCTCGGATCGCTCGCGGAACTCGCGCAGGGTGAGATGCTTCTCGGGCGGGGGAGGGGCCGACGGGGTGCGCGGCGGGTCGGCGTCGTCGTCGAGGGCCTCGAGCGGCTGGGTGGTGTCCGCGGTGGCGGCGGGCTCCGCCTCCTCCTCGAACGGGCTCGCGTGGGGATCCTCGGGGAGGTCGGCGATCGTGACGCGATCGGCGCACAGGATGGCGGAGCGTTCGACGGCGTTCTTCAGCTCGCGCACGTTGCCGGGCCACTTGCGCGACGCGAGGGCCTGCATGACGTCGTCGTCGATGGGCTTGGGGAGGACGCCGTTCTCGCGCCCGAACTGCTCCATGAACGCGAGCGCGAGGAGCGGAATGTCTTCGATCCGCTCGCGCAGGGCGGGGCTGCGGATGGGAAAGACGGCGAGGCGGAAGAAGAGGTCTTCCCGGAACGTGCCGCGCTCGACCGCGCGCGCGAGGTCCTTGTTCGTCGCGGCGAGGACGCGGACGTCGACGTGGATGACGTGCTCGCTGCCGACGCGCGAGATTTCGCCGGACTGCACGGCGCGCAGGACCTTGGCCTGGGCGACGACGTCCATGTCGCCGATCTCGTCGAGAAAGAGCGTGCCTCCGTGGGCCTGCTCGAAGAGCCCGCGCCGCTTCTGCTGGGCGCCCGTGAACGCGCCCTTCTCGTGCCCGAACAGCTCGCTCTCGATAAGCTCCCGCGGGATGGCGGCGCAGTTGACCTTCACGAAGGGCCCGCCCGTGCGCGGCGAGAGCCGGTGGATGGCGCGCGCGATGAGCTCCTTGCCGGTGCCGCTCTCGCCCGTGACGAGCACCGACGCCTTGGTCGGCGAGACCTTCTCGATCTCGTGGAAGAGCCGCTGCATGGGCGCGCTCCGCCCGATCATCTCGTAGCGTTGCAAGTGCTGCTCGGTGACGCGCGCGAGCTCCCGCTGGGCCAACGCCGCGTGGAGGACGTTGCGCACGCTGACGAGGACGCGCTCGCGGGCCAGCGGCTTCTCGAAGAAGTCGCTCGCGCCGAGCTTGATGGCCTGGACGGCGTCGTGCACGGTCGCGTGGCCGCTGATGACGATGATGGGCAAATCCCGCGTGGCCTCGTCGCTCCGAATCTTGGCGAGGGCGTCGAGGCCGCTCATGTCGGGGAGCTTCACGTCGAGGATCGCGAGGTCGACCGGGGCCTCGGGGCTCGCGAGGATCGAGAGGGCCTGGGAGGCCGTCTCCGCGCCGAGCACGCGGTAGCCCTCGCCCTCGAGGACGAGCTGCAGGGTGCGCCGGATGTTCTTCTCGTCGTCGACGACGAGGACCGTTCGCGGGGCGGGCGTCCCGGGCGGGGGCGTCGATACGGGCACCGGGGACGCGGGCGCGTTGGCCATGCGCGTCGTCCCTCAGCCCCCGCGCTGCTTGAGAAACTCGAGGTACCCGCGCGCCTGCACGATGATCGGGCTGCGGGGGTCGCCCTGGACGACGGACTCGAACGCCTGGCGTGCGTCGCTCCACTTGTGCATGCGAAGGTAGGTCTGGCCGAGCAAGAGGAGGGCCTCGCCCTCCAGGTTGGACGGCGCGCCGTCGGCGGCCCGCAGTCGTTCGAGCTCGCCGGCGTAGTTCTTCAGCGCGTACTGGATGCGCGCGATGGTCGCGTCGTAGTTCTCGCGATTGAGGTAGTAGCGCGCGACGTAGAGCTCGTGGCGAACGAGGCGGCCGATGACCTGGCTGATGAGGTCACGGACGTGGGGCGTCTGCTTCGAGTCGGGATAGTCGGCGAGGAAGGACTTGAACTCCTTGTACGCGTCGACGACGGTGCCCTGGTCGCGCTCCTCGGCGGCGGGCATGAGAAACGACTCGGGGATCTGCGCGTACGTCGCCTCGGCGATGCGCGCGCGGGCGTAGGCGACGTCGTCGTTCTCGGCCCGGTGGGCGTGGATGAAGTCCTTGTACTCGTGGATCGCCTCCGGGTACTTCTCCTGCTCGTAGTCGGCGTCGGCGATGCGGAGCTCGGCCTGGCGCGCCCACTTCGAGTAGCTGTACTTGCGCTTGACCTCGCGGAACATGGTCTGCGCCTCGATCCACGCGTGGGCTTGGTACTGCTCCATCGCGGTGTCGTAGGCGCGCTTGGCGTCTTCCGTGTAGCCGAGGGCGGTCTTCGCCGGCTCGTTCTCGCAGGCCGCCGAAAGGGCCGCGACCGCCAACGTCAAGACGAGACTCGCACGGCGCCGCATGTGGCGCGGACCCTAGCACGGCTCAGCGCTCGGGCCGCCAGCGGGAGATGCGCCTCGGAGGCTCGAGGCCTTCGGGCTGCGCGTGCTTCCACGCCGCGCGGACGATGAGGCGCACGCGCTCGGCGAGGTCGGCGGGCGCCTCCGGGGAGGCTTCGACCGCCACGGTGCCGGCCGCGTCGAGGACGGCGGCGACCGGGACGCGCCGGCTCTCGAAGACGGCCTCGCCCTCGTAGCGCCACGGAGGGCCGCCCTCGCGCGGCCGCTCGACGACGAGCCGCATGCCTTGATCCGGATACTGACCGATGATCGCCATGTTCGAGGGGCGTGCTCCCGAAAAGGGGGTCTAGCCTACATCACGGAATCGCGGGAACCGTGCTACATCCCCGCCCGCAGAAGGCGATGCAAAAGAACCCGATCACGCCCGGCGGCGCGGCCAAACTCCGCGACGAGCTCCAGCAACTCCGGAGCGTCGAACGGCCCGCCGTCATCCAGGCCATCGCGACGGCGCGCGAGCACGGCGACCTCAAAGAGAACGCCGAGTATCACGCGGCGCGAGACAAGCAGTCGTTCATCGAGGGCCGCATCAAGGAGATCGAGAACAAGCTCGCCCTGGCGGAGGTCATCGACCCGACCAAGCTCGCGGGCGACCGGGTCGCGTTCGGCGCGACCGTGAAGCTCTCCAACGCGGACACCGGCGAAGAGTCGACCTACCAGATCCTCGGCGCCGACGAGGCCGACCTGGCGAAGGGGAGCATCAGCGTCACGAGCCCGCTCGCGCGGTCGCTTCTCGGCAAGCAGGTCGGCGACGAGGTGAAGGTCCGTATGCCGGGCGGCGAGCGGACGTACGAGGTCCTGGACATCGGCTTCGGCTGACCGGCGGCTCGCGCGCCGGGGGAGCGCGCCGGCCGGTTTCCATCGCGACCGAAGAACAGCGGGCGGCAAGCGCATGCAACGGGCTCTGCGATCCATCGACGCCGCACTCCTCGACGCCGCGGCCGTCCTCGCCGCTTGGGGCGCGCTGCTCCTCGCGGAGAACGTCGCCGTCGGGTTTCTTTGGCGAAGGCAGTTCTCCGGGGCGTGGGAGTTCTCGGTGGCGCGGCACACGGTGGTGCCGCTCGCGTTCGTAGGGCTGGCGCCGGTGGCGCTCGTGGTCGCGGGCGGCTGGCGGGCCCTCGAGAAGGCCGCGGGGTCGGCGGGTCGGGGTCGGCGGGCGCTTCTCCCGCTGTCGCTCGTCGTCGCCGCGGGCGCCGTCGCGTTCGGCGTCTCGTCGGGACGGCACTTCGCGAACCCGGCCGTGCGCGCGGGGTTCGTGGTGCTCGTCGCGGCGTTGGGCGCGGGGATCGGCGCCGTCGGGGCACCCCGGCTCGGGGCGTGGGGTCGTCGGCCGCTTCTCCTGGCGGCGTTCGGGCTCCTGCTGACGACCGCCGCGTGGCTGGCCGATGCCTACGTGCTGCCACGCCTCTACCCCGCATTCCACTGGGCGATGCTGGGCTCGACGCTCTTCGGAGCCGCGCTCGTCGGGCTCGCGTTTCGGCGCGGAGGGCTGCCTTCCTGGATCGAGCGGGGCGTCGAGGCGGTGGTGCTGGTGCTCCTCGGGATGTCGTGCGCGACGGCGCCGCGGGCCGTCCGGGCCCTCGACCGCGCCGCCAATGTCCGCATGGCGCTCGTCGAGCACGCGCCGCTGCTCGGGCCCGCCGTGACGGTCATCGGTCGGTGGCGGACCCCGCAGGACGACGACGCCGCGGCGCAGGCGGACGCGCGGGGGGCTGGCAAAGGGGGCAAGAGCCCGGACGAAGCCGGCGAAGTCGCCCGATCGCTCGATTGGTCCGGCCACGATCTGCTCCTCATCTCGGTCGACGCGCTCCGGGCGGACCACGTCTCCGCGTACGGCTATGCCCGGGCGACCACGCCCAACCTCGACGCGCTCGCGCGCGAGGGCACGCTCTTCGAGCACGCGTACTGCCCGACGCCGCACACCTCGTACTCGCTGACGTCGATGTTGACCGGCAAGTACATGCGGCCGCTGCTCGCGCTCGGCCTCGGCGCCGACTCCGAGACGTGGCCGCAGGCGCTGCGCCGGTACGGGTGGCGAACGGCGGCGTTCTATCCGCCGGCCGTGTTCTTCATCGACGAGGAGCGCTTCCGGTCGTTCGAGGCGAACAAGCTCGGCTTCGAGTACGCGAAGGTGGAGTTCGCCGATCCCGCCCTTCGCGAGCGGCAGGTCGGCGAGTACCTCGACGACGCGCCCGCGGGGACGCCGCTCTTTCTTTGGGTGCATCTCTTCGAGCCGCACGAGCCGTACGTGGTGCACCCCGACCACGTGTTCCACGGCGGTCCGTCCGCCGATGTCGACGCCTACGACAGCGAGATCGCCGAGGACGACGACGGCATCGGCGCGCTCGTGCGCTTGGTGCGGGCGCGGCGGCCGGGCACCGCCGTGATCGTGACCGCGGACCACGGCGAGGAGTTCGGCGAGCACGGCGGCCGCTACCACGGCACGACGGTCTACGAGGAGCAGGTCCGGGTCCCCGTCATCGTGTCCGGACCGGGGGTGCGCGCGGGCGGCCGGGTCGACGCGGCGGTCGAGACGATCGACCTCTTCCCCACCGTGCTCTCGGCGCTCGGGATGCCGAGGCCGGCGCGGCTGCGCGGGCGCGACCTCGGTCCGCTGCTCAAGGCGCCGGCTCCGGCGGGGGAAGGCGGGTTCGCGTTCGCGGAGACGGACGACTACGCGCTCCTCGCGTCGGGCGACGATCGGCTGGTGTGCGAACGGCGGGCGTCGGCGTGCGCGCTCTATCGGCCGAAGGAGGACCCCGGCGAGCTACGCGACTGGGCCAACGACGACCCCGACCGGGCGCGCGCGCTTCGCGCGAGGCTCCGCGCCGTGGAGCGCGATCAAGGGCGCTACGAGGCTTCGGGCCCCGCGTGGCCCGAGGCGCTGAGGCGAGGCATGCAAGGGGAGGCCGACGCCGCGCTCGATTCGGCGGCGCTGCTCGACGACGCGGACGTGCGTATCCGGCGCAAGGCGGCCGAGGTGTGCTTCGGGTTGAGGGCGAAGGAGACGATCCCGGCGGTGCGCCGGGCGCTCGCGCGAGACGAGGACGACGAAGTCCGGCGGTGGACCGCGCTGGCCCTCGTCCGGATGGGGGAGGCGATCGCGCCGAGGGTCGACGCCCTTCTCGTGGACCCGCAGCGGGACTGGCGGCGCCGCGCCGCGCTGGCCTTGGGCGGTCGCGGCGAGGGGCGAGCGTGCGACGAGATCGCCGCGTGGTGGCAAGACGTGGTGCCGGCGTCGATGGCGGCCGGCGCCGACGGAGAGCCGCTTCGCCTCGGGCTCGATCTGCCCCAGGCCGAGGATCTGCTCGACGCGACGGCGAAGGCCAAGTGCCGCGCGGCCGTTCCGTCGCTCGTGCGCGCCCTGGACGACGTGCGCGCGCGGCCGTTCGTGGCCGACGCCCTCGGCGCGATCGGCGATGTGCGGGCGCGGCGGCCGCTCCGTGCGTTCCTGTCGGCCGAGCCGTACGTCACGGCGCTTCCGCACGAGGCGCGCGCGCTGCTCGCCCTCGGGGCCTGCGACTGGTCGGCCACGTCGGCGCCCGCGCTCGTCGTGAAGGCCTCCCTCGCGGCGCCGGGGGGCGCGGCGCCCCTGCGATTGCTGGTCCTCGTGTCGGAGGCCGATACGATGCTGCAGGCCGCCGCGGGCGGCGTATCCCTCGGCGACGCCCCGCCCGGGGCGGACTTGCGCGTGCTCTCGCTCCCGCAACCGGTGGCCGGGCGCGTCGAGCTCGACCTCCACGCCACGCACGGCGGGGTCGTCGCCGCGTGGGTGCTTGCCGCCGAGCGACTTGATTGACCAGGCGGCGGCACATAGTCTCCCGTCGAACCTCGAGGAGCCCCGAGTGCCGGACGACGACCAGAAGAAGGACCCATCGAAGCCCGCGACGTCACCCGCGGAGCCGGATGGGCCGCCGCCCGACGAGGCCGCCGCCCCCGAGGACCGCTTCGCGCCGGGCGCGATCGCAGCCCGCGTCGAGAGCCTCGGCGAAGAGACGGAGCTCGACCGGGTCGCGCGGCAAGAAGAGCAAAAGCTCATCGAGCGCCGGCAACAGAAGAAGGGCAAAAAGGGCGCTGGCCTCGAGGCCGCGGCGTCGAAGCGGCTGGCGCGCATCGGCGAGGACGCGGTCAAGCGGCCGTCGGCGGCTTCGATTTACGTCCCCGAAGCGGACCCGCTCGTCTTCCGCATGCGGGGCGCGCGCCAGTGGATCCAGAAGCACCGCGGATCCTTCGCGGCCCTCGTGGGGGTCGCCGTCGTGGCGGTGGCGTCCGCCCTCGGATGGTCGTTCTGGCAGACCAAGCGCAACACCGACGCGTCGGCCCTGCTCGCGGAGGCCTTCGCCGACGAGCACGGGCACATCGCGGACAAGGCGGGGGACGACGAGGACGAGGGCCTGCACGCGCCGCAGCTCTATCCGACGTTCAAGTCCGTCGGGGACCTCCGAAGCAGCGCGATCGCGAAGTACCGCGAGGTCGCGTCGAAGTTCTCCGGCACCGGCGCGGCGACGCTGGCGCGCCTCGCCGAAGCGGGGCTGCTCCTCGATCAGGGCGACGCGAAGGGAGCGCTCGGCGCGTACGACGAGGTCGCCGCTTCGCCGCTCGCCCGAGCCGACACCGAGGTGCGAGGGCGCGCGCTCGAGGGGCACGGGTTCGCCGACGAGCTCCTCGCGGCGACGGACGCGTCGACCAAGGACAAGTCCCTCGACGACGCGCTCGCCACCTACAAATCGCTCGAGCAGGTCGACGGCGAGGGCTTCAAGGAGCTCGGCCAGTACCACCAGGCGCGGGTGATCCAGGCCAAGGGCGACAAGGCGAAGGCCATCGAGCTCTTGAAGGACCTCTACAAGCAGGTGTCGGGGCCGGGAATGAGCATCGGGACCTCGTACCTCGAGTTCGTCGTCGAGGACCGACTGCGCGATCTCGACCCGACCGCGCTGCCCCCGAAGGCGCCGAAGAAGGCGCCCGGCGGCGGCCCGGACATGAGCAATCCGCAGATTCAGGAGCTCCTTCGGAAGCTCCAGCAGCAGCAGGGTGGTGGCATGCCCGGCGCTCCTCCGCCCGGCGGCGCTCCTCCGCCCGGCGGCGCACCGTGAACGCGGCCCGATCCTCGGGGGCCTTCTTGCGGTGGTCGCTCGTGGCGAGTCTCTTCGCGGGCGCGGCCGGCTGCAGCACGCTCGAGACTGGCAACGACCGGGTGAACCCGGAGAGGCCGCTCTGGTTCAATCGGCCGGCAGGCGCGATGCACGTGCTCTTCTTGCGGGGCCTCACCGCCGACTCGGAGGTCGTCGGCGAGCCGAGTGAGCAAGGCCGCGCGGAGATCGACCCGGGAAGGGGACGCGTCTTCGTCGGGTCGAGCGACCACGGTCTCTACGCGCTTCGGGCGGCCAACGGCAGCACGATTTGGCGCTATCAGACCCTCCAGGCCGTCCAGAGCGAGCCGCTCTACGACCCCGAGCTCGACACCGTTTACTTTGGTTCGAACGACGGCGCGCTCTACGCGGTCCACGCGTCGGACGGCCGCCTCGTGTGGCGCTTCGACAGCGCGGCCGAGGTCACGCGCAAGGCCGTGCTCGACGGGGAGATGCTCTACTTCGCGAACGGGGCCGACAACCTGTTCGCGGTCGAGCGTCGGACGGGCCGCCGCATCTGGCAGACGCACCGGACGCCGGCCCTCGGGATGGAGATCGCAGGGCACGCCGGGCCCGCGGTGGACCACGGCGCCGTCTTCTTCGCGTACTCGGACGGGCACGTCGGCGCCTACGACCGGAAAGACGGGAGCGAGCGCTGGACGCCCGTCGACCTATCGGCGGAGAGCGAGCAGGGGCTCGGCGGCGAAGCGCTTCGCTACCTGGACGTGGACACGACGCCTCTCCCCGACGATCTCGGGCCGCTGGGCCGCGTCGTCTTCGTGGCGAGCTACGAGGGAGGCGTGTACGCGCTCGACGAGGAGCGCGGCGTGCCGGTCTGGAAGAACGACAAGGCGGTGGGGGTGACGGGGATGACGTTGTGGCGAGAGCGGGCCCACCGCGCCGCCCCGGGGAGCCCTTCATACGTCCCCGACGGTCCGCCCGTGCCCGCCCAAGAGATCTTGTTCGCATCGAGCGGGGAGAGCGGCCTTTGGGCCCTCGAGCCGTCGACGGGAAAGATGTTGTGGCGCGTGCCCATCCCCGAGGGCGGCATCACCCCGCCGGTCGCCGTCGCGGGCGCGCTCCTCGTGGGGACCACGCAGTACGGGGCGTTCCTCCTCTCGCCGCTCAACGGGCGTCCCATCGACGGCATCGACCTCGGCACCGGCTTCTCGCAGACGCCGGCGGCGTACGGCGACCGTGCGTTCCTCCTCAGCAACGGCGGAACGTTCGTGGGGCTCGAGGTCGTCCCGCCGATCGTGCGGGACTCGCGCCAACTCTGAGCGTCGCATGAGGGTCGGTTGGCGCACGCTCGGGCGTCACCAGGTGGGGGGGTTCGTCGCCGGCGCGGTCGACTTCGGGGTGATGATCCTGGCCGTCGAGGCCCTTCATCTCTCGCCGGTGGCGGGGACGGCGCTCGGGGCGGCCCTGGGCGCGGTGACGAACTTCACGCTGAGCCGGGCGTGGATCTTCCGGCATCCGCGGGGGCGCCCCGGGTGGCAGGCCGTTCGATACGCGCTGGTCTCGGCGACCAGCGCGGGGCTCAACACGCTTGGCGAGCACTTGGTCCACGATGTGGCCCGGGTTGAGTACGTGATCGCGCGTGCCCTCGTGGCGGTCACCGTCAGCGTCACGTGGAACTTCCCGATGCACCGGCGCTTCGTGTTCCGCGACGAAGGCGGCAAGGGCTGAGGGCTGAGCGCGGCTTCGCGAACGGCTCTCACCAGAGTTCGCTGACGGGAATGCAGGAACCTCGCTGGTCGATCTGCGCGACCCACATCTGGCTGGAGCCTTCGCTGCCTGCAACGCCTCCCGGCCACGGAATGGTCCCTTCGTCGCCGACGTACTTTCCCGCGTCGGGAGCGGAGAACGGCTCGGAGCTGCCGAGGATGGCGGTGACGCCGCCCTCGAACACCGAGGTGATGTCGAGTTGGCCTTGCGGGGCGATGACGCCCACGAGCACGTTCGGCTCGCCGGTCGGCACGCCAGGCGGGTAGGGGATACTCCACTCGCCGCGCGCCGTATACGCGATGGGAACCTGCCCGGTATTGACGATCACGACACTGCTGAAGCCACCCGGCGCGCCGTCGGAGACCGCGCAAACGCCGTTCGGATCACAAGGGTGGTTTCCCTGGGCATCGACGACGTTGAACTCCCAATTTTCGCTGGGGCACGTCAGCGGTGTCTGAAGGACTCCGTCGACGACGAAGGCGAACCCGGCGAGCCCCGCCGGAGGCGGGGACGCATCGACGGCGACGCGCCCCCCGTCGAAGACCGGCGGGGCCACGCTGCCGCTGTCTCCGGCGCCGGCCGCAGTCGCGTCGACGCTGTTCGACGCGTCGGGGTTGTTCGGGGGCGGTCCATACGAAGCGTCCATCGCCTGGGCCGCGCTGCCGTTGACGCCGACGCAGTTTAGGATCCACTCGTAAAGGATCGATTCGTCCTCGGACGTGGGATACACGATCGTCTGGCTCATGTTCGTGAAAGTCGCGGCCAGTGAGGGAGGCGGCGGCATTCCGAGTTGACCGCCGGACAGCCCCAGGTCGACTTTCTGCAAGAAAGTGGAGGCGGAAGGCTGGCCTGGAATGACCATCGGCATCGTGAGGCCGGGCCCGACCATCGTCACGAGCGCGTGGTCGTCGAGCACGTAGTCGAAGGTGTCGTCGCTCCCCCCGGGCCCGTGGCACTGGGCACAAGCCCTTTGCCGGATGGCGAGCGACTGTTGCTCGATGGAAATGCACGGGTCGACCGAGTCGCCGTCGTCCAGCGCGGGTCCACCCGCGTCTGCGGCCGGCACCGGTCCCGCGTCCGCGTAGGGTGGCGAGCCGCCGCCGTCGCCGGGCAAGCCTCCGAGAATCACTCGGGCGCCGCACGCCGCGTTGAGCAAGAACGGGAGTATGCCGAGCCCAATCCGCATCGTGGCCTTTCTCATGGTGAGAAATGGCCGAAGGTCTCTTTCGTGATCACGGATTCGTCATCGAAAGTAGGGATTGAACCCGCTTCGCGTACGGGCTCGCCGAATCGCCGGCGAGGAAGGAACGGGCCGTCCTCTCGGCGGCGTCGTGCCGGCCCGCGCGGCACAGGGCTTCGATGCGGAGCAGGGTCGCTTCGGGCGCCATTTCGCCGCGCGGGAAGCGCGCACGGTAGCCGTCGAGGAGCGAAAGGGCGCGCGCCGGGTTTCCCGCCTCGATGGCGACTCGGGCGTCGTCGAGGGTCGAGAGCTCGATCCGGATGAGCGATGCGAGCGGCTTCGTACGATCGACCGAGGGCGGCGGGGGGCGCACTTCATCCGTCGTGCCGACGGTTTCCGGACTGGGCGCGATGGGCGTCGCGGGAGCGATGGGCACCTCGGGATCGGTCGGCGTCGGCTCCGCGAGCAGCGCCGGAGGGCTGACCCGCGTGGAGTCGACCCGAGTTTGCGGCGCGGTCTTCGACGCCGGTCGGGCGGCCGTGGGCGCCGCGAGGGTCGTGCCCGTTCGGGGAAGCTCGTAGGCGGAGCGCAAACCCGCGGCGCCCGCCACCGCCCCCACGCCGGTCAAGCAGAGGACGCCGATCCATTTGACGGCCACCATGGATGATCCCAGTTTGGTGGCCGCGGCGGCCCCTTCGGCGGCCGCCAGCGTGGACGCGGCCGCGGCTCCCGAAGCCGCGAGGAGAGCGCGCTTCTTGGCGCCCCGTGGAGCGCTCGCGCGTCCGGCGCGCAGAAGGAGCTGCTCAAGGTCGCTCTCCGAATCGAAAGGTAAGCGCTTTTGCTTCATTTCCAAGCTCCACGAATCCGGCGCTGCTCGGCATGGAGGCGCCGCACGATCGTTTGGAAATGCTCGCGCGCCCGGCGGAGGCGCGAGGCCGCGGTGCCCGGCGGGATGCCCACTAGCGAGGCCGCTTGGGCCAGCGTCAGCTCCTCGAGCTCGACGAGCGCGAAGACCACGCGAAGGTCGATCGGCATCGCGTCGAGCACGCGCCGCAGAACCTCATGGGCGCGCCGCTCGTCGACGAGCTCCTCGGGCGACGGCGCGATGGCCATGAGCTCGTCCACGTTCTCGAGCGGGACCACGGGACGCCGGCGCGCGGCGCGGCGCGCTTCCGAGGCGACACGCATGGCGGTCGCGAAGAGGAAGGACATCTCGGCGTCGGGCGCGATGTCTGCGAGCCGGCGTGCCACGATGCAAAGGACTTGCTGCGCGGCGTCTTCCACGCTCGCGTCTTCGACGCCGAAGTTTCGGACCGTTCGCCACAGAAAGTCGTAATGGCGGTCGACGAGGCTGCGCAGGCGGGCCTTGCACTCCGCGGCCTCTCGGGGCGCGGAGGACTCTTCGGCCGAGGTCGCGTCCGAAGGACGCGCGTCGAGCGAAAAGCCAGGGCTCTCGATTTCGCGAACGATCACGGCACCGACGGACAAATGGCCACGCGCCCGGGCGTTGATCACAAAAAGCGAACGCCCAGGCCCGCGCCGGTGGCGAGCCCCACGGGGGGCACCTGGTAGACGGTGGAGGCTGGCTGGAAGACGAATTGGTCGTGCGTGACGCGAAACTGGATTCCCAGGTCCGCGTCGACGAAGAAGGCCCGCGCGAAGGGCCACGCGACGCGTACGAGGGGGCCCGCGGCGAGCCAGAGGCGAAGCCTGCTCTGCGCCGCCACGATGTCGCTGCCGGCGCCCTCGAGGGTCCCTGCTTCGACGCGCGCGCACGCGCTCAGGTCCACGACGAGGCCCTGCCCGAGTCGCGCGCAAGCGTCGACGCGTCCCACGGTCCAGGTGAATGTGGCGCTTCCGCCGCCGGCCTGGTCGAAGGGTCCGCGCTGGTCCCGGATGAACGACAGCCTGAGCGAGGGGGCCCACCACGTCGCGCCGGGCGCTCGCCATCCGATGTAAGGGGAAACGGAGAGGACTGCCGTCGAGGTGACTCCCGTGGCCACCACGAAGTCGTCCCCCGCGAAAAACGCGTGGTCCGTCGAGAGGTCTTCCGCGCGCCTCCCGAGGACCGCCGCCGGCTGCGGCTTGTCGGCCGGCGGCTTGTCCACCGGCGGCTTGTCCACCGTCGGCGGAGCGGGCGCCGCCGAGGCGCCGGCCGTCGTCGTCGGACTTTGGGTTGCCGAAGGCGCTTCGCGAAGGTCGCCCATCGCGTCGACGCGCGGCGGGGACGACGACGCGGCGGCCGCGGGCAACGAGCTCTCTACGGGGGAGATCGCCGGAAGGGCCGGTGCCTGCGCTGCGAGGCGCGCGTCGACGGCGAGCGCGAAGACCATGGAGAGCGCGTCGGCCGCCTCCGCGCAGGTGCCGGCGTGAACGCTCCGGCTTCCGGGAGGCCGCTCGTCGCCGGTGATCGTGAGCAGTCCGCGCGCCGGCGGCCCCGCTTCGAGCGCGACGCGAAAGGATCGGGCCTCTTCTCCGGGCCACGCCGGACGCACGAGCCTCGTTCGTGCGCGGACGCGCGCCACGAAGCCGTCGAGGTTGGGGCAGCCCTCTTCGGCGCGGTATTCGAGCCGGATCGGCTCCGGATCTTGCGGCTCTTGCTGCGCGCGCGCGGCGGTCTCGTTCGACAGAAGAAGACCCACGGGGACGGCGAGCGACGACGCGGCCACCCGGAGTTTCAGCGAAGGTCCCACGTCGTGAAGTCGTACTCGCTCACGTCGACCCTGACGAGGGCGACAGAGCAGGTCGACGCGCAGGGCGAGGTCCCGCGTCGAGGGCGCGATCGCTCGAAGAAAAGGTGCCTGGCTCACCGCGCCCAACCGACGGAACGCGGATGCCCGGACCCCCGCGGGCGCCGTCTCACCGGAACGCCGCGCCGTTCGCGGACACACATCCTCGGCGCGAACCGTCGTCGCGTCCGCCGGCACGAGGGAACATTCGGTTGTGCAGGCTGTCCGAGCGCAGAATGTCTGGACTCCCCGCGGGGCGCCGTCTCCATCAAACGCCGATAAGAAGCAATGTGTCGCTACATGTAGAGCGCTCCCCTGCCGAGCGTTCCGAGCGGCCGGCGCTGCACAAAGCGAACGACGGCACCGGGAAGACCGTCGCCGCCTGAAGGGGAAAACGTCACGCTCAAAAGTGCCCCCCAGCGCGTGCTAGCGCGCCGGGGAGCGGTCCGAAACGAAAGGCCTCGTTCCGAACATGCCCACGATAGCGAAGCAGAAGCACCAGTGTCCCTCGTGCGGTGGCATTGTCGCCGCGCCCACCGTCCCCCGCCCTGAACCGCCGCCGCTCCGCGACTTGAACGAAGCGACGACGCGCTACCGCCGACACAACGATCGTTTGGAAGCGTCCTTGCGCCGCCACGTCCCGCACAGCGAACCGCCGCGATGATTGACGACGCGGAACGCGAGCGGAGATTCGCGCGGCTCGCGCACCGCTACACGCGGGGGGATCGCGTCCGCGCGACGTGCGAGATCGTCTACTGCGCTGCCGAGGGCCAGGCCGTACCCGAGGGCACGCAGGGCACCGTAGACGTGCCCGACGTCCACGGCATGCGCGGCTTGTCGATCATCGACTGGGACAACGATATGCGCGAGCCAACGTTGTGTGACAGCGTCGAGCCCCTCGGAGGCCCGCGGAAGGCATGACGACGCGTCGACGCGAGGTGCCCGTGCGCTACTGCAACGGAGGCGTAGGCCTCGATGCCCGGCGGTGCGGCCGGGTTGCAACGGTCGTCTGTGCCGAGCGCGAGGCGCGCGCGCGCCCGCTCGGCACGCTGGAGTGGTTCGCGTGCGACCTTCCCGCGCATCAAGAGACCGGCATTCCGACGCCGATCGAAACGTGGTTCGAAAGGCGCGGGCTGCTGTGAGCGATGCGCGACCCGGCGTCACGTGTAGACGTTGCCGGCAAGTCTTCCACCCGATTCGCGGGGACAGGCCGCGCGCGCACTTCTGTCCTCATTCGTATCAGTGCGTGGCGCCGGCGAAGGCGGGGAGCTCGCGCCGGCGGGACGCCTGCCCCCTCTGCTTCCAGGCGCGGCAATTGGATCTCTTCAGCGTGGCGACGCGGCGCCCGTCATGATCTGGGCGCCCCTCGTGATCTGGGTGGTCGCCCTTGGGACCCTCGCTCTCGTCAACGGCGGCGCCCTCGCGGTCCGCCGTTGGCTCGGCCGACGCGCGTCCCCGAGGCTCGCCCTACGCGGTGACGCCGGGTCCAGCGTGCCCGCGCTCGAGGCACTTGCGGATCGCGCCCAGCGGTTGCGCGCCCGCGCGTATGCGAACGTCCTCGCCGAAGACTTCGGACGATTGCGTGTGTCGCGCGATTACGAGGCGGGTTTTCTCGACGCGCTCAAGACGTTGGAGTTTCTCGGGCAAGAGCGCGCCGCGGAGCTGCTCGTGTGCGAGGCCCGAGCACGCGGGAATCTGCCCGAAGT
>DASYBG010000005.1:0-76885 GCA_036500865.1 Polyangiaceae bacterium
CCGTCGAGGGAGATGGGTAGTGCCGTCGACCGGGATGGTGGTGCCGTCGACCGGGATAGCGAGGCCGTCGAGGGAGATGGGTGGTGCCATCGACCGGGATGGTGGTGCCGTCGACCGGGATGGTGGGGCCGTCGACCGGGATGCGGGGTCGTCGAGGGAGATGGGTGGTGCCGTCGACCAGGATGGTGGTGCCGTCGAGGGAGATGGGCGGCGCTGTCGACCGGGAAGGTGGCGCTGTCGACCGAGAAGGTGGCGCCGTCGAGGGAGATGGGTTGAGCACACGGAAGCTCCCGGTAACCCTTTAGACGGGGAGCCTCTGTCAGGGTACGAGAGCCAGGCGCAACGCAAATCCCTACTTGGGCGTGACCTTGACCAAGGCGAAGCCTGACGGGCTCGCGGAGGGTGCGCCGCTCAAAAAAATGGTCGCATAGATGCTGGTCGCATCCACGGCGAGAGGCCCCAACATCGTTTGGGGCTGGTAGTAGTCCGGCGAATACGGAATCGAGGTGACAATCGTCGGGGTGCCTCCGTCCTTGTCCACCTTCATCACCCCGCCGTTCGAGTCCGTCGACAGGTACGTCCAGTATACGGTCGTCGCGTCCAACGCGATTTCTGACGGAGTGATTGCTGGCACGGAGGCCAGCGTGACCGCGGCGCCGCCGCCCGATGCGATCTTCATGATGCTGGTCGCCGTCGTCCAGTAGACGCTCGTGGCGTCCACGGCGATGCTGGAGTACCCCTCGGGGAAGTTCTGCGCCGAGGCGAGGACCGTCGGGGTGCCGCCGTCCGCCGACACCTTCAATACGCTATCCACAGTGGTCCAGTAGACGCTCGTGGCATCCACGGCAAAGCCGGGCGAGTCGCCGACGCTCTGGGCCGAGGCCAAGGTCGTCGGGATGCCGCCGCTCTTCGCGACTTTCATCACGCTCGCGCCGTCGGAAACCGTGCTCCCGTCGGATACCGAAGGAGTGCTGCCAAGATTCATCCAGTAGACGCTGGTCGCGTCCAGGGCGATATTCGACGGGCCGTCCTGGCCGGACGCAAGCGTCGTGACGGCGGATGCGCCCGACAAGAGCGCCATCACGCTCGCCGGCGCGCCGTAGTCGGCCCAGTAGATGCCCGTGGTGTCCGTTGCGACGGCCTCAGGGAAAAAGAAAGCACTCTGAGTGCTCTCCGCAAGGACGGTCGGGGTGCCGTCCACCGTGGACACTTGGATTACCTCGCCGCCGCCCGGATTGACCTCCGTGAGATAAACGCTCGTGGCATCCACCACGACGCCCCCCACACCGGAAGCCCCGACGAAGAGCGTGGTAATGCATCGACCGGCGGTGCACGCCGCGGTGGAGGGCGGCTGGGAGGAGCACGCGTTCGCGCACCCCCCACAGTTGCCATTGTCGGCTTGCTCGTCGACACACGTGCCTGCGCACAGAGTCAATCCCGACGGGCACACGCACTGGCCGTTCTGGCAGGTCGTGCCTCCGCTGCAAACATCGCAGGTGGACCCGACGCCTTCGTTCGAGCCGTCGTCCGTCGAGGCCCCGGCACCGTCACGGACCATCGCCGTGGCGTCCTCCATCCCGGCGTCCGATCCCGTGTCCGTCCGGGACGAGCCCCCTCCGTCCGGCAGACCCGCGTCGACGCTCGAGAGCACGGTGACCTGCGTGCGGCAGCCCGGCAAGACGACCGCCGCGGCCAGCCCGATGCGCAAAGCGTAGGCTCGTTGCATGCCTGTGAGAGCCTCAGGGTGCCCGGAACGGCTCGCCCGGGCGTGTCTCATTTTCCGTGAGCCGATTCCGGCCGGCAGGGGCTCATACTGGGAGTATGCGGTCCCTCCGTTCGCGGCGGCGCCTCGCGCGGTCGTGCGATGAAGACGCCGTCCGCCCGCACGGGGCCAAGACGTGAGTCGGCGGGCGAGCACGCCGTGAGTTCGCCGGGCCGCCCGCGTCGCGCGCGTCAGGTGACCGCGCGGATCGCGATCGGGGTCGCGATGACGGCGACGGTCGCTCGGGCGAGTCCGTCCGAAGACGTTCGCGGGCCGACTCCCACGCGCGTCGTCGTCGTGCCGGGCGGCTGCGGGTGCGCGCCCGTCGACGCGGCCGCGGTGGCGGCGGCTCTTCGCGTCGAGATGATCCAGGAGGGGGTCTTCGCCGTAGATGTGGCCCCGCAGGGGACGTTGCCCGTCGAAGACCCTTCCGTGGCCACTGTCCGACTGCTTCCTGCGTCTTGCCAAAAGCCCGTGGGGGCGCCCGGCTTCGAGATCACCGGCGGGCCGACGGAGCGATCGGTGCGCAGCACGCTCGCGATCGCCGACATCGACCTGGGCATCCGGGCGCGGGTGGCTGCTCTCGTCATCGCCGAGCGCCTGCGCGCGAGCTGGGCGGACCTCGTCTCGGCTCCGCCCGCGGTCGAAGCGGCGGGAGCGGGTAGCGGAGCGCCCGCCGGAGGCCGCGCTCCGTCCCCGGGCGGAGCTCAAGACATGCCCGGGGGATCGCCCTCCGCCCCCGCGGCGCCCGCACCGACCGCGCACTCCATTCCCGAGGAGGTCGCCGCGTCACCCGAGCCGGATCTCGAACGGGCGGAGCCTCTCCGCGGAGCACCGGTCGAGCCTGCGCGCGAGATACGCCACGGGCGCCACACGACGACCGTGGCCGCGCACCGATTCGTGCTCGGCGCTGCGCTCGAGGGTCGGTCGTTCTTCGGCCCCGCGACTGGCCTGGCCGGCCCGCGCGCTTTTGCCGTGCTGCCCGCTTCGTTCTCGGCGTTGCGAGTCGAGGTCGACATGGGGGTTGCCTGGGGAGCGGCGCATGACGCACTGGGCGCCGTCTCGGTGATGCTCGCTTCGGGCGGGCTCGGGTTCGCGATGGTGGTCGGTCGCGAAGCCCTGCACCTCGAGATCGGGCCGAAAGCGGAAATCGGATGGACCCGGGTCCAGGGATTTCCGAGGAGCGGCGCGCGCGGCGCGACGGGCGGCACCGCCCTCAGCGCGGCGTCTGTCCTGGCCGGGTTCTATGCCGAGATTGCGCGGCACTGGAGGGGCCTCGCCGCGATCGACGTGGGATTCGCGTTCTCCGGGGTCGAGGCGAGGGCGGACAGGCGCCCGGTCGCCGACACGAGCGGGCTGATGCTCGTCGCGCGCGCCGGCATCGCCTACGCGTTCTGACTCGGCGCGAGGGGCATCCACGGCGAGAGGACCCGAGACCGTTCACCTCGGCGGCTCCATCTGTCGGCCAGCTCCGCTCAGCGTTTCGACGAGCTTCGCGAGAACGTCGACGTTGACGGGCTTCGTCAAATGCGCGTCAAACCCCGTGCGGTGTGCGCGCTCTCGATCGCTCTCCTGACCGTAGCCCGTGATCGCAACGAGCTTCACTTCGGCCCATTGCTCACGGAGGCGCGTCGCGAGCTCGTAGCCGTCCATCACGGGCAAGCCGATGTCCAGCAGGGCGATCTGCGGCGAGAACTCCGCCGCGACACGCAAGGCGTCGGGGCCGTCGTGTGCAGTCGCCGTGCGGTAGCCGAGCATGTCGAGGAATTGAGCGATCATCCCCACGCCGTCCACGTTGTCGTCGACGATGAGCACGCGATGTCCTTGAGGCCGACGCCGCGCGATCGTCGGCGGTGGCTCCGGCTCGATGGGGTTCGGGAAAATGCGAGCGTCCGGTAGACGGACCGTGAACGTACTCCCGAGACCGTGTCCCTCGCTCTTGGCCGAAACGCTGCCCCCGTGCATGGCCACGAGGTTTTTCACGATGGCGAGTCCAAGCCCGAGCCCGCCTTGCGAGCGATCGAGCGTCCGCCGGGATTGCACGAACAAATCGAAGACGCGCGGGAGGAGGTCGGCTGAAATTCCCGTGCCCGTATCTTCGAACGAGATGACGATCTCGGCGCCTTCGCGCGCCGCCGTGATCGAGATGCGTCCCCCGGCAGGCGTGTACTTCGCGGCGTTCGTGAGCAGGTTCGCGAAGACTTGCATCATGCGTCCTCGATCGACGTCGACCACCAACCCTCGCTGCGGCACGCTCACGGAGAGAGCGTGACGGCCCTGTTCGATCAGCGGACTCGCCAGCTCGATTGCCCCGGCAACGAGATCCGCAACCTCGACGGAATCGCGACTCAACGAGACCTTCCCGCGCGTGATCCGCGACACGTCGAGCAGGTCGTCCACCAGCCGCTCGATGTGTCGCGATTGGCGCTCGATGACGCTGACCTCGCGCGCGACGTCCTCTTTGCCTCGAAGCTTGAGCAGGTGGACGGCCGTCGAGATCGGCGCGAGCGGATTGCGCAACTCGTGGCCGAGCATGGCGAGAAAATCATCTTTTTGCTTGTCTGCTTCGCGCAGCGCAACCTCTGCACGAGCGCGCTCCGACGCTGCCCAGGTGCGTGCGGCCACCTCGCGGATCAGGTCGAACTCGTCCGGCGTCCACCGACGTGGCCGAGTGTCGTGTCCGCCGATGCCGGCGGTGTACTTGCCGTCACGCAACAGCGGCACGTCGACGAACGCCGTCACGCCCAGCGCACGAAAGGCCGCACGTTGCCGCGTCGTCAGACCGCGGAGGTCTTCGATGTCGGCCACAGAGACGACCTCTCCGCGTGCGAAGCCCTCGAACGTCTCCTCGCCAAAATCCTTCAGCGCGTGGGAACCGACGAATTCGTGCAGCGCCGGATCGCTCCGGTAGCCGCGCTCGACGACATGGCCCCAGCCGCCGTCCGCGTCCCGTTCGACGTCGAAAAAATAGGCCCGAGCCAAACCGAGATGCTCGCCGAGGAGTCGTATGGCCGCCTGGCGCATCTCGTGCGGGTCGCTCAGAGTCCGCAACGCATCGCTCAACTTGAGGAGCAGCGCTTGGCGCGCCTCGGTGATCCGCAGCGCCGCCTCCGCCTTGTCCCGCGCGGCAATCTGATCGGTAAGTTGTCGCGTCCGGTCGACGACGCGCGCCTCCAACGCGCCCGTGAGCTGCTGAAGTCTTTCGAGGAGCGTGCTGTTTTCAAGGGAGATCACCGCTTGTGCAGCCAGCACCCGCCCGATCTCGACCAGATCGTCCGTAAAGGCGCCCGCCATCGCGTTGTGTTCGAGATAAATCAGCCCCAGCACGGTCGCCTGCTTGACCAGCGGTATGCACAAGACCGACCGCAGCTTCCGTTGTTGGACGACGGGATCGCCGCCGAAGAGGCTGGCCGTCGACGCGTCGGAGAGCAGGAGAACCTCTTTCGTCCGCATGACATAACGCGGGATCGCGGAGGGCAGATCGAGACATTCCTCCAGCGGCGTTTGGGCCAGGGAGACGGAGACCTCCGCGGCCGCCTCGATCCGCCCGCGCACCATGAGCCCGTCCTTGCCGGGAAGTATCAAGGCGCCCTTCTGGGCCCCGGCGACTTCGACGACCACGCGCAAAATCTGCTCGAAGAGGCGCTCGGGCGTCGTCTCGATCGAGATAGCCTGCGACGCCTTGATCAGCGCCATCTCGTCGAGAGAAACCCCTCGGCGTGGCGTCAACGTCTCGGGAAGAAAGCATTCCCGGAACTCCCGCTCGAGTGCCGAAACCTTTACGCTCGCGCCCCATCGGCGGTAGCGATCCCGTGCCAACCGCGCATGCACTGCCGCGAACGCGGGCTCGTGCTCGCCGAGGAGAAATCGCGCGCGAAGCTCGTGCGCGAGCGCTTCGTCTTGGACGAACCTTTGACGTTCGGCTTCATCGATCGCGGCCCGGTAAAGAACCGTAGCCTCGCCGGGTGTCCGGGCGAGCCGCGCAATCTCGGCACCGACGAGCGATGCTTTGTGAGCGAAATTCTCCGGACAGTACGTGGCCCAGGTGACCAGCTTGCCGTGCAGCGCGCGTAATTGATCGAGTAAGAGCGAGGATTCATCGCGGGACGAAGGCGCGGCTGCGGCGATACTGAGGGCAGTATAAAAGATGTGCTCGGCCGAAGTGATCATCCCGAGAATGCCCGTGGGGATGCGCTTTGCGGCTTCCCTCGAGCACTTCAGGGCACTCTCGTAGTCGCCCGACAGGTAAGCCAGCTGGAGCCTCGCGACCCAGTAATGGCCGAGCGCGGTCTCGTGGCTACCCGCTTCCTCCAGGAATCGCGGCTCGGCGAACTCCTGATCGTCGAAGACACCTGGTCCAGAGGTCGCACCTGTCAGCGCACGCGCGAGTTGCCGGAAGGGAATCGCGATCTCGGCGCTGGTCTTGTTCTTCTGCGTGACCGCGAAATCCAGGGTGACCGCGGCTTCCTCCAGCAGCTCGTTCAACGGCAGGCCGGCAGGCAGGGCGTTGATGAGAACCGAGTTGAGATTGAACGCAGCGAAGGCGACTTCGCCGGATTCGACACCGGCTCGAAAGCCCTCCTTCAACAGCGGGAGGCCATCGCGCAGAGGGGCCTTCCAGTGGTGGACGAGGACCCCGAAGACCTCGAGCGTCCTACACTCTTCGGCGCGATTGCCAAAGCGGTGCGCCATCGCCAACGCGAGCTTGCCGAATGCATAGCCGACGTCGTATTGGCCGGTCAGAGCGTTGTGAATACCGCCGTACAACACATACGCGAACGCGGAATAAGGGGACGGCCCATGTATGAGCGAAAGGTTCACGGCCCGACTAACCAGAAAGGCCAACACCTCCGCGCCGCTGAAATAGGCCGGTGCACCGAGGAGGGATAGCAGGTGCATGCTGGCGCGAATGTCTGCATCCTCCACGTCCCGCTCGTCGACGAGAGCCGCGACCTTTCGTCCGCCGATATTCTTCATGACCGCCGCCACTTCGGCTTCGATCGCGTCGGCGAGGCCGTCCAGCGGCCATTCCAGCCCGAAAACGGAGAGCCCTTCGCGTCCCCAGCGCAGCGCGCGCGACCAGTCGGTCGCAACCGTCGCCGCGACCACGCGCAGGCCGTAGAGCTCTGCCTTCGCCACCTTGGTGGAGGCGTGCGCGAGACACGTTTCGACGAGTTCCTCGGCTGTGGCGTGCTCGCCTGCGAGATAAGCGCTTTCGGCGAGCTCGCGATGAACGGCGAAGGTAATGTTCCGTCGGTCCTCCCAGGCCTGAGCGCCGAGGTGGCGCTTGGCCACCGTCAGATATTCGAACGCCGCCCGATAGGCCGCGGACGCCTTCGCCTTCCGCCCGGCGGCGAGGTTCAGGTCGACGAGAGAACGCCGTTCCGCGTCTTGGACGACGTGCGCTTCCCCGAGGTCGAACTGATCGACAATCTCGAACAAGTCCTCGTCGAGGTTGTCGCCTGCGCGGTCGAGCAGGTGACGGGCAATAGCGTGGTGGAGCGCTTGCCGACGCGGCTCGCTCAGGAGACCGTAGGCAGCCTGCTGCACGCGATCATGCGCGAACCGCAATGCCGACGGAAATGCGTTCGTCCTGTCGTCGAGGGGGCCGGCGAGGCGGGCCGGCTCGTGCGCGTCGTGTATCGGAACCAACAACCCGTCTTCGATTGCCGGCCAGAGCTGCGCGGTCGCGGCCTTCGGGGAGAGATTGGTCAATTCGGCGAGCGTGCCGAGCTCGAACCGATGTCCGATGCAGGCCCCCGTCTCGAGAAGTTGCCGCGCGGAGGGCGGCAGCCGAGCGATGGCCAGCATCATCAGGTCGAGGACATTGTCGGAGATCGGAGCGCGCTCGATCTCCGATTCATCCCAGGTCCAGCGGCGAGAATCTGGAAGGTAGCGGAAGAGACCCTGAGCATGCATCAGGTGAAGAAGGCGCCGGACGAAGAAGGGATTCCCGGCCGACTTGCGGATGATGAGGTCGGCCAAGAACTGCGTTCGCGCGACGTCTTCGCCGAAAGTGTCGGCCGCGAGCTGCGCGATGGCGCTCGCGCCGAGCTCTTTCAGGTGAATCTTGTGGATGTCGCATCCAGTGTCGCGCAGGCCCGAGAGGGACAGCGCCAGCGGGTGGGAGGGCCCGACCTCGTTGTCACGATAGGCGCCAATCACGAGGAGGTGGCGGCTGGCGGAGTCGCTCACCCACTGTTCGAGGAGTTGCAGCGATGCTGCGTCGATCCATTGCAAGTCGTCCAAGAAAAGGACGAGCGGGTGTTCGGGCCGGGCGAAGACGCGCAAGAACCGTGTCACGACCAAGTGGAAGCGGTTCCTCGATTCGAGTGGACCGACCTCCAACACCGGTGGCTGCGAGCCGAGCAGTCGCTCGAGCTCCGGCATGAGGGCTATCAAGAGCTGCCCGTTCGGCCCCACCGCCTCCTCGATGCGTGCCCGCCATGCGTCCAAGGCTGTTTCAGATTCCGTCAGCAACTGCCGGACGAGGCTCCGAAGCGCTTGCGCAAGCCGGAGAACGGGACGCTTCGCTGAAGCTGATCGAACTTGCCAGCGGCGTAATATCCGGGACGATGGCGGACGGACGCGTGGAGGTGGTCCACGAGGGCCGACTTCCCAATTCCGGGACCACCCGTGACGAGCATCAATTCTCGTCCTCCGGCGCTGGTCCGCACGAACGCGTCGATGAGCGACTGCGCTTCCTCGTCGCGGCCATACAGCTTTTCGGGAATGCTCAAGCCGCGCGGGACCTCGCGAGAGGCGAGTGGAAATGGCTCGATCGTTCCCGATTGCAGCCATTGTTTTTTCGCTTCGCGGAGATCCTCCACCAGCGCGGTTGCGGACTGGTAGCGCTGCTCCGGGTCCTTTTCGAGCAATTTGAGCACGATGCGCGAGAGGGTGAGGGGCACCTGCGCGTTGATCTCGTGTGGTTGTTGGGGAAGACGCGCGATCTGGGCGTGGGCCAACGCGGCGGCGTCACGTCCGACGAATGGCGGCCCTCCGGTCAACATCTCGTAGAACGTCGCGCCCAGGGAATAGAGATCCGCGCGCCAGTCCACGTGGCGGCCGGTGCGGCCGGTCTGCTCCGGCGACATATAGGGAAGCGTTCCCTCGAGCTGGTTGGGATTGGGGCTTTCCATCACCCGCGTCGGCAGTGTCGTGGCAATTGCGAAGTCGCAGAGGGTCGCGACCTCACGCTCCGAATGCCAGACAACGTTACCCGGATGGATGTCGCGGTGAACGATCCGAACGCCGTGCAGCCGCGCGACGGTTTCCGCGAGCTGGACCGAAATGTCCAGGATTGCCGTGATGGAGAGCGGCCCCGATTGGATGCGGCGGGCGAGATTGGTGTCCCCCGCGTCCTCCATCGCGAGCGCGAGCCCGCTTGCCGTATCGACCAGCGCCAGCGCTTTGACGGTGCCAGGCAGCGTGAGATCGCGGAGAAGCTCGAATTCATGGCGGATGGATGCGGCCGCGCCCTCGCTCGTCGAGTTCGCCGCGTTGCGCTTTATGACCACGGCCGCGTCGAGCTGACCGTAGCGATAGAGCTCGTGCCTCGGGCCGGAATGAATCCGCTGAAGCTTCGACGGGTCTGCGCTCAACAGGGAAATGGCAAGACGGCCGTCGGGTTTGCCGTCACTATTCATCGCCGTTCTTCTCTGACTTTCGGTGGACGCGCCGGGTAGGCACGTGGGTGCCGTTGGATTGGCGTGGCGGCCGTGTATTCCGTCCGTCCTGATCGCGTCGCGATCATCGATCCGGCCATCGTCGGGAGCGAAGCGACGCGGCTGGGCCGGTTCGTTGTTCGTGTCTTGTCCTTGATGGTTTCCGGGATTCGCCGCGTTCCAGCCCTTAGCACGAGGGCGCAGTGTCACGTGGGCGCTCTTCCTGACGGAGCCATGCGAAGGTCGGACGTTCTCTTCCGGTCGACGTCCCACTTGGCGAACAGCGAGAACTCGAGCAGCCCAGCGCGCGCACGAGCCCGCTCGCGGCGTCGCGTGATCCGCGGCATCGGTATACCGCCGAGGGCGCATCGAGCTCCGGACGTTTGCGCTGGAGGAGCTCCTCGCAAGGAGCTACACGCGCGCCGGGAGCGCGCCGCAAGCGGAGTCTTCTGGACGGGCAGAGCGGCCCCCCGGGCGGCGCTCCGGACGCCGCCTTTCTCACCGTGGGCGAGGTCGCACGCGTTCCCCGGACCCCGCGCGAGCCCGTCTACGCGACGCCCGAACGCGTTTCATCCGGTGGAAAGTCGGCGCGCAGAGCGGCCGCCCGCTCGTTCCCGGCGCCGACGCGGGCCCGAGCGGTTCGATGTACAGGAGCGAATGGTCCGCGTCGAACGGGTCAGTTGTTGGGAGCGCCCTCGTTGATCCAAGCACGCAGGGTGGCGAGTTGGTCGGCCGTCAGTACCGTGCCGCTATACGCTCCGCTATCGAGTTGGCCGCCGTCGAGCGTGCTCAGGAACGGAGCACTGAACGGCATTGGATTGCCGCACAAGGGAAGAACGTCATTCGTTTTCGAAGTGACCTTGTTGCAGAGCAAACTCGCGCCCGCGTCGTTCGGCACGATGAGGAGGAGGCCGCCGTCGTCCACGGCTGCGCAGGGGGTTCCCGCCGGGGCCGGCTTGTTGACAATGTTGTTCCAAGAGGCGTTCGCAGAGCCGCCATCGAGGCCACCGCTGAAGAACCCTCCGCCGCTGAGATCGAGACCCGCCGTGGGGGCGGTTGCGGCGTCGGCGCCGAACTTGATGCCATTCGAATGGCATCCAACACACTCGGTTTTGAAGAGGGCATAGATGTCCGTGGAGAAACTCACGGTTCCCGCGTCGCCTCCGTCGGAAGCCGGTCCACCGCTGCTGCTCCCGGAGCTGCTGCTGCCCGCGCCGCTGCTGCTACTACTGCTCGTCGTGCTGCCGTCGTTGCCCCCGTCGGTAGATGACGGGCTGCTGTTATTGCTACTGCAGGCGACGAGGCCCAGGACCAGCGAACCGGCCGCCACGGGAAGTGCGATCACGTACCTTTTCATGGGGTACCGTGTACCACTACTCAGCCAGACGTTTCCTGCAAAAATGCGGAGGAGCGAGATGCGCTGCCGTGTCTCAGTGACACATTGAGTCAGGGGCGAAGTGGCCTGATTGTTCGAGTCGGCGACATCGTCGTCGTCAAGTTGAGGCCGCTCCTGCGCCGCCAGTGCCACCCGCTCCAACTGCGTCTCGATGATACGGAAGAAGCTCGGCACCACGATACGTCGCTTCGCGTGCGCTCGGCGTAGCGTTGTCGTCCTCGGTCCACCCCGCTCGCGCGCGGCATGCGACGCCGCCGCGGAGGTCCACGATGGAGAGCTTCCAATGGCGCGCGACGTGGGCTGGCCATTCCTGCGCTACAACGCCTTCACGTCGACCGACCGAAGCTCGATGCGATTGACGACGAAGACGTGCAGAGAGTCCCGTCGCCTTGGACTGGACGGAGTACAGGGTCGACGAAGCGTCGAGGGGAGGCCTCGGGTCGCAAGCGACCCGTCAGGCAATAGTCGGGGCGAGAGGATTTGAACCTCCGACTCCTCGGTCCCGAACCGAGTGCGCTACCAGGCTGCGCTACGCCCCGTGACCCGAACGCGCGCCTTGGCGCCCGCGCGGGGGGGCCACTTATGGCCGGCGAGGCGCGGTTCGTCAACGCGTTTTCGACCGTCTGCATGCCATGTGGGTCGCTAGCTCAGTCGTTACAACATGACGGTAATCGTTTTACTCGACGGAAACTGTTCAGAATTCTTGGCACGACCCTTTGCGAACTCAACTTCGCGTGTCAAGTATCACTGTAACCACGGCTTCTCGTATTCCACTAATGCGGATTGTACGCGCGCACCGCGTCGCACCCGCGGGTTCACCGAAGGAGTAGTCAGATGAACGTCCCCCCCCACAATTCCACCGTCGACGCGGCCAGCCGCGAAAGGTCCACGATGCCGCCCGAGCTTCCGGCGGTGAAGATTCTCATCGTGGACGACGACAAGGCCATCTGCGAGTACATGCAGACGCTGCTCGAGCGGGACGGGTTCCACGTCAAGACCCTCGGCGATCCGACCGGCGTGGAGGAAGAGGTTCGCCACGGCGGCTACCACCTCATCATTCTCGATCTCATGATGCCGAAGCTCGACGGCATCGAGGTGCTCCGCCGCATCCGCAAGCTCGACACCGACATCGCGGTCGTCATCTTCACGGGCTTCCCCAACCTCGAGAGCGCCGTTGCGTCGATGAAGCTCGACGCCGTCGACTACATCAAGAAGCCGTTCAACGTGGACGAGTTCCGCGAGGTCATCGCGCGCGTGATGCGCAAGAAGGGCCTTGCGCGGACGCCGGAGGAGCAGCTCCACCGCGTCATCGGCGACACCATTCGCAACCTGCGCAAGGAGAAGGACCTCACCTTGAAGCAGATGTCGCGCCGCACGGGGCTCAGCGTGTCGCTTCTTTCGCAGATCGAGCGCGCCGAATCGAGCGCGTCGATCTCGTCCTTGTACAAGATCGCGATCGCCCTCGAGTCGCGCATCCAGGACCTCTTCGGCGAGTATTAGTCTTGTTCGAGGGGAGCGCGGCCGCTCCCCTCGAGCTCCCCACCCGGGGCCTTGCGCGCCGCTCCCCTCGAGCTCCCCTCCGGGGCCTTGCGCGGCCGCTTCCCTCGAGCTCCCCACCCGGGGCCCTTCGCGGCCGCTTCCCTCGAGCTCCCCACCCGGGGCCTTGCGCGGCCGCTCCCCTCGAGCTCCCACTTGGGCCCTTCGCGGCCGCTCCCATCGAGCTGCGCACGCGGGGCCCTTATGCTGCCGCGGCTTCCTCTCGCTCCCCATTGGGCTCTTGCCGCTTCCCGGCCCGATTTCACCATAGGTGCAGGGCGGCCTGGGCGTAGGCGAGGTGGGACACCGTCGCGGGCTGCGTGGTGCCGCGGGCTTCGAGGATGGCGCGGGCGCCGTCGCCCAGGATGAGCGCGGAGTAACCCGCGGTGAGTTCGAGACAGGTCCACGGCGACCAGCTGACGACGCCGTCGATTTCGTGGCCTAGCTCCTGGCTGGTGTTGGTCGCGTCTTGACCGAGAAATAAGAGATACGCGCTCGTCCAGGCGTCTTTCGCCTGGGCGAGCCGGGCGTACCGGTACTCGACGGAGACCACCCCGTCGGTGAACGGCGCGAAGGCGGCCCGCACGCTCGCCTCTTCTTCGTTCGACCACGAGAAGAGGTCCATCGCACCGTGCCAGGTGTGCACGTCGGGAAGGAGCGGGTCGAAGGCTCGATAGGTGGAGCCTCCGGTATCGCCGCTCGCGTAGGAGGCGCCGAGGCGGAGGGAGGGCGCAAAGACGAGCCGGTCGAAGGTGTGGGCGACGTGGCCCGCCGCGGCCCATGCGCTGCGGTCTTCGCCGATGTCGGCGGCGTGACCGAGCTCGTACGCGCCCTCGAGGCCCCACGCCCACGCCGAGGTCTCGCCGTGGAGCCGCAGCGCACCGACGTAGGTCTCTCCTTGCGCGTGGTCGGCGACGCCGGCGACGAGGGCCGGCACGGTCTGTACGAAGCGCGCGAGCGCGTACGCCTCGGCCGCGAAGAGCGGGTGGATGGCCCACTGCCCGCGGGCTCCGAGGAGCTCTCCGTACGCGCTCGTCGGTGCGCTCGGATCCGAGAGAACGGCGGCGAGGACTTCGGCCTGCCCGTCGCCCACGGGTGCGCCCGCGCGGATGGCGTCGAGCGACCTCCCGGTGGCCGACCAATCCGACGTACCCAGCAGGCGTCCCTCGCCCCACTCGACCGGCTGCCGACCGAGCCGGACAAAGAGCGGTCGCGGGGAAGCGGTGCGCGCCTCGCCCCATGCCTCGTAGGCCCCCGTCGAGGCGAGCCTGCCCGGGCTCCAGAACGGATCGCCGAGCGTGGCGACGTCCCAGACGTGGGCGTCCTGCATCACCACGCGCGCGGTGAAGACGTCGCGGCGCACCTCGAGGCCGAGGCGGGCTCGCTCGGTGAGGAAGACCCAATCGCCGTCGTCGATGCCGTGCGTGTACTCGCCGCGCACGCGGACCTCCGCGACCGGCGTGAGTTGCCAGTCGCCGACCGCGAGGGTCTCGGGCGCCGGCGGTGCGATCTGCGCCGACACGGGCGAGGCCCACGCGCAGGCGATGAACCCAGCTGCCACGGCCGTACGCGTCACGCGTCCGACGCTAACACATGTTCTGGAGCAGCTCGCGGGCGCGCGCGAGGAGGATCGCGCGCTCGTTGAGGCTCGGATCGGCGATGACCAGATCGAGCAAGGCGTCGAGCAGCCTGCCGATGATGCGACCCGGCGCGACACCCAGCTCGCGGATCAAGTCGTGGCCGTTGACCTTGAGGTCGCGTGTCGAGAGCGCGGCGCCCTCCGCGAGGACGCGCGCGACGTGCTCGCGCATGCCCGTCAGGGCGGCGAGGTCCGCGGTGGGATCGAGGCCCTTGGCGCGGACGTCGGCGTCGTTGAGGATCCAGAGGTCCTCCACCCGGTCGGGACCGACGCGGCGGATCCACTTCCTCACGGCCGCGTCCGACCACTCGTTCGTGTAGTGGAACATGTGGTGGCGGACGAGCGCGACCACGCGGGCGCGATCGTCGTTCGAAAGGCGAAGGCGGGCGGCGATCGACTCGGTCATCTCGGCGCCGACCTGGTCGTGGCCGTAAAACGTGTAGTCGGATTTGTCCTCGGACCACGCGCGCGTCCTCGGCTTGCCGACGTCGTGGAGGAGGGCGGCGAGCCGGAGGACGGGATCCCCCGCGCATGCGTCGAGGCACTCGAGGACGTGCCGCCAGACGTCGTACGCGTGCCACCGATTCTGCTCCATGCCGTGCCCTTCGAGGAGCTCCGGGCAGGTGACGGCGAGGATGCCGGTCCTGCGCATGATCTCGAAGGCACGGGACGGAAGGCGCGCGGCCATGGCCTTCAACCACTCGTCGCGCACGCGCTCCTGGGCGACCTTGCGGAAGGTGTCGAGGGTCGGGGCGATGGCCGCTTCGGTCGCCGGATCGAGATCGAACCCGAGGGTCGCGGCGAAGCGCGCGGCTCGGAGGACACGCAGGCCATCCTCCGAGAAGCGCTCCTTGGGGTCGCCGACGGCGCGCAGGACCTTGCGGGTGAGGTCGCTCCGGCCATCGAACGGGTCGATGACCTTGCCGTCGAGGGGGTCGACGGCGATGGCGTTCACCGTGAAGTCGCGACGGGCGAGATCCGCGGTGATGTCGTCCACGAACTCGACCCAGTCGGGCCGCCGCCCGTCCGAGTAGGTGCCTTCCCCGCGGAGGGAGGTGACCTCGTAGTGCTGGCCTCCGCGTACGACGGTGACCGTACCGTGCTCGATCCCGGTCGGGACGGCCCCGGGGAAGATCGCGAGGAGCTCCTTCGGGCGTGCGTCCGTCGCCACGTCCCAGTCGTGGACCGGCCGGCCGGCGAAGGAGTCGCGGACACACCCGCCTACGATCCACGCGCGCTTGCCGCGGGCGCGAAGTCGCTCGCAAATGTCGAGGACGTCTCTCGGCGCGAGGGCGAGGTCGACGTGGTCGGCTTTCCCCGGGGCTCGGTCTATCATGGCGCGTCTCGCAGCATGCGTAACGCAGAAGGGGCGTCGCGCATCAGACATTGTGGCCAGGCATCGACCGAACGGTCCACCCCGGCCAAAGGTTCGCGCAAGGGTTCCCTACCGATGACTCAACAATCGCTTCCCGCCTCCGCCGCCAACCCGCCGGTTGCCAAGGTCGAGGCCCCGGCCTCGCGAAAGCGGCTCATCGCCTTGGCGGTCGTCCTCGTCGTCGCCGCGGCCGCCGTGGCGTATTGGATGCACGAGCGGCGCTTCGAGGACACGGACGACGCCCAGATCGACGGGACGATCAGCAACGTGAGCCCGCGGGTGAGCGGGAACGTGAGCGCCGTGCGGGTCGTGGAGAACCAAACGGTCAAGGCGGGGGACGTGCTGGCCGAGATCGATCCGACGGATCTGCAAATCGCGGTCGACCAGACGAAGGCGCAGGTCGCGCAAGCGCAGGCCCAGCTCGACGCCGAAGACCCGAACGTCCCCATCATGGTCGCGTCGAACGCGAGCGCACTCACGACCGCGCGCTCGGAGATCGCCGGCTCCGAGGCCGCCCTCTCCGCGGCCCGCAAGGACGTGGAACAGCTGACCGCGCAGCTCGCGCAGGCCAAGGCGAACGACCGAACGGCGCAGCTCGAGAAGGAGCGCTCGGCCAAGCTCGTCGCGCAGGGGAGCGTTCCGCAGTCCGACTTCGACCAGCGCAACGACAGCGCGGCGGCCTCCACGGCCAGCGTCGACGCCATCGCGCAGGCCCTCGCGGCGGCTCGCGACCGGGTCACCATGCAGCAGACGCAGATCGTCTCCGCGCAGAGCCACCTGACCGAGGTTTCGACGAACGCCCCGCGGCAGGTCGCCGCGCGCCAGGCCTCGGTCCTCTTCCGGCGGGCGGCGCTCGATCTCGCGAAGGCGCAGATGGCCCAGGCCGAGAAGAACCTCTCGTACGCGACCATCGTCGCGCCGGTCTCGGGCATCGTCGCCAAGAAATCGGTCGCGGTGGGTGATCACGTGGCCCCCGGCCAGCAGATCATCGCGATCGCGCAGAACGACTCGCTCTGGGTGACGGCGGACTTCCGCGAGACGCAGCTGGAACGCATCCAACCGGGGCAGTCCGTGTCGGTGCGCATCGACGCGCTCAACCTGGACCTTCACGGTTCGGTCGAGAGCGTGGGCGGGGCGACCGGGTCGCGCTTGAGCGTCTTGCCGCCCGAGAACGCCAGCGGCAACTACGTCAAGGTCGTCCAGCGTATCCCGGTGCGCATCGCGCTCGATCCGCAGCAGCCTGGGCTCGATCGTCTTCGCATCGGGATGAGCGCCGAGCCGAAGGTGTCGATTCCGTGAGCGCGGCGCAAATCGAGGGCGTGCTGCCCGCGACCCCGCCACCCGCGATCGAAGCGCCGGCGGCGCCCCCGAACCCGCCCGACTACTTCAAGGAGGGATGGACCGGAGGGCACAACCCTTGGGTCGTCGCCCTGGTCGTCACGCTGGCGACCTTCATGGAGATCCTCGACACGAGCATCGCCAACGTGTCCTTGCCGCACATCGCCGGCAACCTCTCGGTGAGCATCGACGAGAGCACCTGGGTGCTCACTTCATACCTCGTGTCGAACGCGATCGTCCTGCCGATCAGCGGTTGGATCTCGACGAAGATCGGTCGCAAACGCTTTTACATGACGTGCGTCGCCATCTTCACGGCGTCGTCGTTTCTCTGCGGAATCGCGCCGAACCTCGGGTCGCTCATCTTCTTTCGCGTCCTGCAGGGGATCGGCGGCGGCGGCCTGGCGCCGAGCGAGCAGGCCATCTTGGCCGACACGTTTCCGCCCGCGAGGCGTGGGATGGCGATGGCGGTCTACGGGATGGCCGTGGTCCTCGCGCCGGCCATCGGGCCGACGCTCGGCGGCTTCATCACCGACCACTTCAACTGGCGCTGGGTGTTCTTCATCAACATCCCGGTCGGCCTCTTGTCGCTCTTTCTCTCGAGCCGCATCGTGACCGACCCGCCCCACCTGCGGGTGGCGGCGGCGCAGCGGTCCGGCGGGGTCGACTGGCTCGGCCTGGGGCTGATCGCGCTCGGCCTCGGCTGCCTCGAGGTCGTCCTCGACAAGGGCCAAGAAGACGACTGGTTTCACTCGGCGTTCATCACCGGCTTCACGATCGTGTCCGCGGCGTCGCTCACGTCGTTCGTGGCCTGGGAGTGGAACCACGAGAACCCGATCGTCGACCTCAAGATGTTCAAGCGGCGAAGCTTTGCCGTCGCGAACGCCATGATGGTCATGCTCGGCGTCGCGCTCTTCGGGTCGACCGTGCTGCTCCCGCAATATCTCCAGGTGCTCATGGGGTACACGGCGCAGCAATCGGGCATGGCGCTCTCGCCGGGCGGCCTCGTGGTCATTGCGCTTTTGCCGCTCGTCGGGCGGCTGGTCTCGAAGGTCGACACGCGGTTCTTGGTCGCGTTCGGCTTCGCGATCCTCAGCGCGTCGATGTTCTACATGTCGCGCAAGCTCGATCTGCAAATGGACTTCGGGACCGCCGTGCAGCTGCGCGCGTTCCAGTCGGTCGGCATGGCGTTTCTCTTCGTGCCCATCCAGACCATCTCGTACTCGGGCGTGCCGCCCCAAAAGAACAACCAGGTGAGCGGCATCATGAACCTGTCGCGCAACATGGGCGCCGACGTGGGCATCGCCTTCGTGACGACGCTCATCGCGCGCCGCGCGCAGTTCCACCAAAACCAGCTCTCGGGCGACATGACCCCGTACAGCGCGTCGTACCAGCACAGGATCGACGGGCTTGCTCAGGTTTTCCAGCACGCGGGCGCGTCGTCGATCGACTCGGCCAAGGTGGCGATGTACGCGGTCTACCGGAACATGGTCGAGCAGGCGACCCAGCTCGCGTACCTCGACGCGCTCTGGCTCCTCGCCGTCGCGACGGCCGTCATGATCCCGCTCGCGTGGGTCGCGCAGCGGCCCCAGGCGCGCGGTGCTCCCGCGGGCCACTGAAAGCGCGCCTACTCGGGCTGAGGTGCGAGGCCCTGGTCGGCCATGTCTTGGGTGTAGAGCAGGGCGCCGGCGGTGCCGTCGTCGTGGATCTCGAGGAGCGTCACGGAGTAGGGCGGCAGCGCGATCGTACGGTTCGGCAGCGCGACCGAGAGGCCCGTGAAGCCGACGATCGGGGTCGCCGCGGTGGCGGTGCGGTTCAAGAGGAGCACCTCGGTCCTCGCCGCGCCGTCGTTCCGGCTGGCGTACGCCGAGAGGCCGAGGGGGACGGTCGCGCCGTGGAGGACGGTCGGTCCGAAGTGCCCCGTGACGAGCTCGTACGCGTACGCCGCGGGCCGCGCGGTGAAGGTGTCGCTCGTGAAGAAGCCGGTGTCGAAGCCCTCGTCGAGGCTCCAGAAGGCGAGCGACCAGAGGTTCTCTTCCAGTGCGACGCCGGTGACGTCGGCGACCCACATGCCGGCGTAGAACGTCCCGAGCGCCGCGGGCTGGGTCTGCAGCGTCGGATCGCCCTCGTAGCTGAAGTTGGACTCGGTGATGGCGAGCGGGGTCGCCTGCATTCCAAGGGAGTCGATCGTGGCGCGGAGCTGCCGGACGCTCGCCCGGAACTGCGCGCCGTCTCCCATGGCGTTGGCGACGGTGCACGCCGCCGCGGCGAAGGGGTACCGGTGGACGCTCACGACGTCGACCTTTCCGCCGCAGCCCATGAGGAACGGCGTGAGCCAGTCGTTCCCCGGAACGTACTTGTACGAGAGCTCCGGGCCGAGGATGCGGATGGAAGGGTCGACCGCGCGCATGGCGTCGGCGAAGGCGGCGAAGTCCGTGCAGTAGCTCTGCGCCGTATATCCGGCGGGCAGGTCTCCCTGGTCCGAATAGAGGTCGGGCTCGTTGCCGATCTCCCAGTAGCGAATGCCGTAGGACTTGGTGATGTTGGCGTACGTGACGAAGTCGGCGGCCGTCTGCGCGGTGGGCCGGTTGCCGGCCGTGTCGGCGAGGAGCGGCACCTGCAGGATCGGCTCGGCGCCGGTCGCGCGCGCGTAGGCCACGAACGCGTCGACGTGGGCGTCGTCGAAGGGCTCGGGGCTGTTGTCGTCGTTGTTGTGTCCGCCCGCGCGGAGCACCGTGAAATGCATCGCCGCCGCCCCGTCTTTCACCTGGTCGACTTGGTCGCCGTACTGCGCGACCCAAGACCAGTAGTTCTGCCCGTGGGCGGTCGCGGGCACGGTGGTGGAGCCCGCGCCGGAGATGACGATGGTCGCCATGGCGTCGGTCAGGGCGGCGGCGTCGCTCGACGCGAGAGGAGCGGCGTCGGAGCCGGGCAGGGACGTCGCGTCCGCGGGGCCCGCGTCGGTCGGCGGCGGAGCGATCGCGTCGCCGCGGGTCACGCTGCCGTCGGGCCCCGATGCGGCGCCGTTCGAGCCGAGACAACCACCGAGGAGGGCAGCCCATCCGAGGGCGCCGGAGGCCGCGGCCAGGGCGCACAGGCGGGACGCGGTCGAGGGACGACGAATGGACTTCATGGGAGCGTTCTCCGTGGCGGCGGGCGGAACTCTGGCGCACGGCCTCGGCCGGGTCTTCGCATTTTGTGTCGAAGCCCGGCGCGGTCGAGCGCGGCGCGGTCGTGGGCGCTCTGATAAGCTCAGCTCGCGTGGCGGAGGCGCTCTATCAGCCGTTCCCGATGGCCGGCGCCGCGCGCGGGCCGATCTGGCAGTATGCGCCGCGATACCGGGGGGCCCGCCACTTCCACGGGGAGCCCGAGCTCAACCTCGTCCTCGCCGGCAGCGGCATCTTCGGCGCGGACGCTTTCCGTCCGCTCGGCGTGTGACTACACCCCAGCGCTCGATGCGCCTCGCCGACGTCATCGGCCGATGGATCGGCAAGGTCGAGATCGTACTCGCGGGCGCGGACGACGACCTGCGGGAGGGCGAGCAAGCGCTCGTCTCCGGCGATCCCATGCGCGCGCGTGCGGCGGCGCATCGGGTCCTCTCGCGGGCGCCGGATTCGCCCATCGGCCTCGCGCTTCTCGCCGACGCCGCCGAGGCGGCCCACCTCGACGCGGAACTCGCGCTCGCGCTCGAGGATCTCGCGCGCCTGGTCCCCTCGCAGGCCGAGGTCTGGGTGCGCTTGGCGCGGGCCCGTCGCGCGACGCAGGCGCCCCCCGGCGATGTGCGCGACGCGCTGGTGCGCGCGCTTTCGGTCGCGGAGTTGGGGGAGGCGGCGCGGCGGGACGCCCTCCTCGAACTCGCGGACTTCGATCTCGCCCAGGGAGACGGCGCACGGGCGGAGCTCTGGCTCGAACGGGCGGCCCTCCCGGAGCGGTCCCCTGCGGTGGCGGTGAGGCGGGCCGAATCGCGCCTCTTGCGCGGGGATGGGGTCGGCGCCGCGCGCGCGCTCGAAGGTATCGAGGCTTCGCCGACGGACGGACGTATCGCGCTCGCGCGCGGCCGGGCCATGGCCATGCTCGACGACCCTGAGGCGTTCGGACCGCTGGTGCGCGCGATGGTGCTCGACGTCCCCGGGGCGAGCGAGTCGCTCTCGGGCGCGCTCGCGTTCCTGCCGACCGACGCGCAGCTGCGGGCGCGCCTCCACTCGGTCGTCGACGCCAAAGGTGAGCAGGACCTCGCGCGTTGGCGCGCCGCCTTCGCGCGGGCGGAGGGCGCGCGCGACGCGGCCCGGAAGGCTCTGCGTGAGGCGCTCGAGGCCGGGGACCTCGCCGCCGCGCGCCCTTTGCTCGACGCCGCCATCGACGATCGGGACGCCGGCGCGCTCGACGTCGCCGTCCGCGCTTGGGCCGAGGGCGACCCGGATCCGATCGTGGCCGCGGCGCGCCTCGTCGCGGGGGCGGTCCGCGCCGCCGAGGAAGGGGCCGGCGAAGCGGTGCTCGATCTCCTCTCCCGCGTCGCCGACCGCCGGATGCTGCCCTGGGCGGACGCCCTCCGGCAGGCCGTCGCCGACCGATGGATTCCCCGGGAAGAAGAGCCCACCGACTGGACGCGGCTGCTGGATCGGCTCGACGCCCACGCGCGCGCCCTCGGAGACCTCGAGAGCGTGGCGGCCGTCGCCGACGTCGCCGTCGAGCGTTCGCGACCGCTCCGGCTCGCGATCGTGGGTGAGTTCAACGCCGGCAAGAGCACGTTCATCAACGCGCTCATGGGGGCCGACGTCGCGCCGACCGGCGTCCTGCCGACGACGGCCGCGCTGCACCACCTGCGCTGGGCGCCCGACCCGTTCGCGCGCATCGCCTTCGTCGCCCCCCACGATCCCCCCGAGCGCATCGTCGCCGTCGGCGATCTGCGCGCCACCCTCCGCGGCCTCGACGCGGCGGCGCTCGACCGGGTCGAGATCCTGATGCCGCTCGAGTCCCTCCAACGCGTCGAGATCCTCGACACGCCCGGGTTCAACGCGCCCGACCCGCGGCACGCCCAGGTGGCGCGGGCCGCCTTCGAGAAGGCCGACGCCCTCGTCTGGCTCCTCGACGCGACGCAGGCGATGAAGCAAAGCGAGCGCGCCGTGCTCGAAGAGGCCGAGCGGGCGCGCCTGCCGGTGCAGATCCTCGTCAACAAGGCCGACCGCCTCACGCCCGAGGATCTGGCCCGCGTCGTGTCGAGCGTGTCTCTTGCGTTGAGCGAGACGGGAATCCGGTCGCTTTCGCCGCCGCTGGCGTTCTCCGCCAAGCGCGCCCTCGCCGGCAAGCTGGGAGACGCGGCGGCCCTCGAGGCGTCGGGCTGGGGCGCCGTCGATGCCCTCCTCGAGTCGCGCATCGTGGCGCGGCACACGGAGCTCAAGGATCGGGCGCTTCGCCGGAGGGCGGCGCGCGTGGTGGAGCGGCTGGCGCTCCTGGCGTCGGCGCAGGCGCAGGGGCGCCGCGTCGAGGCGGAAGCGCTGGCAAAGCAGGCGGACGCCGCGGCCCAGGCGGGCGCTTCGCTCGAGCGGGACGCCGCGGCGATCGCAGAGCAGCTGGCGCAGTCCCTCGCGGGCCCCGCCCAAGCGTGGGCGAGGGATCTCGCGCTCGTCTTCGTCGGGCGGGACCCCGAGAGCGCCGCGAGAGACGCCGTGCTCGCGCGCTACCGCGTCGAGAGGGCCGTGGCGACGCTGGGGCCCGCCCTCGCGCATGCCATGGCGTCGATGGGGCCCGCGGGCGCGCTCGGGCCGCAGCAAATGGCGCCGGTCGCGCGCGCGCTCGTGAGGGCGGCGGTCGACGCGAGCGGCGCCCGGGACGTGGAGGGCCTGCTTCGGCCGCTCGCTCGAGCGGCGGTCGCCACCTTGATCGAGAGGCTCTTCGCGGTCTCCGTGCCGCCCGCCGCGCAGGCCCAAGCTGAAGGGTTGGTCCGAGAGCTCACCGCGCTGTCGGACGCTCTGAAGCGACCCCCCTCGCGCCAGGTGTGAGTCCGCTCTCTCGCTCCGCTCGAGCATGCGGATTAGACTGTCTTCGGTGAGACGAGTCGTCGCGCGCTTGGTCCGCCCCGCTGTGCTCGCGGCCCCGTTCCTCCTCGGAGGGCTCTTCGTCCCCGCGCCCCCGGCCGCGGCGGAGATTCTTGGCGGCGTGGGCGGCGACACCGTCGCGGTCCAAGCCGAGCGGCTCGACATCGACGTGCTCCCGGGCGAGGCCACGCTGACCGGCAAGGTCACCCTCTCGAAGGGCGACCTCGTCGTCAGCTGCCCCCGCATCGACCTGCGCTTCGACCAGACCCCCCACGTCACCTGGGCGCGGGGCTCCGGCGGGGTGACCGCCGACGTTCGCGGCGTCCACGCCGAGGCGCCTTCGGTGGAGCTCGACCTGATACGGCAGGTGCTCGACCTCCGCGGCGGTGTGAAGCTCACGCGCGGTCAGGGCTGGCTGACCGCCGATACGGCACGCATCGACATCCCGACGGCCAAGGTGTCGCTCACCCAGGTCAAGGGTGCGATCCCGGTGGCCAAGGGCCCTTGACCGGCGCGACGCTCGTCGGCCGCGCGCTTCGGGTCTCGCTCGGCGGCCACGCCGTCTTGCGGGGGGTCGATCTCGAGGTCCGGGCGGGGGAAGTGCTTGGCGTGCTCGGTCCATCGGGGGCCGGCAAATCCACGCTCTTTCGGGCGATTGTCGGCGAGGCGCCGCCCGAAGGAGGCGCCGTCCTCCTCGAGGGCGTCGACGTCACGTCCGAGCCGCTATGGCAGCGCGCCCGGCTCGGAATGGGCTACGTGCCACAGGGCCCGAGCGTGCTCTGGGAGCTCTCGGTCCAGGAAAATCTCGAGGCGTTCGCCCGCATCGCGGGCCCTCGGGAGAGGGGGGCGCGAAGACGCCGGGCGCGCGAAGACTCGCAGCGCGCCGCGGCGCGCGTGGGTCTCGAGGACAGGCTGGGCGTTCGTGCCGGAGACCTTTCGGGCGGCGAGCGCCGGAGGTTGGAGCTCGCCCGGGCGATCACGCGGCCGCCGAAGGTGCTCGTGTGCGACGAGCCCTTTGCCGGCGTCGACCCGCTGGGCGCGGCCCACCTCGGGCGATTGCTCGGGGAGGTGGCGCGCGGAGGGGCCGCGGTGCTGATCGCCGATCACCACGTGGCCGAGGCCTTGGAGGTCTGCCAAAGAGCGCTCCTCCTCTTGGACGGGGTCGTGGCGGCGGCCGCACCGGCGGCGGAGTTCGCGGACCATCCCCTGGTCCGCGGGCGCTACCTCGGGACCCTCGGCGTCTGACGCCTTCGGCTCGTCGCGGGAGAAGCGCGTAGCAATTCGCGATCCGGGCCGCCATAGGAAATGTGCCCCGCCTTTACAAGAATGCCACGAGGGGCGCCGCCCGAGGCCGCGAGAAGGCCCGGCAAGGCGCATTTCGGCTTGCTTTTGTGCAATTCCCCGTGCTGGCACGGAAATCGCCAAAAAGCGCTGCCAGGTGTTGCGCGCGGTGTTAGTTTTCCTGGGGCCGCAAGGTTCGGCCAGGGCAAGATCCTCCACCCCGTCCCTCCCAAACGACGCGCGACACACGGCAACGCTCCGATTCAAGCCCCGCGGCTGAGGGCAAGCGATGGAAATCAAGCAACAGCTAAAGCTCAGTCAGCAGCTCGTAATGACGCCTCAGCTGCAGCAGGCGATCCGGCTGCTGCAGCTCTCGCGCCTGGAGCTCATCGACGAGATCCGCAAGGAACTCGACGCCAACCCCGTCCTCGCCGACGAGGAGGTCGATCCGAGGGCCCGCGCGAAAGGGGACGGGAAAAACGGGGAGGTCGTTCAGGAGCCGCCCTCGCCTGATTCCCCCGCCTTGGCCGCGGAAAAACTCGCCGTGGCCGACCTGGACAAGCGGAGCGAAGACAAGCGGGTCCAGGAGATCGACTGGGAGCAATTCCTCGAAAACCGCACCCTCCAGCAGCCGCTGCCCACGAACCGGGGCGGCTTCGAGGACCTGCCGCCCATCGAGGCGAGCCTCACGAAGGGGCAGTCGCTCGTCGATCACCTCCGCTGGCAGCTTCAGCTGAGCGACTTCACCGAGACGGAGAAGAAGTTCGCGGAGTTCGTCATCGGCAACCTGGACGACAACGGCTTCCTCGATCTCAAGGGGACCGAGCGCGACACCGGGGAAAAGACGCCCGACCTCACCCTCGAAGACCTCGCGCGCGAAGTGCCCATCGACCCCGAGGACGCCGAGTGCGTTCTGCGCGACATGCAGGAGTGGGAGCCGGTCGGCGTGTGTGCGCGCTCCCTCCAAGAGTGCCTGCACGTCCAGGCCGAGGTCTACGGGTACGACGACCTCGAGCTCGCCATCATCGACAAGCACTTGCATAACCTCGAAAAGCACAACTACCCGGCCATCGCCCGGGACCTCAAGATCACGCTCGAAGAGGTCTACGAGTCGGTCAAGCAGATCCAAAAGCTCGAGAGCCGGCCCGCCCGCAACTACACCGAGACCGACGACAAGACGATCGCCATCACGCCCGACGTCTACATCATCAAGGACGCCGAGAAGTTCATCGTCTCCGACAACGACCGCGGCGTGCAGCGGCTCTACATCAACGAGGGGCTGACGAAACAACTCCTTCGGGACCCGCAGGCCAAGGAGTTCATCGGCGAGAAGCTTCGGAACGCGCAGTGGCTGATTCGAGCGATCGAGCAGCGCCGAAAGACGATCATCCGGGTGACCGAGTGCATCGTCGAGAAGCAGCGCGACTTCTTCGAGAAGGGCGTGGCGTATCTCAAGCCGATGATCCTCCGCGACGTGGCGGAGGCTGTGGGCATGCACGAGTCGACGATCAGCCGCGTGACGACCAACAAGTACGTGCACACTCCGCAGGGTCTGTTCGAGTTGAAGTACTTCTTCAACTCTTCGATCCGGCGGATGGCCGACGAGGACATCGCGAGCGAGAGCGTCAAGCAGGCGATCAAGAAGATCATCGACGAAGAGGACAAGTCGAACCCGCTTTCCGATCAGCAGATCGTCGAGCTCTTGGCCAAACGAGACGGGATTCAGATAGCGCGCCGAACTGTCGCCAAATATCGAGAAATGCTTGGTATTCTATCGTCCAGCAAGCGCAAGAAGCTCTTCTGACACGCCTGGCCACGAATTGCGCGTGAGCCCGCCCCGCCCTGCATTGACGCGGCCCGGCGCGGCGCCCCGAAAAGCACACGAAAAGTGGGCCCAAAATGGGCCCCTCGGGATTTCGGGTGGTAGGATCCTTGGCGGAAACAATGCGGGAACAGCAAGTTGTGTTCGACCGTAGAAGCTTTCCGAGGAGCGAGTGACGCTCTAGCCAGGAGGCCTGCCCTCATGAACATCACGATCACGTTTCGTCACATGGATGCGACTGATGCAGTAAAGGGCTATGCGACGGAAAAAGTGGCCAGGTTGCAGCGCTTCCTTCGAGGCCCGATGAAGGGCCAAGTGACTCTTTGTTGCCAGCAAGAGCGTTTCCACAGCATAGAGGTCGACATCCACGCGGGGCACGCCCACTTCCACGCCCACGAGACGTGCGAGGACATGTACGCATCCATCGACAAGGTCGCCGACAAGCTCGAACGGCAGATCCGCTCCGCGAAGGAGTCCGCGACCGGGCGAAAGAAGGGCGCGGACCGGGCGTCCCAGCACCTGCTCCGCGACATCGTCGAACGATAAGCGCACCGGGGAGCGAAGGATCTGTGCGGGGGGCGTCGATCTCGATCTAGAGTCCGGTTCGAGGCCCCCCCGATGCGTCTCATCGAACTCCTCACGCAAGAGCGAGTCGCGATCCAGCCGAAGGCGGCGGAATCGAACCGCGCCCTCGAGAAGTCCGAGGCCCTTCGGCTGCTGGCGCGCATGCTCGTGGCCGGTGCCCGCGTCGACGCCGCCGACGTGGAGCGCGTGCTCAGCGAGCGCGAGCAATTGCAATCGACCGGCATCGGTGAGGGGGTGGCGATCCCCCACGGAGCGCTCAGCCAACTGCAAACCCAGTACGCGGCGCTGCTCATCGTTCCCGGTGGCGTCGAGTTCGATGCCATCGACGGAATGAAGGTCAACATCCTGTTTGCGGTCATCGGACCGAAGCGCGCGACCGGCGAGCACCTGAAGACCCTGGCGCGGGTCTCGCGGTTGCTCCGCAACAAGGGGTTCCGGGACCAACTCGTGGCTGCGCCCGACGCGGCCGCGGCGTACGCTCTCATCGTGGCGGAGGAGGGGGGGGAGCGCCGATGAAGCGCGCGTCGGCAGGGCGGACGTGCGCGCCTCGCGCGCGTCTGGGTCGTTCGGCGCCACGGGTCGCGTCGGGCCCGGGGGCACGTCCGTCCGCGGCGGTCCTCGCCGCGAAGGAATGACGATGTCCGGCGAATCCCGCCGCAGCCCGGGCGACGGCACGATCCCCGAGGTCGTCGTGCGGGATCTCGTCGAGGACCCGCAGCTGGCGATCCGCTTGCGGCTCCTCGCGGGCGCGATGGGCTTCGACCGCCCGCTCCGGCACCCGCGCGTGCAGAAGAACGGGCTCGCCCTCGCGGGGCACTACCACGGCGTCGTCCCGACCCGCGTGCAAGTGCTCGGCGAGACCGAGCTCGCCTACGTCCACTCTCTCGACAACGACGCGCGCGGCGCCTCGGCCCGCGGGTACTTTTCCCTGGGCCTTTCGTGCGTCATCGTCGCGGGCGGGCACGAACCGCCGCGGGCCTTCGTGGCCACGGCCGAGGCGACGGGCACGCCCTTCTTCGCGACGACCGCCCGCTCGAGCCGGACCATCAACGCGCTCCACGCCGTCCTCGACGACCGGCTCGCTCCGCAGGCGCAGCTGCACGGCGTCTTGGTCGACGTCCACGGCATCGGCATCTTGCTGAACGGCAAGAGCGGGATCGGCAAGAGCGAGTGCGCCCTCGAGCTCGTGATGCGCGGGCACCGCCTCATCGCGGACGACGTCGTGCGCTGCGACTGGCGTCCGCCCGGGATGGTCTTCGGCCGCCCGGCCGATTTGCTCCGCCACCACATCGAGATCCGGGGGCTCGGCGTGCTCGACATCCGGGAGCTCTTCGGCATCACCGCGGTCGGCGAGCGCAAGCAAATCGACCTTTGCGTGCGCCTCTGCGAGTGGAACGACAAAGAAGAGTTCGACCGGCTCGGCGTCGAAGAGCGCTTCCACGCCATTCTGGGCACGCCCATCCGCGAGCTCAGCGTCCCCGTCCGCCCCGGACGCGACATGGGGAGCATCATCGAGCTCGCCGCCCGAAACGAGCTGCTCCGGCGCGACGGGCGTCATACCGCCAGCGAGTTCCTCGAGCGGATCGAAGGACAGCTCTTGATGCGTCCCGCGATCGAACGCGAGCCGGATTCGTTCGCGCCGAGCGCGCCGCCGGTGCCGCCGGGCCGGCCGCCCGGTTGGTCGTCGCTCCCGCCTCAGGCGAGCGGCACCGAGAGCTCGGCATGGATCCCGGCGGCGCCGCCCGCCGCGAAGGGGGAGGGACGGGAGTGAGCGAAGGGACGCGGCCGACGGTGGTGGTCGTGACGGGCCTGTCCGGGGCGGGCAAGTCGCAGGCGCTCCACGCCCTCGAAGACCTGGGGTTCTTCTGCGTCGACAACTTGCCGACGTTGCTGGCGCCGCAGGCCGTGGCGTTGTGCGAGCGCGGAGGGATGACGCGCGTCGCCCTCGGCATCGACGTGCGCGTGCGCGCCTTCCTCGGCGAGGTCGGGAACGTGCTCAAGCTCCTCGAGGCCGAGGGCCAGCGCGACGTCCAGGTCCTCTTCTTCGATGCGGGCGACGAGACCCTGCTCCGACGCTTCAGCGAGACGCGCCGCCCCCACCCCGTGTCGGCCCAAGCGCCGCCGAGCACGGTCGAGGCCACGGGCGCAGGCGACGCGCTCGCGGTCCTCGACGGGGTGCACGTCGAACGCGAACGCCTGGCGCCTCTCCGCGCCAGCGCGACGCGCGTCATCGACACGACGAATACGAGCGTGCACGAGCTTCGCCGCGTCATGATCGCGCATTTCGGCCCTGCCTCGGGCGGCGGCCCGCGCATGGTGACGCGCGTCGTGTCCTTCGGCTTCAAGTTCGGGACACCCGTGGACGCCGACCTCGTCCTCGACGTGCGCTTCCTCGACAATCCCTACTTCGTTCCGGAGCTCAAGTCGCTGACGGGCCTCGACGAACCGGTGGCGCGCTACGTGCTGGACGCGCCCGAAACGAAGGAGTTTCTCCAGAAGACGCTCTCGCTTCTCGAGTACGTGATGCCCAAGTACGAGCGGGAAGGAAAGAGCTACCTCACGATTGCCATCGGGTGCACCGGGGGTCGCCACCGCTCGGTGGCCGTGGCCGACGCGCTCGCCCGCAGCTTGTCGACGCCGGCGGGCCCGCGGATCGCGGTGCTGCACAGGGACGTGGAGCGCGGGGGCGTCGTGGCTCCCGTGGCCCGAGAGCGCGCCAAGTCCACCGACGGGGAGGAAGAGGCGCGCTCCAGCCAGTTGGAGTTGACCGGGGCTACGTCGCCGCCTCCGACGGCGAGCAGCGTGCGTGGGGGCCGATCATGAAAGAAGCGCAGACCATCGTTCGCCATTTCACGATCGTGAACCAACTGGGTCTGCATGCGCGGGCCGCGACGAAGCTCGTCCAGCTCGCATCGAAATATCCGTGCGAAGTCGAAGTCGCGCGAGACGACCAGGCCGCGAACGGCAAGAGCGTGATGGGCGTCCTTCTCTTGTGCGGATCGAAGGGGAGCGTCCTCGAGGTGCGGGCGACGGGCGAGCGGGCGCAGGAGTGCGTGGACGCGATCGGGGAGCTCATCGCGGATCGTTTCGGGGAGCCGAAATGAGCGAGCCTGTCCAGACGCCCCCCGGAGCGACCCGGCCGCCCCCCAACGATTCGAGCGCGCCGCACGGCCTGCTCATCAAAGGCATCGCCGGCAGTCCAGGCGTGGCGGTGGGACCGGCGCTCGTCGTCGGCGACACCAAGACCGCGTACGCGCGTCGGCACGTGTCGAGCACTCAGGTCGACGAGGAAACGACGCGGCTCCATCAGGCCGTCGAGGAGGCCCAGCGCCACGTCCGCGAGGTCAGCGCCAAACTCCCCTCGGCGCCGCTCGAGACGAACGCCATCCTCGAAGCCTACCTCACGATGATCGGCGACCCGATGCTGCTCGAGCGGGTGGAGCGCAAGATCCGCGAGGAGAAGAAGTGCGCGGAGTGGGCCGTCGCCCAGGCCTGCGAAGACATCGGCAAGATGTTCGGGCCGACGGACCCGGGCGGGGACGCGTACATCGTCGAGCGTCGACACGACATCGAGTTCGTCTGCGATCGGCTGCTCCGCGAGCTGACCGGCAACTCCAAGCAAATCGTGCCGCGGCTCGATCAGCCCATGGTCGTCGTCGCGCGCGACCTCTCCCCGGCGGACACCGCGGGCATGGTCCGGGAGCCGCCGGTCATGGCCTTCATCACCGAGATCGGCACCCGCACGAGCCACACATCGATCATGGCCCGCGCGCTCGAGATCCCGGCTGTGGTCGGCGCCGGCGACGCGCTCTCGATGATCCGCACGGGCGACGTCGTCATCGTGGATGGCCTACGCGGCGAGGTCGTCGTCAACCCGAGCGACATCACCATCGAAGAAGCGCGCGGCCGTGGCGCCCGGCACCTCGCCTTCGCGCGCGGGCTGCTCAGCGCGCGCAACCAGCCCTGCGTGACGCGAGACGGCGAGCCGGTCACCCTCAAGGCGAACGTCGAGCTTCCGGCGGAGGCCATCCTCGCCCTCGATCACGGCGCCGAGGGAATCGGGCTGTACCGAACGGAGTTCATTTACATCGACCGGACGACGATGCCGACCGAGAGCGAGCAGTACGAGCTCTATCGGGCAGTAGTAGAGGCGGTCGCTCCGCGGCCGGTCACGCTGCGTACGTTCGACATCGGCGGCGACAAGTTCGCGTCGAGCTTCCAGCTGCCGGCCGAGATGAACCCGGCCTTGGGTCTGCGTGCCGTGCGCCTGGCGCTCTCGCGGCCCGACGTGTTCTTGACGCAGCTCCGCGCCATGATCCGCGCGAGCGCCCACGGCGACCTCCGCATCATGGTGCCGATGGTCGCGAGCGTGCAGGAGCTGCGCGAAGTCCGGAAGCTCATGTCGCGCGCGATGCAGGAGGTCGAGGGCGCCGGACACAAGTACGCGAGGCACATCCCGCTCGGGATCATGATCGAAGTTCCGAGCGCCGTCGTCATGGCCGACGTTCTGGCGCGCGAGGCCGAGTTCTTCAGCATCGGCACCAATGATCTCATCCAGTACACGCTCGCGATCGATCGAGGCAACCGAGCGCTGGCCCCGCTGGCGTCTCCGTTCCACCCCGCGATTTTAAGGATGATCCGCCAGGTGGCGCGAGCTTCGGCCCCACACGGCGTCCCCGTGGCGCTCTGCGGCGCCATGGCGAGCGATCCGCTGGCGGCCGTCCTGCTCGTAGGCTTGGGCTTGCGCGAGCTTTCCATGGAGGCCGCTGCGATCCCAGAGATCAAGGAGGCCCTCCGGCGCGTGACGACGGGCGAGTGCGAGCGCGCCGCCGAGTCCGCGCTCGCGCTCGACACGGCGGAGGCGGTGGAAGAGCTCGTCGCCGGAACCTTTGCGCCCAGCCTCTACGACCTCCTGACGGGGAGCGCGGAGGAAGGGAGCTACGGCGGTCCAGAGCCCACGACGGACGCGCAAATGCGCGCACCGATGCACACGATTCCAGACGTGGAATAGGCGGCGCGGTGGTGGAGCACGCGTGAGCTCCGCCACTGTGGAGAGCGCGTCCCGGGGCCGCCATGGCCCCGATACGTGGCGTTGACGGATGCGACCGTCCGCCTATACTGCGCGCCGCTGCTTTCCAGCCCAAGTCGAACGAACCAAAGCCGATGCCCCTCGACACCGATAGAAAAGCCGAAGTCGTCACCAAGTTCCGCACGCACGAGCACGACACCGGCTCACCGGAGGTGCAGGTCGCGTTGCTCACCGAGCGAATTGGCTATCTAACGGACCACTTCAAGACCCACGTCAAGGACCACCACTCTCGTCGAGGTCTCTTGCGGATGGTGTCCAAACGCCGCCGCCTTCTCGACTACTTGAAGCGGGTCAGCCTGGAGCGTTACCGCACGGTGGTCGGCGCGCTCAACCTCCGCAAGTAGGGGGACTTTCACGCAACTGAGCCCTCCCGTCACGGACCTTTTGCTCTTCGATTCGTGCGCTCCGGCCGGTCGTTCCCCCACGGGGAGCGCCGACGCCGGTGTTTACGAACCGAGGATCAAAGGCGGACGGCGGGCTCTCGTCATTGCCGCACGCAGCCGGCACCGCGCCGAGGAGCGCGATCCGCCATGTCTTTCGTTCGAGAGTCCGTTCTCATCCACGACAAGCCCCTCATTCTCGAGACCGGCCGTTTGGCCAAGCAGGCGCACGGCGCCGTCTTGGTCACCTACGGCGAGAGCGTCGTGCTCGTCACCGCCGTCAGCGGCGACGAGCGTCCCGGGATCGACTTTTTTCCGCTGACCTGCGACTATGTCGAGAAGACCTTCGCGGCGGGCAAGATCCCCGGAGGCTTCTTCAAACGCGAAGGGCGCCAGCGCGACGAGGAGATCCTCACCTCGCGCCTCATCGACCGCCCGTGCCGCCCCCTCTTTCCCGAGGGGTTTCGCAACGACACGCAGATCATCGCGACCGTCCTCTCGAGCGACAAGGACAATCCGACCGACGTCCTCGCGATGACGGCGGCGAGCGCGGCCCTCCACATCTCCGAGATCCCTTGGGGCGGCCCCATCGCAGCGGTCCGCGTCGCGCGAGTCGAGGGCGAGTTCATCGCGTACCCCACGTTTGAGCAGGTGTCGCGCTCCGACATCGATCTCGTGGTCGCCTGCTCGGCGGAAGCGATCGTGATGGTCGAGGGCGGCGCCGCCGAGGCGCTCGAGGCCCACATCATCGACGCGCTCATGTTCGCCCACAAGACCGCGCAGCCCATCATCGAGCTCATCGAGCGGATGCGTGCCGCGGTCGGCAAACCGAAGCGAACCTTCGAGAAGAAGGCGCTGCCGCCCGAAGTCGCGACGACGATCAAGCAGCTCTCCGACGAGGAGATCCTCCGCTCGTCCCTCATCACCGAGAAAAAGGCCCGCTACGACGGGTACAAGGCGACCAAGGCGAAGGTCGCCGCCGCGCTCACGACGCAGCTCGGCGCGGAGAAGTACGCCTCGCTCGAGAAGCTCGTCAAAGAAGAGTTCGAGGACCGGAAGTACAACGTCGTCCGCGAGTACGTGCTCGGGCAGCGCAAGCGCATCGACGGGCGCGACATGAAGACGATCCGGCCGATCGTCTGCGAGGTCGGGATCTTCCCGCGGGTGCACGGCTCGGCGCTCTTCCAGCGCGGCGAGACGCAGGCCGCCGTCACGACCACGCTCGGGACCTCGAGCGACGAGCAGAAGATCGACGCGCTGACCGGCGAGCGCTGGAAGCGCTTCATGCTTCACTACAACTTCCCGCCATACTCGACCGGCGAGACCAAGCCGCTCCGCGGCCCAGGGCGTCGCGAGATCGGCCACGGCGCTCTCGCCGAGCGCGCGATCGCGCGGATGATCCCGGACGAGGACCGCTTCCCCTACACGATCCGCGTCGTCAGCGAGATCTTCGAATCGAACGGGAGCTCGTCGATGGCGAGCGTCTGCGGCGGCGTCCTCAGCCTGATGGACGCCGGGGTCCCCATCAAGCAGCCGGTGGCCGGCATCGCGATGGGCCTCATCTCCGACGGCCCGCTGACCGACGCGAAAACGCGCGTCGCCATCCTGAGCGACATCCTCGGCGACGAGGACCACCTCGGCGACATGGACTTCAAGGTCTGCGGGACCAAGAAGGGCGTCACCGCCATCCAAATGGACATCAAGATCGCGGGCCTCTCCCGCGATGTCCTCTCCCAGGCGCTCGACCAGGCGCGCGAGGCCCGCATCTTCATTCTCGACCGCATGCTCGCGACGCTGTCGGAGCATCGCCCCGACCTCTCGAAGTGGGCGCCGCGGATCACGCAGATCAAGGTCAAGCCCGACCAGATCCGGCTCATCATCGGGCCGGGCGGCAAGACGATCAAAGGCATCATCGACCAGACCGGCGTCGCCATCGACGTCGAGGACGACGGGACCGTCAATGTCGCTTCGAGCGACAGCGACGCGGTCAAGCGCGCGCTCGACATCATCAAGGGGCTGACGACGGAGCCCGAGGTCGGTGCGGTCTACAAGGGGACCGTCACGCGCGTCGCGGACTTCGGAGCCTTCATCGAGGTCATGCCGGGGACCGACGGCCTCCTGCACGTCTCCGAAATGGCCCACCATCGCGTCGACAAGGTGACCGATGTGATGAAGGAAGGGGACAGCGTCGAAGTGAAGGTCCTCTCCATGGACCGAGACGGCAAGATCCGGCTGACGCGCCGCGAACTCCTCCCGCTCCCCGAGGGCGAAGAGGGCGAGCGCGCGAAGCAGAGGATGCTCCAGGCCCGCGAGGGCGGCGGCGGCCCTCCGCGGAGCGGCGGAGGGGGTGGCGGACGCGATCGCGATCGTCGCGACGGCCCGCCGCGGGATCGTGGTCCTCGCCGGTAAGGCCGAGCGTCGCAATACCGCCCCTGAGGCCTCTCCCCTGGTCTCCACGCGACGTTGCCGCGTGGGCCCGCCCCCCCCCCGACCGGGCCGGAGAACGCCAAGTATGTGTGGACGCTGGGAGGCCGTCGCGGCTACGCCATGTCCGGATGCGGAGTGTCCTCGTGGGGGAGGAGGGGACCCTGGCCGCCGTGCATCCGGCGCTCCAGCCAAGTGTGGGCGACGACGAGGAGCGGCGGCTGAAGGAAGCGGGCCACGGCGGCGAGCATCATCGAGCCGCCGATGACCACGATGGCGAGCGGCTTTTGCGTCTGCGCCCCGATCCCGTTCGAAATCGCCGCAGGGAAGAGGCCGATCATGGCCACGAGGGTCGTCATCAAGCACGGCCGGAGGCGCTTCTCCGCGGCCTCGCGGGCGGCCTGCTCGATGGAGTGGCCCTCCGTCTCCCGTAGGCGCTGGAAATACGTGACGACGAGGATCGCATCCTGGATGGCGATCCCGAAGATCGAGATGAACCCCATCGCCGCCGACACCGAGAAATTCACGCGGCTGACGAGGAGCGCGAGCACCCCGCCGGTGCACGCGACCGGGATGTTCGCGAGCACGATGAGCGTGTCGGTCCAGCGTTTGACCGCGCTGTACGTGAGGAACGTGATGAAGAGGATCGTCACCGGAATGATGATCTGCAGGCGCCCCTCCGCCTCGTGGAGCTCGTTGATCTCGCCTGCCCATTCGAGGTGCATGTCGTAAGGGCGGCAGAGGCTCATCCAGCCGGGCGCCTTGTCGCACGGCGGTAGATCGTGGTCGATCTGCGCCTGCGCCTCCGTGATGGTGCTGGCGAGGTCGCGGCCGCGCACGCTGAACTTCACCGGCGAATAGCGGACGCCGTCCTCGCGGTAGATGATCCCGGGCCCCTCGACGACCTCGATGTCGGCGAGCTGCCCGAGCGGTACCTGCGCGCCGTCGGGCGTCGAGACGGTAATCTCGCGGATCGCCTCGAGGCTCTCTCGATACGCTGGCTTCCAGCGCACCGTCAGGTCGAAGTGCTTCTCGCCCTCGTAGACCTGCGTCACCGCCTGCCCGCCGATGGCGGCCTGGATGACCGCGTCCACGTCCCCGGTGTTGAGGCCGTAGCGCGCGCAGACGTCGCGCTTCGGCGTGATGCGGATGTTGGGCTGACCCATCGACGGGAAGTGGCCGAGGTCTTTGATGCCGGGCACCCGCCCCATCACGTCCACGATGGCCGTCGCGACCTTCTCGTTGGTCTCGAGGTTCGCGCCGAAGACCTTGACCGAGTTCTCGCCTTTGACACCGCTGACGGCCTCCTCGACGTTGTCGCTGATCATCTGCGAGAAGTTGAAGACGACGCCAGGGAACGTCTCGGTGAGCTCGCGGTTGAGATCGTCGGTCAGCTTGTCCTTGGTCACCCCGCGCGGCCACTCGTCGAACGGCTTGAGCGGCGCGAAGAGTTCGATGTTGTAGAAGCCCGATACGTCGGTCCCGTCGTCCGGGCGCCCTAGCTGCGACACGACCGCGAGGATCTCGGGGTGCTTGCGGTGGGCTTCGTCGCACGGCGCGTCCTGCGGACAGCCGCGGACGATGTTGCGCATCCGCCCGACGTATTTGGCCGACTGGTCGAGCGAGATCGACATCGGCAAGGTCGCGCGGATCCAGAAGTTGCCCTCTTCGAGCTTGGGCATGAACTCGCGGCCCAGGGCCGAAAAGAGCACGACCGTCGCGACGATCGGGACGAGGACGAACGGCGCCACCCACCGCGCGTGGCGCACGACGAATTCGAACGTCGGGTTGTAGACGTGCCCGAGGCCCCGCATGAGCAGGCTGTCCTTCTCTTCGCTGTGCGCGGGGATGAGCTTCGAAGCGAGCACCGGCGTCAAGGTCAACGCCAGGATGATCGCGCCGCCGATCGCGAAGGCGTACGTGCGCGCCATCGGCGCGAAGATGACCCCCGAGACGCCCGTCATCGTGAAGAGGGGGAGGAACGCGAAGCCGATGATGAGCGTGGAGAACGTCATCGGCCGGGCGACCTCGCGGGCGCTCTGCTCGATCCGCTCGAGCATCGTTCCTTTTCCGTGCGGTCCCAGGTGGCGGAAGATGTTCTCCACCATGATGACCGTGGAGTCGACGACGATGCCGAAGTCGACGGCGCCGAGCGAGATGAGGTTCGCCGAGGTGTGTGTGGCGACGAGCCCGCAGAAGGCGAGCAGGAGCGCGAGCGGGATGTTGATCGCGGTGATGAGCGCGGCGCGCGTGTGCCCGAGAAAGACGAGGAGGATGACCGTGACGAGGACCATGCCGACGACGAGGTTCTCGAGCACGGTGTGCGTCGTCACTTTGACGAGGGCGCCGCGGTCGTAATACGGCACGATGTCCATGCCCGGCGGCAGGATGTGGTTCTGCCGGATGTAGTCGACCCGCTCGTGGATGCCCTCGAGGGTCGAGGGGGTCTCGCCGGCGTAGCGCATGAGGACGATGCCCTGGACGACGTCGGGGTCCTCGTCGAAGCCCACGATCCCGAGGCGCGGCGCGTGCCCGATGTCGACGTCCGCGACGTCCTTCACGCGGACCGGCGTTCCCTTCTGCTCGGCGACGACCACGCTCTCGATGTCCCGCTGCGTGGGGGCGCGCGAGCCGAGTAGGCCGATGCCACGGATGTCGTAGCTCTGCTCCCCCATGAAGAGCCGCTGCCCCCCGACGTTCTGGTTCGCGTTCTGGATGGCGCCCGTCAGCTGGGCGAGCGTCACGCCGTGGCCGCGAAGGCGATAGGGGTCCACCTCGACGTGGTACTGCTTGGTCTCGCCGCCGTAGCTCGTCACGTCGACGACGCCCTGCACCTGCTTGAACTGCCGTTCGAGGATCCAGTCCTCCGCGGTCTTCAGGTCTTTCAGCGTGTAACCCTTGCCGACGAGGCGATAACGAAAGAGCTCTCCGATGGCGTTCCACGGAGAGAGCCCCGCCTGCATCCCTTGGGGGAGGGCCACGAACTGGATGCGGTTGATGACCTCCTGCCTTACCTCGCGGTAGTCGGTCGCCCACGTGAAGTAGCACTTCACGTCGCTCAGGCCGAAAAGCGACTGGGACCGAATGTGCTCGAGGCCGGGCATGCCCGAGAGGCCGATTTCGAGCGGAATGGTGACGTAGCGCTCCGTCTCTTCGGCGCTCCACCCGTCGGGTTGGGTGATCACCTCGACCATCGGAGGTACGGGGTTCGGGTAGGCCTCGATGTCGAGCGACTGGTACGCGCCGAGACCGAGGGCCACGACGATGAGCGCGGCCGCGAAGACGATGAGCGGCATCCGAAGCGCGCTCGCGACGATTTTTTGGATCATGAAGTCATCGGATCGCGCTTGAGCGCGTGTGCGACGAGACGGAGGTCCATGAACCGGATGCGCCGCCGCGCATCACGGGAGATGCCGCTTACAACTTCTGAGAGAGGAGAATGGCCCCGCTCACGACGATCTTTTGCCCTAGGGCCAGGCCGTGCTTCACCTCGAGCCATGGGCTCGCCTCCCCTTCGTCCACGTCCACGGGGACGCGCTCGAACTGCGCGCGTCCGTCTTGATCGGCGACTTCGATGAATACCACTTTGTATTCGCCCAGTCGCAAGAGGGCGCTCCGGGGAATGGCGAGCGCCTTCTTCTGATCGACCGAGATTTGCACGGTCGCGTACATTTCAGGACGAAGCTCCCCGCTGGAGTTGTCGAAGGTGCACCGCACCTTGGCGGTGCGCGTGTTGGGGTCGAGCATCCCGCTCACCCAGTCGACCGTCCCGTGGAACACTTTGTCCTTGTACGCGACCACCGTGACCGCCGCGGCGGCGCCCACATGGACCCGCGCCAGGTCCATCTCGTAGACATCCCCGAGCACCCATATCTTGTCGAGCTCGCCGATGGTGAAAAGCTCCTGGGTGGTGCCGCCGCTGTACTGGCCCTGCACCTCGACGCCCGGCGTGATGTTGCGCTGGAGGACTTCGCCGTCGATGGGGGACGAGAGGGTGTAGGTCTGCGTCACCGAATCGACGTTGCCGGCCCGGAGCAGGTACGCCTTCTGGCGGGCGCGCTCGAGTTCCGCCTTCGCGCGCCGCCAGTTGTCCTCGGCGGTCTCGAGCTCCGCGGCCGACCCGGCCTTCTGCTCGAAGAGGTCTTTCTTGCGGGCGTAGTCGTGCTCGGCCGCGATGAGGTCGGCCTCGGCCTTGTGCACGTCGCTGACGGCATTGCCGATGTCGGGCGACTCGATGACGGCGAGCGGGTCGCCCTTCTTCACGTGCTGGCCGAGCTGCGCGGAGATCTTCACCACACGCCCCGTGACAGGGGAAAAGACGTGGCCGGACCGGAGGTCGTCGAGGGTGACGCGGCCGCTCGTCAGGATCGTGTCGTCGACGTCGTGCTCGGCGACCGGCTGTACGTCGATCTTCGCGTCCTGGACTTGCGTCGGCGTCAGCCAGACCTGCCCCGGCGGAGGCTGCGGGCCTTGGGGTTCGGTCGCCGCCTGCGACCGATGGCACGAGCAAGCCAGCGCGGCGAGGGCCGCCAGCGCGAGCGAAGAACACACATTCCTCATCGATAGAGCTCCATACCTACGGCCTGTTCCAGCTGGAACACCGCGGTCCAATAGTTCGCAAGGTCCGCCAGGTACTCGACGTTGATTGCAATGTGCGTGCGCTGCGCGTCGAGGAAGTCCATCAAGGTGGCGCCGCCCTTGTCGAACTGAAGCCGCGTGATTTGGAGCGCACGCTCGGCCGTCGGCCTGAGCTCGCTCTCCATCCGCTGCACGAGGGAGCGCGACGTATCGAACATGGCCACGGCCGTCGACACGTCGTTCACGACTTGCGCGGTGGTCTTCGCCTGCACGAGCGATTGCTCGTCGTACGTGGCTTCGGCTTTCCGGACTTCACCTTGCTGCTGATAAAAGAGCGGGACCGGCGCGCTGAGGCCGATGCTCAGCGTGGGAGGCTGTATGGCTCCGGAGCCCGTGCCGGTCTGTGTGTATTGCGCGGAGACGGCGATGTCGGGAAAGCGCTGGCGCTTCGCCAAGACGAGGGCGGCTTCGGCGCTGGCGCGCTGATAGCCCTGTGCGACGAGGTCGGGCCGGTGCGCGAAGGCCATGCGCAACATACGGTCGACCGTGACGGTCGCCAGCGAATCTGGCACCGAAAAGTCGAGAATCCCGTCGTCGACGTCGAAGTCAGGCACAGGCCCACGTGCTCCGAGCAGGAAAGCAAGCATGAGACGCGCCTGGCGCAGGTTCTGGTTCGCCGTGTCCAAGGCCTGGTCCGACTCGAGCTTCTGGGTCTCCACGCGGGCGACGTCTCCATCGTTGATGGCGCCGCTCCGCAGGCGAGCCTGAAACAGCTGCAGCGTCTTGACGTTCGTCGCCTGGTTCTCGCGGGCGAAGGCGAGGGCGCGTTGCGCCTGACAGGCCTGCACGTAGGCCGATTTGACCTGGAACTCGAGGGTGCGGAGCGCGTCCGCGCGAGACATCTTGGCTGCCGCGAGCGCGTTGTGCGCGACTTTCATTCGCAGATCGCGCTTGCCGGAGAGCGAGTCCTCGATCGCGTTTTGGTCCGAAAGGCCCACCGTATACTGGTCGGCCGAGCATCCAGCGCATGCGCTCGCGCTGTAAGGCGGCAGCACGCGCCCGTAGCCCACATTCAGCGCGGGGTTCGGCACGGCGCCGGAGGAGCGCGCGTCGCCCTCGGCCTCGGCCACTTGGGCGTCGGCGATGAGGAGATCGAGGCCGCGCGCGCGAAGCAGCTGGAGGGATTGGTCCATGGTCAACCGCGAGGGCATCTCGACGGGCGCGGGGACCGCCTCGGCGCGGAGTCGTTCGCTCACCGTGAGGAGCGCTACGACACATGCCGCGGCTAGGGCGGCGCGGATGGCGAAGGGGGCGGTCATCGGTTCGGCGGGCGGGTTTAGCAAGCCGTGCACCATTGGTTCAGTCGAAATGGAGGCGCAGTGTGCGCGAAGCCTTGGTCCATCACGGTATTGGGGCATCATGCCCTGCCCAAAAGGGGCAGCGCGGGACGTGTTGAACCGAAGACATCTCCAGGAACTATCCCGCGCCGCATGAAATTGTTACAGAACTCCGTGGCGGAACGAGGTTTGCGCCGCGTCCCCCCAAGGTGCGTATGCGAGCTCGAATGATGGTGGCGATGTTGCTCGTCGGTTGCACCAGCGCCGCGGTGGTGTCACCGCCCGCCCCGCCCGTCGACTGGCAAGCGTTCGACGCGCGTCGAACGGTTGACGCAGGTCCCGGAGGGCCGACCGCCAAAGAGCGCGCGGCCGCCGAAGCTTACGTCGGTGCGCTCTCGTCGCGGAATCTGGAGGCGCTAGGTCCGATGCTCGACTCGGGAGCGCACTTCATGTTCCCGGGCTTCGGCGGCGCGCGCGGGCGCGAGGCCGTGGTGCGGGCGCACCAGGCCCTCTTCGGCGCCTTCGAGGACCGGCAGCTCGACGTCAGCAGGGTGTGGCGGACCGACGACGCGCAGATGATCGAGTGGACCTTCCGCGGCGTGCTCGAACGGCCGTTCGGGCGTATCGCACCGACGCACGAGCCCTCTCGCTTCCGGGGTCTGACGCTTCTCTGGACCAACGACGATGGGGCGATCACGGACATCCACACGTACTTCGACGAGTCGGCCATCGGAGACCGGAGCGACGCCGGAGCGGCGGGCGGGGAAGCCGAGGCCCCTGCTGCGCAGGCCGACGGCGGTGACGGGCCGCAGTTCTTCGAGAGGAGTGGCTCGCTTACCGAGCGGCTCGACCTCGAATGCGTCCGCTCGAGCCTCGACGCCCTCGAGCAAAACCGAGACGCCGACTACGTATCGAGCGCGACCGACGACGTGGAGCTCTTCCCGGGCGGCCGCGAGAAGGCCCTTCGCGGCAAGGACGCCCTCTTGGGCTACGTCCGCGCGCTACACAAATCGATCCGGCAGCTCGACACCACCATCGAGAACGTGTGGGCCATCGCCGACTTCGTGATCGTCGAGTACGAGATGGCCGGCGAACAGGTCGGACCCATCGGCGGCGTACCGGCCGATGGTCGTGTCGTCAGCCTCCACGTCGCCGACGTCGTCCAGCTCACATCGGGCCGGATGAACCGGATCTGGCGCTACGACGACCCCGCCGAGCTGCGCCCCGATCGCTAGAGCCTCTGCGGATCACGACCCCTGCTCCGGGTCGTGGGGCGGCTCGACGGGCATGTCGAACGTGCCCGCCGTCTCCGCGTGGGAGCGCCGGTCGAGCCACCGGTGGGCGAGGAGCAGGATTGGCGGCTGAACGACGCGAGCCACGACCGCCAGGATGGCGCAGCCTCCGATGACTACCATCGCGAGCGGCTTCTGCGTCTGGGAACCGATGCCCGTCGCCACCGCCGCCGGCAGGAGGCCGGTCGACACGAACGTCGTCATGAGGACGGGCCGAAGGCGCTTCACCGCCGCCTCGCGCGCTGCGTCCTCGACGCTGAGCCCCTCCACGCGCCGGAGCCTCTTGAAGTAGGTGACGACGAGGATGGCGTCCTGGGTCGCGATGCCGAAGATGGACACGAAGCCCATCGCGGCCGACACCGAGAAGTGCACGCCGTTGATGAAGAGCGAGAGGAGGCCGCCCGCGCACGCGACGGGGATGTTCGAAAAGACGATGAGCGTGTCGAGCCAGTGTCGGGTCGCTCCGTAGACGAGGAACGCGACGAGGAGAAGCGTGAGGGGTACCACGAGCTTGAGCCGGCTGAGGGCCTCCTCGAGCTGGTTGATCTCGCCGCCCCACTCGAGGTGCGTGTCGTACGGGAGTTTCACCCGCTCGGCCACGCGCTGCTTCGCCTCCGCGATGACGCCGCCGAGGTCGCGCCCGCGGACCGAGAACGTGATGGGCGCGAAGCGCTGCCCGTCCTCGCGGTAGACGACGTTGGGGCCGTCCTCGATGTGGATGTCGGCGATCTGTCCGAGCGGGATGTACTGCCCGCCGGGGGTGTTCACCGTGATCTCGCGGACCGCCTCGATGCCCGAGCGGAAGGGCTCTTGCCAGCGGACGACGAGGTCGAAGCGCTTCTCTCCCTCGTAGACCTGCGTCGCCGTTTGGCCGCCGATGGCCGCCTGGATGACGGCCTCCACGTCACCGGTGTTGAGGCCGTAGCGCGCGCAAGCGCGCCGGTCAGGCGTGATCTTCACGATCGGCTGCCCCATCGACTTGAACGTCCCGAGGTCCTCGATCCCGCGGACCGACGAGAGGACGTCGACGATCTGATCGGCGTGCTCCTCGTTCTCCTTGATGTCGGGCCCGAAGACCTTGATCGAGTTCTCTCCCTTGACGCCGCTGACCGCCTCCTCCACGTTGTCGCTGATCATCTGAGAGAAGTTGAAGACGACGCCCGGGAACGCGTCCGACAGCTCCTTGGACAGCGCGTCGGTGAGCTTCTCCTTCGTGAGGCCGCGCCTCCACTGCGAGAACGGCTTGAGCGGCGCGAAGAGCTCGATGTTCTGGAATCCGGCGACATCCGTCCCGTCGTCCGGGCGTCCGAGCTGCGAGACGACGGTGAGCACCTCCGGAATCTTCCGGTTCTTGTCCGTGCATTCGGCGGGCGCGGGGGGGCACCCGCGCAGGATCGACCGCATGCGCCCGACGTATTTCTCGGATTGCTCGAGCGAGATCGACGTCGGCAGGGTGGCTCGGATCCAAAAGTTGCCTTCCTCGAGCTTCGGCATGAACTCGGTGCCGAGGAACGGGAAGGTGGCGAGCCCGCCGGCCGCCGCGATGACGCCGATCGCGATGGCCTTGATGGGGTTCGCGAGCGTCCAGCTGAAGAGCGGCGTGTAGACGCGGTACATCGCGCGCATCACGAGGCTGTCCTTCTCGGCGCTGTGGGCGGGGATCAGCTTGGAGGCGAGCACCGGCGTGAGCGTCAGCGCCATCGTCATGGCGCCGCCGATGGCGAACGCGTACGTCGTCGCGAGCGGCGCGAAGATGACGCCCGCGACCCCCGTCATCGTAAAGAGCGGGATGAAGGCCGCAGCGATGATGGTGGCGGCGAACGCCATCGGCGTCGCGACCTCCCGGGCGGCACCGAGGATGCGCTCGACCATGTTGCCGCGGCCGTGGGCGCCGAGGTGACGGAAGATGTTCTCCATCATGATGACGGTCGAGTCGACGACGATGCCGAAGTCGATGGCGCCGAGCGAGATGAGGTTCGCGCTCGTCCCCGTGGCGACCATCCCGCTGAACGCGATGAGCAGAGCGATGGGGATGTTGATTGCCGTGATGAGCGCGGCCACCCCTTGTCCCAAGAAGAGGAACAGGACGAGCGAGACGAGCCCCATGCCGACCATGAGGTTCTCGAGGACCGTGTGGGTCGTCAGCTCGACGAGCTCACCGCGGTCGTAGTACGGCTCGATGTGCATCCCGGGCGGGAGCACGTTGTTGTGCTCGATGAAGTCGATGCGCTGGTGAATGCCCTTGAGGGTGCTCACCGTCTCGCCCCCGTATCGCATGAGGACGACGCCCTGGACGATGTCCGGGTCGTCGTCGCGGCCGACGATGCCGAGCCGCGGCGCGAAGCCGACGTCGACGTTGCCGATGTCCTTCACCCGCACGGGCACGCCGTGCGTCTCGGCGATGACGACGTCCTCGATGTCGTGCTCGTCGCGGAGGAGGCCCACCCCGCGGACGGCGTACGCCTGCTCCCCCATGACGAGCCGCTGCCCGCCGACGTTCTGGTTCGCGTTCTGGAGCGCCTTGACGAGCGCGTCGAGCGTCACGCCGTACGCGCGCATGCGGTAGGGGTCGACCCCGACGTGGTACTGCTTGGTCTCGCCGCCGAAGCTGACGACGTCGATGACCCCGGGTACCTGCTTGAACTGCCGCTCGAGGATCCAGTCCTCGGCGGTCTTCAGGTCTTTGATCGAATAGCCCTTGCCGACCACGCGGTAGCGGAAAAGCTCGCCGATCGCGTTCCAGGGCGAGAGCATCGGCTGCATCGACGCGGGCAGCTGCACGAACTGCATCCGGTTGATGACCTCTTGCCTTGCCTCCCGGTAGGCGATCGACCAGGTGAAGTAGCACTTGATGTCGCTCAGGCCGAAGAGGGACTGAGAGCGGACGTGGTCGAGGGCAGGCATTCCCGCGAAGCCGATCTCGAGGGGGACCGTGACGTAGCGCTCCACTTCTTCGGCGCTCCAGCCTTCGGGCTGGGTCACGATCTCGACCATCGGCGGGACCGGGTTCGGATACGCCTCGATGTTGAGCTGGCGGTACGCGTACAGGCCGCCGATGACGATGAGCGCCGCCGTGCAGATGACGATGAAGGGGAGGCGAACCGCCAGTGCGACGAGGCGTTGGATCATATGGCGTGCGCCGCGCAGCCTAGTCGAGGCGACCCGCGCGCGACCACAGATCCCAGCGTGCCGAGCCGAAGTGGGGCGGGCGTGACGCCGATGCCGCGCCCGGTCGTGACCGAACGATCACCGAGGGGGCGGAGCGCCGTGCCATGGCTCAGCGCCGCGGGACGAGGTGGCCGCGGCACGGCGCGTCGATGAAAAGGGCGCGCGCGTCGGAGGGGTCCGAGACGCGGCGCGGCGCGAAGAACGCGATGAGGACGCCCAGGAGGACGGCGAGGATGGCCACGGGCACGACCGCCGGCACGTCCATGTCGTCGCGCGGCGGCTCCGGGGGCGTTCGGTACGGGTGGTTTCTCATCTCGCTCGCGCGCGACAACGACGAGCGTACACCCCGAGGAGACTCTTTTCGTCACGTCCGAAGCGAGATGTCGCGGACACGCACGACCGCACGCCGCCTCACGTGAGGTAGTCGCGATCCCGCAGCTTCTTGGGGATGTACTCCTCGGTGATGAAGGAGATGCTCTTCGTGAGAAACCCGTCGACTTCCATCTTGAAGCCGTTGTCCAAGAGCGCCTGGATCTCGGCTTGCCACTTCTTGTCGGCGAACCATGGATACGCCTTCATCTGCTCGGCGCGCTCGATATCCTCTTTCTTGAGCTTGATCTCGACGGCGCTGGTCAGCTTGAACTTCTTGTGGTCAAGCGCGCTCATTCCCAAAAATCGCACGGAAGGGAGCGCCATGCGCATCGACTCGTAGGCGAGGTTGATGCTGCCCTGCTTCAAGACCGAATAGATGTAAAGACCCCACGGGTCGTTGTCGACGAGCACATAAACCGGGACGTTGAGCTCCTTGGCCATCCGCTGGAGGAGGCGCCTCGCGCCCCGCGTGGCCTGCCCGAGGCTCGTCATGAGGATGCAGTTGTGCTTCTTCCAGAAGCCGTCTTCGTTGAGTCGGCTGAAGACGGCGTCCTTCTCGACGAAGAGGACGAACTCGGCCTTGCACTCGACGAACTTCAGGACCTCGGGCTCGCAGATGCTCGGGATGCTCCAGCCCCCGCGGCCCATGCGCGAGAGGTCGATCCGGTCACCCGCGTCGTCGATGACGAGCTTTCCGACCGCGCTGCCTTTCCGGCTCGCGAAGAGGTGAAGCTCTTCGCGGAGCGCGTCGATCCCGACCTCGAGATCTTCGATGATCGGGTCGCTCTCGTCCTGATCTTCGAACGTGTTTTCGCTCGAGCCGGTCAGCGTGTGCTTCGACAGGTAATACATCTGACGGATGCTGATCGTCTTGCCTTCGTCGATGAGCTGCTTGCATTTGCTCGCGACCAGCATCGTCTGCATGAATTTCCGCGCCATCGACGCGTTGAAGAACTCGCGGGACTGAGCGCGCTCGCCGAGCTCGATGATTCGCTTCTTCTGATTGAATGAGACGTTCGCGAGCGTGCGCGTCCGGATCTCGACGGCAGGGTTGTTGCCCTTCGTGACTTGTCCGAGGACGTCTTTCGCGAGCTTCTCGATCTTGCCGAACGTCGCCGCGTCGCGGTCCGTCCTCTTTGCCTTCTTTGCTGTGGCCATGATCCGGTGTCTCCGCGTCGCGGGCTACATGAGCGAGAGTTGCTCGCCGCCCTTTTTCCCCTTGCGGCCGCGGCCCCCGGGGACGGACGGTGCCGGCGCGCCGTCCCTCTTGGACGATTTGGCCGTGGCCTTCGCCGCGGGAGGGGGCGGGGCCGCTCCGCCGTTGCCGGAGCTCGGCGGCGGCTCTTTGTCGGGCGCCTCTTCGGCGCCGCCCACGAAGGTGGGGAGGGCCCTGTAAAAGGGGTTCTTCGCCTTCTCGATCGGGAGCGCGAGGATGACGGAGATCGCCTCGGCGACCTCCGGGATGTATTTCTCGAAGAGGCTCCGCCGCATCTCCTCGCGGTGGGCGTGGGCGCGGGCGCGAAGGTGGGACGCGAGCTTGCGCCCGCACTCCTGGATGGCGAGCTTCATCTCGCGAAGGAGCTCGTCGTAGTGCGCGACAGCCTCCTTGGCCTCGCTCGTGAAGGGGACCCACACGCTCGCGAGGTGGACGACGATGACCATCGGCGCGATGGGGAGGCTCCCTTTGGGCTGCTGGAGCTCGTAGGACTTCCAGTTCGTGTCGTAGACGCTCTCGCTGATCGCGCACGCCTTGGGCTGGTACTGGAGGGGCACGCGGTTGGCGAAGCGCATGATGTCGGCTGGCTCGTCGAGTGCGAGGTCGCCGCCGAACGCCAGCCCAACCTCGACGACGAATGGGTTGCCGCGGTACACGGCGGGCGGGCGCGTCGTCGAGACGTAGAGCTCGGCCCGTGAGAACCGGCGCTTGAGGCCCTCGATGAGCAGCCCCTCTCCGATGGGAACGACGGCCGTCGCCGGGGGAGCCATCACTTTGACCTTCCCGAGGGCCGTGTGGAGGCGCTCGAGTTCGTCGCCGTGGAGGCGCTCTGCGGGCGACTGGGGGTTCACCTTCGCGAGCTTGCAGACCTCCGCGGCGATCGCGGGCGAGATGCGCGAGAAATCGTCGACGAGGACCTGCTTGACGCTCTTGCCGGGCGAGTCCTGCATCATCGTGTGGAGCATGCCGAGCTCGACCCCGTGGGGGTGAGGCTTGATCTCCTGGGCTTCGCGCGGGAGCTCGTTGCTCACGCGCGGAAAGGAGAACCGCTCGCCCTTGGGCGAGACGTAGGTCAACCCGAGGTGCGGGTTCGCGACCACGGTTTGCTCGAGGTACTCTTGCACTCCGGTCCGCCCCCCACGGTATGCCGCCACGAGCTCGATCTCGACGCGCGTTCCGTGCTCCTTCGTGACCGGGGCCGTGTCCGCGGCGGCGCCGGTGCCGTCGTTCCAATCCGAGACCGTGTCTTCCTTCACGACGTCAGGCTGGTTGCGCTTGGTGTCGATGCGGAGCTCTATCCGGAAGGCAGGGCGGCCCTTGCCCGTCTTGCTGGTGATGACGACGGGCTTTCCGGTCGTGAGTTGCCCGTAGAGCCCAGCCGCGCTGATCCCGATGCCTTGCTGGCCGCGGGACTGCTTGAGCCGGTGGAACTTGGAGCCGTAGAGGAGCTTGGCAAAGATCTTCGGGATCTGCGGCTTGACGATGCCGGGCCCGTTGTCCTCGACGATGACGCGAAAGCGCGATGAAGACGACGCCCCCGCTTCGCCCGGCTTGCCCGCGGGCGTGACCTCCCGGATCTCGACGAGGAGCTCGGGGAGAATGCCTGCTTCCTCGCAGGCGTCGAGCGAGTTGTCGACCGCCTCCTTGACCGTCGTCAGTAGGGCCTTCGCGGGGTTGTCGAAGCCGAGGAGGTGACGGTTCTTGGTGAAAAACTCGCTGACCGAAATCTCCCGCTGGCGCGTGGCCATGGTCTCGGCCGTGGCGCGTCGCTTCGGGGTGGCTGCCTCGCCGTCCTCGGCGGCGGCTGCGACGTGCGCGGCGGGTCGCGACGGCTCGGCCGCGGTGGTTTCGGATTTCTTCGCCATGGCGTGAGGGGGGCCCCGAGGTAGCGGTTACGGTGAACGGGTGTCAAGCGCGTCCGTGGATCGACGGAGATCGGGTCGCGGTCGGGCCATTCGGCCGGGGAAAACGGCTCGCCACGTCACCCGACCAACTGAACATGGATCGAGACCTCGGCCAAGTTCATGGCCGGGGCTCGCGCGCACCTACTCGCAGACCCACGCCGGGCTGAGCGCGCTTTGGACGCAGGCGCAGTTCTGCGCTCCGTAGTTGCAGGTGGCCGTGACCCGGCAACCGACGGTGAAAAAGCCCTGCGCTCCGACGATCGGCGGCAGCGCGCACTCGCCGGCGTCCGGGATGATGTCCTGCGGGCAGTTCGTGAGGACGGTGGTCCCGCAGGCGGGGCCGGTTTCCTCGGACGGGACTTGCCCCCCGCACCCCAGGGCCCAAGAGGCAAAGCCCACGAGGACACACGCGAACGCCCGCATGGAAGCAAGACTACCGCGGCCGCCGCCCCGCGCACGCCACCGGAACGACCCCCATGACGCTTCGGCCCGGTGATAGGGTCCCCACCCGTGAACGACGGGCTCGCCGCCGACGCGGACGGGGTAGCGGTGCGGCAGGGCCCGGGAGCGATCCGCAGCCCGGCGGCGATCTTGGCCATCCTGACGGGCCTCAACCTCCTCAATTACATCGATCGGTACGTCATGGCGGCTGTGCTGCCCAAGGTCCAAGAGGACCTCGGGCTCTCGAACGCCCTCGGCGGCTCGCTGATGACCGTGTTCCTGGTCGGTTTCTTCGCGACGAGCCCCCTCTTCGGAACCTGGGCGGACCGAGTAGGCACGGGCGGCCGCAAGCGGTTGCTGCTCCTCGGCGTGGCCGTGTGGAGCGCCGCGACCATCGCGTCCGGGCTCGCCCGCGGCGCCGCCTCGCTCGTGGCGGCCCGCGCCGTCGTCGGCGTCGGCGAGGCGAGCTTCACGACCATCGCGCCCGCGATCATCGACGACCTCGCGATGCCGTCGAAGAAGGCCCGCTCCATGGCGACCTTCAACGCGGCCATCCCGGTCGGATCGGCGCTGGGATTCATCGTCGGCGGCGTTGTCGAGCACGCCTCGGGCTACCGGAACGCGTTTTTCGTGGCCGGCGTCCCCGGCCTCGTCCTGGGCTTGCTTTGCTTGCTCATCGCGGAGCCCGAGCGCCATGCGATCGCGACACCGCGCCTCTTCGAGTCAGCGCGTACGCTCTTGCGCATCCCGCTCTACCGGGGTGCGGTCCTCGGCTACGCCGCTTACACGTTCGCGATCGGCGGCTTCGCCTTTTGGGCGCCGAAGTACTTGCACGCCCGCTATGGACTCGACGCCGGGCTCGCGAGCCGAAACTTCGGGCTGGTCACGGTCGTGTGCGGGCTCGCGGGCACGCTCGCGGGCGGGTGGCTCGCAGACGCGCTCGCCCGTCGCATCGCCGGGGATCGCGAGGCGGCGTCGCTCCGGGCCAACCTGGTCGTGTGCGCGCTCGCCGCGGGCCTGGGGGCCCCGTTCGCGGCCCTGGCCATTCTCGCGGGCACGCCCGACGGCTTCTTCGCGGCCGCCGTTCCGTGCGAGGTCGCGCTCTTCATGTCGAGCGGCCCCGTCAACCTGACGCTGCTCCGGAGTGTGCCCGGCGCGCTGCGGGCGAGCGCGATGGCGCTCGCGATCTTCATGATCCATCTGCTCGGCGACATGTGGTCGCCGTACATCATGGGAAAGGTCGCCGACGCGCCCGTCGGGATCGCGGGCGCATCGCCGTGGGTACTCGCGATGCTCATCGTGCCGGTGGTCTTCGGCGTCGCGGCGCTCGTCTGGTGGAGGGCTTCGGCCAGGTTGACCGGAACGGCCGCGGTGCGCTAGGCAGCGGAGGTTCTTGCGCCCAATGCACGCGGCATCCCGCGGGCAGGCGCAGCCCCGATGCCCACCATTCGTTTGCTCGCCGCTCTGGCCGCAGTGATCTTCACGCTGCTGCGCGCCGGGACGGCGCGGGCCGATGCCGTCGCCGCGGACGCCGGCTCTGCCATCGTCGCCGATGCGGGTGCGCAAGCGCTTGCGCAGGACGACGCGGGCGCGGCGCCCCAACCCGCCGATGACGCTGGGCCGGCCGCCGCGGCCCCCGCCGGTCCGACGTACCTCTTGCCTCCGAGCAACGCGGAACAGGCCGAGGGCTTGCCCATCGCGACGGTCGAGGTCCTCGGCAATCGGCGCGTCGCGCGCGACGACGTGCTCTCGTACCTGCGCGAGAAGGCCGGGCAGACGTTTCGCGTCGAGAACCTGACGGGCGACGTACGAGCGCTCTGGGACTCCGGCTTCTTCGAGGACATTCAGGCCGACTTGACGACGAGCGACCGGGGCGTCGCGCTCCGTTTCATCGTGCGCGAGCGGCCGAACATCAAAGAGGTCACCTTCGAGGGCAACGACGAGATCGAGAACGACAAGCTCAACGAAGCGATCGAGATCAAGCCGAATACGATCTTGAGCGTGCCGGCGGTGCGCCGCAGCGTGCAGAAGATCAAGGACGCTTACGCGGAGAAGGGCTACTTCCTCGCGGACGTCACGTCGGAGGTCGTCCCGCAGCGCGAGAACGAGGTCATCATCAAGTTCAAGATCGCCGAGCACAAGCCCGTGACGGTCCGCCGCATCACGTTCATTGGCAACGATCACGTCGCGGAGGGAGAGCTCCGCGATCAGATGCAGACCGGCAACGGCGGCTTCTTCGCCTTCGGATCGGGCGGCCCCTACCGGCAAGACGTCTTCGAGCGCGACGTCCTTCTCCTCAGCGCGCTCTACTACGACAAGGGCTATCTGAGCGTCCAGATCGGGACGCCCCGGGTGATGCTCACGCCCGACCGTCAGGGCATCGAGATCACGATCGTCATCCACGAGGGGCCCCGCTACAAGATCCGGCAGCTCCGGGTGTACGAGCGCGACAACGAGGGTCGCGAGGTCGAGCCGCTCGGCGGGCGTCGCGCCCTCCGCCAGATGGTCCGCGAGGAGTCGGGCGACTACTTCAACCGCGCGGAGCTCATCAAAGACCTCCAGTCCGTGCGCACGCTCTATCGCGACGCCGGCTTCGCCAACGTCGAAGCCGAGCCGGAGACCGAGCTCGACCCGGTCCACGAAGAGGTCGACATCGTCGTCCCCATACGGCGCGGGCCCCCCGTGCGCGTCGAGCGCATCGAGGTCAAGGGCAACACCAAGACGCGCGACAAGGTCGTGCGGCGCGAGATGGAGCTCCAAGAAGGGCAGCTCTTCAGCGAGACGGGGCTCGAGAACAGCAAGCGGCGCATCACCGCCCTCGGCTACTTCGATCGGGTCGACGTCTCCACCGAGCAGGGATCCGGCCCGGACAAGATCGTCGTGAATGTCGAGGTCGCCGAGAAGCCCACCGGCACGTTCCAGGTCGGGGCGGGGTTCAGCTCGATCGAGAGCTTCATCGCGACGGCGCAGGTCCAGCAGGCGAACCTCTTCGGCAACGGGCAGGCCCTCGCGCTCCAGGCGCAGCTCTCGGCCCTCCGGCAGATCGTCACGCTCCGCTTCTTCGAGCCGTATTTCCTCGACTCCGACTGGAACTCGAGCATCGAGCTTTACGACACGCTCTACGTGTTCCCCGACTTCGCGCGCCGCAGCGTCGGCGGTTCGCTCACGTTCGGGTACGCGCTCGTCCAGCCGTGGCTGCGCCTCAGCCTCACGGGCACCCTCGAGTGGGACTCGGTCGACACGCAGCCGCAGAACACGTTTCTCGGCGGCGCGCCGGGGTTCGTCAGCGTGTTCCAGTCGCTGCCGCTCGCGAACCTGTTCAATTCGGGCCGGGTCGTATCGCTCCGGCCGAGCATCACCTACGACACGCGCGACAACCGCCTCTTTCCCACCGCCGGCATCTACCTCCAGGCGTCGACCGAGCTCGCGAGCGAGGGCTTCGGCAGCGAGTTCAATTACCTCCGCCACCGGTTCACGGGCCGCTTCTATTACGGCCTCGGCGGCGGGAACGGATCGCCCGGCTCCGGCTTCGTCTTGAAGCTCAACACCGAGTTCGGGCTCATCACGAGCCCCGACAAGCAAGGCGTGCCGATCTTCCAGCGGTACTTCCTCGGCGGTATCCTCGACGTGCGGGGCTTCTTCTTGCGGAGCATCGGCCCGCGCCTGCCGCTCACGCAGTCCCTCGACCCGAACGCGGCGCCCATCCCGAACGGCGCCAACATCGGCGGCAACCTGGAGGCGTATTCGAACCTCGAGCTCGAATTTCCGATCCTCGACAAGGTGGGTATCCGCGGCGTCGTCTTCTTCGACGCCGGAAATGCCTGGAATACCGAGGACCAGTTCTGCAAGACGACGCCGGCGCCGCAGTTCGACAGGGTGATCAGCCCCTGCTTCACCATGCCGGACAGTCTCGCCTACCTTCGCACGTCGACCGGCTTCGGCATTCGGTGGTTCTCGCCCCTGGGGCCGCTCCGCTTCGAGTGGGGCTTTCCCCTTGCGCCCCTGCCGTTCGAAAATCACAGCGACTTCGAGTTCACGATCGGAAACTTCTTCTGAGCGGGCGCCGCACGTGCGCGGCGAGCCCTGCTACGTTGCCGCGGTGGTCCAGCGCCTTCGCATCCCCAAGGGTGTTTTCACGATCGCCAAAGAGGTGCTGCGGCACATCCTGAGGCGCCCGGTGGTGGGGGTCGCCGCGGCGGCGCGGACGAGCGACGGGCGCTGGCTGCTCGTCCGCCGCGCGGATTTGGGCGAGTGGGCCCTCGCGGGCGGCACCCTCGAGTGGGGGGAGACGCTGCGAGCCTCCCTCGCGCGCGAGCTCGCCGAGGAGGCGGGCATCGATCGGTGCGACGTCGTGCGGCTGGTCGGCGTCTACTCCCGTCCGGATCGCGACCCGCGATTTCACGGGGTCACGGTGGTGGTCGAGTGCGCGGTGGGCTCGCCCGTGCGTCCTCCCTCGAACCCGCTCGAGATCTCGGAGGTGGGACTCTTCTCGACCGACGAGCTCCCGCGCACGCTCGCGATGGGCATGCGCGAGATGCTCGACGCGGCGATCCTGCGGGCCGAGCCCGTGGTCGAATGACCGGCGGCGACGCTCAGGAGGCGGCGGCCGACAGTGCCCGATCGAGCACGCCGACCGCGTGCTCGATCTCGGCCGTCTCGACGATGAGGGGCGGCGCTACGCGGAGTACGTTGCCGTAGAGCCCACCGCGCCCGACGAGGAGCCCGCCCTTGCGAGCCTCTTCGAGGACGCGGAGCGTCGCGTCGGCGGCGGGCGTGCGGTCGCCCCCGGGCTCGTCGCGGACGAGTTCCACGCCTTGCATCAGGCCGCGGCCCCGCACGTCTCCGACCATCGCGTGCTTCGCTTTAAGGCCGTCGAGGCCCTCTCGGAGGAGCTTGCCCATGCCCGCGGCCCGCTCGATCAGGCGGTCTTCGAGGATTGTATCGATCGTCGAGATGGCGGCGGCGCACGCGACTGGGTTTCCGCCGAAGGTCGAGATGTTGCCGGCCCGCCAGGAGGCCGCGATGGGTGCGGTCGTCACGACTGCGCTGATGGGGAAGCCGTTCGCGATCCCCTTGGCCATCGTCACGACGTCGGGCAGAACGCCGTCCCGCTCGATGCCCCACATCGTGCCGGTTCGACCGAAGCCGGTCTGGACCTCGTCGCAAATGAAGATGCCCCCATGGCGCTTCACGATCTCGACGGCGAGCGCCATCCACCCTGGCGGCGGTTCGATGAAGCCACCGACCCCGAGGACCGGCTCCGCGAGGAGCGCGGCGACCTCTCCGGTCGTCGTCGTGGCGATGAGCTCCTCGATGTCGTGTGCGCACCGGAGCTCGCAGCTCGGATACGTGAGCCCGAACGGGCACCGATAGCAGTACGGCGCGTGGGCGTGTTTGACCGCCGCGATCTGCGTCGTCGTCTGCCGGTAGCCGGCGTTGCCGGTCAGCGCCTGCCCGAGGATCGATCGCCCCGAGTAGCCGTGCCTGAGCGCGATGATCTCTTGGCGGCCGGTGTGCGCCTGCGCCAGCAGGACCGCCGTCTCGTCCGCCTCCGTCCCGCTCGAACAAAAGAACGCCTTCTCGAGCTTGCCCGGCGCGAGCGTCACGAGCTTCTCGGCGAGGTCGGCCAGCGGCAGGGTGGGGTACACCGTCGAGACGTGCCCGAGCCGATCCATCTGTTCGTGGGCCGCCCCGTTCACGCGGTCGTTCGCGTGACCCACACCCACCGTCAGGATGCCGCCGAAAAAGTCGAGGTAGCTCGTCCCGTCGAAGTCGCGGACGACGCTGCCCTTGCCGCTCTCGAGCGCGACCGCCTCCGCGTAGTAGGTGGCCACGCTCGGAAAGAGGTACCGCTTGTACTTCGCGCGCACGTCGGCGCTGGTCGTCTTGGGGCGGCTCACCGCCCCCCTTTAGCGCGCCGAGAGCTCCTCGACGAGCGCGTCGGCGCCGTACACGGCATGGAGGGCCTCGAGGATGCCGGCGGTGTCGACGCTTACGGCCCGGGCCACGACGTCGTCGTAGATGAACCGGTTCGGGAGGCTCGCGAGGTTTCCGTCGAAGATGAGGCCCACGAGCTGGCCGTCGGCACCGACCACCGGGCTGCCGCTATTTCCGCCGATGATGTCGTTGGTCGACACGAAGTTGAGCGGCGTCGTCAAACGCAGCTTCGACTGGGCATGGAGCCAGCGCTCCGGCAGCTTGTACGGGTCCACCCCGGTCGCGTGACGGAACATTCCCGCGAAATCGGTCGACCACGGGATGGCTCGACCGCCCTCGGTATAGCCTTTCACGACGCCTGACGAGATGCGCAGCGTGAACGTGGCGTCGGGCGCGCGGCTCGTTCCGGCGATCGCGAAGGCGGCCTCTGCCAAGTGCCCGCCGAGGACCCGCATCGGAGCCTCGATCTCGTCGTCGTATCGCCTGCGCTCGACGAGCGCCTCCGCGTCGATGGTCCTCATCGCGACGATCATCGGGTCGACCGACGCGGCTACCGCGGCGGCTCCGCCGTCCCAGAGCGCCCTTCGCGCGGACACGTCGAAGAGGCGAGAGGCCACGCACATCTCGCGTGCGGCCTGCTCCGGGGTGCGGCCCGCAAGGATCGCCTGGATCCCTTCCGCGTGCACGGCCGCGAGGTCGTGCAACCAGGCCGCTACGTAGGCGTCCTCGACGCCGGGGTACATCGCGGCCGCCGAGAGCGCGTGCATCGAGAGCTCTTCGAGCGCAGTCTCGCGAAATTCGGGCAGTCGCTTGTCGTTCGGGAGGGCGCGCTCCGCCGGGAGACGGACCAGGGCGCGCGCCACGCGCAGGAGCCTGCCGCCGAGCCCCGCCTCGAGCGCCGCATAGCGCGGGTAAGACACGGCGTAGGTTTTCTCGACGCGGGCGACGTCGTCCCACGTGGTGCCGAGCTTCGCCTTGAGCGCCGGGTCGTGATCGACGCCGGACCGCAGCGCCGCCTCCGCCGTGACCTTCTTCCGGAGGAGGCCGGCGTCCCGGAGGCCGCGCTCGTAGCCGCCGAGCGCCTTGAGTGAGTTCTCCACGCCGAAGATCGCTTCGCGTGCCTGTCGGGCTCCCTCGGGGCCGGACGCAGCCCACCGCCGCAGACCTTCGTGCCAACGCGTCAGGCGCTCGATCGTGCGTGGGTAGACCACGTCCCGAAGCGTCTCGAGCTGCGCCACCGTCGCGTCGCGGCTCGTGCGCGCGGGGTGTCCGCTCGTGAAGACGACGGCGCCGTCCTGGGGGCCCGCCACGTCCCATCGGAGCCATTCGGCCGGCGCCAGCGGCTGTGCTTGCGCGCCTGCGCCCTCGTAGACTCGGAAGATGGCGAGGTCGAAGTCGAACCTCGGGAAGGTGAAGTTGTCGGGATCGCCGCCGAAGAAGGCGACGTCGGCCTCGGGCGCGAACACCAGCCGGACGTCCGTGTACCGGCGGTAACGGTATAGGTGATACATCGCGCCCGCGTAGAGCGTCACGACGTCGCAGCGGAGCAGTGTCTCGTCGTGGCAGTCCTTCTCGATGGCGCCCATCTCGCCCTTCATCGCGCGGTTGCCCTCGGCGTCGGACATGCCGGGTTTGCGTGCCTCGCGAACGCGAGCGGTCACGTCTTGAATCGATACGAGGTTGTCGATCTCGAGGTCCGGGCACTTCGCTTCGGGCCCGTCCACCCCCGCCACGTACCCCGTCGAGAGGTAGTCGTGCGCCGGCGTGGCGAGCTTCGCGATGCAGTCTCCCGCCACGTGGTGGTTGGTGAGGACCAGACCGCGCGGGGACACGAACGACCCGGACCCCCCGACGTTGAACCGCACGCTGGCGCGCCGCACGTGGTCGAGCCACGCGTCGGGGAGCACGATGCCGTGGGCCTGCTCGATGCGCTGGCGAGGGACCATGTCGGGCGGCCACATGCCCTCGTCGGCCGCGGCGGATGCCGGCGACAGCGACGTCCAGAGGACCAAGAGAGGCAGAGCCGATGTCCAGGCGAGGCGTCCGGGGACGCGCGGGTGAGGGGCGAGGGGCGAGCGCGGCATGATCCTTACTTGGCTTTGAGGAGGCGTCCTTGGGACGTAGCGGCGCCTTGGACGGGCCGATAAAGGACGATCTTTCGCCCGGCTTCCCGTCCGCGACTCCACGCGTCCGACCGAGGACGCCCTGCGTGGCGGACGTGCCGCACGTGCGGGTGCCGGCGGCGGTGGAAGCGCTCGAGATCCCCATCCCCGAGCCATACGAGGCCTTCCCCCTGGTTCTTGGCCTCCTGCCTCCGCAGGGTGTCGGCAAACCCCGTCATCACGCCCGCGAGATACGACCGGCGGTCGCGGTTGGCGCGGATGCCGCGCGCCGCCTGGTGCTCCCGCCAGAGGCGCTCTGCCGTCTGGTGGAGGAAGCCGTGCACGTAGCCGGCGATGGCCAGGTTGTCGGGGGTCCCGCAGATCTCGAGCACGCTCCCGCGTTTGGCCTCGCGCGGGCGATAGACGGGGATCCAGATCGCCTCGACGAAGAAGTGCCTGCCGAGGATCATCGCGACCAGGCGCTCGTGCTCGAGGACGCGGCCGGTCGGCCGACCCAGGTGCTCGAAGCCGTAAGTCCGCGCGGCGGCGGCGCTCACCGCGTCGAGGTTCTCCTTGAGCATGAGCCGCTGCGCGGCGGCCATCGCCGCCTCCGCTTCGTGGCGGTTGGGGCTTTCCGCCAGGGCGAGCAGCCGGGCGATGCGCTCGATGGCCTTGTGCGTCGCGGGGTTGACCTTCGGGGCGTCGGGCGTCCCCGAGGCGTAGGCGTCGATACCGAGGCGGAAGCACACGTCGCGGAAAGCGGGGCCGTGCGCGGTCTGCCCCGTTTCGCGGAGGACCTCGTGGACATACTGGTGCGCGACTTCGTGCTTGAGGACCTCGATGACCGTCGCCCAGGACGTTTCGACGACGAGATGGCGCGAGATCTCGATCGTGCGAGTCTGAGGGACCCATCGGCCGAGGGTCGACCGGTTCGCCACGAGCTCCAGCGTCGGCGTGGGGAGCACGCCCCGGAAGAACGCATCATTGACCTGGTGCCACGCTCGGTTGAGCTCACGGACGAGCGCTGCTTCCAGCGCGGCCGTCATCGGTTCGGCCCTGTCCATCGACAGGCGCAAGATGTAGCGCGATTTTCCCCGGCGCGGAACGGTCACCGTCCGTCCCGCACGGCGCATGCGGTCGCCCGCCGAGCCTACTCTGCCGCGGCCGCGCTGCTCTCGGCGCGGAGGACGCCCAGGATGGCATCGACGTTCTTCTTCGCGTCGCCGAAGAGCATGCGCGTGTTCTCCTTGAAAAAGAGCGGGTTTTCGACTCCCGCATATCCGCTCGCCATGCTCCGCTTCATCACGATCGTCGTCTTTGCCTTCCAGACTTCGAGGACGGGCATGCCGTAGATGGGACTCGAGGTGTCGTCGAGCGCGCCGGGATTCACGATGTCGTTGGCCCCGATGACGAGTACGACGTCGGTCTCGGGGAAATCCTCGTTGATTTCTTCCATCTCGAGCACGATGTCGTAGGGGACTTTCGCCTCGGCCAAGAGCACGTTCATGTGCCCTGGGAGCCTTCCGGCCACCGGGTGGATCGCGAAGCGGACCGTTTTGCCCCGCTTCCGGAGCCAATCGGCGATTTCGTAGACGGGATACTGCGCGTGGGCGACCGCCATGCCGTATCCCGGCACGACGATGACGTCCTTCGCATCCCGCAGCAGGCTCGCCGTCTCTTCGGGGTTGATCGGCGTGACTTCCCCTTGGGGCTCCGTCGACGAACGGGCCGGCTGCGTCCCCTCGTCCGCGCCGAATCCTCCAAGGATGACGCTCACGAACGAGCGATTCATCGCACGGCACATGATGTAGCTCAAGATCGCCCCGCTCGACCCGACGAGGGCGCCCGTGATGATGAGCAGGTCGTTCGACAGCATGAAACCGGCGGCCGCCGCGGCCCATCCGGAGTAGCTGTTGAGCATCGACACGACGACGGGCATGTCGGCTCCGCCGATCGCCATGACGAGGTGGATCCCGATGAAAGCAGCAATCGCCGCCTGGGCTCCGAGAAGGCCCACACCGTCCGGCGACGGCAGCGCCGAGAAGCGGCCGCCCATCGCGACGCAGGCGAGGATTAGGATGGCATTGAGCCAGTGCCGACCGGGGAGGAGCAGGGGCTTGCTCCGGAGCGTCCCCTTGAGCTTCCCGAAGGCGATGACGGAGCCGGCAAACGTCAGCGATCCTACGAATACGCCAACGTAGACCTCGACGTCGTGGAGCGCGAGCTCGGCGCCGCCCGACGGGCCTGGCGTGAGGTAGCTGCCGAAGCCGACGAGCACCGCGGCGAGGCCGACGAAGCTGTGCAAGATGGCGACGAGCTCGGGCATCGACGTCATCTCGACACGCGAGGCGAGCACCGCCCCCACGATGCCGCCGACGCCGACCGCAGCCGCTAGCACGCCGGCGTTGGCCAGGTGCGCGAGCGTAGTCACCACGACGGCGATCAGCATGCCGGCGATACCGAACGCGTTGCCGCGGCGGGCCGACTCCTGGGCGCTCAGGCCGCCCAAACTGAGAATGAAGAGGACTCCCGCGACGATGTACGCGGCGATCGTGAGGTTTTCCGGCATCGCGAGCCTCAGCGATGAAACATGCGGAGCATGCGTTGAGTCACCAGGAATCCGCCCGCGATGTTGATGCTCGCGAGCAGGACCGCCGCCGCGCCGATGAGCGTGACCGGCGAACTGAGCACGCCTGCGATCTGCAGGATTCCGCCCACCACAATGATGCCGCTGATGGCGTTCGTCACGCTCATCAGCGGCGTGTGGAGGGCAGGGGTGACGTTCCACACGACCTGCCAACCGATGAAGCAGGCCAGGACGAACACGGTGAAGTGGGCGAGGAACTCCCGCGGCGCGACGGCCCCGAGGGCCACGAAGAGGACCGCGAGGACGGCCAGTGCGGCGATGCCTCGCCACGGCGACGATCGCTTTGCGGGTGCCGCATGGGCTGCCGCGGGAGGGGTGGACGACGCCGGCTTTGGCGCGGGCGGCGGCGGGGCGGCGACCTTCGGTGGAGGCCACAAGAGCTCCCCGTCCTTGAGCACGATGGAGCCGCGGACGACCTGGTCTTCGAGATCGACGCGCCATTTCTCCGCGCCGCCCATGTCGCTCAGAAGGTGCGCCAGGTTCGATCCGTAGAGCTGGCTGGCGAGCGGCGCGAGCCGGCTCGGGAGGTCGACGTATCCCACGATGGTCACGCCGCCACGTACCACGACTTCGCCCGGTCGCGTGAGCGCGCAGTTGCCGCCGTTCTCGGCGGCGAGGTCCACGATGACCGAACCTGGGCGCATGCTCGCGACCATCTCTTCGGTGATGAGCGTCGGCGCGGGCCTTCCAGGAATGAGCGCAGTCGTGATGATGATGTCCACGTCTTTGGCTTGTCGCCCGAAGAGCGCCATCTCGGCGGCGATGAACTCGGGGCTCATCTGCTTCGCGTAGCCTCCGCCTCCGCCGCCCTCTTCCTTGATTTCGACCTCGAGGAACTCGGCGCCCATGCTTTGGACTTGCTCGCGCACCTCGGACCGTGTGTCGAAGCCGCGGACGATGGCTCCGAGTCCTCGCGCCGCGCCAATCGCGGCGAGGCCGGCGACGCCCGCGCCGATCACCAGCACCTTGGCCGGTGGGACCTTGCCCGCGGCGGTCATCTGCCCGGTGAAGAACCTGCCATAGAAGCTCGCGGCCTCGATGACGGCGCGGTAACCCGCGATATTGGCCATCGAGCTCAGCGCGTCTATCTTCTGGGCGCGCGTGATGCGAGGGACCTGGTCCATCGCGAGCACGGTGGCCTTGCGGGTCGCGAGGCGGTCGATGAGCTCTTTGTTCTTCGCGGGCCAAAGGAAGCTCACGAGGATGCCGTGCTCGCGGAGCAGGTCAGCCTCGTGGACGCCGTCGGACCGGACCTCTGGGGGCTGCACTTTGAGCACCACGTCGCACTCTGCCCACACGGGCTGTGAGCTCGACGCGACCGTGGCGCCGGCAGCCGTGTAAGCCTCGTCGACGAACGAAGCGCCCACCCCGGCGCCCGACTCGACCACGACCTCGAACCCGAGCTTTCGGAGCCGCGCAATGGTGTCGGGCGTGGCCGCCACGCGCCGCTCTCCTGGGCGAATTTCCTTGGGAATGCCTATTCTCATGCGTCGATCGCGCGGACTGTACACCCCGATCGCCGCGAACGCACCTGCGTCGATGGAGGCCAATCGCGCAAGAGATGCGCGCGAGGAGGCGAACAGCGGATGGGTGGCGCTAGCGCCGCCGCGTGGCTCGACGAAACGTCGGACAGAAGAACACGGAGAGCGTTCGCACATCCGCGCGAAGGCCGGGGGCGTGCACGCGCGGAGCATCTCTGGCGTCGTGTCGTCTGTGCTTTCGCGATCTTGCGGCCCTCCGCGATAAGGACATCTGTACGATTCCCGCGACACTATCTGCAGAATCACCGCTACGTTCGATTGTGCGAGGGACTCTCGTGAGACGGAGCGTGCCTCTCGCGCCGGCAGTATGCTGCGGTCGAAACTGGGGTTACCAATCTCTGGATTGGGACCCGAGGGCGTGGTCCGACTTCGAGCGGGCTCGGCTTCTGACCGACGGGTGGCGCGCCGCGGGCAAAAAAGGGCGGTCGCGAAGGAGGTTCGGCGATGGCTTCAATCGAGATCACGCGTGACGAGCTCATCGTGCACATTCACGGCTGGAGCAAGGTTCTCGCGATGCGTGGGACCGTGCGTGTTCCGATGTCCCACGTGCGCGCCGCTCGCGTCCATCCCAAGGAGGCGAACTTCGACGACGTGATCGTCGAGTCGTGGCGCGGAGTGGGCACCTATGTCCCTCACAGGGTGGCCGCGGGGCTCGTGTACCTCGAGGATGGGGCCTCTTTCTTTGACGTGCGCAATCCTGCGCTCGCGATCGCGGTCGACGTCGACCGCGAGAACGTGCGGCACCTGGTCATCGAGATCGACGACGAAACGCCCGAGGCCGCGGTCGAGAAGATCAAGGCCGCCATCGGCGGCCGCGCGTAGTCCCGGACGAGCTGCGTCGCTCCCGCGAACGAGAGAAGGGACTTCGCCCGCGGAAGGTCGAGGTGCTTCGCTGGCTTTGCTTTCGACTTCCCTTTATGGGGAAGGCGAGGAGCTTTGCCTTTGCTTGCTATCGCGCAGACTTTGCGCGCCCGGATGCACCGGGCGCGGGACGCGGCGATCTTGGATCACGAGAGTGACGTGCGCTTCTCGCGGCGCGTTTCCAGGCTATATCGAGCCTCGCGCGTGCGGCGAATTGCGAGCGTGGAGAAGACGCCACGACGGCCTCTCTGTAGCTTTGCAAAGCCGGCGTAAGCTTTGCCACAATTGCATGTCACATGTCGTTTGTTGTAGTAGTGCGCCGGGTCGACAGGGCGCAGTGCGGGCAAGGAGCCGTTCATGACAAAGCCACGTAGCGAAGGATCACATCATCATAACGAGGAAAGGAGGGGCGTGTTGAAGGGCCTTGTCGCGGCGGGCTCCGCGGTCTTCGTCGGCGGGGCGGCGGCGCCGGCGGTGACCGTGGCGCTCTCCCCGATCCTCAAGAAGACAGACGCCAGCGACCGATGGGTTCGTGTCGCGCGGCTCTCGGATCTGACGGAAGGCGAGCCAAAGCGCGCTGCCGTGATCTCCGAGATGACCGACGCGTTCACCCGGTACGCCAAGGAGAATCTCGGCGCGGTATGGCTCGTGCGAAGCGGCGACTCGGTGCGCGCCCTCTCGGTGACGTGCCCGCACTTGGGATGCGGAGTCGAGAAGTCGCCGACCGGGTACGGCTGCCCGTGCCACACGTCGGTCTTCGATCCGAGCGGCAAGCGCGTCTCGGGCCCTGCCCCGCGCGACATGGATGCGATCGAGACCCGCGTGGTGGGCGAGGGGATGGATCGGACTGTGGAAGTCCAGTTCAAGAAATACCGTCAAGGGATTCCGGAGCGCGAGGAAATCGGATGAATCGGATCGACCAAGTCGACGAGTGGATCGATCAACGAATCGGCCACCGAGCGCTCATCAAACACGCACTCGAAGAGCCGGTGCCCGGTGGGGCGCGCTGGGCCTACATATTCGGCTCGGTGCTCGTGGGGTGCATCACGCTCCAGGCGATCACCGGGTGGGCGATGATGGCCTTTTACTCGCCCTCCGCGACCACCGCGTGGGCCAGCGTCGAGCACTTGAACTACGCCGTCTACGGCGGCTGGCTCGTCCGCGGGCTCCACCATTTCGGCGCTCACGCCATGATCGTCGTGCTCGGGCTGCACCTCCTCCAGGTCGCCCTCTACGGAGCGTATCGCGCGCCGCGCGAGGTCAATTGGTGGCTCGGTCTGGGCCTCCTCGGCGTGACCGTCGGGTTCGGCCTCACCGGCTACCTCCTGCCCTGGGACCAAAAAGGCTATTGGGCCACCCGCGTCGCCACGAACATCGCGGGGACGACGCCGGTCCTGGGCAAGGCGATTCAGCGCTTGATGGTCGGCGGACCCGAGTACGGCAGCATGACGCTCACGCGCTTTTACACGCTCCACATCGCCATCCTGCCCCTCGTTCTATTGCTCCTTCTCGTCGCGCACCTCGTGCTGTTCCGGAAGCACGGCGTGACGCCGCCGGCGCACGCCGACTTGCGTCACACCGAGCGCTTCTACCCGGTGCAGCTCGCCAAGGACGTGGGCGGTGTTCTCCTCTTCTTCGCGGTCGTCCTGGCGCTCGCGCTCCGGGAGCACGGCGCGCCGCTCGACGCGCCGGCCGATCCTGCGAGCGACTACCCGGCCCGGCCCGAATGGTACTTCCTCTCGCTGTTCCAGCTCCTGAAGTACTTCGCCGGGTCTCTGGAGGTCGTCGGGTCGCAGCTCGTTCCCGGGTTGGCCGTGGCCTACCTCGCGGTCTTGCCGTTCTGGGATCGCGCGCCGACGCGAGCCATCGGTCCGCGCCTGAAGTACCTCGCTCCTCTCTTTCTCATGGGCATCGGCATCGTCGCGCTGACGGCCATGTCCCGCCACGCCGACGCTCAGGATGCGACCTTCCAAAAGGCCCGCGAGCTGGCGACCGTTCGTGCCGACGCGGCGATCGCGCTCGCTCGGCAGGGCATCCCGCCCGACGGCCCTCTGGCGATGATGAGGCGCGATCCCGAGACCCGGGGCGCCACCCTCTTCAACGAGAACTGCGCGAGCTGCCACCGCTTGAACGACCTTGGGCCCGAGCTCTCCAAGGCCAAGGCGCCCGACCTCTCGGGGTGGGGTACCGCGGACTGGGTCGAGTCCATGCTCGACAACCCCGACGCCGCTCATCGCTTCGGCCCCACGCCGTACAAGGGCGAGATGCCCTCGATGGTCCAGCCGCCCGCCGATCGGCAGGCCGCGAAGTCCTTTCACCCGATGCCGGAGGCGAACCGCAAGGCCGTCGCCGACTTCTTGGCCAACGAAGCCGCGGAGGACAAGAATCCGCAGCACGACGCCGCCGGCGCGCAAATCATTTCCATCGGCTGCACGAGCTGCCACATGTTCCGCGGGCAGACGGACGAGAGCGACAGCATCGGTCCCGAGCTTTCCGGCTGGGGAAGCACGGCCTGGATCCGCGCTCAGATCATGAACCCCGGAACCAACACCACCTACCGCGCCGAAGCGATGAGCCCCGAGCGGAAGGGACACATGCCTCGCTTCGACGACAAGCTCGATGCCGACGACATCAACCTTCTCGCGACCTGGGTGCGGGCCAAGGCTCGCGGCTCAAAGTAGCTTCGCCGAATCGCCGACCACGTAATTGCATATATCCAGTATCACGGGTCGCGTGGCACAAAAGACCACACTCGTGCGCCGTCGCTCGTTGCGCACCACGCCGAACCGCGCTAATGGACGTCGGCGCGTCGTCGTCAGGTACCAGACGCCGTCGCACTGCGTTGTTTGCCCCTCACGGCATTTTCTGTAGCAATCCGTTCCTTTCGTGTCGTCCCGTGATTGGTACCGCGTATGCGTTCGAGTCAGGCAGCGGCGGTCGATTTTTCGAAACGAGCGGCGCTGCCCCGACGAGACCTGGTCACGACGCGGCGAGGGAGCCCTCCTGGGTCCCCTCGTCCGCTGATGCGGGGCGCCGGGTGAGGTCAGGCGTCATGGACGAGCGGGCGATCCAGGAGCACAGCGCGCCCGGCCGATTCGCTCGTCGAGATTCAGGAAGCAGGAAGTCGTCAGTCAGCCAAACGAAGCAATTGGCCAAACGCGCCGAAGACACCCTTCCTGCTGCACGGTGCCGCTTACCGTGTGAAGTCTTTCGGCGTCTCAACGTCCAACGAGGAACCGCATGATGAACCGTTCGTTCCGCAAAGCCCTTCCGCTCATTGCCGCTCTCACCCTCGCGACCGGAGTCGCGGCGGCGGCCGGCCCGTTGACCCCGCTCGGCAATTGGATGAAGCCCAACATGGGCGCCGTGCTTGCCGGGGGCGACTTTGCAACGCTGCAGAAAAACTTCGGCGTCGTTGGCAGCAAGCCGCCGCCGAGCGGCGACTACGGTCAGTGGGCGACGTTCGCGAAGAACGGCGCGGACGCGGCGGGCAAGCAGGACGCAGCCGCCGTGAAGGCCGCCTGCAAGTCTTGCCACGACACGTACAAGGAAAAGTACCGCAAGGATTTCCCGACTCGCGCCTTCCCGTGAAGAGGGAGCGCGTTCCGACTCCAGAGCTCACGGCTCTGGGGTCGGACCGTGGCGTGTCGTGACGAGGGTCTTGCCCGCGGGTAGTGTAGGCTTCATTGCCGGTACACCCAAGTGCGAATCGCGCTAAGGTCTGCGCGTGACGTAGGAGGGTGAGATTCATGCGGTCGGTTCGTGGCATTCATCGATTCCTTTCGAGTGGCGCATTCGCCGCGGCCTGGTTGCTATTTGCCCTTCCCGGAAGGAGTGCGCCGCATCCTGCCCATCCCGCGCCCCCGGGGCCGAAGGCCTGCGTAGACGCCTATACGGCCGCGCAGGAAAGAGAGCAGTCGGGTCACCTTCGCGCCGCGAAAGATGCGCTTGTCCTGTGCGCGCGCGCCGCGTGTGGCAAGGCGATCGGGCAGGAGTGTACGATCCGGTTCAGCCGCCTCGAGTCGGTCGATATCCCGTCGATCGTCGCGCACGTGACCGACGAAAAGGGTGCTCAGCGCACCGATGTGAAGGTCGGGATGGACGGCGAGCTCTTGACCTCGCACCTGGACGGCCAGCCGGTTCTGCTCGATCCGGGATTGCACGAACTCTCATTCATCGCAGACGGCGGTCTCTTCGCGAAAGAGAAGGTGCTTATCGCCGAGGGGCAGCGCGGTCGCGTCATCGACGTCACGATGAAGCAGGGAGACCCGAAGGAGCTCGAGAAGGAAGTCGAGATGGAGACGGCGGCGGCGGAGGCCAACACAGCAGCCGCGGGCACGACGGCGGGCGTCGAGAAGGGCGCTGCGGACAAGGCAGCGCCGGTCAAGGCGCCGTTCGTCCCTTCGCCCAATACGCCCAGGGGTCCGCCGTCGTGCATGGCGATCTACGAGAACGCAGAGCAGGCCGAACATGCGGGACATCTTCGAGAGGCGCGGGGTCTTCTCGTCGGGTGCGCGCGCGCCGTGTGCGGGCACGCGCTGCTGACCGCGTGCTCCACCAAGTTCACGCGGCTCGAGTCCGTCGAAGTGCCCTCGATTCGTCCGGCAGTGACCGACGACTCGGGCGCCGTGGTCAACGACGTGCAGGTGCGCATGGATGGAGAGCTGCTCGCCGCCCATCTCGACGGACAGGCGTTGCGGGTCGATCCGGGAATGCACGAGTTCACCTTCGAGACCGAGAGCGGACTATCGAACAGCCAAAAGATCCTCATCATGGAGGGGCAGCTCGATCGCGCGCTTCCGGTCACCGTTCATCCTCCCGGCTGGGTCCCGCCCCCGCCGTCCGTAAAGGAATCAACCTCACCGTCGGCGACCGCCTCACGGGAGGCTGCGGCGCCCGCGCCGGAGCCCGAGCGCCCGACCAGCAAGCGATCGGCGCTCCCGTACGTCATCGGCGGAGGGATCTTCGCCGTGGTCGAGGCCGGAGCGGCGGTCCTCTACCTGGGCCAAGCGGACAACGCGCACCTCGCGGCCGACGTGTCCATCGGAGCATCGATTGGAGTGGGCGCCGCGGCGCTTGGCGTCGCGACCTGGCTGCTCTTGAGCGACCATCACGCGCACGAGGAGAAGCCCTCGGCCCCGTCGGCCTACGTGTTCGGCGTGAGCCCCACGAGGTCAGGCGCCATGGCCGCCGTGTCCGGCCACTTTTAGCCAGTCGACGCTTACTGCGCCCGGATGGACCAGAACTGCTGCACGTCGGCCGCCGTGACCGTGGATGCCTGGTCGGGTACGTCCGCGGCCATGAGCGTCCCCACGGCCGTGTGCTGCAGGCCCATCGCGTGACCGAGTTCGTGGGCCACAGTCTGCCGCGTGAGGCCCATCGCGTCACCGGCCATCGCGGCGATGCGATTGACGTAGATGAAGACATCGCCGCTGTCCGCGGCACCGCGATAGGTGGTCCCGACGATCTGGATCGGCGGGTCCGGCCGCGCGAATTCGGGCTGGAGACAGATCTGCTGGGGCGACGGCGTCGCCGCACAGGTGCCCACGGCGTACGTGATTTTCAGCTGGGGCACGGCGGCGAGCCAATCCTCGATTCCCGCGGCGGCGGCGCCCTGTTGGTCCATCTCGAACGAGGGATCGATGAGGACGGTGTAATCGAGGTCCTCTGGAGGCGATGCGGAACAGGCCGCCAACCCCAGTGTCAGGCCCAAGCAGACGTACCGTCCGACTTGAATATTTGCCATGGAGATGGACCTCTCCGGCAAATATGAGCAGCTTGCTCAGAAAAATCCAGATAAGACGTCAGTGGTCGCCGCGTTGGTGTGGCACATTGGTGCTGTCCAGCCATTCTTGCCGAGGACCATTGGGGGGCACCGACCCAAGAGGATGCGAAGATCGATGCTCCGGCCTCAGGTACGCGGCCTGGCCGTCGAGACCGGAGCGGGCGCCGGCGCAGCGGCGGGCGGCAATCCACTGCCGCGAACCCAGTCCAAAATGAGGGCCACCACAAGGGGCGGTACCGCAAGGTAGAAAAACAACAACATCATTGAATTATTCATGATAGCAGACTCGCCTTGAATACGCCTGAGGCAAATTTGTGCAGTGATACGGCGTAGGAATGTGCCTGCCTCAGGCGCACGCCGCGGACCCTCGAAGGTACCGCCACCAGGAAACCCGCGCTCTCGCGGGGCCTTTTCCATCGAATGCAGCTCTGATGCCGTGGTAGGCGAACGGGTGCACTTGGCGCACCGGCCTCTTGGGCCGAGTCGACCCACCGCGCGGACTCCGCGACGTTGACTTCGCGGCCGCCGTGCACGACAAGGCGGAAAGCTCGATGGAAAAGGATGTCTTCCGGTTGGCCGCGGGAGCTTTCGGTCTCGGTTTCTTCGCTGTGGGCGCGGCCCTCGGGGGGACCGGGTGCTCGGGCGATGACAGCACTTCTTCGATGTCGCCCGTGGATGCGAGCGACGCAGGAGACGCGGGAGCAGGCGATGCGGGAGCAGGCGATGCGGGAGCAGGCGATGCGGGCGACGCCGCCGTGGTGGATGCGGCGAGCACCGCCGATGCATCCAAAGACACGGCCGTCGACGCGGGCCCTCTGGCTTACCTGGATGGCGCCGCGCAGTGCGACCCCGACGGAGGTCACGGCGGCCACCGCTGGCAAGACCTCTACGCGTGCTACTTCGGCGCGAGCGGAGTCGCAGGCTGCGGAACGATGACCGGTTGCCACAACGATCCGACCGACGACGCCGTCATCACGAGCGGCGGCTTCATCTGCGATCCGTCCGACGCCGGCGCATGCTGGCAAAGCATGACGAGCGTCCTCGTCCCGGACGGCAGCGCGTCCGACCCCGTCGACACGACGCTGTACACGTCGCTCCGCAAGCCGGACGGCACGGGGAGCATGCCGCTCGTGCCCGTGAACCTCGTCTTTCAAAGCGGCGACATGGCGCGCATCTCGGCGTGGATCACGTCGGGAGCGCCCAACAACTGAGCGCTCTACACTGAAGGGCGAATGGCCCAACCAGTCATGACCCGCCTCTCGGGCTGGGGAGCGAACCTCCGCGCGGACTGCGTGCTCGTCGAGCCGGAGAACGAAGGGCAACTGTCGGCCTCGATCGACCCCGCCGGCACGATCGCCCGTGGTCTCGGGCGAAGCTACGGCGACGCCGCCCTCAACCGGGGTGGGCGCGTCCTCGGTCTCGCGCGCTTCGACCGCTACATCGCCTTCGACGACGCCACCGGCACGCTCACATGTGAAGCGGGCGTCAGCCTCGAGCAGATTCTGCGGGACTTCGCGCCGCGCGGCTGGTTCCCGATGATTTCGCCCGGCACCAAGTTCGTCACCATCGGCGGCGCCATCGCGAACGACATCCACGGGAAGGCCCATCACGCGCAGGGCGCCTTCAGCCGATGCGTCGACGCGATGACCATCCTGCTCGCGAGCGGGGACGTCGTGACCGCGAGCCGCGTCGAGAACGAGGACCTCTTCTGGGCGACGTTCGGCGGGATGGGGCTCCTCGGCGTCGTGCTGACGGCGACCTTCCGACTGCGCAAGATCGAGACGACGTACTTCCGCCAGAAGGCGATCCGCGTGAAAGACCTCGAGGGCATGTTGGCCGCGCTCGACGAGCACGACCAAACGTTCCCCTATTCGGTCGCGACGCTGGACGTCTTTGCCGCCGGCGCAGCGCTCGGCCGTGGCGTCCTCGTCGTCGGCGATCACGCCACGCGCGAAGAGCTCCCCGGCTACCTCGCCGTCGATCCGCTGCGGGTCTCCGGGCCGGGAAAGCTGTCGGTCCCGTTCGAGCTCCCGGAGATCACGCTCAACCGCTTGAGCATTCGCCTCGTGAACGCGGTCATCCAGCGGATCCAGGCGCGCGCGCTGCCGTTTACCCACTACGAGGGCTTCTTCTATCCCCTCGACGGGATCGGGCACTGGAACCGCGGATACGGGCGCGCCGGGTTCACGCAGTACCAATTCGTCATTCCCTTCGAGGACGGGTTGCGGCGCATGCGCGACCTCTTGACGGTGATTCTATCGTCCGGGGAGCTGCCGTTCCTCAACGTCCTCAAGCGATTCGGGAAGGAGAGCGGCGGCCTCCTCTCGTTTCCGCGCGAGGGGTACACCTTCGCCATCGACTTTCCGATCCGCGAGAACACCGTGGCTCTCCTGAAGCGCCTCGACGCGATGGTCCTCGAGGCGGGCGGACGCGTCTACCTCGGCAAGGACTCGTATCTCGACGCCGCGACCTTCCGTGCGATGTATCCCGCCGTCGATCGCTGGCTCGCCGTGAAGGCAAAGTACGACCCGCGCAGCGTCTTCGCCTCCGATTTGGGCCGCCGCGTGGGTCTTGTCGGGTCGCCGGAGGAGCCCGAAGAGCTCACGACGATCGCCTTGCCCCGCGCGTAACCTCGCGCGGGCATCGACGGGGCTGTTCGACACCAGGTCATCTCGCACCCACGCGAGTCGCATCGTCGGCATAGAGCGACGTTGTGTGCGAGCGTGCGAGCATCCTTCGGTCGTGCGCTTCTTCTTCGCAACGTACGCGCGTACCATGGGAGAGAGAGGGGCGGACGGTGGCGTGTCGACGAGCCCCCGCGCGACGATCTGCGGCGCGCATCGTTCCTAGAGGAGGGATCTCTCATGATTACCGATGACGAGAAGGCCGCTATCAAAGAGAGTTGGCGCTTGGTGGTCCCCATCGCGGAGACCGCGGCCGACCTCTTTTACAAGAGGTTGTTCGAGCTCCATCCGGAGTATCGGCGGCTCTTCACCGACGACATGCGCGCGCAGAAGCGCAAACTCGTCGCGATGCTGGCATTCATCGTCAAATCGCTCGATTGGCCCGACTCGGCGTGGCGCGAGACCGTGCCCGAAGAAGACGATCTTTGCCTCATCGTGCTCGCCCTCGGCAGGCGCCACACGGACCTCTACAAGATCCCGGACGCAAGCTACGACGTGGTCGGCGAGGCGCTCATCTGGACGCTCGACTACGGCCTCGGCAAGAAGTTCGACGCACGCACCCGCGCCGCGTGGACCCGCGTCTATCAGGTCCTGGCGCTCACCATGAAGATGGGTCGCCTCTCGGTGCCCGGGGCCACCAAAGCCGACAACGCTCTGAGCCGCCTCGTCGCGCCACCCTCGAACGGAAACGCGTCGCACGCCGGAGACGGAAGTACGAAGGAGGCGAGCTGATGCGAACCGCCGTCATGGAAGGAAGCCTCACCGACTTCGATCTCTCCAGCGTGATTCAGGTCGTCAGCATCGGGCGGCAATACACCGGGGTTGAGCTCTTCGACGAGTCGGGGAACGTCGTCGGTTCGCTGCACCTGAAGAGCGGCAAGATCCTCGACGCGCGGTCCGGCGCGCTCTCCGGACTCGACGCGGTCTCGACGCTCCTGCGCGGGAGCCGGCGGCGCCGCTTCTCCGTGTACCGGACCGAGTCCGTTCCCGAGAGCCGGCGACCCGTGGGGTCCGTCGGCGAAGTCCTCCTGAAGTTGATGCAGAGCGAGGCGGCAGCTTCCGAGCGGGTCGCCGTGATGGAAGGGAGCCTCTCCGAGTTCGACCTGATGACCGTCCTCCAAGTCATCAGCATCGGCAGGCAATTCACCGGCGTCGAGGTGCTCGACCCGGCCGGCGTCCTCATGGGGCAAATCCAGCTCAAGTCCGGCAAGGTCGTCTCCGCGACGAGCGGCCACTTGAGCGGCATCGACGCGATCCGCCGCCTCGTGAAGAGCCCGCGCGAGTGCCGCTTCATCGTCCACCGCACGACCGCGGAAGTGGGCGACGAGCACCTCGGCTCGCTCGCGCAGATCATGATGAAGATCATCGACGTCGACGCCGGCTGGGACTCCGCCGAGTCGAACACGCAAGCCCGCAAGTCGCCTTCGATGCCGCCGAGGTCGCAGCCTCCCGTCATCGTGCGAACCGTTCCGCCGGTCGCGCCCCCCTCCTCGCGCCCGCCCATCGTACAAGCCGTCGCCGTACCGGCCGTCGTGCAAGCCGTCGCCGCGCCGCCTGCCCCCGCGCCGAGTCCCGTGGTCGCGTCGAGTCCCGCGGTCGCGCGGGCTCCCATCGCGCCGGTCCGACAGGAACACGTCGACGACGCCGCCTTCGTCGAGCGACACACCAGCCCATTCGGCATCCACCATGTGCCCGCGACGCGCGGAGAGGCTCCGGTGATCTGCGTGACGAGCCCCAAAGGCGGATCGGGCAAGACCACCGTGGCGCTCAACCTCGGCGTCGCGTTCGCGCGCCAGGGTAACCGCGTGCTCCTCGTCGACACCGACTACAACGGCGTGCTCATGGCCATCCAGGCGAAGCCGCGCTCTTCCATCGGCGCGTGCGACGTCGTCGCCGGCAAGGCATCCCTCGCCGCTGCCGTCCTCAAGACCCGCTTGCCCGGCCTTCAGATCCTCCCATGGGGAGAGGGAACGGGCGACCTGACCACCCCGCGGAGCGCGTGGGCGGAGCTCTTTCGGTCCGCGCGGGCGAGCGCTGACATCGTGCTGGTCGACACGTCGGCCGGCATTCACGGACCGAGCGCCGTCGCCTGCGCCGCCTCCACCCACGCCCTCGTCGTCCTCCAGGCCGAGCCTGCGGGTCTCCGCGGCCTCGAAGGCCATTTGCAGCGCATCGCGACGCTCGGCGAGCCGGCGGTGCAGCTCGTCGGGATCGTCCTCAACATGCTCGACTACCGCGCGCGCGTCTCGCTCGAAGTCTTGCGGGACCTGTGCGGCGGCCCTGCGGCCGCGTCGGTGTTCGACGTGCCCATCGCGCGCTCTCCCGCCTTCATGGAGGCCGTCGCGAGGGGAGTCCCCGTTTGCCGCGGCGAGCGCACGAACACGGCCACCATCGGGTGGGTCTTCGAAACGCTGGCCAGCAGCATTCTGGAGCGCCTGGGGATGTCGACCCCCGCGTTCGACGACGTGCCGCTCGTGTAGTATTGGCCAATACGGTAGGCGGCGCGCGTGTGTGTCGTCGTCGAGGAGGATTGGCCGATGCTGACCCAAGAGGAGATCGCGACCGTTCAGGGTGATTGGGCGAACGTGCGCCCCATCGCCTCGAAGGCCGCCACGTTGTTTTATGATCGGCTCTTCGAGCTCGATCCTTCGCTGCGCAGCCTCTTCCGGCCGGACCTCGGTGAGCAAAAGAAGAAGCTCGTCCTGATGTTGTCGGCTGCCGTGGCCGGCCTCGACGACCTCCCGAAGCTCGTGCCCGTGGTCGAAGACCTCGGCCGCCGGCACGTCGGATACGGCGTCGTGCCGGAGCAGTACGCAACCGTCGCGAGCGCCCTTCTCTGGACTCTCAAACAGGGTTTGGGCGCCGCGTTCGACGACGCGCACGTGGCGGCTTGGACCAAGGTCTACGGCCTATTGGCGCAAACGATGCTGTCCGCTCCTCCGGTGGTGCAACCAGAAACATCGCCGAAATAGCGGGAGGCTTCCGGCCGTTCGATCCGTGCGCGGGGGGCCGAGCCTCCGCTGAGGACCGGCGCCCTGAGGCAATGAGTACGCTCCCCGAGGGACGAGGGCCCCGGAGGTTGCAGGAGGCCGCCGTCGCGGCGACGCATCGCGCCTCGAGAAAACTCGATGTCTCCCGAGCGTTGAAGAGCGGTCCCATCGCTTCGGCCCCGTTCGCGTTCCTCCGTGCACGAATCTTGCGCTCGCCATCACCTTCGCCTTGCCCCGGGAGGAGCGAACCCGCGATGGGCGCGCGGCGGCCACGGAACGGTCTGACGACACGAAGCGGCGGGGGATCGCGGGATCGACGGGGAACGGTCTGCGTGAGGGAGGCTTGCATGCGACTCGATCGAGGCCCATCGGCACCGGATCTGGGCGGCGCCACTCGGCTCCACGCGCGCGGCAAGTACCGCGTCTTTGCCGAACTCGCGCGCGGCGGGATGAGCATCGTCTATCTCGCGTACGTCGCGCTGGGGGCCAAACGGAGCAGTCCCGTGGACCTCCTCGTGCTCAAGGAGCTGCGCCCCGAGCTCGCGGCCGAGCCGGTCCTCGTCGCCATGTTCATCGAAGAGGGGAGGCTGGCGGCGCGCCTCAAGCACCCCAACGTGGTCCGCACGCTCGATTTTGGAAGCGAGGACGGGCGCCACTACCTCGCGATGGAATACCTGGAAGGGCAGTCGCTCCAGCGCGTGCTGTCGCGCACGCGGCCCGATGCGACCCCGCTGCCGCTCCACTTCTTGGGGGCCATCCTGTGCGGCATCCTCGAGGGCCTCGCGCACGCCCACGCCGCCACCGACGACGACGGAACGCCGCTCGGGATCGTCCACCGCGACATGAGCCCGCACAACGTGCTCGTCGGCTTCGACGGCAGCGTGAAGGTCCTCGATTTCGGCATCGCGAAGGTCGCCCAATCGGGCATCCATACGCGGACCGGCATCCTGAAGGGGAAGGTCCCGTACATGTCGCCGGAGCAGGCCGCGGGGACGCACGTCGACGCGCGATCGGATCTCTTCGCGGTCGGCATCATGTTGTGGGAGGCGGCTCTCGGCCAGCGGTTTTGGGCCGGCGCGAGCGGCGAGACGGAGATCCTCCACGCCCTCTGGCAAGGCAAACGCGCGCCGGACCTCGAAGAGGCCGTGGCGCGCGCGCCCGCTCCGCTGCGGCCGGTCCTCGAGCGATCGGTCGCGATGGACCCGTCCAGCCGTTACGCGTCCGCACAAGAGATGCTCGGGGATCTGCGCGCGGCGCTCGTCGTCTGCGGCGCGACCCCGTTCGGCCCGCGAGACGTGGCCCGCGTGATGGCCGATCGCTTCGGCGACGACCGGGTGAGGCTCAACCTGGCGATCGACGAGGCCCTCGCCAACCACCGGCGGACCTCCGGCGAATACGCCGTGTCCGACCTCGTGCCGCCGAGCTCCGAGCCGGGCCGCGTCGCTTCGGTCTCCGCGCCTCCCGCCCCGCCTTCGGCGCCGCCACTCGAGCCTGTGGAAGCTCCTCGCGTCGACCAGAAGCCCGCCGCACGCGACGCGCTCGTGGCGGAGGCCGAGCGCATCGGGGGAGAGGTCAGCCGCCTGCAAGAGGGCGAGAAGGCCGCCGCCCTTCCTCACGCCGTCGCCGCCATTGCGCGTGCCGTGCGTACCTCGGGCGGCTTCGAACAAGCGCGGGCGCTCGAGACGCTGTCGGATTGCATGCAGGTGGTCGACGATCTCGAGCGATGGCGAACCGCCGCGGTGAATTACTTGCGCACCGCGGGCAGCGACGTCGCGGGGCGTGCGCAGCCGGGCCGTGCGCCGGTCGACTCGCGAGAGCCGGAGGTGAGCGCGGACACGGTGCGGCCCGTCGCGCTGGCCGACTCCGAAGCGGGGCCGCAGCTGCCGGCGCCATGGTTCGAAGGTCCCATGTCGTTCAAGCTCGGCGCCGCCGCGGTGGCAGGGGCGGCGCTCGCGATGGCCGTGTTCCCGAGCTTCCAGCGCTCTCCGCAGAAGGCCGCGCTCGCGTCTGCGGCGGCGTCGCCACCGGCGGTGGTCGCCGCGCCCGTTCCCCAGCCTCCGGATCGCGTCACGACCGACGTCGTCCACGTGATCGTCCGCGCCACGCCCGTCCACGCGCGCATCGTCATCGACCAGCAGAACGTCTTCGACAATCCGTGCGTCACCACCTTGCCCAAGGACGGCGCGGCGCACACGGCGCACGTGGAGGCCGACGGGTACCAGGCGGAGGACCACGCGTTTCCCGCGAACACCGACTTGGCAATCATCGTATCGCTCCAGCGCAAGCCGTCGGCCCGCGCGACGGCGCAGGCGCACGCCGCCGCCCCGCCCACGCCGCCCCCGAGCGGAGGAACCGACGGGACGTCCCCCACGGTCTCCGCCGCCGTGGCTCCCAAGGGCGTCGAGTCGTGCAAAACGGAGTGACGGGCACGCGCGTCGCTCTACGCGCGGACCGCCGCACGTAGAAAACGAGCCGTTTCTACTCCGCCCTCGCATCGGGCTCGGTGGACGTCGCCCCATCGGACTCGTCGACGACGCCGCTCGAGCACGGCGCGAGGATGGACCCGTCGGGCGGCCCGTCGCAGAGGCAACCGCACGCATCTGCGCCGTTGCAGCCCGCGAAGACCGAGGCGCCGAGGGCCGCGATCAGGAGAGCGGGAAGGGGACGCAAGAAAGCCACGAACATCGTTCCCACGCTCCCCGTGTCACGTCGCCGTCGCTCTCGACGCGAAGCGGTCCGCAAGCGCGCCCGTGACGAATCTCCAACCTTCCTCGTGACGGCGCCCCATCTCGTCATCCGGCAGGTTGCCGTGCCGCAGCGTGAGGGCGGTGCCTTTGCCTTTCGGCTCGAGCGTCATCGTGACGATCGACTCGATGCCGCGTGTCGCTTCCGACATCCACGTGTGCTCGATGACGCGGTCCCGATCGAGACGGACGAAACGGCCGTAGTGCGCCGACGTGCGGCCCTCGTGGATCAGCGCGAGGTAGAACAGGCCGTCGACCACAGCGTTCAGGTGTGCACGCGCGCAGCCGAACCACGGGCTGCCGGGGCTCTTGGCGTCGAGCCATACTTCGTAGACCTCGGCGGGGCTGGCGGGGATTTCACGGAACACGGTGACGTCGATCCGATTCATGAAGACCTCTTCTTGTGTTCGAAGAACGCTTCCAGCCGGTCGAACCGCTCGGTCCAGTATCGCTCGTAGCGGCTCGCCCAGCGGGCCACTTCGCGGAGCGGCCGCGCGTCGAGCGCGAGGAGATGCTCGCGCCCCTGCTTCGAGCGACGCACGAGGCCCGCCTTCTCGAGGACCTGGATGTGCTTGGAGACCGCCGCGAGCGACATCGGGAGCGGCTCCGCGAGGTCGGTCACGCGGACGGGGCCGCCCGCAAGTCGATCGAGAATCACCCGCCGCGTCGGATCCGACACGGCGGCGAGGACGGCGTCGAGGCGGTCTGACATTCAACCTATGCGTTGAATAATAATCGGTGTGCCCGACGTCAAGGCGTCCGATACGCCGTCACGCGATGCGCCACGAGCGAGGCGCGTTGTCGCGAACTTGGCCTCCGCCGGCGACGTCCCGCTGAGTGTTGAAAGTTGAGGGTGGCGGTTCCACCCGCCCCGGTCGGAAGATCGGGGTGCTTACCGGAAGGGAACCGCCGATGAAGGACACTGCCAGGAGACGGGCCAAGAGCCAAGAGACGACGAGC
>DASYBG010000006.1:0-85319 GCA_036500865.1 Polyangiaceae bacterium
CGCATCGAGCCTTGCAAGTTCGATCCCCCTTACGTCCCTGATGGCTCAGGGTCGCGATCAAGCCTCCGCATCGAGCCTTGCAAGGTCGATCCCCCTGACGACCCTGATGGCTCAGGGTCGCGATCAAGCCTCCGCATCGAGCCTTGCAAGGTCGATCCCCCTGGCGACCATGATCGCTCCGGGTCGCGACCATGACCGCCCTTCGAGCCTACGTGGCCCGATCCGGGAAGCGATCGAGGCCTCTCGGCTACGACGCGGCCTTGATGATCTCGGCGAAGGCCTTCGCGTCTCGCACGGCGAGATCCGCGAGGATCTTGCGATCGAGGCCGACGTTGGCGTTCTTCAGCGAGTGAATGAGGCGCGAGTAGGTCGTGCCGTTCTGGCGGGCGCCGGCGTTGATGCGGGCGATCCAGAGGCGGCGGAAGTCGCGCTTGCGGAGCTTGCGGTGGGCGTAGCTATACACCCACGACTTCATCACGACTTCCTTCGCATACGCGAAGAGGCGCGAACGGGCGCTGTGAAAGCCTTTGGCGGCCTTCAGGATGCGGTTGCGGCGGCGGCGGGCTTTGAAGCCTCTTTTTGCGCGGGGCATGGGAGAGCTTCTTTCAGCCGTACGGGAGGAGGCGCTTCACGTGCTTCTCCATGGTCGTGTGGACCATGTCGTTCTTGCGCAGGCGACGCAGCCGCTTGCGCGACTTCTCCTGCATCCCGTGGTTGCCCCCGGCCTTCGGGCGGCGAACGCGGCCCTTGCCGGTGATGCGGAACCGCTTCGCGGCCGCCTTGTTCGTCTTCATCTTCGGCATGGTCGCCACCTTCGCTCTCTCGTCCGCGCGGGCCGATGCGCCGGATGACGCGTCGTTTTGGAGCCCGGGGGCGCGGAAGATGATGGGAAACCGGGGCTCTGTCAAGTCGAGCACCCCCCCGGTGGGCTCAGGGGGTGCAGGTCCCGGCGCTGCACCCGCCCCAAGCGTTTCCGACGCAATCGTAGCTGTCCACGAACCCCGCGTTGCAGAACGACAGGGTGCTGTCGGGGTTACAGCTGTCCATCCAGGTCGTCGGGTCGCAGGCCGAGTCTTCCGCGCATGTGGGGTCGCCGAGCAGGTCGGTGAAGCAGGCGAAGCCCTGCCCGTAGGCCTGCGAGCAGTCGACCCTCCCGGGCTGACCGCCCATGCACTGGACGAGATCGTGCCCCTGGCAGCTCGTGGCGCCGGTGATGCAGCTCGGGCCGCCCGACGCGACGCATGCGCCGCTGCCCGGGGCGCCCGCGCAGGTGGCGCCGAACGTGTTGCAGTCGAGCGATGGGACGTAGCGCCCCTGGGTGCACGTCGCGACGTACTGCGCTCCGACGCAGTACGCGAGCCCTTCTTGCGAGGCGTCGCAGTCGCCGAAGCCGCACCCCGCGTTCCCGTTCCCGTTCGAGCAGACCATGCCGAGCGGGCCGCAGGGGATGGTCATGCGGAAGCCCCACCGGCACGTGACGAGAGAGCTCCCGCTGCATGTGTCCGCCGCCGTGCACGCGGCGCCGTCGTTCAGCGCGTCGCCCACCAGGTCGCAGGTGGGCGCGGCGATGCCGGTGGCCAAGACGATGGTCTCGGGCGGAATGAGCGCGTCGCTCGTCGCCGGCTGCTTGAGGAGGGCCATGCAGCCGGAGACGCTCGGGAGCTCGCCGCATCCGACGAGCGCGACGCAGAAGTCGGCCCACTCGGCGTCGGAGAAGGTCGGGTCGGCGAGGACGCCGCCGTCGTAGACGATCGGCGCGGGTGTCACGTCGTTCGGCGCATCGCTCGGTGCGTCGGCGGTGTCGTTCGGTGCGTCGGCGACTTCGTTCGCGTCGTCGTTCGCGCCGTCGACGGCGATGTCGGGGGTCGCGTCGAGCGGTCGGGAGGGGGCGTCCGACGCGTCATGCGCGTCGAGGCCGGCGTCGCGCGCGGGCTTCGGCCCGGCGTCCGAGGCGTCCCCCGCGTCGTCGACCGGCGTCTCGACGTCGAACAGGGGGCTGTCGGCGGAGGCGCCGTCGTCCATGGCGCCGCTCGGCTCGTCGCCGGTGACAGGCTCGTCTTGTGTGCTCGCGTCCTCGATGGGCTCGCCGCTGTCGGGGATGGAAAGCAGGCCGCCCTTCGCGAGGCCACATGCGCTCGCCAAGACAAGGGAGACCGAACAAAGGGACCGCAGGTCGCGGCGCTTCACTCTGCAAATACTAATCCACGATTGCCAAGAATGCTTCCTTCATCGCGTCCAGGCGCGCGCGGCCCCGGGCCACGGCCGCCGCGACCGGCTCGCCGGGCGTCACATCTTCCCGCACATCGAAATAGAACTTTGCCTTCGGCTCCGTCCCACTCGGGCGGGCGATGACCCGTGCCCCGGAGGCCAACCCGAAGACGAGCACGTTGCTGCGAGGTAGGAGGATGGGGGTCGCCGGGCCGCCCGCGCGGGTCTCGATGCCGGACTCGAAGTCGGCGACGGACACGACGTCCTCTTCGCCGAGCCGCACGGGAGGGGACGCGCGCAGCCGCGCCATCATCGCGGCGATGACGGCCGCACCCTTCGCCCCTTCACGGGTCAAGCTCACCTGCGCGCTGTCCCAGGAACCCCAGCGGCGCGCGACGGCGTCGAGCCGATCGAGGAGCGTTTCACCTCGCGCGCGGAGGACCGCCGCGAGCTCCGCCAGCACGAGCGCGGCCGAGATCCCGTCCTTGTCGTACACGACGGTGCCGACGGAGTAGCCGAGGGCTTCCTCGAAGCCGAAGACGAACTCGTGACCATCCCGCTCGAGCGCGATGGCTCGGTTGGAGATCCACTTGAAGCCCGTGAGGGTCTGCTCGTGGAGGACGCCGAGCGAAGCGGCGATCCGGCCGAGCAGCGGCGACGAGACGAGGGACGTGAGCACGGCGCGGGGGCGGCCGGCGTCGGCTTGCTTTTCGGTCAAAAGGTAATGGCCGAGCAGGGCGCCGAGCTGGTTGCCGCTGAGCACCGTGAAGCCGCTCGGGTCGGCGGGGTTCTTGACGGCGGCGGCCAGGCGGTCGGCGTCGGGATCGTTGGCGAGGGCGAGATCGGCGTCGATGCGGCGGGCGAGGGCGAGCACGAGGTCCATCGTGCCGGGCTCCTCGGGGTTGGGGAACGCCACGGTCGGGAACGCGCCGTCGGGTTGCCGCTGGGAGGGGACGCTCGTCACGTCGGCGAAGCCTGCTTCGGCGAGGGCGCGCCGCGCGACGTCGTCGCCCACGCCATGGAGCGGCGTGTACGCGATGCGCAGGCGGCGGTCGCCACTGCCGGGGCGCGCCCCGAGGTGGAGGATCGCGGACAGGTACGCGCGCTCCATCTCCTCGCCCGCGTCGACGACGAGGCCGCGGGCGCGCAGCTCGGCGAGGTCGGGGCGTTCGATGCGGCACGCCGGCGGGGCCCGCGCGATCGCGGCCGCGATGCCGGCGTCGACGGGCGGGACGATCTGCGCGGCGTTCTCCCAGTAGACCTTGTAGCCGCTGTATCCGCGCGGGTTGTGGCTCGCCGTCACGACCACACCGGCCGCCGCCCGGAGGCGCTTGACCGCGAAGCCGACGACGGGCGTCGGCACGGGGCGCGTGAAGAGAACGACGTGAAATCCCGCGGCCGCGAGGATCGCCGCGGTGTCTTCCGAGAACTCGCGGCTCATGGGGCGGGCGTCGCCGCCGACGATCACCGGACGCGATGGGTCGTCGACCGCCGTCCGCAAGTGCTGCGCGAGGCCGGAGGTCGCCCGGGCCACGACGGCGCGGTTCATCCGGTTGGGTCCTGCGCCGAGGAGACCGCGCAGGCCCGCGGTTCCGAAGGCGAGGTCGCCCGCGAAGCGATCGGCGAGGTCGGTCGAGGCGGGGTCGGAGCCCGAGAGGAGCGCGCGGAGCTCCTCGCGCGTCGCGGGGTCGGGGTCGTCGGCGATCCACCGCTCCGCCCGCCCGCGCAGGTCGTCAGCGCGCATGGCTCCTTATATAGTGCTCCTCGGCGATGCTCCGCTACGCGCTCCGTCGCGCCCTGTGGGCCGTCCCGTCGCTCGTGGCGACGAGCTTGATTCTCTTCTTCGTGACTTCGCTCGCGCCGGGGTCGGGTGGGGCGGCGGCGTCGCAGGGTGCCTCACCTTCGGCGGGACGCGGTTTCGGCGACAATCCCCGGATCGAGGAGGCACGGCGAGAGCGCTTCCTCGACCTTCCGCGCTTCCTGAACGTCGACCCGCAAGACGTCCGCTCCCGGGCCCGGGCGGCGCTCGCGGACATCGCGTCGGGGGGAGCGCGCGGGGCGGCCGCGGTGGAGGCTCTCGCCCGGCTCGGCGGCGCCGCGTTTCCTTACGTGCTCCCCTTGCTCGAGACCCTCCCGCCCGACGTGCGTGGCCGCGTGGCCGTGGCGCTCGAACCGGTCGCCTCGCGGGCCGGCGTCGGCAGCCCGGAGCGCCTGTCGCGCCCCGAGGAGGCGATCCTCTTTTGGACCCGCTTCTGGGAGAACCGATCGCTCGACTTCACGCGGGGCGCCGTCGGACGCGGCGTCGAGCGGCTCGTCGAGCACGGGAGCGACGCGCGCGAGCGCGACATCGCGGTGCTCGACACGTTCGCGCTGCCCGAGATCGTCGGGGCCATGTCGGCGACCGACGATCCGGGCGCCCTCGAGCGGTTGACCCGGCTCGCCCAGCGGTCGACGGGGCGCGGCGCGGCCCTCGCTCCGGGCGCGAGCGCCGCGCAGTGGCGTCGCGCGGTCGCGGACTGGCGCGAGTGGTGGTTCGTCCACGCGACGACGTTCGTGCCGCTCGACGGTGCGGAGCGCGCCGTCGCCTTCGTGACCGAGACACGCTTCGGCAAGTGGATCGAGCGGGCGCGGAGCGGCGAGCTCGGCGTGAGCGTCGTGGACGGGGAGTCGGTCGCGCTCAAGCTGCGTCAGCGTGCGCCGGTGACGCTGCTGGTGTGCGCGCTCGCGATGCTCGTGAGCTGGGCCGTGGCCGTCCCGGTGGGCGCGCTCGGCGCGTGGAGACAAGGTCGCGACTTCGACGTGGCGACCTCGGTCGTTCTCTTCGTCCTCTACACGACGCCCACGTTCGCGGCCGCGGAGCTCCTGCACCGCTGGGTCGGGGGGAGCGAGGTGGGCGGCGTGAAGCTGGCGCTCGCCGTCGCGGCGTTGTCGGCGGGATCGCTCGCGACGCTCTCTCGGTGGCAGCGCTCGGCGATGCTGGAGGTCGTGCGCCAGGACTTCGTGCGGACGGCGCACGCGAAGGGTCTCTCGCCGTGGCGGGTGGTCGTCGTACACGCCCTGCGGAACGCGCTGCTGCCGATGGTGACGCTCGCGGGTCTCCACTTGCCCACGCTGCTCGGCGGCGCCTTCGTCGTCGAAGAGGTGTTCGGGCTGCCCGGGATCGGGCTCGAGACGCTCCGCGCGATCGACGCCCACGACTCGGCGTGGCTCATCGCCGTGGTGCTCGCCGCTGCGGTCGCGATCACGCTCGGCCTCGTCGCGAGCGACGTCGCGTGCGGGGCGCTCGACCCGAGGGTCCGCGAGGTGCTGGCCGATCGGCGGGGCACGCGCGCGTGAGCCGCTCGGAGCATCCGGTGCACGACGCAGGCGAGCCGAGCGTCGCGATCGACCTGTCGCGCAGGAAGGGCCGCCTCGTCGCCAACCGCGCCGTGCGCGACTCTTTCATCGAGGCCCGGAGGGCGGCGGCCCCGTACGTGTCGAGCCTTCGGATCGCGCTCGTCCGCCTCGGCGCCGACCGCCTCGCGCGGGCGGGGGCGCTCGTCTTGGCGTGCATGGCGCTCGTCGCCGTCGTCGCCGACGTGCTCGCGAGCGATCTCCCGCTCGCGTGCCGGTGGCACGGCGTCGTCTACGTCCTGCCGAACATCACGCGTCCCGCCGCGCTCGCGGAGACCGACATCGTCCGGATGCGGCGCGAAGAGGTCGCCGGCGACTGGGTGATCGAGCCCCTCGTCGCACGGGGCCCCGCCCAGCGCGGCGAGCCCGGGGAGGCGCTCCTGCCGCCGCTCTCGTCCGGGCACCCCATGGGGACGGACTCGCTCGGCCGGGACGTGTTCGCGAGGGTGGTGCACGGGACGCGGGCGGCGTTGGGCGTAGGGCTCGGCGCGGCGGCGGTCCTCGTCGCGGTGGGCGTCGGTTTGGGGGCGATCGCGGGCTTCATGGGCGGGGTCGTGGACGCGCTCGTGGCCCGCGCGGTGGAGGCGCTCATCGCGATCCCGACGCTGATCCTCGTGCTGGTGGTGGGGGCCCTCGTGCCGAACCCGACGGCGACGACGCTCCTCCTGACGATCGCGCTGACCCGCTGGACGGACCTCGCGCGGCTCGTGCGCGCCGAAGTGATCTCGTCGCTCGGCTCCGACTACGTGACGGCGGCGCGCGCGCTCGGGGCGCCTCCGCGGCGCATTCTCCTGCGCCACGTCCTGCCGAACGCGATAGGACCGGCCATCGTGGGCGCCGCCTTCGCCGTCGCGTGGGTGGCGCTCCTCGAGGCGACGGTCGACTTTCTGCGCGTGGGCTCCGTCGACCCGGCCGCGTCGTGGGGAGCGATCATGGGGGACGCGCGCGCCCATAGCGCCGCGTGGTGGCTCGTCGCCTTCCCGGGGGCCGCCCTCCTCGCCGCGCTCGTCGCCGCGAACCTCGTCGGCGAGGCCGCGCGGGACGCCCTCGATCCTCGCCTCCGCGGAGCGCCTGCGATCTCGACCGGGCGCGCCTCCTGGGCTAGGCCTGCAGGCCGTTCATGAAAGCCTCGGTCCGCTGGCTCCGCGAGATATGCCCAGAGCTCCCCGAAGACGCGGAGGTGCTCGCCGCGCGCTTCACCGCCGCCGGCATCGAGGTCGAGGCGACGCAGGCGTTCGGGGCGGCGACCGAGCATTGCCTCGTGGCCGAGGTCCTCGCGCGCCGGCCGCACCCATCCCGCTCCGGGCTGCAAATCGTGACGGTCGACGCGGGCGCCAGGGCCGGCAAGCTCGAGGTGGTGTGCGGGGCGTCCAATGTGCCCGAAGCGGGAGGGCTCGTCGTCCTGGCCCCGGTGGGGACGTATCTGCCGGCCAAGGGCGTCACGCTCGAGAGGCGACCCATCGCGGGCGTCGAGAGCGCGGGGATGCTCTGCAGCGAGAAGGAGCTCGGCCTCGGAGACGACGACGCGGGCATCCTCGTTCTCCCGTCGAAGCCGGCCCCGCCCGGGACCTCGCTCGCCCAAGCGGTGCCCGAAGCGCGCGACACGATCCTCGAGATCGGTCTCACCCCCAACCGGGCCGACGGCCTGGGGCACGTGGGCCTCGCGCGCGAGGCGGCGGCGCTCTTCGGATCGCGCTTCGTCGACGCCGCGCCCTCCGCCGGCGTGGGTCGTGGAAGGCTCGGCGACCAGGTCTCGATCGCCATCGAGGACGGCGAGCGCTGCCCATACTACGGCGCCGTGGTCTTGTCGGGCGCGACGGTCGCCCCGTCTCCGCTCGGCGTTCGATGGCGGCTCGGGGCGCTCGGCGTCCGGTCGATCTCCAACGTCGTCGACGTGACCAACCTCGTAATGCTCGAGTACGGCCACCCGCTCCACGCGTTCGACCTCGACAAGGTGCGCGGAGGGCGCATCGTCGTTCGCCGCGCGACCGAAGGGGAGCGTCTGCTCACGCTCGACGGGGTCGACCGCGCGCTCTCGGCCGACGATCTGGTGATCTGCGACGGCGAGGGCCCGGTCGCGCTCGCAGGCGTGATGGGCGGAGGGAACAGCGAGATCTCGGCGTCGACCGCGCGCATCCTCGTCGAGTGCGCATACTTCGAGCCGCGCGGGGTGCGCAGGGCCGCGCGCCGGCACGCGCTGCACACGGAGTCGAGCCATCGGTTCGAGCGCGGCGTCGACTGGGGGGACACTCCGGCCGTCCTCGGGCGCACCGAAGAGCTGATCGCGATTCTGGCAGGGGCCTCCCCGTCGACCGAGCGCCGGGTCATCGAAGCGCAGCCCCTCGCCCGCCGCATGGTGGCCCTGCGCACGGCCCGCATCGGCGGCCTGCTCGGCGCGGACGTGGACCGCGAGGACGCCCGCGCCATCCTCGGCCGCCTCGGCTTCGTGCGCCAGCCGCAGCCCGAGGGCGCGGACGCCGCGGCGGATGTGTGGGAGGTGCCGAGCCACCGTTCGGACGTCGCGCGGGAGGTGGACCTCATCGAGGAGGTCGCCCGCGTCCGCGGCTACGACGCCATCCCCGCGGTGTTGCCTGCCGTCCACCCCTCGCGCGACCGCGCCCCGCAGGACGGGCGGGCCCGCCGCGCACGAGAGGCGGCGACGGGCGCGGGCCTGAGCGAGGCCATCTCGCTCTCGTTCGTCTCGCCCGGCGACCTCGAGGCCGTCGGAGCCCCCGCGGCCGCCGTGACCGTGAGCAACCCGCTTCGCGAAGATCAGTCGGTCATGCGGACGAGCCTCCTCCCGGGGCTCTTGCACGCGGTCGCCCGCGCGCGCAGGCACGGGGAGCGGGAGGCGCGCCTCTTCTCGGTGGGGCGCGTGTTCCTGGCCGCGGCGGAGGGGGGCACCGAGGAGCGGTTGATGCTGTCCGCGGTGCTCGCGGGCTCCCGCGCCGCGTGGTTGAGCAAGCCGCAGCCGCTCGACGTCTGGGACGGAAAAGGGCTCGTCGAAGGACTGGTCCGGAGGCTGGTGCGGCGCGACGTCGTGGTTCAGCCACCGGCGGCCGCGGAGCGCCCGCGTCACCTTCACCCGAGGGGCGCCGCGTGGATCGAGGTCGACGGCGCGCGCGTGGGCTCGTTCGGCCCGCTGCACCCGGACGCGGTCGATGCATTCTCCCTCGGCGAGAGCGTCCTCGCGCTGGAGCTCGACATCGAGGCCCTCGAGGCCCTCGGGAGGCGGGCGCCGGCCTTCGTCGCGCCTCCGCGCTTCCCAGCCAGCTTGCGCGACGTGGCCGTCGTCGTGCGCGACGACGTCGCCGCGGGGGATCTCGAGGGCGCGGTGCGCGAGGCGGCGGGGGAGCTCGCCGAGCAAGTGACTCTCTTCGACCGGTTCTCCGGCGGCGCCATTCCCGCCGGCCACGCGAGCCTCGCCCTCCGCGTCGTCTACCGCGCCCCCGATCGCACGCTCACCGACGCCGAGGTGGACGCGCGGCACGAGCGCGTCGTCGCGCAGATCCGCAGTCGGTTCGGCGGCGAGCTCCGCTCGTAGCGTCGGGATGAGCACCCCGTCGTCGGTCCCGTCGGTCGGCTCCGTGCTCGCGCGCCGATGGCGGCTGGCGCAGAAGCTCGGGCGGGGAGCGCTGGCCGAGGTCTTCGTCGCCGAGCCGGTCGCGGGAGGTTCCTCCGTCGCGTTGAAAGTCCTGCGGTTCGCGTTCCCGGAGCCGAAGGTGGCCGCGCGGTTCGTCGAGGAAGGCCGGCGCGTGATGCGCCTCGTGCACCCGAACATCGTGCGGACGCTGGAGTGCGAGCAGCCGCAGGAAGGGGAAGGCGCGGCCTTCGTCGTCACGGAGCTGCTCGACGGGGTGCCGCTCGGCGCGTACACGCGAAACGGCGGCCGCGTCCCGGTCGCGCAGGCGATGTCGATCGCGCAGGGCATGCTCGCGGGGCTCGCGGCGGCGCACGCGCAGGGGTTCGTCCACCTGGACCTCAAGCCTGAAAACGTGTTTCTCGTGCGGCAGACGGGCGGGACGTTCGTCGTGAAGGTGCTCGACTTCGCGATGGCGGGCGTCATGGAGGCTGCGGGCGGCATTGGCCATCGGGCGCCCGACGGAACGCTGATCGGGACCGCGGCGTACATGAGTCCCGAGCAGATCGCCGGGGAGGCCGGGGTCGACAAACGGGCCGACATCTTCAGCGCCGGCGCCATCCTCTACGAGATGCTGACGGGCCGCGTCGCCTTCTCGGCCCCCACCGAGTACGCGCGCCTCGCCGCGGTCCGCTCGACGAACCCCGAGCCGATGGACCGCATCGACCCGGCCCTCGTCGCGCTCGCGCCCATCGTGTCGCGGGCGCTGCTCAAGTCCCGCGACGAGCGGTTCCCGTCCGCGCTCGAGATGGCCCGCGCGCTCGCCGCGGTGCCGCTCCAAGAACCGGCCGCGTACGTCGCGGACACGCAGGTGGGATCGCTCGCCTTCGGCGGCACGCAGCCGGGCAGCCGGTGGACCCACACGCCTTCGGTGCTGGCGACGTCATTGCCCGGCGAGTCGGGCGCGATGGGGCTCGCGCCCACGTCGCCGTCGTTCGAGGTGGCGCCCCCGCCGCGGCAGAAGCCGGGGGGCACGCTCGCGAGCGCGGCCGACCAGCACCCCCATCACGTGGAGATGCCGCGTCCCGAAGTCGCGCTCGTCACGATGAGCGGGACGCTCCCGTCGAAGGACCTTCCCATCATCATTCCCATCAAGACGACGACGACCGTCCACGGCGTCTCGGTCCGGATCGTCGCGCTGCTCGTCGCGGCCGGGGTGGTCGTCGGCTTCGTGCTTGGTTGGGCGGTCGCGCGGCTCGCGTGAGCCGCGCGCCACCGGCACGCGTCGTCAGGAAGGCGTTCGGCTCTCGGCCTTCGGCGGCGCGTTGTACGTGTACGCGTTCATGGCCTGCACGAGCTCCTGCAGGAGATCGCGGGCCTCGGGCTTGCCCTTGAGATGGTTCAAGAGGAGGGCCGAGACGTCGCTGAACGCCTTCTCGTAGGCGAGGCCTTCGCGCGTGCGCGCCGCCACCTTCTCGCGGCCCGAGGTGAGGTCTTCCTCGAGCGCCTCGGCGTACCGCGCCAGCTGCGCGCGGAGCTCCTCGATCTGGCGGCGGAGATCCCTCGCCAGCGCGTCCTTCGCCGTAGCGCGCTGCTCGTGCTCCTTCACGAGCTCCTTCTTGAACTCGACGAGCGCTGCCGCCGCGCCGGCCTTCTCGAAGACGCTCCGCACCTGGGCTCCCCCGCCGGTCGCCTGGTCGGCGGCCTGCTTGGTCTGCGTCTGCGTGCGCTCTGCTTGCTGCAGCGCCTCGCGGAGCTTCGCCACCTCGAGCTGCTCCGCCGACTGCTCGCGGAGGGCGCGGGACTCCTCGTGCGCGAGCTCTTCGACCTTGCGGCCGATCTCCGCGCGGAGGGCGCGCCCGCGGCGCTCGAGCGCTTCGAGCTTCCGCGTGTGGCTCGCCACCTCGCCTTCGAGGCGGGTCGCGCGCGCGGCGAGGTCCCACGCCTGGGACACGGCGGCTTGCACGTCGGCCGGCCCGTTTCCTCCCGGGTATGCGCGCGAGACCATCCGGGAGAAGAGCGCGGCACGGCTCGCCCACTCGATGACGCCGTCCGATTGAGGGGGCGGCGCCGGCGGTGGCATGGCGTTCTCGCCCGTCGCGGCGACTTCCCACGGCGTGCTCGGGAGGCTGCGCTGCAGGCCCTTGAGCTCTTCGTGAAGGTGGTGGGCGTCCTGGAAGCGCTTGCGGCGGTCCTTCTCGAGGAGCTTGACGACGATCGACTCCGCCGAGGGCAGGACGTCGGGCTTGATCGATCGAGGACGGGGCGCGACGGCGGTGCGCTGCATCTCGAGCAGCGTCTCCCGGTCGTCGCTCCGGAAGGGGAGCTGGCCGGTGAGCATCTCGAAGAAGAGGACGCCGAGCGCGTAGAGATCGCTCTGCGCCGTCGCCTCCTCGCCGCGTGCCTGCTCGGGGCTCATGTACTCGGGCGTTCCGAAGACGGCGCCCTTCGGGGCGAGTCGCGGATCCATCGCGAGGTGCGCGAGCCCGAAGTCGAGGATCTTCACGAAGTCCTTCCGGCCTCCGCGCGTCGTCAGCAGGATGTTGTCGCTCTTGAGATCGCGGTGGACGACGCCGAGGTCGTGGGCGCGCGCGAGCGCGGCGCACATTTGCTCGAGGACGTCGACGCCGCGTGCGAGCGGTGTGGGCCCGCGCGCGAGCTCGCTCGAGAGCGAAGTCCCGACGAGGTACTCCATGACGAGATAGAGCTCGCCCTCCTCGGTTTCACCGATGTCGTGAATATCGATGATGTGCGCGTGATCGACGCGATTCGCGGCGCGGGCTTCGCGGAGCATCCAGGCCCGCAAATGCGTTTCTCCGCGCAGGTCGGGCCGTATCAACTTCACGGCAACGACGCGATCGATGAGCACGTGCCGCGCTCGATAAACGACGCCCATGCCGCCCTCGCCGATGCGTGCCTCGAGGCGGTATCGGCCCGCGATGACGCGGCCGAGCATCGGATCCGTCGGCTTGGACGGTTGGGGAACTCGCTGTGCCATGGCCCTCCGTGCCGCGTGATGCCGGTGTCGGCGCGCGGCTCCAACGAAGGATGGTAACAGCGCGCTTCCGAGCGCGGGGGGACGATGTTTCAGAAAGCGACGTGAAGAACGGGAAGACGAAGCTCGGTTTCGCTCCGCATCCCATATTGCCGCTGCTCGGCGACAGAGAACACCGCGAGTACGTCCGGCACCGGAACACCAAGTCGGAAGCCACCTTCACGTACGTCGAAGAGCGAAGGACGAAGCGCGAGTTGTCGGCCTTTGCCCGCGTGGTTCGGCGAAAAGCGCGATTGCGGAGGAGCAGGAGGCGGCGGCGCCGGTTCGGTCGTCGGTGCAGGCGTCGAAGGGGGCGGAGGTGCGGCCAGGTCGGGCGACGGGTTGCCCACGCCACCCGCGGGCGTGCCGGGCTCGGCGGGCTGAGCGGTCGGCACCGCGTCCTCCGTCGCCCCCTCTTCGGGCATGTACCGGGTCGCGTTCAGCGTGAGGACGATCGCCGGGATGATGAGCGCGAGGCCGCCCGCAAGCATGTACATCGGGGCGCGCCCGTCGGTGTTGCCGTGCTCGACGAAATAACCGCCGACCCCTCCGGCTCCTGCACCGGCGATCGCGCCGACGCCGTAGGCCCAGCCGGGCCGCACGCCCGCGAGCGATTCGACGATGGTCACAGCCTCGGCTCCGAGCAGCGCGCCTCCGGTGATTCCCTTGCCCGTGGGCGACACGTTGTCGGCTCGCGCTTCGCGGACCGGCGCCAGCAAGATCGAAGCTCCGAAGGTCGCGGCCGTGGCAATGGCCATGGGGCGAAAGGTCGTACGAAAGAAGTTCATCGTGGCGTCCCTCTGTCGAAGATGCGGACCGCGCTGCCGAGGTGGACCGCGGGGGGGGTGAGCTGACGGCGTCGGTGCGTGTCGACCCTAACACGACAGGAAAAACGACGCTGAGCCGGCCGCAGTCGGGGCCGGCGGCCGCGGGCGTCCGAGCACTCTGCAATCGCTCGATATCGAATCCGTGCGGGCGACGCGGCCTTCGCCGTCGAGGCCGGCCGACGGCGTCTTGTGCGGACGCCAGAGCCCTGGAAAAATGTATCGTCCATGGGCCCTAGGCCACCTCCCGCGGTGTCGTGAGGAGCGCGCGGGGGGGGCGTTTACGGGGCCGCGCGAGGGCCCTTTGCGCCGGGCGGAGAAGGTGCGCGGGGGAGGGGTGCGTGCTACGGGAGAGCGTTTGGAGGCTTTGCTTGTCCACGACGGAGTCCGGCGCGATCCCGGTGCGCGAGGGAGACCTCGTCGCAGGCAAGTACCGGATCGAAAAGGAGATCGGCGCGGGCGGGATGGGCGTCATCGTCGCGGCGCGGCACGAGCAGCTGGACCAGCGCGTCGCCATCAAGTTCGTCCGCGGCGAAACCCTCGGTAACGAGGAGGGCGTTCAGCGCTTCTTGCGCGAGGCGCGCGCGGCCGTGCGTCTTCGGAGCGAACACGCGGCCCGCGTGCTCGACGTCGGCACGCTCGAGTCCGGCGTCCCCTTCATGGTGATGGAATACCTCGAGGGGCAAGACCTCGGCCGCGTGCTCGTGGAGCGCGGGCCGATCTCGGCGGAGCTTGCGGCCGATTGGATCGCGCAGGCTTGCGAGGCGCTCGCCGAGGCCCACGCCGCCGGCATCGTGCATCGCGACCTCAAGCCGCAGAACCTCTTCTTGGCGCGCACCGTCGGCGGCGCCGATCACGTGAAGGTGCTCGACTTCGGCGTCTCGAAGTCGATCGAATCGATGACGGGGCCGCCGGGAGCGCTGACGCGCACGAGCGCGATCCTGGGATCGCCGCTCTACATGGCGCCGGAGCAAATGCGTTCGTCTCGCGACGTCGACGCGCGGGCCGATGTTTGGGCGCTCGGGGTCGTTCTCTTCGAGCTTCTCACGCGACGCTGGCCGTTCGAGGCGGAGACGCTGCCCGGCCTCTGCTTGAAGGTGGTCGGCGATCCGCCCATGTCGCTCGCCGAGCTCAGGCCCGACGTCCCCGAACACATCGTGGCGGTGATCGAGCGCTGCCTCGCGAAGGATCCCGCCGATCGCTACGCGAACGCGGCGGAGCTCTCGACGGCGCTCGAACCGCTCCTGCCGTTGGGCTCGCGCGTCTCCGTGGAGCGCGCGCGCCTCGCGATGAGCACTGCGCCTCCGGCGCGGTCGAGCGACAGCATGCGCACGGGCGAGAAGCACATCACACGTCCCGTCTCGCCGCCCGGGCGCGCGGTTCCGACCCCTGCGGCGTGGGGCTCCGGCAAGCAGGCGGGCTCGTTGGCGGGGCGCAGAGTCCGCGTGGCCGCCGTGGGAATCGCCTCACTCCTCGTCGGTGTGGCCGCCGTGGGGGCGGTTGGTTTTGCGCTCCGCGATCGGATGCCTGCGAGTCCTGACGAGCAGGCGCGGCATGCCGCGGCCGTCGCGCCGAACCTTCCGCCCGTGCCCAACGGCTTCGAGCCGGCGAATCGTTTACCGGTCCTCTCCATTGCACCATCGCCCGCCGAGATCGCCACCGGGCCGCGCGCCCCCTCCTCGCCCGGCGTCGCCGCCCCGATCGCGACGCAATCGCCGCGTTCCGCGCAGCCCACGGGTGCATCGACGGCGGAGGGTTCGCTCGACTCGGGTGCGTCCGCCGTCTCGCCCGCGCGTGTCGCTGCCTCCGCCTGGGCTGGCGCATCGGGTCCCGCGCCCGCGTCGACCCTTCAGACCAAAACGGGTTCCGCGGCCCCGGGGGCGAGCGCCGCGCCGCCCGCGGCCTCCAAATCGAAAGAGGACGACGACATTCCATCGCTCCGCTGAGCGCCGTCGAGTAAAAAGGCGATTATGGGATCGACGAAGTCGGCCCGGCTCTTCGTTTTGCTTGCGTCGCTCGTTGCCGTGACCGCGTCCGCCGGGTCGAGGGCCGACACGCCGGGCTCCGAGGCGGACAAGATTGCCGCGCAGGCGCTCTTCGAGGACGCGCGCCGTCTCGCCACGGCGGGCAATTACACCGACGCCTGTCCGAAGTTCGCCGAAAGTCAGCGGATCGATCCGTCCCCGAGCACGCTCCTCAACCTCGCCAATTGCTGGGAGAAGGTCGGTCGCACCGCGACGGCCTGGGTCACGTACCGAGAAGCCCAGAGCGCAGCGAGCGCCATCGGCCGCAAGGACTACGTCGACACGGCGGAGCGTCATGCGCGCGCGCTGGCGTCCACGCTCGCCCACCTGACGGTGAGCGTCGTGCAACCGGTCGACGGCATGCAGGTCCGAAGAGACGGCGTCGCGATGGGCGCGCCCGAGTGGGGGCTCGGCATTCCCGTCGACGCGGGGGCGCACGTCGTGGAGGCCGTCGCCGCTGGATACAAAGCTTGGTCGCAGACCGTCGACGTTCCGAACGACGGCGCGCAAGTCACAGTGAGCGTGCCGCCCCTCGAGGCGCTCCCGCCCGACGCGACCGCGCAGACCCCGGCGGGCGCCGCGATCGCCCCGGTGCCCTCCGCGCCGCCGACCGAGACCGGCATCACGGCGCCGCCGCCCGAAGGAAGCCAGCGAATGATCGGGCTCGTCGTCGGCGCGGCCGGCGTCGTCGGGCTCGGGGTTTCGGGCGTATTCGCGCTCCTCGCGAACTCCGACCATCAAGCGGCGCTCAAGAACTGCGTGGGTACGCTGTGCACCGCCTCTGGCTTCGCGAAGGAGAACGACGCGCGCTCCAACGGCGACGCGTCGACCGTCGCGTTCTTGGTGGGCGCCGCGGCGCTCGTCACGGGTGGCGTCTTGTGGCTCGCCGCGCCTCGGAGACCGGCCGGCGTCGCCGCGAGCATCTCGGTCTCGCCGACGCTGGGCGGCGCGGTGGTGGAGGCCGCGTGGTGAGGTACACGCCTTCGGCGCTCACGGTCGGATGGGCGCTCGCGTCGGGCGTCGCCGTCGTGGCGCTCGCCGCGGGGTGCAACGCGATCCTCGGCATCGAGCCGGTCACTCTGGTCTCGGACGCGGCGGCGGACGCGGGCGCGTCTCGCGTGTCCGAGGCGGGCGGGCCGCAAGACCTCTGCACGGTCTACTGCAGCGTGGTCAATCAGAACTGCACGGGCGCGCTCTCGCAATACGCGTTTTGGCCGAACGACTGCCTGCAGCTATGCGCCTTCTGGGAGACGGGCAACCCTGGCGATACCACCGGCGATACGCGGGAGTGCCGCATCTACCATGCAGGCGCCGCGCAAGGGTCGACGGCCAACGCGACGTTCCACTGCCCCCACGCGGGCCCGCTCGGGGGCGGTCCAGGCTTTTGCGTCGCGCCCGACGCCGCCGACACGGCGCACGCGATCTGCGAATCCTTCTGCGAGCTCGACGTGGACCTGTGCAAGGGCATCGCCTACGAGGGTCCCGCGGCGTGCGAGCAAGCGTGCCTCGACTACGCGTACACGGGCGGGGGCGTGACGACAGACACCGGCAATAGCCTCGACTGCCGCGTCTATCACTTGGAGTACGCGGCGTACTACTACAGCATCGGCGACACCGACGCGGGCGCCACGCATTGCAGCCACACGGCCGTCCAAAGCGCCGTGTGCATGTGAAGCGAAGACGCCCCGACCTTGGGGCGTCACCCAGTCTCGCCCACGTCTCGTCACCAAAGTGATCGCCGCGCATCGCGGAGTGGTTGTCGATGCCGTTCCCGTGAGTATGGGTTCGACGGCAAAAAAGTCGGCGCCTCTCGGGCGCTGCACGGCACGCGTCGCTTACAAAGCGGCGGCTGTGTTCGCAGGTACGGTCGTGGTCTCGTTCGCCTCGGGCGCTCGCGCCCAAGAGCCTCCCGCGTCGGGCCCGTCGCCCGCGTTCGTGGTCGCGTCCTCGCCGTCCGCCGCCACCCAGGTCGACAAGGCGCCGGCCGCGGCGTCGCCGCGCCATCGCACGTTCGGCATGACGATGGACGTCGGGGTGCCGGACGGTGCTGCCCTCGGTATCGTGGTGCGTCCGCGATTCGATTGGCTCCGGATCGCCGGTGCCGTGACGCACAACGGGATCGCGCCCGGCGTGCGCTTCGGCGTGACCCTCGACCCGATCGACTTTCCCATCGCGCCGACGCTGACCGTCGAGGGCGGCCACTACTGGCAGGGCACGATTCCAGGCATCTCGGAGTCGCCGACCGTCGGATACAACTACGCGAACATCCACCTCGGCCTCGAGATCGGCAGCCGCTCGAACTTCCGCTTCTTCCTTCGCGGCGGCGTCTCCTATCTCGATGTGAGCGCTTCGAACATCAACATGGGATCGAACGGCACGGTCGCTGCAAATGGTGCCAGTGCGATGTCCGGATCGGGAATCGGCAATCCGTCGTTCAGCGGTTGGGTCGCACCTTCGGGGAAGCTCGGCTTCTCCCTGTACTTCTGAGGATCGAGGAGCCGATGACGATGAAACGCTGTATCCCGCTTTTGGCGGTCGCTCTTTTCGCCTGCACGAACGGGCAGGGCGAGGTCGACGTGACGGTGAGCAACCAGGCGACGTTCCCGGGCGCGCCGCCCGGCGTCGCTCAGTTGCTCGCGAACCAGACCGTCACCACCGACAGTTTCGTGACGGTGGACGTGAAGAGCGACCTCGACCAGATCGGCAAGCTGGGCTCGCTGACCGCGGTGATCTCCGAGAACGTGGTCACCGGCGCGGACCTCTCGTTCCTCAAGCACGTGACGGCGACGATGGAGACCGAGGATTCGTCGATGCCCCTCGCGGTCCTCGCCGACCTGGATGTGCCCGCGAACGCGACCGAACTCGAGCTCTCTCCGATGCAGGTGAGCGACGCGACGGTCCTCGCCTATCTCTCCGAGGGCAAGGTCGACATCCACTTCGCGATCACCGGTCAGATCCCCGACCGCCCCATCACGCTGACGCACTCGCTGGTCGCCCACTTGAACGTCGCGGTTCAGGGCTCGGTCCTCAAGTCGTTCTGATCGAGGTCTACCGCGTCTGGTGTGGGTCGTTCGTCGGGCTCTCGCCGATGTCTTCGACGACTTCGCGTGCGCGACGCCGCTCTTCTTCCATCGTCTCGGCGTGACGTTCGCCGAACGCGACGTCGATGACGAGGCTCGGCGCCTCGATCAGCTCGAAGGCGATGGAGGGCGCTTCGTCGTCCGGCGACGGCGCGGGCTGCGGGCGGGCGGGTAGAGGCGGCGGCCTCCGCTTGGCTTCGTCGTAGGCGGCGCAAAGGGCGTCGGACATGAGCCGGGCGGTCGGCCAGCGATCCTCCTTCGCGAAGGCCAGCGCGCGGTCCATCGCGCTCGCGAGGAGCGGTCCCGCCTCGGGCAAGACGCTCGCGAACGGGGGCGCGGGCTCGTTCATCGCCGCGATGACCGTGTCGAAGTGGGAGCTCCTGTCGTGGACCGGCCGCCCCACGGTCGCGCGGAAGACGAGCGCGCCGACGGCGAACAGGTCGGAGCGGCCGTCGAGCTCTTCGTTCACGCCTCGGGCCTGTTCGGGCGACATGTAACCGGCGGTGCCGAGCACGATGCCGGCGGCCGTCGGGGCGAGGGAGAGCGTGCCGTCGCGGATGCGCGCGAGGCCGAAGTCGAGGAGCTTGGCGTGCCCGGCCCTCGTCACGAAGACGTTCCCCGGCTTGATGTCGCGGTGGACGATTCCGCTCTCGTGCGCGATCTCGAGGACCTCGAGGAGCTGCTCGGCCACCGCGAGCATCTCGGTGACACGGAGCTTGCCGCCCGACCGATGAAGCCACTGGGCGAGCGACTCGCCGTCGAGGAGTTCCATGACCAGGTAGGGTGCCCCGTCCTCGGCCGTGTCGTCGTCCAGGATGGAGACGGCGCCGGGATGGTCGATCTTGTTGGCGACGTAGCCCTCGCGGAGAAAGCGCGTGCGAACCTCGGGGTCCGCCGCGTAGCGTGCCTGCAACATCTTGATCGCCGCCCGCCGCCCGTTGCGATGGGTGGCCGCGTAGACCGCGCCCATGCCGCCGACCTCGATGAGCCGGTCGATGTGCCACTTGCCGCCGAGCGTGACGCCGATCCGGGCCTCGGGTCGCGTCGAGGCGCCGGGTCGCTTGGGTTCCACTCTTGGAGGATCGCGGCGAAGGCGGCGAGGCGTCAAGCGCCGCCCCCGTCCGGGAATAAAGCCCCAGGTTCCCGCGTCGCTCGCGCGCCCTCGCACACGCTTGCCGCCGTGATAGAAGGACGGCCCTCGTTTTTCCGTTCGGAGCGACAAACCCCCATGTACGACGTCCGCGCCCTCAATGAGCTCGTCGCCAAGGAAAGTGCCTTCGTCGACCGGCTGACCAACGAGGTCGGCAAGGTCATCGTCGGCCAGCAGTACATGGTCGAGCGGATCCTCGTCGGGCTCCTCACCGGCGGCCACGTCCTGCTCGAGGGCGTCCCCGGCCTTGCGAAGACGCTCACCGTCCGCACGCTGTGCGACGCCATCCACTCCAAGTTCGCGCGGGTCCAGTTCACACCCGACCTCTTGCCGGCGGACCTCGTCGGTACCGTCGTCTACCACCAGCAGAAGGGCGAGTTCACGTCCAAGCTCGGGCCCATCTTCGCGAACCTGGTCCTTGCCGACGAGATCAACCGCGCCCCTGCGAAGGTGCAGAGCGCGCTCCTCGAGGCGATGCAGGAGCGACAGGTCACCATCGGCGACCGGACGTACCCGCTGCCGGAGCCGTTCGTCGTCATGGCGACGCAGAACCCGATCGAACAGGAGGGGACCTACCCGCTCCCCGAAGCGCAGATCGATCGCTTCATGCTGATGGTGAAGGTCGGGTATCCGGGGCGCGACGACGAGCGGAAGATCATGGACCGGATGACGCAAACGGAGGTCGTCCGAGCCCAGCAGGTGGTCACGCCGACCGAGCTCCTCGACGCGGCGAAGGTCGTCAAGCAGGTCTACGTCGACGAGAAAGTGAAGGACTACATCGTCGACGTGGTCTTCGCGACGCGCGAGCCGGCCAAGCACGGCATGAAGGACCTCGCGCCGCTCATCGAGTTCGGCGCGAGCCCGCGCGCGAGCATCGCGCTCAACCTCGCCGCCCGCGCGCACGCGTTCTTGCGCCACCGCGGGTACGTCACCCCGGAGGACGTGAAGGCGATGGGTCCCGACGTCCTTCGCCACCGGCTCGTGCTGACCTACGAGGCCGACGCGGAAGAGGTCACGGCCGAGCAGATCGTCAAACGCGTCTTCGAGGTCGTCGAGGTGCCGTGACACGACCGGGTCGACACCTCGTCTTCGACGTCGGCGGAACGCAGCTCCGTGCTGCCGTGTACGACGGAGAGAACGGAAGCCTCGCCGGTACGGCCAGGACGGAGGCGCCGAGCTTTCAGCGTCATCCAGGCGTGTCGTGGCACGAGCTCCGATCGAAGCTCCTCGAGGAGATGTCCGCGCTGCGGGCGGTCCTCGATCCGCAGGGGCTGCTCGGCTCCGCCGCCGTGGCGTTTCCGGGCCCGGTCGACGGTGAAGGCCGCGTCCTCGCGGCGCCGCCGCTTTGGGGCTCGATCGGCGACTATCCCTACGCCTTGGGCCGCGATCTCGGCGCGGCGTGGGGTGGCGCGGCAGTCCGGGTCATGAACGATGTGACGGCCGCGGGGTTCCGCTACATGCGCGGCCAGGGCGACGACTTTTGTCTCGTCACGATCAGCACGGGCATCGGCAACAAGGTGTTCGTCGGCGGCCGCCCGCTCCTCGGGTCGTCGGGCCGCGGCGGCGAGATCGGGCACCTTCAGGTGGACGCGTCTCCGTCGGCGGCGCCCTGCGACTGCGGCGGGCGAGGGCACCTCGCGGCCCTGGCGTCGGGCCGCGGGATGCAACGCCGCGCGCGAACCCGGGCCGAGGCGGCCGGCGGCGGCTTTCGTGGCTCGTCGCTCGCGGCGAAGCGATCGGCCGCGGCGCTCACGGTCGAGGACCTCGCCGAAGCCTATCGGGCCGGGGACGCGTGGGCCGCGGGTCTCGTGCAAGACGGGGTCGAAGCCCTCGGCTCCGTCCTCGCGGCGATTCACCTCGCGGTCGGCGTCGATCGCGTCATCTTGGTCGGCGGCGTTTCGTTCGGCCTCGGGCGTCGATTCTGCGAAGATGTGGCCGCCGCCATTCGGTCTCGCTGCTGGCGCGGCGCAGAGGGCGGCGACCCGTCCGCGGTTCGCGTCGTCCTCGGCGAGGACGACGGTCGCTGCGCACTCCTCGGCGCCGGCCGCGCCGTTCACCTCGGTCTTTTGACCTGACCCCGCCGTGATCCCCAAAGAGCTCCTCGCGGCCCTTCGCACGATCGAGATCCACACGGCGCGGCTCGCCAACGAGCAGCTGGCGGGGACCTACCATTCGAGCTTCAAGGGGCAGGGGCTCGCGTTTCGCGAGGTGCGGCCCTACCAGCCCGGCGACGACGTCCGCACGATCGACTGGAACGTCAGCGCGCGCATGAACGACGCGTTCGTCAAGGTCTTCGTCGAAGAGCGCGAGATGACGGTCATGCTCGTCGTGGACCTCTCCGCGAGCGAGCGGTTCGGCACCCGCCGTGCGCCGAAGACCCGTGTGGCCAGCGAGGTCGCCGCCCTGCTCGCGTTCAGCGCGATCCGAAACGGCGACCGCGTGGGGCTCATCATCGCGACCGATCGCATCGAGCGCCTCGTGCCGCCGAAGAAGGGCGAGAAGCACGTCATGCGCGTCATCCGCGAGATCCTCGGCTTCCAACCCGGCGCGCGGCCGCCGTTCGAGCCGCCGCCCCCTCCGCGCGTGGATGCCGCTCGACAGACGAGGAAACCGGCCCCTGCGCCCGCCGTGCGCCTCGGCGCCGCGACCGACCTCAAGGCGGCGCTCGAAGGGCTTGTCCGCATCTCGCGGCGGCGGAGCATCGCGTTCGTCTTGAGCGACTTCTTCGACACAGGCTACGAGCGCGCGCTCGCCTTGGCGGCGGCGAAGCACGACGTCGTCCCCGTCGTGCTGGTCGACCATCGGGACACCGAGCTGCCCGACGTCGGCCTCGCGAGCTTCGAGGACCTCGAGAGCGGGGAGAGCCTCTTGGTCGACACGAGCGACCCGCGCGTCCGCGCCTTCTACGCCGATGCCATGAAGCGGATCGGCTCGACCCGCCGCGCAGCGTTCCACCGTCTGGGCCTCGACTCCGTCGACATCGACACGGCGGGCTCCTTCGTCCGCCCCCTGCGCGACCTCTTCGCGCGCCGCGCCCGAAGGATCCGCCGATGACGCCCGCGCGCTGGACAGCCCTGAGCGTCTGCGCCGCGACGTTCGCCGTGGCGGGCGGCGCGCACGCGGAGTGCGTCGAGACGGGCCCCGCGGGTGCCGAGCGCCCGCAGCTCGTCGACGCGTTCCCCTCGCGTGGGACGAGCGGCTACGCGGCCACGCTCCACGTCGTCGTGAGCCACGGCAACGGCGAGACGGTCCTGCCGCACGGGCTCGAGCTCCAGACGACGAGCGACACCGCGCGAGCGCTCAAGGAAGCCGGCTTTGCGCTCCCCGATCAGACCGGCGAAGCGCGGGCGCGGGTCGCGACCTCGGACGCGGACCCGAAGACCGGGCGCCGGCAGACGGTCGTCGACCTCCCGCTCGTCGCGCTTCCGGCGAACCCCGGCCGGCACACCCTCGTCCTCCCCGCGTTGCCGATCTCGATCGCGCGTGCCAGCAGCGACGTCATCACTGTCTGCACGAAGCCGCACACGTTGGTCGTCGAGGACCCCACCGCGTCGACGCCGAGCGCGGTCCCTCAGCCCAACCCGGCGCCCCGCGCGCAGCGCGAAGAGTGGACGTCGCTCAAGCGCGCGCTGGCGTGGGGCGCGGTCGGCGTGGTCGCCGGCGGTGTCCTCGCGTGGCTCTTCTATCGGTGGACGAAGCGGCCGAAGCCCGTCGTACCGCCCCCGCCGCCCCGACCCCCGTGGGAGATCGCACTCCAGCGACTCGACGAGGTTCGCCATGCCGGCTTGCTCGAGACCAAGCGCTTCGCCGAGTTCTTCGACCGGCTGAACGACGCCGTCCGCGAGTGTCTCGGCGCGCGCTACGGGTTCGACGGGCTCGAGTCGACCACCGACGAGACGATCGAGGCCCTCCGGCGCGTATCCCAGCTCGGTGTGCCGTTGCCCGAGGTCGTCGCTTTCTTGCAGGAGTGCGACCTCGTGAAATTCGCAGACGTCACCCCCTCGACCGAAGCCTGCACGCAGGCGCTCGGTGACGCCGAGCGCGTCGTGCGGGCGACCATGCCGGCCGCTACGCATGCCGCAGAGGGGGCGCGTCCATGAGCCAGCCTCGCTGGGTCCGCGGGTGCCTGGTCGTGCTGTCGGCCGTCGCCGTCCTCGCGGTCGCCCTCGTCTCGCCCGTGCTCGCGCGCGGCGAGGCGTGGCGCACGGCGCAGTGGGCTGCCTGGCCGGCTCCGCTCGGCGACCACCCTTCGACGGCCGACACGATCGCCTGGCTCACCCGCGCCGGGTGGTGCTTCGCCCTCGCCGCGGCGCTCGTCCTCGTGCCGTACCTCGTGTGGCGGATGACGCTGGGCGCAGACGCGCGCGTCCCCCGGCTGGGCGTCCCGACGATCGCCCCGCTGGCGATCGGTCCGCGGGGTTGGCGCGTCCCACTCCGGGACGGACCGGGGGTGCTGCGGGGCGCCGCGCTGGTGCTCGCGATCCTCGCTCTCGGCCGCCCGCAGAGCGTCCAGCGCGGCGAGAACGTCGAGGAGCGCGGGATCGACATCGTCCTCGTGCTCGACCTCTCCGGATCCATGTCGGCCGTCATGGATGCGCCCTCCGGCGACCTCGTCCCCGGAAACTCGGCCCAGGGCCCGCGCCATCGGCCGACCCGGATCGACGTCGCCAAAGACGTCCTCGTCGACTTCGTGCGCCGCCGCAAAACCGACCGCATCGGCGTCGTCGTCTTCGCCAAGCAAGCGTTCGTCCTCTCCCCGCCGACGCTCGACTACGGCCTCATCACGGAGCTCGTCTCGAACATCGAGCTCGGCGTCATCGACAGCAACAAGACCGCCATCGGCGATGCCGTCGGCACCGCGGTCGCCCGCATGCGACGGAGCGACGCGAGGAGCAAAGCGGTCGTCCTCATCACGGACGGCGACTCCAACGAGGGCGTCATCGCGCCGGAATACTCCGCCCACCTCGCCCAGAAGGAGGGCGTGCGCATCTACACGGTGCAGATTGGCAACGGCGACGACGTCGAAGTCCAGGACGGCTTCGACCTCTTCGGCCAGCCCCACTACGTGCACCAGCGCTTCCCGGTGAACCCGGAGCTCCTCAAGAAGATGGCGCACGAGACGGGCGGCGAGGCCTTCATCGCGACCGACAAGAGGGCGCTCGAGAAAAGCATGCACGCGATCCTCGACCACCTCGAGAAGACGAAGTTCGAGTCGCAGGCCGCGACGATGGAGGATCTGTTCCCGTTCTTGCTCTTGCCGGCCGCGATCCTCATCGCGCTCGAGGCCGTGCTTCGCCTCATGCTCGTGCGGAGGTTCCCGTGAGGTGGGGCTACGACTTCGGCTCGCCGGCGGGTCTCGCGCTGGCGATCTTCTGCCTGGCGGCGATCGTCGGATACGCGGGCGCGGTGATCTGGGGGAGCGTGCGGCAGGCGCGGGCGGCGAGATCGTTCGGCGATCCCAAGCTCCTCGCGGGGCTCGTCACCTACGAGGCCGCGGGCCGCCGCGCCGCGAAGGCGGTGCTCCTCGTCGCGGCGATGCTCTTGGCCTTCGTCGCGCTCGCCCGGCCGCAGTTCGGCAGCGGCACGCGCATCATCCCGGCGACCAACCTCGATGTGGTGATCGTGCTCGACTACTCGAAGAGCATGTACGCGAGAGACATCGTGCCGAGTCGCATCGCGCGCGCGAAGGCCGAGGTCGCGCGTCTCATCCAGGATCTCCCGGGCGCACGCTTCGGGGCCGTCGCGTTCGCAGGCGAGCCGATGAGCTTTCCGCTCACGAGCGACGGCCCGGCGATCGCGCAGTTCTTCCGGCAGCTCGACCCGAACGACATGCCCGTCGGCGGCACCGCCACCGCGCGCGCCCTCGAGCGGGGGCGAGAGCTCTTCGCGCGGGACCCCAAGTCGAAAGATCACGTGCGCGTGATGGTGCTCGTTACCGACGGCGAGGACCTCGAGGGCGACCCGGTGAGCGTGGCCACGAACTGCCAGGCCGAGGGCACGCGCATCGACGTGGTGCAGATCGGGGGCCGCGCGCCCGAGGTCATCCCGAGCTACACGCCCGACGGCAAGCCGAACGGCTTGATGAAGGACGACGAAGGCAAGACGATGACGACCGAGCTCTCTGCGGAGGGCGAGGCGCAGCTCGCGAAGGTCGCCCAGACGACGGGGGGAACCATCGTGCGGGCCGAGCACGGCGACACGGGGATCGATCAGGTCGCGCGTGGGCTCCAGCGCATGATGAGAGACGAGCTGAGCGAAAAGGTGGAGACGGTCTACGCGGACGAATACGCCTGGCCGCTCGGCCTCGCGGTGGTCCTGCTCATCGTCGAGGCGTTGATCGGGGAAGCGCCGGCCCGCCGCCGGCCGCGCGGGGCGAACGCATGAAGCCGCGCCTCTGGCTCCTGCTCTTTACGGTCACCCCGGCGTGCGGCTGGAACGTGTCGCGGCCATTCGATCGCGAGGCCCCCTCCGTGAAGCAGGCCATCGTCGATCTCGACGCGGGCGACGCGTCGAGCGCGGCGAGTCGCCTCGAGGAGTATCTGTCGACCGGTCCCTGCAAGGACGGCAGCATCGGAACGCCCGACATGCTCAAGCGGCGGCCGGACGGCACGCTCGATCTCGGGCTCTCGCTCTTCGGGGTCGGCGAGCGGTTCGGGCTGCGGTTCGGCCAGGAGCAGGTCGACGCCGGCATTCCCGAAGGGGTGCGGTCGCAGCGGCACGCGCAGGTGGAGTGCGCGCGGCGCGTCGTCGAGATCGTCGGCGACGACCCGTCCTCGGCGCTCGATCTGCGCGCCAAGGCGCTCTATCTCGACGGGAACATCTCGTTCCTCGACGGCGCCTACGAGGAGGCCGTTCGGGCGTACGACCGCGCGCTCGTCCTCGCTCCGGGCCTCCCCGACGCCGGCGACCGGACCGGACGCGACGCCGCGTGGAACCGCGCCATCGCGCTCGAGCGAATCGAAGACGAAAAGGACGCCGGCCACAGCGACGGCGGAGGGGACGGCGGCGGCCCGGGTGACTCGGGGTCGCCGAGCCGGGACGGAGGCCACGACAAAGGGGACTCGGGCTCGCCATCCTCCGACGCTGGTTCCAAGTCCGACCCGGACGCGGGCTCCGAGCCGCCCCCGGAGGCGCCCGACGCATCCCCCGAGGCGCCCGACGCCGCGTCGCCTCCGCCGACACCGCAAAGCAGCGACGACCGCATGCTCGACCAGCTCGAAAATGCTCGGACGCTGCAGCAGGAGCAGGCCAAGCGCTTTGGCAAGAAGCGTCCGCGCGGTATGGCGGACAAATGAAATCCGTCGCGTCCCTCCACGCCTACCCCGCCCAGCTCGCCGAGGTGGCGCGGGCTCGCTGGGCCGACCTGGAGAAGCTCGCCGACCCGGGGCCGTGCACGCTCCGCCGCGGGGCGCTGCCGGAGAAGGCCGCACTGCACAGGCTGCTTTCGGCGGCGTACCAGGCCTCGCTTCTCCGAGAGGAGGACCGGCCGGTGCGCTTCCGACTCTTCGTCGGCGGCCCCGAACGGGTTTCCCCCGAGGCCGGGCCGCCCGAAGGCCTCCACGCGCTCCGCTTCAGCGAACCGCGACCGTACAACGAGCAGGAGATTCGCCGGCTGGCGCCCGCGGCCTCGTACCATCGGGCGCTCATCGGTGTTCGCTCGACCGGAGACGACGACTTCGAGATCTGGGGCATTCTGCAGTCGGGGCCGCGCTGGATGCAGAGCGCGCGCGGCGGCCGATCCGTGCCTTCGCCCGTCCCGAGCGACGTCATCGTCGTGCGCACGGGCGGCCCGGGTCTTGTGGCCATCTGGCTCGGCGACGTGACGTTGGGAGAGCTCCGCGCGGGGAAGCTCGAGGGCGCGCCGATCGACGCGTTCGAAGCCGAGTGGCTCGCCACGCGCTTCGCGCACATGCGTGGCGAGCTGGCGGCCGATCACGAGCGGGCGATGGGCGGGCGTGGCGTGCCCCTCGATCCGCTCCTGATGCGCAAGATCTCCCAGCAGATGTTCAAGCGCGTGATCTCCATCCTGCGCGAGGCGCACCACGGAGCGACCCTGGTCTTGGTCCCGGAGCAACGCGCGGCGGCGCTCCTCGGCGACGGAGGTCCGCTCCACCTCAAGTATGCCTTCGCCGACGGCCCCTGGCGCCGCCGTCAGGGCATGCTGATTCGTTCCATCATGCGCGAGCTCGCGCTGGCAGCCGCGGAGATGACGCCCCGCCCGGAGCGCGCCGACTGGAGCATTTACCAGCACTCGATGCGCCCCGGCCTTGCAGCGCTCGACGAGGCCATCCTCGAAGTGTCGCAGCTCCTCGCCGCGCTCGGCGACGTCGACGGCGCGGTTGTCTTGACCGATCGCTTCGAGCTCCTCGGGTTCGGCGCCGAGATCGCCGGGGTGCTCCCTGAGGTGACGAGCGTACGCCGGGCGCTCGATCTCGAGGCGACTGCGCACCAGGCGGTCCCCATCGACAGCGCCGGCACCAGGCACCGCTCGGCGTATCGACTCTGCGCGCAAGAAAAGGAGGCGCTCGCCATCGTGGTGTCGCACGACGGGGCTGTCCAGTTCGTCACGTGGCGCGACGGCGCGCCGACGTACTGGGAGCACTTGCCGGCCGCGGGGGTCACGCCGTGAAACGGTGGGGCGCGGCGTGGGTCGCGTTCGCCGCCGCGTGGCTTTGTCTGTTCGGCGCCGTCGCGCGCGCGCAGCACGCCCCGCAGATGCGCATCCAGCTCGACGCGGACACGGTCGGCGTGGGGGACGTCGTGCACGTGCGCGTCTCGGCGAGCAGTAGCGAGGCGATGCCAGACGACGCACGGCTGGGGGCGACGCCGGGCTTCTCGGTGCGGGGGCAGCAAGCGTTTCCGCAGACGTCGTTCGTCAGCATGAACGGCGTCCAGTCGACCACGTACACGCTCCAGGTCACGTGGTCGCTCGTGGCGGAGAGGCCGGGCACGTTTCACATCGGGGGGCCGAGCGTGAGCGTGGGCGGCGTGCGCTACCCGTCGAAGCCCGTGGCGATCACCGTCGTCGCCGCCGGCAAAGCTCCGCAGCGCGCCCAGCAGCCGCAGATGCCGCCGGGGATGCAGAACCCCTTCAACATGTCGCCCTTCGATCCGTGGAAGGGCTTCCTGCAGCAGTTCGACCCGATGGATCGCGCTCCGCCGCCCGAAGAGCAAGTGGCGATCGATCCGAAGCTGTCGCAGGTCGCGCCGCGGGGCGCCATGTACTTTTTGCACGCGACCGTCGACAAGACCTCGGCGGCCGTGGGCGAACAGGTTCTCTTCACGATTTACGCGTATCGGGACGCCGAAGCGGGGCGCTTTCAGGCCGACCAGGACGCTGGACGAGAGCCCGACGTGCCCGATTTCGTGAAGCACCCGCTCGTCGCCGACGAGAAGCTGGGACAGGTCGTGGGCTACGCCGCGATCGGCGGGCACGTCTGGGAAGTGACGCTGGCCATGAAGTGGGCGCTCTTCCCACTCCATGCCGGCGATCTCACGATCGGTCCGATGCACATGGGCGTCGCTCGGCCCGCGTCGGCGGCGGGGCCGCGCACCTCGGAGTCGATCGTGGTGCACGTCGCCGAGCCGCCGATCGCCGGGAGGCCGCCGGGGTACACGGTCGGGGACGTGGGGCGCTATTCGCTCAGCGCGGAGGTGAAGCCGCGGGAAATCGAAGAGGGCGGCGCGGTCGGCGTGCACGTTGAGGTCCTCGGTTCCGGTAACGTGCCGAGCGCGATCACGACGCCGGCGCGGGCAGGCATCGAGTGGCTACCGGCAGAGACCCACGACGACGTCGGGCCGAAGGGCCAGGACGACTTCGGCGGGAAGCGGACGTTCGACTTCGTGGTCCGCGTACACCGCCCCGGCACCGTCGACCTCGGCGACATGGTCTTGCCGTATTGGAACCCGATCGAAAAGCGTTACGCCGTCGCACGCGCGCCGCTCGGCGCGGTGCACGTCACGCCTTCGGCCGCCGCCGCGACGCCTGGACAGGACGCGCCGGCGGAGCTCCTGCCCGGCATGCCTCCGCCGAGGGACGCGCTGGCGCGCTCGGCGGTCCCACACGCGCACTGGGACGACACGCCCGCCTTCTGGCTCGCCGGGGTTGGCGTTTGGCCGCTCGCGTTCGGGTTCGCCGTGGCCGGCCGGGCCGTGGGCCGGAGGGCCATGGGTGCGTGGCACCGGAAACGAACGTCGCCGGCCGCGGACCTCCGGGAGCGACTCGCGGAGGCGACGATGGCGTGCGACAAGGCCGATGCCCGCAACGCCGACGCCGCCATCGCGCGCGCGCTGGAGGCGGCGAGCGTCGCGCACGCGGGGGTGAACATTCGGGGGGCGGTGGGGAGCGAAGTGGCCGATCGGCTGGCGCGGGCGGGCGTAGCGCGGGCGACCGCGGAGAGCGTGGCGGACCTTCTGCGCGAGTGCGAGGCGGCGCGCTTCGCCCCGGACGAAGCAGACATCACACACGCGCGCAGCCGGTGGGACCGCGCCCGCGGCGCGATTCGCGGGATGGAGGCCAGGGTATGAGTCGCTCGGCCGTGGCCCTCGGCGTCCTCTTCGCGGCGCTCCTCACGCTCGCCGCAAGCAACGCGCGGGCGGCGGACGAGACCGACGCGCTCTTCGCATCCGGGGTCGCCGCGCTCCACGACGGCCGGCCGGGTGACGCCGTCTCGGCGTTCGAAGCGCTCGCCGATCGCGGCGTCGTCGACCCCGTCGCGAGCTACGACCGCGGTCTCGCATACGTGGGCCGGGTTCGGATCGGCGCCGAAGTGCCCGGCGATCTCGGGCGCGCGGCCCATGGGTTCGAGGAAGCCCGCGACCTCGCGCGGGACGGCCCGCTCGCCGACGACGCCGGCAAGGCCCTCATGATCGTTCGCTCCGAGGTGGCGCGCAGGCGCGTGCGCGCGGGGCAACCCGTCGAGGTCGATCCCGGGCGGTCGCTCTCGCGGTCGCTTGCGCGCCTCCTTTCGGAGGACACCTGGAGCGCGCTCGCCGTGGCGTCCGCCGCGGGCCTCGCTGTCGGCTTGTTCGTTCGGTGGCTCGGGCGCGCCGTGCGGGTGCGCGTGGGCGGTGGCGTGGCCGCGGCGGTGGCAGGGCCCGTTTTGGCGGTCGCGGTGGTGATGACCCTCGCGATGCGCCACGACCGCATGTACCTCCGCGAGGCGGTCGTCGTGGGACCCAACGCGCGACCGACGGACGAGCACGGCCTCGCGGTCCCCGGGGCGACGCCGCTGCCGCAGGGAGCTCGCGTCGAGGTCGTCGACGCCAGCGGGCCTTGGCAGAAGGTGCGCTTCGGGGCCATCGAGGTGCGCGTGGCCGCGAGCTCCCTGAGAGAGCTCGCGCGCGCCGACTGATCGACACTTCGGTCGGCCCGCTCCCTCACGACCTGCCCCGCTCCCTCCGCGTGACGAAATAGCGTTGTCCGGTGGCCGCATGCACGCTCGTGTCGATCTCTGCGTCGAAGGCCTCGCGCAGCCTCTCCGAGGTCATCACCTCGGCGGGCGTACCCGCGCCGATGACGCGACCTTCGCGTAGCAGCAGCACCTGCGATGCGACCTGCGCCGCGGCCTCGAGCTCGTGCACCGCGATGACGCAGGCCACGAGATCCTTCGCAGCTATCTCTTCGAGCAAATCGTAAAGTTCCATCCGATGCCGCACATCGAGAAAAGCCGCCGGCTCGTCGAGCAGGAGGAGCCGTGGACGCTGCGCCAACGCCCGCGCCATCGCGACCCGCCGCTGCTCGCCGCCGCTCAGCTCTTCCACCCGACGTTCGCGGAGTCCCACCAAGTCGCACCGGGCGAGGACCTCCTCGACGACCACGCGGTCTTCGTCCCGCTCGCGCATCCATCCGCCTTGATGCGGCGCGCGACCCATCGCGACCACGTCGCGAACGCGGAATCCCAAGACGACCGTCTCCGTCTGCGGCACGAAGGCGACCACACGCGCCAAGCGCTGCCGATCGAGCGTCTGTGCGCTCTCACCGAAGATGCGTACTTCGCCTGCGCTCGCCGGCACGGTCCCTGCGACGACCCGCAACAAGGTCGATTTGCCGGACCCGTTCGGTCCCAAGAGCGCCGCCACCTGACCTGCGTCGACGCGAAGGCTCACCCGCTCCAGCGCAGGCCGCGAGGCCCTCGGATAACGCACCGAGACCTCAGCCGCGAGGAGCGCCGGGTCACTCTCGACCGCATCCCGAACGAGAAAAGACGCCTCGGGGGGTCGTCTCACGTGCGACTTTGCGCGCTTTCAGTGTGGCGCATTGTGTATCCTCCCATACGCGCTCGCTGCAACGGCGCGCAAGGAGAGGATCTTGGACCCCAAGCCCGAGGCAGCCGCTGCTGCGGAGCGCCCGCGCCGCATCATCAAGCGGTACTCCAACCGCAAGCTCTACGACACCAAGGACAGCAGGTACGTCACCCTGCTCCAAATCGCCGAAATGGTGCGCGCCGGCGAAGAAGTACAGATCATCGACAACAACACGAAAGACGACCTGACCGAGATCACGCTCGCGCAAATCATCTACGAGGAACAGAAAGCCCATTCGCGGAGCGTGCCGCTCCAAACGCTGAAAGAGCTCATCCACAGCCGAACCGAGAAGGTCCTCGCCGACTTGCGCGAGGGGCCCATCGGGCGGCTCATTCCTGGGGGCGTTCGGGGGAGCGAGGAAAAGGTCGAGGTGATCCAGAAAGACGCGAAGCCGACGCTGGTCGATCAGGCCAAGGAAAAGTTCGAGGAGGTCCAGCACACGATGGACGAGCGCATCAAGGCGATCCTCTCGACGTTCCGGCCGCTCCAGCAGTTGCAGCAGGAAGTTCGAAGGCTGAACGAGCGGCTCGAGGAGCTGGAGCGCAAGCTCGGCGGCGGACCTCCGGCGAACTCGTCCTAGCCGGCGCCCACATCCTCCCCCTATATGGGAGGGCTCGCCATCGCGCGGTAGGTCGTCGAGACCCCGTGCGGAAGCGTGGAGATGTGCCAATTTCATGGTGGCGGCGGCCGAGGTTCGGCGCGGAGGAATAGCGCGTGGCGTCGGATGTTGAACAGGACGGAACCGAAAGTTCGAGGCCCGCGATGTCCCTTCCCTTCGCCGAACTTGCACGTGCATCGAAAGCCGATCCGTTCGTCGATGAAGCCCTCGTCCATCTCGACGCGATGTTCGGCGTGGCCTGCAAGCTGACGCGAAACCCCACCGAGGCGGAAGACCTCGTTCAGGACGCGTTCGTGAAGGCCATGCGGGCGCGTGATCAGTTCAACGCTGGGACGAACCTCAAGGCGTGGCTCTTTCGCATCCTGACGAACACGTTCATCAACAAGTATCGCCGGGGCGGCCTGGAGCGCGCCGTCTTCGACGGACCGGACGCCGACCCGCTCGCCGATGGGTGGGTGAGCGCGAACACGATGCGGCAACTGCGCGACCCGGAGACGATCGCCCTCATGCCGATCGTCGAGCAAGAGATCGGCAAGGCGCTCGACGCGCTGCCGGCCGAGTTTCGCATGGCGGTGGTGCTCTGCGACGTGGAAGAGTTCTCGTACGAGGAGATCGCGCAGATCATGGGGTGCCCGATCGGCACCGTGATGAGCCGGCTGCATAGGGGCCGGAAGCTTCTTCAGCGGGCGCTCTACAACCATGCGCTGGCACTCGGGATCGTGAAGGGCGAGGAGCACGTGGGTCGCGAGCGCGAGGAGGTCCGTGCTCCGGTGGCGGCAAACCTCGACGAATACCGGGCCCGCAAGCGGGGTGCCGTATGACTGCGCGCGCCTGTCGGGAGCGCTCCCGCATGCTCGGCGCGTACCTCGACGGTGCGCTCGAGGGCGAGAGGCTCGTCGAGATGGACGAGCATGTCGGCGGCTGCGAGGTCTGCCGCGAAGAGGCGCAGCTCCTCTGCGCGATGCGGGGATCGCTGAAGCGCCGCGTGAAGGCGGCAGCGCCGCAGGGGATGCGTGAGCGCATCGCGGGGGCGATGGCGGCCGAGCAAACGCGCGAAGATGCGGCCCGGGACACCGGCGGGCGCGCCGCAGTGTGGCAAGCGGTGGTGCCGCTGGCGACGGCGGCGGCGGTGGCGCTGGCGTGGGGTCTTGCGGCGAAGTCGGACGCGAGGCCGTCGGCGAGTCAGGCGAGCTTGGTCGGGAACGACGATCTTCTCTCGGAGCTCGTGAACGAGCACCGCTGGCCGATGCCGCCGGAGACGACGGACCCGAAGGCGGTCCGCGGGTTCGAACGGTACGTGGGCGTGCCGGTGCGGCCGTCGAACTTCGAGCGGGTCGGCGCTCATTTGGTCGGCGGTCGGGTGCTGCCGACGCCGCATGCCCAGCGCGCCGCGATGCTCCAGTACGAGGTAGGGACGGGCGACAATGTGCGACGCGTGAGCGTTCTCGTGTACGACGCGCAGAAGATTCAGGTCGGCACGGCGAACCTGGCACCTCGGGAGATCGGGACGACGGAGGTGCGGGTCGGCCGGGAGAACGGCTTCTCGGTCGCGGCGACCGAGCGCGGCGGGGTGGGCTATCTCCTGGCGAGCGATCTTGACCCCGACAAGAGCGCGCAGCTTGCCGCCATGGTGCTCGACGACTCTCGTTGAAAGCGGCACGCGCCGCTATGCTCGCGGCGCCATGCGCTTCGTTTACGTGATGGACCCGATGGATCGGGTCCTCCCCGACAAGGACACGACCTTCGCCTTCCAGCGTGCCGGGCAGCGGCGCGGTCACATGACGCTCCACTGCGAGCCGAAGGACGTGTACGTCGAAGACGCCGACGTTTGGGCGCGCGTGAGGCCCGTGGCCGTGAGCGACGTGGCGCCGCACTTCACCTTCGGCGCCGCGGTCGACATGCGCCTCGCCGACGTCGACTGCGTGCTCATTCGCAAGGATCCGCCGTTCGACGCGGAGTACCTGTACGTGACGCTGATGCTCGAGCGGTTGCGCGGGCGCACGCTCGTCGTGAACGACCCTCGCGGCCTGCGCGACGCCAACGAGAAGCTCTACACGCTCCACTTCGCCGAGCACATGCCGCGCACGCTCGTGACGAGCGACCGCGACCGCATCCATCGCTTCGTCGCGGCGCTGGGCGTCGGCGTCGTCAAGCCGCTCGACGGCGCGGGAGGGAGCGGCGTGATGGTGGTCGACAAGCAGGACCGGAACGCTCGCTCGATCGTCGACTACATCACCCAGGAGGGCCGGCGCCACGCGATGGTGCAGGAGTACCTGCCGGCCGTCAGGGCGGGGGACAAGCGAGTCTTGTTGCTCGAGGGTGAGGTGCTCGGCGCGATCAACCGCGTCGCGCGGGAGGACGACGTACGCTCGAACATCCACGCTGGCGGGCGGGTCGAGCCGTGCGTGGTCACCGACGATGAGCGCGCCGTCATCGCCTCGATGGCGCCCCGGCTCGCGCAGGACGGCCTCGTGTTTGTGGGCCTCGACTTCATCGGCGGCAAGCTGACCGAGGTCAACGTGACGTCCCCGACAGGGATTCAGGAGCTTAGCCGACACGTCGAGCGCGATGTTGCCGAGCGCGTCATCGCATGGATCGAGCGCAGGGCGGCGCGATAGACGAGAGAAACCTTTGCGTCGGCCCTGGCGACGCGGCACGGTGACCCCGCCATGCCCATCACGGTCACGGTGCGATCGAGTGATGGAGCCCGGGCTAGCCTGACGTTCGACGGCATGCAGCGCGTGGTCATCGGACGCGGCGCAGGCTCCGACGTTCGCCTCCCCGATCCGAGTGTCAGCCACAGACACGCCAGCGTCCGCGCCGAGGGAAGTGACCTCCTGCTCACGGACGAGGGCAGCACCAACGGGACATTCGCCGGCGGGGTGCGGATCGCGCCGCACACGTCGCGGATCGTTCGCTCGGGAGACCCGGTGCGGGTGGGGCGCGTGTGGCTCGAAGTCGAGCTCGAGCAACAGCCGGCGACGCGGGAGCTCGCGGCGGCGACACGCGAGATCGCGCTGGCGCTCGTGTCGCGCGCAATGGCCAAGGCCGGGGAGGGGACGGCCCCGCGCGTGCTCGTCGTCGAGGGACCCGACCGGGGGGTGTCGCTGCCGTTGGCTGAGGAGGGCCACGTCTACCACCTGGGCCGGGGCGATGAGTGCGACTTGCCGCTCGGGGACACGGACGCGTCGAGGGAGCACGTATCCGTGTCGGTGCGTGGGGGCGTTGTGATGGTGCGCGATCTCGGGGCCAAGAACGGGACGTGGCTCGGCGAGGCCCGCGTCCCGTCGGATCGCGAAATCGTGTGGCGCGCGGCGCAGGTGATGCGCGCGGGCCGGAGCGTCTTTGCGCTCGAGGAGCCCGTGGGCGAGGAGCTCGCGCGCATCGAGGGTGTACCCGACGAGGTGCTAGCTCCCGAAGCCGTCGTTGAGCCGCCGGTCCCGTCGTTGCCGGGGGCGACCGTCGTCGAAGGAGGCGGGGCGCCCGTGGCGGCGCTTCCGATCGACGGGACGCCTGCGCCGCCGAGAGCCGGGCGCGCGCGGCTGTCGGTGACCGACTCGCTCGTCGTCGTCACGGCGCTCGGCGTCCTCGCCGCGAGCATCGCCGGGCTCGTGTGGCTCCTCCGCGGTTGATGCCGGCTCGCTCCGAGCGCCTCGCTCAGTGGTGATCTGGCTCGCCGGGCGGGTCGGTGGGCCGCGCCATGGAACGGCCGTTCGGGCTCTCGAAGGCCTTGTTTGAAGGCGCTCGTCGGTTCGTACCCGGGGGATAGGAGAGCGGCAGCCCCTCGCGCGCAACGCCGCCGAGGAGGATCTCGAGCTCGGCCGCGCTCTTCGGTCGCTCGTTCGTGCGCTTCTTCAGGCACTTGAGAATGGCTTGGTCGAGTGCTTCCGGTATGCCGAGGTCCGGGCGGCGGACGCGCATCGATTTGGGGATCTGACGTTGATGCAGGTCGAGCAGATCCCGGCGGTGCTGCGCCACGATCGGGAGCTCGCCGGTCAAGGCTTCGTACATCATGACGCCGAGGGCATAGATGTCCGTCCGCGCCTCGACGTGCGCGCCGATGCATTGCTCGGGCGCCATGTACTCTGGCGTCCCGAGCGTGTACCCGGTCTGCGTGAGGGATTCGGCGCTGGCGAGCTTGCTCATGCCGAAGTCGAGGACCTTCGCGATGCCGTCTTCGCAGAGGAAGATATTGCCCGGCTTGAGGTCGCGGTGCACGACGCCCTTCTTGTGCGCGGCGTGGAGGGCACGGCAGACGTCGACGAAGACGGGGATGGCGAAGCCGGGGGTGAGGAGACCATCGCGCACGAGCTTCTCGGCGAGTGAGCGACCGACGAGGCGCTCCATGACGACATAGATGCTGCCGTCGGCCATCTGGTCGAGGTCGAGCACGCGGGCGACGTTGGGGTGCTCGACGTGGACCTGGATGTACGCCTCGCGGCGGAGGCGGGCGATCTCGCCGCCGTCGCGTGCGGCGGCGCCCCGCAGGACCTTCACGGCGACCTCGTGCCCCAGGGTGACGTGCTCGGCGGCGTATACGACGCCGATTCCGCCCGAGCCGATCTTGCGGCCGATGCGGTACTTGCCTCCGAGGACGGTGCCGGTGAGATCACCGGGGTTCGCGTCGAGCTCACCGCGTAGCTCGAGGCCCCGCTCGAGCGCGGCGATGCGGTTGCGCTCGAACACGCGCGCGGCCTTCTCCTCGCGCGCGCGGTCCGCCATGAGGCCCGCGCCGCCCCCGAGGGCAGCGCCGAGGACGCCCGCCACTGCGCCGGCGACGGAGCCCCCTGCGACCGCGACCATCCCCGCACAGGCCGTGCCTGCGCCGACCGCCCCGAGGATCATTCCTTGTCGCGAGCGTCGTGTCGACCAAACGACGTCGTAGACGCAGGCGTCCGCGTCCCGCGCGAGGCACACGTCGTGGAGGACGTCGGCTTCTTCGAGGCCCCAAATGCGAGGTAGGCTCGCGAGCTCCGCGGCGCGTGCGTCGCAGAGAAGCTCTTCGCCGCCGGGGTCGGATCGCTCGGCGGAGTCGTCGGCGCCGCCGCCGCGGGGGCGGTAGGTCATGCGAACCTGGCCGTCTGTAGTGGCCCTGCGCTTGGCCGGGCGCTCCTCGATTTCCCAAGTGCCGATGCGCGTGGCCTCGCGGGCATTCTGTGCGAGGTAGCGGTACGCGTCGATCGGGCGCTCGCTGATGCGGAGCATGCGCACGAGGACGCCCAGCGCCTCGGGGTGCGTCACCCAATCGCCACGGTGGCGAATCGCGTCGCGTCCGAGCTGCTCCGCGATGGCGCGGAGCGCGCGGCGGGCGGCCAAGCGGCTCACCCATCCCGTCTCGTTGTCGACGACGGTCGGATCGATGCCGGCCATCGCGAGGAGCTGCCGCACGGCGCGGTCGCCCTTCTCGAGGCGGATGCGGAGCAAGTACGTCTTGAGGACGGACGCGCGTAGCTCCTCTTTTCCGCCTTGCCTCACGGTACCGCGGGCTACGGGCGGGATGCTTGCCGGCATCGTTCCAGCCTACGCCCCGCTTTCATCGGATGGAAGACGACGGGCACACAGGCGACAGCCATCAATGATTCGTGTGGACTCTTTCGGTAGTGATGCCGATCTCGGGGGCAATGGCCTTCAGCGCCGCTACCATCGAGGCCATACCTACGGCGAAGATGTGACCGTCCGACGCCAACGTGGGAAAGCGGACCGACCATCGGGGCGAGGCCGCCGCCGATCGCAATACGTCCTGGATGTAGCCGTGGGCGTGTGGGATGCCTTCCAACTCTCCCGGATCTTGAGATAGGCAGACCACGAGCTCGACCCCCGCCGCGACCCATCCTTCGAGCACGGCGCGCATGGGCAACTCGGTCCTTGCGCGAATCCCCACGAGGACCACGGTCCGGGCGGCGTCGCCGTCGGCAATGCGACGTCGGAGGATGGGCCGTCCCGCGGCGACGCCGGTACCGCCGAGCGCCACGATGAGCGGGCGGCCGCGCACGACGACCATCGGAAAGCCTTCGCCGATCGCGGCGGTGAGTTCGAGCTCCGCGCCGGGGGCCTTCGAGAGAAGAACGTCCGCGGCGCCGCCGCCCGCGCGCACCACGAGCTCCCAGACGGGCGCGCCCGGGTCGCTCGCGAGCACGAAGAAGCCCGCTTGGGATCCGATGCGGACTTCGACGTACTGGCCGGGCAAGCTGTGGCTCGTGACGATGTCGCGTGGGGTGTCGACCGCGACCTCCTTCAGTCCGCCACCGGCGTCGTGCTGCGCGACGAGGCGCGCCCAATGGAAGACGGCTGCGTGTGCGGCCATTCGCTCCATCGTAGCGCCGGGCCTTCGCCCAGCAGCCGCTCCGTCAGAACGCGCCGTGCATGGTCACGCCCGCGTATCCGGGCGCTGCGACCGGCTCGAGCGTAGGCGCCGAAGCCGCGGCCGAGTGTTCGCTCGGTTTCTCGAGGAAGTGCCAAATAAGACCTGCGGCCGCGACGACGAGGCCGCCCGCGATGAGGCCCCCGCCTGCGTTCTTCAGCTGGATGCCGCGATTTCCGCTGTCGACCGCGGACTGTGACGCGCAGTGGCCGCGATCGGGGCACTGGTTGTCGGCGCTCGACACGTCGCCGGTGCCGACCGAAAAGAGGATGACTCCGGCGAGGGCCGCGACGCCGCCGACTCCCGTCACGATCCACGGTCCCGCGGTGTGACCCCCCTCGGAGGGTGGCGCCGGAGGTGCTGCCGGCGGAGGCGGGGGGGGCGGCGCTGGAGCGATCGTCTCGGACGCGGCCGGGGGCGGCGCGGGCGCGACGGACGGTGCAGGTGCAGGCGGCGCGACGGTGGGTGCAGGCTGCTCGTGCGAGAGCTGGTCTTTCAGATTGCGGATGCGACGCTCGATGACCTCGTGGTCCGCTGCGTTCGGCGCGCGCTTCAAGTACTCGTCGAGGGCGCGGACCGCCTCGGCCTTGTCACCCTTTCGCTCGTACGCCGTGGCGATAATCGGCAAGATCCCGTGCACGCTGCAGTCGATCGAGTAGGCGTCCTTGAAGTAGCCGATCGCCTTGTCGTAGTTCGATTCCTCGAGGAATCCTTTGCCGCTGATGAATACCGTATGCGCGCGATCGCGATCGGTTGGCGTGACCTTCGACGCGTCGCACGCGGCAGGGTAGTCGTTCGCTTCGTCGGCCCTGCCCGGGACGGCGAACAGGGTCGCACCGAAGGCGAGGACGAGGAGCCAATGGCGGATGGATCGCATCAACCGGGCCGTACGGCTCGACCGTACCATAAGCGATCGCGCAGATCACCCGTCCTTAGCGGCTCGCATTCGTCGAGCGTCCGAGGGTGCCCTGCATGACGGCCAACGAAGAGGGCGCCGCGGCGGGGTCCGTTCCGTCGACGTGGGCCAGCGGTCCGTGCGGCATCTGTTCGCCGTGGTCTTTCCGCTGTTGCATTTCGTACTTGCTCGGACACTTGGCGAGCACGTTCGTCGCCTCGAACGAGTTGTCGCGTTGGAGCTCGCCCTCGACGGTGACGGCTACGTCCATCTCCGGTACATCGCGGAACGTGTCGGGCACGACGCACTGGGCGAAGCGTACAGGCAGCTGACTGCCGTTCTTCTCGATAGTGAAGCGGTACTCGCACGGTTGATCGCGCTTGACGAGCGATCCGTGTACGAGGTTTCCGTCGGCGCGGACGGGGCGACCGAGGAACTTGGCTCGGTTGGCGAGGAGCTCATCGACGGGCTTCGAATAGATGGCCCGGTCTTGCATGCCGGTCAGGACGAGCGTGGCGATCACCGCAGCGGTCATCGCGATACCGACCGCGATTGCGGCGCCCACCCAGCGTTTTCGCTCCGGCTCTTCGTCGGCGCGGCGACGGCGTCGTGGCAACGGCGCGTCGGTCTCGAGGGATTCGGACGAGCTGGACGCGTCGTGCATGTGGCCTCGAGCTTAGCGCCGTCGGATGACGCGTCAAACGTATGGCCGCGCCGTCGGACCGCCTCGCGTCGGCACGTCGCCGCGACGCGTGTACCGGTGTACACTACGAGGGTGATCGTCGCGCCAAGGTTTCGCTCGATGCTCCGGGGAGCTCCCCGCCTGTCGACCGATGACTGACGTCCTTTCGCTTCCCGTCCTCGTTCTCAACCGCCATCTCGCGCCGGTGCAGGTCACGACCGTGAAGCGGGCCGTGGTGCTGCTCTATGGGGGCGTAGCGCTGGCCATTGACGAAGGCGGAGATTCCTACGACTTCGACTTGTGGCGAGAGCTGCCCGTTCGCAGTGAGGACGACGTGATCCCCATCGTCGGCGGCGGGCTGCGCGTACCCCGCGTCGTTCACCTGCTCCGCTACGACCGGACGCCGCGCGTAACCGTGAGGCTCACGCGTCGCAACTTGATGTTCCGCGACGCGCATCAGTGCCAGTACTGCGGTAAGCGTCCGTCGCTCCGGGAGCTCAACATCGACCACGTGGTGCCGCGGTCGCGCGGGGGCGACGACTCCTGGGAGAACCTCGTCACGGCGTGCCGGCCCTGCAATCTCCGGAAAGGGTGGAACACGCCCGAAGAGGCGGACATGCGGCTCGCGCGTCGACCGTTCCGGCCGAAGTGGACGATGACCGCCCAGATTCTGCTCGGGAGCGGATGGCGCTTCAAGGAATGGGAGCCGTTCTTGAAGGTGGCGAGCTGACGGCAGGAGCGTGGTCGAGGGCGTGCGCCGGATCGATGCCGCTCACTTCAGCTTCGTGAAGCCGTTTCGGACTTTGCCAATCGACCGCGGTGGGTGTGCGGCGAGCCCCGCAGGATCGCGCTTCGCGTCGGCGGAGGAGGGCGAATCGGGCGTCACGACCGCGTATCCGGGTGGCTCCACGCGTCCCACGCCGTCCTCTTCGCGCACGTAGCCGTCCGCGCGGCGGCCGTCGGGGGCGACGGCGATCACGTGGTGGCGGGGGCCGCTGTCCGCGGTGGCATCGAACGCGGCGAGCTCGCTCGGGGGGTCGAGGTCGCGCGTGACGTCGTCGAAGGTAACTTCGGAGGCGGCGAATGGGAGCGAGAAGACGGTCCTGCGCGTGGAGGGGCCGGGGCTTGGCGTGGCCTCGGCGGGAGCTTCTCCACGGACAACGACGGTCGCGCGGCTCGACCTTCGGGCGACGACCTCCAGCGTGACCACCGCGCCGATCGCGATACCGGTTGCGACGCCGCCCGCAATCCACCATGTGGCGGTTCGCGTTCGCGATGGCGGCCGGGGACGCATGTCCGAGCCGATCGCGTAGCGTCCGGTGGGCGCCGGGGGTGCGAGCTCGGCGAGGAGCTCACCGGTGGGCGCGTCGGCCATCGAGATGGGCGCGCGCGCGGGGAGGCCGGACTCGCGGAGCAGTTGGTCGAGGTCGGAGCTTCCGATGGCGACGCGCACCTGTTCTTGTCGGCGGGCCATGCGCGAGCCGAAGATCGCCTCCATTAGTCGGGTGACGTCGGCGTGCGTTCCAATTTGTTCGGGGCCGGCGGCGTCCTCGATAGCGCGGGCGAAGTCGATGGCGCTCGGGTGCCGCACGTCGAGATCGCGGGATAGGGCGCGGGCGATCACGCCATCGAGTGCCTCGGGCACGTTTGCTCCGATCTGCCGTAGCGTCGGAATGGGACCGCTCATGACCTCTTGCAGGACGTCGACGGCATCCTCACCGCGGAAGAGGCGGCGGCCCGCGAAGCACTCCCAGAGCACGACCGCCATCGAGAACACGTCGCTCTGCACTGTGCAGGCGCGGCGCTTGTCGACGCGCTCGGGCGCGAGGTACGCAAGCTTTCCCTTCACTTCGTGAGTGCGCGTCGTTTGGATGCGATCTTCGGCCTTGGCGATGCCGAAGTCGGTGAGGTGCGCGCGTCCGTCGCATCCGACGAGGACGTTGTGCGGAGATACGTCGCGATGCACGATGTGGAGCGCTCGGCCGCTTTCGTCGGTGAGCTCGTGCGCGGCGTGAAGGCCCGCGAGCGCGTCGCAGGCGATGCGTGTGGCCACCCGCACGTCGAGCGCCCTCCCGATTGCGGAGAGCTCGCGCCGCAGTTCCGCGAGCGATGCGCCCTCCACGTAATCCATGACGATGAACGGGACGCCGCCGTCGAACCCGAGCTCGCGGACTTTGACGACGTTCGGATGATGTATGGCCGATGCGAGCCGCGCTTCGTCGACGAGCATCGTGAGGAACGTCTTGTCGCTGGTGAGGTGCCGATGTGGGCGCTTTACCGCGACGAGCGGGGGTCCCATGCGCTGATCGGTCGCGCGCGCGAGCCACACCGTGGCCATGCCGCCGGAAGCGAGGTCGATGAGCAGCTCGTACGCGCCGAGGCGCTCGCGAGCGGCTCGAGATTGGCCGAGCGAGGGGGGGTCCGAGGCCGTGGGGGCCTCCGCTGCGTTCGACACGGGCTCCTCAGACACAGGGCTTCTTTAGCGAAGCATGCTGGCCACTCTCCGTCGAGCCAACCGATGGGATACGTTGGGACGATGCGACGTCGGGAAATTGGGTTCGTCTTGACATGGGCTGCGCTCGGGTCGGCGTGCGGCGGGCAGAGCGCACAGGAGAGCGTCCAGCCGCCTCCTCAGCCATCGGCGAGTTCCGCGCCGGCGGCCGCAAGCGGAGCTCCGCCGTCGAGCGATTCTTCGTCCACCACGACGACGTCTGCGCTCGGTGACGCCGCTCCGGCGTCAAGCGTGAAGCTCGCCGATGCGCCGAGTACACCGCCTGCTGCCGATGCTTCGCCGAAGTCCGGGCACGCACACGAAGCGGGGCGCGGGATCGCGGACATCCGCGCGCTCGTGATGGCACGGCGGGACGAGGCACGCGCTTGCTATGACTCCGCGGTCGCGGCGCATCCGGGGATAGAAGGGGATATCGTCGTCACCTGGACGATCGATCCGAAGGGAACCGTCACAGCGCTCGGGACCGATTCGTCACGCAGTCAGATATCCGAGCCGTCGCTGGCGACCTGCCTCGGGGACGTGATCAAGAAGGTGCAGTTTGCACCCAGTCCCGGCGGGTTCGAGACGAAAGCGTCTTACCCATTCAACTTCCATCCGCATCACGTCAAGCGAGCACAGTAGGCCCCGCTTGCTTCAACACGTGTCCGGCAGGGCTCTCGTGGGCCAGTCACAGATTCGCGATGCCTTTTATCATGGCACACGCCGCACACCCACAAGATAAGCTCACGTCGTCTTCCTATGTGACGTCCGGCGACGTGGTCATGACCGGCCGGGCGCTCGAGGGGCGCGACCGCCGTCCCCTTCAAGGGGGGGAACGGCCGCGCAGCCCTCGAGCCGAGACCGGATCGAGCCAACGACCTTCAAGACGACGACGGGAGGCTCATTCCTCCCCGTCGTCGAGGCCGTGGCTCGATGTCGGCGCGCCGCCCAAGATCGACGGTACACCGGCCGGCGGAGCGGCCTTCGGGGCGGTTTTTGACGCCGCCGCCGGGGCCCTCGCTGCTGACCGAGGCGCCGCCTTTTTCACGGGCCTGCTGGCGGCTGCCCGCTTGGCTGGCCTCTTTGCGGCCTTCCGCTTCGCCGGCTTCTTTGCCGTCTTGGCGGCCTTCTTGGTCGTCTTGGTCTTCTTGGCACCCTTCTTGGCCTTCTTGGCACCCTTCTTCGCAGCCATGGTATGTCCTCCTGTTGAGGTGAGCTAAGTGACGTATATGGTCACGTACGTCAGTTGTCAATCGAAAAGTTACGGGACGGCTATGCCGATCCTTGGGGAGCCGGCATGGGCCGACCGGAACCCCTTTCCGGTGGAGAGAGATTCCACCGACGTCGTCATCTTGACCCTTCCAAGAGCGGTCGATAGCGTCGAGCGCGTTTCTCCATCCCAAAAACGACGGTCCAACGAGGGTCACCGATGCACAACCTGAAAGTGCGCGTCAGTCTTTTGCTTGCCGCCTTCGTCGCGTGCTTTGTGCTCGCCGGGTGCGGTCACAGCGAAGAAGAGTGGGATCAGGCGCAGCGCGATATCTCGAAGCTCAAAGCCGATCTCGACGCCGCCAACAAGCGACACGCGGACGATGAGCAAAACTATACGACGGCTCAACAGCAGATCGAAGACCTCAAGGCCAAGCTCAAGGACCTGGGAGTCGACCTCTCCAAGTCGCTCGAAGAGAAGGAAAAACTCAAGCGAGCGATGTCGGAGTACGAGACGCGCCTGAAGCAGCTCGATGACATGAAGGCGCGCTTCCGCGATCTCAAGGCGCGACTCGATCAGCTCACGAGCGTCGGCCTCAAGGTTGTAGTTCGCAATAACCGCATGGTCATCCAGCTCCCGGGTGACATTCTCTTTGATTCGGGCAGCGACAAGCTCAAGGTCGACGGAAAGAAAATCCTGAAAAAGGTCGCAGACGTCATTCGCGGCGACACCACGTTGAACGCCCGCAATTTTCAAGTCGCCGGTCACACCGACAAGGAGCCCTACGCGGGCGCGTACTTCGACAACTGGGGCCTCAGCTTGATGCGTGCACGCCAAGTGCTCGTGTTTCTCGTCGGTCCCGAGAAGGACGATCCCAAGGGAGTCCCCGGCGGCGGTGGCCTCAACTCGGTCCACTGGGCGGCGGCCGGCTACGGCGCGACGGACCCCATCGCGGGCACTCCAGAACAGCAAACGCGCGATGAAATGCAGAAGAACAGGCGCGTCGAGCTCGTCCTGCAACCGAACGTCGAAGAGATGCTAAATCTGAAGGATCTCGCCGGTTCCTGATCGTCGGCCGCCGACTCTCGTCCCATGCGCGTAGCCACCGTCGACGTCGGGACCAATACCGTCCTGCTCCTCGTCGCTGAGCTACGCGCCGATGGGTCGGTCGCGGCCGTCGAAGAGCGAGCGACGATCACGCGCTTGGGCGAGGGTGTCGATCGGACGAAGCGCCTCTCCGACGTGGCGGTCGCGCGCACCCTCGCTTGCCTCCGAAGCTACGCGCAGATTATTCGTCACTTGGCCGTGCAGCGCGTCGCCATGGTGGGCACGAGCGCCATGCGAGACGCCGCCGGAGCCGAGGATCTGCGCGCCCAGGCGGTACGGACGATCGGCGTCGATATCCGCGTGTTGAGCGGCGACGACGAAGCGCGCCTTGCGTTTCGTGGTGCCGTGGACGGGCTTCGCATCGCCGACGGGGAAGACGTCGCCGTCTTCGATATCGGGGGCGGAAGCACGGAAGTCATTCTCGGGCGAATGGAGCATGGCCGGCCGCACATCGCGTTCGGCGCGAGCTACGACGTGGGAAGTGTGCGACTGACCGAGCGACATATCGCGAGCGATCCTCCGTCTCCAGAGGAACGCGACGCAATTGGGAAATCTGCTCGAGATGCGTTTGCAAATGTTCCTTTGCTGCCGCCGTCGAGCATCCCCATTGGCACAGCCGGGACGATGACGACGTTGTCGGCGGTCGCGCAGGCCCTGCCGAAGTACGACGGTGCAAAGGTGCACGGGCACATGATTCGAGCGGAGGAGCTACGAGCGACGGTGGAGCGCATCGCCGCCTTGCCGATCGATGGGCGCAAGGGTTTGCCCGGTATGGAACCCCAGCGTGCCGATGTCATCGTGGCCGGTGGAATTCTGGCCCTCGCGCTCATGGAGCATTGGCGGGCTGCGGCCGCGCGTGTTTCGGACCGGGGCGTCCGTTGGGGGCTCGCGCACGAACTCCTCGAGGCGGCGCTCGGCTGAGCCCACTTTCCTTGGTGCTTTCATGGCCAGAGCTGTCGTGGATGGCGCTCGCGTGTTACGAAAGCGTTTGACAACTCGGGCCCGCACAAACTAGAGTGCGCCTGCCTATTTTTCTGACCTCTGCTCACACGGGCGTGCGCCGCGCCCACCTTCAGCCCGAGTGAAAGAGTCCGGCAGACTCTCTCTGCAGCTTTTTCTACTTACGGCCCGAAGGCCCTGTTCGCTTCGATACGTGAGTGCCTTTCCGTTTCGAGGCGCGAATTCACGGGCTGAGCTCGACCCCACGACGCAACCCTAGGAGATGCTATGCAAGCCGCTACCGACGTCAAATTCAAGGTGGGCGACAAGGCCGTGTACCCTGCTCAGGGAGTCGCAGAGGTCATTCGGATTGAGGAGAAAGACATCGCCGGGAGCCGGCAGAAGTTCTACGTGCTGCGCATCCTCGATACCGATCGGAAGATCCTCGTGCCCGTCGCGAACGCAAGCGCCGTCGGTCTGAGACAAGTTATCAGTGAGCTCGAGATTCGAGAGATTTTCGACATTTTGCGCGAGCGGACCATCGCCTTCGACAATCAGACCTGGAACCGGCGCTACCGCGGGTTCATGGACAAGATCAAGACGGGGTCTATCTACGACGTCGCCGAGGTCCTTCGCGATTTGTATCGATTGAAGACCGACAAGCAGCTCAGTTTCGGCGAGCGACGCATGCTCGACACTGCGCGTACGCTCATCGTCAAAGAGATCGCGATCGCTCGCAAGCAGACCGAAGAAGCCGTCAAGGCCGAGATCGAGGCCATCTTCGTCGCCAACTGACGACGCAGTCACTCCGCGCGGAGCCCGCGAGGGCTCCCGTTGTGCCGACAGGAGGGGAGGATCCAGACGATGCCGCGAGCCGACGCTTCGTCGGTCGCGGCCGTCAGGCGGCGCCGTCTTCGAGGATGCCGAAGTCCCAAGTCTCGCCTGGTTCCCGTAGGGCGGCGACCGCTGACTCCACGCGACCGAGGAGCGAGGACGGTAGCGACGAGCTACCGGGACAAACACCAATTGCAACGCGTCCCGGCCATTGCCAAACGCGTGCGGCGACCACTCCCTCCACCCCGTAGGCAAGCTCCAGGGCTCTTCGCAGCCGGGGCGGTAGGTCCGAAGGTGGCGCCGGCTCGCTTGCCATGGTTACCTCGGTTAACACGCGCCGCCAGAGCGCTCAAGGCGCGTCCGGGCGCGCGGCATGTCGGAGTGTGCCATCTTGAGCCAGTCGCTGGCAGAGGTGGCGCGATCACCGCGATCTTGGGCAAGATTCCCCAAGGAAAACCGGCTGGCACCCTCCGTGCAGCCTTGCCTTGGGGGAAATGATGCGCCCCCTCCCTTCCCGAATTGCAGCATTCGTCGCTGCCTTCGCCCTCTGCGGCGTCGCGGTCAACTGCTCGGGGCCCTCGGACTGCCTCAATCCGCAACCGCATCCGCCCTATTGCGGAGACGTTCCCAACAACTCCAGCGTGGACGCCGGCGCTACGACGTCGTCGAACGGCGGCAGCACGTCGGGAGGGAGCACTAGCAGCAGCGGTGGCTTGTCGAGCGGGAGCAGCAGTGGCGGCGGCGCTGCGTCTTCGAGCGGAAGCGGCTCGGGGAGCAGCGGCGGCGGCTCTTCGAGCGGAAGCTCCGGTGGCGGCAGCAGTAGCGGAGCCTCGGTACCCACTGACGCCGGCGCCGGCGCCGAAACGGGCCCTTCGGTCGACGGTGGGCTCGACGCGACTGTCGGACCCGACGGTGGCGCTCCTCGCGATGCCGGTACGCCCGAGGACGCGACCGTCGACGCGTCCGAGGCTGACGGCGCAGGTGCGGGAGATGCCGCGACCGTGGACGGCGACGCGGGCGATGCCGAACGTCCCTCCGACGCGGGCCGCGCCGATGGCGACGACCACGATGCCGCGACCCCCCACGAGGATGGGGGCGCACACGACGCGAGAAGCGAAGGGTTCGACCCGTCGGGTGACGAATGAAACGCGCTCTCGGCTCTCTCGCGGCCTGCGTCTTGGCCGCTGCGTGCATTCTCAATCCCCAGCCGCAGCCGCCGGCCGGGGAAAGCACGACGGCGCCCCCCGGGACCGGCAGCAGTTCGTCGAGCGGGAGCTCGTCGGGGGGCGGCATCGTTGGCAAGGGTTCGTCGAGCGGAAGCTCCGGGAGCAGCAGCGGGGGAGTTTTGATATCCGCTGACGCCGGCACTGCAGCCGACGCAGGCGTGCCCGACGCGACCGCCCTCATCGATGGGAGTGGGCTCAACGACGCGCCGGTCGACGCGCAGGAAGCGGACGGCGACGGTGCCGAAGACGCAATGGTCAAGGATGGCGGAGAGGCCGACGGCGAAGGGGGCCGCGTCGACGCCGGCGACCACAACGCCGCGATCCCCGACGCGGGCGTGCGCGACTCGTCGAGCGAAGGGTCCGACCCGCTCGGTGAAGAATGAGACGGGCTCTCGGCCCTCTCGCGGCCTGCTTTCTTGCGGTCGCGTGCATCCTCAACCCCCAGCCCCATCCGCCCGACAATGAGGGCGCTTCGGGCCCTGGCGGCGGGAAGATCATCATATCGAACGACGCGTCGACCGCGTTCGACGCCGCGGCCGCCGTCGACGGATCGACATCGGGCTCGAGCGATGCCGGCGAAGCACCCATCGGGGTAAGCGGCGACGGAGCGCATGCAACCGACGGCGCCTTCGACGGGCCCTCCGCGCCGGCGAGCGACGCAGAGGCAGGCCCAGGCGACGACGCCGCTCAGACGACCGACACCGACGGATCCAGCGACGACGAGGCCCCCCACGTCGTCCCCGACTGACGCGGTCGGGCGCCTCGCCGCGCCGCTGCGCGCGTTCGTCTTCCGCCGTTCCCTTCGAGACGCGTCAGCGCGAACTTGCCTTCGAGACGCGTCAGCGCGAACTTGCCGGCGGCGAGTCCGCGGCGATCGCGTCGCGGACGCGCAGCCTTCGTGACATACCTCGCGCGATATTGAGCACGATGAGCGCGTATGACTTCAAATCCGAGCGATAGAGCCTGTCCAGGTCTTCGCTCGTCACCTGCAGGAGCTGCGAAGGCGCCAGCGCGCGCACCGTCGCGGAGCGCGGCTGCATGTCGATCATCGACATCTCGCCGAACCAGTCCCCCGGCCCCAGAATGGCGATTCGCACCTCGCCCCCGCGCCGCCCCCGCTTCGACACTTCCATCTCTCCGTCGAGCACCACGTACATCTCTCGCGCCAACGCTTCGCCCTCCCGAAAGACCTCGTCCCCGGGCGACACGCGCACCGTCCTCAGCCTGCCCGCGAGAAGATCCAAAACCTCGTCGCTGAGCGCTCCAAAGAGACCGATTTCCCTCAGCGTCGCGATCGTGAGTGGCACTTCCCAGACGCCCCGGGAGGCCGATTTGGGTGATTCCGGCGTCATGCCTCGACAGTATACGGCGACCCCCGCGGCCACCCTCCGTCAATCGGCCAGCGGCTTCGTAAACACGATCCGCCGTCGCCCCGGTCCCGCGTAGTCCTCCACGTCCTGCGCGTTCCAGCCGAGCGCGACGTGGAATCGAATCGATCCCTCGTTTCCGGGCGTCGTGATCGCCTTCATGCGGACGCACCCCTCGGCCCGGCAGTCCGCGACGAAGCGGTCGTAGAGCTGCCGCCCGACTCCGCGCCGGCGGTATTCGGGGTGAATTCCGACCAGATGCACGTACCCCGTGCGCTTCGCGTCCGTGCGCCCCGCCTCGGTCGGCTCGGCGGCGGGCACGATGAAGCCCAAGAGAAAGCCGATCATCTCGGTGCCCTGCTCGATGACGAGCGACCGATCGCCGAGCTCATAAAAGAAGATGGGGTGCGCAAACGTGCTGATCGGCCCCCCCCACCAGTGGTCGATGACCTCGACGATGCGATCGAAATCGCGCTTCGTGACTCGGCGCACGTTCATGGATCGAGGCGCTTAGAGTCACCGCTTTCGTGCCTTCGCGCAACGTGCTCGATCGCGACCGCCCCCTTGACTGCGACCCGCGGCTCCGCCACCTCTCTCGATCGTGACGACCTCCACGCCCGTCTCCACGCCGATGGCGCATCCCGTCAAGATTGCTCCTTCCATTCTTTCGGCTGACTTCGGTCGCCTCGCCGACGAGGTGCGCGCGGTCGAGGCCGCCGGCGCGGACTGGATCCACGTCGACGTGATGGACGGGCTGTTCGTCCCGAACATCACCCTCGGCCCCCCCGTCCTGCGCGCGATCCGCAGCGCCACCAAGCTCCCGCTCGACGTCCATCTGATGATCGCCGATCCGGACCGCTACGTAGAGGTCTTTGCCGAGGCCGGCGCAGACGTCATCAGCGTCCACGTCGAAGCGTGCACGCATCTGCATCGCGCCTTGCAGCACATCCGCCACCTCGGCAAGCGCGCAGGCGTGGTGCTCAACCCGGCGACCAGCGAATCGACCATTCGCTATGTCATGGATTCCGTCGATCTCGTGCTCGTCATGAGCGTCAACCCGGGCTTCGGCGGCCAAGCGTTCATCGACAGCGTCCTTCCCAAGGTCCGGGCAGTCCGCGAGATGATCGACCGTTCTGGAAAGGCCATCGACCTCGAGATCGACGGCGGCATCTCTCCCGACACCGCGGGCCTCGCCACGGCCTGCGGCGCGCGCGTCCTCGTGGCCGGCACGGCCGTGTTTTCACAGAGCAGCTACGCGACGGCGATCGCCGGGCTGCGCCGGGAAGGCCAGCGAGGAGCGGAGACCGGTCGATGAGGGTCTGCGCCGCCGGCCTCGCGAGTCTCGCCGTGGCGTGCGGGTCGGCGCCGGTCCCCGCGTCGCGCGCGACGGCGCCGGCGACCGCCGTCGCACCACCCTCGCAAGCTCCATCGGAGACCGCGGTCCGGGCGTCGCCGGCCGCCACGCTCGACGGGGGTGTCGCAGGCGCGGACGCGTCACGCCGCGAGACACGCCTCATCGCCCGAATGCTCAAACGCGTGGAACGCGCGCGCGGCCTTACGGCGACCAAGCCGGTCCCCGGCGTTCTTCTCGATCGCCCGGCGCTCATCGCGCAGGTCAAAGAGCATGTCGCGCGGGAGCTTCCGGAAAGCGCGATCCGCAACGAGGGCCTCACGCTCCAGCTCCTCGGGTTCATCCCCATGGAGTTCGACTATGAGGCCGCCGAATACCGCCTCCTCCAGGACCAACTGGCCGGCTACTACGAGCCGAGCACGGGCACCATGTACATGGCGAGCGACCTCGCCGACGACGAAGCCGAGGCGACGCTCGCCCACGAGCTCGTTCATGCTCTCCAGGATCAACAGTGGGATCTCCAGGAGCGCTCGAAGTACCGGCCGGGCGACGGCGATCGCTCCGAGGCCGTGAGCGCGCTCGCCGAGGGCGACGCGACCAGCGCGATGATCGACGTCATGCTCGGTCTCTCGTCGCCCGGGGGCGACAAGACCGCGATGGATCTCCCCGCCGATCTCTTCAGCGAGCAAATTCGCGATGGACTCGACAAAGGTCCCGGCGCCACGGCGCCGCACGTGATGAGAAACTCGCTCGCCGCGCCGTACATCTACGGCACGCTCTTCGTGAACGCGCTGCGCGTTCGCGGCGGATGGGATGCGGTGGATCGCGCGTGGGCCGACCCGCCGACCACGACCGAGCAGATCATTCACCTCGAGAAGTGGCTCGCCCACGAGCCGGCGATCCCCGTCGCGCCGCCTCCGTATGCGACGCTCGGGGTCGGCTGGTCAGTGGCGGACGAGGACTCCGAGGGAGAGCTCGGCACACGCGTCGCCTTCGAAGAATGGGTCGACGCCCCACGCGCCGCCAAGGCGAGCATCGGTTGGGGCGGCGACCGTGGCGTGCTCCTCGCCAAGGGCGACCGATCCGCCTTTGCCTGGCGCGTTCGATACGACCCGACGCAGGCGAAAGAACCCCGCGCGGCCGCCGTCTACACCGCCATCGCCGGCGGCATCGACCGCACGGTCGCGGCGCCCGCCACGAGCGATGCCGCCTTCGACTGCCGCGAGCGCCCCGATCGCGGACCGCTTGCCATCGCCCGCGCGGGCGCCGACGTGATCGTCGTCGCCGGTCCTGCAAAGACGCCCGCGGGCGGCCACTGGACGAGCGCCGGGACTTGCGCGACCTCCCGCGCGTGGGTGACCGAGATAGCCCGCAGCCGCTGAGGGACCTCCGCGCCCCCCCCGAGCGCGCCTTTGTCGCTAATCCGCGCGGCGCTTCGACCGCGTTCGAACCGCCTCGCGGGCCAGCTCGTCCGCCCGCTCGTTCAAGGAGACGCCCTGATGGCCGGGCACGTAGACGAGCAGCGCGCTGCGCTTCGCCACCAGCCGCTTCGTCTGTTCGACGAGCTCCTGGTTGGCCTTTGCCTTCCAACCTTTTTGCAGCACGCCGATCGCATACTGGCTGTCGGTGTGCACCACGATCGACGCGGCCTCCGCCGGAATCCATTCGAGCGCCCGCAAGATTCCCGTCAACTCGGCCACGTTGTTCGTCGCCTCGCCGAGATACTCCAGGCCCTCGTGCATCTTGCCGTCCGGGGATACGAGAACGACGCCGGAGCCCGCGGGGCCGGGGTTACCCGAGCATGCGCCGTCGGTGTATGCGATCCACGCATTCCTCGGGACCTCGCGTGGCTTCGGCGCGGGGCGGGTCGCCTCTACACGGGGAGCCGCACCTTCCACCGCGCCGTCGTCCGGGTGCAACTTCGCTCCGTCCGTTACGACCAGGTTTCGTGCCGCCGCGCGGTAGACACGCGCCTCCGTCGGCCCGTAGCGGATCTCGACACGACGCTCTCCGTCGGACACGAGCGACCCGTCCTCGCGCGCGCGCGCCAAAACACGCTGACCGCGCAGCATCGCCTCGATCCAGGCCATCGATACCGTCTCCCTTACCACGACCGCAGCACGGGCGAGGCGAAGTCCGGGCCGCCGAGGTGAGAGTCCGTCCTCTCCGCCACTCGCTCCCGCATTGGCTTGGGCGAGACCGGTGCTATCGTCCGCCACATGTCCGGAGAAACTCGCCCGCGCCCCATCGTACTCATCATTTTGGACGGATTCGGCGAACGCGCAGAGAGCGCCGACAATGCCGTGCGTCTCGCGCGCACGCCCGTGCTTTCGTCGCTGTTTTCGTCGTACCCGCATGGCCTCATCGGGACGAGCGGTCCAGACGTCGGGCTCCCCCCCGGCCAAATGGGCAATAGCGAGGTGGGCCACCTCAATTTCGGCGCCGGGCGAATCGCGATGATGGACATCTCGCGCATCGACAACGTCGTCCACGACGGGATCCTCGGCAAAGAGCCCGTCATCGCCGACGTCGTCCAGAAGGCCAAAGCCAAGGGCGGTCGCCTTCACCTCCTCGGCCTCTTGAGCGACGGCGGCGTCCACTCGTCGCTCGTCCACCTCTTCGCGCTCATCGACATCGCCAAGAAGGCCGGCGTTCCCGTCGTCGTGCACGCCTTCCTCGATGGGCGCGACGTGCAGCCCGGCACGGCGCCGAAATACGTCGCCCAGCTCGAGCGCCAGCTCGCGGGCGCTGGCGTCATCGGGACCGTGGGAGGTCGCTACTGGGGTATGGATCGCGACAACCGGTGGGAGCGCGTCGAAAAGGCCTACCGCGGAATCGTCCCGGCCGACGCGCCCAAGGCCGCCTCGGCACAAGAAGGCATCGAGCGGAGCTACGCGGTCGGGAAGACCGACGAGTTCGTCGAGCCGTTCGTCGTGCAAGGATACGACGGCGTCAAATCGAGCGACGCGGCGCTCCACTTCAACTTCCGTCCCGACCGCGCCCGGGAGCTGACGCGCGCGCTCGCCATGGCCGACTTCGACTCGTTCGCCCGCGCCCCGGGGGCCGCCCCGTTCGCCGACCGCTATGCCTGCATGACGCTGTACGACGGCAGCTTCGGGCTCCCCATTGCCTTTCCGAAAGAGACCTACCCGAACATCTTCCCCGAGGTCATCGCCCGGGCCGGGATGAAGCAGTTTCGCTGCGCCGAGACCGAGAAGTACGCGCACATCACGTACTTCTTCAACGGCGGGCGAGAGGCTCCCTTCGACGGCGAAGACCGCAAGATGCTTCCTTCGCCGAAGGACGTTGCCACGTACGACAAAAAGCCCGAGATGAGCGCCGCGGCCGTCGCGCAGGCGACCCAAGAGGCGGTGAGAAGCGGCAAGTACGACTTCGTTCTCGTCAATTTCGCGAACCCCGACATGGTCGGCCACACCGGCATCCTCGACGCGGCCATCACTGCCGTCGAAGCGGTCGACGGCGGGGTAGGCGCCATCGTCGACGCAGCACGGTCGCAAGGCGGCGCCGTCTTCGTCACGGCGGACCACGGCAACTGCGAGCTGATGAAAGACCCCGCGAGCGGCCAGCCGCATACGGCGCACACGCTCAACCCCGTGCCTCTCCTCTACGTCAACGACGCCGACCGCAACGCGAAGCTCCGCGCGGGCGGCCGCATTTGCGACGTGGCTCCGATGATGCTCGAGCTCATGGGCCTTCCTCAGCCCAGCGAGATGACGGGCAAGAGCCTCCTGCAGCGTTGACGCGCGGAGCCGGGTTGCCCATCGCGGGTCGAGTCGCTGCGCTTCGCGTGCCGATCGTCCGGGCCTAGGATGACGAGCGTGGCACAGCTGCCCACCATCGAGGGCTACCGCGTCGTCGCGGAGCTCGGGTCCGGGTCGCTCTCGTCGGTGTACCAGGCCGTCGAGGAGCCGCTCGGCCGCGCCGTCGCGCTCAAGGTCCTCCGTGCCACGATCGCTCCCGGTTCGGCGCTGGCCTCCCAGCTCGATCGCGAGGCGCGGGTCCTGGCCGGGCTGTGCCACCCCAACATCGGCCTCCTCTATGCCTTCGTTCGGACCGATACGCGAATGCACCTCGCGCTCGAGTTCGTCGACGGGTTCAGCCTCGCCGCCCTCCTGAAGAAGCGCCCCAACGTCTCGCCCGACGGGGTGGCCGCCATCGGCGCCGCCGTCGCGCACGGCCTTGCCCACGCCCACGAGCGTGGCGTCGTCCACAGCAACGTCAAGCCCGCGAACATCCTCCTCAGCCGTCGCGGCGAGGTGAAGATCTTCGACTTCGGCATCGCGCAGAAGGCCTCCGGCCTTCAGGATCCGTCGGGGCTCACAGCCCTTCGCGTCGACGACGCGGCGGCCTTCGCAACCCCCGCGTACATGTCACCCGAGCAGATCCTCGGCGAAGCGATCGACGGCCGGAGCGACGTCTTTTCCCTCGGGGTCGTCCTCTACCAGATGATCTGCGGGGCCCGTCCATTCGAGCGCAGCGACGAGACGGACCGAGCGCTCACCGCGCAACGGATCCGCCGCGACCCGCCCATTCCTCTCCACCGGCGCGCCCCCGACGTCCCCGCCGCGCTCGAACGGGTCGTGATGCGCGCGATCGAAAAGTCGCCCTCCGATCGCTTCCCCACCGCCCTCGCCATCGCCGAGCGCCTCGAAGAGCTGACGGCCGCGCGGTCCACGCTCTCGCGCGACCGGATCGTGGTCCAGACGCTCGCGCACGCGGGCCTCGTCCCCGCCGAGGAAGCCACGCGCGTGGACGCGCCGAAGCGTCGCGAGCGAGCCTCCGTGCGGCGCGCCGGTGCCGGAATCGCCGTCCTCGGTCTGGCGGCCGTCGCAGGCGGCGTGGTCCTCCAGGCGACCGCGCACCGCGAAGGACAACAGGCGGGCGCCCGCCCGCTCGAGCTCGTGCCCGCGTCGCCGGGTTATCTCCGCGTCCTCGCGACGCCGTGGGCCGAGGTCTGGGTCGACGGCCAAGAGGTCGACGTCACGCCGTTTGCTCGGGGCATTCCGCTCACGCCGGGGACCCACTACGTGACGCTCGTCCACCCAAGTGCGCCCGTCGAGAAGCGCAAGATCAGCGTCGCCCCCGGCGAGACCCGCACCGTCGACGTCGTCATGGCCGTCCCCGAGCTCGCCCCCAAAGAAGACGCCGAGTCGCCCGCTCCGCGCGCCGACAGAGAGACCCCATGAGCCGAGCTCCCCCCCGTTCCTCTTCGTTCCTCCGGCCCTTGCGAAAACTCGGCCTCGTCGCCGCCGCGGCCCTCTTCGCGACCAGCCCGCGCGACGCGCGCGCCTTCTCCCACGTCGTGAAGACCGGCGAGACCCTCGCCCAGATCGCCGAGCGCGTGTACGGCGACTCGAAGTACGAGGTCGTCCTCATCGGCGCCAACGCCCTCGACGTGCAAGGCGGCTCCGCGATCGCGCCCGGCATGCGCGTCGAAATCCCCGCACCGGGACACCACACCGTGGCGCAGGGCGAGACATGGCCCGAGCTCTCGCTGGCCTGGCTCGGGTCCAACGACATCGGCCGCGCCGATCTCCTCGCCCGTTCGAACAAGGGCGTCGCGTGGATTCCGCCCGTCGAAGGTCAAGAGGTCGAAATCCCGGCCGTCGTCACGTACATCGCGGGTGACGCCGAGACCGTGAACACCATCGCGCAGCGCTTCTGGGGCAACGCGTACAGAGGCTGGGAGCTCGACACGTACAACCATCGCGAAGGCGTCGCCGTCCGCCGGGGCGAAGCCATCCTCGTGCCCATGCTCGGACTGCGGCTCACGGAGGCCGGCAAGACCGAGGCTCGCGCCGCCGCCGAGCGCGACGGCGCCAGCGGCGGCATGGCCTTCGATCACCAGCGGAGCGCCGACATCGAGCTCCCGCAGCTCCTCGCCGACGTTCGATACGGCCGATATGCCGAAGCGGTTGCCCGCGGCAACCGTCTCATCGGCGCCGGCGCGCTGACCCGTCCGCAGCTCGCCGCTGTCCACCGCGCGCTCCTCGACTCCTACGTCGCGCTGGACGCGCGGGCCGCCGCGGCCGCCGCCTGCGCCGCGTGGCGCTCCAACGAGCCTCACGTCACGCTCGATCCCGACCGCGTCTCGCCGAAGATCCGCGCCGCCTGCGACTCGCCGTGAAGGGCCTCATCGCGCGGCGACGGCCCGCGAGAGCGACGCGGGAATCGGCCACGGCGTGGTCCGCCAGGCCACCGTGCCCGCCGCACGGACCGATTGCGCGATCCCCTCGGGCGTCGCGGGCAGGCTCGTCTCGACGAGCCCCAGGCCGTGGGCCAGCTCGCCGAGGACGACCTCGGCGGGCACCCCGGCTTCACGCAGGTCCCGCACCACGCTCCCCGCCGACCGCTTCTGGAGCCGAGCGCCGTCGCCCGCGACCACCATCGGCACGTGCCCGTACCGCGGCGGCCGCCCCGCCAAGACCGTCGCGAGCCAGATCTGACGCGGCGTCGACCCGAGCAGGTCGGCGCCGCGGATGACGTCCGTGATGCCCATCGCGAGATCGTCCGCGACCGCGGCGAGCTGATACGAAAAGACCCCGTCCCCTCGCCGAAGCACGAAGTCCCCCACGTCGCGCCGCAGGTTCTGCGAAAAAGTCCCGACGACGAGGTCCTCGTAGGACACGACTTGGTCGGGCACCCGCGCCCGCAGCGCCGGCGGTCGCTTCATCGCGCGCCGCGGATCGCGATCGCGGCACGTCCCCGGGTAGACCATCTCCTCGCCTTCGTGCGGCGCGCTCGCGATCCGCCACACCTCCGCCCGCGAGCAGTCGCACGGATAGACCCACCCTGCCGACGCCAGCCGCTCGAGGGCCGCTTCGTAGGCCGCCGTGCGCCCGCTCTGGAGCCAAGGCGCTTCATCCCAGCCGAGCCCCAGCCACAGCAAGTCGGCCTCGATCCGCTCGCGCGCCCCCGGCACGACGCGCGGACGGTCGATGTCCTCCACCCGCAGCAACGAGGCACCCTCCGCGCGACGCGCCCACGCCCAGGACGCGAGTGCTGTCCACGCTCCGCCGAGGTGCAGATCTCCCGTCGGTGACGGCGCGAACCGCGTCCGTACGCGAGGGGTCACGTCATCGCGCGGAGGATCCACAGGAGGAGCGCCTTCTGGACGTGGAGGCGGTTCTCGGCCTGGATCCACACGCGCGACCGCGGACCCTCGAGGGTCGCCTCGTCGATCTCTTCTCCCCTGTGCGCCGGCAGGCAATGAAGGACGATCGCCCCCGGCTGAGCGCCCGCCACCATCCCCTCGGTCACCGTCCACCCCGTGAAGGCGTCGGCTCGGGCGTCCTTGTCGTCTTCCTGCCCCATGCTCGTCCAGACGTCGGTGTTCACGACGTCGCACTTGGCGACCGCCCGATCCCGGTCGTGCATCAGGGTCACGTGAGCGCCCGCGCGCGCGATCTCCGCGTGCGGCGGCATGTACGCGCGCGGTCCCGCGAGGACGAGGTGGAACCCGAAGAGCGACGCCGCCTCGAGCCACGAGCGCGCCATGTTGCTCGAACAGTCGCCCACGAACGCCACGCGCTTGCCCTCGATGCTCGACCCGAGCTGCTCCTCCACCGTGAACACGTCGCAGAGGACCTGCACCGGGTGCCCGTCGTCGGACAACGCGTTGACCACGGGCACCTTCGCCGTCGCCATTTCGCGGAGCCTGTCGGTCGTCGAAGTGCGGTACACGATGGCGTCGCAGTACCCGGCCAGGACGCGCGCCGTGTCTCGAATGGGCTCGCCGCGACCGAGCTGGCTCCCCTGGACGCCCAGGACCACCGCGTGCGCCCCGAGCTGGGCGCAGCCCACCTCGAAAGAAACGCGAGTGCGCGTGCTGGCCTTCTCGAGGACGACGGCGACCGCGCGCCCCGCGAGGCGGTGCGTGCGCGCGCCCTTCGGCTCCTTCTTGAGCACGGCCGCGAGGGCGAGGACCTCTCGCGCCTCGACGAGGGTGATGCTCGACAGGTCCAGAAAGTCTCGCTTGGTCATGGGTTCTCCAGCGGTTCTGCGAAGACGCGCGCCGCGATCTCGTCGATCGAGCCGTGCTCGGCGGCCTTCGCCGCGAGCTCGATCGCGCGCTGTTTCAGCCACGCCAGTTGGGCGACGACCGAGCGCGGCCCGGTCCCGCCGATGCTCTCCTTGGCGGCCACCGCCGTCGCCGGGTCGAGCGCGCGGAGCGCGGCCGCGTCCATCGCGGGGTGGATCTCCCGAGCCTCCTCGGACGGGACGCTCCCGAGGGCGACCCCGCGTTCCACCGCGACCGCCACCAGCTTGCCGACGGCCTTGTACGCCTCGCGGAACGGCACGCCGCGCCGCACGAGCGCCTCCGCCAGATCGGTCGCCTGGGTGAATCCGGTCGAGACCGCCGCCGCGCCGCGCTCGGCGTCGAACGTCACGTGCGGGAGCGCGAGCGAGACCGCCCGCGCGCACCCCAGGGCCAGCGGACCCGCCTCGAGGAGCGAAAGCCGATCCTCCTGCTGATCCCGGTTGTAACCGCTCGCGAGCCCCTTCATGAGCGCCAGCATCGCGACGAGGTTGCCGAACGCGCGCGCGCTCTTGCCGCGAACGAGCTCGAACACGTCGGGGTTCTTCTTCTGCGGCATCATGCTCGACCCCGCCGCGATCGCCCCGTCGAGCTTCACGAGGGCGAACTCGCTCGTCGAGAAGTCGACCACGTCGGTCGCGACCCGCGAGAGCGCGAGGGTCACGCGCGCCGTCGACCAGGTCCAATCGAGCGCGAAGTCACGGTCCCCCACGGTGTGGAGCGCGTTTCGTGTGGGCTTCCAGGGCGCGAACAGGCTGGCCACGAAGGCCCGGTCGATCGGCAGCGACGTCCCCGAGCAAGCGCCGCTCCCGAGCGGCATCTCGAGGTGGTCGAGCGTGTACGCGAGCGTGTCGGCCGCGTTCGCGAGGCCGACCGCCCAAGCGGCCACGAGGAACGCCGCGCTGACGGGCTGCGCGCGCTGGCGATGCGTGTACGCCGGCAAGATCACGTCGCCCTCCCGGCCGGCCCGGTCGGCCAAGGCCCCGACGAGGCCCGCTACTTCGGTCAGCAGCGCGGCCCCGCGGTCTCGCACGTGGAGGCGCAAGTCGAGCGCGACCTGATCGTTGCGCGATCGCGCCGTATGGAGACGCGCCGCGACCGCACCGAGGCGCTTCGTGAGCTCTTGCTCGACCGCCATATGGACGTCTTCCTCGTCCTCGGGCAAAGCGAGCGTGCCCGCCGCGGCCTTGCGGTAGAAATCATGGAGCGCGTCCCGGAGGAGCCTCGCGTCCTCGAGCGGAATGATGTGCGTCCGCGCCAGCATCGTGACGTGCGCGGCGCTGCCGACGACGTCTTCGCGGACGAGCGCGCGATCGTGCTCGAACGATGAGGACCAGGCGAGGAGCTCGTCGAGCATTCCTTCGCTGCCCGTGGCGCTGGTACGCGCGATGCCGCTCACGGCGAGACCTTTGGGTGACGCTGGCGGGTGGCCCGCCCCGAGGAATGGAGCATGAGCCCCACGTTCCTAGTCGACGACGGGCCGCCGGTCGAGAACCCCGCCCGCGCAGGCGCAAACCTGAGGGGAACGCGAATGGAACAGGGGCCCGGGCAGCCCGATACTCCGACCCCGAAGGAGATACGAAAAATGGCGACTCTAAGATTTCCGGCCGACAGGCGGACCGTGGCGTGGGTCTTCGGTCTCTTCCCGGCCGTCGCGCTCGTTTCGTATGCGGCGCCGCATCTGGCCGGCTGGACGGTTCCCTTGACGCTCTACACCGGCTTCTGCGCCGGAACCCTCGCGCACAACCAGAACCACTGCCCGACCTTCGTGTCGAAGCGCATGAACGCGTTCTACGAAGCCTGGCTGAGCGTCTTTTACGGCTTTCCGACCTTCGCGTGGATACCCACCCACAACTTGAATCATCACAAGTTCGCGAACCGGCGGGGCGACGCGACCATCACCTGGCGGGTCTCGAAGAAGAACACCTGGGTCGTCGCGTCCACCTACTTCTTCGTCGCCTCCTACGCACAGCGCGAGGCCATCGACGCGTTCGTCCGGCGAGCCAAGCGGGAGCGCCCGCGCCTCGCGCGCACCATCGCCGTCCAGAAGGCGACCGTCGCCTGCGCCCACGCCGCGCTCTTCGCGCTCGCGGTGACGCTCCACGGCTGGGCGCTCGGCGCCCTCGTGTACGCGTGCAGCTTCGGGGCGACGGCCGCCATGGGACTCTGGGGAATGGCGTTCATCAACTACGTGCAACACGTCGACTGCGACCCGTGGTCCGCGCACGACCATTCCCGGAGCTTCGTCGGCTCGCTCGGCAACTGGCTGGTCTTCAACGCGGGGTTCCACGCCGCCCACCACGAGAACCCGGGCCTCCACTGGAGCAAGCTCCCCGAGGCCCACGGGCGCATCGCGCACCTCGTCGATCCGGAGCTGTGCCAGCGCAGCCTCCTCGCGTTCTGCGTGCGGACCTATCTCCTCGGCGCGTTCGACGAACGGTTCCGCACCCAGCAGATCGGCCGCGCCGCGTACGACGCCCCGTGAGCTCTCGATTTCAGAACGGCGTCGTCGTGAGCCCCGTCACCGTGGCGTCGAAGCTCGTCGCCGCCGGCGCGGTCGTCACCGTGATCTTCGATCCGTCGATGAACGACGCGCCCGCCACGTGGAAGATCTCCATCCCGGTCGTCGCCTGAATGCTCACGTTGTCGAACGTGATGTTCGAAATCGGCTCTTCGGGCAGACCCCAGAGGATGCCGGCCACCGGCGATCCGGTCGCCGTCAGGTTCTTGATCGTGATGTTCGTCCACTGCGGCGTCGTCGCCGTGACCGCCTGGGCGGGGTCGGTCGTCGGATCCGTCGGCAGCGTCGGATAGTACGACGTGATGAACACCGGGTTCCCCACGCCGGTCATCGTGATGTTCGAGTACGTCAGGTTTTGCACGAGCCCGCCGCGCCCGCGCGCCGACTTCATCCGGATGCCCGAGGTCGTCCCGTTGAACTTGATGTTGTCGACCGTGACGCCGTTCACGCCGTTCTGCGTGATGCTGCCGATCGAGCATCCGTGGCCGACCCCGAAGTTCGAATAGGCCACGTAGATGTTGGCGCCGTTCATGACGACGTTGTCGTCCCCGCAGGTGACCGAGTTCCCGCAAAAGAAGACGCCCGTCGCGCCGATGTCGACGCCGTCGGTGTTGCTCGGGATGTGCTGGCCGGCCACCGCGACCGTATTGATGGTGATGCCCTTCACGGTGACGTTCGTGTCCTGCTTCACCCAGATGTGCTCTTCCGGCGGGTTCTGGAGGTGCACGCCTTGGATGAGGACGCGCGCCGACCCGTTGAAGACGACCTCCTGCGGCCGCACGAGCGTGGGCGTCGCCGTCAGCGCGTTCCACCACGCTTGCCCCTGACCCTCGATCGTCCCCGAGCCCGTCAGCCCGATGTCGTGCGTGCCGTTCGCGTTGAGGAACGGCGTCGTCCCCGGCCAGCTCGCCATGGGCAGCATTTCGAGGGTCGCCCCCGCGGCCAGATCGAGATCGGTGCCGCTGCCGACCGTGAGCGGTCCGCTCAAGAACGTGCCCGCCGGCACCGTCACGACCCCGCCGCCCGCGGCCGTCGCCGCGGTGAGGGCGGCCTGAATCGCGGTCGTGTTGTCCGTCGTGCCGTCGCCGACCGCCCCGAACGTGGTCACGTTGAACGCGCCCGTGCCGAAGACCGGCAGCGGGACCGTCGCCGGGTTGTTTGGGCCGCACGGGTCGACGCCTCCGTCGCCTGTCGCCGTCGCGTCGGTGCCGCCCGCGTCCGCGGGGCGCGCCGCATCGACCCGCGCCGCGTCCGACGCGTCCGCGGAGGCGCTCGCGTCCTTGCCCGTTCCCGCGTCCGGCGCGGTCGCATCCGGCTTCGCGCCTGCGCCCGAGTCGTTCGAGCCGGTGGTCGAATCTTGCGCGGTCGCGTCCTGCGAAGTCCCGGCCCCGTCGGTCCCGCCCGTCGCGTCTTCGCCCGAGCCCTTCCCCGTGTCCACCGCGCCCGCGTCATCGCTCGGCGGCTCCGTCCCAGTGCCCCCGGTGCCGGCGTCGCTCCCGCTGGACGATCCGCAGCCCGCGCAGACGGCGAGCAACGCGGCGCAGAGCCGCACTCGACCATGGCCCCCTCGTCCCCACACCCCATCGCGCGCAGCGTCAGCGGATTGCGTAGTCACTGAAAAATTGCGACGAACCGCAGAAGGAGCCGTCATGGGGATAGTCATCACACGGGCGGAGGGTTCTTTCACAGAGGGTGGGTGGTCGGAGAGCAGGAAATCCAATCATGCGACCGGCACAAAAGGCTCCCGCGGTCGCTCTCCGGGGACCGCTTCGCCGTCGCGGGGCTTCTTTTCCTTTCGCAAGCCCTCCCCCTCCGCCTCCGTTCGCCGCGTCATGCTCGGGCTGGCGGCGCGCCGCCGGCCTGGTCCCCGACAGACCGGCGCGCTCTCGCGCGATCCCCGGCTCCGGCATCCAGTCGGCGCAGAAGCCCCCGCGGAACGGCGGCGCGCATCACTCGAAAGAACGCCGCCTCAAGAATCGTCCAGAAAAGGGACGCGGATGGAAATAGACGAGCTGCCCCGATCGTCGTAATGGGCGATGAGCGAGACGACGGGAATGGGGAAGGTTCGGAGCCGGGAGCCTGTACGTGAGCAAGGGGTCTTCCGGTGGGAGATGCCGGAGGATGCGTTGCCGGCGGACCACGCGGCGCGACTGCTGTGGCGGGTCCTGGGGACGCTGGACCTGTCGGGTTTCATCCGCGACGCCAAGGCGGTGGAGGGGCAGCCGGGCCGCGACGTGCTGAGCGTGCGGATGTTGCTGACGTTGTGGCTGTACGCCATCTCGGTAGGCGTCGGTAGCGCGCGCGAGATCGCGCGGCGCATCCATGGCGATGTGGTGTTCCGCTGGATCGTGGGTGACCAGAGCGTGGGGCACGCGAAGCTGTCAGAGTTCCGCGTGGGGCACGCCAAGGTGCTCGACCAGCTGTTCACCGACGTTCTGGGCACGTTGCTGCATCAGCAGCTTCTATCGCTGGAGCTGGTGGCGCAGGACGGCACGCGAGTCCGGGCGAGCGCTTCGGCGCCCTCGTTTCGGCGCGCCCGCACGCTCGAGGAGTGCCGCGAGCAAGCGGCACTGCACGTCAAGGGTGTGCTCGCGGAGGCCGACGATCCGGAAGCGACCGAGGGCGAGAAGCTTGCCCGCCTGGCAGCCGCGCTCGACTACAAGCGTCGGGTCGAAGCTGCCATCGCAACCGTGCAGCAGCTGCAGACGGAGGGGAAAAAGCAGCCTCGCGCGTCGACGACCGACGCCGACGCACGCGTGATGAAGATGGCCGACGGAGGCTTTCGCCCTGCCTACAACGTGCAACTGGCGACGGCCGGATCGCCGATGGGAGGGCCGCGCACGATCGTGGGCGTACGCGTGACCAACGTGGGCAGCGACATGGGCTCGGTCTCGCCGATGCTCGACGACATCGAGCGGCGCACCGGGCACTTGCCGGCGGTGCTGCTGGCCGACGCCAATCACGGCGACCACGAATCGATTCGCAATGCGGCCGCTCGCGGGGTCACGGCGCTCATCCCGCTCCCGACCCCGCGCGCCGGCGCCACGGGCGCAAAGGCCGACAACGACGCGCCGATTGAGGCGTGGCGTGCGCGTATGCAGACGCCCGAGGCCAAGGAGCAACTGCGCGCGCGCGCGAGCCTGTGCGAGCTTCCCAACGCGGACTTCAAGAGCCGACTCGGACTGGGACACCTGCTCGTGCGCAACCTGGGCAAGGTGACCTGCGTCGTGCTGCTCACCGCTCTCGCGCACAACCTGCTGGCGCACGCGACCAAGCTGCTCGCCTAGACCCACGTCGCGCACGGCACGCGGAACGGATCACGAGCACCGCTACGCTCATGTCCGCTTGGTCGTGACCGTCCCTTCGTCTGCGGGGTCCTGACCCTGCGCGTGCGCGCTTCGGGAGTGCGCCTTTTATGGACGACTCTTCAGTCCGACCTCCGGGCCCGAGCAGGAGTCGTGCGTGCCCGACGAGTCGCCGTCGAGGTACTGGTGCACCTCGAACGCGAGGTTGTCGGCAGGGTCCACGATCGTGAGCATGAGCGCGGCGTTCGGCGTGCCGTACCAGCTCTGCGCCCACGAGTGGGCGCCGGTCCAGCCGTTGCCAGGGACCAAAATCAGATTCTTTGCACCCGTTTCGCGAATACCGACGATCGCCGCGTTCGCGGCATCCCGCCATTGCTCGCTCGGCATATCGTGCGGCTCGTTCATGAGCCCGAAGACGACATCGGGGTCGTCCTTGTAAAGCGTGGCCAGGCGTTTCCAGAAGTCGACGAAATCGTTGACCGGCACTTTCTCCGAACCGATGAGGTCCTTCTGATAACGGGCGTAGTTGTGTGGATCCAGGACCACCGTCGCGCCGAGAGCCCGGAGGTCCGCGACCGTCGTCGTCAGGCGCTCGAGCTCCGCCGCGTCGAACGGACGTCGGCGCTTCGGCTGCAGGCGCTCCCAGCGGAAGGGCAAGCGAAACACGGTCATGCCCTTTGCGCGGAAGTACGCGGGCGATGCGTACCCATTCGCGTACTTGGCGTCCGGATAGACGTACTCCTTGCCGTGAAGGCCGGGCAATATGCCCTCGCCAAAGTCTGCGCCCGCGAGGCTGACGCCCCGGAGCATGGGACCTGCATGAACGATCCGAGGAAACGTCGGGATGGATTCGAACGCGCTAGCTCCGCCGCTCGCGCTCGCCGACGAGCGCGATGCAGCGGTGGCCGAAGCATCGGGCTGACGAAGGCAGCCGCTCGAGAGAACGAGGGACGCCGCTGCGACGGAGACCAGGAACGTGCGAACGAGCAAGGGGCCGATTCCTTTTGGTTCGTCGGGCTCGAGGGTCGATCCCTTTGGCATCGTCGGGACCTTGACCACGCCCACACATCGCCCTCGTTACCTTCGATCCGCGTTCTCTTCAACGACCTTTCTTCGAACTCGACCGCGCACCGACCGTCCGTCGGCGAGTCCCCGAACGTTAGATAACTTCGGAGTTTGTGATCGGAAAAGCCGCGTTTGCGCCAGTGCGACCGGAGAGAACCTTTCTAGCGACGGATCTGACAATGGGGGCAGTACACCGTGGAGCGCCCCCCCAAGGTCGAGGTCGTGAGCCTATGGCGGCACCGTGGGCAAGGTTCACCGCCGCGGCCGTACACGCGGAACCGGCTTTCTTGTTCGGATCGGTAAGGCGTGCCTTCGCCAAGCTCCCTGCGGATCGCCACCTGAACCGCGCGGGCGAGCGAGCAAGCGTCTTCGGGAAGGAGCGCTTTGCCTGTCGATCGGGGATCCAACCGTGCGTCCCATAGGGCCTCGTTGGCGAGGATATTGCCGACGCCCGCGAGGACCCGTTGATCCATCAAGATCTCCTTCACGCTGCGTCGACTCTTCGCGAAGAGGCCCGAGAGACGGGGAACGTCGATACCGTCAGCCAAGGGATCTGGCCCGAGCGCGGTCCAGTCGTCGATGTCGTCGAGTGCCGCGACGAGTCGCCCGAACCGGCGTGCGTCCACATAGCGGACGGCCAATGCCTTTCCGCTACGGGCCACATCGATCCGGGCGCGCTCGAATCGCACGGGGCTGGCGTCGACGGGGACCCGCACCCAGTCTCCCGTCATCCCGAGATGCGAAAAGACTTTTCCCCCGTCGCTCAGCTCGAGACGGAGCCACTTGCCCTTGCGCGCGACTCCCTCGACGGTCCGCCCGACGAGGACCTTCGCAAAGCGCGACGCGGGGTCCGGACGTGTGAGGTGCGCATCGCTGCACTTGGCGGCCGTCACGACGGCTCTGACGAGCCAGCGCTTCAAACGGCGACGAGCAACCTCGACGTCCGGCAGTTCGGGCATACGGCGCTTGGATGCCGGCGCCTCGACGCCGATTGCGGCCGAGCGCTACGGCGTACACACCCCGTAGTCGGCGCCCGCGGGAACGCAGGTGCCCCCCGAGTCGCACGGGCCATTGAAGGCGCTTGCGGGGCACAGGGCGGTGCATGCGGGTCCGGAGCCGAGGTCGAAGCAGGATGCATTCGCGACGCAGTCGGTCGGCTGGCCACACGGTTGGCCGACCGCTACGGTGCCCGCGCCAATGCACGCGACGTCGGCACCGACGAGCTGCGCGGGCGGGCACCACGAGCCGCTCGGGCAGTCCGTGCCGAACGGCGTGCAGAGCGGCGGGACTTGGTCCACCTTCGCTACGATGCCGAGCTGACCTTCGCCGACGGTGACGATGACGCCGTCGGTCTGGAAGCGGTAGGTCAGCGTCGTGGTCGTGCTGTTGAAGATCGAGAAGCTTTGCTGGGAGCTGCCCTCGAGCGTGGCGTTGACCGGGAGGAAGTTTCCGGTTCCGTCGTCCTTCTCGAGCGTCCAGCTCTCGAGGTTGCTCGTGTACGTGCCCGTCGGCAGCGTCATCGAGATGGAGCCTTCGGTCGGATCGGTCTCGGTCAAGAAGTCAAAGAGCTGCGGCCCTTCGATGAACATCTCTACATTCGCGAGGAGGTAGCTCGCGCCGTTCGCCGAGATCGAGAGCGGAAGGCCGACGACGCCGGTCGATTCGGTCGATCCGCCACTTCCGCCGCCGCCCGAGCATCCGACGAGCGCTCCGAGACTCAGCGCTGTCGCCGTCACAATTCTTCGCATGGGAAGCATCTCCTTCATTTGCGTTTGCGCTGGGGAAGACGGCTAGTTCACGAACGAGACGGCGCTGACGATGAAGTTCGCGGCGCAGCTCTCCGCTCCTCCGTCGGCGTCGGTCGGCGCGACGACGACCCACTGCACGTCGTTCAAGGCATGTGTGTCGACGGTGCCAAGCGGGGTGCCGCCCGTCATGTCCGCGAAGCGTACTGTCGTCGTGCCGGTCGACACGGGGGCCGAAGCGGGCGGGACGCAAGAGCTCGCGGTGCACGTCGCGGCGCCCCCGAAGGTGGTCGCGTTGTCTTCGCTGGGCACCGCGGAGGCCTCGACGAGGCACGTCCCGAGATCGCCGGTGATGGTGAACTGGATGCCTGTGAAGGCCGATGCGTCGATGCAGGCAGGAAACGCGAAGGACAGACCCGCGCCGGCGAAGATGTGCGCCGGATCGAGGTTCACCATCGTGTGCAGACCGGTCAAGCCATTCGGACCTTCGACGGGCGTGACCGAAACGGCGGTCAGCCCGGGCGCGGCGAAGCTGAAGATGCTCACTTCGTCGGCCTCGAAACCCCCGCCGGTCAGCATCGGCGAGAACGGAGGTTGTCCGGCGCACGGAGGTCCGGGCGGCGGCCCGCTCGCGCCGCCTTCGCCATCACTCGCCGTCGTCCCGCCCTCGCCGCTGCTCGACGCGCCGTTGCAGACCCCGTAGTCGACCCCGACGGGGACGCACGTGCCGCCCGAGTCGCACGGGCCGTTGAACTCACTCGCCGGACACAAGGCGGTGCAGACGGGACCTCCGCCAGGGTCGAAGCAGGAGGCATTTGCCACGCAATCGGTGGGCTCGGCGCAGGGTTGGCCCAGTGCCAGAGAGCCGGCTCCGATGCACGACACGTCGGCGCCGACGAGCTGCCCAGGCGGGCACCACGAGCCGGAGGGGCAGTCGGTTCCGAAGGGCGTGCAGAGCGGCGGCACCTGGTCGACGGCGGCGACGATCGAGAGCGCGCCGGAGCCCACCGTGACGATGACGCCATCCGTCTGGAACCGGTAGGTCAACGTGGAGGTCGTGCCGTTGAAGACGGTAAAAGACTGATCGCCGCTCCCCTCGAGCGTGGCCGTGACAGGAGCGAAGTTGCCCGTTCCGTCGTCCTTCTGGAGCGTCCACTGCTCGAGGAAGGCGGAGTACGAACCTGGCGACAGCGTTGTCGACAGCGTCGCTTCGTCGGGATTCGTCTCTTCGATGAACTGGAAGGTGTTGCCCTCGATCTCGAGGCTGACGTTCGCGAGGCGATAGTTCACGCCCGCGGTGGTTGTCGTCAACGGCAAGGAAACGACGCCGGTGGGCTCGGATCCGCGAGGGCCGTTGGTGCTCGAGCACCCGAGTCCGGACGCAACGCCGGCCCACAAAAGCAGCAAGACCGAGCCACCGAGAAAGGATCGATTCATCGGGTTTTCCTTCGAAAGCGCCTCTGTCGGCGCACAATCGACTTGAGACATTGACTTGTCGGACACGCCGCGCTCCGATCGCTCGCCGCACCATGCGGCTATCTGCGGGGGCCGATGCGCCGCCGTGGCCGAAGCGCGGCGTACCCTCGCGCATCACGAGCGGAGACACAATTGCAGGGAATTTCAGACGCGCGCCCGCGGCGGGCGTCGGCAACGGCGCTCGGTTTCTGGGCCGCGATGCTCTATGGGCAGCAGCTGCGTAGTGCAGGCGGCATTCGCCGAAGCCGGCGGGACGCGCCCCTGGATCCGCGTCGGATCGGCCGTCAGATCATTTGGGAATACGCAATACGGATGGGTTACGGTGTCAATGTACTCGAACGCCTCGCGCCCCTCTCTCTGGACCTCATATATCGCTATCGGCGGCAGATTCTTCGGTGGCACTCGCGTCCGCCGTTCTTGAAGCTCATTCTTCTCGACTTCACGAGCGTCCCACGTTCGCGTCCAGGGCGACGAGGAGCTCGTCTAGTTGCTCGAACGTCTCGCCCATCCCACCCTCCATGCCGGCGATGGCACCGTCGAGAGCTTCCTTCGAGGGATAGAGTTCGTGCATGACCAGAAGCGTCTTCTCACCTTTTTCCTCGAAGGTCACCGTGGTAACGGCACCGTCATCGCTTTCGTCATTCGTCCATACGAGACGTGAGTACGGTGTCACTTCGATGTACCTACCGTGGAACGCCATAGGCTTGGAGGCATCGTGGCCGAACACGAAACGGTACCTGCCCCCGACACGAACGTCCGCCTCGCAGGAAAGCAGGGACACACCTGTCGACTTCGGTGCCCACCACCGCTTGAGAAGCTCGGGCTTCGTCCACGCCTCGAACACGATGCGCGCCGGACCGTTGAAGGTCCGCGTGACGACCAGCTCGCGCTCGGACTTCCGTTCCACCGTCGTGCGGTTCTTCACGGAGGTGGGCTCACGCTCTCTTCTTGCGTCCATCGGTCTTCTCCTTCCTCTTCAGTTCGTCGACGACCTTGTCCAACTCGTCGAAGCGCGCGTCCCAGAGTTGGCGGTACCTCTCGATCCATGCCGCCTCTTCTTCAAGTCGGCGTAGGCCGAGCTTGCAGGTCCGCACGCGCCCGACCTTCTCCGTGGAGACGAGCCCAGCCTGTTCCAAGACGCCGACGTGCTTTTTCATGCCCGTGAGGCTCATGTGGAACTTCTCGGCAAGGTCCGTGATCGAAGCATCTACACGTCCGAGGTGCTCGAGAACGCCGCGTCGGGTGGCGTCCGAAAGCGCGGCAAAGGAGGCATCGAGGCGGGCTTTCGCATGCTGCACCATGCGGTTCAGTATCTAACGCACGGACCGGCGGTGTGCAAGCGGCGGATCGAACGCGCAAACGCGACGAGGCGGGAGCTGCAACCTTGATGTCACGCCTGCGGAGTGGCCCCGGACGCGAACGTCGCGGGCGAAGACATCATTGGAGACGAGCGCGCAACGCATCGTTTCGGCAGACTGTGCCATACGTGCGCTGCAGGCGCGCGGCATGCGTTCATCCTTGAGCCGCCGCACCGCCGTTGCGCGTCGCCCTACCAGGAGCTCACCCCAACCTCACCCTCACGACCCCGTCGACGACGTGGACGGGGTGTCGCCGCAGCTTGCAGCCTCTCGGGTTGATGCCATCGCCGGTCCGCGCGTCGAACTCCCACAGGTGCGTCGCGCAGGTCAAGGTCGCGGCGTAGAGGCGCCCCTCGCTGAGAGGAGAGCCGGCGTGGGGACAGCGATTGTCGTACGCGCGAACCTCGCCGCCTTCCAGGCGTACGAGCAGCACGTCCGCGCCTTCGACGCGGACCGCGACCATCTCTCCTTCCCACGTCGTCGAGGTAGAAGACCGGCAGCCACGCGCTCGCGTCCGGTCCAGGCTCGCCGCTGGCGTCTGCCACGGGCAGCCTCATTGGCTTTGGTCGACGAGGCCGATCTCCTCGAGGAGCGACGTGCGCGCGCGGCGGGCCTTCGCGCGAACTTTCTCTTCGGAGGGAAAGTGCTCTGGCATCGACCCGAGCAAGGACGCGAGGCCTGCCGCCGCGTCGTCGGCGCGCGGCGCCCACTTCGCGATCCACTTGCCGAGCACCGACGCGTTCTCGGACTGCTTCTCGAGCGCATACTTGGCGAGGGCTTCGCTCCAGCGCCGGCAGCGACGGGCATCCATCTGCAGGTTCGACAAGAGGAGCCACGTCTCGTCGTCGCCGTTCGCGCGCGCCACGTCGGCGACCTGGCGCAGCCAGAAATCGTCGAGCGTGGGGCGGAGCACGAGGTTTACGGCGGTGAAGCTCTCGGCCGAGTCGTACGTGGCGAGCGCGAGCTCGATCGCCTTCCGCGCGCCCTGCCAGGCGGGGTGCTCCTCCCAGCGCCGCCGTTCCTGGGCGCCGAAGCCGAGCTCCGGATACGTGCGCTCTAGCTCGCGCGTGCGATAGGCCACGAGCGAGACGCCGCGCAAGAGGTCGGCGGCGCCGAAGGCCGCGCAGTTCGTGATGTACGAGGACGGGGCCATCTGGCCGATGTAAGCCGCGCAAATCTGCAGGCCGTGGAATGGAAAGCGCACCGGCGCGAAGAGCGCCGCGAGTGTCGCGCGCCACCCGGGAGCGAGCAGGCGGTCGCGGGAGGCGCCGGCGTACTCCTCGAGGATGTGCGCTGCCGCCGTCTCTTGTTGGCTTTGACTCGTCACGTACGCCCTGTACGTAACCTGGTCGGGATCGCGAAAGCCGAGCCAATCGCCGGCCCGGAGGGGAGACCGGTCTCGATGCGTCAGTAGCCAGAGGTTCGCGGCCGAGGACGGGTTTGCTCGAGGGCGGCCTGACGGTGGGCTCCGCGACGGGTAGTTCGTGTCGTGGGTGATCTCGTATTCGCTCGGGACGCGGCGGACGTCCCCGAACGCGCTCCAGGTGCGGCGGCGCTGCTCCCCCCCGCGTCGAGGGGGCTCGTTCTTTCCTTGCTTCATCGGCTGCCTCCGTCTCCGTTCGTCGGTCCCTCGCCGGAGGCGAGGGTCCACGTGACTTCGTCGGAGGTCGTTGCGATGCGGCCCGCGAACGCCGACAGCATGGACCCGACGTGCCGCATCTCGAAAGAGGAGCCGACGTTTCGCCGTAGCGAGGCGAGCGTGACGCGCATGAACCCCGCGATTGCACCCTCACGTAAGACCCGCTGCCGATGACCTCGACCGCTCGGTCGGGGTTGTCCTCGACGATGGCCTGGACCACGAGCTCGACCTCGTCGCACATGCGAAGCACGGGACCGACCGCGTCATTCATCGATGCCCTCCGAGCCTCCGTCCTCGACGTAGTCGACGTAGACAAACTGCGTCGGCGCGATCCCCGCTTGCGCGACGGTCCGCTCCCGGGGCACGCGCTCGTCCCTATAGTAGACGGCCATTTCGGCGTCGCGGCGTGGGATCCTCTTCCCGACGACGTTCGCGGCGACCTTCTCGGTCACCTCCGCCATCGTGTCGGTCGTGAGGACGACGACGAGGAGAGACACGAAGTCCATCCCGAAGAGCGCGTTGATCGGCACCGGCTGGGGCGCGCTCATCGCTTGGTCCCCTTTGCCCACCGGTATCCATATGCGTCGTCCCCTGCGACGTCGGGCGTAATACCCATCCACGCGAGCGCGCCGTGCAAGTCCGCGGGCTGGATGGCGCCGTCGAGGAAGCGCTCGGTCACCGTCTTCATGTGCATCGTGTCGCGATCCTCCCACCAGATCTGGCGGCAGACCTTCGAGCAGAAGTGGTACGTGGAGTCGTTGTGATCGAGCGGATAGTCCTTCACGGACCACCTGCCGCTCGCCGGTGCTCACGGGCAGCTGGCACAAGTTGCAGAGCCATGGGAGCGTCGCCGGGAGGGTCTCTTCGATCTTGTCCGCCTCGACGTTGGCGACGATGACGTCCCATATCGGCCCATAGATATCCTCCCACGCCGGGTACTTCGATTGCAGCCATACGCGCTCGGCCTTGGAGACCCCCGCCTGCGGCTTCCACCAGACGTTCGGACGCCAGAACCATACGCCGAGATGCGGGGCGTGGTGCCAGACGTCGAGCCCCTCGAGGAACTCGTCCCAGTTCCATGCCATCCGCGCCGAGGAGTCGCACACCTTGCGGACGTCGAAGGTCCCGGACTTGTCGTCGAGCGGACGCGAGAACAGCTTCACGTCGACGACGATGTCGCGGATGCGCTGAAGTCCCTCGCCGGTGTCGCTCAGGGGCGTCGGACAGCTCGCCGAGCCGCTTCCAGCCATCCCACGTGCCCAGCGCCTCGGACTTGTCCGCGAGTTGGCGTAGCTCGTCGATGAGCCCGCGCAAGGAGTCACGAAGTCGACGTTCGAGACGACCACGGCGAGCGGGTTATTGATCTCGTGGCCGACGCCGGCCGCGAGCATGCCCGCCGACGCCATGCGCTCGGAGATCATGAGCTATTCGCGCATCTCCGCCTGGTTGTCCCGAATCCCCTTTTCGCTCAGCTCCCGCGCGATGGCGACGGGCAAACGAGTGAGGTCATGCTTGAGGACGTAGTCCTGCGCGCCCGCCCGCATCGCTTCGACGGCCTCGCCGATGGTCCCCGAGACCAGGATGAACGGGATGTCCAGCCCCGACTTCCTGAGATCCGCCAGCGCGGCGAGCCCCCCGTAGCCGGGGAGCGAGTGGTCCGAGACGATCGCGTCCCAGCCTCCTGCCTCCAGCGCGGCGACGAACTCCGGCCCGGAGTCGACTCGGTGGACGTCGGGCAGATAACCCGCGCGCCGCAGCTCCATGACTACGAGGTAGGCATCGTCGTCCGTGTCTTCCACGAGCAAGAGCTGAAGGCGCTCGTCCTTCTCGACGCAGGCGGGCTCCCGCGGATCCAAGCGGCGCGATACCCGGCTGACGCTGGATTCACGCTCGCTGACGACGGGCCGTTTCCCCGCAGGCTCGGCGCGCATGGACCTGCTCCCTCCCATGGACCACCCCTCGCGACGCGCTCGAGGACGAATCCCATCCGACGATCGTCGCCGCATTTCCACAATGGGTCAGCTATGCGCGACGATATCGAAAAAGAAAGCGGGCTCGGGCGGAAATGGCTCGTTTTGGCCCCGGGCGTAAGGCGATCGGGCGCGCGATACCACACGTACGCAGTCCCACATTCCGCGCCGGAGCGGGATAGTCCGTATTGGCGCCGGTGGTTCCGGTGAATGGTCAGCGGCCCCACGACCGTTGACCGCCCCTTGAGACGTGGCGCGCTCCGTGCCACGAAGCCCCCCGTGCAAACCCAGGACGCATCCGAGAGCGTGACCCCGCTCACCCAGTTGGTTGGCTCTGCCCTGGCGTCGGCCCTCGCCGAACGTGGCTACCACACCCTCACCCGGGTGCAGACGGCGGTGCTCGACGAAACGCTCGAGGGGCGTGACCTCCGAATCACCTCGCAGACCGGGTCGGGCAAGACGATAGCCATTGGCTTCGCCGTACGCGACCTGCTCGACGACCTGACGGCCCGGTACGGGGGTCGCGCGCAGCCGCGGGTGCTCATCCTCGCGCCGACACGAGAGCTCGCGAAGCAGGTCGCCGACGAGCTCACTTGGCTCTATGCCCCGCTGCGCGTGCGCGTCGCCTCCGTCACCGGCGGAGCGGCGTACCTCGACCAGAAGCGCGCGCTCGCGCAGAACCCCGCCGTGGTCGTGGCCACGCCCGGGCGCCTTCGCGACTCACTCGAGCGTGGGACTATCGACCCGTCTACCTTGGCTGCCGTCGTCCTCGACGAGGCCGACTCGATGCTCGACCTCGGCTTTCGCGAGGATCTCGACGCCATCCTTGCCATGATTCCGGCCGAGCGGCGCTCTCACCTGGTGAGCGCCACTTTCTCGCGCGACGTCATCTCACTGGCCGATCGTTTCCAGCGCGACCCGGTCCACGTGGAGGGCACTCGCCTCGGCGAGGCCAACGTGGACATCGAGCATGTCGTGCACCTCGTCGAGCCGAGGCAGCGTGTCGACGCCCTGGTCAACTTGCTCCTCGCCGACGAAGACGCCAAGTCGCTGGTCTTCGCGCGAACACGGGCGGACGTGGCGCGCATCGCAGGCGAGCTCGCAGAGGCCGGTTTCGTCGTGCGGACGCTGTCGGGCGAAATGGCCCAGAATGAACGTGACCGCGCGCTCGCGGCCTTCCGTCAGGGTGGCGTGCAAGCTCTCGTCGCCACCGACGTAGCAGCCCGCGGCATCGACGTGCGCGACATCGCTCGCGTCATTCAGGTCGAACCGCCGACCGACGTCGAGACGTATACCCACCGAAGCGGCCGCACCGGGCGGGCCGGCAAGCAGGGCACGAGCGTGCTGTTCGTCACGCCTTCGCACTTCCCGACGATTGCGAGGGGCCTGGATCGAGCGAAGATCGCCTACAAGGTCGACCCCATCCCTCGTCCCGAGGTCATCCAGCGCGCGCGAGAAGACAGGCTCGTGGCGTGGCTGGCCCGCGAGACGGAAGGCGAAACCATCGATCTGCACGCCATCTCGATAGCCGAGCGCCTGGCGAAGAGCCCCGGGCTGGTCACCGCGGTGGCGCGCCTAATCGAGAAGGCTGGGCTGCATGGCCCGACCAAGCCGAGGGACGTTCGGAGCCCCCCGGCCGCCCCACGCGGTCCCGACGCGCGCCCGCGCGTGCCGACCGGAGGCTCGCGCAAGGCTCCGGCGGGGGGCGCAGGCTGGGTCACGTTTCGGGTGACATGGGGCAGCAGGCAGGGAGCCGACCCGCGCCGCCTCCTGGCCATGTCTTGCCGTCGCGGCGATATCCGCGGCGAGGACGTCGGCGCCATCCGCGTCGAGTCTGCATATTCTCTGGTCGACGTCGCACGGGGTGCTGCCGATACGTTCGAGAAGGGCGCCGCGCGCCCCGACAAGCGCAATCCGGAGGTCCGGATCACCCGGGAGGCCGGACAAAACACGGAAGATGCCTCAACGCTGCACCGCCCCGAGCCGCACAAGGACGAACGCCCCAAAGCGCGCAAATTCGAACGATCGAAGCGGCCCCCCGTCGGCCCGTCGGCCGGCCCAACTGAAAAGCACCTCCGGCGAAGACCATCCATACGGAAGCCTTAAGGCACGAGCCCGCGAACGGACGCGCGACACTTTGGTGCTCGAAGACCGGGGCGAAGTCCACGGCATGGGCCACCTCGATCACGCACCGATCGCCGTATGCTCGACATCTCATGAAGTAGTCGGCTTCGAGCCCACGTCCGTCGCGTGGTACGTGCTGGCCTCGACGTCGCTGAGAACCGGTGCGACGCCGATGAGGAAGCGCGCCCTCGGAGACGATTGCGGAAAAAACGTGGTCCACGTCCGTTGCGACTGGCGAGGTCGGTCACCGTGCGGACTCGGCCGAGGAGGCGCTCGAATCGAGCGGCTTCGGCAGCTTCATTGGGCACGAAGCGTGCGTTTGCCGATACGAATGCATCGCTACTCGACCCAAACCGTTCTCGTCCTGATCTGCCTTTGGTTGATCGCCCCGTCTGGATGCTCTTCCACGGCCCAAGTTCAATCGAGCTGTGGCTCGCTCTCCGAGGCATGCGCGATTCCCGCCCTGCATTGCGTGATGAGCTGGTCGATGGCCCAGGACGCGGCGAGCTGGTGCGCGTCGTTTCCTGGGTCTCGCGTCGCTATCGTGACGGATTGCGATGGCTTCGATATCGCCGAGGTCGCCGGCGCCGGCGCGGCCTCCATCTACTATTACGATCCGCGCAGCGGTGCGCTGGCCGGCATCAAAGGTGAAGCCCCCGATGGGACCGTAGCCTGTGTCGGCGGAGCGCCTCCGGGCGGGAGCCTCACCGACTGCTCAGACGCCGGCACCCCTCCTTTCGCCTGCAACATCGATGGCGGCGTGCAGGAGTGATCACGACAGAGCCCGCTGACCGGCTCAACGGCTTCTTCGCCACGACAGGAAGCGCGGCCCTGCCCAGGTCCTCGATGGCGGCGGTATCGTAGGTCTTTGTTGACGTCGTGGCCGAGCTTCGCGAGCTTCCCCCCGTGATGCAGCGACGGCTCCGTGTCAGGTTCTTTCGGGCCATCCGAGCGATCCGCGCGATGACCGGGCGAGCAAGCGGCGGCCCATGGAGAATCACCAGACGAGGACGAGGTTAGACGGCACCCAGACCGGATCGTCGGCTACCCATGCTGGAACACCGGGGTCCGCTACGATGCCTCTTCGACGTGCGATGGTCGCCCAGATTTGGCAGCCAATGGCATAGCCGGCTTGCGAGAGGTGTCTGGGTTGCAACCGTGGCGTGCGGGCTTCCAAGGGCTGCGATCCCCGAGGACGCGGTCGCCTTCGAGTGGGAATGCGCGTTCCCCAAAGCCGCGGACCGCGCCAAGGAGGACGAGGCAGTCGTCGATCTCCAGATCGTCGTAACCCCAGACGGACGGCCACGCGACATCATGATCCTCACCGACCCGGGCTACGGCTTCGGCCGAGCCGCCCGGCTATGCGCGGCCCGCCAGAAGTACATACCCGCGCACAGCGCGAGGGGAGAGCCGGTCGAGGGTACAATCAAGGTCCGGGTGCACTACGTGCGTCCAAGCACGGTGGGCGAATAAGATCTCGGCAGGTGTGCCAGAGTCGAGTCGAGCCTGTGAATCAAAGCACGGGACGATACGCCGCAATGCAACCTTCCTTGGGGCGAGCCGTTCGAAGTGCTCGCCGGCCCCCTCGGTCGGACTCGTCTTCGGGGCGGAACGATGACGGCTCCTCTTCTCTAGCGTTTCGACTCCCATTTGGATCGCGGTCCACTACGTATTCCGATGGATCCGACCGGCGATTCCACTTGGACGCCGGGGGTCAGTCGGACGTGATGCGGACGGAGCGCAGCGACGACGCGTGGTCAGTTGGACCAGGCGGTCGCAGATCGCGCCCGCGATTGTCGCTTTCCGCGAGGTCGGCCCCATGCAGACCAAGACCGGCGCGAAGGAGTGGGAGCGCAAGCTCCGAAGCGCGATGCTGAACCCCCGCGGCCGTCGTCAAGGAGTACCCGACCTGGCCGCCTTCGTGCGCGACCCGTAGTAGGATGCCTATCCGACGGCGGCGGAGAGCCGCCCGGCGACGATCCGCGAGAAGCGCAAGATTCTCGCGACCGCCGCCGAATGGGACATCCTCGAGAAGCCGCCGCGCTTCCCGAAGAACGCAGTGCCCGACGCAGAGCTGCACGGGGGCGACATCGACTGGCACAACCGCAAGGTCGGCTTCCCTCCCGGAGTCCGCGCAAGCCACCGCTTCTTAGAGCGGTCCCGCTTATTTACGGGGTGTCCCCAGGGGATCCGAACACGACCGCACAATGCGCGCCAAGCGTCGCCAATGGTCGCGAAATTTCAGAACACCGCTCCTCCGCGTGGGTCCCGTCGGCTCGCCCGCCGTGCTAGAAATAGGCCTTCGACGGTCGCCTGACAGGGTCCGACATGACTACGCGGGACACGAGGAGGAGGGCGCCTTCGGCTTCGACGTTCGAGTGGTCCATGGAGCGGGCGCGGGTGCCTGTGCAAGGGGGCGACGTCTTCGCGGGGAAGTACGTGATCGATCGCGTGATCGGCTCCGGAGGGATGGGGGTCGTCGTAGCGGCGAATCACGCCCAGCTCGGCGAGAAGGTGGTGCTCAAGTTCCTGCGCGGCGATGTGCCCCAACGGCCAGACCTCGTGGCGCGGTTTCTCCGCGAGGCGCGTTCCGCCGTGCGCATCCGGAGCGAGCACGTGGCCAGGGTGCTCGACGTGGGCACGACCGACAAAGACCAGCCGTACATCGTCATGGAGCACCTCGAGGGCTGCGATTTGCAGGAGCTCCTCCGCCGCCGCGGCCCGCTGCCGGTCGGCGAGGCGGTCGAGTACGTGGCCCAGGTTTGTTTGGCGATGGCCGAGGCCCATGCCGTGGGCGTGGTCCATCGTGATCTCAAGCTAAGCAATATTTTTCTTTGCCGGCGCGGGGACGGGTCGCCGCTCATCAAGGTGCTCGACTTCGGGATCTCGAAGATCATCGGGGACGGATGCGATCAGACCGACTTGACCGCGACCAATGGGATTCTCGGCTCTCCCATTTACATTTCACCCGAGCAAGCCAAGAGCGCTCGCTCGGTCGACGCGCGCGCCGACGTCTGGTCGCTCGGCGTGATTTTGCATCACCTCCTCGTCGGACAGCCGCCCTTCGTCGGGGACTCGCTTACCGAGGTGCTCTCGGCGATCCTCTTCTCACCTCCCAAGCAGCTCTCCGAAGCGCTCGTCGGCGCCCCGCCCGAGCTCGAAGAGATTCTCCTCCGGTGCCTCGAGAAAGACGTCGAGAAGCGCACGCCGAGCGTCGTTGCGCTGGCGGTGGCGCTGGCCCCTTGGGCGCAGCCGGACTCACGTGCGGCCATTTCTCGCATCGCGAGCGCTCCCCCTACCAAACGATCCAGCGCGTCGGCGGCGGACGAAGCTCAGAAGGGCGCCGCCGTCGCGGACGAGGGTAGCCGTGTAAGCACTGGAACCGCAGCCCGCGGGAGACAGCGCGCGACCTTGAAGACGGCGGCCTTCGCGGTCGTCGTCGCCTGTGGCACCGCGGGGGCGGTCTTCTTCGCGTGGCATCAGGAGCCGCCCCCGTCGTCGCCCACGGTGGTGAACATCAGCGCGGAGTCGCCGGACATCACGGGACGCGCCTCCTCGGCGGCATCACCCGCGCGCATGCCCCCACCGATCGATTCCCGCTCTCCAATCGCTTCCAGCGTCGCTGACGTCTCGAGCGTGACCGCGGCGCCACCGCGCCCGCCGGCGGCCCATTCTTCGAAGCCAACCGCTTCGAGGGCGGCGGCCTCCGCGGCTTCGAGCACACCGACGGGCTCTCTGGCGCCCATCGATCCTGGGAGCCTCACCTTCGATCTGGGTACGACACCCTCGACGGGGCACGCGGCACGATGAAGACACGTGCGCGCGCGGCGGCCGGACTGCTCTTCGCCGCGTTCGACGTGACCTCCGTCGTCGCCCGGGCCGACGACGCCGGCGCCACGGCCCGGGCGAAGGTCCTCTTCGCGGAGGGCAGGCGCTTGCTGGAAAACAAGCAGTACGACCAGGCGTGCCCGATGTTGGCGGAAAGCTCGCGCCTCGCGGCGGCGAACGGGCCCCTCCTCGCTCTGGCGATGTGTCACGAGGGACAGGGTAAGACCGCGACGGCGTGGTCCGAATACAATGAAGTCGTCACGCGGACGCGCCTGCAGGGGCAACCCGATTGGGCTGCGCGGGCCGAACGCGCGGCGGCGGCGCTCGAGCCGAGACTTTCGCGGCTCCAAATCACGCTCGACACGACCGTCGCCGCAGATCCCGCGGTCGTCGTGAAGCGCGACGGACACGTGCTCGGTCGAGAAGGCCTCGGCGTTGCCTTGCCCGTCGATCCCGGCGCGCACGTCGTCGAGGCCGGCGCGCCAGGCCACGCGACGTGGTCGACCCAAGTGCTCGTCGCCGATGGGGCCACGCTCGCGGTCCTGGTCCCTTGGCCGGGGCCCATGCCGGAAGCGCCGCCTTCGCACGCGAGCGCGCTTTTGCGAACGCTTGGCCTCGCGACGAGCGGGGCGGGCCTCTTGGGGCTGGGCGTCGGGGCGTATTTCGTTTTGCAGGCGACGAGCAAGAACGACGACTCGAAGCGTGATTGCATGGGCGATTTCTGCGGCGCGGCCGGCAAGCAAGCGCGCCTCGACGCGATCTCCGACGCGAACCTCGCCACCGGCGTGTTCGTCGCGAGCGGGGTCCTACTGGTTGGCGCCGCCACGCTCCTCGTGCTCGGCAAGGTCGCGCGCGACCGTTCGAGCGTGACCCTGAGCGCCACGAGCAGCGCCGAGCTGACGGGCGTGATGGTACGGGGGACGTTTTGAGCCGCGCTCGCCTCACGGTGGGCTCGGCGGCTCGAGGGCTCCTGCTGGCGCTCGCTCTGACGAGCGGGCTCTCGGGCGCCGGGTGTGCCGGCATCCTCGGTATCGACCTACCGCAGGACCTGCCGGACTCCTCGTCGCAAGACGGGCCTGAGGAAGGGACGGATGTGTCCACGCAGGATTCGACGACGGCGCTGGATTCGTCCGCGCTGGACTCGACGACGGCGCTGGATTCGTCCGCGCAGGACTCGGCGGCGGCGCTGGAGTCGTCTCCCGTGGACGCGCCCGATTCCTCGCTGCAGAACGATGCCACCGACGCACCGACCGACGCTGCCGCCGATGCGCAGGAGGGCGGCGCGCTCACCGACCAGGCCTGCGGCGTCTGCGTCGGCGGCACGACGGAGCCGTGCGGCGCGAACGGAACGCAGGTGTGCAATGGCGAGTGCCAATGGAACGCGTGCAGCGTTCCGAACGACGTCGGTTGTTCGGATGGCACCCGCGACGGCTTCGTCAGCGTCGCCATGTTCCCGCGGATCGCCGGCTGCCTCGGCGAGTGGGACCCGGGCTCCATGCGCGCCCCGAAGACCGGTGTGCCGTGCGGCGAGAGTCTCGACTTGCCGTGCGCCGCACCCGCCGACTTGTGCGCCGCCGGCTGGCACGTCTGCGGCACGCCGCCATACGGACCCACGGACCTCAGCGGGAAGATCTCGAACGCACAGTGTCTCGGGGAGACCACGGGTTCATTCATCGCGGCGCTCGGCGACCAAGCGTGTGAGCCGTGCTCGACGACCGGCTCGGGGCCTGTCTGCTGCGGCACCTGCATCCAGCAAAACGGGAGCTGCGTCTGGCCGAACGCGACCGCGTGGATCGGACAGGTCGGTACCGATTCCAATCGTTGCGCCTACGTCGTCAACACGTACCCGACCGCCTGGGGGGCGCTGTGTTGCATGGACTGACGCGGTTCGGCGCGTTCCGGCGAGCGTTCATCACTCGGCGTGAGGTATCTGCTCGTTGCCGCGCGGTACGAGTTTCGAACCCCCCTGGTACGGGTTGTCGACGCACTCTCCGTTGGCACAGAAGTCCGAGCAACACTGCGCGCTCGTGCGGCATTCTGATTCGAGGTCCAGACACCTCGGGTCTTGGCTGGGCCTGCGCATCAGGGCACAGCCACCGATCTCGAGCAGAGCAAGCGTCAGCCAAAGGAACCGCATACCGGTGAGGGGGAGAGTCCAGCAAAGGCAGCGCCGCGCTCCCGCGTTGCGGTAGCTCCTGCAAGGACACTGAGAAGGGATGCTCGTCTCAGGTCCTCGACGCAAGCTTGTCCTGCGTCTTTGTCTCGAAGTCGCTCGCGTCGTGGCGTTCATGAAGTTGCTCCGTCGCGGCGCCGAACGTGCGATTGACCATCCGTCCTCGCTTGACGGCGGGGCGCGCCGCTATCTCGTCCGTCCACCGCAGCACGTGCGTGTACTCGTGCACGGCCAAGAATTCCCCCGCGCCGTACAATTGGCTCTCGACCAGCCCGCCGTACCAGGGCCAAACGGCGATGTCGGCGATCGTGTACTCGCTGCCCGCGAGATATGGCGTCTCGGCGAGGTGACGATCGAGCACGTCGAGCTGGCGCTTGGTCTCCATTGTGAATCGATTGATGGCGTATTCGATCTTGGTCGGCGCGTAAGCATAGAAATGACCAAACCCGCCGCCAACATACGGCGCGGCGCCCACCTGCCAGAAAAGCCAAGACAGGCACTCCGCGCGCATCGCGTGGACCTTTGGGAGAAACGCGCCGAACTTCTCGGCGAGATACAGAAGGATGGCTCCCGATTCGAACACGCGCACCGGCACGTTGTCCGTCCGGTCGCTGAGCGCGGGAATCTTCGAGTTGGGGTTCGCGCGGACGAAACCGCTGCCGAACTGCTCGCCTTCATTAATCTTGATGAGCCACGCGTCGTACTCCGCCCCGGTGTGCCCGGCGGCGAGCAGCTCTTCAAGCATGACGGTGACCTTGACTCCATTTGGAGTGGCGAGCGAGTAGAGCTGGAGCGGGTGACGTCCGACCGGGAGCTCCTTGTCGTGCGTCGGTCCCGCGACAGGGCGGTTGATCTTTGCGAAGGTGCCGCCGCTCTGCTTGTCCCAGGTCCAGACTTTGGGCGGGGTGTACGCGACTTGATCGCTCATTTTTTTCCTATTCGTCCGGGGGTTGAGCGGATCCTACTAGGAGATGGCCACGCCCGCAGTGCAGGCGTGGCTGCGTTACGCCATCCTCTTTGCTTCAAGCGCGTGGGCCAGTTGCGCCCGCAGAAGGGGCTCCGTCGGATCACGCGCGAATCACCCGTCGGGCGGCTTCGGAACCGGCCGTCGGATCACCTCAAGACGCGCGCGCACGCGGCGTCGACGCTCGCTCGGTCGCCGAATCATGGAACCCGCGACCAGCCGGGTCGGCCGAGGCGTACGGTCCCTGCCCAGCAGATGGGAAGGGCACGGACCATGCGCCGACCGCTGGTCGCGTCTGAACCACCACTTGGGGGGAGCGCTCGCGTCCTGTAGCTTGTCCAAATTGCCGCGTGCCGGGCGGCCGCCCGCTCCCGCACGCAGACCCCCCTGCATGACCCAGCCGGCCAACCCCCCGCCTCTCGCCTCCTCGCCCCGACTCCTGTCGATCCCGACCGACTTGGGGCCAGAGCCCCGCACGCGCCCGGTGAACAAGTGGGCCATCGCGATCGCCGTCGCGCTCGGGGCGCTCCTCGAGGTGGTCGACACGAGCATCGTCAACGTCGCCCTCACGGATATCCAGGCTGCTCTCGGGGCGAGCCTCAGCGAGGTGAGCTGGGTCGTCTCGAGCTACGCCGTGGCGAACGTCATCATTCTGCCGATGACCGCCTGGCTCGGCCAGCGCTTCGGCAAGAAGCGCTACTTCATCTTCTCGCTTATCGCCTTCACCGTCTCGTCCGTCATGTGCGGCACCGCCCAGTCGCTCTCCACGCTCATCGTAGCGCGCGCCATCCAGGGCCTCGGGGGAGGGGGTCTGCTCGCGAAGGCGCAGTCCATCCTTTTCGAGACGTTCCCGAAGAACGAGCAGGCGATGGCGCAGGGCTTCTTCGGAGTCATCGTCATCGCCGGACCGGCCATCGGGCCGACGCTCGGCGGGTATCTCACGACGAACGTCGGCTGGCGCTGGATCTTCTTCATCAACATTCCGGTGGGCATCGCGGCCGTCTTCATGTGCGCGACTTTCCTCGTGCCCGACGAGCCGAGGAGCGCGCGCGCCATCGGCGGCATCGACTGGGCGGGGATCGCCCTGCTCACCGCGGGCCTCGGCGCCCTCCAGACGCTGCTCGAGGAGGGCCAGCAGGACGACTGGTTCGAGTCGTCCTTCATCCGCGGCTGCTTGGCAATCGCCGTGGTCTCCCTGGCCGCGTTCGTCATCCGCGAAATGACTGCCGACCACCCGGTCGTCGACCTCCGCGTCTTGCGTTACCGATCGCTCTGGTCCGGAAGCATCATATCGGTGGTCATCGGTATGGCCCTCTACGGCGCGCTCTTCGCCATCCCGATCTTCGCTCAGTCCATCCTTCGCTTCACCGCGGAGGACACCGGCTGGCTCCTCTTTCCATCGGCGCTCACGGCGGGCTTCGCCTTCCCGATCGCGGCGCGGCTCCTCGCGCGGGTGGACCCGCGGGTCATGCTCGCGGGGGGGGCGCTTGTCTTGACCACCGCAGTCATCCAGCTCGCCCACCTGAGCCCGCAGACGGGCACCGCGGACCTCTTCTGGCCGCTCATCCTCCGCTCGTTTGGTACGGTGTTCATGTTTCTGCCCCTCACGATGGCGACCATCGGCCCCCTGCCGAAGAAGGACGTCGCGGCGGCCACGGGCTTCTTCAGCCTCACGCGGCAGATGGGCGGCAGCATCGGCGTGGCCATTCTCACGGTCTTCCTGCAGCGCCGAGAGGCGTTTCACCGGACGGTCCTCATCGAGAAGGTGGTGCAGGGCAGCGCCTACGTCGAGCAGCGCCTCGGGCTCATGGCCCCGGCGTTCAGCTCGAACGGCGCCGATGCGCTCGCCGCACACCAGAAGGCCGTGGGAATCCTCGACGGCGCCGTGAGTCTCCAGGCCGCGGTGATGTCGTTCGGGGACACCTTCTGGGCGACCGCGGCTCTTATCCTCGCGACGTTGCCGCTGGTCCTGCTGCTAGGCAAGCCGAGCAAGGGCGGACCGGCGATCGACGCCGGGCACTGACGACCCCGCGCGACTTTCTCGCCAGGACACGTGGCTGTGACGCTGGCGATTTGGCAGTACGCAGGCATTTCCATCCGGCTGCTTCGCGCCGACAGCCTATCCAGCCTGTGTTGGCGGAAAACCCGCGGCGAACCGATCACGCGGCCCTGCGAACGTAGCGATGGTGGAGACCACCGACGCGCGGGAGGGCCACGACCTTTGCCCATTCCGGGTGACTCCATGGCGCGAGCGACGGGCGCGTCCCCCCCGAGACTCATGTGCGGCCTATCTTCGTTGTAGTAGGCCGCGTACATCCGAACCAAGCGAAGCAGGTGGCGCTCACCCAGCACGATCGTGTGGTCGAGCACCTCGCGACGTAGTGTCCCCACGAATCGCTCCACGTACCCGT
>DASYBG010000007.1:0-132833 GCA_036500865.1 Polyangiaceae bacterium
GCTTCACCCCGTCGTTGTCCTCGGGCGATGGCGTTTGCGCGCCGCGGTCGCGAAGGAGGCTGCGACGCGAAGGCTGCGAGACAAGGTGCGCCGGACCGTGGACAGTCGCTGACGGATTGTCGCCCCATGGCCGCCTTCTCAGCAGCGAAGAAGGCAGGCAAACCCTGGCGCGCCACAGAGGATTCGAACCTCTGACCTACGGCTCCGGAGGCCGTCGCTCTATCCAGCTGAGCTAGTGGCGCCTTGCGATTCTCGGTCGCTTCAAATGCCCTGGCCGGCTGCGCATGTAAAGCGCCGAGCGCCGGGCCGGCCGATTTCGCGGCCGTGTCCCCCCGGTCTTCCGTCTGCGAGGTAGCCTTGGAAGGTTGGGGGGTGGCGTCATGCGCCTGCGAAACGTGCTGGCGGGGTTCGTGGTCCTGGCGGGCACATGGATCGTCTCTGCGCCCGGGCCCGGGCGGCCCGAAGAAGGGCGCCGTGGCTGCTGCTCGCATCACCAGGGCGTGTGCGGCTGCAGCGCCCAGGCGCACCGCTTGGTTTGCTGCGACCAGCAGCTCAGCCCGTCCTGCAAATGCTGAAGATCGCGAACTTCACCGGTTCACGAACGGCATGTTCCACTCGGGGTAACGCAGCCCGGCGGCGGCGTGGGCGGGACACGCGGCGTCGAGCTGCTCGAGGTCCCCCTCCGTCAGCGTGATCGACGCGGCGGCGAGGTTCTCCTCGAGGTACGCGCGACGCTTGGTTCCGGGGATCGGCACGATGAAGTCGCCCTGCGCCATCACCCAAGCGAGCGCCAGCTGCGACGCCTTCACGCCCTTCTCCTTCGCGATGGTCTCTACCTTGCGCACCAGATCCAGGTTCTTCTGGAAGTTTTCCGGCGAGAAGCGTGGTGACCCTCGGCGGAAGTCGTCCCTCGGTATGTCGTCGAGGGTCTTGATCTGGCCGGTCAAGAACCCTCGGCCGAGCGGGCTGTAGGCCAGAAAGCCGATGCCGAGCTCTTTGCAGGTCGCCAGGACGTTGTCCTCCGGGTCGCGCGTCCAAAGGGAATACTCCGTCTGCACCGACGCGAGCGGGTGGACCTTCTGGGCGCGCCGGAGCGTCTTCGCGGACGCTTCGGAGAGGCCGATCGCGCGCGCCTTCCTTGCTCGACGAGCTTCGCCATGGCGCCCACGCTCTCTTCGATCGGCGTGTTCGGGTCGACGCGGTGGAGCTGATAGAGGTCGACGTGATCGGTCTTGAGGCGCTTCAGGCTGCCCTCGCACGAGCGCTGGATGTACTCGGGCGTGCCGTTGATGCCGCGCTTGGTCGGGTCGCCGAGGTCGCGGACGATTCCGCACTTCGTGGCGATGGCGACCTGGCCACGTTTGCCCTCGATCGCCTTGCCGACGAGCTCCTCGTTCGTATGCGGCCCGTACATGTCGGCGGTGTCGAGCAGCGTGCACCCGAGCTCGATCGCGCGATGAATCGTGGCGATCGACTCCGCGTCGTTTCGCGTGCCGTAGAATTCGCTCATGCCCATGCAGCCGAGGCCCACGGCGGACACCTCGAGCGAGCCGAGTTTGCGGGTCTTCATACTTGTCTCCTTCGCGTTTCCCGGACGATGAATGCTCCCCGATGATTTGACCGTCCTCAATGACGATCGCGGCATGCGAGCGCGTGCTGCGCTGCGCGGGCTTCCCCGTGAGCGGCGCACGGAGACGGATGGCCCCGCTGGAGCGATCTTACTCGCCGAGGCGCTGCGGCAAGGACGTGGCCGGAGCGTGTCCCCACCGGTGTCCACGTGCGACGTCCTCGTCGTGGGACAGGTGAGCAACTGGGCGGCCCGGCGGTGGTCGCGTCCCTCGGCCAAAAGCGTGGCATGGACCTCTTGCCGAGCGCGCACGACTACCGACGGCTTCTTGCGGGCTTGGCGGCACGCGGAGTGGTCGATGGGGTCTTGGGCACGACCTCCGCCAGCGAAGATGGGTTCGACCTCGAGACGTTCCAGAGGGTCGTCGGCGCGCTCCGTGCCTGGGCCGAGGAGGCGAGCAGGGGCAAGTGAATCTCCGCGTGGGGGCGCTCGCTTCGACGACCACGGAGAACTTTTGGGACGCTCGAGCGTCTGCACGGGAGATGGACTACCGAGACCCGAACGAATCTCTCCGCATTCGACGCGAAAGCATCGCCCGCGACCTCACCGAAGCGCGCGAGGCCGCCGAAAGAGCGCTCGAGCTCGCGCAGCGCGTGACCCAGCTCGAGAAGGACCTCTCCGAGACGAACCAGCTCCTCGAGGTGGGCGTGCGGCGTCGCCTTTCGATCCTCGACCAGGTGAAGATTGCGTCGCCGTGCACGGCCAAGTGGGAGGACATGGTCGGGGACGACCGGATTCGCTTCTGCGCGCACTGCCGGAAGGACGTGTACGACCTCTCCGCGATGCAGCGCGACGAGGCGGAGGCGCTCTTGCACGAGAAGAGCGGCGGGATGTGCGCACGGCTCTATCGGCGTGTCGACGGAACGGTGATGACGGCGGACTGCCCCACCGGCCTCCGACGCAAGCGCCGTCGGCGCGCGGTGGCCGCGACGGTCGGAGGCGGTGTCCTCGCGGTCGCGGCGCTCGGTTCGAGCGTCGTCGATCGTTCGGTGGCGACCTCCACGCGGACCATGGGCGCCGTCGCCATACCGATTCGGCAGCTCCCGGTTCCCAACGAGCCGCAGGATATCGAGCCGCCCACGATGGGATTCATGAGGATGGGCAAAGTGGCGGTGCCCCGCGCGAAGCCCGTGCCCACCCCGGTCCGGCAAGCGATCACCCGCTGACCCTCACAGAACGCGCACGAACGCGACCCGGTGAACCCCCCGCCCGTCGTAGTCGGCCTTTGCGCGCAGCTCGCCCTCTCCCACGGTGCCTGGCTCGATGACGAACCCCATGGCCCGGTGGAACGCGATCGACGTCGTGTTGTGCGGCGACGTGATGCATCGCACGCGATCCCGCCGCGCGGCTCGGCACGTCGCGAAGAACCGCTCGTAGAGCGCCCGCCCGAGACCTACGCCGCGCGCCGGGGGCGCGACGCCGACGAAGTGGATGTATCCCTCGTCGGGGCGGTCCGGCGAGAGAAAGCCGATGAGAAATCCGGCGAAGCGACCCTCTCGCTCCGCGACGAGGCTCGTCGAGCCGAAGTGCTGCAGCCACAGGCGGGGCACGAGCGCAGATCGCTCCCGCGCGCTGGCGGCGTCGAAGCCGGGGAGCTGCCACCAGTCACGGAGGGCCTCGCCGATGGGCGGGTAGTCGTCTTCTCGGGCGGGACGGAGGACGGTAGGTGGCTGCATTTCGCGGGAAAACGTGGTGGTCCGAGCCGAGATCATTAGCATGCGAACGATTCGGCCCCGAGCGTCGAGCGTGCGCATTCGACCCCCCGCGCCGGGCCTGGTCGGCCGCCGACGCATCGCGGCACTGCGAGGCGGTTGTCCGTCGGACGGCCGGCTCCTGGCGCTCGCCTAAATCTGCCCGCGATTCATGAGGTACCGCAGCGTCGCGACGACGCTCTCCTCGATGTTCATCGTGGGCGCCCAGCCGAGCGAGCGGATGCGCGTGGTGTCGAGGAGAATCCTCGGAGAGTCACCGATCCACCCGCGCTCGCCGCCGCCGTACACGAGCTCCGGGGAGACGCCCATCGTGCGCGTGATGACGGAGATGCTCTCTTTGACCTCGATCCACTCGGTGTGGCCGAGGTTGAAGACGTTGATCGGCTCGCGGGCGCGATCGACGGCCAGGAGCATCGCGGCGATGCAGTCGAGGACGTAGAGGTAGCTCTTCTTCTGCCGCCCGTTGCCGAGCACGTCGAGCCGCGCGGGATCCGCCACGAGCTTGCGCCAGAAGTCGATGACGTGTCCGTGCCCGTACCGCGGCCCGAGGAGCGACACGAACCGGAAGATCCACGTGCGGAAGCCGTATCCGAGGGCGTACGACGTGAGCAGGCCCTCGGCCGCGACCTTGGAGGTCGCGTAGATCGACGTCTGGACCGGGAAGGGCGCATCCTCCGGGGTCGGGATGACGGTCGCCTCGCCGTAGACCGAACCGGTCGACGAGAAGGCGATGTCCCGCGTGCCGGCGGCGCGCATCGCCTCGAGCACGTTTTGCGTGGCGACGATGTTCTGTTCGACGCACTTGCGCGGCTCGACGAGGTTGTCCTTGATGTCGGCGTTCGCGGCGAGATGGAACACGAAGTCGACGCCCTTCATCGCCTCGTCGATGCACGCCTGGTCGAGGATGGTGCCTTCGACGACACGCAGCCGCTCGCGGGCCGGAACGTACTCGCGCAGGCCGGTCGAGAAGTCGTCGACGACCGTGACCCGGGCCCCCCGGAGGAGCAGGTCGTCGACGAGGTGGCTGCCGATGAAGCCGGCGCCGCCGGTCACGAGGGCGTGACGGTCTTTCCAATCCATCGAGGCGTAGGTCTACTTCTTCTTCGACCGGCCCCGCCATGCATTGTTGAACTCGGCGATGGTCTCGATGGTGCGCGGGTTCCAGACCATCTTGCGCAAGATGGGCGGCGCGACGGTCGGGATGTGCGCGCCGCACTCGAGGGCCTCGTTCACGTCCATCATGTGGCGCATCGAACCGACGATTATCTTGGACGGCAGCGACTCGCGATCGAGGATGTCTCGGGTGGTCGCGATGACGGGCCGAACGTCGTAGCCCATGTCGCGCACGCGGCCGCTGAAGATACTGACGTAGGTCGCCCCGGCGAGGGCGGAGAGGTAGGCCTGGTTCATCGCCATGAGACAGGTGACGTTCGTCTTGATGCCGCGCTTCACGAGCTGGTGAAGGACGCGCAGCCCGATCTCGCTGAAGGGGACTTTGATGGTGATGCGGGCCGGATCCCACGCGTGGTACTGGAGCGACTCCTGGATCATCTCCGTTTCGGTCTCGGTCGTGAGCTCGACGGATACGTCGCCGTGGCTGACGGTGAGGATCTCGCGAATGCGCTCGCCGAGGTCCGCGTCGGGCGCTTCGCGGGCGATGATGAGCGGGTTCGTCGTGACCCCGGAGAGGACGCCCCAGGCATAGAGGTCTTTGATCTCTTTCGGGTCCGAGCTGTCGATGAAAAGCCCCATATTGGTCCGCTCCCTTGAATGCCGTTCAATAGCATGGCCGAGCCGAGATCACGCGCGTCCGAGGATGGCGCGGGCGACCTCGAGCAAGGTACTTCCGTGTGCGTCCGGCCGCAGCGCGCCGGGTCCGGACCGAAGCGGGCAAAGCTCGCATCGGTTCGTGGCGAAGACCAAGGCCGCCCGCAGACCCGCCGCGTGACCGGCCTCCACGTCGCCGGCGCCGTCGCCGATCATCCACGACGACGCCCGCTCGCCGCCCAAGCGGTCCATGATGCGCACGAGGAGCCCGGGCTTCGGCTTGCGGCAGTCGCACGAGCGCACGAGCGACATCTCGCCCCCCGGTCCGCCGCTCGGGTGATGCATGCAGACCTCCAGCGCGGCCACCTGCACCCCCTCGGCTGCGAGCCGCTCGACGAGGGCCGCGTTGGTCCGCTCGACGGCACCGGCCGACATTTGCCCCTTCGCGGGCCCCGGCTGATTCGATGCGACGGCGACGGTGAAGCCGGCGTCCTGCATGGCGCGCATCCCGGCGACCGCGTCCGGCATGAGCCGGAGCTGCGACGGGTGGAAGGCGACGGAGATGGCCCCCGTCTCCTCGTCCCGCACGACGTCGATGATGGTGCCGTCGCGATCGAAGATCGCGAGCTTGGTCACGCGATGCTCACTTGATGCTCTCCCACTTGGTGGGGAGCCGCTTGAGCCTCGGGTGGCTCACGAGGAGGTGCCAGACCACGGCGCAGAAGCCCTCGGTGTGCGGCGTGATGTGTTCGCTCGCGACGGTCGGAATGACGACGCACGCGTCGGCGACCTGCTTGGTGAAGCCGCCGTCGCGCCCCACGATGCCGAAGACCTTCGCGCCGACCTCGCGCGCGAGCTCCAGGGACCGGACGAGGTTGACGCTCACGTTCTTCTCGCGATTGCCGCCGCCGACCGAGAAGACCAAGACGCCGTCGCCCGACCGGAGACGCGAGACACGGAGCCACTCCGAGAAGCACGTGTCCCAGCCCTCGTCGTTCACGCGGGCCGTGAGCTCGCTCACGTTGTCGGTCGGCGCGTACGCTTCGAAGCCGCAGAGCTTTCGGAAGTCGTTCACCGCGTGGCCGGCGTGGCCCGCGCTTCCGCCGACCCCCAGAATGAAGAGGCGGCCCTCCGCCGCCCGCACGCCCGCCAGCCCGGCCGCGACGGCCTCGATGCTGGCCGGGTCGAGCTTGCGGATGACCTCGATGCCCTCACGAAGGAACTGCTCGCTGAAGCTCTCGCTCATCGGAAAAACCTGCCCTCAAGAACGGTGGAAGTTGGCGACGATGCGCGCCCCGTCGAAGTCGAATCGGAAGCGCATCGGCCGGAGTCCCCGTGCGCCCATGGTCTCGTGGAGGCGCCGGCGTTCGGCCGCCCTCACATAGAACATGAAGAAGCCGCCGCCGCCCGCGCCCATCAGCTTCCCGCCGATGGCGCCCGCCTTTCGCGCGGCGTCGTAGTGCTCGTCGATGGTGCTGTCGGCCATGTTGGAGGCGAGCTTGCGCTTGTTGGTCCAGTGCTCGTGGAGCATTTCGCCGTACCGATCGACGTCGCCCGAGAGGAGCACGCGCTTGGTCTCGAAGCCGAGCTCCTTGATGCGGTGCATGCGCTGGACGGCCGCGTCCCGGTTCTCGACGATGGTCTTCTGCTGCTCTTTGAGGACGCTCGAGGCCGAACGCTCGATGCCCGAATAGTAGATGACGAGGTTCGACTCGAGCTCGTCGAGCACCTCGTCGCGCAGGGGCAGCCGCTCCACCTCGACCGAACCGTCGGGGTGGAAATGCATCGCGCTGATGCCCCCGTGGGCGGCGATGTACTGGTCCTGCTTGCCGATGGGCTCCTTCAGGATGTCGATCTCGAGCCCGCACGCCTCGCGCGCGAGCTGCTCGGCCGGGACGAACTCGCGCTTGAAGGCGTGCAGTCCGTTCAGCAGTGCGACGGTGAAGCTGCTCGACGACCCGAGCCCCGTGTTGGCCGGCACGTCGGCGAGGCTGTGGAGCTCGAGGCCGCTCGTCAGGCCGGTCGACTGGAGGGCGGCCTTGAAGATGCGGTGCTTGATCTGGTCGACCGAGTCGACGATCTCGCTCTCGGAGTAGGCCAGGCGGATGGAGGGCGCGAAGCGCCGCGCGACGCAGACGAAGACGAACTTGTCGACGGCCGCCGCGACGACGAAGCCGCCGTGCTCGCGGGCGTAGCTCGGGAGGTCGGTGCCGCCGCCGCCGAGGGAGAAGCGCACCGGGGCGCGTGAAACGATCATGGGTGAAGAGTTCTCGTGGAAAGGTGCCGCTCGAGGTCGCCGAGGCCCTCGGGCGACCCAATCTCGAAAAACCTCTCACGGGCCACGCACGCCCGCAAGCGGCTCTGCCGCGCCAAGTCGCGACCGACCGCGTCGAGGCCGCAGGTTTCCCCGTCCGGGAGGGCGGCGAGGATGCTCCGCCGGAGGGCGATGGCGCCGTAGTCGATGTGATTGAAGGCGGGGTCCTTGCTGCCTTTCTCGTAGCGAAGGACCCAGGCCCCGTCGGTCACGACGTTGGACGCGTCCCACTTTCCGTCGTTCTTGTAGACGGACATGACGCCGTCGCAGTCGTCGTTCTCTTGCAGGATACGCACGGGCGCGGCGTAATCGAAGGGGAGGTAGCTGTCGCCGTAGGTAACGAGGAAGGTCGGAGCGAGGAGGGCGCTCGCCCGGCGAATCGCGCCTGCGGTGCCGAGGAGCTTGCCGCCGTCGCTCGACCACGCGACGCGCAGGCCGAACTGCTCTCCCTTGCCCACGTGCTCTTCGATTTGCTCGCCCAGGTGAGCGATGCACATCACGACCTCGGTGAAGCCGGCCGCGGCAAGGCGCTCGAGCTGCCAGTCGACGAACGGCCGGCCGGCGACCGGCAGCATCGACTTCGGCACCGTGAGCGTGCGCGGACGCATCCTCGTCGCGAGCCCCCCGGCGAGCACCACGGCCTGCACGGCGGCCTTCATAGCACCCGGCGGAAGGGCGCGGGCCGTCCTGGCCGCCGACGCGTGCGCGTGCTTGACACGCCGGGGCTCGACGGTTAGCAGGTACCCCCTTCGTGAACCCACCGGGCCATTAGCTCAATTGGTAGAGCAGCGGACTCTTAATCCGTTGGCTGACAGTTCAAGTCTGTCATGGCCCACCGATATCATTGAAGATTCCTGCGGTCACCGTCGCGCGGCAAACCGGGGGAGCTCGAGCATCTTGGCGCCCTTGCGTCGGAAGAGCGCCTGATTCTGCGATGGGTCCGCATAGACGAGGTCGAAGCGCGGATCGCTCGCGAGCTGGTCTGCGACCTTCCGGTCCGCGGCCGTAGGCGCGCCGCGACCGAGGTAGCGCCACGCCTTCCCCATGTCGACGAAGTCGGGGTGGCCGAAGAAGACCTGGTAGCTCCTATCGACGATGACCCAGTCTACCGCGTCGGGGATGGGTACCGGCGCATCGGCGGTGGTGCGCGGCAGGTAGACGACCTTGCGCGTCCAGCCCGCTCCGTATGCGGGATAGATCCACGTGTCGAACCCCACGTCGATGGCGCATGTGGCGTCCCGGGGGGCGATCATGTCGAAGACGGAAGCCGCGCGGTTCCTGCGGATGAAGGGGCGACGATCCTCCGGATGCGCGATCTCGTGGCTCAAGTAGGCCACCGGGGCGTACGCGTCGTTCACGCCGAAGGCCCAAATCGTTTGGGCGGACAGGGCTGCCGCGCCCATCGCGAGGACGGCGTCACACGCGTGGCCCGCTCCCGTCCACCGGCGGAGCGCTCGTTTCATCCCGAGCGCGAGCGCCGGAACGCTCCACGCGCAAACGATCGGGACGACGAAGAGGACATAGCGGCCCACGCCGCTGAAAAAGCCGAGCGGGACCAAGCGAACCGGAACCGTGAGCGCATATGCCGCGAGGGCCAAGAGGCTCGCCACGGCCCGCTCCACCGAAGCCGCTCCGTCGATCGCGCCCTCGCCGTCCCCCGCCTTGAAGGCGCCCAAACGCGGAGCGAAACGGACCAGGCGATCGGCGAAGCGCGTGAGGAGAGCGATCGGAAGGACGAGCCCCACCAGCACCGTGAACGCCCGCCCGAAGTGGGACATCCAGACGTCGTTCTCCGGCCACCACCAAGGCTCTGCCGCCCACGGGTTCCAAACGGCGCCCGGGTGCGACGAGAAAGGGACCGCGAGCAAGAGATACGTGAAGCGCCAGAGATTCGAGTAGTCGCCGTAGCCGTCCCCGGGCAGCTCGGGCGGGAGCGCCGGGGAATGGAAGACGGCGAGGCTGGCCAGGTAGCTCCACGCGCCGAGGAGGAGCGCGGCCGCGACGGCGGCGCCGACGTAGGCGAACACCAACCGGGGCCGAACCCAATCCCGAGCCCGCCGCGCCCCGAGGGCCAGCGCGATCGCGACGCCAGGCACGAGAAAGGCCCCCGAGACCTTGGTGCCCATCGCGAGCTCGGTCGCGACGGTGGCGATCACGAGCGACGCGGCGCACCCGCGCGCGTACCACCGCCCGGCGGCCGCGCACGCGGAGACGACGAAGAACGCGAAGAGGAGGTCGTTCTTCTGTAGCCCACTGTGGAGGATCACGAGGGGGGCGCTGGCGACCAGCGCGGCGGAGAGCGCGACGTGAAGCCCGCGTCCCCACCAGACCGCGGCCAGACGCGCGGCGGCGAGGAGGAACGCCACGAAGGCCAAGTTCGACAGGGTCGCGGTGAGCGCGTCGGAGCCGGTGACGAGGAACACGCTCGCCACGAGGATCTCGTAATCGCAAGGCCAGCTCGCGATGCGCGGCTCGGGGACGGCGAAGACATGGAATCCGCGGCTCTCGACGAGAAGGGCGGCCTTGGGAAAGTGATAGGCGAGCGCGTCGTGATTGTAGACGGGCAGCACGGTGCCTCGCCAAACGACGAAGACGAGCCACAGGATGACGGGCAGGAGCGCGACGAGGGCGAACGCGGTGGGACGCCCGGCCGGCGCGTATTCCCTTCGCGCCAGGGCGCCGCTTCGCGCGAGCAGCGGTGCGCCGGCGGAGAGCGCCACGACGCTGCCCACCAAGACGCCGCCCTCCGTGAGCAAGCCGGTGAGCGAGAGGATCCACCCGAGGGCGATCCAGGTCGCGAACGCGCCGAGCAGCGTCGTGGTCGCGCCGTCGATGAACCGCGTGACGTCGTCGTCGGGCGGCTGCGATCGCGGCCAGCGAGCCAGCGACGCCGCGAGCCCGGCCCCGAGCGTCAGCCCCCCGAGAAGGTAGACGAAGTAGAGAAGCACGCCCATCGATCGCGTCGGGGCCCCGTCAGTCCGATATGCGGAAGCGGGCGAGCGTCCAAATCGCCTTCAGCCCGTCGCTCGCGCGAATCTTCTTCCCTGCCGCGACCGACCGCGGCTCGTAACGCACCGGCACCTCCCGAATGCGATAGCCCGCCCGGATAAGCTTGGCGGTGAGCTCGTGATCGGTCTCGAAGCCGTGGGTCTTCACGTCGAACGAGGTGAGGGCGCGGCGTGGGTAAACTTTGTACGCGGTGAGCGTATCGGTGACGAGCCGTCCATAGAGGAGCATCGTCAAGCCGGAGAGGACGAGACCGGCCGCGTAAGGTCCCATGGTCTGACGCGGATGCTTGCCGGGCAGGCCCGGCCAGAGCTGTGTGCGCTCGCGCCACTGGCCCAGCGTGCGGCTGCCGTAGACGACGTCGCGCGGGCCCTCGATGGCGGCGAGCATCGCCGGATAGTCCTCGGGGAAGTATTCGAGGTCGGCGTCCTGGACGAGGACGTATTCGCCGCGGGCCTCCGCGACGCCGTGATGTACCGCCTTGCCTTTCCCTTGATTGCGCTGCTGGAGCAGTCGCGCCGCCGGATGCTCTCGCACGATGGCGGCGGTGCCGTCGGTCGACCCGTCGTCGACGACCAGGATCTCCTTGTCGAAGCCGACCGCCTCGGTGTCGACCTTCGGAATCCGCTCGAGGAGGGCGCCGATGTACTTCTCTTCGTTGTACGCCGGGACCACGATGGACAAGAGTCGGCGGCTCATCCGGTTCGTTCCGTCTCGCTTTCGGGCACCGGCCTACGAACGATTTGCCGCAAGGCGCGGAGCCCGTCGAACACGGACGTCTTTTTGCCCTGCGCCCGCCGCCTCGACTGAAACTCGATCGGCACTTCGAGAAACAACGTGTTCGCGGCCGCTAGCTTGGCGATGATTTCGCCCTCTACTTCGAAGCCGGACGACCGCAAATCGAGTGCGCGGAGGAGCCTGCGGTCGAACGCCTTGAGCCCGGTCAGCGGATCGCTGACCGACCGATTGTGAACGAGGAGGCTGGCGATGCTCAACGTGATTCCACCCCATTTGCCGACGAAATAGGCGAGGCGGTCGGCCGGGTAGATCTGGCGCATGTGGGCCGACAGATCGGTGACGCGCACGGTGCGGCTCCCGAAGACCACCTTGAACTGGTCGTCGACGATGGGGCTCACGACCCGCAAGACGTCGTCGGCGCGATATTCCCCATCGCTCGGAAAGAACACGACGATGTCCCCTGCGGCCGCCTCCAGGCCTGCGCGGAGCACGTCTCCACGACCCGACGCGCCGCGGGTTCGAAGGCAGCGGACGCCGCGGACCTGGCTGGCGAGCTCGAAAGAGCCGTCCAGGCTGCCGCCGTCGACGAGGATCACCTCCTTGCCGAGACCGAGGGGGCTCATGTCGAGGAGCATCAGCTCGCGGAGGACGCGCTGGACGGTCTCGGCGTCATCGCGGCAGGTGACGACTATCGAAATCATGTAGTGAAAGCCGGCGAGGGTGGCCTGGGCGCGAAGGTTCACGAGGCTGACCACTTCGTCCACGACGCGCCCGCCCATGTGCTCGCCGCGGTTCGACTCCCAATCGACGCGGACGACGTTCCCGCCCGGTGGGACCGCCGCGGTGCTGCTCGGCAGGAGCGACCGCCGCGGCCCCGCGTCCGGTGCGCTCGCGTGGACGAAGAACGAGCCGGCCAGCTCCTCGGGCGCGAGGCGGACGCGCCCTTTGCGCCGCATGTAGTGGGTGAACTTCTGCACCAGCGAAGCCGAAGTCTCCGCTTGGATCTCGTGGTCGACACGGATGTTCGCGACGAAGATCTTCTCGGCCGAGCGATTGCTGCGGACGGCCTCCCCCAGCCCTTGCGTCAGGTACGAAGGGTAAAGCGAGGAGTGCTGCGTGCCCGGCCCGTAGATGACGATGTCGGCCGACTCGATGGCCGCCGCACAATCGGGGTTCATCCGAGGATAGACGCTGCGGGCCTCGAGAAAAGCGTGAATCTCGTCCGGAGCGAGTCCGCAAAGGGCCTCCAGCGTGGCCGGGTCCAAGTAGTCTCGCAAAAGGTAAATGTCCCGCAAAGGGACGCGGCTCTGCGGGCCGACGAGCTCCGCCTCGGACGCGAGGATGGTGCCGTCCTCTTTCAAGCCGACGAGGACCAGGTTCTCGCCGTCCGTCACGTGGATGACGTCGCCGCGGGCGTCCGTGAGCGCGACGAAGGCGCGGACGGCCGCGTTGAAGTCGCGGTTTCGCGAGAGGTAAGCGCCCGCGAAGAGGAGATTGCCGAGCGAGCAGTCTTCGTAATCGAAAGCGTTGGATCGCGAGGCGGCGTACTCGTGGAACACGCGAGCAAAAAGCGCGATTTCTCGGACCGTGAGAAGCCCGATCTCGCCGATGCAGCCGGCGAGGATCGGGGGAAGTCGATCCAGCTCGAGGCGCGCGATCGCATCGAGGACGGCGAGCCCATCGTCCCTCGTGGTGCCGGCCGGAAAGCGATGCTCCACCAAAGCGCGGAGCTCGCGCGAGGCGCGTGTGTCGTCCGGCATCAAGCGCGCGCAGCACTTGCGGATGTCGGAGGGGCCGAGCATTCCGGGGACGAAGGCCCGGATGCGGCCCGTCGACAGCCCGTCGTCGTATGCGTTGACGAGCAACGTGAGCCGGATCTGTGGGTGTCGCAGGAGCGCATCCGCGATGCTTCCCGTCCCGCGCCCGCCGCTGAAAAGAACGACGCGAAGCGACCGGCTAACCTCCGGCATGTACGGTCCCCCGCTGCATCAGGATCGCGGCCGCGCGGATACCGTCTTCCGGAGTGTTCACACCCAGTGTCTCCTCGACGTCGTGGAGACGGAGCGTGGCGACTGCGCCCTCGTGGGTCTCGAGCGTCGGGAAGAGCGGGAGAAGGTTCCGCTCCCGCGCGCCGACGGCGAGCGGTGCCGCGTCGGCCTCCCTCAGGCGCTCGAAGAGCGGGCGCGAGGCGAACGCGAAGACGCCGCAATCGTTCTCCCCCACGTCGACGGGGATCGCTTCTTCGCGTCGCTGATAGACGCGCACGATGCGGCCTTCGTCGTCGCGTCCGAAGTGAATGTAGGGTTCCGGGCGGAGCACGGTCGCGAGCGTGAGCGTCGCGTCGGGGCGCCGCTCGTGGAGGGCGCACAATCGATCGAGCGTTTGACCGCGGAGCGTCACCTGGTCGCCCCACACGACGAGGACGTTCGTCGTCGCCACCGCGGCCTCCGCGCGCAAGACCGCGTCGCCCATGCCACGCGCCGACTCCTGCACGACGCAGACGATTTCGCTGCGGGTCGCCAGCCCGCGCGCGACGGGGGGGACCACGCCGAAGCCGGCGGGCGAGAGCACGAGCACGATGCGGGCACACCGCAGATCGAGCAAATCGAGGAGCCACGCGAGGATCGCGCGGCCGGCGACGGGATAGAGGATCTTCGGGAGGTCGTGCCCGAGGCGGGTCGCGAGGCCGGCGGCGGGCACTACGGCCGTCCAGCGGCGCGGGTCGCAGCGCTCGGGCGGCGCTTCACTCTCGTCGAAGACGCGCTCCATTCCTTGTCAGAGTAGGTCAGTGAGGTCGGCCAATCGAGAGATGACCACGGCGCAACCGGCGTCGCGGAGCGCCCCCGCGCGGACGTAGTCGCCCAGACCGATGACGGTCGCACCCGCGCTCCGCCCGGCCTGCACGCCGGCGACGGCGTCTTCGATCACGACGCCGTCGTGGGGCGAGCATCCCAGCGCGGCGAAGGCGCGCACGTAAATCGCCGGATTGGGCTTGGCGTCCGGTACGTCGTCACCGCAGAGCGACCCGACGAACGCGTCCCGCAGGCCGCTCGCCCGGAAGAAGCGATCGACGGCGCCGCCGGAGGCCGAGCTGGCCAGAAAGAGGGGCCGCCGTGTCGCGAGCTGGCGCACGACGGGGACGCACCCGTCGACGAGGGGCGTCCGTGCCTCGAGGCTGGCGGCCGCGAGGGCTCGCTTCTCGGCGACGCAGACCGAGAGGTCGGCGGCCGACAGCGGGCGACCCCGCGCCGCGAACACCCGCTCGAAGACGAGATCGGTGCGCATGCCCGCATGCTCACGATAAACGAAGTCGTCGATCCCGTGCACCGCGAGCACCGTGCGATAGGCGGCGGCGTGGATCTCTTCGGAGTCGAGAAGAACGCCATCCATGTCGATCGCCACGCCGGTGGCATCGATCCTCGTGAATCCGGCCGCGGGCCAAGCGGACATGAGGCGATCAGTGCTCGTTCGAAGGCGAGAGGACTGTCCGGAGCCTATCGCTCACGCCATGGTCGTGGAAGCTCCGTGCGGGCCAGCCAAGAGGCCCGACATGTCGGCGCTTTCCTCCGGGGGCACCCGCTTCGCGAAGACGAGGAACATCACGGGCACGAGGAAGAGCGAGAGCACCGTCGACGACGTGAGCCCTCCCACCACGGCGAGCGCCAGCGGCTGATTCGCCTCCGACCCGCGCTCGAGACCGAGCGCCGTCGGCACGAGGCCGATGATCGTCGCGAGGCTCGTCATGGCGATGGGGACGAAGCGCGAGCGCGCCGCGGCCACGACGGCGTCGACCTTGTCCGTCCCTTCGGCCTGGAAGCGGCGGTTCGCGTCGTCGACGAGGAGGATGCCGTTCGACACCGCGATGCCGACGACCATCAGGATGCCCATGAGGGCCGTGATCGAAAACCCCTGCCCCGCCGCCATGAGCGCGAGCACGATCCCGACCAGCGACACCGGAATGGTGAACAGCATGACGAACGGCAGGCGCATCGACTTGAACTGCGCCGCCATGATCATGAAGACCACCATCACCGCGAGACCCAGGGCGAGGCCGAGGCCCGAGAAGGTCGTCCGCATCAGCTGAACCTGGCCCACGAAATCGAAGGGGACGTCGCGCGTCGTCGGGTCGCGCTTCAACGCGGCCTCGAGGTCCGCCGCGGCGCTGCCGAGGTCGCGCCCTTCGACCTGCATGAGGACGTGGGCCGCGCGCTGGAGGTGGTTTCGCTCGATGGCGATGGGCCCGACCGAGCGCACGACGTGCCCGTACGCTCCGAGGAGCACCGGCCGCCCCCCGTCGCCGATGCGGACCGGGAGCTGCGAGAGCGCGTGCGTGTCGCCGACGCGCGCCGGGTCGTACGACGTCACGACGTAATACGACTGGCCGTTGGCGGCGTCGATCCACACGCTGGGCGTGTTGATGTTGCCGAGCGTGGCTTCGAGCGTGGTCTCGGCGGCGCGGCGGGAGGTGACGCCGACGAGTCCAGCCTTCTCGCGGTCGGTCTCGACGTGGATTTCGGGATAGTCGATTTGCAGACTCGAGCGGACGTCGCGGATCCCGGGCACCTTTCGCGCGACCCGCGCGACCGCCTTCGCCCGCGCGTCGAGCTCGTCGAGCTGGTCGCTCCTCACTTCGACGACGAGCGGCGCCGTGTACCCGTTCGCGAAGACGCTCGCCACGAGGCCGCCCGGGTACTGGAGGACCTCGACGCCCGGGTACTCGCGCGTGAGGATCTCGCGCGCCCTCGTCGCGAGTTCTTCTTGCGAAATCGTCCGGCGCTCGGGGTCCGAGAAGGCGAGCCGGAGAAATCCGGTGTGAGGCCCCACGTTGGGGCTGACGATGGCGCTCCGCGCGTTCTGCGGCGTCCCGATGTTCGCGACGACCATCTCGACGCTCCCCTCGGGCAGCTCTCGCGACAGCGTCGCGGCCATCGCGCTCATCTGCCGCGCGCCGTCCTCGAGCGAGACGCCCGGCGCGAACCGCACGTAGACTTGGTCGATCGCCTCGTCGATCGCAGGAAAGAAGGTGCTCGGGAGGCGCGTCGCCGCCCAGCCGCTCGCCGCGACGAGCACCAACGACACGACGACGATGGTGGCGCGGAAGGGAAGCGCGGTCCGGAGCGCGCGCGAGTACCCGTCGGCGATGCGGTCGATGAACCCCTCGACCCGCCGGCCGAGCGGCCCGTGCTCCACGTGCCCGAGGAAATAGCGGCACGCGACCGGCGTGACGCCCATGCTCACGAAGTACGACGCGATCATCGCCACCGCGACGGTGAGGGCCAGCGGCGCGAAGAGCTTCCGCGCGAGTCCCTCCAAGAGCAGCACCGGCAAGAGCACCGCCATCGTCGTCAGGGTCGACGCGAGGACGGGAAGGGCCACGGAGGTCGCCCCTTGGAGCGCGGCGTCGTGGGTGCTCATCCCCGCGCGCTGATGGCGGTGGATGGACTCGAGGACGACGACGGCGTCGTCGACGAGGCGGCCCATCGCGAGCGTCAGCCCGCCGAGGGTGAAGGCGTTGAGCGACTGCCCGGTCGCGTAGAGGACGATCAGCGTGATCGCGAAGGAGAGCGGGATGGCCACCGAGACGATGAGCGTCCCGCGGACGCTCTGCAAGAAGACGAGGATGACGAGGCCGATGAGGACGAGGGCCTGCACGATCTCCTTTTTGAGCCCGTGGTAGGTGGTCCGCACGAAGGTCGACTGGTCGAAGGCGACGGTCACCTTCATCCCCGGCGGCAGGTCCTTCAGACGGGAGACGACGGCTTTGACGGCGTCGACGATCTCGAGCGTATTGCCGCCCGGAATGCGAAGGACGTTGAGATACACGGCGTCCTTGCCGTTCACGGAGACCGCCTGGGTCGGTGGCGTCCCGCCGTCGTCGACCCGGGCGACGTCGCGGATCAACACCTCCCGGCCTTCGACGACCTTCACGGGCGCTTCGCCGATCGTCGCGACCCGCAGCGGAACGGCGTTCGTATAGACGTTCGCGTCGAACTTCGGAGAGATGAACTCGCCCGACGGCAAGAGGGCGTTCGACTTGGCGACGGCCTGCGCGACCTCTTCGGCGGTGACCATGCGCGCCTGGGCCTTGATGGGATCGACGACGACGTTGATCTGCCGCATCCGACCGCCGTCGGGCGCGGCGCTCGCGACGCCATGGATCCCCTCGAGGAGGGGCTCGACCTCGTTGAAGGCGTAGTCGTAAAGCTGCGGGCCCGTGTAGCCGGCGCCGCTCACGACGACCTGGACGACGGGCGCGTTCGACGGGTCGTACTGAAGGACGAAGGGCGGAAGGACGCCGAGGGACTTCGGGATGGCGGCCATGGCGAAGGCCGCCTGCTGCTGCACGAGGGTCTGCGCGCCGTTGAGGTCCGTGCCCCACTTGAGCCAGACGTAGATGACCGAGAGGCTGTTGCGCGAGACGCTCTCGACGTGGTCGACGCCCGGGGTCGCACTGACGTACTTCTCGAGCCGCCAGCTGATGGTCTTCTCGACGTCCTTCGGGCCGAGCCCGGGCGCGAGGGTGCCGACGATGAGGACCGGCGGCGTGAGCTCGGGGAAGGTGTCGACGCTCATGCGAGGCGTGACCACGACCGCGAAGACGACGAGCGCGATGCACATCATCAGGATGGCGATGGGGTTGCGGAGCGAAAGCGACGTCATCGGCGGACCTCCGTGGCTTCGCGTGTGGCCACGAGGTCGCCGTCTTCGAGGAGCTCGCGGCCTTCGAGGACCACGCGCGTCCCCGCGGGCAGCGACGTATCCAGAAAGAGGCTCCCCCCGATTTCGCCCTTCACCTCGAACGAACGCGGGTGCACCGCCGCGCGCGCCCCGTCGCCCTCGACGACGAAGAGCGCCGCCCTTCCCGCTCGAACCGTCGCCGCGTAGAGCGGGACCTCGGTCGCGGGCACCGGCTCGCCCGCGTCGATGTGGGCTTCGCCGGTGGTGTTGGTGGGGATGTCGCGGTCGGGGTCGGGCACGTCGACCTCGAAGCGCACCGTGCGCGTCTGCAGGTCGGTTCCGGGCGCGCGCCGCGCCACGACGCCGGGCACGTCTTTCGAGGTCGCGTAGACCCGGACGCGCACCGGCGTGCCGGGCCGGAGCAGGTCGAAGTCCGTCTCCGGCGCGTCGGCCACGAAGCGAACGGTGGCACGGTCCACGATCGTGAGCACCGAAGCGCCGGGGCGAACGAAGGCGCCCGGGTCGAGCGAGCGCGTCGCGATCTCGCCGTCGAACGGAGCGCGAAGGACGCAGTCGTCCTCGGCGATCGACGCTTGCTCGAGGCGCGCCTGCCGGGCTTCGAGGTCGGCCTCCTCCGCCGTCCCGCGCGCGGTGCCTTGCTCCACCTCGACCGAGGAGACGAAGCCGCCGTCGAGCATCGAGCGGAAGCGGCTCGCTTCGTCGGCGACGGCCCTCTGCCGGGTAGCGATGGCGCGCGCCTCCATGCGCACCGCCAGCGTCGAGGCGCTCGCGTTGCGGCAATCGAGGGTCGCCAGGACGTCTCCACGATGGACGACCGCGCCCGGCCGGACGAGCACGGTCTCGATATAGGCGGAGAGGAGCTGCGGTCCGACGCGTGCCTCCACCCAAGACGCGAGCGTGCCGCCGTACGCCCGCGACGGCCGGTACATCGCCGCCGCCGCGCGGACGACGGCGACCGGCTGCGGGCTCGACGCGAGGGCAATCTTGTTCGTCCGGGCCTCGGCGCGCGCGATCATGAGCGCGCCGACGCCGAGCAAGACGCCCGCGCCGGCCAGGATGACCCCGGGCACGCCGGGTCGCTTCGGGGGGATCACGCGAGCACCTCCCTCGCCGGTGCGTGCGACAGCTCCCGCGCCACGGCGTCCTTCTTCGCGAAGAAGAGGAACATGACCGGCACGAGGAAGAGCGAGAGCGCCGTGGACGAGGCCAGCCCGCCGACGACGGCGAGGGCCAGCGGTTGGTTCGACTCCGTGCCGTGCTCCAGCGCGAAGGCCGTCGGCACGAGGCCGATGACCGTGGCGAGGCTCGTCATCAGGATGGGCACGAAGCGGGACCGCGCCGCCGCGATGACCGCCTCGAACGCGTCGCCGTCCGCGCGCTCCTGGAAGCGCCGATTCGCGTCGTCGACGAGCAGGATGCCGTTCGAGACGGCGATGCCGACGACCATGAGCATCCCCATGAGGGCCGTGATCGAGAAGCCCTGCCCCGCGGCCAAGAGCGCCAGATCGATCCCCACGAGCGACACCGGGATGGTGAAGAGCATCACGAACGGCAGCCGGAGCGACTTGAACTGCGATGCCATGATCATGAAGACGACCATCACGGCCAGGCCGATGGCGAGCCCGAGCCCGGAGAACGTCGTCCGCATCAAGTCCACCTGGCCGACCCACGCGTGGCGCGCGTCGCGCGTGCGCGGGTCGAGGTCGAGCTTTCGTTCGAGCTCGGCGGCCGCGCTCCCGATGTCGCGCCCCTCCGTCTGCATCTCGACGTGCGAGGCCCGTTCGAGCTGGTTGCGCTCGACCGCGATCGGCCCGACCGAGCGGCGCACGGTCCCGTAGCTCCCGAGGGTCACCGGGTCGGCCAGCGGCCCGACGCGCACCGGGACTTGGGCGAGCGTGCTCGGGTCGGCGACGCGCTTGCCGTCGTACTGCGTGACGACGTAGTACGACTGCCCGTTCGCGCCGTCGATCCACACGCTCGGCGTGTTGATGTTGCCGAGGACGGCTTCGAGCGTGGCCTGCGCTGCGTCGCGCTCCGACACGCCCACGAGGCCCGCCTTCTCGCGGTCGGTGTCGACGTGGATCTCCGGGTAGTCCATCTGGCTCGTCACCCACACGTCGCGGACGCCGCCCACGGTCCGCGCGACCTCCGCGACCGCCTTGGCCTGCGCGTCGAGCTCTTCGAGGTTGCCGCTCCGGACCTCGACGACCATCGGCGCGAAGTACCCGTTCGAGAAGACGCTCGCGACCAGGCCTCCGGGCCACTGCAGGAAGTCGACGCCCGGGTAGTGCCGTCCGAGGATGGCGCGGATGCGGTTCGACACTTCGCGCTGCGAGAGCTTGCGGTGCTCGGTCGGGACGAGCTCGAGCCGGACGAAGCCCATGTGCGGTCCCCAGTTGGGGCTCGTCATCGCGCTCCGTGCGTTTCCCGGGGAGCCGACGTTCGTCAGGACGAGGTCCACGAGGCCCGCGGGCAGCTCGTCTTTCAGCGTCCGCCCCATCGCCTGGACCTGCCGCGAGGCGTCCTCGAGCGAGGTGCCCGGGGCGAGCCGCACGTAGACGCGCTCCATCGACTCGTCGATGTCGGGGAAGAACGTGCTCGGCAGGCGCGAGGCGATGAACCCGCTCCCGACGACCAGCGCGCCGGACGCGACGAGGACCGCGGCGCGGTTCGGCAGGACGCGACGGAGGACGCCGGCGTATGCCTCGGCCACGCCGTCGATGAGCCCCTCGACCCGCCTGCCCACGGGGCCGTGCTCGACGTGCCCCAGGAAATACCGGCACGCGACCGGCGTCACCATGACGCTGACGAAATACGAAGCCACCATCGACACGGCCACGGTGAGAGCAAGCGGCGCGAAGAGCCGCTGCGCGAGCCCGGCCAGGAGCAAGACCGGCAGGAGCACGGCGATGGTCGTCAGCATCGACGCGAGGACCGGCAAGGCCACCGCGTTCGTCCCGGCGAGGGCGGCGTCGCGGACGCTCATCCCCATGCGCTGGTGGCGGTGGATCGACTCGAGGACCACGACCGCGTCGTCGACGAGCCTCCCCATCGCCAAGGTCAACCCGCCGAGGGTGAACGCGTTCAGCGTGTCCCCGTGCGCATAAAGGACGAGCAGCGCGATCGCGAACGACAGCGGGATCGCCACCGCGACGATGACGGTGCCGCGGACGCTCTGCAGGAAGAGCAGGATGACGAGCGCGATGAGGAGGAGCGCGCGGAGCACCTCCGTCTTCAGGCCGTCGTACGCGGTCCGCACGAAGGTCGACTGATCGAAGATGGCCTTGACCTTCATCCCCGCCGGCAAGGTCGGCTGCAGGCGGTCGACCACACGCTTGACCTGATCGACGATCGCGAGGGTGTTGCCGCCCGGCACGCGCAAGACATTGAGATAGACGCCGCGCGTGCCGTCGATCGTCACGTCTTGGGTGGCGGGGGAGCCGCCGTCTTCGACGCGGGCGACATCCCCGATGAGGACAGGCCGGCCGCCCTGCGTCTTGACCTCCGCCTTGCCGATGTCCTCTACGCGCTTGGGGACCGCGTCGGTATAGACGTTGGCGTCGAAGCTCTTCGAGATGAGCTCTCCGGACGGCAAGAGCGCGTTCGACTGGGCCACGGCCTGGGCCACGTCCTCCGCGGTGAGGGAGCGGGACTGCGCCTTGACCGGGTCGACGATGACGTTGATCTGCCGCTGCCGGCCGCCGTTGAGGGCCGCGCTCGCCACGCCGGAGATGCCCTCGAGCTGCGGCTCGATGTTGTTGAAGGCGTAGTCGTAGAGCTGCGGGCCCGACCAACCCGCGCCCCACACCGCGACCTGGACGACCGGCGCGTTCGACGGGTCGTACTGGAGGACGAAGGGCGGCAGGACGCCGAGGGACTTGGGCACCGCCGCCATCGCGAACTGGACCTGCTGCTGGACGAGGGTCTGTGCGGCGTTGAGGTTCGTCCCCCACTTCATCCACACGAAGACGATGCTCAGGCTGTTGCGCGACACGCTCTCGACGTGCTCGACGCCCGGCGTGGCGCTCACGTACTTCTCGATGCGCCAGGAGATGGTCTTCTCCATGTCCTTCGGGCCGAGGCCCGGGGCGAGCGTTCCGACGACGAGGACCGGCGGCGTCAGCTCGGGGAAGGTGTCGATCGCCATGCGCGGCGTGATGACGGCCGCGAAGACGACCACGCCGGCGCAGAGCATCAGGATCGCGACGGGGTTGCGGAGCGAGAGGGCCGTCACGGGGCGTGGACTCCGGCGACGGAGCCCGAAGGCGCGGCGGCGCCTCCGCTCGCGGCAGTGGCGGTGACGCGGTCCCCTTCGTCGAGAAGGGACCGGCCTTCGGTGACGACTTCGCTGCCGGCCTCGAGCGCGGGGTCGAGGTAGAGCATCCCCTGCTCTTCGCCTCGGACGGCCACGACGTGCTTCGTGGCCTTGTCGCCCGCGACGACGAAGACCGTCGCCTTGTCGCCGTGCACCGCCGCCGCCACCGAGGGGACGACCGTCGCAGGTTCCGGCGCGCCGACGTCGATCGCGAGCTCCGCGGTCGTTCCGACCGGGAATCGACGCTCCGGATCGTGGAGGTCGATCTCGAAGTGGACGGTGCGCGTCGCGTCGTTCGCGGCCGGCGAGCGCCGCGCGATCGCGCCGGTCACGGCGTCTCCGACGGCCAGCATCTTGATCCGCACCGGCGTGCCGGGTCCCACGAAGCCGAAATCGCCCTCGGGCACCTCGGCGGTCACGCGCACGGTCGACCGATCGACGACGGACGCGACCGGGTCGCCCGGCCGCACGAAGGCTCCGGGGTCGACCATGCGCATGGAGACTTCACCGTCGAACGGCGCCCGAAGGACGCAGTCGTTCACGGCGAGCGATGTGCCGGTCATCTTGGCCTGCGTGGCCATCAACTCGGCGAGGGCGCTCTCGCTCCCCGCGGACTTCTGCTCCGCCTCGTTCGGCGCGGCGAAGCCTCCGTCGACGAGCGACCCGATGCGGGCCGCTTCGCTCGCCATCGCCTTCTGCCGCGCGTCGATGGCGCGCGCCTGCATGGTCATCGCGCGGTTCGAGGCGTTCGCGTCCCGGCAGTCGAGCGTCGCCAGGATTTGCCCGCGCTTGACCGTGTCTCCCGGGCGTACGAGCACCGTGTCCGCGTAGGCGGCGATGAACTGCGGGCCCACGTCGGCGCGAACCCACGGCGCCACGGTCCCGACGTAGCGGCGCTGCGGGCGGAACACGTCGGCGCGGGCCGGTACGACGGCGACCGGCTTGGGCGACGCCGCGAGCGCCACCTCGTTCACCGCGGACCGCGCGCGCCAATAAAGGAAACCCCCGGCGGCGAAGAGGACGAGCGTCCCCGCGGCGATGGCGAGGACGACGAGCAAGGACGGACGACGACGAGCGGTCACAGGCCCTCCGCGATGGCGCGCCCGAAGGCGGCGCGTGTACGTGCGAGCTCGAATTGACCGAGCGCCAGCTGAATCTCCGCGTCCGTGCGCACGGCCTCGGCGTCGGCCAGCTCGACGGCGTTGCCGATGCCCGCGCGGAACCGAGCGTCGGCCTGGTCGTAGTTCGCGTGCGCGGCGACGACGGCGCCGGCGAGGGCGGTCAAAGTCGAACGGGCGACCTGGGCGGAGACATACGTCTGGCGCACGCGCGCGACGGCTTGCTCGCGCTCGACGTCGATCGTCGATCGACGCACGCCCTCGTCGGCGAGGGCCGCGTTCCGCCGGGCAGCGACGGTCCCGTCGAAGATGGGCCACCCGAGGAGCAACCCCACGTCCCAGTTGGGCACGTCGGGGACCCATCCGTCTCCCGTGGGCAGGGCGTCGCCGTTGGGGCGGGCGCCGCCGGCGCGACCGGAGAGGGTCGCGGTGAACGAAAGGTCCGGTCGAAGCTCGGCACCCACCGCCCGGGTGCGGCGCTCGGCCGCTTCGAGCTCTGCGAGCGCCGCCGCCAGCGCGGGGTCGCGCGCTTCGGCGAGCCGCACCGCTTCGGGAAGGGCGGGCATCTCGGCGGGCTTGGGAGCCCCGCCGGAGACATCGATCGCGGGATCGGGGGCCCCCATCGCCGCCGCGAGCACGCTCTGCGCGACCGCGAGACCGCCCCGCGCCCGCACACGGCCGATGTCGAAGTGCGCGAGATCGGCCTCCGCGCGGGTGAGCTCGATCGGCGAGCGCAGGCCCGAGCGGACTCCGGCCTGGGCCAGGTCGCGGTGGATGTGTGCGCGCTCGTACGCATCGTCCGACGCCGTCACGACCGACTTCGCCGCCAGGACCGCGAAGAACGCCTCCTCGACGCCGAAGTCGACGTCGAGCTCCACGGCGTCGGCGCTGTGCCGCGCGACGTCGATGATGGCGTCGGCCGCGGCGCGCTTGGCGCCGATGCGCCCGAAGTCGAACACCTCCTGAAGGACGCCCGCGCCGACCAGCGTCGAGGGGTAGGGCGACCAGGTCCCCGCCGTCGTCGCGGGGGTCGCGCCGATCCGCGGCAGGTCGAGAAAGGAGGGCTGCTCGTAGGTGCCCGTCGTGTTGTTCGCGGTCATGCCGAAGACTTGTGCGGTGACGCCGACCGTCGGCAGCCATTGCCCCGAAGGGATCTCCGCCTCGGCCGCGCGGGCCGCGACGCGGGCGAGGGCCGCGCGGATGGCCGGCTGGTGATCGCGCGCGTAGGCGAGCGCCTCGGCCATCGTCATCGATCGCGTCGGCGCCGGCGCGTCGATCGCGGCGGCCTCGTCGGCGCGTGCCGCGGGGCCGGCCGCGAGCGAGGCCACGGTCGAGACCCAGAACAACCAACTGGAGAAACGCGCAAACGGTCGCATCGACGCGCGCGAGCTGAGCACCTCCCGTGCCACGACGAGCGTGCCGCGGTGAAGCCGATTCCGCGGGTTCATGCGTGGCGAGCCTCCTCCGCCGGGGGGAGGAATTCCCGGGTCGACAGGGAGAAATTCCCCGTTCGACGAGGAGCCGGCGGCCCAGGCGCACGAATCGCCGAGCCGACGTGGGTGGCGTGGCGCTTGCTGCCCTTGCGCGCGTCGCATGACGGACAAGAGCGAGGCGCTGCGTGTGCTCGTCGTCGACGACGTCGTCGAGATGGCGGAGATGATCGCCGACGAGCTGGAAGCGAGAGGGTATCGGGCGGTGGCCGTTTCGTCGGGAAGAGAAGCCATGCGCCTCCTCGGCGGGGATCGGATCGACGCGCTCGTCACGGACCTTCGCATGCCCGGCGTGGACGGTCTGCAACTCCTGCGTGTATCGCGGCTGCTCGACCCCGCGCGCCCGGTCATTCTCATCACCGCGTTCGACGCCGCGGACGCCGCGGGCGAAGCGGTCGCGCTGGGCGCGTCCTACTGCTTGACCAAGCCGTTCCGGCTCGACGCCCTCGCGCGCGCCCTCGACGAGGCGACGGGTCGGGGCGGGGCCACACGTCCGCGCGGGGCGAAAGAGACGGCCACGTAGAAGAAGGCCGCCCGAGACGGATCCCGGGCGGCCTTCGCGTTACGTCACGAGGACTTGGGGACCGAGGACGTCGTCGCGGGCGTGGTGGTGGCCACTCCCTTGATAGGCGCCTTCTGCCGCTTGCCCATCGTGTGTCGCGCCGCGCGCGTCGCCGCACGCTTCGCGACCGCCGCCGCCTTCGTATCCTCGTCGGGGACCTGGCGAATCGGGTTGGAGAACCCGAAATCGCCGAGGGTCTCGTGGGAGCTTCCGAGCTGGTTTTGCACCAGCGTCTTCAGCGCTCGGAGGTGGACGTTCGACTTCACGAAGGCTGCTCGCTTCGCAGCCACCGCGTCGTGGAACGTCTTCTCGGCGGCGGTCGCGGCATCGGCGGCGTCGATCGCGGCCTGAAAGGTCGCGATGACGTCGTTCGGTGTCATCGACGTGCCGTCGAGGGAGAGCGTCGGGGTGCTCGAGAAATGCTTTTGCACTCCGGCGATCGCCTGGCGGTTGTTGTTGATTGACGTGTCTCGATTGATATTCATTTGACGTCTCCATATCGCTGTTCTGGGCAAGGCCCTCCCGTCGGCGCCGGTGCGGCGTCGGCATCGTGGCCTCCTATAAGGGGGGAGACGGGAACGAGCTGACTTGCCGTCGCGGCCTGCGAAATCGATTCAACGGCGTCGATTTGTAGGTCCGGTGTCGCCATTTCGCGTCGGCGGGCGCGCGTCTTCGTCGAGAGAGGGCTCCCTCGCGACGAGAGCGCGCGGGTCTCGCGCGGACCGCCGCCCGTCTTCGTCGGGGGAGGCTTTGCTCACGGCGAGAGCGCGCGCGTCGCCCGCGGACGGGCGCCGGTCTTTGGCGGACGCGGGCTTCTTCGCGACGAGAACGCGCGCGTCTCTCGCGGACGGACAGGCGCCGGCGGGCGACGCGAAGCTCCTCGTCCTGGGGAAGGGGTTCCCCACCGCGGACCTCTGTCCGTACGTCGTGGACCGGCGGCTCCTCGTCACGAGGGAGCACTTGCTCGTGCGGACCGCGGGTGAGTCCGTAGCGGACGGAGGCTTCCCTGCGGCGAGGCGCGCCTTCCCCGAGCGAGGCGGCTGCGCGCCCTCCGCGGACCGCCCCACCGGCGCCGTGGGCATTCTCTCCGCGCGCTTTCCTCCCCGCGCGGCGTGACCTCGCGCTGCACAGGCACGGCGTATGCGACGCAGGTGGGCTCGGAAGGAGAATACCGATGCCCGCACGCAAGAGTTCCGGCAGGAAATACAGCAAAGGCGCGAGCGCGAAGGTCGAGAAGGCGATGGACGAGCGCAAACACGGCACACTCCATTCGGGGCGCTCGGGCAAAAAGGTCACGAGCCGCAAGCAAGCCGTCGCCATTGGCCTCTCCGAGGCGCGTCGCGCCGGCAAAAAGGTGCCCCCGCGCAAGAAAAGCTGAGGCCTTCAGCGCCGTGAGGTGACGGCGCTCGCGGCCTCGCGGAGCGCGTCGAGGTGCTCTTGCGCTTCGGCGAGCTCTCGCGCGACCTTTGCGAGCGCCGTCTTGGCTTGGTCGGCGTCGCGTTGCGCGTGAAAGAGGACGCGATCGGCTTCGGTGGACGCCCGGCGCGCGGTCGCGTGGTCCTTCTCGAGTTCGGCGATGCGCGCGCGGATCTCGGCGATGCGCTCCTGGCGGGCTCGCTCGGCTTCGCGTTTGCGGGCTTCGGCTTCGTCGTCGCGCTTCGATGCGGCGGTCTCACGGCCTGGACGGGTCGGGGGATGCGCGCGCGACGGTCCCGCGTCGAGGCCGGCGAACGGGTCGTCGACGGCGACGTCGTCCGTGAGGCGGCCCGACATGAGGGTGGCTCGAGCGGCGTCGTCGGCGGCGAGGACTTGAAGGGTCTCGCCGAGGCGGCGGGCTTGCAGCGCGGTGAGGGAGAGCCCATCGGCTTCCAGGACGGCGCGGGCCGCGCGGACGGCCTCGCCGATGGCCTCGCGGTGAGTTCGCGCGCTGTCGCGGATCGCGTCGGCGCTTCCGTTCTTTTGAGAGGCGACGGCGTCGGCCCTCGTCTCGACGACGCGGGCGATGCGCTCGGGGTCACGGCGGACGACCTGGTTCAACGCCCAGGCGGCGCGCGTCGGCTTTCGTGCGGCGGCCATTTGCTTGGCCTCCGCGAGATGCCCGGCCGCCTTCAGGCGCTTCGCGAGCTCGCCGCGGAGCTTCACGAATCCGTCGAACGAGCCCGCGTACAGCGCCTCGACGGCCTCCGCGAACGCCTCGACGCCTGCCTCGCGAGGTTTCGCGCCCACGCCTTTCGCCGTAGCACTTTGCCCTCCTACCTTCCCGACCTTTGCCGCGCCCTCCCCTCTTGCGCATCGCCCTCGGTTGTCCGAGAGTTCGCGAGCGCTCGGCGCCGCCGACGCGGAGGAGAGAACGCCCATGGTCAAGGTCGCGCTCGTGGTCCGGTTGGTCGCCAAGCCCGGCAAAGAAGAAGAGGTCAACGCGTTCCTCGCGGGGGCCGAGCCGCTCGCGAAGGCGGAGGCGTTCACGCCTGCCTGGTTCGCGCTTCGTACCGCGAAAGACGTTTTTTACATCGTCGACGCGTTCGCGAACGACGCCGACCGCGGCAAGCATCTGACGGGCGACATCGCGAAGGCGCTCATGGCGAAGGCGGGCGATCTCCTCGCGCAGCCGCCGGTCATCGAAAAGGCCGACGTGCTCGGTGCGAAGCTGCCGGCCTGAGCCGGGTCGGGTCGCCGCTGCGGGTCGCGGCGGCTGACGAGAGGCGGGTCGAAGGCGCCCAGGCGGCAGTCCTCACCTGCGGCGTGGCGGCGGCCCACAGGCGAGAGCCCGCTCGCGCGCGGGCCCTGGCTCCGAACGTGTAACTCTCCGTGCTTACTGCGAAACGTCACGTCGTCGGGGCATGCCGCGCCCGCTGAGACCGAGCGCCCTCAGGTGGACGAGGGATAGCGGCCACATGCGGCGGCCATGGGCCGCCATGGCGAGGGTGGCAGCCTCATCGTCCACCCGCGGTCTCTTTCGAGCGTTTGCTTGACTCTTGGGACGGCCCGAACAACGCTCGGTACAAGGCGAGTGTTGCGCAAGAGCTGGTTCTGGCGCCTGGGGGCGTTGCTTGGCTTTGGGGCATGCGTATACGCCTGCCACGTCGGCGCGGATGCGATCGATACGAGCGGGAACGGAATTTCGAGCCCCGCCGCCGGCGCCGTGCCCGTCTGCGGTCCGGGTCGCGCGGGGTGCGCATGCGATAGCGAGGGCCTCATCGCGTCCTGCGGCGAGGCGATCGGCAACTCCGGAAACTACCTGACGTGCGCCCTCGGGACGTCCGTCTGCCAGGGTGGCGTCTGGGGCGCTTGCGTGACCAAGAACCTCGTCACGAAGAGCCTCCAGAAGACGACGCTCGGCTCCGGGCCGACGCGCCTCTTGCAGACCACGATCACGTGCCCGGGTACGAACTCGCCGTTTTGCGACGATCCGTGTGACCCGTATACCTTCAGCGTCGTCACGAGCGACGCGGGCGACGTGGACTCGGCGCAGACGATCGCCGTCGACGGGGGCGGTATCAGCATCAACCCTGTCTGCACCGATCTCGCGTGCCAGGTCGCGGCCTGCCCGGTGGGGAGCGAGACGACCTTGACCGGAACGGTCTACGACCCGGCCGGCAACAATCCCCTCTACAACGCGTACGTCTACGTGCCCGTCGACCCCTCGGGCGCGCTCCCGCCGTTCTCGTCGGGCGCGTCGTGCGACACGTGCGCGGGGGCCGGCGCGGTGCCCGTCGTCGCGGACGCGGTGACGGCGCCCGACGGGACGTTCACGCTGAAGAACGTGCCGTCGACCGACGTCCTTCCTGGTCACGCGATTCCGCTGGTCGTGCAGACGGGAAAGTGGCGCCGTCAGAGAATGCTGGCGAGCGTGCCGAAATGCCGGACGGTCCCCGTCGCGGCCGACGATTCACGCCTGCCGCGCAGCCAGTCCGACGGGTTCGGCGGCCACGCCGACATCCCCAAGATGGCGATCGCGACGGGCGCCCAAGACCCGCTGCAGTGCCTGCTCCTCAAGATGGGGATTGACCAGAGTGAGTTCCAGCAGCCCGGGACAGGGACGGCCCGCATCGACTATTACGTCGACACAGGCATGGAGTTCGGCAGCGGGACGCCGGTGCCGAAGTCGCAGCTCGTGTCGTCGCTGTCGACGTTGATGAACTACGACGTCGTGCTCTTGCCGTGCGGCGGTCGCCCTGCCACGAGCGCGCTGGGCAACTACCCGAGCGACGACCAGTACGCCGACAACGTGGCGGCGTACGCGAACGGGGGCGGCCGCGTCTTCGCGACGCACTATGGGCTGACTTGGCTGGCGATGCCTTCGGGCACGTCGGGGGTGGGGGCGGGGCTGGTTGCCAGCGCCACGAACCCGGCGACCAACAGCGCGAACCCGTTCATCGGGGTGGCGAACTGGAAGATTGACGCGCAGTCGTATACGACGGCGATCGGGGACATCGACACCACGTTCACGAAGGGCGCCGCGTTCTCCACCTGGATGGTCGACGTCGGCGGCGCGACGACGGCCGGCGATGGCGGTGTCGACGGCGGTGGCGACGGGGGTGGCGACGCCGGGCCGGGACAGATTCCGCTGAGCTTGGCGCGCCAGGACATGACGCGCGTGAATGCCCCCGCGACCGAGTGGATCCACCACGACACGGCGCCGGGCGAACCGTTCTACTTTTCGTTCGACACCCCGCTGACGGCGGGGACGGGAGACGCGGGGGCCGGGACTTGCGGGCGGGTGGGCTTCGCGGACTTCCACGTCTCGTCGACGGCGCTGACCGATCCGAGCGGGACCTGCGCCACCGATCAGGACTGCGGGTTCGTGTCGACCTGCAATGCGCCCGTGACGGGTATATGCGCGGCACTCCAGTGCGGTGGCGCCTTCGACTGCACCAACGGTCCGGGGGATCCCAATCAGGGATACACCTGCACTGTCGGCACGACGACGAACACGTGCGAGCCGGCGTTTTGCAGGACGGGCACCGATTGCGGGAGCGGCGTGTGCCAGCCCGACGCGCAGGGCCTGATGCGGTGCGGATGCTCGGGGCCCGCTCATCAGGCGCAGCAGTGCAAGAGCGGCGTGTGCCTGGGTAACAACACATGCGCGCCCGCGAGCCAGGGGTCTTGCACGCGCGACGAGGATTGCGGCAATAGCGAGTTTTGCTCCGGGAGTCTGACCGGCTCCTGCGAGAAGACTTGCACGACGGACGCCGACTGCGGGACCGAGCGCTGCGTGGGGGGCCAGTGCCAGGGCTGCCTCCAGGACTCGGATTGCCAGAGCGGAAACTGCTACGGCGGCACCCCTGGGATGTGCAGCCAAGCGGAGACGACGTTCCCGCTCGGCTGCCGGCAAGTTCCCATGACACCGCAGGAGGACGCGCTCGAGTTCATGCTGCTCGACCTGACTTCGTGCATCTCGACGGGTCCGGCGATGACGAGCGTCCCGCCGACGTACAACTCGGCGACGTTCACGGAAGACTTCACGTCGTCGTGCCCGCTCGGGACGCGGCCGGTCTGGCGCGAGTTCGACTGGGTGGACACGATCCCTCCGAGCGCGGAGATCGACTACTCGGCGCAGACGACCGACCCGCCCGAGGATGGCGGTCCTGTGGACTGGACGTCGCCCGAGCTCGTGTCGATCGCCAAGGCGACGATGTCGACGCCGGCGGGCGGCACGGACTTCCAGATCCTCGACACGGGAACGACAGGGGTTTTCAACTTGGCCTCGCCTCCGGTGCTGTCGCGGAGCTTGCTGCGCCTGACGGTGACGCTCTTGCCCACCGCGGACACGAAGACGGCGCCGGTCCTCCAGAACTGGGACGTCAAGGCGGACTGTGTCCCCGCGGAGTGATGCGCGGTCGCGTGTGCGAGCAAACGGGCTCGCGCTGGTCTTCGGCGCGTACGCGCTCGGGGCGGGCGTGCTCGCGGTGGCGTGCAACTCCAGTACGACGGCGCCGATGCTCGGCGACACGACGCTTCCACCGGGCAATACGAGCGACGGGTCTTCTTCGTCCGCGGTCGAAGGCGGCTCCGTCGACGACGCTTCGCTCGATGGGCCGTCGACGGGATCGAAGGACGGGGCGGCGGCCGATGCCACGGACGCGCGGACCGATGGGAACGACGGAGCTCCCAACGATGCTCGTGCCGGCGACGCCATGGCGGCCGACGCGTCGCAGGTCTCCACGGGCGCGGGAGCGAGCGACGCGGGTCCCCTCTGCGACCCGGCGCACGTGTGGACGCTCGCCCATCGCGTCCCGTCGGTCCCGGGAACTGACTTCGCCTACTTCGGCGGCATCGGGGTGGACGAGCTGACGGTCGCGTGGACGGGGTCGACGGGCGCGGTCTACACGGCCGATCGCCCCACGCGGACCGACGCGTTCGCGGCGCCGGTCCTGGTCCCGCCGCCCACCACGATCGGCGCGCCGGCGCTGGACCGCGTCGGCCTGGGTCCCACGGGGCTGACGCTCGTGGCGGTCGTCCTGGTCGGGGACGGCGGCGTCGGGACGCAACTCATCGGATTCGAGCGGTCGTTCGATGCCGACGCGGGCATCTACTCGGCGTGGGCTCTTTCGACGCTCGCGGCGTTCGCGAACGTGAACGCGATGATCTCGTCAGAGGTCGGCGGGGCGCTCTCGGCGCCGGTCCTCTCGGCAGACGGGAACTCGCTCTTTTACACGCTGACCTCCGCGGGGGTGCCGACGCTCTACGAATCGCGGTGGGACGCAGTGAGCAGGGCTTGGGCTTCGGGAACGGCGGCGCTTTCCGCGTCCGTCCTGGCGGGTGCGGGGGCGGTCGCGACGGGGACGTCCTCGGACGGGCGGACGCTCTTCTTCTTCGACGTGGGGGCGTCGGTAGAGCGGGGCGCGTGGCGTGCCTCGCCGGCGTCCGCGTTCGTGCAGTTCGCCGACGAGAGCGCCATTCCTCAGGCCGTGCCGAACTTCGGCTGCACCACGATCTATTTCCAGAGCACCGATACGAGCGGCAACGGCGCGTTCGTCGCGCAGTGACCCGGCGCGTCGCGCCTCTCGTGGGCCGTCAGTGGAGGAGGCCGCAGGCGTAGAGGCCCGCCATCGCGCAGGCGCCGAAGATACCCGCGCCGACGTCGTCGAGGACGATCCCCCAGCCCGACGGCAGCCGCTCGAGGGCGCGCACCGGCCAGGGCTTCACGACGTCCAGGAGGCGAAAGAGGAGGAAGCCCGCGGCGATCGGCAAGACGCCGAGCTCCTTCGCGGGGAGCATCGTGACGAGGAACCCCGCCACTTCGTCGACGACGACGACCTGCGGGTCCTTCTTGCCGAGGTCGCGCGCGACGACCGACGATGCCCAGACCCCCACGAGCGTCGCGATCGCGGCGGCCGCGGCGACCCCGGGCCGGCCGGCGCGCGCCACGAGGAGATAGAGGGGCACGGCGCCGAGCGTGCCGGCGGTGCCGGGCGCAAGGGGCACCAGGCCGCAGCCGAACCAGGTCGCGATCGCCCAGGCGACGCGCTTCAAGGCTCGCGGCCGCGCGTGACGGGGCGCGCGTCGTCGTTGCCCCACTCGTTCCAGGACCCGTCGTAGACCGAGACGTCGCTCCGGCCGAGCATCTGCAGGGCATGCAGCGGGACGGTGCACGATATGCCGCCGTTACAGTAGACGACGATGTTCGCCGGGAGCTTGGCGACGTCGACCCCGGCGGCCGCGAACGCGCGGGCAAGGGCGTCTTCGGGCAAGAAGCGTCCGGTCGCCGGGTCGACGAGGCTCGCGTAGGGGACGTTGCGCGCGCCCGGGATGTGGCCGGCGCGGGAGGCCGCCGAGATGCTTCCCTCGTATTGTGCGCCGGGGCGGGCGTCGAGGAGGAGAACGTCGTCCTTTCCGAGCTCTCGGGCGACGTCGTCGGCGGTCTTGCGGAGGGCGGGGCGCGGCCTCGGCGTGAACACGGCGGGTGGGTTCGAGGGGACGTCGCGCGACGTGGGCCGGCCTTCGGCGACCCAGCGCGTCCAGCCGCCGTCGAGGACGCGCACGGAGTCGTGGCCGTAGTAGCGGAGCGCCCACGAAAGCCTGCCGGCGAAGATGTGATCGTGGTCGTCGTAGGCGACGACGAGGGTGTCGTCGCCGATGCCGAGCCCCGCCATCTTCGCCGCGAACGCCGCGGGCTGGGCGATCTGAGCGGGCACGGGGTCGAGCGGGTCGACGATGTCGCGGGTCCAGTCGACGAAGACGGCGCCGGGTACGTGGCCCGCGTCGTAGTCCTCGCGCTTGGGACGATAGCGCGGCTGGGTGCCCGGCGGACGGACCTCGCCGCGGATGTCGACGACGCGGAGGCGAGCGTCTTCGAGGTGGGCCGCGAGCCAATCGGTCGATACGACCACCGACTCGCGCGCGCTCATGGGGCGTGCTTCTCGATCATGGCGGCCAGGCGCGGCACGGCGGCTTCCACGTTCTTCTTGGCGCCGCCGCGGAGCTTGTCGTAGGTGCCCTTGACGATCCCGCTCTTCGAGCGCTTCGCCTTGTCGTCGGTAATGGAGAGGAGCGCGTCGGCGACGCGTTGGGAGTTGGCCGCGAAGTAGGTCCGCACGCTCTGCCCCTGCGCCTTCGCCTCGCTGTAGAGCGGGTCGAGGACGCGCGCGAAGTCGGGCACGAGGTCGGCGACGACGTGGCGAATGAACCCCGGCTTGATGCCCTGCACGGTCTTGTATCCGGCCTTGATCGCGAGCCCGCTCAGGCCACCCTTGTCGGCGACCTCGGCGTCGATGACCCCCAGGCAGTCTTCGACGACCGTGTTCTTCTGGGACTCGCCGGTGAGAGCTTCGATGAGGTTCGACATGGAGAGCCTGTTCCTTTCGGACTCAGGGCGCTTAGCACACCTCGGGGGCGCTAGGCCGCTTGACGTCTTGCGTTACGCGAAGGGCGCCGAGCTCCAGGGGGGAGACCACGACGTCACCCGATCGCCTCGACCCGAGCGCGGTCCGCACCGCGCGGTGCGGGACGTCCGCGCTGCCGAAGACGGTCTCGACCACCTCGGCGATCTTCACGCCGCCCGAGCCGGTCACGTCTACGTCGACCTCGACGGTGAGGAGGTCGCCGACGATCCCGGCGCGAGCCAGCGCGGTCGCGGAGGGATCGCCCGGGTCGGCCACCACGCGTAGGGTCCGGAGGAAGGCGCGCGCGTCGACCCGTTTGCCGATCCCGTCGATGCGGCGGACGATCGGGAGCTCTCGCGCCTCGAGCGCCGCGCGGATCCGCTCGTGAGCCCACCCTACGCCCCCTTGCTCTGCGACGGCGACCCGCGGGATGCCGACCACGTAGCGCGCCATGTCGATGACCCGGTTGACCGCCGGATCTCCTTGGCCGAGGTGCGCGCCGCCGACGAACCGCAGCCCCGGTTGCGCCCCCGCCGAGAGCGCGTCGAGGAGGCCCGGCGCGTCGATCTCACCGGCGATCTTCACGTCGATGACTTCGCACAAGCTCGCCACGCCCAAGGACAGGGCCGGCCCGAAGGTCATGTCGGGCTTCGGATGGAAGCCGCGCGAGTAGTGGATGGGGAGCTCCAGCCGCCGGAAGGCGCGCGGGAGCGCCCGGATCAAGTCGAGGTGCGAGAGGAACGCCGCGGCGCCGAGCTTTTCGTAAATGAAGCGGTAGCGGAGAGGCGCTTCGAACGGCCCGCGGACGGGCGGGCGCTTGGCGAGGCTTCCCGATCGGGGAGGCGGCGCGGGCGGGCGGGGCTCCTCGGCGCCGAGCTTGCGGAGGTACACGAGGCGCTGGTCGCGCATCGCCTCGAGGTCGCAAGCCACACCGCAGTCGTAGCAAACGAGTTTTCTGCCTTCTTGCGCGGCGTCTTGCAGGTTGGTCGCGTGGACGAACGCTCCGGCGACCTTGCCGCACGGCAAAGAGAGCCGGTCTTTGAGCGCCTTGCGGTACTCGCTCAGCAAGAACCCGTCTTCCAGGCCCACGTCGATGTGATCCCAGGGGAGCCGCGCCGTCACGGGGATGGTGCCGAGGTACTTGGAAGGGTCGACCCCCTCGGCGGCGAAGGCCTCCTCCCAGACCCGCATCTTCTTTTGGTCTTCCCACGAGTCGAAGCGGGCGCCCGCGCGGTAGGCGCGCTCGAGCACGGGGCCGAGCGAACGATCGCCGCGCGCGAAGACGCCCTCGAGCCACGAGGTATCGCAGTCGTGGGCGCGGAGCTCGACGCCGCCGGCGCGTGCCTCCTCTTCGAGCCACTTCTGCTTTCGATGCACGTCGTCGGTCGCGTCCATCGCGCACCACTGGAAGGGCGTGTGCGGCTTGGGGACGTGCGTCGAAACGCTGACGGTGACCTTCGGGGTGCCGGGCGCGCCCAGGGCCTTCTTCACGCGCTTGCCGATCGACCTCGCGCGCGACCCCACTTGCGGGATCGCGCGCACGTCCTCCTCGGTCTCCGTGGGCAGTCCGATCATGAAGTAGAGCTTCATGCTCTGCCATCCGCGCGAGAAGATGCGCTCGGCGGTTTGCATCAGCTGCTCTTCGGTCACGTTCTTGTTGATGACGTCGCGCATCCGCTGCGTCCCCGCCTCGGGCGCGAACGTCACGCCGGTCGCGCGCACGCGGGCCACGTCGTCGAGCACGTTCTCCTCGAGGCCGTACGCCCGCAGACTCGAGACCCCGAGCGACACGTGCTTGGGGGCGAGCGCGTCGGCCACCTTCTTCACCAGCGGCGCGATGCAGGAGTAGTCGGCGGTCGACAGCGACGTGAGGCTCGCCTCGTCGTATCCGCTCTTCTTGACGGCGCTGACGATGGTCTGGACGATCTGCTCCGGGTCGCGTTCGCGCACCGGGCGATAAATCATCCCCGCTTGGCAGAAGCGACAACCTTCGGTGCAGCCGCGCGCGATCTCGACCGACATGCGATCGAAGATGGCCTCGGGGCCGCCGATCGGGCTGTCGTCGGGGAAGGGAAAGCGGTTGAGATCGTCGACGATGGTGCGCACGACCGGCAGCGGTGCTTCCGGCGCGAGGGCGGCGCCCACGACGGTGAACCCCGTGTCGGCCTCGACCCGCGTCGCGTAGAGCGACGGGACGTAGACGCCGGGGCGGCCCGCGATGGCTCGGAGCCGCCCTGCCCGGGGTACGCCGGCGCGCCGGAGGGTGGTCCACAGGAGCGCGATGTCGCCCGCCCGCTCTTCACCGTCGCCGATGACGATCGCGTCGAGGAAGGGGGCGAGCGGTTCGGGGTGGGTCGCCGTCGGACCGCCGCCGAGGACGAGCGGGTCGTCGTCGCCGCGGTCTTCGGCGCGGAGGGGGACGCCTCCGAGGTCGAGCATCGTGAGGACGTTCGTGTACGTCAGCTCGAACTGCATCGAGAAGCCGACGACGTCGAAGTCGCGCAGGGGCCGTGCGCTCTCGCAGGAGACGAGCGGCAGGCCGCGCGCGCGGAGCTGCGCCTCCATGTCGATCCAGGGCGCGTAGGCGCGCTCGGCGAGCATGCGCGGGTCGTCGTTCAGGATCCGGTAGAGGATCTTGAAGCCGAGGTGGCTCATCCCGATGTCGTAGACATCGGGGAAGGCGAGGCAGATGCGCGCGTCGACCGAGGCCCAGTCCTTCGTCCGCGCGCCGAACTCGCCGCCCAGGTACCGGGCCGGCTTCTGCACGAGGTGCACGAAGGACGCGTAGGGATGCTCGGTGGGCGCGGCCATGGGCCGCAGTGTCTAGCGCGGCTGCGGGGTCCCGTCCTTCCAGACGTAGAAGCCCTCGCCCGTCTTCTTTCCGAGCTTGCCGGCCCGCACCATTTGCCTGAGGAGGGCGGGGGGCCGGAACTGTTCGCCGAGCTCGTAGTGGAGGCGCTCGAGGATGGCGAGGCGCACATCGAGGCCCACGAGGTCGGAGAGCTTGAGCGGTCCCATGGGATGCCGGTAGCCGAGCTCCATCGCGCGATCGATGTCGCCGGGGCTTGCCACTCCGCTCTCGACCATGCGCATCGCTTCGGCCCCGAGGATGACGCCGAGACGGCTGGTGACGAAGCCGGGCACGTCCCGGACGACGATGGGCGTCTTCCCGACCGTCTTCGCGAAGGCGACGGCCGTGTCGATCGCCGCGTCGGCCGTGGAGACCCCGCGGACCACCTCGAGGAGCTCCATGACGGGCGCGGGGTTGAAGAAGTGCAGGCCGAGCACCCGGGCAGGCTCACCGACGGCTGCGCCCATCTCCGTCAGCGAGAGCGACGACGTGTTCGAGGCCACGAGCGACCCGCGCGGCGCGGCCACCGAGGCCTCCACGAGGAGCTTCACCTTGATGTCCATGTCTTCGGGCGCGGCCTCGATGGTGAGGTCGGCGGCCTCGCAGGCGGTCGCCACGTCGGGTGACACGGTGAGGGCGGCGAGCGCGCGGCCTCGCTCGTCGTCGTGCATCTTTCCCTTCGCGACGAGCCGCTCGAGCTGCAACGCGATGTCCGACACGGCTTGCTCCGCGCGGTCGGACATCGGGTCGAACACGTAGGTGTCGAGGCCGGCCGTGGCCGTCACCTGGGCGATGCCTTGCCCCATCGTCCCCATGCCGAGGACAGCCACCGTACGAACCGATGTGATCACGACTTTCTCCTTCCCGCACCCCCGTCGGCCCCGTCGTCCTACCTCGCCCGCACATCGAGCGAGGGGCCCTTCAAGCAAGCAGCCCCGGCGCCGTTCCTAATGACAGGCGCGAAGGAGCAGATCCGTGCCGAATGTTCTGGTCGTCGACGATAGCTCGTCCATCCGCACGCTGCTGGGACAGCGTTTGCGAGCGCACGGCTACACCGTAGAGGAGGCGCCCGACGCCGAGACGGCGTTCGAACGGGCGACCGCCTCGCCGCCGGACGTCGTCGTGACGGACCTCGTCATGACGGGCCTCTCGGGTGTTCAGCTATGCAGGCTCCTCCGGAACGACCATACGACGGCGCACATCCCGGTCGTGCTCCTGACGGCGTCGGGTGACAAGCGATCGCGCTTCTGGGCGCGTTCCGCGGGCGCCGCCGCCTACGTGGGCAAGGAGCGCGTCGAGGACCTCATCGAGCTTTTGCCCACGCTGGCATTGGCCCCCGGTCGGACGCGTTCATCCGCCACCCTCCCGCTCGGCGCATCGCGTCGGAGCCTCCACGAGCGCATCTCGTCGATCCTCGACGCGGCGCTCTTCGAATCGGTGCTGGCGGGAGAGGTGCGCGCGCTCGGCAGCGCGGGTGAACACGCGAAGCTCTTCGAGGGCCTGTCGACGCTGTTCAGCGACGTCCTCAGCTACCGCTGGCTCGCGATGGCGCCGTCGCGCCCCTACGCGCCGATCTTCGTTCACGGGCACGCGAACGAGCAGGAGCGGATCGAGGCGGAGGCGCGCGCGGCCTTGGGCGCCGCCGAGGGGCAGCCGCTCATCTTCGTCGGCGATGCTCGTCCGGCGCCCGGCGAGGGTCCGGAGGCGCGCACGGTGCCGCTCGTCCTCGGCGGGACACCGGTGGGGCGCCTTGCGCTGGCACCCACCGTTCGTGGTCTGTCGCGCGAGGACCAGCGTCTCCTCTCGCTCGTGGCCGCGGAGCTCGGCGGTCCGCTCCAGATGGCGGCGCTCTACGAGGACGCGCGGCGCCTCGCCACGACGGACATGCTCACGAGCCTCCTCAATCGGCGCGCCTTCCTCGACGCGATCGACCGCGAGCGGGCGCGGTCGGACCGTCATGCGTTTCCGCTCTCGCTCTTGCTCCTCGACGTCGACCACTTCAAGCGCATCAACGACAACCGCGGGCACGCGGCGGGAGACGCCGTTCTCCAAGGCGTCGCGCGCGTGCTCGTCGCGGTGGCGCGAAAGAGCGACTTCGTCGCTCGGTGGGGCGGCGAAGAGTTCGTCGTGGCGCTGCCGCAGACGAGCGACGCAGGCGCGCGGGTGGCGGCCGAACGCGTGCGCCGCGCGGTCGCGGCGGAGCTCCACGCGGTGCCCGACGGCGGCGATCCGCTGCGGGTGACGGTCTCGGTGGGTGTCGCGAGCGCGACGGCTCCTTGGTCGACGGACCAACTGGTCAACGCGGCGGACGCCGCGATGTACGCCGCCAAAGTGCGCGGCCGCGACCGCATCGAGGTGGCGTCGGACATCGAGGAGAACACTTCGATCCGGCGCATGCGGACCGAGCGTCGCGGGCCCGGGGGCGCGACCGAGGAGAAGGCCCCGGCCGCCGCTCCGCAGCCCGCTCAGCCGGCGACGACCGATGCGGACGATCGGCTCCCCGCGGCGGTCACGCCGTCTTCGACTGCGGTCTGAGCTCTTCGAGCGAGGCGCCGCACGCGCACGCGTCGGGCACGTGCGCCTTGTGGTACACGCGATCGCAGCGCGGACACACGCGCGCGTCGGGCTCGTACGCGATGACCGTTCCGCTCGCCGCGCAGTGCTTGCCGACGACCTGCGGAGGCTCGACCAGGCGTGACTCTCCGGCGCTCGCGCGAAGCTCGGGCAAGGCTGCGTCTTCGGGGACTTCGACCACGGCGGGCACGCGCTCGCGCGCCTCTTTCACGATCCATGCGGCGGCCTGGGGATGCGAGCCCAGACGCGCGACGATGGTCAGGTCGGCGCCCGTCTCGTCCTTGCCGATGACCTTCACCGCGCCGTCGATCAGCGCGACGCGCTGCACGTCGCACCAACGGATGCGACGGACGCCGCTCCGTTCGAACGCGACGCCCCCGTCCCCGACGCGGAGCGGAGGTTCGCCGCTCGTACCGATCCAGATGGCGATGCCGACGAGGACGGCTCCCGCGGCGAGGAGGTACGGCGCGTAGTTGGTCGACGTCGCCGTGTCCGGCACGTCCAGGCGTTGCGTCCAACCGAACTCGCCCCAGGTCCCCGCGCCCATCAGGCCTGCGCCGAGGGCGCCGAGCGCGTAGATGATGCCGACGCTCGCGGTCGCGCGGGGCAGAAAGCGCCGTTCGCGTCTCTCGCGGGGCTTCCCGCGCTTTGCCGATTTCGTCTTCTTTGCCATGGGGAGCCGATGTGCTGTCGGCGGCGGACCTTACATCCGAGAAAGCTCGTCGTATAGATAGGCCGCGCTCTTGATCCCGAGGTGGTAGTTCTCGAGGTCGAGCCACTCGTTGGGGGCGTGGGCGTTCTCGTCGGGTTGGCCGAAGCCCATGAGCAGGCACGGCTTCTGGGTCGCGTCCGCGATGGTGCGCACGAACGGGATGCTCCCGCCCTCGCGCATGAACACGGTGGGCTTGCCGAAGGCCTTGCTGAAGGCGCGCTTCGCGACCTCGAAGACGGGGTGGTCGGTCGGCGCGAGGTAAGGGCGGCCGCCGTGGAGGACTTCGGTGCGCACGCGGACACCCGGCGGAGCGATGCGCTCGAAGTGTTCTTGCAGCTTGCGCGCGATGTCGTCGGGTTCCTGGTCGGGCACGAGCCGGCAGCTGATCTTCGCGCTGGCTCGAGCAGGGATGATCGTCTTCGCTCCCTCCCCTTCGAAGCCGCCGCGGATGCCGCAGCAATCGAGCGTTGGCCGAGCCCAGACGCGCTCGAGCGTCGAATAGCCCTTCTCGCCGGCGGGCGCGGGCGCGCCCGTGGACTTGAGCCACTCTCGCTCATCGAAGGGGAGGGCCGCGATGTCGCGACGCTCTTCGGCCGAGATGGGCCGGACGGCGTCGTAGAAGCCGGGCACCGTGACTCTGCCGTCCGCGTCGTGCAGGGCGGCGATGATGGCCGCGAGCGCGTTGATGGGGTTGCGGACGCCGCCGCCGAAGGTGCCGGAGTGAAGGTCGACCGCGGGCCCGTCGACGGTGACTTCGACGTACGCGAGTCCCCTCAGGCCGACGCAGAGCGAAGGGATGCCGCGGCCGAACATGGCCGTGTCGCTGACGCATACGAAGTCCGCGGCGAGGTCGGCCGCGTGATCGCGCATGAGCCCATCGAGGTTGGCGCTCCCGACTTCCTCCTCGCCCTCCACGATCATCTTCAGGTGGATGGGCAGGGCGCCCGCCGTCCGAATGAAGCTCTCGATGGCCCGCACGTGCACGTAGACCTGACCCTTGTCGTCGACGACGCCCCGCCCCCAGATTCGGCCGTCGCGGATGCTCGGCTCGAACGGAGGCGTGACCCACTCGCCGAGCGGGTCGACGGGTTGGACGTCGTGGTGCCCGTAGACGAGCAGCGTGGGCTTGCCCGGAGCCCCGTGCCACTCGCCGAAGACGGCGGGGTGGCCGCTCGTCGGCCAGACTTCGACCCGAGCCGCGCCGAGGTTCCGGAGCTCGCTGGCCAGGTGTTCGGCGCTCCGCTTGACGTCGCCGGCGTGTTCGGGGGCGCTCGAGATGGAGGGGATGCGCGCCCAGGTGACGAGGTCGTCGACGAAGCGGGCGCGTTGACCGTCGATGAACGCGATGACGTCTTTCATCGTTCCACCCTTTCCTTTGGTGCCGGTTGGACGTTACTTCGCGAGAAGCGAGAGCGCTTCGCGGAGCTGCTCCTCGAAGGGGCCGTCGTGGGTGCGGTCGCCCATCGACGCGATGGCGCGATCGGCTTCTCCCGGGCGGAAGCCCATGCCGGTCAGGGCGCCGCGCAACCTCTCGGCTCCGTCCGCGGGGGATGCCCTGGACGTGCCGTCCGCGGGCGGGGCGGGGCTGTCGGCCGGGAGCTTGTCGCGGAGCTCGAGCAGGAGCCTCTCCGCGATCTTCTTTCCGACGCCCGGGATGCCCTTCATCGCGGACAGGTCGCGCCGTGCGACGGCCTGCGCGAGCTCGGAGACGGGGAGCGCCCCGAGCACGGCCACGGCGATCTTGGGTCCTACGTTGGAGATGCCGAGCAGGGTGCGGAAGGCCGCGCGCTCGGTCGCGTCGGCGAAGCCGAACAGGGCGAGCAGGTCTTCGCGGACGTGCGTGTGCACCCAAAGGGTCACGCGACCGCCGTCGTCCGTGTGCGCGCGACCGAGCGTTCCGAGCGGGACGGCGAGCTCGTAGCCGACCCCGCCCACCTCGAGGAGCACGCTACCGTCGGCTTCCTGCGCGATGACTTTGCCGGTGAGCCGGCCGATCATGGCGGGGACGGTAGCACGGTCGCGGGGCAGTCTTGGTCCGCCTCGATGCGCTCCGCCCGGGCGAAGGGCGAACTTTTTCGCGTGGGCAAAGCGTTGGGCGCCGGGGTGGCTGCATCCAACGATTCAGCGAGGTGAGCGATGCCGAAGATCGACCCGTCGGCCGCGCCGAAAGGCTCGGGGACGCGCTATCCCAAACCCTTCGACGAGCCGTGCAAGAAGCGACAGTGGCTGAAGCTGGGCGACGCCGCGGGTCTCACCCAGTTCGGCGTGAACCGCGTGCGCCTCGAGCCGGGAGTCTGGTCGAGTCAGCGGCACTGGCACACCCTCGAAGACGAGTTCGTGTACGTGCTCGAGGGTGAGCTCGTGCTCGTCACGGACGAAGGCGAGGAGACGCTCGTGGCCGGGGACTGCGCGGGATTCAAGGCCGGCATCCCGAACGGACATTGCCTGCAGAACCGGTCCTCGAACGATGCCGTCTTTCTCGCCGTCGGGACGCGCAACGACGACGACGGCGGCGAGTACTCGGACGTGGACCTCGTGTTCAAATCCGGTCGATACACGGGCCGCGGCGGCTACACGAAGAAGGACGGGACGCCGTATTGAGACGCCTGGTCGTCAGTTCTGAGGTGAGCCCGCTCCGAGCCAGCTGGCGATCCGCGCGAAGTCGGCGGAGTAGAGCGTGGTGCCGGCCGAGCAGCCGAGGGGCATGACACCCGGCCCCAATGGGCTGCCGCAGAGGACGCCGTAAAGGTGAGCCATGGTCGGGCTGCCTTGCGAGCCCTGGACCATGAGCCCCGGATACGCCGTCATGCCTTGGTAGCAAGAGGCCGACGTCATTCCGCAAGTCCAGAAGGCCCCTCCGGGGTCTGCCGCGTTGCCGTGACAGCCCCCGGGAGACCCCGCACAACTATCGGTGCCGCTCGTGCCGAAGTAGCACGCGTAGAGGTCCGTCCAGGTGCTCCCGTCATTGGCCCCGCCTCCACCGGGGACGCACGCGGCGCTCGTCTGGTTGGTCGTCGGCCCGGAGCCGCCCCCGTCGTCGCCTGTCGCCGTGCTTGTCGGCATCGTCATCGCGGCGAGCGAGTTGCCTCCGACGAGGGAACCTGTCGCGTCGCTGCAGCTGTAGAGGAGTGGGGTCAAAAAAAGAGGGAGAGCCATGTACGCGCGCATCGACCCAACATATAGCGCGCGATTCTGCGTCTCGGCCGTGCACGTAAGGCGAGAAGCTCGGGCTGAGGTGGCCAACGTCGCATCGGTCGCCCCACCGATGTCGGTGCGTTGGGCGATGTTGGTGAAATCGTTCGATGGGAACGGCGAGTTAGAGCCCGGACCCCCGCGGGGGCTGCCCCAGAAGGGCGATGTCTTCCGGGCGCGCCGCGGGCCGCAGCGCCCCTGCCGCCAGCATCGCGAGGACGGGGATTACCACCATGTGGTAGCGGTCCTCCCCGAAGAACACGGCATGCGTGACCAACGTCGTCCCGAGGAGCGCCACGCCGAGGAGCAACGCGGGAGCGAACGCAGGCCGTCCGGGGAGCGGTAGCCAGGGCACGACGGACGAGAAGAGAGCGAGAGGCCAGAACGTCGGTTCGTCGCAGGCGAGGGCGAACGCTCCGAGCGCGGCGGCCACGAGGAGGAGCGCGACCTGCGTCGTATCCGCGGACGTTCGCCGCCTTCGCCCCAACGCGGGAAACGCGATGCAGCCCAGCGCGGAGGCGCTGAGGAGCAGCCGGTGAGCGAGGGTCGTGCCGTCGCGGAAACGCACGCGGCGCTCTTCGGGCCACACCTCCGGCCGGGCCTCGTGGAGGTACTCCACCGCGAACGATTCGTGGTCGAACGTGAAACCGAGCTTCGCCGGGACCAGTGCGAGCCAGTGCCACGGGTGCTGGCGAATTTGGTCGATCCCGTAGGCAAACCAGCAGCGGTCCTGTTGGACCTGTCCGGTGACGTCTCGACATCCGTCGCTCGCCCGGAGCGTCTCGAAGCGGCCGGTCGCGCGCGGGAACGCGCCGATGGCGAGGTTCCATCCGCCGTTGGTGCTGACGAGCGCGCAGCTGTCCATGACCCTGCAGTTTCGTATCGTCCACGGGAGGACGGGCACGAGCGCCAGCGCGCAAGCCGCAGCGGCGCCGGCCAGAAGCTTCCGAAGGTCGCGAGTTGGCGCGACGAGCACGAGGAACGGCGCGCAGAGGAGCGCCTGGGGTCGTACGAGCGCCGCGACGCCGAGGACGAGCGCGCCGAACGCGATCCCACGGCGCAGGTCGACGTCGCGCACCGCGAGCCAAAACGCCGTCAGCGTGAGGAGGGCGGCCAGAGGCTCGCTCATCACGAGCGCCGCGTACAAGACGAGGCCCGGATGAAGCGCGACGATCCATCCGGCCGCGCGGGCGCGTGACTCGTGCATGGCGTGTCGCGCGAGAGCCCACGTGAGGACGGCGAGCGCCGCGCCCACGAGCGCGTTGGCGACGCCGGCGATCGCGTGCCCGGCGCCGAAGACCCGATAGAACGCCGCGAGGAACGCGCTGTAGCCGACCGGGTAGTGGCACCAGGGATGCCAGACGAGGAGCGCGCCGACGGTTCGGTCATCGGAGTAGCCGAGGCCGCGTGCGATGCGCTGCGCGCCGAAGTCGTAGTAGTGCCCGTCCCAGACGGGCTCGCCCGCCCAGGCCAACGCGACGTAGAGGCGAGGGACAAGAGCGGCGACGAAGAGGAGCGCGGCGAAGAGCGCTCCGCCGCGGCGACGGTCTTCGGTCACGCCAGCTCCTTGCCGCGCGCGGCGAGCCCCTCCCTCAGCCTGCGCAGATAGGTCTTCTGGACCTGCGTCGGGTCGAGCCGCAGCTGTTTCGCGAGCTCCACGAGGAAGCCGCGCGTGTACACGAGCGCGGGGAGGTCCGCGAACCGGTCGTCCTCGAGGGCCTGCAGGTGAGTCCGAGAGATCTTGGTCTTCGCGCTGATGTCGGCGAGCTCCACTCCGAGCGACTCGCGGACCTTGCGAAGCAGCTGCCCGGTGAACTCCGTGTCGCGCCCGATTTCGCGCTGCAGCTCTCCTTGAAGCATCAGCTGTTCGGCGGCCAGCGCAGGGCTCGTGGACCTCGCGGCCAGCTCCTCGGGCGCGGACGCCGGGAACGTGGAGAGGTCGTACGCTCGCCGGCGGACGGGGTCGAGCAGCGTGTCGTACGCCTCGTCGAGCTTTCGCTGGCACGCGGCGAGCTGCGCGGCGTCGAGCAAGGACACGGTCGCGAGGCCGCCGTTCGCGTAGATCTCGCGCTGGCGTTTGTACGCGCGGCGGACCTCCTCGTCGTTCGCCGCGCGGGTCACGCCGAGCACGGCATAGAGTGTTGCCTCTTCGGACGGGATCGGGCCGGCGGCGGTGGCGTCTCCTCCCTTGCCGGTGGCGAGGGCGAGGACACGGCGCGCGATCCGCTCGACGTTGCGGGCGCTCTTGCTCGTCGGGCTGTCGACGAGGAGGGGCCGGTTGCGGCGGACGGTGAGCCACACGGTGTCGTCGTGCTCGACGTGTCCGAGCTCCTCGAGGGCGATGCCGTAGTGGCGCGAGACCAGGCCGCTCATCCACGCCCCGAGCTCTGCGTCGGTGCGGACGCGCGTCTGGTTGACGACGAGCTGGATGCGCATCCCTTGCGCGAGCCCCCACGCGAGATCGGCGAGCGACTTCTCCGCCTTCGAGAGGCGGCGCACGAGATCGATCGGCGCGGGCAGCATGCCGAGGTCGGCGAAGGCGCGCTCGAGGAGCGAAAGGCGGAGTTTGTCTCGTCCGAGCGCGCGCCGCACCCTGCGCCGGAAGGCGGCCCGCACGAAGCGGTAGGTCGTCTCGACGGAGGGCGGCTCGGGCACGGTGACGGCGACCGGGATGTCCGCGGCGAGCATCACGTCGAGCGCGAAGTCGCCGTGACCCGAGCCGACGTCGACGACGAGGTAGTCGGGCGCGAGCTGCCGGAGCATCGCGAGCCAGCGGGTCTTTCTGCCGCCCCGGAGCTCGGGACCGCGCGTGATCGCATCGTGCGGGGCGGGCAAGAGGGAGAGGCCGGGCACGCTCGTCGGCACGAGCGAGCGCCGGAGCGCTTCGACGCCCTGCTCGTCGATGTTCGGATCGATGCGTCCGGCGCCGAGGCCGAAATGGGCGTGGAGGTTCGAACCGCCCGCGTCCGCGTCGACGAGGACGACGTCCTTGCCGAGCTGCGCGAAGTACACCGCCAGGTTCACGGCGACGAGACTCTTGCCGACCCCGCCGCGACCTCCGCCGACGGCGATGAGACGGCCGAACGGGGGCGTGGGCGCCTCCGCGTGCGCGTCGGGGATGGCGGAGGGCAAGAGGTCGCTCATGTGATGCCGAGGACGCCCGAGCCACCGTAGTGCGCGACCGCGGGCCGCGCTAGTTACGGATGGGATGCGAGTCACAGTCCTCGGAGCCGGGTACATGGGGAGCGCGATGGCCTGCGTCGCGCGTGGTCGCGGACACGACGTGCGGCTCTGGGGGACCTGGCACGACGACCCGATGCTCGAGCCGTGCGAGCGCGGCGAGCCCCACCCGCGCCTCAAGCTGAAGCTCGACGGCATCGCGCTCCTTCGCTCGCCGAAGCTCGTCGAAGCTCTCGCGGGCGCGGAGCTGGTCGTCCATGCGGCGAACTCCGAAGGCGTGACGCCGGTGCTGGTGAAGGCGGCGCCCCACTTGCCCGACGCGCCGGTGCTGAGCGTGACCAAGGGCCTGCTCGAGTCGCCACGGTCGGCGAAGATGGATCGGATCGACGTGGTGATCGCGGAACACATCGGCCGGCCGTTGCGGTTCGTGCATGCCGCCGGTCCCGCGAAGGCGATGGAGATCGCGCGGGGCGTGCTCACGTGGATGTTCTTCGCCGGCGCCGAGGAAGACGCGGCGACGTGCGCGCGCGCTCTCGCGGGAGGCGGGCTGTGCGTGACCGAGAGCACCGACATCGCGGGAGCGGAGCTGTGCTCTGCGCTCAAGAACGCTTACGCGACCGGGCTCGGTCTGTGGGACGGGCATGTCGGCGCCGACGCGCACGACGCACGTGCGGCGTGCTTCGCTCAGGCCATCGGCGAGATGCGGTCGCTCGTCGTGGCCGCGGGCGGACGACAAGAGACGGTGCACGGTCCCGCAGGCGTCGGCGATCTGCACGTGACGGCCGCCGCCGGAAGGAACCGGGCGTTCGGTGAGCGCGTGGGGCGCGGAAAGCCGGCCAAGCAGGTCGCCGCCGAGATGCTCGCTGCCGGGGAGCTCACGGAAGGGTACGCGGCGATCGCCGCGGCGTGGCGGTTCGCGCGCGAGCGTGGCGTGACGAAGCTGCCCCTCCTGGCCGCGCTGAACGCGGTCGTATGGGAAGGGGCGGACGTGGGGGCGACGCTGGCCGCTTTCCGGCCCGGCTAATCGGTCGGGCGGCGCGTTCAGCGGCCCGTCGCTGGACGCGAGCGCGTCGTGCGACGGGCTCTCGGGGTGCCCAGGCCGAGTGTTCGCAGAGCGTGGCACGCGTCCGGGTCCTTGCACGGGCCGACGTGGCCGCCGTGGGCGGGCCAGCCGACCGACCAGGTGCCATCCTCCGCGTGCCGCAAGACCGCGCGATCGCGCACGTCGGGACCCCGCCACGTCGGCGGCGAGTGCGGGAGCGCCGATTCGCGGTCCGTCGGATCGAGCGTGCCGAAGGGGAAACGAATGGTCGGAGAGAGCCCTGCGCGCTGCACGGGCGTTCCATCGGGGAGCGCGTAGACGAGGGTCGTCAGGCGCAGCGTCCCCGCGTGCGCATCGTCGTCGAGGTACTCCTGCGCGCACCCTTTTCCGAAGGTGGGGGAGCCGACCGTCGGTCCGCGCCGGTAGGACGCGAGCGCGCCCGCGATCATCTCGGCGGCGCTCGCCGTGTCCCCGTCGACGAACGCCGCCACGGGGCCGCGCCATCGGTCGACCGCCGGAGGCTCGGGGGCACGGTCGGCCTCCAACGACCCGTCGCGCCGCCGCATCGGAAAGAGCGGCGCCCCGGGTAGGAAGAGGCCGAGTGCGTCGATCGCGCCGTCGGTCGAGCCGCCGCCGTTGCCGCGGAGGTCGAGCACGATCCCCTCGATCGGCCGGCTCACGTCCTCGCGCTGGCGAAGGAGGGCGCGGGTCAGCGCGTCTCCCAGGTCGTCGCGGACGTCGTGGATGGAGACGAGGAGCGCATCGCCGTCGCCGTACTCGACCCGCTCCACCGGCAGGTCGTCGCCGTCGTCTTGCGCGGCCTCGGGACCCTTGGCTTCGGCCGCCGCCCCGTCGAGCCACGTCACGAGCGGGAGCTTCTCGCCGGCGCGCAGCACCACCGCCTGCGCCGCGGGATGAGCGTCCGACGCGGCGAAGCCGAGCTGCTCGGTCTGCTCGAAGCTGAGGCCCGCCGTGGCGACGCCCGCCAGCGAGAGGACCACGTCCCCGTCGGAGAGCGGCGGTGCGGCGCCCGACTCGATCCGTACGCCGAGCGCCGTCCGCTCGGACTTTTCCCAGAGGCGTGACGGCGGCCGCGCTTCCAGGTCGACCTCGTAAACGCTCGACTCTTCGTCGAGGGGCGCCCACGCGCCGTGCGGATCGATGGTGGGCACGTACGCCCGCACCGCAGACGCGAGGACGACTTCCGCCCAGCCCTCACTGTCGAGCGTCGGAAAGTAGCGGGCCCGGGCTTGCTCGGCGTACGGATGAACCGACGGGCCGAGGTCGTGCTCGACGATGCCGATGCGGCGGCCGAGGGTGGCCGCAAGCGTCTTGGCAGGACGCGTGACCATCTCACCTTCGAAGGCCGATTCGGACGCGGCGACGTCGGCCTTCTCCGTGTCTTGCTGGCGTTCGAGGGCCTCGTCGAAGATCGCTCGGAGCTCGCCTACCCAGGTCGCGAGCTCCACTCCGAGCGCGCGTGACACGGCGCACTCGGCGGAACCTCGACCCTCGGTCTCGGCGAGGAGCTCCGCCGCGCGTCGCTCGAACGAGGCGGCGACGGGGGTGTCGGGCGCCACGCTCCAGAGGCCGTAAGGGTCGAGCCAATCGGCGGTCGCCTCGGCGAAGGCTTTGGCGTCCACCGGGTTGGGCGCGTAAGCGAGCTGGGAGCGCGCTTGCGCCACGATGGCGCGAGCCGCCTGGCAGGTGAGGGCCGGCGCTTGCCCGGAGGGAACGCGGAAGGCGTGGGCGCGCGTGTCGTTGGTATCGTCGGCTTCGCGTTCGCTCGGCGGTGGCTCGGCGGAAGGTGCGGGTGCCACCACGACGGGGGAAGCGTTCGCGGGCCGCTTGCGGGACGCGCCGAACAGGGCCACGCCCAACGCGGCGGCGCCGACGGTCATCCACGCGACGCGTCGGACGGTCCCGCTCATCAGCATGGAGAGCGTAGCAGGCGGTCGCCGAGGAGCCGGAGTTTGTGGCTGAATGTGGTCTGCGGGATTGCGCTCTGGCAGTCAGCGGACGTGCACACCGCCTCCACGGATGGACGGACCACGAAGCACGCGGGGAGAGGGCGACGCTGGGCCGACGCGCGGCGCGCTCCGTACCGCGGGTGCCGGAAATGCCCCGCCTCCGTTGCCAGCCACGGGCGAAGGTGCGGTCGCCGGGAGGCTCCGCGTGGCGCCCACCGCGGGCACCCGTCCGGGCAAGACGGCCCTCGGCGCGACGACGGTCGGCACCTTCGTAGGACGCGCCGCCGAAGGCCATGTGGTGGGCGGGCGCCCCCCGAGCGTTTGCGCGGACGATGGCCGCGCGAAGCTCTGGGCACGTGAGAGCTCGGCCGCCTCCGCCCCGCGGGCGCTCGGCACCTGATCGGCCCGGTATCCCAGGTTCTGCGGCGACGGGCCGCCGACGCTCGGATGCGCGGGCACGAAAGGCCTCGCGCGGCCCGCGACCGTCCCCGCGGAAGTGCCGGCGATCAGATGGCCTCGCATCGCCGGCGCGAAGACGTACCCGCGCGGGCAGTAGACCCACGGCGCCGTGTAATAACCGGCGAAGCCCATGGGCACGCCGCCGAACCACAGGAACGCGGGGCCCAGAGGAGCCCAGCCGAGGTACGTGTACCCATCGTCGACGCCCCACGAGACCCAGGCGCCGCGGTACGCTCGGCCGGGAATCCACGCCCAGCCGCGGCCTTGCACATAGACCCAGCGGCCATAGTGGAACGGCGCCCAACCCCAGTCGTAGTCGCTGACCCACACCCAATCGCTGTCGTAGGCCCAGTGGCCCGCGGTCACGTACGGCTGAAAATCGGCGCCGACCTCTTTGGAGGACGGCACCCAGACCGTTCCGTAGATCGGGTCGTCTTCCCAGGCTCCATGAGGATCGAGGGTGGCGCGGAAGTCGGTGAGGGCGGACGGGTCGTCGTCCTCGTACCCGTCGGTCGCCTGTCCAATCGTGACTTCGTCCGAGGCGTATCGCGCGGCGTCGCGCCCTTCGGCGTCGGCCGCGGACTCGGCGGGCGCCGGGCCGGGCGGCGCGGTGGCGGGTGCTTCCTCGGCGGTGATCGAGAGCGCCGGCGGGCTTGCCGCGGGGGCCCCTTCGTCGAGCGGCTCGCAAGCAAAGCAAGCGAGAACCGCGACGAGAACCGACGCCCTGGGGATCGCGGGCAAGGAGTCCATGGCGACACGCACATGATGGGCATCGCGGGGCGATTCGTCACCCACCCCCCTGCGCGCGTCGCGCTCGTGCCGCGCTCGCGACGCAGCACGTCGACTATTGATCCCCTCCGTCCATGGCCGCGCCGCACGTGCCCGGAGCTTGCGCGCCCGCGCCGCGATTGCGAAGGACGCAGGTCTGGTTCGGCGCGCAGTCCACGTTGCCGAGGCACGCTTCCGTCGTTCCGTTGGGGCAGGTGGCGGCGCACGAGAGATTCATGCCGGCGCCGCGGGAACAGCACATTTGGCCTTGAGGGCAAGGTGCCGTCGGACAGGCGAGGCGCATCGCGGCCGGCCCCGCCTCGGCGGGTCCAGCATCCTTTGCGACCGCGCTATCCTGCCCCGCGTCGGCCGGTGTCGCGCCACCCGAGCTCGAGCCGCTGCTCGAGCCTCCGGCGTCGGCCGGCGTGACGGAGCCGCCGCTACTTGATCCGCTGCTGCTCGAGCTGCCCGAGCTGCTGCTACTGGCGGTCGTCCCCATCGTCCCGCCACTCGAGCCGCTCGATCCCGTGGGCGTCGTCGTCTCGGTGCTGGCGCCGTTCACGGGGGGCGTCGCTGTGGTGCCGCCGCCATCCCATCCGCTGCATGCCTGCATGGTCGCGATGGCAAGTGACACCAGCGACCCCAGTCGAACGCATCTCATGAGCGACATGAAGAGCTGACCTCCCTGCAAAGTTCCGATGAACGCACACCGGGCATGCGGGGCACAATAGCCCGCTTCCTACAAATTTCACCTGCTCATGGAAGGCTTGGCCGGACGAACCAAGCAGGCCGAGACCGGGTTGGGACGACCCCCATGGACGGAGCTTTGCGAAGGTTTGCGTGATGACTGCTCTCTCCCGCTCCCAATCCCGTGGAGGAGGCCGAGTGCCATGAGGCGAATCGTTTGGGCGGTGTGCGCGGCGGCCCTGGCGACCGGCGCGTGCGGCAGCGCCAACGTGGAGGGCCGTCCCGGTCCGCCTCCGGTGGTCTTCGGCGGCGAAGGGGCGACCGTCGGCGCGCCGAAGGAGCTTGCCTTGCCCGCCGCCGACAGCGGCAGCGAGTCCAAGACGGCGGGCCCGTGCGCGACTCCATCGCCCCCGAGCGACACCGCGCTTCTCGACGACTTCGAAGACGGCGACGCCGCCGCGTTCAAAGCCTTCCAGCGTGAGGGCTACTGGTTTGCGGCCTCCGACGCGACCGAGGGCGCGACCATCGCCCCGGATCGCGGGGCCTTCAAGCCCGACCGGTTGCCGCTCGCGGAGAGCAACCGCGAGAATCTCTTCGCCGCTCACCTCAAGGCTGACGGAGAGAAAGACTGGGGTGTCGTCTGGGGCGTCACCCTCCGGTGGCGGAGTGAAGGGATCCGCTGCCCGCTCAACGCGTCGGCCTTCGCGGGTTTGCGCTTCCGCGCCAAGGGGCCTGGAACCGTGCGGGTCGCGTTTCCCGTCCCCGAAACGCAACCCGTCGACGCCGGCGGCACCTGCACCGGGCGTTGCTACGACGTTCACGGCAAGGTCGTCGTCCTCACGAACCGATGGGACGACTACCTCGTGCGTTGGGATCACCTCGAGCAGCAGGGGTGGGGCGCGGAGGCCCTGTTCGAACCGTCTCGCATCAACGGCTTTCAGCTCGCGGCGAGACCGCAGGACTTGCCTGCGGACCTCTGGATAGACGACGTTTCGTTCGTCACGGAGCCCGAAGCGCAGGCGCTCTCTGCGCAGCTCCGAGCCGAACCGCCGCCTCCCCTCGTTGCGGCCAAGGTCGACGGTGGCGCCGCCGCACTCTCGAGGGCGAAAGTGCCCGCGGCCGCGAGCGCGTTGCACAAGGCTCCGTGAGGCCGCGGGGATCCATGCGCCTTGCGCTCGGTGCATGCCGAATCGTGCTGGCGCTCCTCGCCGTGTGCGGGTGCGGCGGGTCGCCGTCTTCCGCCCTTGCGCCGACCTCCGGCAGCGACCCCGTTCGCTTGCCCGCGCGCTTCCGGCGGCTCACGAACGCGGAATACGAGCGCGCGCTCGACGACGTGGTGGGCGCGCCGGAACACGTCGCCGATCGCCTGCCGCCCGATGTCCGCCAAGACGGGTACACGCCGAACGCCGAGCAGGCCGTCGTGTCGGCGTGGGAATCGGCGGTCGACGCCGTCGCGCACGACGTGGCCCATCGCGCGGTCGTGGAGCGACTCGAGAAGCTCGCGCCGTGTGCGAAAAGCGACACGCCGGACTGTCGCGCGGAGTTCGTCGACACGCTCGGCGCGCGCGCGTGGCGCCGCCCGATCGACGCCGCGGACCACGCGACTTTGCTGGCCGCGTTCGACGCCGCGGCGGGCAAGGATGCCTTGCCCGGGGGCTTTGCGAAGGGAGCGGAGGCGGTCCTGGTGGCGCTGCTCGAGTCGCCGAGCCTCGTCTATCTGACGGAGCTCGGAGCGGGCGGTCCTCCCGGCAGCGTCGTGAAGCTGACCCCGTACGAGATTGCATCCCTGCTGTCGTTCACGCTTCGTGGAGGGCCCCCGGACGGTGCGCTCTTGCAGGCGGCGGCGTCGGGTGCGCTCATCCTGCCGGACGCACGTGAAGCGCAGGCAAGGCGGCTGCTCGCCATGTCCGACACCCGCTTTCAGTTCCGTCGCTTCGTCCTCGAGTGGCTCGAAGTCGACGGTCTTGGGCGCACCGTGAAGAGCGCGGAGCTCTACCCGGGGTACGACGCGGTCAAGTCGCACATGCTCGACGAGACCACCGCGTTTGCCGATGAAGTGATGGTCTACGCGGGGGGATCGGTCGCCGCCCTGCTCGATGCGCGATTCGCGTCCGTCGATCCTGACATGGCCCGCTTCTACGGACTGAAGACCTGGGGGACGCGGGCGTCGCTCGCGGGCACGCGCCGGGCCGGAGTCCTGCAGCAGGCCAGCTTTCTCGCGGCCCACGCGCACGAGGATGGGACGAGCCCCGTCAAGCGTGGCGACTTCGTCTTGCGACGGCTCCTGTGTGTGCGCGTGCCCAGGCCCGCGGAGGTCGGGATCGAGACCGTCTTCCCGCCGCCCTCGACGGCGAAGACGACCCGCGAACGCTTTGCGGTGCACTCCGAGAACCCAGGCTGCCGCGCCTGTCACGAACGGCTCGACGCTCTCGGCTTCACGTTCGAGGCGTTCGACGCGGCCGGCGCTCTCCGCGCGAAGGACAACGGCAGGCCGGTCGACACGTCGGCGCGGGTCGACGTCGGCGGGGAGACCGAGACCTTCGGCGACAGCTTCGACTTGGCCGATTGGCTGGCCAAGAACCCGGATGTCGGCGAATGCTACAAGCGGCAGGCGTTTCGATACTTCACCGGGCAGTCCGACCCGCGGGTTGAATCGGAGCTCGTGGCGCTCGCGGGCGCCGCGGCGAGGCCGCGGGACCGAACGACCAACCTCTTCGAGGACCTCATCGATTACGTGAGGAGCGATCTCTTCGTAGAACGCGAGGTGAGACCATGATGCACGCGAAGTCAGCGAGGCTCGCGGGCCGCCGACGGTTCCTTCTGGCGCTGGGAGCGGGCGGCTTGCTCGTCGGGTCGCGCGCCTTCGGGGGCGCGGCCGCGGCCGCCGGAGCGGCGCGATCGAAGGCATCGGGCGCGCCGCTGCGGTTCGTGTCCATCTACACCCCGCATGGGCGCGCCCACGAGCTATGGCAACCCCGCGACGGCTTCGATCTGCGCTTCACCGACGCGGTCCTCGCGCCGTTCGACGATCCGGCGACGTTCGGGCGTTCATTTCGCGGGCAGCTCGTCGTGCTCGACGGAGTGGACCTCACGGCGGGAATCGCGTCGGGAACGAGCGGGCACGACGGTCCGCGCGTCATCCTGACCGGCAGCGGGGCCGATGGGAGGAACGCGTCGCTCGACCAGTTTCTCGCGGTGGAGCGTGGCCTCGGCGCCGAGACCCCACATACGTCGCTCGTCCTCGGCGTCGGGAACGCGCAGCCGGAGATCGGCGCTTGCGTCAGCTACGGCGCGGGCGGCACGCCCCTCCCGAAATGGATCGATCCCGCGCAGACGTTCGCTGAGCTCTTCGGAGGTCCGGTCACCGGCGCGCAGCAGGACGAGGTCGCGGAGCGCCGCCGTACGGGCAAGAGCATCCTCGACGTGGTGAGCGCCGACCTCGCGCGCCTCGCGGCACGCGCGCCGGCCTCCGAACGGACCAAGATCGAGGAGCATCACGCCGCGCTCCGGGACATCGAGAAGCGGCTGGCCGGAGTCGATCGCGCGTGCACAGCGCCGGTGGCCGCCGAGCGCGTCCGGTTCCCGCACGTCGGCGCCTACGAGGGAGGCGCCCCGTATCTCGATGCCATCACCGACCTCCAGATCGATTTGCTCGCGCGAGCGATGGCGTGCGACCTCACGCGCTTCGCGACGCTCTTTCTCGGGGACCTGAGCCGGACGCACCTCTTTCCCGCGCTCCCGGACGACGTGCACAGCGACGTCGCCCACCGATACGACGCGCACGACGAAGGACGAACGGGCACGCCGTCCACTTGGCAAATGCTCGCCGTCCAAAACCGGTACAGCTACACGAAGGTCGCCCGGCTGCTTTCACGGCTCGAAGAGGCGGGCGTCCTCGCCGATACCATCGTCCACGTGTCCGGCGACATGGGTGACCCCGCCCGGCACAGCTCGCGGAGCGTGCCTACGCTCCTCGCCGGCGGGTGCGGCGGTCACTTCGCCATGGGGCGCTACGTCGATCTGCGGCGCACTGGGCACAAGGAGGGCGTCCCGAACAACCGCCTCCTCGTGTCGATCGCCCAAGCCTTCGGCGTCGACCTCTCGGCCTTCGGCCACGCCGCCGACCCGCGCGTGGTCACCGGGCGCCTCGACGAGCTGACGAATGGCTAATAGAGAATGCGCGTCTTGATGTTCGTCTCGAGCGCGGCGACGTCGTTCTTGACGCTGCCGGCCACGTCGCGATCGAGGTCCATCACGAGGTAGCCGATGTCCGGGTCGGTCGCGAGGACCTGCGCGGTGATGTTCGCGTCGCGGTCGCTCACGATGCGATTGATGTCGCGGAGCACGCCGGGCACGTTCTTGTGCACGTTGAGGATACGGTGCTTGCCCGGAGTCGGCGGGAGGTCGACGTGCGGAAAGTTCACCGCCCCCGTCGTCACGCCGCCGTTGACGAACCGAATGAGCGACGAGCCCACCTCTCGGCCGATGGCCTCCTGAGCCTCTGCGGTCGACCCGCCGATGTGCGGGGTCAGCACCACGTTCGGGAGGCCGCGCAGGGCGCTCACGAACGGATCCTTGTTGGACTCCGGCTCCTCCGGGAACACGTCGATCGCCGCGCCCGCGAGGTGCCCGCTCTTGAGCGCCTCGGCCAAGGCGGCGATGTCGATCACCGTGCCACGGCTCGCGTTGAGGAGATAACTCCCGGCGCGCATCGCGGCGATTTCGCCGGCGCCGATCATGTTCTTGGTCTGCGGCGTCTCCGGGACGTGGAGCGTGACGAAGTCGCTCTGGGCGAGGAGCTCCTCGAGCGTCTTCGTCGCGCGGTTGTTGCCCATCGGGAGCTTCGCCGCGATGTCGTAGAACGCGACGCGCATGCCGAGGCCCTCGGCGATGACGCCGATCTGCCGGCCAATGTGGCCGTAACCGATGATCCCGAGTGTCTTGTTGCGGATCTCGAAGCTGCCCGTGGCCACCTTTTGCCACTGTCCCTGGTGCATCTCGCGGACCCGGTCGCCCAAATGCCGAGAGAGCATCACGATCTCGGCCATGATCATCTCGGCCACGGACCGCGTGTTCGAGAACGGCGCGTTGAACACCGGGATGCCCCGCTTGTTCGCGCCCGACAGGTCGACCTGGTTCGTGCCGATGCAGAAGCACCCCACGCTGAGGAGGCGACGGCCGGCGGAGAGGACTCGGTCGGTGACGCGCGTCTTGCTCCGGATGCCGAGGACGTGCACGTCCTCGACGCGGCGGACGAGCTCGTCCTCACCGAGGGCGCTCTTCACCGTCTCGAGCTTGAAGCGCTCGGCCTGGAAGAGCTCGTGGGCGCTCGGGTGTACGTTCTCGAGGAGAAGGACCTTGATTTGATCCTTCGGAAACGAGGTGGGGGGGACACTGCTGCTCACGGTGCGGCATGTACTCCGGGTCGGCGCTCCGCGCCAGAGCCGCGCTCTTCGCGGCTGTGCGCACCCACCCGCGGACCGGCAGGCGTCATCCGAGAGGGCGCGTCTGGCCACGACCCTGAGGACCGCGATAGCTTGGCCAGCCGTGACCCCCGCGCGCACGATCGGAGCCTTCGCCGTCTTCGCGGCCGCCGCAGTGTCGTGCGGGGGGGCCGGAACCGACGCACCGACGCCGGGGCGGGCGCCGCCTCCGTCCCCGTCGGCGGCGCCGTCGTCCGCAACCGCGGTGACTCCGTCGGCTCGACCGACGGCCGCGGAGGCCGCCGTTTTCGTCGCCGAGGTCGAAGAGCGCCTCCGGAGCTTGTGGGTCGCGCGCGACGAAGCCAACTGGGTCAACGAGAACTTCATCACCGACGACACCGAGGCACTCGCCGCAGCCGGCGAAGAGGCCACGGCGGGCTACGTCGCCGAGGCCATCCAGCGGTCGAAGCGCTTCGAGTCGATTCGCGCCGAGCTTCCGGCCGACGTGGCGCGCAAGCTCTATCTCCTCTCGACTGCGCAGACGATCCCCGCCCCGCACGACGCGAAGGAGCGCGCCGAGCTCGCCGCGCTCGAGACGTGGATGATAAGCGCCTACGGCAAGGGGCAGTACTGCCCGCCCGCCGGGTCGCCGCTCCGGGATCTCGTGAAAGGAGCCGGCGACAGAGCGGGCGCCGCATGCCTCCACATCGACGACCTCTCCCGGGTGCTCAAAAAGAGCCGCAAGCCCGCCGAGCTCGCGGAGGCGTGGCGGGGGTGGCATGCCATCGCGGCGCCGATGCGGGGCAAGTTCGTGCGGTATGTCTCGCTGGCGAACGAGGGGGCGCGGGAAATCGGCTTCGCCGACGTCGGGGCGATGTGGCGCGCGGGCTACGACATGGCGCCCGACGTGTTCGAGGCCGACATCGAACGCCTCTGGCGCGAGGTCAAGCCGCTTTACGACGAGCTGCATTGCTACGTGCGCGCGAAGCTCCAGGCCCGCTACGGCAAGGAGGTGGTTGTGGATCACGCGCCCATCCCGGCCGAGCTCCTCGGCAACATGTGGGCGCAAGAGTGGAACAACGTTTACGACCTCGTCGCCCCCTTCCCGGCGGAGCCCCCCCTCGACGTCGACAAGAAGCTCAAGGCCGACCGGTGGGACGCCGCGAAGATGGTGCGCCAGGGCGAGCATTTCTTCACGGCGCTCGGGCTCGATCCGCTGCCGAAGACCTTCTGGGAGCGATCGCTCTTCGTGCGCCCGCGGGACCGCGAGGTCGTGTGTCACGCCAGCGCGTGGGACGTCACCTGGAGCGGCGACCTGCGCATCAAGATGTGCATCGAGCCAACGGAGGAAGACTTCGTCACCATCCATCACGAGCTCGGGCACGATTTCTACTTCCAGAGGTACGTGTCGCTTCCGATTCTCTTCCAGCAGGGCGCGAACGACGGGTTCCACGAGGCCATCGGCGACACTATGGCACTGAGCGTGACCCCCGAATATCTCAAAAGCATCGGACTCCTCGAGACGGTACCGACCGGCGACCATGCGCGCATCAACGAGGAGCTCAAGATGGCGCTCGACAAAATCGCCTTTTTGCCATTCGGCCTCCTCATCGACAAATGGCGGTGGGATGTCTTCTCCGGGAAGATCGCGCCTGCGGACTACAACGGCTCTTGGTGGCGCCTCAAGCGCGAGTACCAGGGCGTCGCTCCGTCGGTCCCGCGGGGCAGCGACGACTTCGATCCCGGCGCCAAGTTCCACGTCGCCTCGAGCACGCCGTACGTCCGCTACTTTCTCGCGCGCATCTACCAGTTCCAATTCCACAAGGCTCTCTGCGACGCGGCCGGGTACAAGGGGCCGCTCGATCGTTGCTCGATCCACGACAACAAGGCCGCGGGCGCCAAACTGATGGCGATGCTTTCGCTCGGCGCGAGCCGTCCTTGGCCCGACGCGCTCGAAGCCGTCGGTGCCGGCCGGAAAGCGGACGCCGGCCCCATGCTCGAATACTTTGCGCCTCTCATGCAGTGGCTTGCCCACGAGAACGCGCAGCGGGAGAAGGCGGGGGTGTGCGGTTGGTGATGCGCGTCGCGACGCTCAACATCTGGAATCGCTTTGGGCCTTGGGAGGAGAGGCTTGCCGCCATTCGAGCCGGGGTCGCCGAGCTCGCGCCCGACGTCATGGGGCTCCAAGAAGTGCTGCGCTTGGAGGCGGGCGAGGGGGATGGGCTCGACCAGGCGACGGCGGTGGCCGAGGGGTTCGGCTACCACGTCGCCTACGGCAGGACGCAGGGGGAGCTCTGGGGCAACGCGGCGCTCTCGCGGTGGCCGATCGCGCGGAGCGAGGCGTTCGACCTGCCCAGGTGCGGCACGTCCGAGAAGCGGACGCTCCTCTTTGCGGACATCGCCGCGCCGTTCGGTCGGGTGCCGTTCTTCGTGACGCACCTCAATTGGAGGTTCGAGGATGGGCACGTGCGAGAAGCTCAGGTGCGCGAGATCGCGGACATCGTCGAGCGGCTCGCCCCCGACGACGGCTTTCCGGCGGTGCTCTGCGGCGACTTCAACGCCGAGCCGGGTGCGGACGAGATTCGCTTCCTGCGTGGCCTTACTTCGCTCGGTCGCGCGCACCGCGTCTATTACCAGGACGCGTTCGCGCTGGCGGGCAACGGCTCGGCCGGGCTGACGTTCACGCCCGAGAATCCTTTCGCGGCGCCGCTCCACGAGCCGGGACGCCGCATCGACTACGTATTCGTCCGGGGGCGCGACGAGCGCTTTCGAGGGGAACCGACGGAGGCGAGGGTCTGCTTCGACCGGCCGGTGAACGGCACCTTCGCGAGCGACCACTTCGGCGTCACGGTCCTCCTTCGCGAGGGCTGAGCGCGCGGGACGGTCAGAACGCGGGTACTTCGATGCTTGCCTGCGTGCCGCGTCCGTCGCGCGGACCGATGCTGAGTGCGCCGCGGTGGACCTTCGCAATTTCGGAGGCGATCGCGAGGCCCAGGCCCGTGCCTCTCCCCTCGGGTTTGGTCGTGAAGAACGGTTCGGCGGCTCGGGCTGCGTGTTCGGGCGAGATGCCCGCGCCATCGTCGACCACGACGAACGCCACGCGATCCTCTGTCGCGCGAACCGTGAGGTCGACGTGGCCGCCGGGACCGCACGCTTCGCACGCGTTGAGGAGCAGGTTGACGAGAGCGTGCTCGAGGAGCGATCGGTCGAGCCGCACACGGGCCGACGCCGCTCCGAACGCCGTCGGCGCCGTGAGCGCCACACCCGCCTTGGCGAAGCGATGGGCGACGGCGGCGGCCGCGGCGGCGGCGACTTCGACCGGGTCTGCGGGTTCGAGCGACGGAGGCCCGCCACGGGCCATGTCCAGGAACCGACGAATCGTCTGCTCGATGGAGTGGGCTTGTTCGAGGATGATCCGCGCGTTTTTCTCGAGCCGTCCGGCGCGATCTTCGACTTGGGCGAGGCCGAGGAGCTGCTCCGCGCGACCCGAGATGACCCCCAGCGGAGTGGAGACCTCGTGAGCGATCCCCATCGCGAAAGTCCCCGTCGTGGCGATGCGCGCCGCCCGCGCGAGCGCCTCGTCACGCACCCGCTGCAGGTGGGCGATCGCGAGCTCGCGGGCTAGGTCGAGCTCCTTGCGCTGCTTGCGGACAGCCGCCCCTCCGAATGCGAGCACGAGCCCGGCCGCGATGAGCACACTGAGCACGAGCCGGCGTTCTGCGCGCTTCTCACGGTCACGTTCCCGCGCTGCCGACGCCACGGCGACGACCCCCCAGAGGCCCCGCGGGCCGGCGTCGATTCGCGCGAACCCCGCCATCGACGTGCGCGCGGGCAGTCCGACGTCCGCCGACTCCGCGCGACCGAGACGCCACGTCGTGGCGCCGCGATCGAAGGCGCGGCGAAGCGGGGCGGAGCTGACGAGGCGTCCGTCGAGCGTGGCCACGAAGTCTGCTTGGCCCGGAATCGAAAGGAGAACGGCGAGGTCGTCTTGGCGCTCGATGCCGGGTTCACCTTCGAGCAAAGATGCGGGATGGGTGCGCGCGAGGTCGGGCGGGACGGAGGCCAAGTGGGCGCGAAGGTTCCCCGCGAGGCTCTCCGCAAGCGTCGCCTGCTCCGCCTCGAGGTCGAGGAGGGCAGCCGTCTCTTCGCGCTGCTCGTCCCACCATGCGACCCCGGTCACGAGCGCGAGCGCGCCAGCCATCGATGCGACGAGCCACCAGCGGCCCGCTGCACGAGGAGGCCCGCTCAGGGGGTGGCTGGGCCCCTCGTTTTCGGTCGCCTGTCGCGGTTCTGCCAGCTCAACATCCATCCCGGATACTCTGGCGGCAGATCGCTGGCCGCGTCGAGTTTGGCGACGTGCTCCTGGGCGAGCTCGACGTCGCTGCAGGCCAGATTGTCGGTGAGTTGCTCGCGTGTCTTTGCGCCGATGATGACGCTCGTGACGAACGGTCGCGTGAGCTGCCAGGCGAGCGCGACCCGCGCCACGGAGAGACCTGTGGCCCCGCTCACCTCGCGCAGCGCCGCCAGCACCCTCGGCAGCCGCCCGCGGTCGACCGGAGGAAAGTCGAACGACGTGCGGCGCGCGTTCTCCGGGCCCGGCTTGTCCGCGTCGAACTTGCCCGAGAGCAGCCCGCCGGCGAGGGGGCTCCACGGCAAGATCGCGAGCCCCTCCGATTGCGCGAGCGGAACGACCTCTCGTTCGATGTCGCGGCCGGCGATGGAATAGTAAACCTGCGCGCTGACGAATCGGGCGAGCCCATGACGCTCGGCGACGCCGATGGCCTTCATCGCCTGCCAAGCCGACAGATTGCAGAAGCCCACGTAGGTCGCCTTGCCTTGGCGTACGACGTCATCGAGAGCGCGTACCGTTTCCTCGATCGGTGTATCGAGGTCGAAGCCGTGGATCTGATAGAGGTCGACGTGATCGAGCTTGAGGCGGCCCAGACTTGCGTCGATCGCCGCGTGGATGTGGGCGCGCGAGAGCCCGAGCTCGTTCGGGCCAGGTCCCGTGCGGCCGCGGCACTTCGTCGCGACGAAGACCTGCTCGCGCGGGCGTTTGAGCTTCGCGAGCGCGGCGCCGACCAGCGTCTCCGACTCGCCCTCGGAGTATACGTCGGCGGTGTCGATGAAGTTCACGCCCGCGTCGAGGGCGGCGCCGATCATGGCCTCGACCTCGCTTTCGCCGAGCTTGCCGATGACTTGCCAGAAGCCGGCGCCGCCGAACGTCATCGCGCCGAGGCAAACCTCGGACACGTACACGCCCGTTCGCCCGAGAAGACGGTATCGCATGTTCCCTCGATGCCGGCCTCGCCGGCATGGTTTCGACCGGGCGATCAGAACACGAAGTTGCCTTGCCGAGGACGCGTTGACGTCGCCGCGATCCGTTCAGGTCGCTTTGTCGGCGTCGTCTTCGAGCCAACGTGCCAACGTCTTCACGTCGATGCCGAGCTTCTCCGCGGCGCGCGCCTTCCGGCCGCCGAGCTGCTCGAACGCCCACGCCACGTAGCGGCGCTGCACCTCGCGAAGCGGCAGCACGTCTCCTTCGAACGCCTGCGGAGCCTCGCGCTTCGCGCCCAAGGTAGAAGGGAGCTCTTGAGGTTGCACCTCCGGGCCCCGACCCAGGAGCACGAGTCTCTCGATGACGTTCTCGAGCTCTCGGACGTTGCCCGGCCACGAATGCTCCATGAGACGGCGCATCGCGACCGGACCGATTCGCTCGACGGGGGATTTCGTGTGGCGGCTCTTCGACTCGGCAAGGAAATGTTCGATGAGGGGCGGGATGTCGTCGCGGCGGTGCCGGAGCGGAGGGATCTCGATCGTGACTACCTCGAGGCGATAGAGTAGATCCTGGCGGAAGGCTCCGGCCGCGACGCGTGCGCGCAAGTCGCGGTGCGTGGCGGCGATGATTCGGACGTCGACCTCGGTCTCTTTGCTCGACCCGACGGGGCGGATGACCCCTCGTTCGAGCACGTCGAGGAGTTTTGCTTGGAGCGCCGCGGGCATCTCGCCGATCTCGTCGAGGAAGAGTGACCCGCCGTGGGCCTCTTCGAAGAGGCCCACTCGCCGGGCCGTCGCCCCGGTGAACGCCCCCTTCATGTGCCCGAAGAGTTCACTCTCGAGGAGGTTCTCCGGGAGCGCGGCGCAGTTCACGGTCACGAAGGGCAAGTCGGCGCGACCGCCTTCCGCGTGGATGGCTCGCGCGACGACCCCCTTGCCGCTTCCCGTCTCGCCGAGCACCAGCACCGGGGCGCCCGCATCCGCTACGCGGACCACGAGCTCGGACACGTCGCGCATGGCGCCGCTCGGACCGATGAGGTTACCGAGGGCGAATCGCTCCTTGAGCGTTCGCTTGAGGCTGAGGGCTTCGCGCCGAAGCCGCGTCTCGTCGATCGCGCGCTCGAGAAAGAGCGCCAGCTCGTCGACTTTGAAGGGCTTGGTCAAATAGTGGTACGCGCCGCGGCGGATCGACTCCACGGCCGTGTCGACGGCGCTGTACGCCGTCATCACGATGACCGGGCACCCCGGCGCCACCCGGCGCGCCACCGAGAGCAACGCAAGTCCGTCGACGCCCGGCATGCGCAGGTCCGTTACGAGCGCGTCGAATGGTTCCTCGCCTATCCTTTTTGCAGCCTCTGCACTCGTGCCGGCAGCGATGGCGACGAACCCCCGATCCGAAAGGCCGTCCGCGATCGTCTCCGCCAGGGTGTGGTCGTCATCCACGACCAGCACCCGGCGGTCGACACGCGCGGAGGCCTTCTCGGACGGCACGGAGCCCATGCCCCGTGTCCTATAGCAAACGGGCGGTCTCGGCCTTTCGTGGGGGCGGATCAGCCTCCGCGCGTCCACATGTCGCGGAACACTCGCCGTCCTCCGGAGAGATAGCTGTCGTATTGCGCTCCGCCGCGGGCGTACGGGGGGTACGCGAGCAAGAGCCGGTGCAGACGCGGAAGATTGTACTGGGGCACCGCGGGGAAGAGATGATGCGCCAGGTGGATGTTGACGTTGAGGGGGGCAATGGTCCACCGTTCGAGCAACGTGCCTCGAACGTGGCGGGAGCGTTCGAACTCGGTCGTCTCCGCCAAGCTCAGGTGCTCGGCGACGCTCCTCACGCGCGCGAAGAGAACGACCAACGTGGAGAGCGGCAGCGCCCATAGCAAGAGGAACGGGACCCACCCTTTCGCGAGCGTGACGATGGTCAGCACGCATACCCAGAAGGCATAGAGCCTGAGTCGTTCGGAAGGAGTCAACGGAGTCGGGTATGCCGCCTTCGACCAATGGTTGCTCCACGGCGACCACTTCGACACCGTCTTGCCGATTCGCCTCATGTTCAGCATGAGAAGGTCCCCAGCGAAGAGCAGCAGGCCCTCCTTGCGCGCTTTCGGCCAGTGCCAGTGGGAGTCGGCCTTCCACTCCTGCCAATACGGGTCCCGCTCCGTCATGTTGAACTTGTGATGCAGGAGGTGATCGTGCCGGTATCGAGACACGGTCATGTTGATGGGGAATGCGCACAACAAGTCGCCGAGCACATCGTTTGCCCGGCGCGACGAGAAGAGCCGGTAGTGGGTGCCTTCGTGCATGAGGACGCCGAGTGCGTGCTGTCGCGTCGCGATGACGACGATGGCTAGCGCGTAGACCAGCACATGATGGGCACGGAGAGCGATCCACGCCGACGCTGCGATGACGATCCATTGGCGCGCGATCGACCACGCCGCCTCGGCATCGGACACACGGCTCAGACGGCGAAATTCCTCGAGATGGTTCGCGTTCTCCGGCTGGCGCAAGAACGCGACGATTTGGCCTGACTCGGGCGCGATGGGCTCCGCGAGGGCCGTGCGCGCCGACTCTGCGTCGCGCAGAAACCCTTCCAGTTGAACAGCTTGCATCGTCAGGCTCTTACTCGGCGGCGGCACGAACGTTCCCGTCGTGCCGGATGTCTTGGAGCATCGTTCGATAAGCGAACGTCGTTTGACGCATGTTGCGCTCGATGAACGAGCGGTCGGCGCTGGAGGCCGATTCGAGCATTTGAAACGCTTTTTCGAGGTGGTCGACATCCTCGTTGACGTGGACCTTCAAGAACGTCGCCGCACTCGAGCCGAATGCCTGCGTCACGTTCGCCATGACCCCCCGCCCGAGGAGGGGACCCGCCGCCTCGAGCGGCAGGATGTAACCGAAGAGGGCCATCGGCGACTCGTGCTCGATCTTGAAGTACTGCGGTTCGTAGAACATCCGGGCCGCGGGTCGCTCCGGAAGGCGATCGAGCGAGTACCCGAGGTGCTTGATGTCGTGGAGGGCGAGGAGCTCGTGCTTCTTCTCTTCACTCATGTGCGCTGCGAAACGGTTGTGCAGCGCGTTGCCCGCTGCATCCAGGCCGAATCGCGCGGCGGCGGATGCCAGAAGGCGCGTCGAGTGGCTGACGTAGTAGTAGGTCTGGGCGAGCCAATCGGCGTACGCCGCTCGGTCTGTCCAAGGGAACCCGTCGATCTCGACGCGGAGGATGTCGACGCACTCTTGGAGGGTGAGCTTCACGGCGCCCCCCGGAACGGGCGAAGGGCCTGAACGATCCCTTCGGCGATCGCCTCGAGCGGAGGCCGAGCGGACGAATGTCGGAAAAATACGATGAGATCGACGTCGACTCCGTGCAGCGTGAGCTTTCTCGCGAGCGCGTGGCAGCCGAGTTTGTACGTGAACGCGTTCATGCCCACGTCGTTGCGGACGGTCCCGATGAGGGCGTCGGCGTCCGACCGGAGGAAGCGCTCCACCGCGAGCGCGCCGAGGACATCGCGAATACGCGCGCCACGAGCGCGCCGCCAACGTGGCGAAACGGTGAAGCTGCTGGCGATGCAGATGCGTGGGCCGTGTGCCGAGGCCGCGGCGAGGACCTGCTCCGGCCAGACGTTGAAGTAGGAGTCGTCGCGGAAGATGGCGTTGGAAACATCGATGAAACGCAAAGACGTGGTCCCAACGCACTCCCATTCGTGAAAGAGCGCGGCAATTTCGCTTTGCCGCGTGAAGTCGTCCGAGGCGAGGCTGTCGGCGTCGTCGAGCTCCGCGAACGTTTGCGTCCACACCTCGCTCCAGCACCGGTAGGCCTCGCCGAGCAGGGGGATGTCCCCGGCTCCTACGTTCGTCGGTCGAAGGAGGTGGTAGCTAAGACAGGTCGGGTCCACGACCGGACGTGAAACGATGGCGCTGTCTGTACGTCGCGTCCTGTTCACATTCGCCGGTGGTGGACTGGAGAGTTCTGTAACCATCGGTACGGGAAGGTTTGTTGCCATGAGAAATGTCGCCCTGCATCGGAGGTTGTCTCAATCCCCCCCACGATGGGGGTTACGGCCTTAGGTCCCGCGACTTAAGAGGTCGTGCGTGACCGAGCGTCTCGCTTCCCCATCTGGCCGCTCGGCTCGGATTGAAACGTGATAATTTTCTCCCAGACCGAACCGTGGAGGACGCGACGGAAATCACCGGCCGACGACCCGCCGTGTCGCCGCACCTGCAACTCATCATTTGGCGGGACGTATTCGTCTTGGTCGACGACGGGAGAGCGGCGGCGGCCGACTATTCACGGCTGGGGAACCTGATCACGGAGCAGGCGGCCAAGCATCCGTTCGGCGTCGCGGGCCTGACCGTCATACCGCCCAACGCGCAGCCCCCGACACCGGAGGCGCGCGAAGCGATCAGCAACCTCCTCGCGAGCCTCGCCAACAAGCTCCGGGGCGCCTGCTGGCTCGTCGAGGGGGGCGGGTTTCAGGGCGCCATGGTTCGCGCTGTCTTGACCGGCCTGCGGCTCTTCGGGCGCTACCCGTATGCCACCCATGTCTCGACGCAACTGACGGAAGCCCTCACGTGGCTCTTGCCGCAGCTCGCGGACGGAAACGCTCGGCTCGCCGATCTCGGCAAGGCCGCGGACTACATCACCCTGCAGCGCGCCCGCGCCAACGTCTGACCTCCCCGCTCGTACAGACGTCCGCGTGATTGCACGATGTCGGCCGACGGTAGCCGTCGGGAGCGCGGTGAAGTCACGCGGGCTCGCCGAGGGAAAACGCGCCAGCGGCCTCCCTCAAGCACCGAAGCCGGCAACCGTTCCATGCGATCGGCCGATAGGGGCAGCGGCGACCGATGCAGAGACTCAGGGTCATTCTCGTGTGTAACAGCTGCGGTTTCCTCGAGCTTCGCTACGTCGTTCCCGCGGCGCCGCGAGAGCTGAACTTGGTGTCCTTCCCGTTGCCCATCGGGTGGTTCCAGCGGTGGGACGACAGGACGGGCGGAAGCGTTCTCTTGTGCGAGCGCTGCGCGAAGGTGATTTCGCCCTAGCGTCCGCTGCAACTATCCAGAGAAGGCCGTCACCGCGATGCTCGGCAATTTGAGCCAGCTTGCCGCGGTCTCGAACCCGACGACTTTGCGGCCGAGTGTCTGAAGCGTCTTGTGGCTGGGAAAGTAAATGGGCTTGGGCTTGGCCTGGAGCGGCCCGCGGACGACGCACTTCTCGATGTCTTCGAGCATCAGCGTGTTGTTGACCCAGCCCATGCCGCTTTGGATGTCGTCGAGCGTGGTCCCCGCGTGACCGCCCCACGGCGTCGTACAGAGGGCGTAACCGAGGGCGGGCCACACATTGACGCCGATGGTGCCGTAGCGGAGGTCACGGATGGCATCCTCGACGGCGGACTGCGTGGACGGCGCGCGATGCACGGCCGGGTGCACGAACAGCGATGCGACCAGCGTCCCCCAGACGCGCTCGTTGAGGAAGGGGACCGCCGCCGCGAGAAACTCTGCGGGATCGGCGCTACCGACGGAGACCTCGCTCAGGATCGAGCAAAATGGCTCCGTCGAGAAGCTTCGTTCGTTCGCGTCGTTCGGATCCAACCCGAGCACGAGCGTCCACGGGAGCGACAGATCCCGCGCAGGTCCAATCTTTCGAAGATCGCCGCGTTCCGACGTGAGCGCCTCGTAACGGGCAAACGCGCCCGGATAATAGGCCTTCCGCACCGGGACGCGCGCGAACACCGCGCTGAGCTTTTCGATGAAGACGTCGCGCGAGCTCCACCCCTTCGGGAGAACGAGGAGCTTCGCCGCGTTGCAATTGAACGAGGCGTTGTGCACGACCATCCCCACGACGTTCTCGGCCATGCTGGAGAGCTCCGCGTCCGTGTATAGGCCGGGCACCACGAGAACGGGGCTGATGTTTCCGAGCTCGCTCGTGATTGGCTTCTTCAGGATGGGGTCGGCCCTTCGCTTGCGGTCTTCGCGTCCCGCTCCCGGCGGACCCCACACGATCTCGTCGTGCGTCTTGTCCGAACCGGTGATGTGAACACGGTCGACGCCGGGGTGATGGGAAAGGTACGCGCCCACCTCGCGACCGCCGTAGGCGATCGCCAGATAGCCGGCGTCGATGAGCGGGGCGAAGGCCCTCTCGAGGAACGGACCCAGATAGTCGTTGACCGGATTCAGCTTGAGAATGCACACGTTCCCTTCCGTGAACATTCTCTGAAATACGTCGATCGATCCGAGGCAGGCGATGTTGCCCGCACCGAGCACCAACGCCACGCCGCCCTCGGCGTCACGTGTCTTGTAGAAAGAGGCTTGATGATCGGCGACGTCCCCGCGCCGTATGCCCGGCCGCAGCCACGTCTCCGCCGTGAAGCCGGCGAACATGACCGAATCGTATCCGTCGTACGGAGTCACCCGCGCGGCCACGCCGCCGCTGGGCAGATCACGGAGCCATGACGGGGAGATCGTGGGCACGCCGCGCGTGCGTATTTCGTTCAATGCGCGAATGGTGAAACGAATATTGCGCGCGAGGACGGACGGACCCGAGATCCACTCTTCGCCGGCGACGGGTGTATCGATGGGAATTCCCTTGGCCGTGCAAGCCGCAAGGACCCACTCCGGGGCGACGTCGCGGATTCGCCGCCGGATATCTTCCAGCAAGGCAATCTTCTTTTCGATGGAAAGGCGCGCGAATTCTCTCGCATGGTCTCGCAAGTGCGAGACACGCCGGTCGAGATCGTTCTCGGCGGTCGGCGGACGGGCTCCATGGGAGGTGGAGTTGCGACCTAGCGAAGCCCCAGTGATTTCCTGAGCAGCTGCCATCGTCGCATTGATAGCGCCAATGGTAACTCGTGGCTACGGCGCTCGAAGCGCATATCGAATACGCATTGTCGCCCAGCGTGGCCGCTCCTGACACAACGTCTGACGGCGGTCCGCGCGCACTCCAGTTGGTCCGGCGCTCACGCCACCTCGTTCGTCATCGCCTTGATCGTGGCCTCTGCAGCTCGCTTCTCCTCGGGCGAGAGGCCGAGGTACGCGTATGCCCTCGACCACTCCGACGTCGAGAACGAGCGCTGGTTCCGATTCCCCAGCGCGACGCTGGCGGACGTGATGCGAGCCTTGAGGTTGTCGGTGATGACTGCGACTCGGATGGGATTCTTGGCCAGCGCTCGCTGTAGCAGCGCGCGCTGCTTCTCCGTCGGCGCGCCGCCTTCGGTATAAACGAGCACCTTTGCGGTGGGAGCGCCCGCGTTCATTGCTTCCAGCAGCGCGTCCAGCTGGGTGATGCAATCCATCCACTCGGCCTCGGAGGGGTCGTCCTGGTTTTGTCGAAGCAGCAGCAGTTGACCCACGCTGCGCGTGACGAGGCTACGCTTCATCTCACTGCTGCAGCGTTGCGCTAGCTCCCTCCGGCGACACGCTACATAGGCGGCGGACGTGGGTCAAGAGTGACGGGCCTGCGGCTACGCAACGTCCGTTCCATTGGAATGTACGTGGGTGCACTCCCCCGCACGTACAGCGTCCCGGAGACACTCCCAAGTGTGTGCGTCAGGACCCGCCCTCTTGGTCACGAAGGGACCGTACGGTTGGCTGCCACCTGCGTCCGTATGAATTAACTCCGCGAACCGTCGCGCGTCGCCGCTCTCCGCGCTTTCGCGAAGTCCTCGAATCCGCGTCCGTTCGATGCGACTCGGTAGAGCTCCTCGACCGACCTTTCGAAGAGATTGAAAATCTCGTCCGAGAGGATTCGGAGCTCTTGCGACTCTCCGTCGCTCAAGGACACATCTTCGATCGACTGACGGACCGATGGAGCCTCGACCGTGTGGCTGCTCTCGGTCTCCACATGGTGTGGCCCGAAGTAAACGAGCTTACGCCCGATCGCGCGCTCGAGCGCCCCGCCCGCCGCGGCCAGCGCTCCGAGCCCCACCTTCCCGGTCGCCTCGATGCAGCTGACGATGACCAGCTTCTGGAGCGAGGTGGCGCGCCCGCTCAGTTGGCATATCCGATACGAGAGCAGGCGCGTCTGCACGGTTGCGTCGCTCCAGACGAAGCGCAGCGCATCCGAAAAGCGCATCTGCGGATCCAAATCCGCGCTCGCCAGATCTGCCAAAAACCATTTCCAATGGGTGGCATCCTCCGCGAGGTGCGTATTGACCAACGTGTCGTACTGGTCCCGAGGCGGGCTCTCGGTCAGCACGTGGTTGTAGAGGTCCGCGAACGTCATCACGAAATGAGTCATGAAAGGAACGAACGAAAGCCGGCGCGAGGCCTCTACCCGCTCGTCGCGCAGATACTCGAAGAGCGGCTGCCGTGCAAACGCGGCGGATCGGCGTTCGATATGCTCGTATACGCGTTTCATGGCGGTCTCCTTTTGGCGGCTCGGGCCGATCATCTCCGGATCGTCGGCGTCGACGCGCGCGGAGGGAATACCGCAAACGCTTCGGGCGCGAAGTATCCGGTTACCGACAGACCCTCCTTCAGCCTGCGCAAGGACGCGTAGGTGAAGAGGCCTCGCCCGGTGCTGAGCGGTCGGTCCGCGAAGAGGCGCAACGCCGAACGAAGCATTTGCCCGTCCTTCGCGCTCAGGTAGCTTTGCGTGCGCTCGAGGCTGTCTTCGTCGTCCTTCGTATAGCTCCGGACCGGAAGGTGGACGGTCGCGAGGGGCGGCGCGCCCGACGACGTGAACGAGTAGCAGATCAATATCGGCCGGTCTTCGAAGGGGCCGCCTCCGGCGCCGAGGAGCCGATGGATCCACTCGGTAGCCTCGCCTCGGACGTAGTTTCCCGTCCCGTCGAGCGCGCGCTCGACATGTTCCGCCGTCGCGTTGGGCTGGGCCACGTAGACCTTCACGCGTGCGCTCGGCCCGCCGGCGAGGTCGAGCGAGAAGTAGAGGAAGCGATCGTGCTGGCACGACGACGAGCGCGAGACGAAGAAGCCCGCCGCCCCGTCCAGGTTCAGGCGCGCGAGCGCCTTCAAGACGACGGTCTGACTTGCGTGCGAGCCGTGCACCTGCGGGTTCATGTAGACCTTGAAGGCAGGCGCGACCCCTTCTTCGAGCACAGCGGCGTGCCACAAGAAGAACCGCGCAGGCATGTCCTGCGCCGGCGCGAACAGGTCGCGGACATGCTCGAAGCGGGCGAGGTCGGCGTCGTACGTCTGGCTCAGGCGCTCGTTCAAGTCGAGCCCTGCGTTCCAGGTGGACGTGGCCGTCATCGGCCTCTCTTGCGACTCGACGAGCAGCCGGAGCTTCGGCTTCTTCCCGTCGAACGCGACGGAGAACTCGAAGGGCGTTCCGTCGTCGGTGATGTCCGTCGGCCACGCCGGCTTCGAACCGAGCGGCCAATCCGACCATGAACGACTCATCAAACGGAAGACGCGGGTGAACTCACGCGTGAAGCGCGCAGACGTACCGAGGCCCTGACACAGGAGCGACAACTTCCGCTCCGCGAAGGCGCCGTGGTCATGCGTCCGCGAACCCGTGACCGGGACCGAGATCGCGCTGGGGTGCCAAGAAAGCGACATTATCGACCTCTCCTTCCTCTGCCGCCTGAATCCAGTGACGTGCGCGTTCGTGCTCTTTCGGGTTTCAAGAACGCCTCAGGCCCGGGGATGGAATGTGTGGCGGCGCTGTGTCTTTTTCCGGGCGTGGCGACGCGAGAAGAACCGCTGTGCCGTCGATGGCCCTGCGCCGTCGTGCGGTGCGGTCCGACACAGGTACGGCGCACGAACAGCCCGTCTTTAGTCCGTCCAGCGCATTCGCATCGACCTTCCTTTCGCCTTATGCGCCCCGCGACGCGTGCGTCACGCGAGCGACATCCATAAGAAACAGGTCACGCGCACGGCGTTTCAAATCGGGTGTGTCTCCGGCGAAGGACTCGTGACGCCACCGCCTGCGTCGAGCGCCTGAGGAGCGGCGCGGCGCGTCGGCGCGGGGACGAGGGCGAACGGGGCAGCGACGCACGCGAGGATGGGCGAAGGGCAGGCAAGACGAATGCGCCCCGAGCGGCAACGGATAAATCTGGCCCCTGCGTGATGAGCCTCCTCTGGAGCGACGCGTCGGCGCGGCGAGACGAGAAAAAGCCTGATAGGGGCATGGATGCGGGGGCGCGGTCGCCCGTCGACGGGGTTCGTCGTTGCGAGCGCGTCCGTAAAGAAGTAGAGAGAAAGATCTTGGGTTGCGTGCGAGCTCGCCGCGGACCCTGCCTGCCACTGGGGGACATGGGAGAGGTATCCATGATCGCTCGACGTCAGTTTCTCGTGGGGGTGGGCGCGGGTCTCGGAGGCGCCGCCGTGCTGGGTTTCGATCCGACGACACGATCGTGGATCACGGAGGCGAGAGCGTCGTCGCCGTTCGATCACGTCCCCCCGCTCGACGGGGTCCTGCTCTTCGATCCGGCATCGTTGGCCGCGGACGCGGTCGACGTCGGCAATATCGTCCACGAGACGCCGATCGCCGTTCTCCGCCCGGGATCCGTCGACGATATCCGCAAGATGATCCGCTTTTGCCGTCCGCTTCGCATCGGAGTGAGCGCCCGCGGACAGGGGCACACCACCTTCGGACAGGCCCAAGTCGAGGCGGGTCTCGTCATCGAAATGAGCAGCCTCGCCACCGTTCATTCCATCGAGCCGACGCGGGCCGACGTGGACGCGGGCGTCCTCTGGAAGGATCTCCTCGAGACCATCGTTCCGCAGGGACTCACGCCGCCCGCCTTGACCGGGTTCACGGGCCTCTCCTTCGGAGGCACCCTCTCGGTAGGAGGCATCTCGTCGAACTTCGCAGCGGGCGCACAGGTCGACTACGTGCGCGAGCTCGAAGTGGTGACGGGCGAGGGCGACGTGGTGCGGTGCTCGGCGGAGCGACATCGCGATCTCTTCGAGGTGGCGCTCGCCGGCCTTGGTCAGTGCGCGATCATCACGCGCATGGTCGTCGATCTCGTCCCGGCGCTCCCACTCGTGCGCCTCTATCAAGTACCTTATGCGGACGGCGCCACCTTCTTCCGCGACTTTCGCACGCTGCTCCAGCGGGAAGAAGTCGACGAGGCGTTCAATCTCGGCATACCGAACGGCTCGGGCGGATTCGGCTACCAGCTCAACGTGGTGAAGTATTTCGACCCTTCGAGCCCGCCCGACGCCGACCGATTGCTGCGTGGCCTGAGCTTCAGCCCGTCCTCGTCGGCGGTCACCGTCACGGACATCCCATATCTCTCGTACCTGCTGCGGGTCGACGCGGCGGTCGACCTGTTCAAGCAAATCGGGCTTTGGGACGGCGTGCTGCATCCGTGGTTCGACGTGTTTTTGCCGGGCCGCGCCGTCGAGCGCTTCGTCGTCGACGTCACCGACGGCCTGACGGCCGACGACGTCGGCGCGACGGGCTTCTTGCTCCTCTTTGCCAAGAAGACGCGCAACTTCACGCGACCGTTTTTGCGAGTCCCGAGGCAAGACGAGTGGTTTTTCCTCTTCGACATCCTCACGGCGAACGCCGCGCCCGGGCCCGACCCTGCGTTCCAGGCGCGTATGCTCGAGCGCAACCGCCGCCTGTTCGAAAAGGCGCGCCGCGTTGGCGGGACGCGCTACCCGATCGGATCCGTCACGTTCGACCACCGCGACTGGGTCATCCAATACGGCGACGAATGGCCCCGCTTCTTCGGGCTGAAGCAGCAGTTCGACCCCGACGGCATCTTGACCCGCGGGCCCGGCATTTTCTGAGCGGCGAGCGCTCGCGCACGAGCGAGCCCGTCGATGACGCCGCGGGCGACCTGCGCCCGCAGTGCTGGTAAGCTCCGGGCCCCCATGCTGCCCGAACGAAAGCAGGTCCTCATCGTCGATGACGAGCCGAATTTGCGGAGGATTCTGTCGGCGCAGCTGGCGCGGGATGGGTACGACGTCCTGACCGCGGAAGACGGCGAGCAGGGCCTGCACCTCTTGCGAGAGCATCACATCGACCTCGTCGTGACCGACCTCAAGATGCCCAAGGTCGACGGGATGACGCTCCTCAAGCGTGCCCTCGAGGAGGACCCCGATCTGCCCGTCGTCGTCGTCACAGCCCACGGGACCATCGACACGGCCGTCGAGGCGCTGAAAAGCGGCGCGTTCGACTTCGTCACCAAGCCGTTCGACAAGGACGAAGTCCGACAGATCGTCGCGAAGGCCTTGAAGACCCGCGAGCTCCGCGGCGCCGACGCGACGCCCGCACCCACGGCCCGCGGCGCTCGCTTCGGGATCATCGGAAACTCGCAAGGGCTGACCGATCTCTATGCCATCTTGGAGCGGGTCACGGACACGCCGACCACGGTCCTCGTCACCGGCGAGAGCGGCACCGGCAAGGAGCTCGTCGCGCGCGCCCTCCACGAGCACTCGGGCCGCAAGGACAAGCCGTTCATTAAGGTCAACTGCGCCGCGATCCCGAAGGAGCTCATCGAGAGCGAGCTTTTCGGCTACGAGCGCGGCGCGTTCACCGGCGCGGTCACGAGCAAGCCTGGCCGCTTCGAGCTCGCGAACGGCGGGACGCTCTTCCTCGACGAGATCGGTGAAATCCCGATCGAGATGCAAGTGAAGCTGATGCGCGCCCTGCAGGAGAGCGAGTTCGAACGGGTCGGCGGCATCAAGACGATTCGGGTGGACGTGCGCCTCGTCGCCGCGACCAACCGCGACCTGAAGAAGCTCATCGCGGCCGGCACGTTCCGGGAAGACCTGTTCTACCGGCTCAACGTCGTACCGATTCGGCTGCCGGCCCTCCGCGAGCGGACGGGCGACATCCCGCTCCTCGTCGACCACTTCCTCGTCAAGTTCAACGAGCGCCTACGCAAGAAGGTGGAGGGCGTCGAGCCCGAAGCCATGGAGGTGCTCGTGCAGTACCCGTGGCCGGGCAATATCCGCGAGCTCGAGAACGTCGTCGAGCGCGCCGTCCTCTTCTGCGACACGCAGCGCCTTCGGGCGAGCGACCTCCCGCCAGAGATCCGAGGCATCCCTGCGATGGCCAACGTGCCGCTCCCCGAGGCCGACCTTCAAGCCGCACTCGCCGGTGAGGGAGGCTTGAAGGAGCACGTGAAGGTCGCCATGAGCCGGCTCGAGAAGGAGCTCGTCAGCCGGGCGCTCCAGCAGACGAACGGGAACGTGACCCACGCTGCGCGGTTGCTGAAGATTTCGCGCAAGGGTCTGCAGCTCAAGATGAAGGAGCTCGGCCTTCGAGAGGGCGCCGGCGAGAAGGGCGACTGACGGCGCGGCGGCTCAGCGAGGTTGCTCGTCGGGTGCGCCGAGCCGAGGGCGGCCCGCCAGGCGACGGATGTGGGCCGGTCCGGTCCCGCAGCATCCGCCGACGATGGTGGCTCCCGCTGCGATCCACGATCGAGCGATGGCCGCGTAGCGATCGGCTCCCTCCTCGGCGCGCGTGCTCCAGCCGATCCCCTCGTCCGCCTCCCCGGCGTTCGCGTAAGCGCCGAACATGGAGTCGAGCGCGGAAAGAGCGCCGACATACGCGAGCGTGCGCGACGCAGGGGTACAGTTGACGAGCACCGCCGTCGCCCCCGCGTGGATGCAGGCACGCGCTGCGTCGCGCATGCCCGCAGGGTCGAGCAGAAGCGCGTCGGGCCCCGCCGTGAGCGCGACCCACGTCTCCACCCCGGTGCGCACGGCCTCTTCGACGGCGACGACGCTCTCCGCGGGGCTCGCGAACGTCTCGCACAAGAGCAAGTCCACCCCCGCCCCAGCGAGCACCTCCGCGAGCGCCGCGTGCTCAGTCCTTCCTCCTTGTCCCGGGCTGAGGTCGGGGCGATAGCAATCCTCGATAGGACCCATGCTGCCCGCGACGCGATGGCCGGTCGGTACACTGGCTCTTGCGATGTCCACCGCTCGTCGCGCGAGCTCTTCCCATCGCGGCCCAACCGTTCGCCGGCGGGTACGAAATGTGTTCGCCGTGTGTACCGTCGCGCCCGCCGCCGCGTAGTCGCGGTGAATCTGCGCGACGACCTCCGGCGCCCGATCCAACGCGCACGCGCTCCACGCAAGGCCGGGGGTGGCGACGCCGCGTACGGCGAGCTCCGTTCCGATCGGTCCATCGAGCAAGACGACGTTGGCGGAGTTCATCGTGGTCACAAAGAAAGACCACGATGACAAAGGCTGCAATACGGACTTGCGCGCCCGGTCGGAGGGCGCCACTTTGAGATTGTCGGGATCGAGGAGGCCTCTCAATGCTCGGAAAAGAGCGCGGCGACAAGGTCGAGCTGGAATGTCCCGTGTGCGGCGCCCGCGTGGAGGCCACCGCGAAAGCCGTCGAGAGCGGGAAGTTGCGCTGCCCGCGAGGTCACGAGTTCGAGGTGATGGGCATCCTCGGCGGCCCGGGACCCCACGTATCGCCCCAGAAGCACGAATAGGAGGACCGGAGGCGCTCTCGCGAAGGGGCCGTCGTCGGCCTCTCCGGGACCTCCGTCGAAGTGTTGCGACGAACGCTTGCAGTGGCATGTCTCGCCGGCTCCATGGGAACGGGAGCCAGCGATGCGGTTCGCGATCCGGACGCCTGCCCGGGGCAGTGCGAAAAGCCGATAGCGTATACGCTCGACCCACAGTTCAGCACCGAAGAGCGAGCCCTCATCGAGGAGGGAATGCACGTCTGGGAGCGAGGCAGCAACGACCGCGTGTGCTTCGCCCGGGGGGGGCGCGATCTCGTCATCGAGAAGCTGTCGCGTTCGGACGAGCTCGAGCCGTGGGACCCCGAGTGGCGCCGCCACGTCGCGTTGACCAAGGGCGGGCGAATCTGGATCGTGGCGCCCCGCATCGACGACCCCGGCGAATACCGCGCGCTCGTCGTGCACGAGCTCGGCCACTACTTGGGCATCGGCCATATCGAAGACACGGTGTCGACGTACATGCACAGCACCATCAACGACACACCGCCCGACCTCTGGAGCAACGCGCGCCTGCCCAAGCGCGACGGCCAGGCGTTTTGCGACGTCCGGCGCTGCACCTGCTCTTATTGAGCGCTCAGGGCGCGAGGCCCGATTGCCGCAGGAACGGCTCGATGCTGGGCTTGCGCCCGCGGAATGCCACGAACAGGTCCATCGCCTCGGCGGAGCCGCCGCGCGCGAGCACCACGTCGCGGAAGCGGCGTCCGGTCTCGGGCGCGAAATGGCTCTCCTCGAAAGCGGCGAAGGCGTCGGCCGACAGGACCTCGGCCCACTTGTAGCTGTAGTAGCCGGCCGCGTAGCCACCCGCGAATACATGGGTGAAGCTGTTGGGCATTCGATTCCACGCCGGTGGACGGAGCACGCTCACCTCTTTGCGCACGCGCTCGAGCGTCTCGAGGACGCTCATGCCGACCGAGGGGTCGTGGTCGCGGTGTAGCCGCAAGTCGAAGATTGCAAACTCCAGCTGCCGTACCGTCGCGAGCCCGGACTGAAACGTGCGGCCCGCGTGGATCTTCTGCACGAGCCCCTCGGACATCGTCTGCCCGGTGAGGTGGTGGCGCGCGAAACGGCGGAGCGTCCCCGCGTCGTAGCACCAATTCTCCATGAACTGGCTGGGCAGCTCCACCGCGTCCCACGCGACGCCGCGAATGCCCGAGACGGACGCTTCGTCGACGCGCGTCAGCAGATGGTGAAGCCCGTGGCCGAACTCGTGGAACAAGGTCAGCACTTCGTCGTGCGACAGGAGGGCGGGTTGGCCCGGGAGAGGCGGCGCGAAGTTGCAGGTCAGATACGCCGCGGGGTGCTGCAGCCCGGTGCGCGTGAGGCGGCGGCCGAGGCACTCGTCCATCCAAGCGCCGCCGCGCTTGTCCTCACGGGCGTACGGGTCCAGGTAAAAGACTCCGATGTCGGTGCCGTCGGCCTCACGGAGCGCGTATGTCGTCACGTCGGGGTGCCAGGTCGGGATGCCGTCGACCTTGGCGATCGTCACGCCGTACAGGCGCTCGGCCACCCCGAACATGCCGGCGATGGCCTCGGGCGCCGGAAAGTAGGGCCGGAGCTCCTCCTCCGAAAACCCGAGTTTGTCGCGGCGAAGTTTCTCCGAATAGTAGGGCGTGTCCCACGGCTGAAAATCCGCGACTCCGTCGCGCGCGAGGGCGAACGCCTTCAGCTCGTCGAGCTCCGACCGGGCGCGGATCCGCGCGCGCGACGCGATGTCGATCAAGAAACGCTCGACGTCGTCGGGCGAGCCCGCCATCTTCGTCGCGAGCGACAGCTCCGCGTAGTTGCGCATGCCGAGGAGCCGCGCTTGCTCGTGTCGCAGCTCCAGGATTTCGTTCATGAGCGGAGTGTTGTCGAACTTCCCCGCGAGCGGCCCCTGGTCCGACGCCCGTGTCGCGTAGGCCTCGTAAAGCTCGCGGCGCAGCGCTCGATCGTCCGCGTAGCTCACGACCGCGTCGTAGCTCGGGAAGTCCAGCGTCAACCGAAACCCCTCGACCCCCTTCGCTGCCGCCTTGTTGCGGGCCGCCGACTTTCCCTGCTCCGTCATCCCCGCGAGCGCGCCCTCGTCGGGGACGTCCTTCTTCCACGCTTGGACGGAGTCGATGACGTTCTCTTCGAACTTGGATTGCAGCTCGGAGAGCTTGAGCGCGATCTCTTTGAACCGCGCCTTCTCCGCTGGAGGCAGGCCGATGCCCGCGAGCTTGAAGTCACGGAGCGCGTCGCGAATCACCTTTTTCCGAGACGGCGACCAGGAGGCGAACGCTGGGCTCGCGGCGGCCTTTCCGTACGCCTTGAAGAGCGACTCGTCCTGCGACAGCTCCACGCGGTACGCGGTGATCTTCGGCAGACCGTCGCTGTACGCTTTTCGCCATTCGGCCGTCGACGTGACACCGAAGAGGTGCGTGATGGGTCCCCACGCGCGCGACAGGCGATCTTCCAGGTCTTCGAGCGGCTCGATGAGGGCTTCCCAGCTCGTCTCGCCACCGTTCGACAGCAGGTGTTTCAGCGCGGCGCGGTTCTCGGCGAGCACCTCGTCGACCCGAGCGCACGCCCCCTCGGGCCGGAGGCGATCGAACGCGGGTAGGCCCTTCGTGACGGCGGAAGGCGGCATGGCAACACTCCCTTTTAGCGGGGGGTGATGCTCGCCACCAGTCCGTCGAACGATGGCCGCGCGGCTGCCACCGCCCTTCTTGGCCCGAGAAGCTTGAAGAAATAGGGTGAACCCGGCGTATTCACGATCGCCGCGACGAGGGCTTGGTCGACGAGGTCTGCCTCGGCCGCTTGCCCGCTCATGTCCATCGATCCCGTGTCGTACAACCCCACGATCTCGACGGTGGTGACGCGCAGCCCGCGGACGGTCTTCGTCTGCGTGCGCGGGGCTCCCGCGTCCACGAACTGCGACGCCCAGCGAGCGATGTTCTCCTCCGTCGACCCGCCGGCGCGCGTCACGCTGAGCTCGCCGCCTCCGGGGGTGAGATAAGTGGCCAGCCGAAACGAGTTCGGATTGGGCGATTCCTTCCAATCGGCGGGGACCTTCCACGCGATCGCCGGTGCCTCGTCCGCGCGAGGCATCTCGGCCGGATCGAGGGGCGGGTGGTCCGGCGGAAGATCGTCTTCTGTCGGGCCTCCCGAGGCGGGGTCGTCGTCGGTGGTCTCCGGCTCGGCGGGAGCGGACGAACGCGCGCTCGCCGCCGCGCTCGAAGGGCGGCCGTACCCATCGTCGAACGCGGCGAGCATGGCGGCTGCCACCAACACGAGCGCAGCGACCAACGGGGCCAAGAGGCGGCGAGACATGGTGCGCTTCGTCGGCCGGCATCTTGCGAGGTGGAGCAGCCCCCGTCAACGCGCCCCGCCTCGATCGACCGGCTCCTGCCGTGTACGCTTCCGCGGACCGTGCCGCGAGGGGAATCCCATGACTGAGCCTGAGTCCGCCCTCGAGCTCCGCTTCGACCGCGCCGCCTACGTTGGAGACGATGGGGCCGGCGCTCCGTGTGCGGCGTGCCGTGGATCTCTCGGCGGCTCTTACTGGAAGTGGCAAAACCATATGATCTGCGGCCGCTGTCGCGACGCGATCGATCGCAAGCTCCAGGCGTCGCAGTCGTGGCTCTCTTTCGCGAAGACGATGGTCCTCGCGGGCGCCGCGGCGATCGGCTGCGGCGTCGGCTATGCGGTTCTCGCGGCCCTGACGAAGGGGACGTTCGCGCTCGCGACGATAGGCATCGCTATCGTCATCGCGTGGGTGATCCGCAAGGCGTCCGGCGGGCTCGGAAGCACGATCCGCTACCAGGTGGCCGCCGTCGCGTTGACGTACGTGGCGGCCACCATGGGCTACCTTCCACGGATATGGGCGGGCTTGCAGGAGTCCGCCGCGGACCATGCGGGAGCGCGACGGGCTCGGGGCGCATCGCCCGACGTCGCGGTCGCGCCTCCCGCCACTCCCGTCGCGCGCGCGACGCCCTCCCCGCTGCAGCTTCTCACCGTCTTCGGTTGGGTCGTCGGGATCATGCTGGCGGCGCCTTTCCTCGAGGCGACGGAGGCCCCCATCGGCCTGCTCATCGTGGGCTTCGGCTTGTGGCAGGCGTGGAAGCTCACTCGCGGACCTCCTCCTTCCATCGAAGGGCCGTTTCGCATCGAGGCCGCGCCCGTCCCGACGGAAGCGTCGTGAACCCGCCGGACGCCCTCATCGACAACTGCTCCGAATGCGGAAGCGAGCTCGCGCCTGGCCTGCTCGCCTGTCCTCGGTGCGCCCGCCTGCTCTATGGCGCGGACCTCGAGAAGCTCGCCGCGTCGGCCAAGGCCGCGGCGCAGGCCGGCGACGCGACGGGGGAGCTTGCCTCGTGGCGGCGCGCGATCGACCTTTTGCCCGCCGGCACGACGCAGCGGAAGGTCATTCACGATCGCATGCGCGCGCTCAGCGCGATCGTCGACGGACGGCAGGCGGGTGCGCCGGGCGCGCGCAAGCGAGATCCGAACGGCAAGACCAAGGCGGGCGCCGCGGCGGGCACGGGCGCCGTCGGGGTCGCGCTCCTCAAATCGAAGGCTTTGCTGGCCGCGCTCCTGGCGAACGGCAAGCTGCTCCTCGTCGGGCTTCTGAAGGTGCCGACGCTCCTTTCGATGCTGATCTACGCGGGGTTTTGGACGCGGGGCGGGGCAGCGTTCGGCATCGGTCTCGTGGCGAGCATCTACGTGCACGAGATCGGGCACGTGGCGGCGCTTCGGCGTTACGGGATCGAGGCGTCGGCGCCGATGTTCATTCCGGGCTTCGGGGCGCTCGTGCGCCTGAAGCAATATCCGACCGACGCGCACGAGGACGCGCGAACCGGTTTGGCCGGGCCGCTCTGGGGGCTCTTCGCCGCCGCCGTCGCGGCGCTCGTGGGGTTCGCTCTCCATTCGCCGACGGCGATCGGCGTGGCGTCCCTCGGTGCCACGATCAACTGCTTCAACTTGATTCCCGTGTGGCAGCTCGACGGATCGCGTGGTCTGCGGGCGCTCTCACGGCTCGAGCGGGCAGGGGTCGCCGCGGTCGGGGTCGTCGCGGGCCTCGTGTTTCACCAGTGGATGCCCGCGGTCGTCGGCCTCGTCGCCGGCGGGCGCTCGTTCGGCGCGGACGTGACGCCCGAGGGAGATCGCCCGATGACCTTTCTCTTCGGGACGCTCATCGCCGCGCACGCGCTCATCGCCACGTTGCCGATCGGGCTGGGGCACTGAAGCTGGGAAGGCCCCGCCTTTCCATCTGCAGTGCACGGGAAGGGAGTCGAACCCTTACGCCTTGCGGCGGTGGAACCTAAATCCACTGCGTCTGCCAGTTTCGCCACCCGTGCGTCGCGAGCGCGCGCAGTCTAACCGATGGCGAGAGGCGGGGCCCGCCCGTTCCCGTCAGGGCCAGAAGCGAAGGACCGGGCGCGTGGCGTCGGTGACGCCCACGAGCGTCGTGCCCTCCGACGTCCCCGTGATGCACACCGGCGTCCCCGTCACGCCCGCGATGGTCTCCCCGCCCTGTCCCGCGAACGTCGTGTCGAGCGTCCGGCTCGGCGTGAAGCGCGCCAAGGACAGCGCTCCGCCGGCCAAGAGGATATTGCCCGCGGCGTCGGTGCCGATCGTCGTCGACGTCGTCATCGGGTCGACCCCCGCGCCCGCGGGCATCAAGATCATGTGATTGGTCCCGTCGGCGTCGAACGTGTCGAACCCGAAGAACGTCGACCCGGTCGCGGGCAGGCCGGGGGGTGAGCTGTGGGGGAAGAGCGCAGCGCCCTGCACTATCTCCGACGGCCCCGCGAGATAGAACGTGCGCACCGCCACGCTGCCTTGCGTGCCGTAGGTCGTGTCGGCCGTCAACGTCGTCGACAGGAGCTTCATGAGGAAGGTGGCGGAGAAGCCGCTCGGGAGGGCGCCCGTGCCCATGACATAGAGGGCGTTGTCCGGGCCCACCGCGAGGGACAGATCGGACGGCCCCAACACGACCGCCGAGTTGGGCGTCACCGTCGTGAAACCGTAGGTGCCGACCATCCCGATCGAAGGGTCGGGCGTTCCGTCAGGGCGCCATCGCTGCAGCGCCCCCGCAGATGGTCCGCCCTGGCCGATGATGATGTCGCCGTTCGGCTGGAGCACGAACATCACGGGCGCCGCCGGTCCGGGGTCCGTGAGCGTAACCGTGGGGCTCGTGACCCAACCCTGCCCCTGGAAGCTCGAGTCGTACGCGCCCGTCGTCAGATACCGCGAGACGCGCGTCGTGCCCGACGTGAGCGATGCCACCACGATGTTGCCGTCGGGCTGGAGGGCGCCCGCGAGGCCGATGTCGCCTTCGCCTGCGTCACCGCCGCTCGTGTTGAAGGTGGCCGCAGGCGGCGCGAAGGTCGTGTCGATCGCGCCGTCCACGGTCAGGCGCACGACGACAGAGCGCAGGCGCCCGTTCGGAGCGAACTGGCCCACGAGGACGACCTTCCCGTCGGGCTGAACGAAGCAGTTGCGGATCGTTCCCCAGCCCGCGCTGAACAGGCCGCTCGCCGGATACGTCGTGTCGAGCGAGCCCGAGACCCCGGAGACGATGGCGCTGAGCGTGGTCGTCGCGGTCGCACTGCCGCCGCCTCCGGCGAGGGTCACGACGAAGGCCGTGCCGATCGCCGTCGTGCCGTTGCCGGTGAACACGAGAGTGCCGGTGGAGGCGGCCACCACGACGGGCGTGCTCGTGATGCCGGCCGGAAGGCCCGTGGGGGTCACCGTCACGGGCGCGGTGAACCCGGCCCCGCGCTGCAGGGTGACGGTGACGCTCGTCGTCCCGTTGGCGTGCACGAAGGCGCGCGGCGCCGCGACGAACGAAAACCCTCCAGCGGGCGCATCGATTGCCGCGTCGACGGCCGCCTCGCCGGCAGAGTCGCTGGGAGGACCGTCGACGGCCGCGTCGCCGTCCAAGGACGCGTCGACGATGGGCCGCGCGTCGCGGTCGGCGCCCCCGGAGGCATCGCCGGAAAGGACCGTGGCTCCGGCTTCTCCGTCGGCGGTCGCATCGATCGGCGCCGATCCTTCGGGTGACGACGAGTCGTCGCCTGCCGCGGGGAGGCCGGCCGTCTTGTCGAAGTCTCCGAGGATGCCGGTGCACGCGACGGCGGCCACCGACGAACAAAGACCAAGACAAACCGCGGACGTCGCGAGACGAGCACGCATCCCCGAAGACTAGCGCAAAGCTGAGCCAGGCCGACCCCTCTCGCCGGGCCTCCCCCCCGGCGCGCCGATGCGCTAAAACGCGGCCCCCAATGACCGATCCCGCCACACTTCGCGCGGCCCTGCCGAACTGCCTCTCGGGTACGGACTTTCCGTCCCTCGGCGAGAAGTACGAAGGCAAAGTCCGCGACAACTACACGACCGCCGATGGGCGCCGCTTCATCGTGGTCACCGATCGCATCAGCGCCTTCGATCGCGTGCTCGGCACCCTGCCGTTCAAGGGTCAGGTCTTGAACCGCCTCGCCGCATGGTGGTTCGAGCGGACGCGCGCCGTCGTGCCGAACCATGTCTTGCGCGTGCCGGACCCCAACGTCCTCGAGTGCATCGAGTGCACGCCGATCCTGGTCGAGATGGTGGTGCGCGCCTACGCGACGGGGACCACGTCGACGAGCATCTGGACGCACTACGAGCGCGGCGTCCGCGACTTTTGCGGCCACCGGCTCCCCGAAGGCCTGAAAAAGCACCAGAAGCTCCCCGAGCCCATCATCACGCCGACGACGAAGGCGCCCAAGGGCGAGCACGACGTGTCCGGGTCGCGCGAGGAGATCCTGGCGACCGGCATGGTGACGGCGGCGGACTTCGACGAGGCGGCGGGTCTCGCGGTGAAGCTCTTCGCGACCGGGCAGAAGATCTGCGCCGAGCGCGGTCTCATCCTCGTCGACACGAAGTACGAGTTCGGCCGGGACAAGTCGGGCAGGCTCGTGGCGATCGACGAGATCCACACACCGGACTCCTCGCGCTTCTGGCAGGAAGCGACGTACGGCGATCGATTCCGCGCCGGACAAGACCCCGACCCGCTCGACAAGGACTTCGTCCGAAGGTGGTATCTCGAGAAGGGCTACAAGGGCGACGGGGACGCCCCCGCGATGACCGACGAGGTCCGCATCGGCGCCGCGCAGCGCTACATCGCCGCGTACGAGCAGATCACCGGCGAGCCGTTCGTGCCCGACACGCGGCCTCCCCTGGCGCGCATCGCGAACAACCTGGGCATCGGAGCGCGCTCGTGAAGGCGACGGTCATCGTCCGGGTGAAGTCCGAGGTGCTCGACCCGCAGGGCAGCGCGGTGAAGCGTGCGCTCGGACGCCTCGGCTTCGGTGGGGTGAGCGACGTTCGCGTGGGCAAGGTCATCGAGATCGAAATCGACGAAGCCCACGCCCACGCGCCGGACCTGAAGAAGCGCCTCGCCGAGATGGCCGACGCGATGCTCGCCAACCCCGTCACCGAAGACTACGAGGTCGTCGTCTAGAGGGCGGGGTCCGGCGACGTCTCGCCGAGAGAGGTCCCCGCCGGCCCGGGATCGCCACCCCAAGGTTCGGGATCGGAGCCCGAAGGCTTAGGATCGCGACCCGAGAGCTTGGGCTCGCGACCCGAGAGCTTGGGCTCGCGACCCGAGGGCTCAGGCTCGCGACCCGAGGGCTTAGGATCGCGACCCGAGGGCTTAGGATCGCGACCCGAGAGCTTGGGCTCGCGACCGGAGGGCTCAGGCTCGCGACCCGAGGGCTTGGGCTCGCGACCCGAGGGCTTAGGATCGCGACCCGAGGGCTTAGGATCGCGACCCGAGGGCTTAGGATCGCGACCCGAGGGCTTAGGATCGCGACCCGAGGGCTTGGGCTCGCGACCCGAGGGCTTGGGCTCGCGACCCGAGGGCTTGGGCTCGCCGCCCGACCGCCAAAGGCTCGAGCGAACCGGCCCTCACTCGAATGTGATGGGGGCCGGCATGAAGAGCAGCGCGAAGAACGCGAGCGTGATGACCGCGACCGCGATACGCCCGCCGCGAAGAGGCTCCGCCCCCGTGGATGGGTGGTCGAGCAGCGTGCTCGACGAGCGGAGGGCACCGCTCCGAATCTCCATCGCGACCAGCACCACGAGGCCCGCACACCACGCCGCCCACGGCAGCGGCGCCTCTTGGTCCCGCAAGACGCCCGCGATGAGCGCGAGCCCCAGCATCGCGAAGACCCGAGTCGTCACGCCGAGCCCGTCGGGCGTGCCGCGCGGGCCCGCCGACATGACTCCGAGGACGGCGAACCCCTCGAAGAGCATGAGCCAGAAGAGCGCGTTGTCGACGTGCCGCCCGAAATGCCAAAGGCCGGCGCCCGCCCGGATGTCTCGGGCGACGAAGCTCGCGAGGCTGACGAAGAAGAAGACCAGCATCGAGCGGTGCACCCATCGCGCGACGACGTTCTGCCGCGGACCGAAGAGCGCGTACGCCACGTGCCCCGCGTCGAGCTGGCCGAGGGGCACGAGGTTGATCATCGTCACGAACATCCCGACCCAGCCCGCGAACGCGATCGGCGACAGCAGCATGTCGGTCCCCTCGGGCAGGACCGGGCCGAAGCACCGCTCGAGCGCGCGCATGAGGAGCGAGCTCCCCAGCTGCATCGTGCCGCCGTCGACGTCGCCGACGCGCACGATTTCGGAGTGCACGAACCCCCATACGTAGAGCGGAATCGCGACGGCGAGGCCCGCCAGCGGCCCGGCGGCCCCGATGTCGAGCAGGGCGCGCCGCGTCGGGATGAGGCTCCGCATGCGAATGACGGCGCCGAGCGTGCCAAAGGGCGAGACGAGCGGAAGCGGGATGAAGTACGGCAGGGACGCGTCGACGCGATGGATCCGGGCCGCGATGAAATGGCCGAACTCGTGCGCGAGGAGGATGGCCATCAGCGCCGCCGTGTAGCGAGCGGCGTCGGCCGGGCCTGCGGCGGCGAGCTCGTAGCGCGTGATGAACGCGCTGGCGACCGTTCCGAGGAAGAGACCCGCGTTGGTGCGCCAAGCCAGAGGCGCCGACGCGACGCCCGCGATCGGCGGCAGCGCTCCTTCAGGAGACGGCGTCGCGGAGGGCGGCGGCGAGCCGCTCGAGTCGGGGGGCGAGCTTGGCATCGATGGTTCCTATATCGGTTTGCAGCCGAAGGTCGCCGCGCGCAAGGCCCTCGTCCGCTCGAATGTCGACCGCCTGCGCCTTCGACACGACCGCCTCGAGGTGGGTGCGGAGGGCGTCGGCGTCGGCCGGGTGCGCTTCGATGACGATACGGCGCGCGCCACGCGCTTCGGCGATGGCCGCGGTCGCGATGTCCGCGATGCGGGCGGCGTCGAGGCGCAGGGAGGCGCCGAGGAGCCGCTCGGCGAGGGCGACGGCCACGTCGAGAAGGCGGTCCGCGTCGCGTTCGAGCCGCTTGCTCTCCGCTTCGCGCAGCGCGATCCAGCGGGCCGCGACCTTTGCCTCCGCGTCCTCCAGCGCCGAACGACGCGCCTCGCCCGCCGCCGCCGTCGCGGCTTCACGGGCCGAGCGTTCGATCTCTTCGGCCCGGGCCTGCGCTTCGCCGACGATCCGCTCGGCTTCGGCGCGCGCCTCGATCTCTTCGCGTGCGATGCGCCGCCGGGCGGGGCTCGGCGGAGCGGGGGGCCACGGCAGCGGCGCCGCCGTGGACGCCTCCGCGGCGCGGATGATGCGCGGGCGCGGAGAGGTCATCGAAGCCGCATCCTCTCCAAGTCGCGCGCGACTTCGGTCGCCGCGCGCGCCATGGCCTCGGCGCGCACGGACCGGGACGACGAGCGGAGGCCGCCCACGAGCGCGTCCAAGGCTGTCGGCTCTACGTCGCCCAGCGCCGAGAGCGATACCTCGAGCGGCTCACCGAGGACGGCGCTCACGGCCACGAACGCTTCTTGCCAAACCGGCGGACCCAAAGCGACGCTCAGCATACGCGCTTTTGCCGCGTGGTCAGCGCTCGACGACGACCGCGAGCGCCTCGCCGCCGCCGATGCACAACGTGGCGAGGCCCCGCTTTTGCCCGCGGTCCTTCATCGCGTGGATCAGCGTCGTCAGGATGCGCGCCCCGCTCGCCCCGATCGGGTGGCCGAGCGCGACCGCGCCGCCGCGGACGTTGACCCGTTCGAGGTCGAGGCCGCACTTTTGCGCGCAGACCATCGTGACCGCCGCGAAGGCCTCGTTGATCTCGAAGAGATCGATCTGCCCGGCGGTCAGACCGAGCTTTCCGAGCGTGACGTCGATCGCTTTGGCGGGCGCCGTGGTGAACCACTCCGGCTCCTGCGCCGCGCCGCCGTAGCCGACGATGCGCGCGAGGGGCTCGAGCTTGTGCTCCTCGAGCGCGCGCTCGCTCGCGAGCACGAGGGCGCTCGCGCCGTCGTTGATGCTCGACGCGTTGGCCGCGGTGATCGTCCCGTCTTTCGAGAAGGCGGGCTTGAGCGACGAGAACTTCGACGGGTCGCCCTTGCCGGGACCTTCGTCGATCGAGACGACCAGAGGCTCGCCCTTTCGTTGCGGCACGCTCACCGGAGCGATCTCGTTCTGGAAGAGGCCTTCCCGCTGCGCCGCGAGCGCGCGGCGGAAGCTCTGGGCGGCGTATTCGTCCTGTTGCTCCCGCGTCAGCCCGTACTTCTTCGCGCACGCGTCGCCGCAGCTGCCCATGTGCACGTTGCCATAGGGGTCCCAGAGGCCGTCGTAGATCATTCCGTCGACCATCTTGGCGTCGCCCATCCGGTACCCGGTGCGGGCCTTGTCGAGGTAGTAAGGCGCGTTCGACATCGACTCCATGCCGCCGGCCACGACGACGTGCGCGTCGCCGAGGGCGATCGCCCGTACCCCGAAGATGACCGCCTGCATCCCGGAGCCGCAGACCTTGCTCACGGTGGTCGCCGGGACCGTGTTGGGCAAGCCCGCGAAGATGGCGGCTTGGCGCGCCGGGGCCTGCCCTACGCCAGCCGACAGCACGTTGCCCATGAAGACCTCGTCGACCGCGCCGGGCGCGATCTTGGCCCGCGCGACCGCTTCGCGAATCGCGGTGGCGCCGAGCTCGGGGACACGCACGGAGGCGAGCGCGCCGAGAAAGGCGCCGATGGGGGTTCGAACCGCGGACGCGACGTAGACGGGGCCAAGGCTCATGCCCGAGAGCGTAGCGGTGAGCCCGCGGGTCCGCTCGGCGCGGCGTCCGGACACCACCGAGCGCAAAGAGAGCGCGCCGGCTCACTGATCACACGTTGCGCGCTGAGTGGTGCCCGGCCCCGCCACGGCTGAGGGCGACGGCTCGGCCGACCGCCCCTCGGGAAGGCCCAGGCGCATGGGGCAAGATGTGGTTGAGGATCCCCAAAGATGGGGTAAAGGGTATCGACTGATGAATGCGACGTTGGGGAAATACCGACTCATCGCCGAGCTGGGGCGCGGCGGGATGGGCACGGTCTACTTGGCGGTGGCCCGTGGGCCCGGGGGCTTCAGCAAACTTGTCGTCATCAAGCAACTTCGGCCCGTTTTTGCAGAGGACGCAAACTTCACGGCGATGTTCCTCGAGGAGGCGCGCCTCGCCGCGCGCCTGCACCACCCGAACATCGTGCAGACCAACGAAGTCGTTTGCCATCCCCAGGATGGGTACTTCATGGTCATGGAGTACCTGGAGGGTGCGTCATTGCGCCGCATCGTCCGCAGGCTCCGCGCCCGCGGCGACGCCGAGGCCGCGCGCGCCCTCTATGTGAGGGCGATCCTCGATGTCCTCGTCGCGCTCGAATACGCGCACAACCTGAAAGACTTCGACGGGCGACCCCTGAACCTCGTCCACCGGGACGTGAACCCGTCGAACGTGGTCGTGCTCCACAGCGGTCAGGTCAAGCTGCTCGACTTCGGGATCGCCAAGGCTGCCGACTCCGCCCAGGAGACGCGCGCGGGGGTCCTCAAGGGGAAGCTCCACTACATGCCGCCGGAGCAAATGGCGGGTGACAAGATCGACGGCCGCGCCGACCTCTTCGCCGTCGGCGCGATGCTCTGGGATGCGCTCACCGGCCGCAAGCTCTGGGAGGGCGAGAAGGGGCTCGACGTCATCACGTCGCTCGTGCACGGGTCGATCGCGCAGCCGCGTTCGGTCAACGCGAACATTTCCGAGGCCCTCGATCGCATCTGCATGCGGGCCCTCTCCTTCAAGCCGGCCGACCGTTATCCCGACGCCGCTTCCTTCCGGGCCGACCTCGAGAAGGAGCTCGGCGGCCACGTGATGACGAACTCCGAGCTCGCCGCCGCCATGGCGAGCGAATTCCTCGAAGAGCAGGAGCGGATGCGCGCGCTCATCGCCGAGCAGCTCCGCACGGTCGACGAAGGGTCGACCGCGGTGATTCCGACCATCGCGTCCGAGATTCCTCCACCGCACACCGGCGCGTCGACGGACGTGTCGCGTACGCCGACGGCCCTCTCCATGTCGCAGGCGGAAGAGGAGCTGACGTTCGCGGCCACGCGGAGGCGGCGCGTCAAGGCGGTGATTTGGGGCATCGTCGGGTGCGCGGCGGCGTGCCTGGTCGGCGTGGCCGCCGGCTCCGCGCTCCGGGGTGCCTTTCGGGTCGCCAACACCGCCGCCACGTCGGCCCCGGCGGTCACCGCGCCGCCGGTACCCGAACCCGCGCCGAGCCCGGAGAACGTCGATCATCCGCCGGTCGCCAGCGCCGAGCCCCCGCCCTCCGCCGAGTCCACGGCGTCCGCCGAGTCGAGGCGCAGGAGCCTTGGGTCGCGGGGCGGCCACCGTGATGGGTGGTCGGCCACCGCGCGGCCCTCGTCGACGAACATGCAGCACTCCGCCGCACCCTCCGACGAGATGCCTCCCTCCGCCGCGCCGCCGCCGTTTCCTTCGCCGCCCTCCTCGTTCGCCGTGCCGTCCGTGGCTGCGACAAACGAGCACGCCCTGACGGCGCCCCCGCCGGCCGCGGCGCAAGTGACGCCGCCCCCTGCCGTGAACCCTCCGCCCACTTCCGCAGCGCCCGTTCCGAGCGGTAGCATCCCGGTCGCCGAAGCCAACGCAGTCGTGATGGTGCATCTCAACGAGATACGCCGGTGCTTCGTGCGAGGAGAGATGGACCAGCTTTACTTGAAAGTAAACGTGACGGCGTCTGCCGCGGTGGCGCCGGACGGGCAAGTGACTTCGGTGACGACGACCGCGACGCGCGACGGGACCGCACGGCTGCAGGCCTGCGTGCATGACGCCGTGTCGACGTGGATCTTCCCACAGCCCGCCGGCGGCGTGCCGGGGCGCGTGACGCGCACGTTCAGCTCCGAATGACATCCAATCCAAACGTTCTCGCCGGCGCGAAGGCACTCGCGTCGTGCGCGGTCCTCTGCTCCGGCCTCGTAGCTCTGCCGCGCGTGGCGCGCGCCGATACCCCCGCGGCGGGCACCACGCCGTCCGATCCGTCGACGGCGCCCATCCCCGTGGGAGGCGCGCCGGCCGGCGAGCCCGCCAATCCGCCCCCCACGGACGAAGGGAGCGAGATCGTCTTCCACGCGGCTCCCCGCGCGAGCGACATGGCGGCCTTCGCGTCGAGCTCCCTCCAGCAGGTGCACATCGGCAGCACGAAGGCGCGCTACGCGATGAACATCTTCGGGGACGTCAACTTCCATTTCGGCAACCCGCCGGCGGACAACGGCTCCACGCAGACTTCGCTCACGACGCATCCCTCGTTCGCGCTCGGCACGTTGAGCTTCCTCATTACGGGCGAGCTCGAAAAGCACTTCGTGTCGACCGCGGAGTTCGCCCTCGAATACGACGACGCGACCAACCAGGTCGGCATCGACATCGAGCGCCTTCACGTCGGCTACCTCGGCGAGCACTTCTTCGTGTACGCGGGCCGCGTGCACACGGCGTTCGGGTACTGGAACAACGCGTACCACCACGGCAAGTGGCTGCAGCCGAACGAAGAGCGCCCGCGCTGGGTCGAGTTCGAGGACACCGGCGGCTTGTTGCCCGTCCACACCGTCGGCCTCAGCGCAGGCACGAACATCGACGTCGCGCGCGGGAGCGAGCTGAAGATCACGGTCGCCGTGTCGAACGGGCGCGGAAACGTCGTCGACGACATCCGCAACACGTTCGATTACCAAGACGGGAAATCGGTCAATTCGCAGATCGAGCTCGTCGGCATCGGCGTACCGGAGCTTCGCGCCGGCGTGTCCGGCATGTACGACCACATCCTGGGGCTTCCGGCGACGGACCCGAACGGAGGCCCGACCCGACCCGCGCTGCCCGATACGGGCATCGACGAGTACATCATGGGCGCCCACGTCGCTTATCCGGGCTACCCGTTCCTTCTCATCGCAGAGGGCTATTGGGTCCTTCACCACGTCCCCGGGCATATCTTCAACACCTACGGCGGCTTCGTCACGGCGGCCCGCGCCTTCGGAACGGTGACGCCTTATCTACGAGCCCAGTGGATCGGCACCTCCGGCGGCACCGACCCGTTTTTCGTGCCCAACCCGGCCGATCCCTTCGCCCCTCGGCTCGACGAGCTCGAGGGGGTGGTCGGCCTCCGCATCGATCTGACCGACTGGACGGCCATCCGCGCCGAGTACCGCGCGACCCGCATGTACAGCGATGACGTGCGCCACGCCGGCATCCTCCAGTGGAGCTGGGGTTTCTAGGTGGTTGCGCGGCGGCCGGCCCTCCATTAGGTTCCGGCGCCCTTCCGGAGCGTCGAGACCCCCATGGCCGATTCGAAGTTCTCTCAGTTCATCACCGAGCGAAAGCTGGACCCGCGCCGCATCCTCGCCGTTTCGCACCGGCTCGAGCAGCTGCACCCCGAGGACCGGGCCATCCGGCTGAACAAACGGAAGGCGCGGAAGGCCGAAGGAAACGACGTGCCCAAGGAGACGCGCAAGCCGCGTTCGGGCCGCCCGGTGACCCCGCGCGCGATCGAGGCTGCCGTTCACGGTAAAGATTTGAGCGGGCCGACGAAAACCCGCATTTTGCACGCCGTGAACCACTTGCTCGAACTGAAGAAGCAGGACAAGGTCGAGTTGCGGGCGCTCTTCTGAGACGCGCGGGTCGGGTCCGAAACCTCCGAAAATTGGGCCCTCCCGGCGGCTGCGGGCAAGCTACCCGCATGCTTCTCGTTGCAGTCGCCGCCGCCGTCGCACTCTTTGCGTTCGACCTGCGCGATTTCCTGAATCGCCGTCGGACCTGAAGGGAAAAGGACGACAATCGCCTCTGACATCGGCGGCTCCTTCCTGAATGGCAGCCGCAAAAGTGCACCGAACCAGAGCAGAGTGGGTGCCGCGATCGTGCAGAGCCCGTTGGTCAGGCAGTTTGCCGGCTTCGCGGACGTTTCGGGTCTGGAACCCGCGATGAGCCGCCGCCCGACCGATCAGGAAAAGCTCATCGCGGACGCCGTCGGGGGCGATACGGGCGCGTTCCGGCAGATCTACGAGCGCCACCGGCAAGACGTGGCCCGGCTCATCTATCGGATGATCGGACCGCGGAGCGACCTCGAGGACGTGATCCAAGAGGTATTCGTTCAGGTGTACAAAAGCCTGAAGGACTTTCGCGGTCAGGCGAAGTTCACCACGTGGCTTCATCGCGTCACGGTGAACGTCGTCCTGATGCACCGCCGAGCGGCGCGAAGCCGGCCCGTCTTGACCGACGAATCGACGGCGGACGGAGCGGCCTTGAGCCTCGACATCCTGCCCGACGAAGACGCCGAGCGGCGCGAGCGCATGCGGGCTTTCGCGCGCCTCCTCGACCGACTCGCCGACAAGAAGCGGGTCGTCTTCGTCCTTCACGAGCTCGAGGGCGTGGCCCCCGGGGAGATCGCGAAGATCGTCGGTGCTCCGGTGCTGACGGTGCGTACGCGCCTCTTCTACGCGCGCCGCGAGATCGAGGCGATGCTGCCGGAAGAGCCGTCGCTCGCGGGGATGCGGCTGGGTTTTTCGAAGGTCTCCGGGGCCGGGGAAGAGCGATGAGCGACGCGTTGAAGCGGATGGTGCGGGAGGCCGATCGCGACTGGGCGGTCGAGGCCGAGAACATTCGCTGGGAGAATGTCGAGCGGCGGCTCTTCGCGCGCATCGCGTCGGAGCAGCGCAAGGGCCGCTCGTTCGAGCTCGGGGCGGCCCGCAGCTGGGCGGCGGCGATCGCGGGGCTCGCGGCCGCGGGCGTGGCGGCGCTGGCCATCGTGAGCACGCGCGAGGGCGCCTCGTTCGACCCGCCGGCGTCTCCGCCGATCGACGATACGACGACGATTGCACGCCTCGACGGTCCGGGTCCCGTCCTCGTCAACGGCCACGCCGTGACGCCGGGCACAGTGCTTCGCGCGGACGACGTCCTCGAGGCGCGCGGAAGCCAGGTCGTCGTGAGCCGGCCCGGGAAGGTGACCTTCCTCGTCGAGCGCGGTTCGACCGTTGTGGTGAGCCGTCTGCGCGGGTCGCTCGTGCTCGGGCTGCAGCACGGTGCCGTCGAGGCCCAGGTGGTCCCGGTCGCGAGCTCCGAGGCCATGGCCGTCGACGTGGGCACGTCGCGCGTCGCGGTCCACGGGACCCGTTTTCGCGTGGCTCGCACCGGCGAGCGCGTGGTCGTCGATCTGAACGAGGGCGTCGTCTCCGTCGGGCCGACGCCGCGGGTCGGCTCGACGTTGGGCGGCCTCGTCACGGCGCCTGCGCACGCGGACTTTGCCATGGGCGACCCGCTCGGCACGCTCCGCGTGTCCCACGAGCCGGGGGACATCCGTCCTCCGACGCCGCTCGACGCGGCGACCGCTCCGAGGGCCGTGCCCATCGCCGTGTCCCCGGCCATCTCCGCCACCACGGCGCGGGTCGACGCGGGCGAGGTCGCCGCCCCCGCGCTGACCACGGCCCAGCGGACGGCCGAGCCGCATCAAGCCTCGACCGCGTCGGGGTGGGCGGGCCCGAGCGTGGCCGATCCGAACGCGCAGGCCGGCGTCGCCACGGCGGTTCGCGCTTGCCTCGCGGAGCGGCTCCACACCGACAGCGTGACCGTCGTCGTCAGTACGACGCTTTACCTGCAGCTGCACGAAGACGGGTCGGTCGGGTCGGCGCGCTTCGATCCGCCGGTCGCCCCCGATGTGAACGCCTGCGCGGCCGAGTCGATTTACCACGCGCGGTTCACGCACGGAGGGGCCGTGTCGATCCCTGTTTCAGTCAAGAACTGAGCGGGGTGTTACGCTCCGAGGATGGAGCCGTCCTCCCGCCGCCGAGAGCTACGGGACGCGGCGTGGCTGTCGCTCTTTCCGATCGGCATCGCCCTCGTCTTCGGGCTTCTCCTCGCGCCTCGACGTCCTGATCCGGAGGGAATTCCCCTCCCCATCGCCGATCCCCGCGGCATGGCGAGCGCCGTCGACGCCGACCGGGCGCTGGCCGAGGCCGGCCGAAGGGAGCCGCTCCCGGGCGCGGTCCGCAAGCTGGGCTCCGCCGTCCGGGACTTTCACGCGCTCGAGGCCGATCCGGAGTCGGATTTGCACGTCATGGGGCAAGCCCGCCACGCCGTCGACGTCGCGCTCATCGAGGCGATGGCCCTCGGCGCGGAGCCGCTTCGTCGCCTGCGCGCCGTTCAGCTCGAGGGGTTCCTCGCCGAGGTCCGCCGATTCTCGGAGACGGGCGAGCAATCGCCCGAGCTCAAGGCGCTCGCCGGAGGATTCGTGCGGTCGATGACGAGCGAAGGGTGGTGCGAAGGGCACACGCTCGCCGCGCGGCCTCTCGAGCTGCGCGTGATGTTCAAGCAAATGTGGAATTCGTTCCTCGGCGTCGACGGACGCGAGGGCTCGGTCGCTTCGCCGGCCGCGACCGCGCTCGCCCTTTCGCTCGACGAGGAGCGGACTCTCTACGCCTTCTATCTGTCGCATCCACACCCTTCGAGGGCCGCCCGCGACGCCATCGCCTCGGCGCGAAGCACCGCGACCGACGCGAAATCCTGCCGGGCCCTCCGTGTCACCGAGCAGGCGGCCATCCACTCGTGGTGGCTCGATCACATCGGTCGTATCGCCGCCTTCGACCCCGCCTACCCCGCCGACTACGCGCGCGGCGTCGCGCGCTTCGGCCGCGGCGAGTACCGCGCGTCGGCGGCCGCGTTCCAAAAGTGGCTGGACGTCCACCCCGAAGGACCGCTGGCCCTCCGCGCGCAGAACTACCTGCGGGCCGCCGCCGAAGCCGATCGGCTGGAGTAGGCGTGGATGCGCGCGCTGCTCGTCGACGACGACCACGAGCTCGCCCGCCTGCTCAGCGAGTACCTCGGACCGCACGGCGTATCGCTCGATCACGTGCCTGACGGCGCCGCCGCACTCGCGCGCCTGGCCGAGGACGCCGGCTACGACATCGTGCTCCTCGACGTCATGCTGCCCGGCGCCGACGGCTTCGAGGTCTGCCGGAGCATCCGCGCGCAATCGGAGACGCCCATCGTCATGCTGACCGCCCGCGGGGAGGACAGCGCGCGCATCGTCGGCCTCGAGCTCGGGGCGGACGACTACGTGCCGAAGCCGTTCAACCCCCGCGAGCTCGTCGCGCGCATGCGGGCCGTGCTGCGCCGCGCCCGCCCGGCGCAAGCTCCGGCCGCGCCGCCCGCGGTCCCCGCCGAGCGCATCGAAGTCGGCGACCTCGTGGTCGACGTCCAGGCCCACCAGGCGACTCTGGCGGGGCAGCCGCTCCAGCTGACGTCGTTCGAGCTTCGCGTGCTCGTCGCGCTCGCCCGGCGCGCGGGTGACACCGTCACGCGAGAGGAGCTGGCGACGGCCGTGCTTCCCAAGCCCCCGGGCGGGGGTCGCTACGACCCGAGCGTCGACCGCTCGCTCGACGTCCACGTATCGCACCTGCGTCACAAGATCGGCGACGACGCCCGGGAGGCCAAGCGCATTCGAACCGTGCGGGGCGTCGGCTATGTGCTCGTCCGTCCTTAAGCCGCGGCGGTGCATGTAATTGCCGCGTAAAGGCCCCCCGCCCCCCTCGGGCTCACTCCACAATGATCGGATGCGCGCCCGACCCCTGAGCTCGCGCCTCTTCCGATGGTTTTTCGTCGCCATCTTCCTCGCCATCGTCACGAGCGCGCTCATCGTCGGCACCACCCGTCCGGACGCCGGGAGCAACGTCGAATCCGTCGCGCGGCACATCTCGTCGCGCCTCGCCGAAGATTGGGACAACCCGGCGGCGCTCGACGCCTACGTCGACCAGGTGCGCGACGTGACCGGCTTCGACGTGCGGCTCGTCCGGGATGTCCGCCGGCTCCCGCCGCACGTCCGCCGCGTCGCCGAGCGTGGCGGAGCGCTCGCACCCGCCGGGGGCGAGCGGACGTTCGTTCCGGTGGTGCGCGATGGGGTCTTCGTCGGCGCGCTCGAGATGAACCGCTGGACCGTACCGCGGCCCGCGACGCTGGGCTGGTCGCGGCTTGCGCTGGCGCTCGTCGCCGTGATGGCGGTCCTGTCGGTCCTGGCGCGCCGGGTCGCCGGTCTGCTTGCCCTGCCGCTCGAAGGCCTCTCCCGCGCGGCCGACCGCCTCGGCGCGGGCGATCTCACGTCGCGCGCCGAAGTGGGCCGTGCGCGTCGCTGGATCGCCCTCGAGGTCCGCAACCTCGCCGTGAGCTTCAATCGTATGGCCGACCGCGTGGAGACGATGGTCCGCGGGCAGCGCGAGCTCCTCGGCGCGATCAGCCACGAGCTGCGATCGCCGCTCGGTCGTGCGCGCGTGGCCCTCGAGATTGCGCGCGATCGGCTCCCCGATGGGGCCGCCGACGCCCGCGCGCCCGCGAGCGCGCTCGACGACGTCGAGGCCCAGCTCGGCGCCATCGACGACGTCCTTGGCGACCTCCTCGATCTCACCCGGGCGGGCCTCGCAGACTTGCACCGGGAGAGCAGGGACTTCACGGCGTGGATTCGTGAAAGGGCGGCCGAGCAGCCCGCACCTCCGGAGACCGCGCTCGAGGTCGCCCCGGACGTCGAGGGCGCCGTCGTCTCCTTCGACCCGGCGCTTCTCGGCCGGGTCGTCCAAAACCTCCTGGTCAACGCGCGCGCCCACGGTCACGACGCGACCCAGCCGCTCGTCCTGGCCGTCTCGCGCTCCGGCGATCGGGTGCGTGTCGCCGTCCGCGATCGGGGCCCGGGCTTTCCGGACGGCTTCGCAGACCGGGCCTTCGAGCCGTTCGCCCGCGCCGACGCCGCGCGGTCGCGGCCCACGGCGGGGGCCGGCTACGGACTCGGCCTCACCATCGTCCGGCGCATCGTGGAGGCCCACGGCGGGCGAGCCTTCGCGCGGAACCTCAGCCGGGGTGGGGCCGAAGTAGGCTTCGATTTGCCCCTCGGACCGCCGTCTCGGTAGCCTGTTCGACAAGGCAAATGGACGGTTGGTTCAAGATCGTCGTTTGGCTGGCGGTCGTCCTCGGCGGCACCTCGTTCATCGTCGAGCGCACCCTCCTCGAGGTCTGGCGGGTGCCGACCGACGACCCGCTTTTGGCGGCTTCGATCGAGCCGACGCTCAGCGCAGGCGATCTCGTCCTCGTGACCCGCCACGGCTCCCCATCGCGCGGCGAGCTCCAGCGATGCGCCGACCCACAGGCTCCCGGCCGCTACGTCGTCGCGCGAGCCATCGGAAGCGGCGGCGAGAAGGTCGACGTCAAAAACGAAGACGTGAGCGTCGATGGCTACCGGAACCCGAGCCCCCGCTCCTGCGACTCCGTCACCCTGCACGATCCTCGGACCGGCGACGACGTCGACCTGCTTTGCCGTGTCCAGGAGTTCAGCGAGATGAGCTTTTCGGTCCTCGAGGCGGCCAAAGACCGCGAGCCGCCGGCGACCGCCACGGTGGACCTCTCTCGCTGGTACCTCGTCAGCGACGACCGCCACGTGCACCTCGACTCGCGCGACTTCGGCCAGGTCGACGCGGCAAGCTGCCAGCACGTGGTATTTCGCCTGGTGAGCGCCGCGGGCTTCGGCGACGCCAAAAAGCGTTTGACCGTCATCTGGTGAGGGGCCGCGGCCGGTTCTTTGGTAGGCTCCGCAGGTCCGCCATGGACCTCGAACTCGGCGTCGTCTGCGGTCGCTGCGATGCTTACAGCCCATTGGGGAGCCCGACGTGCCGCCTCTGCGACGGGAGCCTCGCCCTCGCGGCCCCTCTCCCAGAGGTCGCCACGCCCCCGCCGCCCGTCCTGCTCGACCTCCCTCCGGTCGCGCTCGCAAAGCCGTGGCCCGCGCCGTTCGTCGAGGTCGCCGCCGGCTCCGCGGTCGACCCGCCGATGTCCCCTCTTTTCGCGGGCGACGACCTCAAACCCCGGCGGCCGGCCTCCGGGAGCGTTCCCGCCGCTCTCGCGAGCGCGGTGCGTGCGCAGGGACGACAAACAGGGGTATCGTCGCCAGGCTCGCCCGAAGAATGGTTGGGCGCCGGCACCGTTCACGATACCGCCGGCAACGTCTCGCTAGCTGGGTCCCGCGCCGCACAGCGCGCACGCCCTGAAAGGTCTTTGGAGGAGCAGATGGATCAGGCCAAAAACTACGTCTGCAAGTCGTGCTCGACGCCGGTGCCGCTAGGACACAAGTTCTGCGGCCGGTGCGGCGCGGCCGTGCCGCCGGAGATCCTCCACACGCGGACCCACTTTTTCGGGCAGCTGCAGACCCCGGGCAAGGCCAAGCTGATCCTCATCCGGGGTGAGGGCATCGAGGGCCTGAGCTACCAGCTGAACGCGGAGCAGCACATCGTCGGGCGCATTGGCCAGCTCGTGCTGCCGGACGATCCGTACGTTTCGCCTCGCCACGCGAACCTCTTCTATCGAGCTGGCAAGCTCGTCGTCCGCGACGAGGGCTCGCTGAACGGCGTCTACTGGCGCGTGCGCGGCACCGTGGAGGTGTCCGTGGGCGATCACTTCCTCGCCGGCGAGCAGCTCTTTCGGATCGACGGACCCGTGAAGGCGAACGACGGCCCCGCGCCCGACGGAACCTACTTCTACTCGTCCCCCAAGCATCCCGCGCAGTTCAAGCTCGTGCAGATCCTGCAGGGAGGCGTGGCCGCGATGGCCGTTTGCGCGCGTGGCGCGGGGCTCCAGATCGGGCGCGAGGGCGCCGACCTGAACTTCCCGACCGACCTCTATATGAGCGCGTCGCACTGCCGGCTCGAGGAGACGGGCGGGCGCCTCACGCTCACCGACTTGAACAGCAGGAACGGCACGTACGTGCGGCTTCAGGTCGAGAAGGAGCTGTCGCACGGGGACTACCTCTTTATTGGTCGGAAGCTCCTCCGCGTCGAAGTGACGACGTAGCCCGACGAAGTGGCCGCACCTCCCGCCATGGCCGCGTCGGCCTTCGCGCTCGCGGCGGTCGTCGCGATGGCCGGCGCTTGCCGGGGCCCGTCGCCGGAGATTCGTCCCGCGCGGGCGGTAGAGGTTGTGCCGTGCGTGGAGCCGCTCGTCTCCACGGTGGACGCGGGAGACGCGCAGACGCCGGCCGCCGCCTATGCCAACCCGGACCTGCCCGTCGAGGCGCGCATCGACGCGCTCATCGCGGCGCTCACGCTGGACGAGAAGATCGAGTGCCTCGCGTCCACCCCCAAGGTTCCGCGGCTCGGCCTGCGCCTTTCGGGTCACCTCGAGGGCCTCCACGGGCTTGCGCTCGGCGGCCCGGGCGGATGGGGGCACGGCGAACCCGTTCCGACGACCACGTTCCCGCAGTCCGTCGGTCTCGCCGAGACGTGGGACCCGGATCTCATCGCGGAGGCGGCGCGCGTCGAGGCGACCGAGGCGCGGTGGGTCTTCCATGCGCGCGGGCGCGGCGGAATCGTCATCCGCGCGCCGAACGCGGACCTTGCGCGCGATCCGCGCTGGGGGCGGAGCGAAGAGAGCTACGGCGAAGACCCCTACCTCGCGGCCACGATGGCGACCGCCTTCGTGCGTGGTCTCCAGGGCGACGATCCGAAGTACTGGCGGGCCGCGTCGCTCCTCAAGCACTTCGTCGCCAACACGAACGAGGATGGTCGCGACCATACGTCGTCGGACTTCGACGACAGGCTCTTTCACGAGTACTACGCCGTCGCCTTTCGCGCCGCCATCGTCGACGGCGGCGCGCGCGCGTACATGGCCGCGTACAACGCGCACAACGGCGTTCCGTGCACCACGCACCCGATGCTGGAGAACGTGACCGTCCGCCTTTGGGGGCAAGACGGCATCAAATGCACCGACGGCGGCGCGCTCACCCAGCTCTTCACGGGGCACAAGGCGTATGCCGACCTCGCGCAGGCCGCGGCCGCGTCGATCAAGGCAGGCATCAGCCAGTTCCTCGACAAGTACCGCGATCCCGTCCGGGAGGCGCTGCGGCGCGGACTCATCGCCGAGTCGGACGTCGACCACGTCCTGCGCCAGAACTTCCGCGTCATGATCCGGCTGGGCCTTCTCGATCCGCAGGATCGCGTCCCGTTCGCGGCAGTCGACGCCAACGAGGAGCCTTGGAAGCTCGACGCGCATCAGGCGCTTGCCAAGCGTGTCACTCAGCGCTCGATCGTACTCCTCAAGAACGACGGCAAGCTCCTCCCGCTCGACGCGACGAAGCTCGCGTCCGTCGCCGTCATCGGTCCCCGGGCCGGCGAGGTCCTCCTCGATTGGTACAGCGGGACGCCTCCGTATACCGTGTCGCCGATCGAAGGGATCAAGCGCAAGCTCGGCCCGCATACGACGCTCACGTACGCCCGCGACGACCAGGGCGGGCTCGCGGTGGCCGCCGCGAAGAAGGCCGACGTGGCCATCGTCGTCGTCGGCAACCACCCGACCGGCGACGTCGACGCCTGGGCGATGGTCGCGCTACCGAGCTACGGACGCGAGGCCGTCGATCGCAAGGCCATTACGCTCGAAGACGAGGAGCTCGTCCGAAAGGTCCTCGCCGCCAACCCCCGGACCATCGTCGTTCTTCTTGCCAGCTTTCCTTATGCCATCGTGTGGAGCGTCGCTCACGTGCCCGCCATCGTGCACGCGACGCACGCGAGCCAGGAGCTTGGCACCGGCCTCGCCGACGTTCTCTTCGGCGCCGTCGATCCCGGCGGGCGTCTCGTCACGACGTGGCCGCGCGCCCTCGAAGACCTGCCGCCGATGATGGACTACGACGTTCGGCACGGCCGCACGTACGAGTACTTCCGGCACAAGCCTCTCTTTTCGTTCGGATACGGGCTCTCGTACACGACCTTCGCATACTCGGGCCTGTCGCTCAGCGCTTCGAGCCTGCCCGCCGACGGAGCCGTCGTCGTCGGCTTCGACGTGCAGAACACGGGGCCGCGCGACGGCGACGACGTCGCCGAGCTTTACGTGCGCCACGTCGGCTCGAAGGTGGTCCGCCCAATCCAGGAGCTCAAGGGGTTCCGCAGAGTGTCGCTCGCGGCGGGCGCCAAGACGCGCGTCGAGCTGACCCTCCGCGCGCGCGACCTGGGCTATTGGGACACGGCCAAGAACGGCTTCGTCGTCGAGCCCGACACCGTGGAGATCCGCGTCGGGCGATCGTCCGACGACATCGTGCTCACCGGTTCGATCGCCGTCACTCCGTGAGAGGGCCCTGCGCGGGCTTGCGCGCTCGCGCCACCAGGGCCAAAAAGGCGTCATGGCCAACCGGCTCGCCCGCGAGACCTCGCCGTATCTGCTTCAGCACGCCGACAATCCGGTCGATTGGTACCCGTGGGGAGTCGAAGCCCTCGCTCGCGCCGAGCGCGAAGACATGCCCATCCTCTTGAGCATCGGCTACTCCGCCTGCCACTGGTGCCACGTCATGGAGCGCGAGAGCTTCGAGAACGAAGACATCGCCAAGCAGATGAACGAGTCGTTCGTCTGCGTGAAGGTCGACCGGGAAGAGCGGCCCGACCTCGACCACGTCTACCAGCTGGTCGTTCAGCTCATGGGCCGGAGCGGCGGCTGGCCTCTCACCGTGTTTCTCGCGCCCGACCAGAAGCCGTACTTCGGCGGGACGTACTTCCCGCCGATCGAGCGCTACGGCATGCCGGGATTTCCCAAGGTCCTCCGAGCCGCGCGCGAGGCGTACCGGGCGCGCCGAGAAGACGTTCGCGCGCACTCGTCGGAGCTGACGCGCGCGATGGAGCAGGCCGTCGCGATCGGGACGAGCACCGGCGGCGTCTCCGCCGACCTCGTTCTCTCGGCGGCGCGAACGCTCACGGCGCGCTTCGACGACGTCCACGGAGGCTTCGGCCATCGCCCGAAGTTTCCAAGCACCATGAGCCTCGACGTCCTCCTCCGGGCGGGGGAGCGCGAGCGATTCGCGAAGACCCTCGGCGCGATGCGGGCCGGCGGCATCTACGACCAGGTCGGCGGCGGGTTCCACCGCTACTCGACCGACGAGAAGTGGCTCGTCCCGCACTTCGAGAAGATGCTTTACGACAACGCGCTCCTTCTGCGCCTCTACGCCGACGGCTGGCGCGCCCTTGGCGACGATGCGCACGCCCGCACGGCGGCCGAAATCGCGGCCTACGTCGCGCGCGAGATGACCGATCCAAGCGGCGGCTTCTACACGACACAAGACGCCGACAGCGAGGGCGAGGAGGGGCGCTTCTTCGTCTGGCGGCCCGACGAGATCGACGAAGCCTGCGGCTCCGACCGAGACGCCGCCGACGCCGCCAGGCACGTATACGGGGTCACGCCCGAGGGAAACTTCGAGCAAACCGGCGCGACGGTGCTGTCGATCGTCCACGCGCCCGACGGCGACGCGGAGGCCGCCGCCCTCGAGCGCGCCCGCCGTCTTCTCTTCGAAGCCCGCGAGGCGAGGCCGAAGCCCGCGCGCGACGACAAGCTCCTCGCGAGCTACGGCGCCCTCATGATCTCCGCGCTCGCCGACGCGAGCGCCGTCGCGGGCCCAAACCTGCTCGATGCGGCCGTGCGCGCCATGACCTTCGTCGAGACCGCGCTCGTTACCTGGGACGAAGGAAGGCGCGTCGCGCGCGTCGCGCGTCACTGCGCTCGGGGCGCGGCCAAGGGACTCGGTTTCCTCGACGACCACGCCTTCGTCGGCGACGCGGCGCTCGATGTCTACGAGGCGACGGGCGACCCGCGGTGGGTCGGCCTGGCGCGCGGCCTTGCCGAGGCCATCCTCGCCCACTTCCACGACGCGGCCGACGGTACCTTCTACTTCTCGCCGGACGACGGCGAAGCCATCCTGGTCCGTGCGAAAGACCAGTTCGACCACTCGGTGCCGAGCGCGTCTTCGGTGGCCTGCAGGCTCCTCTTGCGCCTCGGGACACTCGTCGACCCGAAGCTCACGGAACACGGCACCCGTGCCGTCGAGCGAATGGCGACCGCCGCGGCCGAACACCCCAGCGGCATGAGCAGCGCCGTCGCGCTCGTCCATCGCCTGGTGCGAGGCTCGGTCGACGTGGTCCTCGTCGGCCCGCGGTCGAGCGAAGCCACGCGCGCGCTCGCGCGCGAAGTCCTTCGGGCGCACTTGCCTGATCGCGTGGTCGCGTGGGCCGACCCGACCGATCCGAAGGCGCTCGACGCGTGCCGTGCTCTGACGGCGGACAAGCCGTCGCACGCGGTCCCTGTCGCTTACGTTTGCCGGGGCCGATCTTGCTCGGCGCCGCTCAGCGATCCTCGGGAGCTTGCCGCCCTGCTCGCGAGCCCCAGGTAGCGACGTTCAGCCCGGGCCGCCGCCCGCGCGCTGCCGGCGTGTGTCGCGGCGCACCCCGGGGGCCCGGTTCGACGTCGATCGTGCGACCGGGTTGGCCGCGCGCATCTTGTCGATCGCGTCGGTCGGACGTCCCGCGGCCCGCCACTCGGCCTCCAGCACGTCGAGCGCCGATCCCATGAGCTCCGTCTTCGCGAACCGCCCGGCGCGACCGGCCGAAAGACGGGGAAGGACCGCCACGATGCGCCGAACGCCGTCGGCGATACGCCTCGGCACCGCCACCCGCTCGATGATCGGCTCGAGAAACTCGGTCGCACACCCGATCCGGTCCTTCTCGCCCGAGCACGCCTCGTCGAGCGGCTCGTGGAGCAGCACCGTCCAGAGGGCGGTGTCGTCGAGCGGCCGGCCGCGGCTCCGCGTCATCGCGTCGATCGCGTCCATCGCGCCGAAGAACCGTTGGGCCCCGCCGCGCGTCGCCTCTTCGTCGTCGAGGAACGCTGCGAGCTCCGGCAGGACCACCGCCATCGCCCCCGTCTCCCATGCGAGCCACATCGACCGATGCGCCGCTCCGCCCCGCAGCAGCCGCAGAATCTCCTCGAAGAGACGCGGGCGCGCCGCCTTCGCCAAGTCTTCGCGCGTCGCCGCCATGGCGTCCGCCACGTCGGGCGCGATGCCCAGGTCGAGCCGCGCCGCGAACTTGATGGCCCGAAGTATCCGGATGGGATCTTCACGGAACCGCGTGACTGGATCGCCGATCGTGTGGATCGTCCGCCTGCGGACGTCCTGCATGCCGCCGCACCAGTCGAGGACCTGCCGGCGGTCCAGGTCGTAAAAGAGTGCGTTCATCGTAAAATCGCGCCGCAGAGCGTCTTCGTGGGCCTCGCCGAACACGTTGTCGCTCCGGATCAGCAGATCGTCGAATACTTCGCTCGACTCTTCTTCAGGCGCTTCCATCGCGGGGTTGCGCCGGAACGTCGCGACCTCGACGACCTTGCCTCCCCCGAAGAGAATGTGCGCGAGGCGGAACCGCCGCCCGATGATCCGGCAGTTGCGGAAGAGGCTCCGCACGTCTTCGGGTCGGGCGCTGGTCGCGACGTCGAAGTCTTTGGGCTTGCCGTCCAGCAGCAGGTCACGCACGCACCCGCCGACGAGATACGCCTGAAAGCCACTTCGCTCGAGGCGGCGGACCACTTTGGCCGCGTCGGCGTCGATGCGTTCCTCGTCGAAGACGACGTCGTGCCGGGCCAGACCCGTGCCGGCGTGACGTTCCAATGCGTCACGGTTCCGGCGCGGTGGTGGCGCGACTTCGACGGCGTCCTCTACCGTGTAAGAGGGGAGGTCGGGCGGTGCGGGCAGGTTGTCGTCGGGGGGGGCCATGAGATGCGCGCGAACGGCGCGACCCGGAGATGACTATGGAAGCACTGTAACACGCGGGGGTCGCGCCGCGAGCCTCGAAGTGGACAGGACGAGCAAGCTCTGGCGGTTTGGCGTCGGTTTACCTTCTCTGGCAGCGGCTCGGTAGGCCGGCGCGGCGCGGGTGGGGCAAGGGGGCGAGCGATGCCTCCAGCTCAAACTTCGTGCCGTTGACGCGGCAGGGCCGGTGGTTAGGTTGCCCTCGCGTCGCACGGTTTCGCGGTGAAATGCCAGGGAAGTCCTGGCGCTGCGGGCGGGCGGCCGAAAACGAAAAGCAGCTCGCAGCGCGTCCCCAGGAGGGGGGTGCCTGAAGTCCAGGCCCGCGCGAGCGTCGAGAGTACCAGCGGAGGCAAACGGAACATGGGCAAGATCATCGGAATCGACCTCGGCACGACGAACAGCGTCGTCGCGATCATGGAAGGCCGCGAGCCGAAAGTGATCGTCAACGAGGAGGGGTCGCGTACGACGCCGAGCGTCGTGGCGTGGGACGACAAGGGCGAGGTCCTGGTCGGTCAAATCGCCAAGCGGCAGGCCGTCACCAACCCCGAGAACACCATCTTCAGCGCGAAGCGCTTCGTCGGGCGCCGGTTCGAAGAGGTGGGCGACGAGATCAGTCGCGTCCCCTACAAGATCGTGCGCGCCAGCAACGGGGACCCCGCCTTCGTCGTCCGGGGCAAACAAGTCAGCCCGCCCGAGGTCAGCGCCCGCGTCCTCATGAAGCTGAAGAAGGCCGCGGAGGACTATCTCGGCGAAAAAGTCACCGAGGCCGTCATCACGACGCCGGCTTATTTCAACGACTCGCAGCGGCAGGCCACCAAGGACGCCGGCCGCATCGCCGGTCTCGAGGTCAAACGAATCGTCAACGAGCCGACGGCCGCCGCCCTCGCATACGGTCTCGACAAGAAGAAGGACGAAGTCATCGCCGTCTACGACTTCGGCGGGGGCACCTTCGACATCTCGATCCTCGAAGTCGGCGACAACGTCGTGCAGGTCATCTCGACCAACGGCGACACCCACCTCGGCGGGGACGACATCGACAACCTCCTCATCGACTGGATGGTCGCCGAGTTCAAGAAGTCGAACGGCGTCGATCTCCGGAACGACAAGATGGCCCTTCAGCGCCTCAAGGAGGCCGCGGAGAAGGCCAAGATCGAGCTCTCCAGCGTGCAGGAGACCAGCATCAATCTGCCGTACATCACGGTCGGTTCCGGCGGTCCGATGCACATGGATATGCGCATGTCCCGCTCGAAGCTCGAGCAGATGATCGCGCCGCTCGTCGAGCGTTCCATGGAGTCGGTGCGCAGGGCGCTGAAAGACGCGAAGAAGGATCCGAAAGACATCGTCGAGGTCGTCCTCGTCGGGGGGTCGACGCGCGTCCCGCTCGTGCAGGAGACGGTGAAGAAGTACTTCGGGAAAGAGCCGCACAAGGGCGTCAATCCCGACGAGGTCGTCGCCATCGGAGCGGCCGTCCAAGCCGGCGTCCTCTCGGGCGAAGTGAAGGATCTCGTCCTCCTCGACGTGACCCCGCTCAGCCTCGGCGTCGAGACCCTCGGCGGCGTGATGACGGCAATGATCCCGCGCAACACCACCATCCCGACGCAGAAGAAGGAGATCTTCTCGACGGCCACCGACAGCCAGCCCTCGGTCGAGATCCACGTCCTCCAGGGTGAGCGCGCCGAGGCTCGTTACAACCGGACCCTCGGCAAGTTCCACCTCGAAGGCATCATGCCGGCGCCGCGCGGCGTTCCGAAGGTCGAGGTCACCTTCGACATCGACGCGAACGGTATCCTCAGCGTTCACGCGAAGGACACCGCGACGGGCAAAGATCAAAAGATCACCATCACCGCCAACTCGGGTCTGAACGAAGAGCAGATCCAGAAGATGGTGCACGAAGCCCAGGAGCACGAGCGCGAGGACAAGGAACGCCGCGAGCAAATCGAGCGCAGAAACAAGCTCGACAACCTGTGTTACACGCTCGAAAAGACCCTCAACGACAACAAGGACAAGATCCAGGGACAGGACCTGTCGTCGCTCGAGGCGCTCATCAAAGAGGGCCGGGACGCCGTCGAGAAGCAGTATGACGCCCGTGTCCAAGACGTGAGCGCACGCCTCGAGAAAGAGGCCCACCGCCTCGCCGGCGTCATGTACGGCGCCAACCCGACCAGTCCCGAAGGTCCGGGAGCAGGCGGCGTGAACGGCGGCGCATCCCCCCCGCCGGATGGCGACAAGAAGGGCAAGGACGGCGGCGTCATCGATGCCGAGTTCGAGGAGACGAACGGCTAAGGCACCGGCTGGTTGTCGCTCGCGTATTCGAGGAGCCCGGACGTGACGCAATCGGCGTCGCGTTCGGGCTTTTCTCTTTGTGGGGCTTGGGAGCCTGGGGGGTGGTTCAACTTGCCCCGATTCTTCGCCGTAGCCACCGGCGGGCACTGGCTCTCGCTGGGGCTGCCCTCGGGAGCGAGATCGTTAGCAAGCTAACGATCTGTCATTGGTTGCCTCGGAATGCGGGGCCTTGCCTCTGCGGGGTCGGGCCCTTGCGGGAGCCGCCTGCGCGAGCGAGATCGTTAGCAAGCTAGGCTAACGATCTGCTTCTGCGGCCGCCTCGAAATTCCCCGGTCCGCTCCCCGCGGTTGGCGCCGCCCACGTGAGAATGCCAGCGCCATGGGGCGCTGCGTCGACGACGAGACGGTCGCCCTCCGACCGGTCTCGCCCGTCCACGCTGGCCAAATCGTCCGCGCCCACATGGCGCGCGCGTCGCTACTGGGCGACCTGAACGCTCGTCGTCGTCGTCCCCTTCGGGATCGTGAACTCACCCCAGGCGGGGATGAGATTGTTGACCGTCGCGTTCTGGTTCCACATGTAAACGGGCGCGTACGCCTTCGCGTTCCCATTTTTGTCAATGACGAGACCGGCGAGATAAAGCTGCTGCTTGCGCTTGCCACCGTTGTTCGGGTCCGCCGCGGCCTGCGGGCTGCGGATCGACGAGAAGGTGATCCAGTAGTACCTGTTCCCATCTCCATCGACCTGGTTGGCGGGCTTGCCCGTCGAGTCGAGCGGGTTCGGCGCCCACTTGGGCCAGGTGTTCTGAACGCCGTCGACGAACGGGCTGGTGCACGACGGCGGCGGATACGTCGAGGTGACCGCGAGCGGGGTACCGCCGGCGCCAGCGTTGTAGGGGACCACGTACACTTCGGCCTTGGCTTCGTTGTACATGCTGGTGCCCGCGGGGACGCGGTTGAACGCGATGATCGAGTCGTCGGGCGACCACGCCGGATAGTACTCGTTGTACGCCGAGTCGGACGCGCCGGGGAGCTTGGTGGCGTTGCCGCCCGCGCCGCTATTGAACGGGACGACCGCGATGTCCGAGGAGCACTGAGCGGTGCCGGACGCGCAGTCCATCCGTCCGTCCTTGACGCCGACGTTCGTCGACGAATACGCGATCACGTCCGTGTTTCCGTCTACGTCGTGGCTCCAGCTCGGGGAACCTGCCCCGTTGCTGTCACCGTTGCGCGCGACGATGCCCCAGCCGCCGTTCGAGTTCGGAGTCGAAATGCATCCCTGCGGACTGCCGTTGATGCCGGGATACGTGCCGACGCTACACGGCGTCGCCGCGGGGAGACCGTTCGGCTCGAGCTGGCCCGCCGAGGTCAACGCGTCGTCCCACTCGAGGTTGAACCAGGCGAGCTGGCTGGTGACGCCCGAAGGCACGCCCGGATCCGTCAGCGAGAACGAGTTCCACGAGGTACCGAGCGTGGCGACGTACTTGCGATCGCCCATCTGGTAGTGGGCCGGGGAAAACGTCCCGATCCCGAGCATGATCTGATTGACCGCGGGCGGGTTGTACCAGACGTCGAAGGCGTTGCCCTTGTAGTCGGGGCTGAGGTTTTGCACGGCGCCGCGTGACAGCCAGGACGGCACTGTGCCCGCCGATCCCTGCTGAATGCTGGCGATTGTGCTCGGCCACGGCCACTGCGCGGTGAACGCCACGTAGTTGCCGTCGGGCGTCGCCGTGTGGCAGCCGATGCAATAGACCTGCTGGAAGTTCCCGGTCAGGTTGCCGCCGTCGATCGGTTGCGCCCGAACCTGCTGCTGCACCTGGTTCGACGATAAAGCCAACGTCGTTCCTTCATCTCCCACGTGGAAGCCTTGGAGCGTCGTGTTGCTGGCGTTGTTGTCGAAGTTCTCCGTCGTCCAGTAGACGAGGGCGCCGTCGGCGATGGCCGGGGCGATCGTGAACGTCGACGAAGCGCTGATGCCCGGCGTGCCGCTTCCGCTGCTGCCCCGCACGGTGACGGTGATGGGCGTGTTGATGAGGTTCCCGTCGACCGCCGCGCCGCCGTCCGGCGCGGTCCAAGCGAGCTGCTGCCAGAGCCCCTCGTCCATCGTGTAGTACGTGTTCGTCGTGTACACGACGAGGTCCTGGGTTTCTCCGACAGTACTGAACCGGACCTCGAAGACCGTTTCGCCGCCGGCCGCCTTCCACACGACGCGAGGCCGCAGCCAGTTTTTCGGGACGAGCGATTGGTCGGCGGGCTCGACGAGGCACGGCCCGTTCGCGGTGGAGCCGTTCGTCGCGCTACCGAAGATCGACGCGGGGTTGCTCGGCAGCGGCGTGGTGCCGGTCGAGTCCATGACCGGCGTGACCATCGCGAAGTCGTTGCAGGGCATCGCCTGCGTGCACTTTCCACCCCCGGTCGCCCCTTGGCTCGCGCCGCCGCTGCTCCCGACAACGACCATCGTCGAGCCGCTCGACCCGGGGCTTCCCGACGAGGTCCCGGCGGCGTTGCCGACGACCGCGCCGTGCGCGCAGCTTGCTGCGATAAGGGGAGCCCCCACCATGGCGAGGGCAAAAGCACACTGAGCAATCAATCGAGAGGACAGCGGCATGAGGAGCCTCAGTTACTTGAAATCTCGGGGTTTATCACGGGCGATGCATCGGCCGGCTGGCGGGCAAGCCCGTACTTCACGACGCGCGCGTCGCGCACCTTATCATGTTCCATTTGGAGGCTCGATCGGCTCACAAAAACTGCAGCCCGACCGTCTACCTTCGAAGCAGGGCATTGATTCCGGCCGCGCTGGATTGCATCGCGGCGCAATAAGGGTCGTTTTCACAGCGCCCGCGCCGGCCTCGGGCCTCGGCGGGCACGCGACGCGTTGCGGCAGAAGCGGGTGAGGCGAGGGGCCTCGACGGCGCGCCGCCATGAGACATTGCGAAAAGGCATCGCGCGAGACCCCGACGCACGCCGCTGTCGATTGCGGGACGGACGCTAGGCTGTCCTGCGCATGGCCCGAATCCTGGTAGTCGATGACGAGGAGGGTCTCCGGTCTCTACTCACGGCCGCGTTGACGCGCGACGGAGACGACGTGGTGGCCGCGGCCGACGGCGAAGAGGCGGCGGAGCTCCTCGACCGCCAGGCTTTCGACGTGGTCATCACGGACCTCAAGATGCCGGGTCGCGATGGGCTCTCGCTCTTGGCCAAAGTGCGCGCCGATCTCCCCGACGCCCAGGTCATCCTCCTCACCGCCTACGCGACGGTCGACACGGCGGTCGAAGCGATGAAGGCGGGCGCGTTCGACTATGTGCAGAAGCCAATCGAGAGCCCGGCTGCGCTCCGGCTCCTCGTCAACCGTGCCATCGAGCGACGGCGTTTGCTCGGTGCGCGAGAGGGCTCGAACCGGGCGCAAGCCTCGGCGCTGCCGGCGCTCACCTATGGCGATCCCGCGATGGTGGCGGTGAAGGCGGCGATCGAGAAAGTCGCGCGCACCAACGCGACGATCCTGCTTCTCGGGGAGACCGGCACCGGCAAAGAGGTGGCGGCGCGAACGGTGCACCTGGCGAGCGCCCGGGCGAGCCAGCCGTTCATCGCCGTGAACTGCGCGGCGCTGAGCGATACGCTGCTCGAGAGCGAACTCTTTGGCCACGAGAAGGGTGCCTTCACGGGCGCGCACGCCCAGCACCGCGGGCGCGTGGAGCTCGCCGAGGGCGGCACTTTCTTTCTCGACGAGATCGGTGAGCTGAAGCTCGATCTCCAAGCGAAGATCCTGCGGGTCCTTCAGGAGCGGCGATTCGAGCGCATCGGCGGCACGCGCACGTTGACCGCGGACGTCCGCTGGATCGCGGCGACCAACCGCGACCTGCGATCCATGATCACCAAAGGCACCTTCCGCGAAGACCTGTATCACCGGCTCGCCGTGTTCCCGATTCGCATCCCGCCGCTTCGCGACCGGCCCGGCGACCTGATGCCGCTCGTCGGAACGTTGCTTCGCTCGGCCGCAGCGGAGCTCGGACGACCGACGCCTCGCGTGACTCCGGAAGTGGAGCGGATGCTTGCGCGGGCGGAGCTCCGCGGCAACATCCGCGAGCTCAAGAACGTGCTGGAGCGAGCGGCGATCTTGGCCGACGACGGCGTCGTGCGCCCCGAGCACGTGTGGATCGAACCGTCGGGGGTGGCCGCGCCCTCCTCCATGCCCCCGGCGGGCGTCGAGCGCGAGTCCGCGGTGCCGGAGCCGCCGCCGTCCCAAGGCACGTTGGAGTCCGTGGAGCGTATCGCGATCGAGCGGGCGCTCGCTGAGAGCTCGGGCAACCGCCGCCGCGCGGCCGATCGGCTCGGCATCGGCCTTCGTACGCTCTACGACAAGCTCAAACGCTACGGGATCGGCTGAGAAGCCAGCGCCGGCAAGCGCACCCGGAACACCGCTCCCCCCTCGGGGCCGTCGTCGACCTCGATGCGGCCGCCGTGAAGCTCGACGATGCGCCGCGCGACCGCGAGGCCGAGCCCGGTGCCGCGCACGTTCGTCGTATGAAAGGCGTCGAAGATCCGAGCGCGCTGCGCCGGAGGTACGCCCGGGCCCTGATCGCGGACCGTGTAGACCAGCTCTTTGCCGGCGCCCACGACCTCCGCCGTCACCTTCTTGCCCGCGGGCGTGACTCGGAGCGCGTTGTCGAGGAGGTTGACCAGGACCTGCTCCATCCGGCCAGCGTCGAGCGACCAACGATCGGGCGCCCCGTCCGCCGTGACGCGCACGCGTTCGGCGTCGACGGCGAGCGCGGCGGCCTCCAAGACCTCCGCCGGCGACGACAGGGATGCCTGCACGCTCCCCGAACGGGCGAACTGCAAGAGGTCGTTCGTCAGCACCTCGAGCCGGATCGCGTCTTTGACCACGCGGTCGATTTGCGCGGCCGTCCGCGGGTCGTGCGGCTCCTCGGCGAGGAGCTGGGCATGACCCTTCAGGGAGGCGAGAGGGTTGCGGATCTCGTGCGCGAGCACGGCCGACATCGCGCCCAGGCGGGCGAAGTGTTCTTTTCGTTCGAGCTCCAGACGAAGCTGCTCGCCGCGCCGGCCCATACGCCAGAGAATGGCGGCGGCCGAAGTCAGCAAGATGGCCACGCTCGACGCGAGAATGAGGCCGCCCAAGGCGCGGCGCGCGAGCGCTTGCGCGGCGTGCGGAATGAACTCGACCACGAAGACGCGCTCGGTCGGCAGCCGAAGTCCAACGAACGTCGACTTGGGCACCGGTCGATCGCGCGGGCCCTTGTACAACCCTGGAAAGCTCATGCGCGCGCGGTTTCGCTCGAGCTGCAGCTTGAACGGCGTCGGCCCCAAGTCGGGGAACTCCGTCTTGCCCGCGCTCGCGATCCTTCGGTCGGACTCCCAGACGCCGAGAAACGTCGCTTGCGGATCCGGCAGCCCCGCGGCGAGCTCCTCGGCCAACACCTGGTCTCCGGCGGCCCAATCGATCGACAGTCTCTCGAAGATCGCGATCCCCTCGTGCGTCGTCGCCGCTTCCTTCTCGGCCAGCGCGCTCCGGTAGTTGTCGACCGCCGAAACGACCAGCACCGACCCGAGCAGCAGCGAAACGCCCAAGAGCCACAGCGTCGTGTGCGCCGGCAAGCGGGACGACGTATGCATCGGCGTTTCCGAGCGAAAGGCTGTTTCCAAGGGTGTCCCTCTGGCAAGCGCCCAAAGCAACTTCGGGTCCACCGCGTGCGTGCGCCACCTACCGCGGCTTTCTGCGTGCCCTCGCGCGCGGACGCCTGCGTGCGGTGCGGAAACCGCAGTCGCGGTCGTGCGGATTGCGCATGCGCGTTTTGCCGCAGCGGCTTGAGCCGCCACGCATAGCGGCATTTTCGATTGGGAACGTCTCGTGCATTGGCCAGTCAGCGTGGACGTTTTCACTCGCACCCTACGAACGAACCCCGTCGCCGCGGCGGTCCGCGCCGGTGTCGTCCGCTCCTTCGTCCTCGTCGGCCTGTCCTTCGCCCTGTCCACCCTGTCCGGCTGCTATTCAACGCCGAGCCTTCCGCTCACCTACAGCTTCGCCATCGACCCGTCCTTCACCAGCGACGAGACCGAGTCGATCACGGCGAGCCTCGACGAGTGGGTTGCATCGGTGCCCGAGCTGAAGCTCGATACCGTCATCGGCACCTGCGATTCGTCCTCGCCTCAGCGTGTTTGCATCGTCCCTTCGTACGCGCCGACCGATTCCACCGAAGATGTGGTCGGGACGACGTACATGGGCGCGTCGGACAGCTCGACCGTCGTCCTCTACGTCGACCGCATCAGCGCCATGGGCGGCAATACGCCGAGCCTGCAGGAGCAAACGGCGGCTCACGAGGTCGGCCACGCGTTCGGGCTGAAGCACACCGAAGCCGGCCAACTCATGGCCGCCTTCGTGTCGGAGCAGGCGTCTTCGATTACGCCAGCCGATGTCGACCAGTTTTGGTCCCTCCGCGGGCGGTGACGTGGCGGCGGGCTGACGCTCGGGACGTGACGGGCGCCTCGCCGCCGTCAGGGAATTGCCGTCTGGGTCGGGTCTTTCACGTGGCCGAGAAACAGGATTGCTTGGGTCGTTGCGTCAACGATCGAGATCACGAACGGTCGATTCACCGTCATCGTCACGAGCGGCGGGTTCGCCGGTGCTCCGGTGGCGCCGAATACGACGGCCGTCGCGGCAGCGGCCTCCACCCCGGGCTCCGCCATGGCGATCATCGTCTTTTGCAACGCGTCGGCGATGTAAAGCTTCGTCCCGGATGAGATGCCGGAGAAGTCCGCGGTCGCGGGCTGGAACGCGTCCACCATCCCCATCGCGGTCAGCGCTCCCGCGAGCGACGTGGAAGGCGAAGTGAAGTCCACCTTGGGAAGCGAGAGCGCCACGTGGCCCATCGCGGCCGGCACCGCCAACGCTTGCGACGCGGCCGACGCCAGCGTCCCTTCATAGGTCGCCAGGTCGACGCCGGCGTGGGGCAACGCGACGAGGACGTCGAGGTCGCGTCCCGCGAGGGGGAGCGCGATGATCTGCGCCTGCCCGTCGTCGACGTACGAAAAGTCGCCCGTCTCGTTCATGAACGGCGCCATGACCGCGGTACCGTCCGACCTCGTGAAGGCCCCTGCCATCGTGCTCGTCGCCGAAAACGGGAGCGCCCAGGGCAGCTTCAGATGGATCGCGTTGACGAGGACGACGCGCGTGCTGCTGTCGATGCTGCCCGGCGGGAGAAGGTCGTTGATCTCGTCGGACGTCCGAGCGCTGACCCACGCATTGATCGCGACGCGTGATGGGTCCGGCTGGCCCACGAAGTCCTCGAGAAAGACACCCGCCCCATAGCTCTTGCCGAGCACGTCGCGAAACGGCGTTTGCAAGGGCAGCGTCTGCTCCGCCCAAATCGAATTGACCAGGTCGAGCTGATAGTCGTCGCTCGATGGCGCGCTGGCGCCGCCGCCCGTCGCGGATCGCTGGTCGGCCGTGAGGGCCGTCTGAGCACGCGAGCCGAGCGCCTGGTCCAGCGCGTTCTGCCCGTCGAAGATGGTGGCGCCGCTTCCCGCAGGGACATGAAGCGCCGTCGCCATTTGCGTCGCCGTATCGCCCGCCGCGCCGGCGTACGCCATCGTCAACGCGAGAGATGCGCTGAGCGGAGATGTCAGCAGGTTACCGTCCGGCGCGCTGCCGAGCACTCGCGAATAAAGGTCGACCGCGAACGCGTTGTTCGCGGTGACCGCAAGCGAGAGGGCGCTGGATGGGATGCTCGCCGCGGGATCGCGCTGCACGTCGATCGGCGTCTGGCTGTTGGGCGCCCCTTCCACGCACTGGCAACTGGACGGCGACTGGCCGCTACATGCCGTGAGCGTGCCCACAGAGGCGAAGGCCCAGGCCAGAACGAGAAAACGACGATGGCACATTGGGAACGCGTGCCCATCACGAACCGTTCCACGGTTCGCGGCGGAGCTACGTTCCTTCAAGCCTTCGATGTCGCAGCGTTTTCTTGGCTGTCCAAAGCGTCGCTCGCGACAGAGGTGTCGCGAGCGACGCACGTTGGCACAGGGTCAGCGCGTGCGGCGCACGAGCGAAAGAGCCGCCACTTGCATGGAGACGGCGGTCCGCATCACTTCGTCGCGCGTCTCGGGCGTGGGCGGCAGGGAAGACCAGTGGTCGATCTCGAGCTTCAAACGTTGCCCGCGCCGGACCAAATCGCGCACCTCCTCGTTCGGCTCCGCCAACTCGAGGCACTGAAGCGCCAAGTCGACCGCGTGCCGCGCTCGGTGGGCGCCCGCAGCGCCCGCTGCGAGCGCCGGCGAATACAATCCGGAGTCCGGTATTTCAGGCGTTCGGAGGACCATGTTGCCAAGTCAACCATCGAAGACATCATTGGGCCGCACGACTCGTCGGCGACTAGCGCCCCCTTGTCGGCAAGTCGCATCGGCCGCGTCCGTCACCCACGACAGTCAGCGATGGAATCGCACCCGCATGCGGGTCGAAGCGCGGATCGCCGTGCCCGCGGCGTCCACAGCGGGCTTGAACCGCTGACCGAGCGCATAGCTCCGTGCAGCCTCGCCAAAACCGTGGCCCGGATCGGTCATAACGGCCGCATCCTCCACCGTCCCGCTCGGCGAAACCGTCACCAGGAGCACGACCTCGGCGGACGCGATGCCCGCCTCCACCGCCTCCTCGGGAAACGGCACCGTCCAAGCCTCACCGAGAGGCTGCGGCGTCCCGGGTGGAGGCTGCGAAGGAGCCGAGGCCGCCGCCGCGGGCTGCTGAGAGGAAGCCGGGGCGATGTCGGTCATGTCGTTGCTCGGAGCGTTCGCAGGGAACCCTTCTTCGTCGTCGCATGCGGACGCCGACACCATCGCGCAGGCGAGGAGAGCAAAGCGAATACGCGAACAAGCCACAGACGATCCACTACACCCGGAATGCGTCCCGTCAACCGAGACCGTCCTTTGATGGGCACGAGCTCGATCCATCGGCGCCCAGCCCGCTTCGGCGGCGCGAAATGCCCCGGGCGAATCGGGGGCGTTACGGCAACATGGCGCGGGAAATACGACCTCCGTCGAAGCCCTGCGCACCGGTGCGCCCTCTTGACAACGTCCCCGATCCTCGTGCCCATAACGCTCGCACCTAGAACGAAGGCAGGATCAGAGCGCGCATGTCAGTCACCCCCGCGGAACGCCTCATCGTCGCCCTCGACGTGCCCACCCAAGCGGAGGCGCGCCAACTCGTGGAAGACCTCGACGGCCTCATCACGTTCTTCAAGGTCGGCCTCGAGCTCTTCATGGGTGGCGGCGTCGAAAGCCTGCTGCGCGAGCTCGCCGAGAGCCACCGCCTCTTCGCCGATCTCAAGCTCCCCGACGACATCCCAGCGACGGTCACCAACGTCGTTCGCGTCGCCGCCGCGAGTGGAGTCACCTTTCTCACCCTCAGCCACAGCGCGGGACCCGACACCATCGCCGCTGCTCTGCGCGGGCGCGGCACGTCGCGTCACCCGCAACTCCTCTTCGTCCCGTTCTTGTCCAGCCAAGACGACGCCGACTTTGCACGCCGCACCGGACGCCCCGCCGCCGAGTTCCAGACCGACCTCCTCGCGCGCGCCACCGAGGCCAAGACCGCGGGCGCCGACGGCTTCATCGTGTCGGGACGGGAGATTGCACTCCTGCGCAAGCACTTCCCGGACGCCGTCCTCGTGAGTCCGGGCATTCGCCCGGGCTGGTCAGCCGCCGACGATCACAAGCGTTCGTCGACCCCGGCCGAAGCGATACGGTTCGGCGCCGACTACATCGTCGTCGGGCGTCCGATCCGGAAGGCCGGCGATCGCGCCGCGCGGCGCGACGCGGCGAAACGAGTCATCGACGAAGTCGCGCTCTCCCTCACGGAAGCTCGATGACCGTCGCCTTCAGGGAAGACACCGAGTTTCCGCGCCGCACCTTCACCGCGATGGCGTCGCCGGCCTTGTGTGTGTCGATCGCGTTGTACATATCGTCGTAGTCGGACACGACCACATCTTCGATTCCGATGACAACGTCGCCCAGCACGAGGCCGTCCCTCGTCTGCGTGATCCCCTGCAGCCCTTCCCGCGCCGCCGCGCTTCCGACCGGGACGTCGAGGACGACGACGCCACGGATGCCGTAACGTTCTTCGAGGCGCCCGAGAGGATCCACCGTCACCCCGAGACCGAGACGCACCGGCCTGCCCGTCGCGATGATCTGCGGCACGACCCGGGCGATGGTGCGCGACGCGACCGCGAAGCCGATGCCGGCTGACGCCCCGCTGCGGCTGTAGATCATCGTGTTCATCCCGATGAGTCGTCCCCCCGAGTCGAGGAGGGGCCCGCCGCTATTGCCGGGGTTGATGGCCGCATCCGTTTGGATCATGTCGTGGATCGTCACCCCGCCGGCGCCGCGCATCTGACGGCCGAGTGCGCTGACGACCCCGGTCGTCAGCGTGTGGTCGAGTCCGTAGGGGTTGCCGATGGCGATCACCTTTTGGCCCACTTCGAGTTGCTCGTGGTTGGCCACGCGAACCGGCTTGAGCAGGGCCGCCGGAACGTCGACTTTCAATACGGCCACGTCTTTGTTCGGGTCGACGCCGACAATCGTCGCAGGGAAGGTCTTTTGGTCCTGAAATGTGACGGTGACCCCGCGCGCGCCGTCGACCACGTGAAAGTTCGTGATGATGTGACCGGCAAGGTCCCACACGAAACCCGAGCCTGAACCGGTCGGTACTTCTTCCGCTGTACCCGCGAGATAGTCGACGACCACGCGGGACTGGGTGACGAACACGGTGGAAGGCGCCAACTCGCGGAATACACCGATGGTATTTCGCTCGTCCTCGGTGCGCGCCGTCGGCGAAGGGGGCGGTACCGCGGGTGGCGGATCGATCAACGTCGCGGCGGTGGCGACCGAGGTCGAAGCCTCGAATGGAGCCGAAGCGGTGGTGGGCGCGGGTCGGCACCCGAACGCGAGCGGGACGATGGCGAGGAGGGTGCGTCGAAGACCGGGGCGCATCTCACCGTCTTACCTGGGCTTCGCCGCGCCCGCATCTCGTAGCTTGAATCGACGATGGGAGGGGCATCTCGAGGCGGTTCGCGTCGCTCGGCGCCCGCCCTACCGTCGCGGGCCTCTTTCTCGCGGCCCTCGACTATTCTTCCGAGGTCTGCGCGAAGTAGCGCGCGATGGTATCCGCATGGCGCGAGCGCCTCGATACCGCGACCGCCGTCGACACGAGTGAGGTGAGCTCTCCGACCGTGCCCAGGGATGCAATCTCGTGGCAGGACACCGAAACTCCCGCGACCTCTTCCAGATCGAGCGAGAGGAGTGCCACCTCGAGCGGTCGCAAGTGCAGGTCGCGCTGGAGGTGGAGCGTAGAACCGATGCTCGCGATCTCCCGGTGCGCCCGGCGGGCGACGACCTCTCGGACCATCGTACTCACGGACTTCATGCGTTTCTCCTCATGGTTTGGAGCATGGGGAGTCCTCTTGCGCGTTGCGTGCCGTCGCTGTTTTGCGGGGGTTTTGGCGCGTCGTGGGTGCTTGACTGCAGAATTCGCACAGCATGCCGTGCGGCTTCTGCGCGATTCAAAATTGAACTCATGGCGTCTCCGGGACGATTTTTGCCGCACGGGAGAGTTCGCGGATCAGCCGCGGATCGGCCGGGAATATCCGGGGCGCGCGCCGGGCGGCGATCAGTCGTCTGGATGCCAAGGATAGGCGAGTCGAGCCACGTCGCCGAAAGTGCGGCGGAGCCGGTTGAACAATGTCTCCGCGAGATCCATCCGCTCGAAACACAGATCCCCGTTGTAGGGACGGTTGTCGGTCAGCGCGCAATCGACCGCGAGCTGGATTGCGCCCGTGCCGCGAAGCAGCCGCGTGGCCCTCCGCATGCACTTCAGACCCCAGTCTGTGAGCTTGATGGAATACTGACGGCGGTCTCCGCGTTCCAATCTTCGCCGTTCGACGAGCCCTAGTTTTTCCAGCGAACGGACCATGCGGCTTACGGTGGGCGCACTCACGCCGAGCTCACCGCGGAGTTCGCGCTGCGTGCAGCTGTAATGACTATCGACGCCTATCGCGGTGAGCATGTCAAACCGGGCGGGGGTGAGGCCGAGGCCTCGAAGGCCCTGGCGAGCGATCCGCATGCATGCGTGGAAGGCGCGCTTACAGCCGAAGAAGATGGCATTCATGGCGGGACCACCGGTGGTTTGAGGAGAGGGAGGTGTGTTTTGCGCCGTGTCGGTCGCGAGCAACCCTCAGCAGCAAGCGTGCCGGGACTTGAAACGGGGTGCGACGATCCGACGTGGCGAGAAGGAGACATTGTCGGCCGCCGGAGGGGTGGTCACTTGCGGGCGGTGGAGAGGGCTCGCGATCTGGCCAGATCGTGAGCAAGCTAACGATCCCCGGCCTCCGCCTCATGCCCCCCGTTCACGTGGCCCCTCTCCCCCAGCCAGCGTTTTTCCCCAGCCCCTCTGGCTCCTCCCGCCCCGCCAGCCCCCCCGCGTTTTCCCTGTCGCGAGACACCGCGAAATCGTCCCGGGTCACCCCCCCCTCCGCCCCGACCTATCGCAAGCCCGGCCCCTCCCCCCCGAGCGAACCCGCCTACGGCGTGATCTCGATCAGCGATGCGCTGTACACACTTTGCGGGAACGTCAACTGCAGCGACCGCCCGTGCGTCTCCACCCGCGTCTCGTAGTAACAGAGCTTTGCCGAGTCGCGGAGCGCCGCCCATTGCGCCTGCGTCGGCTGGAGCGGCTTTCCCATCGTGACCCAAGCCGTGTGCGAGTTTGCATGCGTGCGATCGACGACGTATTGGCGAACACGCACCGACCCGGGCGGAAAGGGAAGGCTGTCGACCGCGAGCGTGACCATCGAAGACTGGCGTGAGTCGGCCTGCGCCCCATTTACGTGGTTGTAGACGAGTATCTGCAGCGCCTTTCGATCGGAGGACGCCGTGGCCGCCGCCGCGACGCCGTCGCCGGTCGTGCCGCCGCTCGTGGGCAGGAGCGTGTCCCCCATCGCGTGGAGCAGCCGAAACGCGTTGAACGCCGGCTTCGCAATGTCGAACGATTCGGGAAACCGTGGGTCGCCCTTCAGAAGAAGGCCGTAGTTGCCTTCGCGGTAGGCGAGCGCCGGACCCGTGTCGAACTCTTCGTAGAGGTCGGAGACGGTCCAATATCCGTACGCCGCGGGTGGGTCGACGCCCGGGTCAGATCCGATGAGATGGATGGTTTTCGCGATGAAACTGGCCGCGACCTCGGTGTCGCGACACACGTCGGCCCTCGACGACGGCCCGAACTCGTCGTTGTAGATTTCACCGGTGAAGTGGTTTTCCGCGGCGAGCCGCGCGAGGCCTTGGTGAAAGGTCCACATCACGTTCGCGTCGGCCTTGCGGCCGTTGTCGTCGCCGTACCGGTGGTAGGTGAGAAAATCGAGTTTCAAGTGCTGCGCGTTCGCCGCGGCGATCAGAGCGGGCACGAGGAACGCCGCTTCGTTCGAGGAGCCCGCGGGGCCGCCCACCTTGATGCGAGGATCACCGGCAAGGAGGCCGGTCGTGGTGTTCGCATAGAGCTCGACGTATCCGGCGTCACCGAGTGAGTACATCCACGACGGCTCGTTCCAGACTTCGAAGTACCAGTGCTCCCGGACTTCGTCGGCGCCGTACCGCTGCTCGAGATGGCGTACGAGCTCCGCCATGAGGAGCTTCCACGGTCCCCAAATGGGGGGGCTCACGTTGGGCGAGAGCCCGGCATACCAGAGGAGGGATTGAACCTTGGTCGGGTTCGAGGCGAGCGCCGACGGTGTGAAGCTGATCTCCACGATGGGACGCATGCCCGCGCGGGTGATGGCATCGTAGACCTGGTCGAGCCGCGACCATTGGTACGTCGGGTTTCCCGAAGCATCCTGCGTGTAGACGCCGATGTCGTCGTCGAGGATGCCGTGGAACCGCACGTACTCGAAGCCTGCCTGTCCGTGCGCCTTCCTCAGCGCGTTCTCCGCGTTGCGACCCCACGCGGTGCAGCGAAGCGTGTTCGCGTGGTCGGCAGCCACCGCCTTCTCGTAGAAGCGACTCCACGGTCTTCCCGGTGCTCCCGCGTCGACGCGAAGGTGAACGACTGCCTGCGACGACGACGTCCACGGGGGCGCGTCGGAACAGCGACCAGGCGGAGGCTCCGGACTCCAGGGCGCGGGGTCGGGACACACGAGCTCCTGCGCTTTACGGAGCTTGACGTCGACTTCGGGCACCGCGACGGGCAAGCCGGCGTCGCCTGCGACAGGCGCCGGCGCTCCGTTCGCCACGGCAGCCGCGCCTCCGTCCCCGGTCGAGCCTCGACCCCCCACGTCGCCCGTCCCGGCGTTCTGCGGCGTCGCCTGCCTCGCCGGCGTCAGGCAAGAAGCCGCACAGAACGCAAAGAGGCCGAAGAGGGCCGCCGGTCGCGTGGCGGCAGGGCCATGACCGAGCGCGGGGTGCGTCATGTCGAAGACCGGGCGCCGCGCGCGGTGCGGCCCTTCGCGCGAAGAGCGAACGTGAGCATGACGGCACCGAAGACCGCGAGGACGAGCCCCCAGTCCAGGTTGACGTTGATTCCCAGGGAATGCTCCTCGTAGGGCGCGTGGCCGGACACGAGGCCAAACACGAAGAGGATGGCGCCGAAGATGCAGAACATGAGGCCTATCGGTAAGCGAACGTCGAGTTGCATGACGAGGGTCTCCTCACCAGAAGACGATGTTGAGCGCAATCGCGACGACGAGGATGCCCGCGCCGATCGCGACCGGCGTCTCGAACCAACGTCGGCCTTCGTCGTCGGGGCGCGGCGTCAGCGAGTAGACCAATCCGACGAGCTCGTCGTCCGATTTCAGGCGCTTCGTGGCGAGCGAGATGGCGACGGTGCACGCGAAGCACGCCAAGAACGCGAAGATCGCGGTCCAGAAGTTCTGCGCCATCTGGCTCGGGTAGACATGGCAGACCGCGATCCAACCGCCGCTCATGCCGGTCTCGGCGCCCAGCGGCAGCGAGAGGCCGTGGTGGGCGGCCGCCGCGAGCGTGCCGGCGATGAGACCGAAGAAGGCGCCGTGGCCCGTGGTCCGCCGCGAGAACATGCCGAGTAGGAACGTCGCAAAGAGGGGAGCGTTCACGAACGCGAAGACGAGTTGAAGGATATCCATGATGTTGTTGAAGCGCGCCGCGGCGTACGCGGCCGCCATGCTCGCGAGGATCCCCACCACCGTGGCGCTCCGACCGATGGACAAGTAATGCGCGTCGGTCGCGTCCTTGCGGATGTAGCTCTGGTAAATATCGTACGTGAAGACGGTATTGAACGCCGTGACGTTGCCGGCCATCCCCGACATGAAAGACGCCATGAGCGCCGTCAACCCGAGGCCGAGCATGCCGGTCGGGAAGTAGCGCGCGAGGAGCGCGGGCACGACCATGTCGTAGTTGAGGCTGTCGCCTTTCGGGGGAAGCTTGAAGGTCGAGTCGGCCGACGCGTGGAGGGCGATCGCGATCATGCCCGGCAAGATGACGAGGAACGGAAAGAGCATCTTGGGGACCGCGGCGATGAGCGGCGTGCGTCGCGCGGCCGTCATGTTCTCCGCGGCCATCGCGCGCTGGACGACGAGAAAGTCGGTGCACCAGTAGCCGAACGACAGGACGAACCCGAGGCCCATGGCGAGACCGAACCATTCGACGCCCATCGGGTTGTCGCGCGCGCTGCCGGTGAAGGCCCAAGAGTGCGACCACGCCCCGTCGGCGAAGCCGCCGCGCGTGGCGACGAGCGAGAGCTTCGTGCTCATGCCGCTCCAGCCGCCCACGTCTTTCAGGGCGAGGAGCACGAGGGGCAAGAAACCGAACACGATGAGGAAAAACTGAAGGACCTCGTTGTAGATGGCCGAGGTGAGCCCGCCCATGAAGATGTACGCGAGCACGATGGCGCCCGAGACGACGACGCAAAAGTGGAAGTTCCACCCGAGGATGGTCCCGAGCAGCATGGCCATGGCGTACATGGAAATGCCGGAGGACATGACGGTCATGCACGCGAAGGTCACGGCGTTGAAGCCGCGCGTCTTCTCGTCGAAGCGGAGCTTCAGGTACTCGGGCACGCTCCGCGCCTTCGAGCCGTAATAGAAAGGCATCATGAAGATGGCCACGAAGACCATCGCCGGGATCGCGCCCACCCAATAGAAGTGGCTGGTCATGATGCCGTACTTGGCGCCCGACGCCGCCATCCCCATGACTTCCTGGGCGCCCAGGTTCGCGCCGATGAACCCGAGCGCGCAGACCCACGCGGGAAGCGAGCGCCCGGACTCGAAGAAGTCTTTGCTTCCACCGACGCGGTGGCGGAGCGCGTAGCCGATCCCCAGGACGAATCCGAAGTAGACGATCAGCAGGCCGTAATCGACGAACCCGAGCTCGATGTGCATGAAGGGCGCGCTCTCCGCACGCTCCGTCGAGCGTGATGGCGCGCCACGGTGCCTTACGTTCGGGTCTTCGTCACGGTCAAAGCGAGCTTGCGACGACCGGAGGCGGAGGCGACGACCGCGAGATCACTTCGAGCTCGCGAGCGATGGCTTCCTCGACGGCGACGCGGAGCGGCTCGCGCAACAGGCGCTTCGTTTCGCGGACGACGCTCTGCGGCAGCCTGGCCAGGGCCTCGGCACGCGCCAGTGCCGCGCTCGCGAGCTCCTCCCGTTGCACGATGGTGTTGACGAGACCGAACCGCAGCGCGGTATCGACGTCGATGCGATCGCCGAAGAGAAGCCACTCGGACGCGCGTTGTAGCCCGACGCGCGCCGCCAAGAGCACGCTCGACCCCGCCTCGGGCTCGACCGGGAGCCGCACGCGCGGAAACTCGAACGCCGCGGTGTGCGCGGCCACCACCAAATCGCAGTGGAGCAGGATCGTCGCGCCGAGTCCGACGGCGACGCCGCCGACGGCGGCCACGATGGGCTTCGGAAATGACGCGAGGGCACGAAGGAAAGCCCCCGCCGCCTGCGCGAAGGCCTCGCCGTCGGCGCCCGGGCTCGCGAGGGCCTCGCCCGGGTCGCTGCCCGCGCTGAACGCTCCTCCCGACGACGCGATGAGAACGACATCGATGCGTTCGCTGATGGCGGCCTCCTGGAGAGCGGTCGTGAGCGTTTGGTACATCGCGCGGTCGATGGCATTCTTTCGACTCGGGCGGTCGAGCAACACCTTTCGGATTCGCCCCGTGTCCTCCACGCGCACACCCGCCTCCGGTCGCTCGGAGTGGGGGCGGGACGATCGTCTCGGTGGGCGGCTCTCCGGTGCCTGCATCATGCTCGCCTCCGTGGGCAGCCCGCGGCTTGGGCCGCTTGCCCTCCCGAAAAGACTCGCACAGGCTCTATTTCACGTTCTTTTCGCGTTCGTCTCGATACGCCCCACCGCGACGCCGAGGTGCGGGACACCCGGCGACGGTGCGGCCATCGGCCCCGGGCGGTCGGTGGCATCGGTGGTATCGTGTAGGTGCCCGATTCAATACGACTTTGTTCGCGATCCCGGTTGTGTTGTCCTGTTGAAATGGAGCTGTCGAAGCATGCCGTTCGGGGGCAGGATGCGCGATGACGCCTGAAGAAAAGCGCGCGGCGCTGGGCGAGGCCGCGGCCAAGCTGATCAACGCAGCTTGGGCGCAGGTGCGAAGGCGGGGCAAAAGTCCGCGGGAGGCGGTGGTGCTGGTTTTGGACCTGGCCGACCCGAACGCCCGCGAAATCGTCGCCGAGCGGCCGGACGATCAGGTCGAGGTGTTGCACGTGGAGAACGACCGGGGAGCGTGGGACATCGCCCTGGCGGTCGCCCCACGGGTACGCGCGGTCAAGAACCTTCCGGAGCTCGAGGCCCGTCCGGAGGTGTCGGTGGTCATCGTCAGCGCCGGCGGCTGGCTGGGCGGCGGCCACAAGACGGACGCCAACTGACGTCCGCGCACGTGAGGGACGGCCCGGCGTTCTCTTGGCCGTACCGCCCGCGTTGCGCCTCGCGTCAGCGTTGGGTGAGGGCGCGCTCGAATTCGGGAAAGTAACGACCGATCACGGCGGCGTCGAACCGCCGCAGGATGGCGTCGTTCGATTCCCGCTCGAGCAAAAACTGAAAGCAGCGGCGCACGAAGGACTCGGGGGTTTCCCCGGGAGCCAATCGCTCGAGGAGCGTCCGCGCGAGGGTGACTTCGTGCGCGGTTTCGCGGGGCTTGCCGCCGGCTCGGCCGCCGCCCGAACCCACGGTGCTCGGACGAACGGTGACGACGAGCTGAACGACGCCCGCGGCCTCCGAAGCGACGCGCACGGAAATCTCGTCGTCTGCCACCGGCGGGAGCGTAACCAGTCCGCATCGCCGCGCAAAGCGAGTGTAAGCTCGCCTCCCCGCCCGGCCTCCAGCAATGCCCGACAAGCCGAACAACCTCACGCACGACGTACCGACCCTCGCGGTCCCTGGCCTCCTCTCGGTGAGCATCGCGCCCTCCGGACGAAAGCTCGTTCGGGTAGGGCCCGCCTCCGGCTGGTCGGCATCGGCCGGCATCATGAACTGGGAGCGCGAGCTCTCGTTCGTGGCGCGGGAGGACATGACCCCCGACCTGGCACGCGCCCTCCACGCGACGCTGCCGCAGGAGCAGATCGCGCGCGCGCGGTTTCCGCTCGCGTTCAAGGCCGTCGAAGTGAGCCCGCTCTTGGCCATCACGGGCAACCTGGTCGAGGCCGCGCGCAAGCTGGGCGTGCGCGTCCATACGGTGGGCGTGGACCGCGTTTCAGGCGATTTCTTCTATTTCGCCGAGGGTGACTCGCGCGCACCCGTCAGCGTGCAGGGCAACCTGGTCGAGATGCTCGCGCCGTCGTTGACGGCGTCGAGCACCAACGCCGACATCGAGGCGCTCCTCGATGGGCTCGTCGATCGGATGCTGGCGTCGCTCTCCGACGGCCTCGTCACGGAGGCCGGGGTTGCGCTCGCAGACGCGCTCCCTCGCCTCTCCCGCGACGGCACGGGTCTCGAGGGCACGGACATCGAAGCGTTCGACGCGGGGGCGCGGGCGCTGGCCGATCGGTCGGCGCCGCACGCGGAGGCCGCGCAGGCGGTGGCCGCCGCGGTCGAGGCCGCGGATCGCGCGGGCGGGAAGGTGGTCCACGCGCCCGTCTTCGGTGAGACCGTGATGGAGACCGAGCCCGCCATCGCGCTCGAAGTGGGCGGCCATCCGCTGCAAGTGCCCGCCCGCCGGCGCTGGTTCGCGACGGGCGTGGTCCGCGTGGAGGCCGAGGCTCGCCAAGCGGCCAAGGTCGAAGCTGCGCCCAAGGTGGCCGAGTCTCCGAAGCCCGCCGCCGGACGGGCCGAGGCGCGCAAGGCCGCCCAGCCGACCAAGCCGCTCGAGGCCGCGAAGCCGGCGGCGAAAGTGGCGGACGCGGCAAAGATCGCGGAGCCGACCAAGCCGGTCGACGCGCCGAAAACCGCGGACCTCGCGAAGGCCGCCGAAACCGCGAAGGCCGCCGAAACCGCGAAGGCCGCCGAAGCCGCAAAGCCCGCGGCGACGGCCAAACCTGCGGAAGCGTCGGCGGTCGCCGCATCGACGAAGGCCGCGGCGCCGCCGAAGGAAGAGATACGGGCGACTCCGGCAAGGACCGATACGGTCGCCGCGCCACAGTCGGTGGCCGCCCCTGCGGACGCCGCGCGCGCCGCCGATGCGCTCGCACCGGAAGTCCCCGCGGCCGAAGCGTCGTCCGCGGCGCCCCCGGCAGACGCCCCCGAGCAGTCTGCGGCTCGCGCGGCCGCGGAAGCGACCGCCGCTCCGCCCGAGGAAGAGTCGTCGGAAGCTCCGGCCACGCCGCCGGAGTCGGGCGCGTTCCCCGAAGCGCCGGCGCCGCGAGCAAGCCGCCGGCCGGCGCGTCGGCGTTCGCTCCGGCCGCGGGCCGCCGCCGCGACGCCGCCGCGTCCCGAGCGAGCCGCGAAAGGCTCGCCCATCGTGAAGACGCTGCTGTTCGTGGCGTTCGCGGTGACGCTCTACCTGAGTCTCATGAGCGCGCTCAGCGCTCGATGAGCCCCATCACGTTGCCTTCGGGGTCCTCATAGAGCCCGATGATGACCATGCCCATGTCCTGCCTGGGCAGGACCGTCTTTCCGCCGAGCGACTCGATGAGCCCGAGCGCGTCGGGGATGTTCGGCACGGTGGCGTAGACGACGACCCGCGAGTCTTGCGTCTGGCTCGCGCCGATGCCGCCGTCGATGCCGGCGCCGCCCTTCGACGACACCATGCCGTACTTCATCGGGTTGTTCGCGTCGATGTTCCAGCTGAACGCGTCCGCGTAGAACTTGTGCAGGAGCGCGGGGTCGCGCGCTTGAATCTCCCAGTGGACGACTTCGTTGACGCGCGGCTTGGCAGGCTTGGCCGATTTCGCGGCGGCCTTCTTGGCGGGCGCCTTTGCGGCGGCTTTCTTCGCGATGGACTTGGCGGCGCTTTTCTTGGCGACCGACTTGGTGGGTGACTTGGCGGCTGCGCGTTTCGGCGCGGCGCTCTTCTTCTTGCTCTTCTTTGCGGCCATGGCTCCTCCGAGCGTCGAATGCTAGAAGCTGGCAAACACGGGCTCAACACCTCATCGCCCACGACATGACGGTGCTCGTACCATGACCATCGCATCGCGTTCGTTCCTCGCGCTCTCGCTCGCATGGGTCGCCGCCGGCTGCGGCTCCTCCACCCCGGCGCCCGTCGCGGCCCCCGCGTCGACGCCCGCCGCCGCCGCGGCGCCCCCCGCACCTCCGGCGACCACAGCGGCCGCGCCCACCGCTCCTTCGGGCCCGTCCGCCGCGGACCTGGACGCCGCGTCGAAGGTGCCGCCTCGCGTCAAGGGACAGAACCCCTTCGTCGGCCTGAAGTTTTACGTGAACGACTACAGCCCGGCCGCCATGGCCGCGCAGAACATGAAGGCCGCCCATCCCGAGGACGCGAAGCTCCTCCAGAAGATCGCCTCCCAGCCGACGGCCGTGTGGATCGGCGAGTGGAGCGGCGACGTCGAGACGACCGTGCACAACCTCGGCAAGGCGACGAACGCGAAGGGCATGGTCCCCGTCGTCGTCGCGTACAACGTCCCGAACCGCGACTGCGGCCAGTATTCGGCCGGCGGGTCGAAGTCGTCGGCCGTGTACAAGCAATGGATCGGCGATTTCGCCAAGGCGGCGGGCCGCTTTCGCATGATCGTGGTGCTCGAGCCCGACGCGCTCGCCCAGATGACGCAGTGTCTCTCGCCGGCCGACCAGAAGGAGCGGCTCGCGATGCTCAAGGAGGCGGTCGACACCCTCGAGGCGACGCCCAACGTGTCGGTGTACCTCGACGCCGGGAACGCCAAATGGCTCCCCGCCAAGGACATGGCCAAGCGCCTCCTCGAGGCCGGCCTCGCCGACGCCGACGGCTTCTCCCTCAACGTCTCGAACTACGTCGGCACCGAGGAGTCGATCGCGTACGGCAAGGCCATCTCCGCGGCGACCGGCGGCAAGCATTTCATCATCGATACGAGCCGCAACGGAAACGGCGCCACCAAAGACGCGCAGTGGTGCAACGCCGACGGCCGTGCCCTCGGGACGCCGCCCACCACGACGACGAACGACCCCCTGGTCGACGCGTTCGTCTGGGTGAAGCCGCCCGGCGAGTCCGACGGGACTTGCAACGGCGGCCCGAAGGCCGGCGAGTTCTGGGTCGAGGCGGCGCTCGGGATGGCGAAGCGCGCCAAGTGGTAGCGGGCGCCGGCGAAGTGCTGGGGGACCGCGAGATCGTGCGGGCGCTCCGCGCGCTGGGCGATACAAAGCGCTTTCGGATGATGCAGGAGGTCGCGGCGGCGGGAGAGCTCTCCTGCGGCCAGCTGGTCGAGCGGTTCGCGCTGGCGCAGCCGACGATCTCGCACCACGTGAAGATCCTCGTCGACGCCGGGTTATTGCTGGTGCGCCAGGAGTCGAAGCACCACTTCGTGTCGGTGAACCACGACTTCGTGAAGCGGGTCGCCGCGTTCTTGCCGGGCGTCTTCGACGGCGTGGAAGCCCGCGAACCGGCGTAATCGCCGCGGTCGCCCGGCCGAAGGAGGGCGTTATCCGGTGGAAGGAGCGCGCCATCCGGTGGAAGGAGCGCGCTATCCGGTGGAAGGAGGGCGTTATCCCGAGGAAGGAGGGCGCCATCCAACGGAAGGAGGGCGTTATCCGGCGGATGGCACGCGCTATCCCGAGGAAGGAGCGCGCTATCCAACGGAAGGAGGGCGTTATCCCGCGGATGGCACGCGCCATCCAACGGAAGGAGGGCATGGTCCCGAAGAAGGAGCCAGCTTCCTCAAGTCAGGATGTCGCTGATCGGCTCCTGAACGAGACCGTTGAAGCTGCTCCACGAGCTGCCGTAGCCCGTCTGGAGCTGCGCGGTCGTGACGCCCATGATCTGCGCCAGCGTGACGAGGAGATCGTTGTGGAACCGGAGGCCGCAGGCGTTGTTGTTGGGGTAGCCGCTGCTCTGCGTGAGGTTCAGGGGGAAGCGCACGAGCTGACCGCCCACCGTGGGCGCTTTGATCTGGCCTCCCGCGCCGCCGATGAGGACGAACGGCGTGTCGTCGTGGTTGTGCGAGTTGCCCATGTCGATCTCGCTGCCCCAGCATGTGACCGACTGATCGAGCAGCGTCTTGCCGTTGCTGCCCGAGGCGACCTGGCTGAACGTGTATGCGAGGCCGGCGATCTGCTGCGCGTACCAGGCATCGATGTCGATGAGCTGCTGGGGATAGTTCTGTCCGATGGACGTATAGCCAGAGCTCGACGCGACGGCGGGGCTCTCCGCATAAATGTCGTTCGAGGCCATCGGCAGGTTGAAGAGCTGCTGAATTACCGACGGGCCCGTGTGCGAGAAGCTGTGGTGCGTCTGGTTCTGGTTGGGCCCGAGCCATGTGTGGGTGACCGGGCTGAGGGCCTGCGAGTACTGGAGGCTCGCGACCTGCGTGAGGTTGCAGGCGAGGGTCATCGCGAGCACGTTCGGCATGATGGCCGCGTAGGTGGGGAACGGATCGGCGCTCGCGGAACCCGCGTCGCCGCCCGTCACCGTCGGCCGCGAGCACATGGCGGCCTGGCTGGCAGCCGCGGCGAGCTGGCTCAGCACGGTGTTCCACAGCGCCTGCAGGTTCTGGAGCTGGATGCGGTCGTCGGTGCAGAGCCGCGCCTGGAGGCGCGTGAGGTCCGCGTTGACATGGTTTGCGACCTGCGTCCGGATGAAGGTCTTCTTGTCCGGCCCCGTCATCGTGGCCACGGGCATCGGGAAGAGCTTGTTGACGGTGTCGAGCGGCGTCGACGCGATGGGGTCGACCCAGTTGCCCGTCAGGTCGTAGATCATGCGGTTGTCGACGGTGCGCGACTGGTAGAAGTCCGCGCTGCTTTGCACGACCATCGCGATGCTCTTGTAGGGCGTCGACGCGTTGAGCTGGCTCGCGATGACCTGATCGATGCTCGGCCCGTTGGGCGTCGTCCCGTCCATGCCGTTGATGCCCGTCCAGAGCGTCGCCATGCCCGTCTCGTGGGTGCCGCCCTGCGCCGCCTTGTTCTGCAAGCCGTCGAGGATGGTCACGTACTTGCTCAGGTCGACCTGCGACGGCCCGGCCTTCGTGAAGGCCGACAACGTCGGGCGGAACTGGAGCGGTCCGTTCGTGACCGCGGTGGCGGTCGGCGCCTGGCTGGTCGGGATGGGGCCCTGCGCGCCCCAGAGATACCGAACGCACCCGTTCGCGGTGAAGAGGAGCACGAGGTAGACCGGGTCGGTGCCGCCGTTGCTTCCGGCCGCGTATCCGGGCACGCCGCGTAAAAACGGATAGGTGAGGGCGCTCGCGCCGACGAGCTTCAAGAAGCGGCGGCGATTCAACGCTACGCGGTTCATTGGCAAGCACTCCCGGCCGTCACGACCGATCGGTATCGAAAGGCGTCGCTCTGCACGATCGCCAGGATGAGCGACTGCACGTTCTCGTTCGCAGACGTGAAGGCGCTGTAGATCTTCTGCGCCGTGCACGCGTCGCTCGGGGTCTCGATACGGCTCAGCGCATAACGAAGCTCTTGAAGCGTGAAGCACTGGCGCACCTGGGTCGCGCCCGCGAGCTGCGTCACCATGTCCGTCGCGTTCGTGTAGGTCGTCGAGAAGGCGCTCTTGTCGCCGGCGAACGCCGCGATGGATCCGCTCGGGTCGATCGGCGGGAACGTCCCCGTCGTGAACCCGTTCGCGTCGGTCGGCTGGTATTGGCCCGACGCGTCGAAGTTGCCGAAGCCGACGCCGATGTTGTCCATGTACTGGTGGCAGCTCGGACAAGAGGTTCCCTTCTGCTGGTGGGCCAGGAGAAGGTCCCGCGTCGTGCCCGTCGTCGGCGCCATCGACGCCGGAGCGGGCACGTTCGGCGGCGGCGGCGGGATCGGGTCGCACAACACGTTCTCGCGGACGAGCTTCCCGCGAAGGACGAACGACGGAAGCGTCGAGTGGGCTTGCGTCGCCATCACGCCGCCGGACGTGAGGACGCCGACGCGGTTCGGGAACTGCGTCTTCGTGAACGTGGTGTCGCCGTTGAGGAGCGGGTCGCTCGACGAGCCGGTCTCGCTCCCCTTCGTGCCCGGTGTCGCGATGTTGTAGAAGCCCGTCAGCGCAGTGTTGGCGTACGTGGAGGGCGACGTGAGCAGGTCCGTGAGGCCCCCGTTGTCGACGAGGACCGTCTGCGACACGTCGACGAGAACTTCGTCGTTCATCGAGGCGCCGAGCACGCCCGCCTGGTTGTCCGAGTTGAACGTCACGAACTGGCTGTCTTTGGCCTGGACCGGCGTCAGCTGCATCCACTGCGTGGTGAAGTCGTCGATGGCGGATTGCGCGAGCAAGTTGCCCGAGGTGTCCTTCACAGTGAGCATGCGCGTCGCTTGCGCCTGGAGCTGCTG
>DASYBG010000008.1:0-170668 GCA_036500865.1 Polyangiaceae bacterium
TTGGCACCTCGATGTCGGCCCATCGCATCCTGGGGCTGGAGCAGGTCCCAAGGGTTCGGCTGTTCGCCGATTAAAGCGGTACGCGAGCTGGGTTTAAAACGTCGTGAGACAGTTTGGTCCCTATCTGCCGTGGGCGTAGGATACTTGAGAGGAGCTGACCATAGTACGAGAGGACCTGGTTGGACGCACCTCTAGTGAGCCGGTTGTCGCGCCAGCGGCATCGCCGGGTAGCTATGTGCGGAACGGATAACCGCTGAAAGCATCTAAGCGGGAAGCCGGCCTCAAGACGAAGTATCCCGGGCCGCAAGGCCCCTAAAGGCCCCTCGTAGACTACGAGGTCGATAGGCCGGATGTGGACGCGGAGCAATCCGCGAAGCTAACCGGTACTAATAGGCCGTGCGGCTTGATCATGTCTCTAAGGCAAACTTCGATAGTCGCGCGTGGGATTCGGATTGCGAGAATCCCCGCCTTTTTTTTCAAGGCTCAGTTTGGACGTACGCGATCCACAAGTTTCCGGTGGTGTTCTCGAGGAGGCCACACCCGATCCCATCCCGAACTCGGAAGTTAAGCTCCTCGGAGCCGATGGTACTGCACGGGAAGCCGTGTGGGAGAGTAGGACGCTGCCGGGATTATTCTAAAGAGCCTGCGAAAGCGGGCTCTTTTTCTTTTGTTGCGCGAGCAAAGGTCCCAGGCGCACGCCGGCGTCACGCACGTTCTGCGGGGTGTGCGCGAGAGCCCCGCCCGCGGTACGCTGACGGGGCCGATGCGCCAACGTCTTGGTCGGCGAAAGCTCATTGCAGCCATCGTCCTTGGTGTTGTGACGCTGGGGGCGAGCCTGTCGGTGGGGCCCGTCGTGCGCGATACAGTGGCGCGCGAGGCACAGCGCCGCCGGCTGGACGTTCGCGTGAGCGCCGTTCGTGTCGGCTGGTTTGTCATTCGCCTGGTCGACGTGGATGTCAAGCCAAGCGGGCTGGCGGGTGTCCGCGCTTTTGCCAAAGAGGCCGATGTCAGCCTTGGTTTGATTCTGCGACCGACGGCCATTGATATCTCGGGCGCGGAGTTGACGCTGACCGGCTCGCCCGACTCACTTCGTCGGGATTGGCATGATTGGCGCGCCGCGGCGCAGCCGGAGGGGACCACGAAGGGTCGCCGCCTTCCGCTCACTGTCCGCGGTGCCAGTCTGCATTGGACAGGCCCGGACGGGACCATCGCGGAGGCTCATGAGCTCTCCGCGACCCAGGACGAGAACGGCACGCACGTCGCGGCCGGCGACGCAGAACTTCGCGTCCCCGGCGCCACGCTTACGTTCGGGCACGTCGACGCGGTGTTCGATCGCGCGGGCGTGATTTCTCGCGCGCGGGCGGGGGCCCTCACCTTGGGCTGGACGCCGCTCCCCAGGACGGTTGCAGCTGAACAGGTCGCGCCGCCTCCCGATCCGACGCCATCCCGGCCCGTGGCCCGAGCGGTGCGCGGCCATAAACCCCACGCGGTGCCGCTGGAGCCCACCATGCCCGGGCCGCCCGTGGTCGCACTCCCCAATCTTCCGTCCATCCGCGCAGCGGCCGCGGCGCTGACGAGGCTTGTCGCCGAGCGTGTCCATGAAGGCGCGGACGTTGGCGCGGACTCCCTCGTCTGGACGATTGCGCAGGACCAGGGCCGCGTCGCTCTCACGATCGGCCCTGGACCCCTTTCATTCGCGCACACCCCGACCCAGCTCGAGCTTCACTATTCGACGAACGCCCAGGGTACTGGGACCCCGCTCCGAGTCCATGTAGAGCTGCCGACCGACGCGCACGACGTCGTCGCCTCATTCGAGGGCGGCCCCGTGTCACTCGCGGTCCTCGGAGTGCGCGAGGGCGCGATGGGGCTCGTCGACGTTGACTCGGCGCGTGTGGACGGCCGCGGACGCGTGGTGCTGGCCGCCGACGGCAGCGCCCTCACGTTCGACATTGATGGCTCTGCCCAAGGTCTCGCGCTCAGCCACGCGCGGCTCGCGACGGACGTGGTGCGCGGGATCGACGTCTCTGCCCGTACGCGCGGCACGCTCTCGGCGGAGGGCGAGCTCCGCATCGACGATGCGTCCGCCTCTCTCGGCGCCCTTCACCTTTCGGCGAGCGGCTCGCTCGAACAAAAGTCCGATCACCTGGCCGCCGGCGCGCGCTTCGACGTCGCCCCCACGGCCTGCCAAGCCCTCCTCGACAGCATGCCCACCGGCCTGCTCCCCGCCCTCACCGGAACTCGGATCGCGGGCACCTTCGGGGCTCATGGCCGCTTCGCGTTCGACACGCGGTCGCTCGACGATCTGCGGCTCGACTACGACATCCAAGACCGGTGCCGCATGGTGCAGGTTCCGGCCACTCTCGACCACGACCGCTTCACGCGTCCTTTCAAGCACCGCATCTACCTGCCCGATGGGTCGACGGCCGAACGCGAGACCGGCCCGGATACCCCGGACTGGACGCCCCTCGAGCAGATTAGCCCATACATGCAGATCGCGGTTCTCACGACCGAAGACGGTGCGTTCCCGAAGCACCACGGATACAACCATGCGGCAATTCGCGCGTCTATCATCGCCAACCTCAAGGCCCAGCGCTTCGTCCGCGGCGCGAGCACGATCACGATGCAGCTTGCGAAGAACCTTTTTTTGTCTCGAGACAAGACGCTTTCGCGCAAGCTCGAGGAGGTCATTTTCACCGATTACTTGGAGCAGACCTTCTCCAAAGACGAGATCATGGAGCTCTATCTCAACGTCATCGAGTTCGGGCCCTCGGTATACGGGGTGACGGCGGCGGCCGACTATTATTTTGGCCGCATGCCCGCCGAGCTCAATCTCGCGGAGTGTCTCTTCCTCGCTTCGCTCCTGCCTGCGCCGCTGCGCTACTCCGCCATGCGCGACGCCGAACAGGCGCCCGACGGATGGATGCGGACGATCCACTCGCTGATGGAGGTCGAGCGCAAACGCGGCCTCATCACCGACGCCGAGCTCTCCGACGGGGAGCGCGAGGACGTCGAATTTTGGCACGGTGGCACACGCCCCGCTCCGCGCGTCGCGGTCCGAGCACGCGCGCCAACGGCCGGAAGTGACTCGGATATCCCCGACCCGTTCGAGACCGCTCCCGTCCAAGATGCGCCATAGCACGATCCCGATGCGTAGTCCCTCAGTCCCATGGGAAAGCCGCGGATGCCGGGGGCTGATCGAGTCCCCTCGCCTCGGGGGGGCTTGCTACCGGCTACCCGGGTCGTGTCCTTTTGATCGACCTCTTCGATCCTGGGTTCGCCCGGGCTGTGTCACCCCGCAACCCGGTTTGCGAAGCCAAGTGAAGGCGGTCTGCGCTACCAAGAGCCCAAGCACTTATAACCCAGGCACCGGTCCAATCTCCGGGTCCCTCTCGGGTGGCACATCCACGCGTCGGGCCGGGAGCCCGAGCCCTACGGGGACTCATTCAGGTCGTCGGCAACCAATCCCAACAGGCGGCAGCGAGTCCAACGCGCGACGTCACTATCACGAGCGGTGAGGTCGCGAACCAAGGTCGTCGGCAAGGCTACTGCGCCGCGTGGGGTAGCAAACCGAGCGCTCGGGTAGCGAGCCCGACCTCGTAGCTCGAGGCCCTTGGTCGTCGGGCCGCGATCCCCACGTCGCGGCCGCCCGCATCCGCGCCACATCCCACTATCTGCCGTCCTGTCGTGGGCTCACGATTCGTCCCGCGCGCAACGCGCCGAAGAACTCGCGAAGCGCGCTAGCGCACTCTGCACCCAGGACGTCGGCGGTCACTTCGAAACGATGGTTGAGTCGTGGATCACGCCCGATCCCGAAAAGAGTATCCACCGCGCCGCCCTTCGGATCGGGGCAACCGTATACGACGCGCGACACGCGGGCGTGTACTAGCGCCCCGGCACACATCGTACACGGTTCCAGCGTCACATATGCCGTGACTTCCTCGAGTCGCCATCCGCCCAAGGCCAGCGCCGCGCGGCGAATTGCCAGCATCTCGGCGTGGGCAGTCGGGTCCGCCGTCGTCTCTCTCTCGTTGTGGGCTCGAGACACCTCCCTCCCCGATGCGTCCACGAGTACGCAGCCGACAGGTACTTCTCCCTTCGCCGCGGCATGGCCCGCTTCTTCCAGGGCGCACTTCATGAAGTGAATGTCGTCCTCGTCGGGCATCACAGAGGAGCTAGCACGGTGGGAATCATTGGGACTCGCGCATGCCTGGCGACTCACGTTCGACCGCCGCCGGCGCGTACAAAATTCGCCGACACTTGCGCGCCCCACGCGTGGCGTAGGCGCGCGCCGCGGGTGCGCGAAGAACTGTGCCCCAATGTGCCGCCATGCGTGCGACATGTCATGTGGGCCGCTATCCTCCCGAAAGCCCGCGCGATATTGTTCTTTCTCGGGATCGATGCGAGCATGCTCGCTGGTCGCAGTTTTTCTCGGCGTGTCACTACGGGGATCAGGGGCAAAGACAGATCGAGACTTACGGGGGCTAACGCAATCTGGGGCGGGGCCGTAAAAAGAATGCGCGCAAGGGGCCGTAGCGATCGGGCGCGCAAGATGTGGCAGCGCGAAGTGTGACGAGCGGTACCGCACTGCGGGCGCCTTCGAAGCCAAAGAGGAACGAAGCGCGCGCGGAGTGGGCGGTACCCAGCAGCACGCAGCACGGCATCACGCAGTAAACGGCCAGGTCGTCGTTGCGAGAGCGCGAAAGCGTCCTCGACCGGCAGCCTGGAAGGCGAGTGCGATGTTGTTCTCCATGGTCGCGCGGTTCCCGTCAGGGACGCGAGGCCGCAAAGAGCACTATAGGGCTTGACACGAGCTGACAATCTGAGATCGTGGCGCAATGCGGGGCTCTGCTGCTCGCTGCGCACGCGGGAACGACGACGTGGACTACCAAAAAAGGAAGGAGTACGTGAAATGACGCGCAGACTTGGGGGTATTAGGAGGACGAGCTTGGGCGTCCTCGCGTCGCTCTCGCTGGCAGGAACGCTGGCGTGCAGTGCCGCGATGATGGGATGCGGGGGCGACGATAATCAGTCGCCGACGGGCGACGATGGTGGCGTCGACACGGGCACCCCGGTCGACTCCGGCACTGACGCCGGGCACGACGCCACGACGACGGTAACGCCGGACGCGGGCGTCGACGCGAAGGTCGACACGGGAGCCCCGGACACGGGAACGACGCCGCCGCCGGACGCCGGACCGGACAGCCCGCCCTTGAGCGCGTGCGCCACGCCGACGTTCATGCCGGCGCCTGGGACGGTCGCGCAGGGTACTTCGGTCACGCTGAGCGCGGCCAATCTGCCCACGACGAACGGGTTCATTTACTACACCGTGGATGGGACAATCCCGACGCACAACAGCCCGGTATTCAGCGCGCCGATTGCCCTGAATCAGTCGGAGACGATTCACGCCGTCGCCTTCGCGCAGGGCGTGTGCACCGATTCGACGGTGGCGACAGGCGTCTATACCGTTCTCGCGCCGGACGCAGGGCCGCCGGACGTGGTCACCTTGCCACAGTGCGGGATTCCGACGCTCACTCCGAACGGCGGCGCAGTCGCCTCTGGGTCCACGGTGACGATCACGCCGGCTGCCGGATTCCCCGCTGGCGGCTTCGTCTTCTACACGACGGACGGGACGCTCCCGACGCACGCCAGCCCGCTCTACAGCGGTCCGATCCAGGTCACCCAGAACGAGACGATCCACGCGATCGCGTTCGCATCCGGCACTTGCGAAGACTCGGTCCTCGCGACAGCCAGCTTCACGGTGACAGTTCCGCCGGTCGACGCAGGCGGGCCTCCGGCCGTCCCGACGTTCACTCCGACGTCCGTCGTCCAGAACAACGACTTCTCGGTGGCTCTCACGAGCACCGCGGGAGCCACGATTTGCTACACGACGGATGGCACCACCACGCCGACGTGCACCAACGGCACGTGCAACACCGGCTCGCAGACCTACGGTGGCACGGGCATCAGCATCACCGGCAGCATCACGAACGCGAACGGTCAAGTGACTGTCACCGCGATCGCATGCAGAGCGGGCGTCGCGAGCTCCGCGTCGGCAAGCCAGCAATACACGTTGCAAGCGGCCATGCCGACGGCGATCAACCCGGCACCGGGCATTCTGCCCTACGTCAGTGGCGGCTACACCCCCACCCTCTCGTCGGCCACTACCGGCGCAACCATGAGGACCGCGACGGGCTCGACGCTACCGACGTGCATCACGGGAACCACCGCGGCCAACCCGTCGACGTTCACCCTCACGGCGAACGGCACGCTCAACGTCGTCGCCTGCAAAACCGGCTACGCGCCCTCTGCGAACGCACCGCTCGCGTACGGCATCAAGTTGAACAACTCGACGCTCACGTCGGCCACCGCTCCGTTGAACAGCGCGACGGCCGCCGCCGGGATCGACGACACAGCGAACGCCTCCTCTGGTGACTGGCTCTGCGAAAGCACCACGGCCACGCCGTCGTGCGGCACCACCGCGAGCACGTGCGCCACGGGCGCGATGATCGCTGGTGGCGGTTTGAGCTCGGGCTCGGTCGCCCTGACGGCGACGGGAACCTCGGTCAACGTGATCGGCTGCTCGCTGACGCTCACTGCGTCCAACGTGGTGACCGGCGGACCGTACACGCTGCAGCTCGCTCCTCCGGACATCAATCCGCCGGGGCTCACTCTGGCCGGCGACCCTGCGACTTCGTTCTCCGTTCCCGTCGGCGGCATCACGGGCGCCATCAACGTGGAAGAAGACGGTGTCGGCGGAGACGAGAACTACAGCTTCGTCTGCGCCATGCTCGCTGGGACCCCGCAGTGCGGGACCAACGCGTGCACGGTGGGAACGAAGATCACGGGCGTATCCGTTGGTACGCCGGCTGCGCTGGGTGCTACGCCGGTGGCAGGCGACGTCTGGTCGGTCATCGGTTGCCCGGCGCCGACGGGTGCCAGCTCCGGCTATCAGCCTTCCGCGGTGACGACCGTGTCTTACGGCGCGCCGGGCGCGGCGGGCGCTCCGTCGATCGCACCGATTCCGACGGGCCCCCTCACGGCGATGGTCGCTCCGGTCATCACGAACTCGGACGCCACCACCGTGACCTTGTGCACCACGACCAACGGCACCACGCCGACGTGCACCGGGGGTACCTGCGGAGTCGGGGCGCAATCGACCGGCATCGCCGGCATCAACGCGGCAACTGTCACCTCGGTGAACATTACCAACGGCGGCGCCGGCTACGTGGGCACCCCGCTCGTCACGCTCAGCGGCGGTGGTGGAACGGGCGCTACGGCGACTGCCACACTGACGGGCGGCGCGGTCACGAGTATCACAGTGACGGCCGCCGGAAGCGGTTACTCGACCGCGCCGACGGTCTCCTTCAGCGGCGGTGGTCCGACCACGGCCGCGACGGCGACCGCGGTCGTCAACAACAGCGTCGTTCTGACCAGCATCGGGACGGATAACCAGAAGGTCCTGGCGGTCGCGTGCAGCGCGACGAAGACCGCGTCCACCGTCTCGACGCAGACCTACAACTTCGCCGTGTCCGAGCCCGACTTCTCGTTCGTCCAAACGACGATCGTGAACGGTGACCTCAACGCTGGCGGAACCGTCGGTGCTGGCCAGTCGATTCGGCTCTCCACGGCGTCGAACTTCGCCTCAGAGTCCATCCACTACACGACCAACGGAGTCGCAGCGACGTGCTCGACGGGCACCGTCATCTCTGCGGCCTCTGGCAACATCGTCGTGGCGGCAGCGAGCCCGCTCACCTTGAGCGCGATTGGCTGCGGCACGGCGCAGCAGGCTTCGGCGGTTCGTGCGGCGACCTTCACGGTCACCGCGGCGACGCCGACGTTGACCGCGCAAATCACCGGTTCGCCGACCGGCGACGTCTCGTGGCAGAACACCTTCAATACGGTGATCTCGAGCGTCACGACGGGCGCGCAAATCTGCTACACCACCAACGGAACGACGCCGACATGCAGCGCCGGAACGTGCGGAGGTTCTGGCGCCACGATTCCCGCGACAAACGGCGTGAGCGTTCCGATCACCGTTTCGGGTACGCAACTTCGCGCGGTCGCATGCACGGCCACCCTGGCGTCTACCGCTACGGTTGCGGCGGCCAACTACACGTTGACGATCTCGAACGTCCTCGCCACGGGAACGCTAGCGTGCCCGTCTACAGTGACTGTCGGGCTCGACACGACGGGCCCCGGCGGTCCGACGCACGGCGTGGAGATTTGCTACACGACGGACGGCACGACGCCGCTAGCCAACTGCACCTCCACGGTGGCGAACCCCGCAACATGCTTCACCTCCGGCGGGGCCGGCGCCGGGACGTCGACACTGCAAGCGACCTCCAGCGCTTCGCTCAACATCGTTGCGTGCGACACCGGGTTCCTCCAGCCGGCGAGCATCGCGACGGGAGCGGCGGTGACTGCCTACTCCAACACGATCACGGTCGACGGTGCGATCACGCTGGCCGAGTGGCCTGCGGGTGACCGCCTCGCGAGCACGACTGTTGGAACCCTCGGGCTCCTTTCGCACGACGCGACCAATCTGTACTTCGGGGCGACCGGCTATACCGCCGCCGCGGGTACCGATGTGGTCATCTACCTCGGCGACGGCACGGGCGGCTCCACCGCACCTCCGCCCGTCTTCGGGGCCACAACCATTCCGTTCGGCGCCAAGTGGGCCTTCGGCTGGGATACCAGCAACAACGCCGGCAGCAACGTTCAAGCCTTTGCCTTCAGTGGAAGTGCTTGGACCGCGACGACTCTGGCCGGTCTGACCGTGGGCTTCCAGAGCGCCAACAACGTCGAATTTGGCCTTCCAATCGCCGACGTAGGTACTCCGACGACGGTTAACGTCGCAGGAGCGATCGTGACGGGTGTAGGTACCTCACCCGCCACGGCGACGCGCTGGCCCGAACTGACCTTCGTGCCTGACGCGCTTGCGTCGTGCCAGACGCCGCTGGCGCAGGTCGCGCCGCCGACGATCACGAGCCTCACCCCGAACGCCATCCCGAGCCCCGGCACCGGGACTCCGGTGACCATCACGGGAACGGGATTCACCGGGGCCACCGCAGTGACCTTCGGAGCCGGCTCGCCTGCGTTCGTGGTCGTGTCCGATACGAGCATCACGACGACCGCCCCGGGGGCCGGCCTCGGCCCGGTTCAAGTTACGGTGACGACCCCGTTCGGTACGAGCAACGGCGCGACGTTCACCTACACGCCGTAAGCGGCTTCGTAACCTTCTGAAGTTCCAAGGTCTCGCCTAACGCGGAGACCCTGGAACGCACTGAAACCGATGCGCGGGACGGCCTTTCGAGGACGTCCCGCGCGTCCCATTTTGTCTTCGCCAAACAGCGTGGGCGTCGGTAGCCACGACGACGGCATCACCGGAACGCCGCGTTGGCGGCGGCCGACGCCACGCACTTTCCGGCGAGGGACGTCTGCAGCAGGGCCGAGGCGGGCGGCCGCTCTCACCTTCGCGGTGCCACGCGGTCGCGTCTACGGGGTTAGAACCAGCGCGCCCAGGAAGATTCGAACTTCCGACCCCTGGTTCCGTAGACCAGTGCTCTATCCAGCTGAGCTATGGGCGCAAACTTCCACGCAGTTCCGGCCCGCGCCCAAGACTCTGAGCGGTGCCGTCGGGGGCCGCGACCATACTCGCCAGAGCCCAGCTGTCAACGTCACATGCGGAACCTGGCGGCCGTGGTCGTCATGCACACGTGTCCTCCTAAGTCGGCTCACGCCTCGCAAACTTTTTACCCCATCGGCTCGACCGTGACCTCAACGCCTTCACCCTCATTCTCGTCCGCTCTCACTACACATGGTGAAACGGTTTTATATCATACAGTTGAATGAACATTCGCGGTCGCCTTGGACCATGGCACGTCCACTGCTGAAGGGGAGCTCGATTCGAACGCGGCGGGCGCCGGGGCTGCGGAGCTCGCCGTGACGCGGAGGCCTTCTCTTTCTTCCCTTCGGAGGCACCGCTCGAATCGCCCGCGCTTCGCTTCACTTGCCCTGCGTGCTTCCTTGCTTCCTGCTTTCTTCTTCACTGACGCACGGCACTTCTTCCTTGTTCCTAGCTTCTCCCGCCTTCGCGGGCGGCTCCTACGCTTGCAGTTTTCACGAAGGCCGCCCCGACGGGCGGCCCGCGAGTTGAGTCGGCCGGCCGCACCGGCCCACACGCGGCGCGCACTCCAACCGGGGGCGCGCCGCCGCGTTTAAGCCCCCTGAGGGCGTCGCGAGGAGTGCCCGCGTGGCCCGGATGGTAAGCTCGCGCATGGGCATTCGGCGGCAGCTCGGGCGCATGGCGCTGATGGGGGCGGCTTGTGGAACGGGTGGGGCCCTCCTTTGGGTGATCCCTGTGTCCGCGGCGCCCCCCTCGGACGCCACGGGCCACCGTCGCGACAACGGCGTTCACGCCTGGCTGGGCGTTGCGATGGATGCCGACGCTGCGGGCCCTGGAGTTCGAGTCAATCACGTTGTTCGTGGCTCGCCGGCCGACGTGGCCGGAGTTCACGAGGGCGACCGATTGGTCCGTATCGCGGGAGTGGCCGTTGCCAAAGGCCCCGACGTCGTGCACGCCGTAGCCGCATATTCGGTCGGAGATGTCATCGAGGTCGGTGTCCTTCGTGCGGGCGTCCCCCAAGTCTTGCGCGCGACGCTCACCGCCTATCCGTCGCAAGACGGCATGATGCGGATGGATCTCGTGGGAGCTCAGGCTCCAGCATGGCGTGGCATCGAGGCGGTCAGCGGCAGTTTCCCGCCGTCGCTCGAAGCGCTTCGCGGACGCGTCGTCGTGCTCGATTTCTGGGCCACGTGGTGCGCTCCATGCCGCGTCGTCGCGCCGAAGCTGGCCGCCCTCCAAGCCCGTTACGGTGCGCAGGGTCTGAGCGTCTTTGGCGTGTCGACCGAGGACGCGCCCGACGTCTCCTCTTTCGCGCAGCGCCTTCCTTTGAGATACCCCGTCGCGGTCGACAAGAACGCCGAGACGACGCGCTCCTATGGAGTGGTCAGCCTGCCGACGCTCGTCGTCATCGACAAGCGGGGCGTCATTCGCGACGTATCGATCGGCTATGAGCCCGGCGAAGAGGCGCGCCTCGATGGCATGGTCAAGGCGCTCCTCGCGGAAGCCGTCCCCACGAACTGATGACGGACCCGCGCGCGATGGTGCGCGTCCTCGACGAGTTTCTCTGGGTGCTCCGCCGTGAGGGAATCGACGTCTCGACGGCGCAGGCGATCGACGCGGTGCGCGCAGTCGCGTTGGTCGGTGTCGCACGCTCGGAGGACGTGCGGGAGACTCTGGCGTCTGTCGTCGTCACGCGTGCCACGGACCGGAGTCGCTTCGACCGCGCCTTCGACGCCTTCTTCTCGTCGAATGCAGCTCTCGTGCGCGGCAAAACCCTCTGGGAGCGCCTGTCCGCGCAGGGCTTCGACGACGGCGAGCTCGACGCCCTTCGCAGCCTGCTCGCGAGCATCGAAGGGGGCGGGGACTTCCCGGGCGGCGCGTCGACGGGTGGTCTTCTCGCGCGCGGAGCCGACTTCGATCGCGCGCTGACCCTGAGCGGCCTGGCGCGCGATTTCGATGCGGCGAGCGAGCCGCGCTTCGGCTTTTTGAGCCATCGCCTCCTCGCGCGCGCGGGGTTCGGGGTCGCGGGAAAGCACCTTGCGGCGCTCCGGCGCCTCTTGGTCGCCGCGCTGGGTCTCCGTGGTGAGGAGCTCGCCGACGCGCTGGTCCGCGAGCTCGAGGGCGCACAAGCCGAGGCCCGCTCACTCGCGCGCCGTCACGCGGAGGCGGAGCGCGACGAGCGCCAACGCCAGTTCGCCGCCGAGCGCAGCCCCGCCACAGCCCCGTTCGTGTCCCTCAGCGAGGGCGAGCTCGAGGAGGTACGCCGATCCATGCGTCTCTTCGCGGAGCGGCTCCGGAGCGCCGCACGCCTGCGCGTTCGCCGTCGCGCGCGCCATGGTCGAATCGATCCCCACAAAACGCTGGGCCGCGCCCTTCGGACCGGAGGCGTGCCGTTCGAGGTCGTGCGCAAGCAGCGGCGCCGAGAGCGACCCAAGCTTGTGCTCTTGTGCGACATCAGCGATTCGGTCCGCGCGGCCGCGCGCTTTCTCCTCGAGCTCGCATACGTCACCCAGGAACTTTTCGAGCGCACCCGTAGCTTCGTCTTCGTGAGCGACCTTGGGGAGACCACGCAGCTCTTCGCGCGCACCTCGGTCGGCGCGGCTGTGGCGCGGGCATGGAGCGGAGAGATCGTCAGCACGAGCGACAACTCGAACTACGGGCGCGCCCTTCGCGCATTCGACGTCCGGTTCGCCCGGGACCTCGATCGCCGAACGACCATCGTCATCCTGGGCGACGGCCGCACCAACTACCATGACCCCGCCGCGGACGTACTCGGCCGACTGCGAGAGCGCTGCCGGGCTCTCGTTTGGCTTTGCCCGGAAGCGCGACGCGAATGGGGCCAGGGCGACAGCGCGATGCCCGTCTATGCCCCGCGCTGTACCGCAGTCTACGAGGTGGTCAGCGCGGCCGACCTCGAGCGGGCAGCCCGGGCGCTCGTGTCCCGCGGTTAGCGGGCCGCGCTACAGCGCGTCGGTCGGCGGGTGAACCATCCGCAGCTTGCCCTCGAGCCGCTTGCTCGTCCAAACCTTGTTGTGCGCGTCCACGACGACGGCGCCGACGCCCTCGAGCGAATCCACCAACGCGAGGCCCTTCTCCGGTCCTAGGATGAAGACGGCGTCGTCGATCTCGTCCGCGAGGAGCGCCGTCGGCGCCCAGATGGTCACGCTCCGAGAGGCGGTCGCCGGATAGCCCGTATGCGGGTCGATGATGTGGTGGTAGCGCTTGCCGCCCACGACGTACGTCCGCTCATAGTCGCCGGCTGTGCTGAAGGCGTGATCGCTCACTTCCGCCGTGGCGAAGTAGTCGCCCTCCGGCCCGCGCGGGTCGCGGATACCGGCGAGCCACGGGGAGCCGTCCGGCTTTTTGCCGCGTGTGTAGAGGTCGCCGCCCGCCTGTACGTAAAAGGAAGGCAGTCCGGCGTCGAGCAGGACCTTCGCTGCGTGGTCCACCGCATAGCCCTTCGCGATGCCGCCGAGGCCGATGCGCACGTGGGCTTCGTCGAGCATGACGGTGTGCGCCTCCGCGTCGAGCCGGACGTGACGATACCCCAGATACCGCAGCTTCTCGTGCACTTGCGCCGCGGTCGGCGGGTGAGGATCCAGGTCTTGGTCGAACTTCCAGAGGCCGTGGAGCGTCTCGAACGTGATGTCGAAGGCACCTTCGCTCATCTCGCTGGCGTGCAAGGACTCACGAATGACGTCGAACGTCTCGTCCGATACAGCGATCGCCTCGCGGCCCGCAGCCGCGTTGACGCGCGAGACCTCGCTCGTGGGGTCCCAGGTCGTCATGAGCTTCTCGAGCCGCACGATTTCGGCGGTCGCCGCGTCGAACGCCTGGTGGACACGCGCCGCGTCCGCGGTCGGCGTCGTGAACGCGGCGTAAGCCAGGTGGGTGCCCATCGCGTGACCCTCGGCAGTGACTTTCTCCGCGACGAACGGTCGAGAAACCGTCTCGGCCGTGGGGCCCGCGTCGATGACCGGCGCGGTTGGCGCCTCGGGAGAGGGGGGCGCAAGCGGGCCGCGGGCGGAGGGTGCGTCGCGTGCCACCCGAACGGGATCGCGGCAGGCGGACGAGACGGCAAGGAAGGTCGCCGCAAGCGCGAGCCGCCCGCGAGGGTTCAGGAGGGCGAATCGGATGGGCATGCGTTCTCGGAGGGCTCGGTAGGGGAGATCGTTAGCATGCTAACGATCTCCGCCGGCTCCTGCGTCCCGCAACGCGTCTCTCCCTGCCGCCCGCGCGGAAAGTCGACAAAAGCGAGCCATCGCGTCCACTTGGGGCGTCACCGACACGGTGTTCGATAGGCCGTCGGGCGTTCGTGATCCCCGTTTGACGAGCGTGCATCTTGTCGGAGAGGCTCAAGGCCATGGCTCTTCCCACCGACCTCGAATCTTCGATCGACCGAACGGTCGACGAGTGCGCCGCGGATCTCGTCGCTCTCTCTCGCCAGATCCACGCAAACCCGGAGCTTCGCTTCGAGGAGCACAAGGCGGCAGGCTGGATCGGCGACTTTCTTTCGGCGCGCGGCCATGCGGTAGAGCGTGGCGTCGCCGGGATGCCCACGGCCCTGCGCGCCCAGGCGGGCCCACCGAACGGTCCACGGGTCGCGATCCTGGCCGAGTACGACGCGCTGCCCGGGGTCGGACACGCGTGTGGCCACAACCTCATCGCCGCTGGGGCGGTGGGCGCGTTCGTGGCGGCGGCCAAGGTCGCCGACGCGGCCGGGGGCCAGGTCGTCTTCCTCGGGACGCCCGCGGAGGAGGGGGGCGGCGGCAAGATCGAGATGATCAAGGCCGGGACGTTCGACAAGGTTGACGCCGCGATCATGTTCCACCCGTTCGACCGCGACCTGCTGGCGCACCCTGCGCTCGCATCGGTATGGCTGACGTTCGATTTTCGCGGGAGCCCGTCCCACGCCGCGCTCGCTCCCCACGCGGGCCGCAGCGCGCTCACCGCGTGCATGGACACCTTCCGGCTCGTCGACGGCCAGCGCGTGCACTTCCGCGACGGCGCGCGCGTGCACGGCTACATCACGAACGGCGGTCAGGCGGTGAACATCATCCCGGAGCACGCGGCGTGCGAAATCAGCGTGCGGGCGCTCGAGGGCGTGGAGCTCGATCGCATCAAAGGGATCGTCGAACGATGCGCCCGGGCCGCCGCGATGGCGAGCGACGTTCAGGTCGAGATGCGCGCGCGGCGCGGCTACCGGGATCTCGTCAACAACATGGCGCTGGCTCGCCGCTTCGGGGACCACCTGAGGGCGCTCGGTCGCAAGCCGCGCGAGCGCGACCCGCGTATCGGAGCCGGCAGCACCGACATGGGGGACGTGTCGCACGTCGTCCCGTCGATCCATCCGTGGCTCGCCATCGTCGACGAAGGAGCCGCCCTTTGCCACGAGCACCGCTTTGCCGAGGCGGCCGCCGCGGAGCCCGCGGATCGCACGGCGCTCGTGGCCGCGAAGTCGATGGCGCGCACGGCCGTGGACCTCCTATCGGACCCGGCGCTCCTCGCCGAGGTCAAGGCGGAGTGGCAAGCGAGGTGACGTCGATGCGGCGGCTCCTCGCGTGCTGCAAGACGAGCTGGACGAGGTCGGCGGGTCGCGACACGTCGGGCAGCCTCTGGAAGCTCCCGTCCCAGAGTTCGAGCGCGATTCGGGTGTCGTCGACGACGATGCGGAGGACCTGGGCCCACGCCCATCGCCGGGCCTTCGGAATGCCGAGCGGCAAGAGGTAGCGCGCCTCGATCCACTGTTCGCTGACGAGCACGCCGCGCATGTGCGTACGAAGAACGGTCGCGAGCGCGCTCACCACCACGATGATCGCGAGCAGGCTGGCGGGCACCGGCCGACTGCGGTCGCCCTCGACGGCCCACGAGAAGAGGCGTGAGCCCGAAGGGGCCGCCGTGTACGCGTAAAGGACGACCCCACCGAGTGCGACCGCCCCGAGGAGATAGATGGCGGAGGGGACGCGGGCGCGAAGCGGCGGGCCGAACTTCGTGCGCCCGCTTGCCGGCGGCGAGTAGCTCATCTCGAAGCGCGCGACGGTGCCGTGGATGTCCGTGATGCTCGGCCGATCGCCGTCGTCGTCGAAGCTCGGCGCCGGGACGGGCTCGGGGTCGGCAGGGGGGCGTCGAGAGGTGGACGTCACGTGCGAGAACATGGTGACACGATCGGGCACGTGGCGCTCGAACCCCGCGGTGCGCAGGCGTCGATCCAACGCGGTTCCGCGCGCGACCGACGACCGCCCGCGTCATTGCGGCGCCGCTTCCGCGCAAGGCCTCGTGCTACCGTCCGCCGCCCATGACAGACAGTGCAGGGACCGCGGCTCCCATTCCCTTTCCCTCCGACGCGTGGTGCGTGGCGTACCGGGAAGCCATCAACGGGAACGCGAATTACCGAGCTGCCGGGAAGGACTGGACGCACGGCCCTGTCGCCTACGTTGTCGTCGCCGACCCCGCCATCGGCATCGCCGAGGACATGGCGATGTGGGTCGAGCTGCATCAGGGCGAGTGCCGGGCCTGCCGGCTCGTGTCCCGCAAGGAGGCCGAGGAGGCCCCTTTCGTCATCGTGGCGAGCTACGCGCGGTGGAAGGAAGTCATCCGGCGAGAGATCGATCCCACAAAGGCGATGATGCAAAACAAGCTGAAGGTCACGAAGGGCCACATGCCCACGCTCGTGAAGTACGTCACCGCGTCGAAGGAGCTCGTCGAGTCGACGTCCCGTGTTCCGACCGCATTTCTCGGCGAATGAGCACGCCTCGCCGAGTCGCGTGCGGCCAAGCGAGGCAGCGGACACGTATCTGAAGACGCGCACGCCGAGCGCCGCGAGGGAGCGGACTTGCTCCTGAAGTGGGGGAGCAATCGTCACGCTCGAGCGTCCATCTCGCAGACAGAACTTGACCAAAGCACACGAGTTCTTCGATCATTGCGATCGTGAACGCGAATGCAGCGCCTGCGGTGGTGCTGGTCGCTGACGACGAACCCACCATGTTGGAGCTCGTCGCACGCCACCTGCGGTCGATCGAGCAGCCAAAACTTGAAGTGATCGAAGCCTCGGACGGCGACGAGGCTTGGCAGCTCGCGCGCGAGCGCTTGCCCGATCTCGTCGTGCTCGACGTCATGATGCCGGGCATGAGCGGCTGGGAGGTCTGCCGCAAGATCCGTCAGGAGGCCGGGCTCGCTCACACGGGCGTGCTCATTCTCACCGGGCTCGGCGAGAGCCTCAATGAAGCCACCAGCCCGCTGTTCGGTGCGGACGAATACATCGACAAGCCGTTCGACTTCGAAAAGCTCGACGAGAAGATCCGCAGCGTGCTCGGTCGGCGTGCGGCCCAGCGCGACGCCGTCCCCCGTCCGAGGGAGGCCAAGCCGCCGCCTTCGCCGTCGAGCAACGGCATGGCGGCTTCGCATCACGCGCCGGCGTCTGCCGCGGCTGCGCGATCGGGCGCCGGCCCGAGGGCGAACGGCTCGAAGAAGAAGACGCCATCGAAGCGGAAAGCCACTGAAAACGCCAAATCGGCGGAGAAAGGAAAGAGGAGCATGGCTGCAAAGAAGGGCGCCAAAAAGAGCGCCAAAAAGGCTGCGAAGAAGACCGCGAAGAAAGCAAAGAAGGCCAAAAAAGGTCGCAAGTGAGGGGCGGGATTATCGCCCTCTCTTAGTGCGACCACGCCGCGGATGAGACCCCCCCGGGGGGGCTTCTCCGCGATTCTTCGAAGTTTGCGCCGTCGAGGCGCCGAAGAAGGCGAGTGCGACGGCGGTCGATGACCCGCCGGCGATCTCGATTCATCGAGGTCGGCGGGATAGTTCCGTCGTCTTTTGCGGGGACGCGCGCGATTCCGGAATACCGCGCGCGGGCTTCGCGATCACTCGTCGCAATCCTGAAAGGCAGGCGCGCCGCCGCTTCTAAGCGGCTCGCCCGAGACGCAGTTTGTCTTGCTGCCCGACCTCGAAAAAGAAGCGAAGCTCCGAGCGCAATTCACGAAAACGCGCTCGGCCCAAATAGTCGCGCTCCAGTCGGCGTACGAAGCGGTGGGCGGCGTCGTTCGCGACGCGATAACGCTCGCCGAGCTCGCTCTCTTTGGAATGGGCGAAGGAGACTTGTTCATAGAGGCGAGCGCGCAGCCCCGCGCTTGCCCCGACGTCCAGCGTTTGCATTGACGCGGCGAGCACCACCCACTTATCGACCTCGGCTTGGAGTTCGAGCTCGAGCTGGGTCGTGCTTCGCCCCGTCCTCGCGCGCTCGACGACGAAGACGAAATGGCTCACGCCTTCGATGATCTGGCAGATCGTGTCGAGGTTGGCGTCGGGCACCGTCCCGCAGAGCGCCGGCAGCTGAAGGCCGACCTCCAGCGCCCCGTCGTCGTGCTCGCGCAAGAGCAGGCTCTCTCGCTCTCCATCTCCTGCCCTGCACAAGAAGTCGCCCACGTCGGCGACGCGGTCGAGCCGATAGATGCGCTCGAGCGCCCCCTGGATGCGCGCGGCGAGCGCTCTCTCTCGGACCAGCTCTGCGCCGTTGCCCGCGAGCTTCGCCTCGCTCACTGCACGCCCTTGGCGCCGCGGGTGGGCACCAGGCCCCTCGACGCGAGCGTGGCGGCGAGGCGTTCGCTGCCGCGCCGCAGCCATCGCTCGTAGACTTTGACGAGCCCGCGGGAGTTGTCGATGCCCATCGTGATCGTGGCGTCTGCGACGTCGGCGACGACGTCGACGAACACTTGGAAATTCCCCGCGAGCTCCGCGAAGAGGTCCGGGCCGCCGTCGTCCGCGTGCCTGCGCAGCATGGAGCTCGCGCTGCCGTAGGCGCGCGTGCCGACCGCGCACATGTATTTGACGTCGACGCCCCGCGCCTCGAAGTGGTCTGCGAAGAAGCCGCACCCGTAAAGGACGCCGTCTCCGATGACGCGAAGTCGCTCGAACCGTTCCGCGGGGTCGGGCGCGTGGAGCGCCTCGTCGAGCAGGAGTGTTACCGGGCGTTCGAGGGTCTCGCCCGCCCGATTGTCCGGGTGGGCGTAGTCCGCGAGCAGGCCGACGAGGTACCGAGCGGCTCCGTCGGTCGCGTCGACCCGGCGTGTTCGGAGGGCGTCTTCGACCACCTCGCCGAAGAAGCCAGACACCGACTGCGCCGCCACGATCGTCATCGCCTAGGATCCGTCTCCTTGCTTCGTCACCTTCTCTTCATCTTACGGGCTGGTCCCTTACAGTCAGCCCCGCAATTTCCCGAAGCAGCGTGGGCGAGGTGAGGCGACCTGGTGCGATGGCACTTCATCAACCCGAGTGCGAGGGGCGCAAAGAAGCCCTTCTCCTCACCTAAAAAAGTAACGAATATCGAACATTTACTGCATTGCGCCGGTCGCCCCTTGACGGCCCGCGGTGGGGCATTACCTTGCGCGCCGACGCTGGCACTCACAAGAGGTGAGTGCCAGCAATCGTCATCGGCCGTGCCCGCAGGGGGCCGGACCGCAACGGGTTTTCTCGCCACACGAAAGAGGAGAAACGAGCATGGCCAGCATTCGCCCGCTTCACGACCGCGTCATCCTCAAGCGCGTCAAGGAAGAGGAGAAAACGAAGGGGGGCATCATCATCCCCGACACCGCGAAGGAGAAGCCCATCGAGGGCGAGGTCGTCGCGGTCGGCAACGGCAAGATCCTCGAGGACGGCACGGTCCGCAAGCTCGACGTCAAGGTCGGCGACCGCGTCCTCTTTGGCAAATACAGCGGCACCGAAGTCAAAGTCGACGGCGAAGATCGGCTCATCTTGCGCGAAGACGACATTCTGGGCGTCCTCGATAAGTAACCGACCGTCATCAAAGCTCTAGAGAGAGGTAAGACTATCCATGGCTGCGAAGGAAATCGTTTATACCGAGAACGCTAGAAACCTGATTCTCGCGGGCGTCAACGCGCTGGCCGACGCCGTGAAAGTCACGCTCGGTCCCAAGGGCCGCAACGTCGTCATCGAGAAGAGCTTCGGCTCGCCGACGGTGACGAAGGACGGCGTGACGGTCGCGAAGGAGATCGAGCTCGAGAACCGCTTCGAGAACATGGGCGCGCAGATGGTGCGCGAAGTGGCCTCGAAGACGAGCGACGTCGCCGGCGACGGCACGACCACGGCCACGGTGTTGGCGCAGGCGGTCTATCGCGAGGGCAGCAAGCTCGTCGCCGCGGGCCACAACCCGATGGAGATCAAGCGCGGCATCGAGAAGGCCGTCGAAGTGGTGGTCGAGTCGCTGAAGAAGCTGGCCAAGCAGACGAAGGATCCGAAGGAGATCGAGAACGTCGGCACGATCAGCGCGAACGGCGACAAAGAGATCGGCCAGAAGCTCGCCGAGGCGATGCAAAAGGTCGGCAAGGAAGGCGTCATCACGGTCGAAGAGAGCAAGACCGCCGAGACGACGCTCGAAGTCGTCGAAGGCATGCAGTTCGACCGCGGCTACCTCAGCCCGTACTTCGTCACCGATCCGGAGCGCATGGAAGTCGTCCTCGAGGACGCGTACATGCTCATCAGCGAGAAGAAGATCTCCAACATGAAGGATCTTCTCCCGGTGCTCGAGGCGATTGCACGGAGCCAGAAGCCGCTCCTCATCATCGCCGAGGACATCGAGGGCGAGGCGCTCGCGACGCTCGTCGTCAACAAGCTCCGCGGCACCCTTCACTGCGCGGCCGCCAAGGCGCCGGGCTTCGGTGACCGCCGCAAGGAAATGCTCAAGGACATCGCCACCCTCACGGGCGGTCAGGTCATCGCCGAGGAGCTCGGGCTCAAGCTCGAGAACGTCACCATCAGTGACCTCGGGCGAGCCAAGCGCGTCACTCTCGACAAGGACAACACCACCATCGTCGACGGCGCGGGCGACAAGAACAAGATCAAGGGTCGCATCGAAGAGATCCGCAAGCAGATCGAGACGACGACCAGCGACTACGATCGCGAGAAGCTCCAGGAGCGCCTCGCGAAGCTCGTCGGCGGCGTCGCGGTGGTCAAGGTCGGTGCAGCCACCGAGACCGAGATGAAGGAGAAGAAGGCACGCGTCGAGGACGCCCTCCACGCGACCCGCGCGGCGGTGGAAGAAGGCGTCGTGGCGGGGGGCGGCGTGGCCCTCCTTCGCGGCCAGGCCGCGCTCGATGGGCTCAAGGTCGCCGAAGAGCAGCGCGCCGGCGTCCAGATCATTCGCCGGGCGCTCGAGGAGCCCCTCCGCATGATCGCGCAGAACGCCGGTCTCGAAGGGTCGATCGTCGTCAACAAGGTCCGCGAGGGCAAAGACGACTTCGGCTACAATGCGGCGAGCGACCAGTACGGCAACCTCCTTCAGATGGGCGTCATCGATCCCGTGAAGGTCGTCCGCACTGCTCTCCAGAACGCGGCAAGCGTCGCAGGCCTCATGCTGACGACCGAATGCCTCGTGGCCGAGAGACCGAAAGAGGAGAAGAACGGCGGCGGGGGCGGGCACGCCGGGCACGGGCACGGCGGCGACTTCTAAGAGCCGAAGCCACGCCAGCGACCGTGAGGCCCCGGGGGTAACCCTCCGGGGCCTTCGTCTTTTGTCCGGCTCTGCCGGCCGGCCGCGGGGGGTGAGTCGCCGTCGACCCGCTCTACCCCGTAGAACTCACGCTTGGGCTGTCGCGCCGGCGTCCAACAGCGGAGTCGGCACCTGCGTCAATCCGTGCAGTACAAAGCCGTCATCACTGGATGCTGCGTCGCGTCGTCAATCGCCAATACTAACGACTTCCACTCTCGTGGGCTTGATCCGGCGAGGGCACAAGGGAGGCGGCCGAGGGTCCGCGCGAGACTCCCGCGCGCCGAGCGAGACCATGTGATCACGCGTCAGCCAGATCATAGGGAACGTGTGAACCTATGCCTCTGTCGTGCATTGGCGGGGGCCCATGGGTCGGCTACATTGTTGGAACACGATGACGGTGGCTCCACAGACGGAATGGCCGCCGACTGTCGGACGGTATCTTCTTTACGGGGAGATCGCATCTGGCGGGATGGCGACGGTGCACTTCGGTCGCCTCCAAGGCGCCGCCGGCTTCGCACGTTCGGTCGCAATCAAGCGCCTGCATCCGCAATATGCCAAGGATCCCGACTTCGTCGGGATGTTCTTGGATGAGGCTCGGCTCGCGGCGCGCATCGCTCACCCCAACGTCGTGCCGACGCTCGACGTCGTCGCGCAGGGGGACGAGCTCTTGCTCGTCATGGAGTACGTTCGCGGCTCTTCCTTGTCGCGCCTGCTTCGCACGCTGACGCAAAAGGGCGAGCGGATGCCTCCGCATATCGCCGCGGCGATCGCGGCGGGCGTTCTCCGCGGCCTCCACGCCGCGCACGAGGCAAAGAGCGAGACCGGCGAGAAGCTCGAGATCGTCCACCGCGACGTATCGCCGCAGAACATCCTCGTCGGGACCGACGGCATCGCGCGGGTCCTCGACTTCGGTGTGGCCAAGGCCGCCGGGCGCGTGCAAACGACGCGTGAAGGCCAGCTGAAGGGCAAGCTCGCATACATGGCCCCGGAGCAAATCACGACCGGCGCGGTCACTCGGAAGACGGACGTCTACGCCGCCGCCGTCGTGCTCTGGGAGATGCTCACGGGTCGTCGCCTGTTCCGCGCGGACAACGAGGCCAAGCTCCTCGCCCTCGTGCTCGACAGCGAAGTGTTCCCGCCGACCGCGCTCGTCGACAACTTGCCCGAAGGTTTCGACCCCGTAGTTTTTCGCGGGCTCGATCGGGACCCGGCGAAGCGGTACGCCACCGCCCGCGAGATGGCCATCGACGTCGAAGCGGTCGTCGGCATCGCGCCGTCCACCGAGGTCGGCGAATGGGTCGAGCTCGTGGCGGCCGACGAGCTCCGCGAGCGCGCGAACCGCATCGAGGAGATCGAGCGCAGCGTGCAGGGCTCGTCTCCCGGCATGGTCTCGCACGCTTGGCCGATCACCCCCGCCATCAACGCTGCACGCAGGGTGGACGAACCGTCGACCGTCCAGCATGGGCGTGGCGTTGCCTCGCTTCCTCCGCTGCCGATCCCGCGGCTGCCCCCGGTTCATTCGTCGAGACCGCCGGCGCCGACGTCGCTCCGGCCCGTATCGAACGTCTCGCAGGTCTCGAGCCTGTCGACCCCAAGCCCCGCGCCACCCCCGCGCTCCAAGAAAGGCTCCGCCGCGATCATCGGGCTGGCCTTCCTCGCGTGCGCCATCGGGGGCACGTTCTTCGGCATCCACATGTCCTCGCGCGCCGTCGACGCGAAGCCGTCGGGAGCGACCGCGGCGACTGCGCCCACGAGCAAGCCGGTAGTCGTGGCTCCGCCATCCCCCGCGCCGGCGGAGCCCAAGGCCCCCGAGCCCGCGGTCACCGCCGCTCCGGTCGCCCCCGTCGTGTCAGGGGTTGCGTCGGTCGTGCCCAAGCCCGCCTATCCCTTCGCGGGCGCGCAACCCGGGATGGCGGTGAGGCCCGGCTATCCGCAACAGCCGATGCAGCCGCAGACCTATCCCCGCCCGGGGATGCCGGTCGCCCGCCCGCAGGGGTATGCCCCGCCGCCCGTGGTCGCGCCCACCGCCCCTCGCCCGACGGCCGTAGCGTCGGAATGCAATCCGCCATATACGACAGACGAAAAGGGTCACATTCACTTCAAGCCTGCCTGCGTGAATTGATTCGCGCGCGCGACGCGCGCAGCCTCGGTCCTTTCGTGTGAACATCGGCCGCATGCACTTTCGTAACGCCTTCGCTTTGGCTCCGATTTCGTACGCGCTGCTCATTTTGGGCGCGCCGTCGGTCGCCCACGGCGATACGTCGAAAGAGGCGTGCCTCATGGGCGCCGATCAGGGGCAATCGCTCCGTGACGAAGGCAAGTACGGCCTCGCGCGGGAGCAGTTCCAAACCTGTTCGCGCGACGTGTGCCCCAAGCTCGTCCACGATCAGTGCGCCGAGTGGCTGCGCCAGCTCGACGAGTCGATGCCCACCGTGGTCTTCGGCGCGAAGGACGACCAGGGCGCCGACGTCTCCACCGCCCGCGTACTCGTGGACGGCAAGCCTGTCTCCACGGGCATCGACGGCAAGCCGGTCTCGCTCGACCCGGGAGCGCACGAAGTCCGCTTCGAGCGCGACGCCCCGAGCCAGTCGGTCGTTCTCCACGTGGTCTTGCGCACCGGAGAGAAGAACCGCGACGTGACCGGGACGTTCGCGACGCCCGAAGTGACCGCCGCCCCCCCCTCCGAATCGCCGCCGCCGCCGCCGAACCCGTCCCCCGCCCTCCCCCCCGAAACGGACGAAGGAGTCCGCGGTTCCAACGCCGGTCGCAACGCCGTGTCGATCAGCCTGCTCGGGGCCGGCGTGGTGGGCATCGGGCTCGGCGCATTCTTCGGCCTCCAATCCCAGAACGACAAGAGCGACGCCGCCGGCCTGCGGAGCGGGGTCTCGTCGAGCGGCTGTCAGACGCCGTCGGCGAGCATGACGTGCCAGCAACTGAGCGACAAGGTCGACGCCCAGAACCGCGACGCGCTCGTCAGTGACATCCTCTACGTCGCGGGCGGCGTCTTCGCCGGGGGTGCGGTTGCAACCTTCTTCCTATGGCCGAACGGCGCGAGCGACACCCATGCCGCGACGAGCTGGGTCGCACCGTTCGTCGAACCCACCCGCGCCGGCCTCCGAGTCGGGGGAACGTTTTGATGGAGGCCCCGGCGGCGCGACTGCGATGGACCTACGGCACCGTGGCCATTGTCAGCTTGGCCATGGCGTCGGTCATTCAGAGCTGCGCCGTGATGACGTCCTCGGCGGACTGCACCAACAAGGCAGATTGCCCGGACAACGACGCCAGCGGCACGGCGAGCAGCAGCTCGAGTGGCAGCGGTGGCATGGGCGCGAGCGACAGCGGCTCCGAGGGCAGCACGACCCCGGTGGGTGACGACGGCGGCGACGCGACTCTGGCCGACGTCTCGTCCGAAGCGAGTTCTACCCTGGATGCGCCCGGCGATACCCTCGACGGAACGATCGGTGACGCCACGATGAACGACGTCACGCTGGCCGACGTCGCCGTCGACACCACCAGCGAAGATTCCACCGCGCGCGACGTCGTGAGCGAGCCTCCGGTCGACGCGCCGAAGGACGTCGCACCCGACGGGACCGGCCCGACAGGCGACGGGTGCATCGCGACGGTCGAAGACTGCACGAACGGGATCGACGACACGTGCGACGGCAAGATCGATTGCGCGGACCCGGCGTGCTCCGGGTTTACCTGCGCGACGCAAGTACCGGCAGGTTGGACCGGGCCCGCCCTTCTCTGGGTCGGCGGCCCTACGGCGACGCCGCCCGCTTGCCCGACCGGATACGGAGCCTCGCCCATCGACGGACACGAAGGCCCGACGGGCACCGCCGACACCTGCGTCTGCATGTGCACCTCCGGCGGCCAGGTCTGCGCAGCCACGGGGACCTTTCACAACGACCAAGCTTGCAGCGCCGCCGCGTGCGTCACGGGAGCCGTCTCCTCCGCGTCGACCGCCTGCACCAACCTCGCGAGCAACATCTGCGGCACCGGTGGCTCGTTCGAAATCAACAATGGCGGTGTCCCCACGCCGACCGGCGGTTCCTGCACGCCGCAGGTCACCATCACGCCGGGGTCGACCGAAGGGTGGACCTCCTCCGCGCGCATATGTTCTTGGAACGGCGCGAACGACACACCCGGCGGCTGCAACCCGACGACCGACCAGTGCGTTGGCGGTTCCCCCGGCACCGTGGCCGGCTTCGCCGCCACGGTCTGCGTCTTCCAGAGCGGCGACGTCGCGTGTCCCGCGGGATACCCGAACAACCGCAACGTGGTCTTCTCCGGTGAGATGGACGGGCGCACCTGCGCAGGTTGCACCTGCACCACGGCGTCGCCGAGCGGCGGCAGCTGTTCCGGGACGGTGAACCTCTTCGGCGTGCCCGATTGCGGCGGAACGCCGGTCTCGTACTCGCTCGGGACGCACTGCCTGACGTACAACAACATCGGCGCGAACGACCCCGAGTCCATACAGGCAGCGCTCACCGTCGTGCCGGGCACCTGCGGGGTCGCCATGCAGGCTGCGCCCGTGGGCGCCGTGACCGGCACGGGCCCGACGACCGTCTGCTGCATGTGACTCGATGACGCGGAAGGCTCGTCTTTGGGGTGCGACGTTGGGGCTCGTCGCGGCGCTCGTCGTCGCATGCGCGGCGGAGGGCTGCGCCGTGATGTCGTCGGGCGATTGCGCCGACAAGGCATCCTGCGCAGACCTCGACGGATCGACCCTACCTGGACCCGATGGGACCTTGGCCGGCGGGCCCACGAGCCTCGTCGAGGCGGGCGCCGACCAGACCGCCCTCGCCGACGCTCCGGTGCAAGACGCGCCACCGGGCGACGTCGCCGTGAGCGATGCAGCGCCGCCGCGCGAAGCGGGTGCCACCGAAGCCGGACCCCTCGAGGGCGGCCCCGCCGACGCGGGCCACGTCACCTCCGACGCGTGCGCCACCACCGAAGATTGCACGAATGGCATCGACGACAACTGCGACGGCAAGATCGACTGCGAGGACCCGCTCTGCCAGCCGGCCTTCACCTGCACGCCGACGGTGCCGGCGGGGTGGCTCGGACCCGTCGAGTTCTGGCAAGCCGCGTCGCCCGCCACCGCGCCCGCGTGCGACACCGGTTACTCGACGCCGGTCGACTTGAGAGTCGGAGCGCTCACCGCCGACCCGGCCACGTGCAGCTGCACTTGCGGCGCGACCGGGCAGGCCTGCTCGCTCCCGGGGGGGTTCTTCCAGCAGACCAACTGCGGGGGCAGCTGCGCGCCGGTCACGCCCGACCCCAACGGCGGGTGCACGCCCGTTCCCGCGAACTCCTGCGGTTCGGAAGGCTCTTTCCTGATCTCGGGCGCGGCGACGCCGACGGGCGGCACGTGCGCGCCGAGCCCCATCGTGACCCATGTCCCTCCGGCGACGTGGCCGACCGACGCCCGCGTGTGCAGCTACGCGGGCGCGGCGGACGCGCCGGGCGGATGCGCGACCGGCAGCTGCGTGCGCGCCCCCACCGGAGCAGCGGGGACCTTCGGTGCGGAGTCGTGCGTGTACTCGAACGCGACGCCCGCGCCGACCACGTGCCCCACCGGCTACCCGACCGGACCGACGCTCGGCTATTCCGATCTCGACGACACCCGCAAGTGCGATTCGACGTGCGCGTGTGGAGGAGCGCCCAGCGCGGGAGCGTGCACGGGGACCGTGAGCCTCTATGGCAACTTCCCCGACGCCGGGTGCACTGGCTCAGCCGACACCTACACGATCGGCTCCGCGTGCCAGTGCTACGGCCAATCGCAGTGCGGCGCCGACGACCAGGTCATCCTGAACAACGTGCCCGGCTTCGTTCGCGCCGTGTACACGGTCACGCCGGGCACGTGCGCGACGCCCGCTGCGCCCGCCTCGATCGGCGCGGCCGCGCTGAGCGGGCCGTTCACCGTCTGCTGTAGGTGACGCTCACCACGGGCAGAGCGCGTCGGTTCGACAGGCCAGCCGGCGGTTGAACCCGTTGACGATGCCGCTGCACGACTCGATGGCGAGGGCCGACTCGCACGTCTGAAGGTGCGTCGAGTCGACGCCGTTCGGACACTTGTCTTGGCGTAGCTCGCTGTCCGCATCTTGATGTGCGGACGCGAGGCAATCGTCCATCGACGTATGGGGCTGACCCTGCCCGATGGTCCCGCACGAGGCCGCGCGCTGACATTCCGCGGTCGCGAGCCGGTCGGCCGCGGTGATGCTGTCGATGGGCTGGGCGTTCGTCACGCCGGTCGGCATGGGCGCGGCGGGCGGTGTCGTATGCGCGCACGCGACCGACCCGGCCGAGGCGAGCGCGGTGAGGGCAATGCTGAGGAGTTTCATGGAGAGCCTCCGTCGTTCGTGGGCCACGTCTCATTGCATCGCCCATGCCTGGGCGCGCTCTCCGCAGGACCATTGCGGACGGGTTCGGTCCGCAATGTGTGGCACATTCCGGCCATGCTCGTGACGTCGGCGCGCTTGCTGCGGCTCCTATCGCTTCTGCAGGTGCGACAGAGCTGGTCCGGCAGCGAGCTTGCCGATCGGCTGGAAGTCACCGAGCGAACGCTTCGCCGCGATGTCGATCGCCTACGCAGCCTGGGATATCCGGTCCAATCCACCTCCGGCACGGCCGGCGGATACAAGCTCGGCGCCGGGGCGTCGCTGCCGCCGCTGCTCCTCGACGACGACGAAGCCGTCGCGGTGGCCGTCGGGCTGCAAACGGCCGCGGGCGGTTCGGTGGCCGGGCTCGGTGACGCCTCCGCCCGCGCCCTCGCCAAGCTCGAGCAAGTCCTCCCCGCGCGACTCCGCCGCCGCCTGGCGACGCTTCGCTCGTCGATCGTCCGGCTCGCCGACGCGGGCCCCACTGTGGAGGTCGCCGACGTTTCACTGATGGCCTCCGCCTGCGCCGACCGCCGCGAGCTTCGCTTCCTCTACCGAGACCACGGCGGCGCCGCGACGACCCGCACGGTGGAGCCACACCGCATCGTGCACACCGGCCGCCGCTGGTATCTCGTCGCATGGGACCGCGACCGCGACGACTGGCGCACCTTCCGCATCGACCGCGTCAGCGAGACCACGCCGACCGGCGCGCACTTCATGCAGCGAAGCTCGCCCGACGACGACGTCGGCGCCTACGTCTCTCGCGGAATCACAGCGTCGGTCTTCAAGGTTCGCGCGCGGGTCGTCCTTCACGGCCCTCTCGAGACCGTGCGCCCGCAGGTCCCCGCGTGGGCCGGCCAACTCGAGGCCATCGACGACCGCACCTGCGCCCTGGCCACCGGCGCGGGGTCGCTCGACATGTTGCTCGTCTGGCTCGCCACCATCGACGTCGACTTCGAAGTCCGCGAACCCCCCGAGCTGCACGAGCGCATGACCCGCCTCGCCGAGCGGCTAAGCCGCGCCGCAACCCGCGCCTGAAGAGGACAGCGGGCGTCCTCATCCATGTCGCCGACGCACGGTTGACGCGTGCCTTGGCGGCCCTTACCCCCTTGATCTCGAATCCCCCAAGGAGGTCGTCTCCATGATCGTCGTCGCAGGTGTCACCGGTCACGTTGGTTCGGTCGCGGCCGACATCCTTCTCTCCAAGGGCCAGAAGATAAGAGTCATCGTCCGCAACGCGGACAAGGGCGCTTCCTGGTCGAAGAAGGGGGCCGAGGTCGCGGTGGGCGCGCTCGAGGACCAAGGGTTTCTCACCGGCGCGCTCCGCGGAGCCACCGCGTTCTTCACCCTCCTCCCGCCGAACTACCAGGCAACCGACTTCTTCGCGACGCAGCGGACCACCGCGGACGCGATCGCCGGCGCGGTAAAGGCGAGCGGCGTGCCCTACGTCGTCGTTCTGTCGAGCGTCGGGGCGGACCTCGCGTCGGGCAACGGTCCGATCAAGGGGCTTCACTATGTCGAGAACGCCCTTCGCGCGACCGGCGTCAAAATGACCGCGGTTCGTGCCGCCTCGTTCCAGGAGAACGTCGCCAACGTGCTCGGCGCGGCGAAGGGCGCAGGCGTCTATCCGAGCTTCGTCCCCTCGGCCGACTACCCCGTGCCGATGGTCGCCACCAAAGACATCGGGGCGCTCGTCGTGAAGAGCCTCCTCTCGCCGCCGGACAAGAGCGAGGTCGTCGATCTGACCGGCCCGGCGTATTCGTCGCGCCAGGTCGCCGAGAAGCTCGGCGCCGCCCTCGGCAAGCCGCTCAAGGTCGTCGACATTCCCCAGGCGGGGTACGTCGGTGCGCTCGTGCAAGGAGGGATGCCTCAGCCCCTCGCCGAGATCATGGCCGAGATGTACGTGGGCTTCGGGACCGGCGCGATCCAGCCGAAGGGCGATCGGCTGGAGCACGGCAAGACCACGCTCGACGAGGTCATCCAGACGCTCGTATAGCGGTTCGCGCAGCCCCGCGATCGTGGCGCGGCGCCGATTGCGACCCGGGTTCGCCGGGGCGCTCGGCGGCCCGCTGGAAATGACTTCGTGCCGCGGTTGTCACCCGGTCGTGCCGGGCGCGGGGTGTACTGACCGCCGCCGAACGCCTGGCGGGGCGCGGCCAGCCCATGCGAACCCCCAGGTCCCTCGTGGCTCTCTTCGCCTCCTCGGCGCTGGCCTCGGCGTGCCATGCGGACCGGAGCGCAGGGTCCGACGAGGTGACCCCTGCGACGCCGTCGGCGACCGCGGCGACCGTCGCGGTCGAGCGCCCCGCCCATCCGCGCGTCCCCAACCCCGTCTCGTACATCCCCCCGCAGTGCTTCGCCAAGACGCGCGGGCCGGGATTGCACGTCGCGAAAAACCCCTGCTACGTGTGCCACGTCGACGCGGCCCCCCCGAACTACGCCGCCGACGGCGACCTTCAGACCGATCTGCTCTTCCCGCCCGCGGCCACCGTCAATCCGTGGACCAACCTCTTTCGGCCGCCGCCGGCCGCCGCGCCGCGCGTCGACGACGACGCTACCCTCCGCTACGTCCGCGCGAGCAACTACTTCGACACGCAAGGCCGGATCGTCCTCGCGGCGGCGCTCGCGGCCGTCCCGCCCGACTGGGACGCCGACAAGAACGGGCGCTGGGACGGCTTCGTCCCCGACGTGGAGTTCGCATTCGACGAGCGCGGCTTCGACCACCGGCCGGACGGGACGTCGACGGGATGGCGCGCCTTCGCGTACTACCCGCTCCCGGGCGCCTTTCTCCCCACGAACGGCTCGGCGGACGACGTGCTCGTGCGCCTCGACCCGGCGTTTCGCGAGCGCGAGGACGGCCGCCCCGACAGGACCGCCTACGAGGTCAACCTCGCGATCGTCGAGTCGCTCATCACGCGATCGAGCGTCGCCATCGATCCGGTCGACGAGGTCGCCCTCGGCGTCGACCTCGATCTCGACGGGCACTTGGCCAGCGCGTCCACCGTGGCCTTCGACGACGTCCGCGACGGGCGAGGCGCCACCCGCATGCACTACGTCGGCCGCGCCAGGTTGGACCAGGACGCCGGCAAGATCGCGATCCTCCCCGGCCTCTTTCCCGCGGGCACGGAGCTCTTTCACACGGTGCGCTACCTCGACGTGCGTGACGACGGCGTCGTCGCGATGGCCGCCCGCATGAAGGAGGTCCGCTACGCACGAAAGGCGCGCTTCCTCGGCTACGACGAGCTCCGCCGGCAGGCCGAGACCGACGCCCGCGAGCAAGCCGAGTCCCCCGACGGCGCCCACTTCGTCCGGTACAAGGGAGAGCAGGGCTTCGACAACGGGCAGGGTTGGCTCTTCCAGGGCTTCATCGAGGACGAGCACGGCGCGCTGCGACCCCAGTCGCGCGAAGAGACGACCGCCTGCGCCGGATGCCACGGCGGCATCGGCGCGACGACCGACGCGACGTTTTCGTTCGCGCGCAAGGTCGGGTCCGACCATCCGGCGCGGGGCTGGTACCACTGGTCGCAGCACGATCTCCGCGGCCTCCGCGAGCCGAAGCGCGCCGACGGCCGCTACGAGTACACGTTCTACCTGGAGCAGGCCGGCGCGGCCGACGACTTCCGCGACAACGCGGAGGTGAGGGCGCGGTTCTTCGACGCCAAGCAGCGCCTCGTCCCGGCCGAGATCGACCGGCTGCACGACGACGTGTCGCGCCTCCTCGTGCCGAGCGCGGAGCGCGCCCTCGACCTCGACAGGGCCTATCGGGCCGTGGTCTCGGCGCAGAGCTTCGTGCTCGGGAGGGACGCCGTCCTCGCGCCGACGCAGAACGTGAACGAAAACGTCAAGCTCGGGGACAAGACCGGCGTGGCCACGCGCATCGGCGCTTCAGCGCTCCGGCGCGCGGCAGGAAATGCACCAAGGACTCACGGCGCTGTCACCGTGGGTTGGTAGACGGGTCCCGTCACATCGAGCCGCCTTGCGACGCCTGACGCGTCGCGCGCGATGCTCGACATGGAGGCAGTGATGCACGTCCGCCGAAGCAGTCTTCGCGTCGCCATCGCGTCCGCTCTCGCCGCGGGCGGGGCGCTCGGCACCGTTTCTTCCGCACAGGCCGCGGTCACGTACAAGCCGTACGTGCAGCCCGGCGACGCGCGCGGGGTAGGGCGCAGCGACCAAATGGTGATCGCGTGGCAGACCGACGAGACGTCTCCCGCGCCCGGCCTCTACACCGTGGAGGTCGAATCCGACTCCGGCGCGTGCGGCACGGTCTCCCCTGTCGGCCGCGTCGTCGACAACTACCTCTCCGCCGACCCGACGCTTCCCGTTCCGCCGACGGCCACCGGCCCGCGCGTCAACTACTCCGCTCTCCTCTCGGGCCTCGACCTCGACACCCGCTACACGTATCGCGTCTACGGCCCGGGCCTCCCGCCGACCGGGTTTCGCGCGACGTTCCGTACGCGGACGCGCTCGGGGCGGTTCTCGTACCTCGTCCAGGGCGACGAGGGGTTCTTCCCCTCGACGGCGGACGGGCAGTTCCTCGTCGACTACCAGGCGCGCATCGTCCACCTGATGAACGACGCGGCGGACATTCACTTCCCCGGCGAGCCCGCGCGGCCGGAGCCCGACCTCGCGCTCAACACCGGCGACAACGTGTACACGTACGGCGCCGAGGGGAGCTACCGCGACTTCTGGATGCCCGTGTGGAACAGCGACGTCGACTCCAACGAGACGGGCGCGCCCTTCATCCGCAGCATTCCGTTTTACATCGTCGTCGGCAATCACGACATCGGGAGCACCGGCGTCAACGTGAACCTCCTCGCCACCAACACGGGGGGCCGCTTCACCGGCAATCAGGACGGCGGGGACGCGCTCGTCTACTTCAACAACTTCTACTATCCGCTCAACGGGCCGAGCGGCGTCGACCCGCAGTTCACGTGGAACGCCGACACGGTCACCGCGAACGGGTTCCTCTTCCAGTACCAGGGCCTCTCGTACACGTCGCCCGCCGCCATCGAAGCCCTCCGCGCCTCCACCGACGTCGCCACCGCCCCGGGCCGTCCGGCCGATCGTCAGATCGACCACATGAGCAACTATTCGTTCGACGACGGCAACACCCACTTCATGTTCCTCGACGCGAATCCGCACTTGTTCAACGCCATCCTCGACGGGGCGAGCGTCTTCGCCGCCGCGCCCGACACCTTCCCGAGCTACCCGTCGATCCTCCGCAAGTGGATCATCGACGACCTCGACGCGAGCCACCAGACCTGGAAGGTCGTCGTCTTCCACCAGCCCGCCTTCTCGTCGGGCCTCGCGACGCTCCGCAACAGCCAGATGCGTGCGATCGCCAAGGTCCTCGAGGACCACGGCGTGAACATGGTGTTCAACGGCCACGAGCACAACTACCAGCGGACCAAGCCCCTCCGCGCGCTCGACACCGTCGCGAGCGCCGCGACGCCGAGCGGGGCGCCCGCGGTGGCCGTCGACGACGCGTTCGACGGCGTGAAGCACACGACGCCCGACGGCGTCCTCTACTTCGTCGAGGGCGCGGGCGGGAACCGCGACTTCGACGGCAACGAGGGTCCGGCGCGCGGCTCGGGCACCGGCCTGGATCAGGACGACTCCGCGACGGGGACGTTCGCCGTTTCGCCCACGCTGACGGTGACGCAAGGCCCCGACTCCTGGCTCGACACGCACCTCACCGACAGCGAGATGGGCGCGATCTCGCCGGGCGCCGGCGCGGGCGAGAAGATCACGGTGAAGTTCAAGGCGAAGGTCTTCTCCTTCGCGCAGGTCGTCGTCCAGGACGACGAGCTCACGCTCTACCAGATCAGCGAGCCGCTCCAGGACGTGTCGACCGCGACGCCGGCCATCCCGGCGCCCTTCGGCACCGACCTCCACGGGCTGCCGCTCAAGAACCCCATCCCGGACACGCTCCTCGACCCCGTCACGGGCGATCTCGTGAGCACGCCCGCGGTGGGGACGCCGTCGCTCCTCGACAAGGTCACCCTCTCCAAGGCCGATCTCCGCCGCGAGCTGTCGGTCGCGCTCAGCGGACCGCGCGTCCTTCGGCCGGGGGCCGCCGCGTCCGTCGAGGCGCACATCGCGAACCGCAGCCGGCACGGGTTGAACGGGACGCAGGTGGTCTTCGCGTTGCCCGAGGGCGTGCAATACGCGGGCGTCGAGAGCGACACGGCGACCGTGCACGGCAACGAGGTCGTCGTCACCGTCGGCCGGCTCGCCGCGCACGACCGGATCGACGTGTCGATCCCCGTCACGCACGCCGGCGTGGCCCCGCTCCACGGCGTCGCCATCGGCGCGGTCGTCCGATCGAGCAACGCACGCCCCGTCGACGCGCAATAGCCCGCGACCCCGGCGCTCCCCATGACCTCCCTCCGGATCCTCGTCGCCGCGCTCGTCCTCTCGCTCCTCGCGGCGTGCACCGGGGGGAGCCCCACGGGCCACTCCGGCGAGGTCGACGTGGCCGTGCGCACGCAGGCCTTGGGCGCTTCTTCCGCGGTCGCCGCGGTCTGGGTGCAGCTCACGCCGAGCTCCGGAGGGTCGCCCATCCAAGGGTGGACGACGAACACGGCGAACGGATGGTCGGTCGTCTTCGGTCAGGTGCCGGTGGGGACGTATGCGATCTACGCGAAGGCGGTCGACGGCGCGCAGAACATCCTCTTCGCGACGCCCACGCCGTACCCGGGCGGCCCCGTGCTCGTCACCGCCGAACAGCGGACGCAGGTCACGCTCGTCCTCCAGGCGACGGCGCCTCCCGCGCCGGCGACCCATGGCGCCCCGTACGTCATCAGCCTGTACGCGAGCCAGGCGCAGGTCGACGACACGACGACCGTGCTCCTCGACGCGTCGGCGGCCGACACCGACCCGCTCGAGACGCTGGCGTTCTCCTGGACCGCGAGCGGCGGTTCCTTCGGCGCGGTCGAGAGCGGGGCGACGACCACGCACACGACGTGGACTCCGCCGGGCGACGGCGCGTTCTCCGTGACCGTGACGGTGACCGACGGCCACGGGAGCGCCGCCTCGCTGTCGGTCACCATCGACGTCTCGCCGGCCGGAGGCGCGGGCTCGGTGGCGATCGGCGTGACCCTCAACTCGGCCCCAGTCGTCACGGGCGTGACGTCGGGCGACGCCGAGGGGAGCGTCGGACAGCCGGTTTCTCTCGTGGCCTCGGCGACGGACGCCGACGGGAACCCGCTGTCGTTCGCGTGGTCTTCGGACTGCGCGGGCAGCTTCGACCCGCCCGCGTTCTCGCAGAACGCCGGCGTCACGCAGAGCACTACGGCGTTCACGGCGAGCGCCTCGCCGGTCTCCGGCGTGTGCTCGATTCGAGTCGAGGCGAGCGACGGTCGCGGCGGCATCGGCGCGGGCTCCCTGCTCGTGTCGTTCGCGCCGCCCGTCGTCGGGCAAGGACCCTCGCTCTACATCGTGGCCTCGAGCGGCGATCTCCAGCCGAACGACGTCCTCGACCTGGTGGCCACCCCGAGCGACGGGGCGCCGCACGCGGGCTGGTCGTACACCTGGGCCGACGGGCTCGCGGGGGTCGCCGCCGGCACGTTCGCTCCGGTGACCGCGGGCCACGCCTCGCACGAGCACTACACGCATGCGGATTGCGTGCTCCTCGGCGGCGGAGACCAGACGATCGACGTCGCCGTCACGGCGGTAGATGCGGCGACGGGCGCGTCCGGCAGCGCTTCGCTCGCCGTGGTCGTGCACTGCCCCGCGGCCACGTACTACACGACGAAGACTCCCTACGTACCGCTCGAGGATGCATCCGCGTACGAGGCGCCGCCCGCGGGGTTCGCCCCGGTCTTCACGCAGATCGTCGCGCGGCACGGCGCCCGCGGCCTGTCGGGCCTCAAGTACGACGCCGCGGCTTACGCCATGTGGCAGAAGGCCGCAGCCGACGGCGCGCTCACGGCCCTCGGCGCGAGCCTCGGTCCCGACATCATGACGTTCATGCGCGCCAACGCGCTCCTCGGCGTCGGCGTGCCCGGCATCAGCGCGCCGGGATACGGCAACCTCACGTTGACGGGAATCCAAGAGCAGCGCGACCTCGCCTCACGCCTCCTCGCGCGTTTGCCGGATTACTTTGCGCAGGTCGCCGCCAGCGGGACGACGGCCTCCCCGCGGTCCATCGTCGTCGTGAGCTCCGGCGTCGATCGGGCGGTGGACAGCGCGGCGTTCTTCTCCGGAGAGATCGCCGCGACGAGCTCGGCCCTCGGCGCGCTCCTCGTGCAGCCGCCCGCGCCGGCCGGTTACCCGGCGGGGGCTCCCATCCTCCAGCCCGCGGGGACCAACCGCTTCCTCCTCTACTTCCACAAACTCGCCCCGAAGACCGACCTCGTCACGGACCCGGCCGACCCGTACTTCACGACCTATCAGGACAGCCTCGCGTTCCAGGCCTACGCGAGCGACGCCAACCTCCTCGCCAAGGTGAACTCCGTCCTCGCCGACCCCACGGCGACGGCGGCCGCGCGCATCGTCCTCGAGACCGCGTTCACCGACGACTTCATCGGCAAGATCGACGACGGCACCTACAGCTTCGCGAACACCGGGACGTTCTCGTTCACGAGCGACGACGGCAGCTTCTCGACGACCCTCACGGGCGACGGCAAGACGACGATCCACAGCCTCACCGACGCGGCCGAGACGCTCTACAACCTGTACGTCGTCGCGCCGGCCATGACCCAGGAGGTCGGCGTCGACTTCACGCCGTACATCCCCGCGACCCAGGCCCAGGAGCTCGCGTACCTGCAGGACGCCGAGGACTTCTACCAGATGGGCCCGGGCATCGCGGAGGCCAACCCCGTCACGTACAAGATGGCGCAGGTCCTCGAGGACGACTTCTTCACGGAGGTCGACGCGATCGCCGCGGGGGATCTCTCGCACGGCGCCAAGCTCCGCTTCACGCACGCCGAGATCATGTGCCCGTTCGCATCCATCCTCGGCCTCAAGGGCATCTTCGCGCCGGTCCCGCTCGCTCAGACGTACGCGTATGCGACGAACCCCTGGCGCGGCGAGATCGTCTCGCCGATGGCCGCGAACGTGCAATGGGACGTGTACGAGGATGCGTCGGGCGACATCGCACTTCGCATGCTCTACAACGAACGAGAGATCGACTTCAAAGCGGACTGCGACCAAGCGCGTCACGCTGCGGGCAGTCACTTTTACGACTACTCCAAGCTGAAGGCTTGTTACGGCAGGCCGTAGAGAAGACCGTTTCTCCGCGCGGTGGCCATATGCTAGCTCTGACGGGGGGCGCTGCTCGCAGCGAGCCAGAGCACACGAATGCGCGGGATGATTTGGGCGTACGGCCTCACCATGGGCCTGCTCGCGGGGCCGATTCCGGCCATCGCCCGCGCGCAGACACCCGGCGTCGACGAGTCCGCGCCCATTGACGTCGGCCATGTCGTCATCACCGAGCGGTCTCATCGCTCGGTCGCCGTGATCGTCGACGACGTCGAGGTCGGGACGACGCCGTGGGAGGGCGACCTGGAAGTCGGCACCCATCGCGTGGCCGTCGACGGCGCGACCCTCGTTGCGCCGGCGCAGACGATCACCGTCGTCCACGGCAAGACCATGGCCGTCGAGCTCGTCGCCGTGCCGCGCGCCGCTCCGGTCGGCGCCCCCTCGTGGCAAGCGATGCACATTGCACCCGCGCCCCCCGCGGCTCCGGCGGAGCCCGAGGTCGCGGCGTCGCACGACGCGGGCGCCTATGGAGGCGTGCTCGTGAACCTCCTCTTCGAGCCGGGCGGGGCGGGGACGGACATTTGCTCCGCGCCGCAGGTGACCGGGTGCTCGGTGTCGGACCCCTTCGGCGGCGGCCTCTTCGCGTACGCCGGCTACGGGTTTCGCCCGATCGGGATCGACGGGCTCGTCGGCTTGCAGATCGACGCATCACAAGCCCACGCGACCGTTCAGAACGAGTCGGACTCGGTCGCGGTGCCGCGCGTCGGCGCCCTCTTCGCGGTCCGCGCGAGGTGGTCCGTATATACCCGCGCCGTCCGCTTCTCCGTCGGCGCGGGCGTCGGCGGCGCGGCGCGCGGCATCGGCAACATCGGCGGAGGCGCGGAGTCCGCGAGCTACTTCGCTCCCGCCGTCACCGCCGACGTCGCCTTGGCCGTCCCCATCACGCCCGCCGTCGCGTTCACCCTCGGGCTTTTTTTCTGGGGCGAGAACGCCGGGAACGACGCCACCGTCGTCGCCAGTCCGCTGACGATGCCGATTCACGTCGTGGCGTCCACCCAGACGTTCTTCTTGCCCTTCTTCGGAATGGAGGTCGGCCCGTGAGCCCGCGTCTCCCCCGAGAGGTCCGCGCGTCCGCGCGTCGCGCTCCCGTCTTCGCGGCGCTCGCCGTCCTGTCGATCGCCGTCGCGCAATCTCCTCTCGCCGCGGCGCAGCCCGCGCCTTCTCCCGCGCTCGCCCCCGCGCCGTCTCCCCAGGAAGACGCGGTCGCGGCGCAGGCGCGCGCCGACTACGACGCGGGCCGGATTCTCCTGCGCGACCACGACGACGCGGCCGCGCTCCTGCGCTTTCGGGCGTCGTACGCCGTCCGGCGCGACCCGAAGGTCCTCGCGAACGTCGCCCTCTGCGAGAAGAACCTGAACCACCCGGCGCGCGCGGCGACGCTCTTCGCCCAGGTCCTCGCCGGGGACACGTCGTCCTTCCCGCCCGAGCAGCGCGAGCAGCTCCAGGGCCTGCTCTCGGAGAGCCTCGCGCGCACGGGCCGCCTGCGCGTAACGGTCGCGCCGTGGCCGGCCGTCGTCCAGATCGACGATCAAGCCGTCGCGCCTTCGGAGCTCGCTTCGGACCTCCTCGTCGACGCGGGCGTCCATCACGTTCGCGTTTGGAAGGACGGATACCGCGCGGTCGTGCGGGACGTCTCCGTTGCGGTCGCGGCGCAAGCCGTCGTCCGCGTCGACCTCCAGCCGGAGCCGCGCGCGGAACCGCCTCGACGCGAAGCGACCGTCGTCGGCCATCGGGTGCCCGCGTGGATGTGGGTCGCGGGCGGCGTCGTCCTCGGCGCTGCCGTGTTCGTCGCGGCCGACTCCGTGTTCCAGTGAAAGCCGTGGCGCGCGGTCCACGCGCAGTCTGTTAGATTGCCGCGCGAGCCCAGCGGAGGACGGCATGGAGAGCTATCGAAACGCGCTCGTCACGGGGGCCTCGTCGGGACTGGGGCGCGGCCTCGCCTCCGCGCTCGCGCGGCGGGGAGTTCACGTCGTGGCGGCGGCGCGCCGCCAGCCGGAGCTCGAGTCCCTGGTCGCCGAGATCCAGCGCGGCGGAGGCTCGGCGGAAGCGCTCGTCCTCGACTGCGCCCAGTCCGACGTGACACACGACACGGTCCGTGCGCTCGACGAACGCCTCCAGCTCGACCTCGTCGTCGCCAACGCGGGTTGGGGACGCACCACGCCCGCGCGCAAGATCGACTGGCCCACCGTCAAGAAGATCCTCGACCTCAACGTCCAAGGCGCGGCCGCCACGCTGTGCGGAGCGCTCCCCGGGATGGTCGCCCGCAACCGCGGTCACCTGGTCGGCGTCGCGAGCCTCGCGGGATTCCGCGGGCTGCCCAAGACGGCCGCGTACTCCGCATCGAAGTCCGCGCTCATCGCCTTCCTGGAAAGCCTCCGCGTCGATCTCCACGGGACCGGCGTCGCCGTCACGAGCATCTGCCCCGGATACGTCAAGACCGACCTCACGAAGGACCGGCCCTACAAGCTGCCCTTCCTCATGGAGCTCGACGACGCCATCGACGCCATGGTCCGCGGCATCGAGCGGCGCGAGGCGGTCTGCGCGTTCCCGCTCCCGCTCTACTCGGCGGTGCGCGCGCTCCCGTTCATCCCCGACCCGGTTTACGACTTTCTCGCCTCGCGCTCCAAGCTGCGGGGCTGACTCGATGCCTTGGGCTGCTCGCCGGACGCGAGGCGTTCGCGGTACGCGGCGCGCTCCCGCCTCTCGACGGGGCGCGTGGCCAAGAGCTTGGGCACGCTCGCCGGGGCGCCGCGGCGGGTCTGCGTCCGCGCGGGGTGCGCGACGGGGAACACGCGGCCTTCGACCATCGGCGCGCGCGTCGACGACGGCGACGGGCTTCGCATCCAATCCAAGAAGAACGCCAGCAAGAACGGCGGCGTGGAGAGGAGGAGGCACCAGAGCATCATGGGTCGGTCCGTCGATTCGCGCGCACACATCTCTTTACGACGAGAACGCCCCGAGGCAATTGCACGGCCTTTCAAGCTTTCCACGCGCGCGCGAAGTTCGCGTATCGGGCACGCATCGTTCGCGCGCGATAAGGCTCGACCGTGGACGCCCGGCGTCATTGCTGCAAAAGTGCAGGACTTATCCGTCGACGCGAAACACGGCCGACATGACGCGGCGCTCATGGTCCTCAGGGTCCGCGGTCATCGAGACTTCCCCGATCGATCCCCCTGACGACCCATAGGGGTCATGGTCGCCAGGTTCCGCGGTCATCGAGACTTCCTCGATCGATCCCCCTGACGACCAAGAGGGTTCATGATCGCTGGGTTCCGCGGTCATCGAGGCTTCCTCGATCGATCCCCCTGACGACCAAGAGCGTTCATGGTCGCCAGGTTCCGCGGTCATCGAGATTGCCCCGATCGACCATGCAGACGATCGAGAGCGTTCAGGATTGCCGCGTTCGGTGGTCATCGAGGCTTCCTCGATCGATCCCCCTGACGATCATGAGCGTTCAGGATCGGCTTCACGGGCGGCGGCCACGCTTGCGACTTCCGCTGCGATCGCGCGTGGGCCCGACGTCGTGGTCCGGGTTGCGCGGCGCGGGCCGGCTCGCCTCGAGCGCGCGGCGCACGCGCTCGACCTCGGGACCGCGCCGCCCCGAGAGCTTGCGCGCTGACACCGCGCGCTCGAGCATCTCTCGCAGCACGGGGTCGTCCACGGCGCCCCAGCGCACGAGCATGTCGAACACGGGCACCCCGAAGTGCGCCGCGGCGACCGGCAGCGACTGCTCGATCGCCACGAGCAGCTCCTTGTGGCCCGGCCATCGCGCGGCGGCCCTCGGCGCCGCCCGCAGGAGCGCGAGCGCGTCGTCGTAGCGCGCCACGACCTCGCCGGCGTCCCGCAAGCTCCCGAGCCACGCCTCGCTCGCCAGCGCGCGCAGAACCGCGGCCGCGTGGAAATACCCGTCCATCCACGCCGCCGTGTCGCGCGTCAGATCGTCGCCCGCCGCGCCGCCGACCTTACCGAGCGCCGCCACCACCGCCTCCCGCGCTCGGAACCGCGCGTCGTCGGCGTGGGCGTGGAGCTCCGCGACGAGCCGCGAGCGGGCCCCCGCGTCGCTCGCCGCGCGCGCGCCGATCGCGAGCAGGCCGCACACGGGCAAGAACTCGAGCGCCGTCGCCCCCGGAGCCTCGTTCGGCGTGAGCCGCGCGAGCGCCACCGCGACCTCGTCGGTGCGGGCGCCCCGCGTACGGCACGCCGCAGCGAACGCGTCGGCCAAGGCGTCGTTCATGCGCGGCCCGGGCAAGTGCGAGCCCCGCGCGAGGAAGTCGTGGAGGGGCGCGCGGCGGCCCGCGACGGCCTCGTCGAGCGCACGCGCGAGCGGGTCGGTGGTCGCGGCGGGGCCGGTCACGGGTGCATCCGGTTCGAGCTTGGCATGTCCTGCTCCTCCGAGCACCGCCTAGGCGGGCGGGTCTCCGTCGCCGCTCTCGAGCCAGAGGACCTCGTCGCGCGAGAGCCGGATCGTGACGGCGTCCATGCTTTGCTTCATGTGCGCCGCCGAGCGGCTCGCCGTCACCGCGAACACGGGGAACGGCTGGTGGAACAGGTAGGCGAGCGCCACCTGCGCCGCGCTCGCGCCGAGCCTCGCCCCCAGCACCTCCGCCCTCACCCTGCGCGCCAGGTTCGCCGTGCTCGCGTAAGGTCCCGCGCGCATTCCCGCGCCGAAGAACCCGCCGCCGAGGGGAGACCACGCGAGGACGGGCAGCTGCGTCTCTTCGTGGTACGCGCGCCCGCTCGCGCCTTCGTCGCCGGCGATGCTCACCGATCCGGGCCACGGCGGGCGCGTCCACCGCACGAGCGAGTCGTGCGGGCTGCTCGCCGATAGGCCGGCCGCGCCCGTGCGGCCTGCCAGCTCGGACATGGCGCGGACGCGATCGTCCGTCCAGTTCGAGACGCCCCACGCGGCGATCTTTCCTTGTCGAAGGCACACGGTCATCGTCTCGAGGATCGACTCGAGCGGCTCGCTCACGTCGTCCTTGTGCAGGAGGTAGAGGTCGAGCCGGTCCACGCGCAGACGCCGGAGCGAGCCTTCGAGGTCGGCCCACAACGCGCGCCGGCCGAGGCGGTGGCGTCCGAAGATCGGGTGTGGGTGGCCGCCCTTCGAGACGAGGTAGAGCCGGTCGCGGTGGCCGCGGGACGCCATCCAGGCGCCGAAGAGCCGCTCCGTTCCGCCGAGCATGTACGACGCCGCAAGGTCGAACGAGGTGCAGCCCATCTCGAACAACGCGTCGAGGAAGGCGAACGCCCGCTCCCGATCCGCGCGGCCGACGAACGCGTCGGGCAGGGCGCGGCCCATGTGCGCCGTGCCGACGACGATGCGAGGGAGAGACGCCGGCAGCACCGACGGCGGTGTATCGAGGCTGGTGGCGGGCGTGTCAAGCGCGGCCTCAGTCCTGCCAGTATTTCTCTTTGATGCGGGCGGCGTAAGCGACGAGGTTCGCTTTGCCGCCGGCGTATCGGGTGACCTCGTTGTCGAAGGCGGGGCAGAGGGCGCCCGCGACGAAGGCGTAGACCGTGGCATCGTAGGTGGTCGGCGTGTCGCCGCACAGGTACGGCTTGTCCCCGAGCTCCACGGAGAGCGCGTCGATGTCGCGCTGGCAGCCGGCGACGATCTCCGCGCGCGGCTTCCGACCCGTGCCCTGGGTGCGCGTGCGACCGACCGTGTACTGGCGCGCCCTCTTGGAGATCATCCCGCGCATGAGCGACGGCACGCCCATGCGCGCGAGGATGTCGCGGAGCGACGGCTCGAAGACGGACCACCCTTCGTCGGTGCCCCATCGCATGAAGAGCACGCCGAAGTAGAAGTGCTCTTCGAGCATCGCCTTGAAGGCCCAGGCGACGGCGCGCTCCTTCGCGTCGAGGCGGGCGTCGAGCTTGGCGTCGCGCGTGGCCTCGAGGGTGTCGATGATGTTGGACGAGTCGGTGACGACCTTCCCGTCGATCTCGGCGTAGGGGAGCTGAGAGCGGGGCGACTTCCGGACGTCGCTGTGGACGGTTTCGTACTTTTGGCCGGTCATCCGCAGATACGTCTCGACCTTCGTCACGAAGGGGCTCGCGTCGGGCATGCCGAAGGCCGGCCCGTATTTGTGGACCTTGATCATGCGCCGGAGACTACACGGTCGGGGGCAACGACTTCAGTTCCGCCGCCGGCGTAGACTGCACGCTCGACGTCGCACCCGATATGCCGCACAACCCGGGCGCTCTTCGCGGCCTACCACCCCGCGGCCAGGGCGGCTTCGACGTGGCGGCGAAGTTCGTGCGGCGTGCGGCCGCTCGGGGGAAGGTTCCTGCGGGTCGCCGGCTCGTGCGCGCGGGCATCTCGCGAGTGAAACGGCGGGGAAGATCCCATATGTCAGGGTGAGCAACGCCATCCGGATTCCGGCAGGTGCGCTTGGCTGAAATGGCGAGTACCCGAGGCGCTCGCGAGCCGCGCCCCAGCGTCCGCGCGTGATGTCCATCTGGCGACCTGGCAGCGTGTCACGTACGCTCCGTCCGTTGAGCGATCGCCTTCGGAATCCGAAGAACGCGCCTGGCCCGTTCTACGTTGTCGCGAAAAGCTGCATCGCGTGCGGCGCACCCGAAGGTGAGGCACCCGACTTGGTTACGGGGTGCAGCAGCGAGGAAGGTTGCTACTTCCGCGTGCAGCCCGCGACACCGGAGCAGGTCGACGCGGCCATCCGCGCAACGATGACCTCTTGCATCGCAGTTTACCGTTATGGGGGCGAGGATCCCGAGATTCGACGTCGACTTGCCGAGCTCGGACTCGCTTCGCTCTGTGATCATCCGCTGATCGGAGTCTCAGCGGCCGTTCGCGACCATGTGCGCGTCGCCGTCGACGCTAATGCACGCCGTCGATCTCGCTGGCCAACTGCTGGCCTGGCTGACCCAACGTTGCCCCCACGGAGTTTGCACGGAACCAGTCGATGGGGACGCGGCCGCGGCCGCGTTTGAGCATTCATCGTCCGTGCAGTACGCGGCCCCGCGTTCTTATCGGGTGTCGAAGCTCCCGGATGAATACTGGCTTCTGACCAACAGTCCGCAGACGCAATGGTTTCACGATCTGCTCGTTACCCTGGCGCGTGCGACATAAGGTGGTTCTCAGCGGACGAATTGATTGCAGGCTTGGAGGGAAAACGTCTGCCCTACTGACTCGCACCGCGGGCGACCGTGGCGCCCGAGAGCTCGCGCGCGAAGAGAGCTCGCTCGTCGCGATGCTCGCGCCACCCGGCGTCATATCCGTCGGCCTGCTTCCGGGGCCTCCGGCGTAAAGACGAGCTTCACCGCGGCAAGCTTCGTCCGAGCGGCGTTGCGACCGTCACGCGTCCCTGGCATACGTTGCCCGCCGTACCATCGGTCTCTGACCGAGCGCCCGCGCCTGCTTTCGACGCCGTGGACGACCCTACCCGGGCCTACACCGAGAGTTTGGCAACTCTCCCAGCCCCGAACGGCTCGGGAAACGAAGCAAAGAGCCGTTGCGGTCCAAAGGCGCGGCGCCGGAAGACTCGGCAATGTTAGTCTGGATCGCGGACTTGGCTCCTGAGCCCGCGTCGGCCCGCAGCATGGAGGGACGTGTAGCGATGGGGATCAAAGTGCTCGTGGTCGACGACTCACCCACCCTGCGTGGACAGATCGCCCGTACGCTCTCCGATGCCTATTTCGATGTCGTGGAGGCTTCGAATGGCGTGGATGCCTTCGAGAGGCTCGCAAAGCATCCTGACATCGAGTTCGTCGTGTGCGATGTCGACATGCCGCGCATGAACGGCATCGAGTTTCTCGAAAAGGTCAACGCCGGTGGGTCACGCGTTCCCATCCTGATGCTGACGACGGAGGGGCGGCCCCAGATCGTCCAGCGTGCCAGGGCCCTGGGCGCCAAGGGCTGGATCGTGAAGCCGTTCAAGCCCGACCTCCTGGTCGCGGCCATCAAGAAGATCCTCGGGAAAGCGTGAACTGCGAGCGCCGTCGCGCGCGCTACGCAGCCCGCCGTTCACGGCATCCGTGGGATTCATCCATCGACGCGGGCTCGACGTTGGAGGGCACCGCACAAATCAGGCCAGCCGATTAAAGAACTGCGTCGGCGACCGTTCGTTTGGACATGGGCACTGTGTTCAGCGCGCTCGTCGACGCCGTCGGCAGGCTTCTGTTCGAGCCGCCGTCGAGGACCCTCGACCCGACGGATCGACGCCGTGCCAGGCTGCTCGCAAAGCTCCAGCTCTTTCACTGCCTGCAAATGGCCACGGATGCCACCCTCGTCGAGCGGTTCGGTCCCCGCAACGTCGGAAACATCCATGCGATGGTGCCGCGCGTTCTCGGCGTGGGCGCCCTCCTGATTGCATGCGCCTACATCCTCGGGCGCACGAAGGGTCCTCGCGCCTCGCTTTGGACATACGTCCCGATCACTCTTGGCGTTCCGATCGCCATGTTGACCTTGGTCCAGCCGATGCCGGCGGCCTTCGTGCAGGTGGCTTACCTGATCCCTCCGTTGCTCCTCGTCAGCACGGTCTCCACGGCCCGCGCCGCTGCGACCTCGGCGGTGGTCGCCATTTTCGCGACGATGTTCGCGGCGCCGCGCGGACTGCACTGGTCGGAAGCCGAGCCCTATCATGCGCTCCAGTTCTTCGCGCTGAGTACGGTGCTCATCGTCATTTTCTCCGTGCACCGAGATCACGTCGAGGCGGACCGCGCCCGGGAGCTGCGCTCGCGGAATCAGGAGCTGGAGGCGCTCCGACGAACGCTCGAGGCCCGAGTCGTCGAGCGCACGCAAGAACTTCGGGTGCGTAACGCGGGCATGCGCCTCGTCCTCGACAACGTGGCCCAAGGACTCATGATTGTCGATCGCTCGGCGGCCCTGGCCTCCGAGCACTCGGCCATTCTCGACCGATGGTTCGAAGCGCCCGCGAACGGCGCCCGTTTCTACGACTACCTCGGACGCCTATCCTCGGAGTTCGGTGAAGAGGCGCAGGCTGCATGGCAGCAGGTGGTGGACGATCTCCTTCCAGTCGAACTCGCGCTCGGCCAACTTCCCAGCGTGCTCCGTACGGGCGGACGTCACTACAGAGTTTCTTATGCCTTGATCGGCGCCGGCGCGGCGGAGCAGTTTCTCATCGTCGTGTCCGATGTCACGAACGAAGTGGAGCGCGGAGCCATTCAGCGAGAGAAGCAAGAAGCCGTCGCGATGTTCGAGCACATCCTCGCCGATCGCAGCGGCTTCGTGAGCTTCCTCGAGGAGGCCTCGGCGCTGGTCGAGGCCGTGGCCGAGAGCCGTGATTCCGCGGTGATAGCCCGGGCCTTGCACACGCTGAAGGGCAACTCGCTCACGATGGGGCTCCAGAGCCTCGGGGGCCTCTGCCACGACATCGAAAGCCGCTCGGCCCAATGGCGACCGACGCTCGCCGTCGAAGACGTTCGCAGTTTGCGCGACAGCTGGACGCGACTCCGTGCAGTCTGCGATCGGCTCCTCGGGAACAACAAGAACATCGTCGAGGTGACCCCCGAGCAGCACGAAGAGCTCGAGCGTGCCGTTCATCGCGAGGCACCGCATCACGAGCTTGCCGCCCTGGTCCACGATCTCAAGCTGGAGCCGGTCGAACGTCGATTCGGTTACTTTGCCGAGCAAGTCAAGAGGCTGGCTCACGACCTCGGCAAGCAGGTCGACGTCGAGCTACACCATGAGCCGATACGCCTGGATGGGCGGGTCTACGGCCCGTTTTGGGCCGCGCTCATCCACGGCATACGCAATGCGGTGGATCACGGCATCGAAGGAGCAGACGAGCGCCGCGCGAGGGGCAAAGCGGAAAGAGGAAAGATCACGCTTCGGGCGGTGCGTCGAGATTCGCGAATCGTCCTCGAGCTCGAGGATGACGGCCGGGGGATCGATTGGGAAGGCGTGCGTCGCAAGTGTCAGGACGCGGGAATCCCCGCCGAGACGCCGGAGCAACTCGTCGAAGGGCTCTTCGCGGATGGCGTGTCGACCTCGTCGGAGCTCACGGAGGTTTCGGGCCGCGGCATCGGGATGGGGGCGCTCGCCGCGGCCGTTGCGACGTTGAAGGGCGAGCTTTCGGTGCAGAGCACGCCCGACCAGGGGACGACGCTTCGGATCGTGTTCCCGCAGGATCCGCGTTCACACGGGATGACCCCGAAGGCCGCGCAACCCGTAGGCCCCGCGCGTGCGGGGGTATCGACATCTCCGCGGTTTGCCGCCGGTGTCAGGCGATGAGCAGCCCGACCAGCGTGTGATTCATGTGCCCGAGCCAGCTCTCGCCGTAGGTGTGAAACCCGGCCGTAGGGAAGGTCAAGAGCTGCCGAAAGGCGCCCGTGAGTCCCTTCTGCTCGATGTCGACGCGGCGATAGGCGCAATTGAAGAGAACGGCGCCGCTGGCGCGGCCGCCTATCGCTCGCTCGGCCTGCGCAAAGGCGCGCCCCGTGTCTTCGATGAGATCGGTGGTGTTCATGATGTCGATGCGCATCCCCTCCACGAGCTGGCAGGCGAAACGGATTCCTCCGTCGGGGAGCACCTGTTGAGGGGTCCGGATCCACGGCGATCCCTCGATCATGAGGCCGAGCGGGTGGCTCGAGAAGACGCCGCCGTCGAGCCGGTCACCCGGGATGCCGAGGGCTGCGCTGTAGGCTGCCACGATCGGCTTGCCGTCGAGCTCGTAGACGATGCGTCGGGCGGGGTCCGCCTTGGTCACGCGAAATGAGGCGCCCTCTCTCTGGGTGAAGCTGCACGTCTTCACGATGGAAAAGGGACTCTCCATCCGGAGCACGAGCAACGCCGCTCCGTCGGTCGACTCGCGGCCCTCGGCATACACCCGGGTCTCCGCGAAACGCAGGCCGTCGCCCGCGGATCCTCCGACGAACGAGAGGAATGGCGCGACCCGCCCGAGCGCGTCGTTGGCCTCTTCCTCTTTTCCCTTCATCGCCTCGAGAAGAACGATGCCCACGTAGCGTTCCGGATCGCACTGGCGGAGGTCCTCGCCGAGCTTCTCCCCGATCCGCTCCGCCGCGGCGCGAACACCCTCCACGACTCCGCCTTCGTACGAAGCAAGCGCCGACGCGGCTCGCGACACTTTGTGTCGAGAGAGGGCGACGGCGACGGCTCCCCCCGTGCCGTACGATCGTTCGGTGAACTCTCCGACCGTCGTACATCCGATCACTTCGGCCAATGGGAAATGGTCGCGCAGGCCGCCGACGATTGCGGCGCCGTCGCGGCGGTGATCGAAGAAGGTCAGCACGGCGCTCGCGTCGACCCCGCCGAGCTGACGGGCGAGATCGGCGACCGCCTCGGAGTCGCGCGCCATTTCGGTGGCCGCTGTGGCGACATCGCGGCGCATGCCATCATCCTCCATGGAAGGTGAAGCCCTGCTCGCCGAGTGCCTTGAGCACTCGTGCGACGACGACGGGATCGTGGGCTTCTTCGAGCGTGTATTCACGCAGGTTGACCCCGGTTCGGAGGATCACTCGCGTGTTCACGAACGAAAATTTCGAATCGCTCCGAAGCTGTGCAAGGAGCTCGTTCTTGATCCGTTCGAGGTTGGACACGGATTCTCTGACGCCCCTCGAATGAGGATACGGGTGACCCCGGGCCTCCTTAAGAGGATGCAGGCTCGCCTCGTCTCCGGTCTCCATACACGCTCTCCTCTCACGGCGGGGCCGCGGTTCAGCGCATCCTGCGTCACAGGGACCCGCGCATCACGATGGAGGTCTACGGGCACCTGGCGAACGAATACCTTCGCGACGAAGTGAATCGATTGCGCTTCATGCCGAAGCCGAGAGAGGCACGCGCAAGCGAGGACGACCCCCCACCCCCGGGTGGACGAACGCAACCGGGTCGCGCGCGACGGCGGCCGATTTACTGCCACTTTACTGCCAGCGGTGGTCGAGCGTGGATCGCACCTGTTCGAGGGGCTGCAAACAGGTCTGAAGAATCAGAGTGTTGCGTGGGCACGCCCGAGTGGACTCGAACCACCGACCCGCGGCTTAGAAGGCCGCTGCTCTATCCAGCTGAGCTACGGGCGCGTGCTTTGCCCACACGGCGTACTGTACGTCGGCGCCGGCGTCCACGCCTCCACGCCCGAGGGCCTTCTCGGCGCCGAGAACCAGAGACGCGGCACGGCGTGGATGTCCGTGATCGTACCCACCGTCGAGTGCGACCCGCCGCCGAGGCGCTTCTGGTCCACGACGATTGCCACGTTCCGGTTTTCGATCGCGTCGGCGTCCGGCTGTGCGCAACCGCGGCATGAAGTTGCGGAAGAACAGGCTGAAGTTCTCGGTCAGAAGACGCTGCGCTTCGGTCGCAATCGTGGTCGAACACGATCGACGATTTGTCCGAGCCCGACACACCGGTGAAGATCGTGATCGTGCGCTTCGGGATGCGGAGCGAAACGGCTTTCCCTCGATCTATCACCGGCGCCTCGATGGCCGCGTACCATACCGCCCATGATGCCCATCGGCGCCCTCGCCGTCGCGCTCCAGCCTTGGCAGAACTTCTACGTGCTCGTCGGCACGGCCGCGGCGACGCTCACGGGGCTCATGTTCGTCGCCGTCACGTTCGGTTCGAGCCTCGTGACGAAGGAGACCTCGGAGTCGACGCGTGCGTTCCTCGACCCGCCTTACCTGCATTTCGTGCAGGTCCTGCTCACCGCCTGCCTCGTCCTCATGCCGACGATGAGCCCCGGGGTCCTCGGCGTCCTGTTGATCCTCGTCGGTGGGGTCCGCTTCGTCGGCCTCTACACGGTGTTCATCCGATACCGCGAGGCGCAACGGGCGCACGGCGACATCGAGCTATCCGACTGGGTGCTGTCGATCGTCCTGCCGCTGCTCTGCCACCTCGCGATCATCGCGACCGGCGCCGGCTTCGTCGCCGGAGACGCGGCGGCGCTCACGGGCCTGGCGGCCGTCAGCGTGATCCTCCTCTTCGTGGGCATTCACGGCGCGTGGGAGCTGCTCGTGTGGATGGCCCTCGCCGTCAGCGAGCGGCGGCGTGGCTCTCCCTCGCCGCCGGCCCCGTAGTGCCGTCGGCCGGTGGGCTACCAGCCGAGGTTCGTGTGGAACGCCGTGACGAGCGTCGTGGCCATCGTCTGATCTTCGGTCGTATTCGGGTGATACTGGCAGCCCGTTCCGAGGCTCGCGTTCTGCTCACCGAAGTCGAGATAGTGCACCCTCGTGTCGCCGCTCGATTGCTCCGTGACGACCACGTCTTCGATGTAGGACTGGGCCATCGTGAGCCCGGTGCCGGAGAGGAGCGGTCCGACCGTGCAGTAGATCAAGGCGTCGGGATACTTGCCGCGCACCGTCGCGATGAACGCCGTGTAGGCGCCCTCGAAGGCCGTCTGCCCCGGGTCGCCGTTCGCGAGGTCGTTCGTGCCCAGGTTGATTATCACCGCCTGGGGCTCCGGCTGAAACCCCCACGCCGGGGAGGGGGTGAGGCCGAGCGTGTCGGCGTACACGAGCGGCAGTACGTCGCTCATGACGTTGTTGTTGTCGCGGTAGAGGCCCCAGCCCGACACGGCCACGATGCTCGATTCGGCGTTGACCGTGCGCGCCGCCACGGCCCCGTAGCTCGCATAGGCGCTTTCGGTGAGGGTCGAGAACGGGCAGCCTCCGTCGGGATCGGCGCCGAAGTTCGGGTGCTGCTCGGAGCCGAGGTTGCCGTAGCCGGCGCTGATCGAGTCGCCCACGATCTCGATGCGTCGGCCCGAGGGCGCGGGCGGGTCTTTGGGGGTCCCGTCGGTGAACCCTTCGAACACGCTGTTCCCGTAGCGGCCCTCGGTGTCGCGGTAGACCTCCACGACGTGATCGCCGTCGGCCAAGTTCGAGGCCAGGGTGACCGTCTGCTCGCCGCTCGGCACGACGAATCGGGCGCCCGGCGTCCCGTCGATGACAGGCTGGAAGTAGATCGGATTGCCGGCCCCGCCCACGGTCTTCAGCTTCACCGAGATGGTCGTGCCGGTGACGGTCGCAATGAAGCCGGTGCCCGACCAAGCGAACGTCGGCGCGGTGGGATCACTCAAGTCGACGCGTCCGATCCAGCGCGCGCCGAGCGCGACGACACTGGCGTCGGCCCCGGCCTCGCTCGGTGCGCCCGCGTCGGCCATGCCGCCTTCGCCGCCCGCGCTCGCGGCCGCGCCGTCATTCGCGCTCGAAGCGTCCGGCGTGTTGGCATCTTTCGTCGACGAGCAAGCCAAGCCCGCGGCGGGGACGAGAGAGGCCAAGAATGCGGATCGCCAAAGAAGGCGAATCGAAGCGCGGGGAGACGCGGCGTGCTGCGGGCTCATTTTGCCTCCAAGGGGGGTCCTTCTGGCACGAGGGCCGGAGCACGTCCTCGCATCGGAGGCGAAGTCTTCTCATTTCCGAACGGCCGGCGCACCCCTTCGGCGGCCGCGCAGGTATTCGCGCGGCGAGCCGCCGTGCAAGGCGCGAAACACGCGGTGAAACTGAGCATAGCTTCCGAAGCCCGCCTCGAGCGCCGCTTCGAGCAAGTCGCCGCCGTCGCGATCCAACAAAGAGAAGAAGCGCGCCATGCGCAGCCGATTCCGGTGCTGGACGAGGGAGAGGCCCATCTCGGACTTGAACCGCCGCGCGAGGCGGCTCTGGCTGACGCCGTGGGTCTTCGCGAGCATGGCCACCGAGAGCGACGGATCGTGCGCGAGGGCTCGCGCGACGGCCGCGACGACGCTGCTGGTGGCGCCGGCGGGGGGCCTCTCGGAGTCGAGGGATCGGCGATCGAGGATCGTGGCGAGGAACGCGCAGAGGATGGCGAGCAGCGTCTGCTTGGCGTCGTCGATGGGGCGGCCGCTCAACCCGGTGTCGTTGAACATCATCGCTATCGGCCGTCGGTCCGAGGCGATGGGCGTGCACGCGACCCAGCCCCGACCGAGGACGAGCGTCTCGTGCCGGCCTTGGACGACGATGGGGCAGGCCTCCACCAGCGTCCAGAGCACGCCGTCTTGGGCGGCTCTTCGAAAGGCGGCGCGCGGCTCCTCGGACAGCTCGCACACGACGTGGTGCTCGTCGACCGTGCGCCCTTCGATGTCGGTCCCCCACGCGCCGATCATCAGGCCCGCGGCTTCATCGACCGAGAAGACGCCGACGCGGTCGAGGCCGATGCCATCCCGGGCGAACTCCATCGCGCACCGGAGAATCGCGTCCGGCTCCGCGAGCTTGGCGAGCGCGTGAAATGCTGCGGCGAGTGTGTGCACTCCGCCCAAGGCGCGGCCCGCATGCACCGCCGGCATCCGCGCTCCGGCTTCGAGGATGATCGGCCAATCCGCCCGCCGTCGAGCATTCATCACAGACCTGCCCGCCTTCCGCTGCTCGCCTCCGGGCAAGGGTATACCCAAGGTCGCCGTCGTGCCTCACGGGCACGGATGAGACGACGGATCGCACACGGGCTCGCAGCCGCCGTCCGGTAGGGCCACGACGCTCTTCGGGACGCAGTACCCGCCCGCGAGGGTGCTCTCGTCGACGCCAAGGGTCGAGACCGCTCCAGGAACGCACTCTGTCCCGAGCGGGCACGAGCAGTAGGTGCGCCCGTCGTCCACGCGATCCTGGTCGTTCACGCAGCGGCACGACCAGACCACGGCATCGGAGGCACGGCGGTCGACGCATTGCGCGGCCACCGGACTCTCGACGCGCGCTCCCGCCGGCGTGAGGCAGGCCTCCGCGCCCGCGTCGGGTGCGCTCTGGCCGTACGGGCACGAGGTTCGCCCCTGAAAGTGATACGCGAGGCACACGGCGTCTCCCGACGGCTGGCCCGGCGACGTTTCGACGGTGGTCTCGCCGAGGGCAAACCCCGAGAAGGACGGATCACTCTCTTGCGCCGGCACGCATCCCGTGCCGACCACGGCCACACCACCGTCCGGCCCGAGGAGCGGAGTCGGCAAGACCAACGGCGATTCCTTGTCGCCGCAAGCTGCCAGAAGACAGAAGACAGCCAACTTCCCTTTTCGCATGGGAGCCCCCTTGCACCCCTGAGGATGGCCGGGCGGGAGATGTCCCGTCCATCCAGGCCGATTCTCCGGACGCAGGTCTCAGCGCGAAAGGGCGCGTTCGACCGCATGCCCCGCGGTCAGCACCGTCCGGTCGCGCATCGGGCCCGAGAAGAGCATGAGGCCCACGGGCGGCTCGCCCTCGCGATGGCAGGGCACCGACAGCGCGCAGCCGTCGAGGAAGTTCACGGGGCTGGTGTTGCGGAGGACCATCGCGTTGGCCGCGGTATAGGCCTCGTCGTCGGTCGCGAGCGCGTCGAACCGAGGCGGCACGATCGCGACCGTGGCTGCCAGGATGGCGTCGACCCCCTCGTAGATCGGCGACATCCCGCGGATCACCGTCTCTCGTTCCCGCGTCAGCGAGAGCGTGTCTTTGTCCGAGATGCCGCCGCCGCGCCGGATCCGGACGGCCACGCGTGGGTCGTACTCTGCTTCCCGAGCGGCGAGGAGCTCGTGGTGCCACACCCACGACTCCCGCGCGGCCAGTCCGCCCATCGAGTTCAGACGGACGATCCAATGGAGTTCGGGAAGATCGAGATCGACGACCTGGAAGCCCGCCGCCGCGAGGCGAGACACGGTCCGCTCGAACGTCGCTTCGACGGCAGTCTCCGCGCCGTCGAGGAAGAATTCGCGCGCGACGCCCAGGCGGATTTCCCGGGCCGGACGCTCCACGATCGGCGCACACCTTTCTCCGGCGAGCACGGCGTCGAGCAGCGCGCAGCACGCCACCGATCGCGCCAGCGGCCCGATCGAATCGAGGCTCGTCGACAGCGGGACCGTTCCGCGCGTCGAAACCCGCCGCGCCGTTGGCTTGAACCCCACGAGGCCGCAGAACGCCGCCGGGATCCGCACCGAGCCCCCCGTGTCCGTGCCGACCGCGGCGGCGCACATGCTGTCGGTCACCGAGACCGCGGCGCCGCTCGAGGAGCCTCCGGGGATACGGTGCTCCTCGCGCCTCCAGGGCGCGGCCGGGGTTCCGTAATGCGGATTGAGGCCGAGGCCCGAATACGCGAACTCCGTCATGTTCGTCGCGCCGACGACGATGGCTCCCGCCTGGACGAGGCGATCCACGGCGTCCGCGTGGCGCTCGGCAGGCGCGTGATCCGAGAGGACCCGCGATCCCGCCGTGGTGACCTCGCCGGCCACGTCGAAGAGGTCCTTCACCGAGATGGGGACGCCCTCGAGCGGGCCCCGCGTTCGGCCGGCCTTGCGCGCTTCGTCGGAGGCGAGGGCTTCGCGGCGCGCCGTGGCGCTCCTCAGCCGGAGGAACGTCGTGCGGCCCTGGCCCGAGCGGTCCTCCGCGGCGTCGAGCGCGTCGCCGGTGAGCGAAGCCGCCGAGCAGCGGCCCCCCGACAAGTCCGACGTGAGGCTCGCGAGGGTGCTTGCGACGGTGTTCATGGCGCAGGCTCGAGCGTCGCATGCGGCGCAACCTGCCCGCGCCGAAATCCGCTCAAGTCCCGCGCCGGGCCGCCGTTCCACGTAGTGGATGAAGAGCGTGTCGAGCCCCTCCAGCCCACCCGCGCCAGCAGAGGAGTGTATCGTCCCCCTGCCGGGCCCCCGCCATACGATCCCGGTCGCCACGGGCTTTCGCGGTTCGTGGGTCGTCTCGTCGCGGGAGTCGCTGCGCGTGGCCGGGCTCGAGGAGCGATACCTCGCGAACCTCCGCCAGCACCGCGAGGAGGTCCTCGGCTGCTCGGCCAACGGTTGGCTGCCGATGCGCGTGGCGCGCGCACATTATCGCGCCTGCGAGGGGATCGGCCTCACGAGCCACGAGGTGGTCGCTGTCGTGCGCGGCCCCGGGAGCAGCACGCGCAAGAGCTGGTACACGAAGTACGTCCTCGGCGCCGGTAGCCCGAAGGGGACGCCGTGGGAGTCTCTCGGGCGGCTCGACCGCATGTGGCTCGCGAGCGCCAACGGCGGGGCGCTGACCGTGCACCGCACGGGCGCCAAGCAGGCGCGCATCGAGTGCTTGGGCTGCGAGCTCTTCGACATCGGCTACTTCCGGCAGGCCATGCGCACGGTGTTCCTGTCGATGCTCGAACACTTCGGCGGCGCCGCGGCGGTGCGCATCGGGCCGCCGCCCGCGGCGAGCGAGTGCCACTTCCATTTGCTTTGGACCTGACGTCCCAGCAAGTAAACGCCTCGCCTCACGCCGCTTCGACGATGAACGTCGAATCGCCGAACTCGTGGCCGAGGTAGCCGGCGGCCTCGGCGTGCGCGTGCGCGCGCTCGAGCAGCGACGCCGGGGCGAACGCCTGCAAGAGGTCGAAGTGGCTCGTCCCGGGGTCGTGCATTCCGGTGAGGAGTGCGTCGACCACGCGGAGACGATGCGACGCGCCGACGCGCAGGTCCGTCGTGCCTTCGCCGGCCACGAGGGTTCCATCGTGCCGTGCGGCGCAGCCTTCGAGCGCGCGCACGACGGTCGTCCCCGCCGCCACCACCCTGGCGCCCGGCGCTTCGCCGTCGCGATCGCGGCGACCGTTGCGCCGGGGACGTCGAACCGTTCGGCGAGCGGGAGGGCAGCGTCGAGCGCTGCGTCTCCCGTCGACGACAGCCCCGCCGCGTGGGTGAGCCACGCCAGCTCGATCCCGTGGTCGCGCACGGCCGAGAGCAAGCGCCACGCGAGAGGGCGGCCGGCCGACGGTTGCTCGACGGCCCACGGCCTCGAGGCGAAGGGGGTCTGCGTTTCCCACAATGCGAGCGGCGCGGCGACGTGGGCGTATTGAACGGGTAGGCCGTGGCGGTAGATGGCCGACCACAGGGCGGCGCCTTCCTGGGTGAAGCGAATCGTGAGGAGGCGCGGAGAGACCGCGTCGACCGCGGTCACTTCGGCCTCGAGGTCCTCGGCGAAGAAGACCCGCGTACCCGGGTGGGTGCGCGGCTTCGCTGCGGGCGCGCATCTCGGGCGACCCCGCGGAGCTGCGCTTGCTCGCCCGCGGCGCAGACGATCGAACATGGACCGCCGTCGCGTTCGACGGGCGGGACTGGCGCACGCGCACCGAAGACCGCGCGGCGCCTCCGCCACCGCCGCCCCGAGACCCATGCTGGCGCCCGTCACGAGCGCCCCGGAACCTCGAATGTCCATCGCGTGCCTCCGTGGCGTTCATGATGCATCGGGCGGGACGACAGGTTGTCGATACTGCCAATGCGTTGGAATGAGGTTAAGCTATGGCCGCCGCATGGCCGACGACCTTGCCGATCGACGGGCCGCGAACGTCGCGCAGCTGCGGGAGGCGCGCGGGCTGACCCAGCAGCAAATCGCCAAGCTCGCCGAAGTGCCGCGCGCCACGTGGGCGCACCTCGAGTCCGGCACCGCCAACCCGACGCTCTCGGTGCTGCACCGCGCGGCCAACGCGCTCCAGGTCTCCATCGAAGAGCTCATCTCGGCCCCGCGCGCCTCGGTCAAGCACTACCCGGCCGCCAGCCTCCCCACCAAGACGCGCGGGGCCGTCACCATCCGAAAGCTCTTGCCCGACCCCATCCCCGGCATGGGAGATCGACCGCATGCTCCTGCCCGCGAGGGCGCGCATGAACGGCATCCCGCACACCCCCGGCACGACCGAGTACCTCACGTGCGAGTCCGGGCGCATCGTGCTCGTCGCAGACGGGGGCAGCTTCGAGCTCGCTCCGGGCGACGTCGTCGTCTTTCGCGGGGACCAGCGCCATTCGTATGCCAATCCGGACGATCGATCGGCGGTCGGCTACTCGGTCGTCGTCCTCGCACGGGTGGACTGATCCGGACGGCGTTCTGGTGCATGATGCCGGCATGAAGCGGTCCACCTCCGCGGCGACGAAGGCGGAGCACGTCCGCGAGGACGTTCGTCTGGACGGCGACACCGCCACGTTCGCGGTCGTCTCGGACACCCACGGTCGCGCCCACCCCGACCTCGACGCCCGCCTCCGCGCCATCGGTCCAGCCCACATCCTGCACGGCGGCGACGTGGGCGACCTGGACGTCATTCGCGGCCTGGAGCGGCACGCGCCGGTCACGGCGGTTCGTGGCAACGTCGACGGGCGCGATCTGCCCGACTTCGTCACTGTCTCCGTGCTCGCGGGCGGTGCGCTTCGCCTCCGTATCCTCCTCACCCATATGGCGGTCTACGGGCCGAAGCTCCGCGCGGACGTCGGCCGCCTCGCCTCCGCCGAAGACGCTTCGCTCGTCGTGTGCGGCCACTCTCACGTGCCCTTCGCGGGTGTCGACCGCGGCGTGACCGTATTCAATCCGGGCTCGGTCGGACCGCGCCGCTTTCGTTTGCCCATCACCCTGGGCGTCATCGACTTCGCCGCCGGCGGCGTCTCCGTCCGCCACGTCGACTGCGAGACCGGCCTGCCCTGGAGGCCGTGAGCCGTCGCTCAGCGTCCCGACAAGAACGGCAGCCTCTGGAAGAGGCGCTCGGGCGTGGCCCGCACCCCCGCCATGATCGCCCGCCAGACCGCCGGCACGTAGGCTTCCGCCGCGCGCGCGTCGATCGCGCGCACGATGTCGCGCCCCACCCGCCTGGCGTCTCCGAAGAGCAGGTGCTTCGCGTGGTCGCGCGTCATCGGCGTGTCGACGGGGCCGAGCTTCAACGTCGTGACGCTCACGCCGGCGGGATACAGCCGGGTGCGCAGGCCCTGGAGGTAGATGTGGAGCGCCCCCTTCGCGGCGCCATAGGTGTAGTTGCGGGGGCGGCCGCGATCGCCCGCCACCGAGGTGATGACCCCGAGGCGACCGCGGCGCGAGGCCTCCATGTGGTTTGCCACCGGGATGAGGATCGACACCACGCTCGTGAAGTTGACCCGGAGGGTCCTCTCGGCGTCCTCGAAGCTTCGCTCGCTGGCGATCTGATCGCCCAGCTCCCCGTGGGCGACGAGCACCACGTCGACGTGTCCGAGCTCGGCGATGACGCTCGAGACCAGGCGCTCGTTGTCCTCGACCTTCGCAAAGTCCGCCGCCGTCGTCGCCGTTCTACCGCCCACGCACCGCGCCGCCACGGCCGAGAGCTTGGCCGGGTTGCGGCCGACGAGGTGAAGCCGATCGCCCCGCGCGGCGAACACCACCGCCGCCTCGGCCGCTATCGCCGACGTCGCGCCGAAGATCAAGACGTGCTCCATGCCGCGTACCCGCACCTTCTCGCGTGACGCTCCCCGGGGCCGTCGCGCGGTTCAGAACCCGATCTTGCGCATCACGAACCTCGGCAAGCTTCGGATGACCATCATCACGAGCGCCCAGATCCCCGGCGTGTAGACGACAGGCTTGCCACGATCCATCGCCCGCACCACGTCGCGGGCCACCCCGGCGGGCTCGCCGGCGAAGGGCGGCGGCTTGAGTCCCACGGTCATCGATGTCCTCACGAAGCCCGGCTTGACGCACACCACCCTGAGCCCGGCCGCGTGGAACTTGTGGTCCAGGCCCTCGAGGTACGCCGACAGTCCTGCCTTGCTCGACCCGTAGAGCACCACCGGCTTACGCCCCCGATCGCCCGCCACCGACGAGAACACCACGAGCCGGCCTCCGCCCCGGGCCAAGAGCCGAGCGCGCGCCAGCTCGCAGAAGACCACCGTGTTCGCGAAGTTCACGGTCAAGAGCCGGCGTGCGAGGTCGGCGTCCGCCTCGAGCGCCGCCTGCGTCGCGAACATCGCCGCGGTCAGCACCACTGTGTCGAACCCGCCGAGCGCCGCATCGGCCGCGTCGAGCGCGGGCACGAAGCCCTCGGGCCGCTCCAGGTCGCAGAGGGCGAAGCCCACGTCGAGGCGCGCGGGGTGGCGCTGCTTCAGGTCGGCCGCGCTCCGGACCAGCTCGCGCTCGTCACGCCCCAGGAGAAACACGGCGTCGCCACGCTCCACGAGCCGCCGCGCGACGGCTCGCCCCATTCCGCCCGTGGCGCCCAGCACCGCGACCTTCACGCTGCGTCTCCGAAAGTGCCTTCCGATTGCATCGAGGAGTGCCGCACGAGGAGCGCGCCACGGCGGCGTTCGCGGCGTAAACCCGCGGCGACCCTAGCATGTGGAGGCCGGCCCAGGTGGGCGGCCGTTCTTCGCCGTACCCGCGCGCCGCCGTCCCGCGGGGGGTGGCGATGGCCGGTCATGTCTGTCATGGAGCTTCGCGGGAGCCAAGAGCCATGCGCCGTCACCCGGAAGTCCTCTTCGCCCTGGCGTTCGCCGCCGTCGCCGGTTGCCGCGGCGTGGCTCAGCGGCCGGATGGAGAGCGCGGACCGCTCCCCACGGGGGCCGTGGCGCCGGAAGTCGTCGGGTACGACGCCGACGGCCGCGAGGTTCGCCTGTCGCAGCAGCGCGGGCACCCGAGCGTCGTCTACTTCTACCCGAGGGACGGGACGCCGGGATGCACCAAGGAGGCCTGCGCGTTCCGGGACGCGTGGGCGCGTTTCGAGCAGGCCCACGTGGCGGTCATCGGGGTCTCCGCCAATTCGCGCGACGACCACGACGCGTTCTTGCGAGGCGAGCACTTGCCTTTCGCCCTCGTCGCGGACGAACGAGGCGTTGTGGCCGCCGCGTACGGTGTACGCAAGGGCCTCTTCGGCGACGAGCGGGTCACCTTTCTCATCGACGGCGAAGGCCGTGTCGCGCGCTACTGGCCCAACGTGGATCCCGGGGTTCATGCGGCGGAAGTGCTCGCCGCGACCGAGGGCATTCACTGAATCGACCGGGGCCGGCGCCGCGGGCACGTCACTACGAAATGAATGCACTCCGGTTGGAACGTGCTCGGTCGACGGCGGCGTTTTCGCTATCCTCGGCCGGGAACATCCTCGCCGCTCCGCTGGTTTTCGCGGCGCCTTCCAACTATCCGCGCAGGCGCACACAACGATGATCGAGGTCGTGGATCTTTGTAAGTACTACGGCGACCGCCGGGCGGCCGGGCCGCTCTCGTTCACCATCGAGCGCGGTGAAATCGTGGGCCTGTTGGGCCTCAACGGTGCGGGGAAGACCACCGCGCTCCGCATCCTCGCCTGCGATCTCTTGCCGTCGTCGGGCACGGTCCGGGTGGACGGGCTCGACGTCGTGGAAGATCCGCACGAGGTCAGGCGGCGGATTGGCTACCTGCCGGAGACGCCGCCGCTCTACGGCGAGATGACGGTCCACGAGTATCTCGTCTTCGCGGCGCGGCTGCGCGGCGTGGCCGGGAGCCAGGCATCGAGGGCGGCCGACGGAGTCGAGGAGTCGCTCCAGCTCACGGCCGTTCGCGACGACGTCATCTCTTCGCTGTCACTCGGGTTCCGGCAAAGGGTCGGCATCGCCCAGGCGGTGGTCCACAAGCCGGCCCTCCTCATCCTCGACGAGCCGATCACCGGGCTCGACCCGGCGCAGATCATCGAGATGCGGCAGCTGCTCCGGGAGCTCCGCTCCGAGCACACCATCGTCCTCTCGAGCCACATTCTGACGGAGATCAGCGAGACGTGTGACCGCATTCTCGTGCTCCGCGAAGGCGAGATCGTGGCGGCGGGCAAGGAGGCAGACATCTCCAGGCGCATGCTCGGCGGCGTCCAGATCGAGGTCACCGTGCGGGTCGGCCCCGCTGCGACCGTGGAGAGTGTCCGCGCACTCCTCGCAGGGACGCCGGGGGCTACCGGCGTCACGGCGATTGCCGCGCGCGAGACGGGGCCGGACATCGCGAGCTTCTGCGTCGACGCCGATCGCGACGTGCGCGAGACAGTCTCTCGAGCGCTCGTCGACGCCGGCGCCGGCATCCTCGAGATCGTGCGGAGCCGGAGGGAGCTCGAGTCCGTCTTCTTGCGGCTCACGGGTGCGGATCCGGGCGCGCATTTGCTGCCCTCGGCGGGCATCGCTTCCGGCGCGGGGGTTCCGTCGTGAAGGCGCTCCTCATCGCGGGCCGCGAGCTGCGGGCCTATTTGCGTTCGCCGTTCGGATACATCGTGGCGGCGGCGACGCTCCTCATCGATGGCCTCCTCTTCGAGGGCTTTGCGCTCGGCGCGGAGGCGAGGCTCTCGGCCGACGTCCTCTTCGACTTCTTCTACTTCGCGAGCGGCACCACCATGGTGGCGTCCGTCCTCCTGTCGATGCGCCTCATCGCGGAGGAGCGTCAGACGGGCACGCTCGTCCTCATGAACACCGCGCCCGTGCGGGACGCCGACATCGTGCTCGGCAAGTTCCTCGCCGCGTTCGGCTTCGTCGCCTTGTTGACGCTGCTCACGATCTACATGCCGCTCCTCATCCTCGTGAACGGCAAGGTCTCGCTCGGACACATCGTCGTCGGATACGTGGGTTTGCTGCTCCTCGCCGCCGCGTCGATCGCCATCGGCCTATTTGGGTCGACGGTCGCCCGCACGCAAGTCGTCGCCGCGATCGTCGGCGCGGGCATCCTGGTCATCATGCTTCTCCTCTGGCTCGTCGCCCGAGTGACCGACCCGCCGCTCAGCGCATTCCTCGCGGGGCTTGCCCTCCACAACGAGAGGCAGAACCCCTTCATGCGGGGTCTCTTCCGGCTCGACAACGCCGTCTACTACGTGGCGGTCACGTACTTCTTCCTCTTGTGCGCAACCAAGACCCTCGAGGCACGGCGATGGCGATGACGAGCGGCCTGCGCGCCGGGACGCCGACGTGGGTCACGCCCGCGTACGTCGTCGGCATCGTGCTCGTCTTCCTGGGCGAGCGCGTCTTTCCCACCATCGGCTGGCTGCGGGCGGCGATGACGGGCGTCGGCGCCGCGATCGTCGTCGGGCTCACGCTGCTCCGGTGGGCGGCCACGGGGGCGACCGCCGGCGAAGCGCGTGCGGTGGAGCGATCGATGGCGCTCCTGTCGACCGGCGGTGTGCTCGCGGTGGTCCTCTACTTCGCCACGACCCAGCCGGTCGAGGGGTGGGCCGGGATCGACGCGGTGTCCCTCGGCGCGCGCCACCGCTTCGAAGGAATCGTGACCGTCGCGTGGGTCGTCATCGGCCTCGGCTCGGTCTTGCCGCTGCTCTTTGCGGAGCGGGCCCTTTATCCGATGCGCCGAGCGATGCGGATCGAATGGCGGCGTGTCCGCGAGGCGCTGACGGCCGGCGTGGTCCTCGCTCTCGCGGCGGCGTACGGATCGCTCTTCACGTTCGTCGCTTCGGAGCTCGACCTCAAGGCGGACTTTTCCTACTTCCACACGGCGACCCCGAGCGAGTCGACGCGCAAGGTCGCCGAGAGCGCCACCGAGCCCATCGAAGTCTTCACCTTCTTCCCCGAGATCAACGCGGTCGGCTCCGAAGTGGGCGGCTACGTGCGAGAGCTCGCGCGGGGCGTGCCGAACATCCACCTCGAGATGCACGATCGCCTCCTCTCGCCGGAGCTCGCGAAGCAGCTCAAGGTCGGCGAAGACGGCACCATCGTCGTCCAGCGCGGCAGCGACCACGAGAACCTCACCCTCGGCGTGGATCTCAACGCGGCGAGGCCCAAACTCAAGGCGCTCGACAACGACTTCCAGAAGCTCCTCTTGAAGGTGCTCCGCCCGCGGCGGACGGCGTACTTCACGACCGGCCACGGGGAGATCAACGACTCGCAGTCGGCGCCTCGCACGGAGGGTCGTACGGGCAGGGCGATCCGCCAGATCGTGGAGCAGCAGGGCTATGTGGTGCGCGACCTCGGCGCCGCGAACGGCCTCGGACAAGAGGTCCCGAGCGACGCGTCGATCGTCGCCGTGATCGGGCCGCAGCAGCCGTTTCTCCCCGAAGAAGTGGACGCGATCGCGCGCTACGCGGCGCGGGGCGGCCACCTTCTCTTGTGCCTCGATCCCGAGGCGAAGATTCCCTTGGGGCCGCTCGCCGAAATCGCAGGCCTCAGGGTCTCGCAGTCGCTCCTCGCGAACGACAAGATCCACTTGAGGCGCCATTACAACGAGTCGGACAACACCATCCTCGCCACGAACCGATACTCGTCGCACGCCTCGGTCTCGACGTTGAGCCGGGTCGCGTCGCGTCCCGTCATCTTCGTGGGCGCCGGTCACCTCGAGGCGCTGTCCGGGCCCGACGCCGGTTTCCACGTCGACTTTGCGGTGCGCGCCCTGAACGACACCTTCAACGACGAGAACGGTAACTTCCTCTTCGATCCTCCGGCGGAGACGCGGCAGGTCTATCCGATCGCCGCTGCCGTCACGAAGGCCGCCCGCGCCGCCGCGACCCCTGCCGCGGCGAAGAAGAACGAGGGCATGCGGGCGTTCGTCATCGCCGACGCCGACGCCGTCAGCGACGCGGTGCTCGGCAACGAGGCGAACGCGCTGCTCGTCGCCGACGCGGTCCGATGGCTCGGAGGCGAGGAGAGCTTCGCGGGCGCGATCTCGACGGCGGAGGACGTCCGCATCGAGCATACCAAGCAGAAGGACCTCGTCTGGTTTTACGGGAGTATCTTCGCGGCGCCCGCGCTCGTCCTCGGGTTCGGCCTCGTTTACACGCGCCGCGGGCGTCGTTCGAAGAAGACCTCCGGCCAGCGAACTCCGCCTACACAGCCCGCGTCCGGGCGAGGGGTGCCCGCGTGATGGCGCGCGGTCTCTGGGTCCACCTCGGGCTGCTGGTCGTCTCGGTGGCTGCGTCTCTCTTGGTCTGGACCCGGGATCCGGGGTCGGCGACGGCGCCCGTCGCCACGGTGACGGCGTGGGCAGGGCGGCCCGACGACGTCCAGCGCATCGCGCTCGAATCCCCCGCGAAGAAGGTTTCCCTCGAGCCGCGGACCGACGCGCGCGGCCGCTGGTACTTCGGGACCGCGGAGTCGAGGTCGCCCCGGCCGGACGCGGGGCTTTCGTCGCCGCCCGTGCCCGTGGTGTTCGCCTCCGTCGAATCCGCGCAGAAGATCGTCGACGCACTGGCTCCGTTCAAGGCGCTGCGCGAAATCGGCCGCATCGACAGCGCGCGCTGCGAGGAGTTCGGCTTCAAAGAGCCTGCGTCCACGGTCATCGTGACCATCGGCGGGGCCGAGCATCGACTCGCCTTGGGAGGCACCACGCCGAACGGGAGCGACCGATACGTCCGCGACGAGGCGACGTCGGTCGTGTACTCGACGCACGGCGACTTCCTTCGCGACCTCGAGCTCGGGGAGATGGCTCTTTCCGAGCACGAGCTCCACGACTTTCAGGACCCGGACATCCTTTCGGTCCGAATCGTCGGCATGGGCAAGAGCCGGGAGGTTGTCCGTCGCGGGCCCCCGACCAAGCGCATCTGGGCCGACGCCGCCTCGCCCGACAAGGCCGACGAGACCGTGTCGAACTGGCTGAACAAGGTCGACCGGTTGCGCCCCACCGAGTACGCCGCGGACCTTCCGGCCGGTAGCGAGCCGGTCGCCCGGCTCGATTTCAAGGTCAAAGGCGAGGACGGGACGTTCTTCGAGATCACCAAGGTCCCAGGCGTCGGCGGGAAGTTCGAATACTACGTGCGGAGCGAGCACACGCGCCTTTGGGGCAAGGTCCACCGGCCGCTGGGCGAGCAGGTCGATCAAGACCTCGCGAGCGTGTTCCTCAGCAAGTAAGAGCGGCCGGGCCACGGAGCCGCGGCACCTCAGGCGGCATGCTTGCCGGTCGCCTTCCGGATGCGAACGGTGAGCGAGTCGCCGTGTTGGACGACCTCGAGCTCGTTCGGAACGATCCGATTGGCGAGCACGCAGACCCGGAGCGCCTGGCGGTGACGCCGCACGCTGCGGACGTACAGGCTCTTGGCGTCCGTCGTCACGTGAACGGTGCCGGACCCCGGAATGTGAAACTCGATGGTGAGCGAGTCCGACTCGTCGATGACGTCCACCGGCGGGGCAAACCACGGCGGCTCGGCAAAGCTCGATGTGGCGAGGCGAAGAAGTGAGTCGAACCGATCTTTCGATCCGGCCTTGATGCCCATTTCCAGGACTCCGTCGGAGGCCGGGAATAAGCGTCCCTTCGGAAACCGTCAAGGGGGGACGTCGCACATCATCACGTCGAGCGCGCCCGGGATCCGGCGCCACGCGAGAGTCTCCGCCATCATCGAAACGGGTATGTCCGGTTTTGGTGGCAAAGTCGCCGGCCTTCGGCTCGAACGCGTGCAGGCCTCGCCGCGCTACGTGGACGGGACATTCCGCAACACCCATCCGGCGGCGCCAGGCCTCAAGAAGGGGACCGCCCTGCCGACCCTGGCGGAGTTCTTCTTCGGCGGCGAGCGTCGAACGCCACCCGCGCCGCTTCCGTCCGTGAGCCCGCTTGCCTACTGGCCGCATGCGCCGGAGACGGGACTTCGAGCGACGTGGCTCGGCCACTCGACCGTTCTGCTCGAGGTCGACGGGACGCGCATCCTCACCGATCCGGTGTGGGGCGAGCGGGCATCGCCGGTAGGGTTTGCCGGGCCGCGGCGGTTCCAGCCGGTCCCCGTGTCGATCGCCCAGCTGCCCCCGATCGACGCGGTCGTGATCTCGCACGACCATTACGACCATCTGGATCACACGACCATCGTAGAGCTGGCGAAGCGCGACGTTCCCTTCGTCACGTCGCTTGGCGTCGGGGCGCACCTCGAAGCGTGGGGCGTAGCGGCGAAGCGGATCATCGAGCTCGATTGGTGGGAGAGCGTCGAGGTCGGCCGCGGGCTGGCGATTTCGGCGGCTCCATCGCAGCACTTCTCCGGCCGCGGCATGGGCGGCAGGAACACGACGCTATGGTCGTCGATGGTGCTCGCGGGCCCGCGGCACACGACCTTCTTCAGCGGCGACACCGGGCTCACGCCCGAGTACGCCGAGATCGCGCGTCGCTTCGGTCCGTTCGACCTCGTGATGCTCGAGGTCGGCGCGTACCACCCGGCTTGGGGCGACATCCACCTGGGGCCCGCGGGGGCCCTCGAAGCGCTGGCGGCGCTCGGTGGCGGTCCGTTTCTGCCGATCCACTGGGGAACGTTCAACCTCGCGGTGCACGCGTGGGACGACCCCGCGGAGGCGCTGCTGCGCCTCGGTCCGGCCCAGCACGCGCACCTCGTCATGCCGCGGATTGGTGAGGCGGTCGAGCCTTCGCGCGCAGAGCGCGTGCACCCTTGGTGGCGTGCCGTCGGAGCCGCGGACCCGGAGGGCGATACGCCGCCCGCGCCCATCACGGCGGCCGACGGCGTCGAGCTGCCCGTCGATTGAGTGCGGGCGCCGGACCGCACGCGCCTTTCTCCCACGGCGTCATCAATCGCCGCCGGCGTCCGCGCCCGTGAGGTTCTGACTCACCGTCCCGCCGCCGTCGCCCTCTGCGCCGCCCATTCCAGGTCCGTTGGCGCCGGGAGGCGGTCCGTAGCCCGGCCCCGCGCCATAGCTGGCGACCGCGTCGACACCGGCGTCGGCGCCGGGGAGGCAGTCGAGGATCCACGTGTACAGGACCGACTGATCCGACACGGTGGGCCGCATGACGGTTGCCCCGACTTGCTTGCCGAGGAGCGAAGTGATTGTCGCGTCCGAGGGCGGCATGCTACCGGCCACGATGCGCTGATAGACCCAGGAGCTCGACGGATCTCCAGGGACGATCATTCTCCAAGGTTTGCCGGTGGCCGGGTTGGGGTACGTCGCCGACGACTGCGTCGTGAGCTCGGCGTCGTCGAGGACGTAGTCGAACGCGCCCTCCTTCAGGGCGGTATGGCACTGCGCGCACGACTGCGTCCGTATCGCCAACGACTCCGACTCGATCTGCGCGCACGGGTCCATCGTCGAGCCGCCCTCTCCGAGGAGATCGAAGATCGGCGGCGTCTCGGTGGCGACGGGGATCGTCCCGTTCGACACGGCGACGTAGCAGGAGGGGGCGTTGCATTGTTCGAAGCACTGCTGCGACTCCGGCGTGCACGTCGTGTCCGCGCTCGATGCGTCGTCGAAGGTGCTCGGCGCGGGGCCCCCGCTCGACGCGCCGGTATCGAGCTCTTGGAAGCAACCCGTCGCGGCGAACGGCGGGACCGAGAGGCAGAGCCAACCGAGGAGGGTCCGATAGTTCATGGCGTGAGGTCCCTGTGGCGGTGCGAGGGAAACGCGGGCCGCGAGGACCGCGCCGGCGATGAGCTCAGAAGACGCCCGACACGGACGCGAAGGCGCCCGACGTGACGGGATGGACGTCGATGACGGCCGCCTTGGGCGTGGGCCGATCCTCGGAATGAGACCGCGCAAAGAGCCACGTCGCGACCCCGAGGCCGACGACGCCGACCCCAAAGGAGACGTCGGCCGCGATGTACATCGCACGGACGCGATCGATGCTGCCCGGATGGCAGTTCGGGCTGCATCCGTCTTGAAGTGCGGCATTGTCCTTGTTGCCCCATACGGTGAAAAGGGCTCCCGCGCCCACACCGGCGAGCCCGACGCCGCCGAGGAGGTATGGCCAGGCCGTTCGCGGTGGCGCCCAGGCCCCGGACGGCGCATCCGCGGGCGTCGAAGCAGCGCTCTGCGCGGGTTCGCCGGTGTCGGCGTCGTGCGCGGGTTCCTCTTTCGCGGGGCTTGGTGAGGGTGGAGAAGGGGCAGGCTTCGGATCGGTGGCCGCGACTGGCGCCGCCGAGGCCTTGGCGGCGGGGTCGGGGAGGGTCGCGGCGATGGGTCGGTTGCGCTGTCCCTCGAGGACCATGATCTTCTGCGACGAGAACACACCGGCATCGGTGGCAAACGTGAACTCCCGAATACCCGGCTCGACCGGGATACCCATTCCGTCCAACCTCGTCGTCATGACCTCTCCGTCGACTTTGACCTGAATGTCGGCGCGCGGGCCGCCGCTCTCGTCGGTCACGACCGGGACGACGGTGGGCATCACCGAGAGGAGCTTGTCGTTGGTGGCCGAGCACTTGGGCTTGAGCCCGGCGCATCCCGACTGCATGCACGCCTTCAGCTGCTCTCGAGCCTCGTGCAGATGCCCTGCCTTGAGCTCGTCCACGGCCTGCTTGTAGGCGGCGTACGCCGGCGCGCAGATCCGCTTGGCATCTTTGGCGGAGGCGGGCGTCACCGATAGGACGACGGCGAGCGCGCATGCTCCCGCAGGGAGTGTCGGGGATGCGAGGTGCTTTGCAAACATGGCGGGGCGTTTCCTCGTTTCTGCTTCGCTGGGTCGTCGTCAGTTGCCGGAGGCTGGGGCTGCGGCGAGAGCCGCGGCCTCCTCCTGCTCGCGGAGGATGAACTCCGAGAAAAGGTGGCTGACGTTGATGTTCGCCGCGAACGGGATGAGCGGTGCCGCGTTGGGCGCGAGGTCCTGGGAGGTGCCGTTCGCCGTAATGGGCTTGGTGTTGTGGCAAGTGAAGCAGTTGTTGAACTGTCCATTTTGCGTGAATGTCTCCATCGCAGCGCTCGAGAGCCGGTCCTCACCGCCGAGGATCGAGAATGGACTGTCGGTGCCGCCGAGGTCCGGGTCGTGGTCCTGGAAAAGCTGGCCCGGATTGATCACGGTGCCGTCCGGTGCGGGCCGGAGAAGGTCGGCGCGTGTCTCGCAGCCGGGCACGGTGTTGTTTGCACCGCTCGCGTTGGGCGAGTCGCCGCTCGTGTGCGTGCCGTCGAGCGGGACTCCGCAGAAAGTGCCCTCGCTGACGCCGGGGTAGCCGCCCGGGTCGATGACGAGAGGGCTGCTCGAGTCGTTCTGAAAGGACGCCCCTTGGCCGTCCTGCCCCAGTCCGAAGAAGGCGGGCTTGTCCAGCCAGACGGCGGCGACCAGACGGTAGTTCATTCTCTTGTCGTGTGGATCCAGCCCTTGGGCTTGGTCGAAGAGGGCGCCGATGTTGCTGTTGAGCGAGAACACGGCCCCGTCGGGGGCCAGGTCGTTCGACTTGGAGCCGGGGAACATGCGATAGACGGGCGTCGACTGGCCGGGGAACGACTGCGTCGCCTCGTCGAAGTTGAGCTCTGCGTTCGTGTAGACGCCCTGCTGGTCGGCGACGTTCTCCGGCGTGTCGTGCGCATAGAGGAGGAAGTCCCTCGAGCTCGCGGCCGCGCTCACCGAACCGTTCTGCGGGTCGGTGTCCTCCGGCAAAGCGGCCATTCCCCCGGGTCCAATTCCGTCGGGCTGACTGTCGGGCGCGCCCATGACGCGCACCCCCGCGAACGTCATGACGCCGGGGTCGATGGCTTGGGTGTTGACGTGCTGAACGCTTCCCCAGACGAACTCGGGGTGCCCGGGGAGCGTATAGACGCAGTGGATGGCGACGAGGGCCATCTTCCGCAAGACCGGGTTGTCGGGGTCCTCCTCGACGATCATCGTGTTCGGGTCTTGATGGAGGTGCGGTATCCACGCCATCGTGGTGATGTAATTCGAGTAGTCGCCCGGGTCGCCTGGGTAGGCGTTGCCCGGCGGGGGGACGACGCCGTTCGGGAAGTCCTGCGGGTCGACGTCTTTCCAGGCGGTTTTGAACTCGACGAGGCCCGCGGGGAAAGAGAGGTTCTTGTCGACGCTCATGATGCCGTCGACGGTCTCGAGGTTGTTGGCCTGGATGAAGTCGACGAAGGCCTGATTCATGTGCAGGCCGTAGTAGAGAGTGTGGTGATCGCGATCGATGAGGATTTGCCGTTCCCCCGCCTGTCGGATCGCGCCGAGCCATGCTCTCCCCGTGCCGGCAGGGCCGCCGGGCACGTGGGTGAGGCCTCCCGTGTTGCGCGTGAAGTGAGGCGTTGCGCTCACGAAGGCGTCGTCGAGCGTCGGGTACTGGACGAGGGCCGGGTCGCCGTTGGCGAGGGGCTGGGCGGCAATCAGGAAATTCTGGTAAGCGCCCCGATAAAACGGGCACTCCGTGTCTGGATGCGGTGGCGGCACGAACATCCGCAACGGCGGCGTGTTGGGAAGCCAGGTCGAATCGGCCGGGCAGTTCTCTTCGAAATCGAGCTCTATCTTCTTGGTCACGCGTGTGGCGTCGGGTGGCATCGGGTCGCTACAGGACGCGATGGCCGCGAGGCCGACCGCGCAGGCGAAGCGCGCCCAAAAGACGAAAACGGGGGGCTCGAACGCGCGGGTCGTCTTGCGGTTCATCGGTTGGGCTCCGCGCTCGGTGCACGGATTCGCCCTGCATCGGGCTCGCGGCTCCTGGGGCGTCGCTCGGCCGCGCGCAAGGTGGAGAGGCGTTCGGTCTTCGCCGCTCGATGCGACGCGGATGGGTCCTTGCGACCGAGCAGGACGGCGATGCGGCCGCGCCCCCGCACGAGGCGCGACTGCGCGGCGGCGACGCTGATACCGAGCATGACGGCGATTTCGCCGAGCTCGTGACCGAGGACGTCGTGGGCGTAAACGACGCGGGCGTTTTCCGCACGGAGGCCCGCGAGCGCCGCGGCGAACAAACGCAAGGACTCCCGTGCCGCGGCGATGCGCTCCGGATCGGCTCTGGTTTCCCAGGCCGCGAGGGCGTCCTCGTCGTGCGACAACACCCGCCGCCATCGCGACCGGGCGCGCCTCACGTCGACGGCGACGTTTCGCGCGATGACCGCAGCCAGCTGGACGACGGAACGCCCGCGGCGCGGCGCGGCCCGCATGACGGCCAGGAGCCGCGCGACGGCGCTCTGGAGCACGTCGTCGTGCTCGGGGTCGTCGACGCCGAGGATGCACCGCACGACGTTGCCGATGGCCGGCTTCGCGTGCACGACGAGACTGATGACCGGCGCGCCGTCGGACGGCGGCCCGCCTTGCGGGGACCTCGTTCTCATGGGGAGGGGCCTCGAGGACGTATGGAATGCGCGCGCTCGTGCACTTGTGGCGCGCGGCGCTGGGGCGCTCACCAATACGGCGATTGGCCCCGTCGGTTACCCAAGTTTCTCGCCGTCGAGAGCAGCGACGCGAAAACGATCACCGACCCGCCCGAAATATCCCTCGGTCGCACGAGCACCGCGCGGCAGGCAGGAAAAGGACGGTGCGCGTCGCGAAGAGCGGCCGACGACCGAGACCGGAAAATTGTCCATTCGACGGCGGCGGAGGCGCGCGGACTTCCGCACGCGTCAGCGGCCACGCGTGATCCGTCTGGGCTCTTTGGAGTCGGCGCGCGGGCCGGGCGAGGAGCTCGACGATGAGGGCGCGAAGGACCTTTGCGGCCGCGGTCAGATAGGCTTCGCCTCGCTGGACAAGCGCAACGTGCCGGCGCGGGCCTCCTCGCGAGATCTCGACGCTGCGCATCCGCCTCGCGTCGGCCAGACGGTGGACCGCGAGCTCGAGGCGCCGCACCGGAAGGTTCATCAATCCCAGGTCGATCTCGCAGGCCGCGATCTTCTCTTCCACCTGCCGAGTGGTCACCTCCCGCCCGCGCCCGCGGGTATCGCGGCCGAGTGACACCGGCGAGCGGGCAGCAAGGCCGCCCTGCTCACCACCACTGCGACTGGCAATCCCAAACGAACCAGCCCGACGAGGCCTGGTAGTAGCCCGGCTTCATGACGCACACGCAGAACTTCCCGGCGCCGTCGTTCGCCCATTGCCATTCGGTCGTGCATGGGTCGTTGCTTGTCACGGTCATCGCGGCGGCGCTGGGCGCGTTGGCCGCCCCGAGGTGCGCGGCGATGGTCGGGTCGGCGGGAAGCGCGCAGGGCCCGTCGCTGGCGTAGCTGCCCGCCGGACAATTGACCTGACGGAACCCGTACGATCCCGGCGCGCAGCCCTTGAGGCAGGTCTCGAAGCTCGCCACGCAGGCCGTCGCGTTCGTCGAGCCGACCTTGACCGAGTTCGGGCCCGGGCAAAGAACGTCGGATTGAAAGCCGCCCGTGACGTCGCTGATGAGCCCGTGCGAGTCGCTTCCGACGTAGGTACAGTTCGCGTCGGGTCCCTCCGGCGTGCCGTTCGCGCCCGCCGTCGACTCCGTCTCGCTCCCGGGCTGGTACGTCTTGCAGATCTGGCCCGACTGATACGTGCAGATGTTCGAGAGGGTCACGTGGTCGTTGGTGCTCACGCCCGCGACCTGATCGACGCCGATGGCGATGACGTTGCTGATCTTCGCCGTGCGCTTGGCCGACGAGCTGCATCCTTGTCCGCAGGACCGATAGAGTTTCCCGGCGACGTTCGAGTAGACCGTGTCGATGACGACGGTGCTGCCGTCTCCATTGTGCTGGATGGTCTTGTCGCGCGCGTTCTTGAACCCGCTGTTCGTCAGCGTCATCGTCTTGCCGGACCCGCCGAGCATGGTCACCGCGTCGTCGCAGATGAACGGGAACCAGACGTTGTCGATCGTGCAGCTTCCGAGGCAGTGGATGCCGTCGCCGACGTGCGTTCCGAAGACGACGTTCTTGACCGTCCCTCCGTCCGCGACCTCCATGATCGGCGTCGTGCTGCTCTGATCGCCGGTCGTGCAGTCGTTCAGATTGCCCTCGTGGAGGGCCATTTTCCCGTCGTATACGCCGGTGATCTCCTTGGTCCCCGAGATATTCACCGTGCTGCCGACGGCCGTCGGCCACGTCGGCACCTTGCAGCTCGCCGACTGGGTGATGCTCGGCGGAGGAGGCGGCGGCGACACGGTCGCAACGTCGGCCTGGGCGTCGGCAGCCGTCGCATCCGGCGTGGCCGCTCCACCCGCGTCGCCCTTGGTGGCCGAGCCCGACGAGCTGCTGCTCCCCGCGTCGACGCGGGCGGATCCGCCACTGCTGCTGCCACCGCTGCTGCTGGCCGCGCCGCTCGAGCTCCCGCTCGAGCCGTTCCCCGTCGGCGCCGACGCATCCGGTGTCGACTTGCTGCCGCTGCTGCTCCCCGCAGGGCCACCGCCGCTGCTGTTGCTGCTGCTGCTGCTTGGCGATGCGCCAGGCGGCTCCGTGCCCGCACCGTCGGGCGCGCTCGACCCGCACGCTACGACGACGAACAACAGACAACCGAACGCGGCACCCACGAACTTTCGCTCCGACAAGAGAGACCTCCTGAACGATGACGACGGTGCCTCTTTCGCGAGGACGCGTGGACGCGACGAGTCGACGAAGAGCGACCCTCCCGAAGACCCTTCGGGGACGCTGCTCGTAGAGGCTCGTCGAGCGCGGCAGTCAGCGAGGTGGGCCTCACCGAACAAGGCTAAGGCGCGCACGCGGTGGCGAGCGGACGGACGGTTAATGCGCGCCGACTCTCCAGATGTGCCGTCGATATCCGCCGAGACTCGCAAGAGACACCTGGGGCGCCCTTCGCGCGCGGTCCGCGCGGCTCAGACGCGCGTCGCCTGATTGACGATCTTCGTCGCGGCGGACGCACGCGCGCTCTGCTGCAAGAGCGTCGCGTGGTCGATGACGGCGTGCCCCTCGAGGAGATCGAGCCACTCGAGATCGAGCGCACCGCCGCTCGGCAGAATGAACACGCCGAACAGGTGGGCCTGCCTGCGTACCTCTTCGACCAGCGGCCGCGGGACGTGGAGTGCGGCATGGGTGATGAGGTGGATGACGGGGTCGCGCTGGTCGCGCTTGCGCAGGAGGGCCGTCTCCGTGGCGAGCTGCGCGAATACGCGTGCCGGGTTCCGTCCCCTCTCTCCCTTGAAGCCCAGCAGCCATGCCGCGGGGAGCTGCGATCGGTCCGTCGCGCGTTGAACTTCGTAGAGGCGCGAATCGAAGAAACGCATCCACACCTCTTCGCCGGCGAGGAGGAGCTTCTTGCCGAGCGCGATCGCGAGCCCGCGCGCGAACACCTCGCGCTCGCCCCGCATCGACGCCGATGCGTCGATGACGATGTGGTGGAGTCGACGCGCCTCCCTCGGCGCGCGCTCGCGCGTATAGAAGAGAAGCTCACCGTCGGCCATGCGCCGGCCCAGCTCCTCGCGATCCCAAGCGAGCTCGGTCAAGACGAGCGAATCGATCGAGCCTTTGCGGCCCACGCCCGCATAGCCGTGGACCGCGTGGGTGCCGACCGCCTTCGCGTGGCTCGTCTCGAGGACGCGCGGCAAGAGCTCGAGCGAGAAGTCGACGATCTCGCTCGTCATCGGGCTCGACAGGGCCGCCAGGAGGTCGACGTGCGCCAGCGCGCCGGCCGCGGTCGCCTCCGAGCCGAGGATCTTGAGCAGGCGCAGCGTCTCGAGGTCGAGCGCGTCGGCGAGGGTAAGGACGAAGAGTCTGCCGCGGGCAAGCGCGCCGAGCGTGTCCACCTCGTCGGTGCGGCGCACGGCGGAGAAGAGGCGAGAGAGTTGGGCGTCGAGGTCGCGGAACAGCTCGGGGTCGAGCGGCAGCGCGGCGGGCGCCGACGGCGCTCTCCCGATGTCCCCGCGGTTCGTGAGCGAGCCCAGGATGCGCGCGAGGAGGACGACCACGAGGTCGTCGCTGAGCTTCATCGCGCGGGCGCGCTTCGCGGCGTCGCTCTCGGCGATTTCGGCGACGATGGAGCGATACGTCTCGAGCAAATCCGGCAGTCCCGCCATGCGCGCCGCCAGCGCGTCCGCGCCGGGTCGCGGCGCGAGCTCGAACTGTTCGACGGGCGCACCGTAAAGGATTCCCACGTCGTGCACGACGAAGAGGGGCAAGCGCACGCCGAGGCGGTCGAGGTCCCGCCACCATCGGACCGCACGGAGCAGCACCATGGCGCCCGCCGGCCGCACGGCCGCGAGGAGCAGCCCGCCCAACGGCCCTGCGATGGCCGGGTCGCTCTCCTTGTCGCCCGGCACCGGCATGGCTTTTCCTCCCTCCCGCGGCCGCTCGCGCTCGCGCTACGCCCGCCCGGGTCGGGCCCTCACCCCCGGCGCGGCGCGGGGGGCGAGACGGCTATTGCCACTGCTCACCCTTCGACGTCGGGTCGGAGGGGTTCTCGCCGTTGATCGAATTCAGATCGGGCTTGAGGTTGATTTGCTTCACGCAGTGCCAATCTCCGATCTCCTGCGAGTCGTCGAGCGCGTACTTTCCGTCGAGCTCGGGGATCGTCTTCAGGCTCTCGTCCTTCTGAGGGGGCACCTTGTAAATGAAGATGCCCGACCCGTGCACGTCGCCGCTCGGCCCGATGGCGCCGTAGCGATGCTCCGTCCAAGTGAAATGGAAGACGTTCCCGTCGACGGTGCCGCTCATCTCGCCCCAGTGGCTCGAGTCGGCGCGCTTCCAGCGACCGACGATGTTCTCACCCTGCGGAACGAGGTGAAGGTAGCCGTAGACCGGGTTGTAGTAGACGCCGTCCCAGCTCTCGTTGGCGGACATCTCGCCGCCCTTCGTGGAAGCGAACTTCGCCGCCGCACCGCCTCCGCCGCAAGCTTGCAGGGCACCGGCGGCGCCCGTCAGCGCGAGAGCGAACCCGAGACCGTATACCCATCGCCGAGCTTTCATGGCGGCGCATGTTAGCAAAAATCCCGATCGCAATAGCCCGGCGATCGCGCCCCTCGGCGTCGGCCTCGACTCTGCCTCGTCATCGCTCGAGCGTGCGGGCCTCCAGATGAGCATCCGCGCGAGCGTGCGAACTCAGCTCGCCGCGGCGTCGTCCCCGCCCTCGTCCTCGAACGCGGCGCCGTGGCACTTTTTGAACTTCTGGCCGCTGCCGCAGGGGCACGGGTCGTTGCGGCCGATCTTCGGCCCCTCCCGGCGAACGGGTTGGACCGTGACGCGCGGCTGGGAGCGGCCGGTGGCGCGCGGCGACGGCGCCTCTTCCTCGGCGGAGACCTCCGAGCCGTGACGCATTTGCATCGCGCGCTGCTGGTTCGCATGCCGCTCAGCGTCATCACGCTCGATGCGCTCGATCTCCGTCTCGCGGCGAACCTGAACCTTGAAGAGCTTGGTGCAGATGTTGCTGCTCGTCGCGGCCATCATCGTGATGAAGACGTCGTATCCCTCTCGCTTGTACTCCTGCTTCGGGTCCCGCTGGCCGTAGCCGCGGAGGCCAATCCCGTCGCGCAGGTGCTCCATGTTGGTCAGGTGGTCGACCCACTGCCGATCGATCTCCTCCAAGTAGAAGTGACGGAAGACCCGGAGCAGAAGCTCCGTCCCCATCTGCGTCTCCTTGGACTCGAACTCCTTTTGAGCCGATTCGTAGAGCGTCTTCGCGATCTGCTCGGCGTCGTGGAGGTGTTCGACCTCCGGCGGCTTCGACGCGAAGTGCTCCATGAAGCCGCTCTTGATGCCCTTCCAGTCCCAATCTTCCGGCGGCTTGTTCTCGGGACAGCACTCTTCGACCATCGCGCCCACGATGTTGTCGAGGAGATCGAGGATCTGCTCGCGCTGCTCCGTGAGACTCCGCGGGATCTCCGCGAGGAGGCGGGCGGCGACCTCTTGGGGGCGCTTGCCGTCGCCTTCCTTGTAGTCGAAGCGATATCCCCAAAACTGGTAGATGTCCTGCTGCAGGGACGCCATCGAGTAGATCTCTTCGACCTCCTCGGTCTTCTTCGGCGGCGCCTTCTTCTCCTCCTGCGGTCCGGCGATCGCCGTCCCGTGGTGGAGGAGCATGTCGGTGACGGCCTGCGCGACCTCTCCGGCGATCCGCGGGTCCGCGTGAATCTCACGCATCTCGCCGGTGGGCTTGCCGTCCTCGTCGAGCCTCTCGGGCTTGTACATGCCGAGGAGCAGCTGCTGGCGGAGTTTGTACACCGTCTTCCGCTGCTCGTTCATCACGTCGTCGTATTCGAGGAGGTGCTTGCGGATGTCGAAGTTGCGCTCCTCCACCTTGCGCTGCGCGTCCTGGATGCTCCGCGTGACCCACGGGTGCACGATGGGCTCGTTGTCCGGCATGCCCATCTTGTCCATGAGCGACTTCACCCGGTCGCCCGCGAAGATGCGCATCAAGTCGTCTTCGAGGGAGAGATAGAAGCGGCTGGAGCCGGGGTCGCCCTGGCGTCCCGCGCGGCCCCGCAGCTGGTTGTCGATGCGGCGTGACTCGTGCCGCTCGGTGCCCAAGATGTGGAGGCCCCCGAGCCCGCGCACCTCTTCACCCTCGGCCTTGCAGGCCTTCTCGTGCTTCTCGACGAGCTCGGCGAATGCCGCGGGGTCCTGGTCCGGCTCGCGGCCGGACTCCCGGAAATCGAGCTTCGCGATCATCTCTGCGTTGCCGCCGAGCACGATGTCCGTCCCGCGGCCGGCCATGTTCGTGCTGACCGTGATCGCGCCCCTGCGCCCGGCCTGCGCGACGACGAACGCCTCGCGCTCGTGGTGCTTCGCGTTGAGGACGGCGTGCGGAATCTTTCGCTTCTTGAGGAGGTTCGCGATCGCGTTGCTCTTCTCGACGCTGGTCGTGCCGACGAGGACCGGCTGGCCGTTCTCGTGGCACTCGAGGATCTCGGCGATGACCGCGGTGAACTTCTCGCGCTCCGTCTTGTAGACGACGTCCTCGTGGTCGGCGCGCACCATCGGCCGGTTCGTCGGGATCTGGATGACGCCGAGCTTGTACGTCTCGTGGAACTCGGTCGCCTCGGTGTCGGCAGTTCCCGTCATTCCGCCGAGCTTCTTGTAGATGCGGAACAGGTTCTGGAACGTGATCGTCGCCATCGTGCGCGTCTCTTCTTGGATGCGCACGCTCTCCTTCGCCTCGACCGCCTGATGGAGCCCGTCGGACCAGCGCCGCCCGGGGAGGACGCGACCGGTGAACTCGTCGATGATGAGGACCTTCCCGTCGTCGGTGACGAGGTAGTTCACGTCGCGCTTGTAGAGCGAGTGGGCGCGAAGGCACTGATTGAGGATGTGCAGGCTCTCGAGATTGATCGGATCGTAGAGGTTCCCGATCCCCATGAGCTTCTGCGCGAGCTCCACGCCCTCGTCCGTCAGGCTCACCGAGTGGGCTTTCTCGTCGACGACGTAGTGCTCGTCCTTGCGCAGGCGCGGAATGCACTCGTTGATCTGCCGGTACTTGTGGCTCGACGGCTCCCCCTGCCCGCTGATGATGAGCGGGGTCCGCGCCTCGTCGATCAGAATCGAGTCGACCTCGTCGACGATGGCGTAATTGAGCTCGCGCTGCACGTACTCGAGCGCGCTGAACTTCATGTTGTCGCGCAGGTAGTCGAAGCCGAACTCGTTATTTTGCCCGTACGTGATGTCCGAGCGGTAAGCGACCTTCTTCTCCTGCTCGCCCTGCGAATGCACGACGGTGCCGACCGTGAGGCCGAGGAAGCTGTACAGCCTGCCCATCCACTCGGCGTCGCGTCGCGCGAGGTAATCGTTCACCGTGACGACGTGGACGCCCTTGCCGTCGAGGGCGTTGAGGTAACAAGGCAAAGTGGCGACGAGCGTCTTGCCTTCACCGGTGCGCATCTCCGAGATGGCCCCGCGGTGGAGCACCATCCCGCCGATGAGCTGCACGTCGTAGTGCCGCATCTTGAGGACGCGCTTCCCTGCCTCGCGGCACACCGCGAACGCCTCGGGGAGGATGTCGTCGAGGGTCGCGCCGTTCTCGAGCTTCTGCTTGAACTCCGGGGTTTTCGCTTTCAGCTCCGCGTCGGAGAGAGCGGCGATCCCGGGCTCGAGCGTGTTGATCGCCTCTACCCGAGGCCGGAGCCGCCGGATCTCGCGTTCATGAGACGTGCCGAAGACCTTCTTGAGCGTCCAAGCGAGCATGAGACTTTCGATGGACCTTTCCGCCTGCGCAGGGTCGGGGGAAAGTAGTGCCCCGCGGCGACGAGCGCCAGTGGCGGACGCCCGGCGTGAGCGTATGTGCGTCTCTCCCTCGAACGAGCCGGCCGCCGAGGGTGGACGGCGGAGCCAGAGTCCCTCTTTCGGAGCTCTGGAGGAGAAGGCTCCCACCCCGGCGTGCGTCGTCGTGTATCGGCCCCACGGAAGGCGTTCGGGTCCGGTCCGTCGTGGCGCTTCACGACGGCGCTACACTATGGAGAAGCGCCAGATTTATGCCGTCTTGACGAAGCTGCGCGTATATGGTCTGCGATAACTATGCCCTTTTTCCCCGATGACCGCACGGTTCGCTCGGCGCGAATCGGTGATTCGGAGGACAGGCAGCCAGAGTCGGTCAAGCGCATCGTCACCCCGCTCGCCGGACTCGCCGAGGGCGATGCGTTGCAGGAGGCGGCGACGCGACCGGACGGGACCACGCTCGAGACCGATCGCTTCGTCGAGCGCGCGGTCGTGGGCCGCGGCGGCTCGGGCGTCGTCGTGCGGGCGTTCGATCAGGTGATGCTGCGGGAAGTGGCGATCAAGGTCCTCGACCCCGAGCTCGCCACCGACGACGCGGAGGTCGACCGATTTTCGGAAGAGGCACGCATCAACGGTCAGCTCGAGCATCCGAACATCGTTCCGGTCTACGAGCTCGGAATCGACCGGAGGAAGCGCCGCTTCTTGTGCATGAAGTTCGTCGAGGGGGTCACGCTCGAGGAAGCCCTCCATCGGCTCGGCGATGCGCGCCTCGAGCCTACCCACCTCGCGAAGTTTCTCCAGGTGTTCGTCAAGGTCTGCGACGCCGTGTCGTTCGCGCATAGCCGCAGCGTCATCCATCGCGACCTCAAGCCGACGAACATCATGATCAGCGACTTCGGCCAAGTCTACGTCCTCGACTGGGGGATCGCGCGCCTGCGGCCGCCCGTGGCAGGACGGAGCGGCCCGCGGGTCCTGGTCAGCGCCGACCATGCGGAGCACGCGGATCTCGATCCGCCCGGTTCGTGGGTCGGGACGGCCGGGTACATGGCGCCCGAGCAGCTACGCGGACAAAACGCCACGCTCGACGAGCGGACGGACGTGTTCGCCCTCGGCGCGACGCTCTACCAAATCCTCACGGGCCAGCCTCCCCTCACCCCGGAAATCCTGCGCGCGATCTGGACGCACAATCCGCCCCCCGCCATCGCCTCGCCCGACGCGTTGATCCAGCCGCCGCGCATCCCGCCCGAGCTCTCGCGGATTGCTCTCCGCGCGCTCTCTTACGATCCGAGCGCTCGATACGCTTCGGTCGCCGAGCTGCAGCGCGACATCGAGTCGTTCCAGCGGGGTGCGTGGGAGCTGCCGCGCATGACGCTGCCCGCAGGAGCGATGATCGTGACCGAGGGCGAAGCCGGCAACACGGCGTACGTGATCCTCGAGGGGAGCTGCGTCGCTTACCGGGTCGAGGGCGGCGCGGAGGTCGAGCTGCGCGTCATGGGGCCGGGGGACGTTTTCGGGGAGACCGCCGTCTTCACGGAGAAGCCGCGCACCGCGAGCGTCAAGGCGCTCACCGACGTGATGCTCATGGTCGTCACACGCGAAGTGCTGTCGAACGCGCTCGGGCTGCGCTCCTGGATGGGAGCCTTCGTCAGAGCGCTCGCGGACAGGTTCCGCGAGCTCGACGAGCGCCTGCGCAACGTCGAGCGACCGACCCGAGCTCCGGGCGGGTGAAGCCCCCGCCGGGGGGTTGACCGCCGGCGCCTCCTGCGCCGGTTCGCTTTGCGAGAGAGAGGGGCCATGCACATTCGATTCGATCGCAGTCGTCAATTCTTGATCGCGGCCGTGATCGCCGTCGCGGTCGCGCCGCTGCTCGGAGCCTTGTTCCGCGGCGGCGTCCCGCCTCTCGAGTTCGGGCCGTTCCCGCCGAACGAAGCCGCGTCGCCGAAGCCTCCCTTCAGCCCCCTCTACTTCGCCGCGGGAGCCATCGTCGCGGGCGCCATCGTCGTCTTTCTGCTCTTTCCGGGCCTCTTCGGGTTCCACGAAAGCGGCAACCGCAAGCGTCCGCCGGGCGGCCGCCTCCCGTGGTGGTTCTGGGTCGGCGCCGCCGTGAACCTCACGAGCTGGTACGCGCACTGGTTCGGCGATCTTGCGATGGCGAAGTATTCGTTCATCCCGCTCTGGTGGGGATTCATCTTCGCCGTCGACGGCATCGTCTATCACCGGACCGGCGGCCGCTCGATGTTCGCCACCGAGACGGAGCGATTCGTCGTCATCGGCCTCGTCTCGATTCCAGCGTGGGGCTTCTTCGAATTCCTCAACTACTACGCCGACGAGTTCTGGGTGTATCCGAACAACCAGATCTTCTCGCCGACGGGGCAAGCTCTCTGGTACCTCGCGAGCTTCTCGGTCGTCTTGCCGGCGATCTTCGAGTGGTACACGCTCCTGCACACGTTCGACGGCTTGTGGAACCGCTGGGCGCGCGGGCCTTCGGTCGTCGCACCGAAGGGCATCCTCGGGTGGGTGCTCGTCGTCGGCTTCGTGGCGCTCGCACTCTTCGGCCGGTTTCCGTTTCTACTCTTCCCGTTCTTCTGGGTCGGGCCGCCGCTCGTCCTCACCGCGGCCGTCGCCATCCTCGGCTTCTGGACGCCGTTCCAGCCCATCACGAAGGGCAACTGGTCGCTCGTCGTCGTCGCTGGGCTGGCGTCGTTCGCGAACGGGATCTTCTGGGAGCTCTGGAACTACGGGAGCAAGTTCTTCCACGGCGGCGTCGTCACGAACCCCAATTACTGGTTTTACGACATCCCGTACGTGAACCGCTTCCACCCGTTCTCCGAGATGCCGATCCTGGGCTACTTCGGATACCTCCCGTACGGGTTCCTCGCCTGGGTGTGCTGGCTCATCGCCGCGCACGTCCTCGGCCTCGACCCGAGCTTCGACCTCACCCCCGGCGGCGCCGACGAGTCGGTCGCCCCCGGGCGCGTCGCGAGCCCCAGGGCGTCGACGCGGCCGGCCCCGCTCACTTCTCGCTGAGGACCTCGACGCCGGACCACTCCTCCGCCGGCGGATCGACCGCAAAACGGCGCGAGCGTTCCTCGAAGAGCGCCGAGGGGTGGTCGTCGAAGAGCTTCTCGCGGAGCGCGCCGAAGGCCCGCGTCGCCTCCGCGAAGTGCCGCGCGTAGTAAAGGTCGAGCGCGCCCTGCCATCGGGCGCTCGCCTCGGCCTTCGCCACTCGCACGAGCGGCGGGTCCGCGTCGAAGACCTCGTACATGTCGATCGGCTCGGCGTGACCCGCCACGCGCACGCGGTCGAGGAAGCGCGTGTGCGTCCGGATCCGCGGGACAAGGCGGTCGCGCGTTTCCCCCGACACGAGGAGCGGAACCCGGTAGCGCTTCGTCAGCCCCTCGATGCGGGACGCCACGTTCACGGTGTCGCCGATGACGCCGCATTTCAGCCGCTCGGCGCCCCCGATCGTCCCCAGCGTCAGCATCCCGGTGTTGAGGCCGATGCCGATGGCGATGGGCCGGTCGTGCGATGCGGACCGCTGCGTGTTGAACGCGTCGACCGCCCGCACCATCGCCGCCGCCGCGTCGACCGCGTCCGACGGGGAGCGATCGAAGAGTGCCATGATGGCATCGCCGACGTAGCTGTCGACGAAGCCGCCGTGGGCGAGGATGGGCGGCTCCATGTGCGCGATGTACGCGTTGAGAAAGTCGATGTTCTCGGTCGGCGACATTCGCTCGACGAGCGTCGTGAACCCCCGGATGTCCGAGAAGAGGACGGTCATCACCTTCTGCACGCTCTCGCCGAGCTTGATGTCGAGGAACTGCGAGCGGCCGAGGCTGCGGAGGAACTCGCGCGGAACGAAGCGCGAGAACGAGTCGACCATCTTCTGGACGTGCTCGTAGAGGCGGGCGTTCTGGATCGAGATGGCGGCCTGCGAGGAGAGCATGCGGAGCGTCGTGAGCCGTTCGTCGGTGAACGCACCGCTCGCGAGATCGTTCTCGAGGTAGAGGACGCCCAGCGCTTCTCCGCGGTGGACGATCGGGAGTGCGAGCATCGAGCGCGCCGCGTGGTCTCGGAAGTAGGGATCGTCGATGAACTCGCGCTCCCGCGCGGCGTCGGCGAGGACGAGCGGCTCCCCGCTGCGGTCGACGTAGCGGATGATGGTCAGCGGCAGGTCGGCCCTCTCGAGCGGGTGGCGCTGCATGACCTCCGTCGGTCCACCCTCGCGCGTCTCGGCCTGCACGAGGAGCGGCAAACCCTCCTGCTCTCGGAGCAGGAGGCTCACCCGCGTCGCCCCCGCGTTCTCGCGCACGATGGCGGCGAGCCGCTCGAGGAGGCGCTCGAGGATGACCTCCTCGGAGATCGTCTGCGACGCGTTGAGGACCGTCGCGAGGTCGAGGGTGCTCCCGCCCGTGCCGCTTCGCGGCGAACTGTCGTCTTCGTGCGACTCCGGCACTCCGCCGAGGAGCCGCCCGTAGCGCTCGTCGAGGAACTCGACCTTTGCCGCCGCGCCCCACCGCGCGTAGTGGTAGCGCGCCTCCCGCATGTAGACCGCCGCGATGCGGTCGGAGCCCTGGCCGACGAAGAAGTGCGCCGCTCGCTCGTTCGCGAGGGCCTCGTAGCGGGCGAACGCGCCCTTGCGCGCCGCCGTCACCGCCGCGTCGTAAAGCCGCGTCGCCCCCGCGACGTCGCCCGTCAGGCGCGCCCACTCCGCGTCCATCAACACGAGGTACTGCCCGAAGTTCTCCTGGTTGTGCCGTGCCCACTTCCTCATCATCCCGTGGAGCCGCCGCAGATGGCGCCGGGCCGCGCGGCGGTCGGTCCCGCCGTCGGGGATCGAGGCGCACACGAGGAAGGCGTGGAGGCAGTACTCGACCATGTACGGCGACCCGGCGAGCGCTCGGACCAGGCCGCGCGCCCTCCGGATCACGTCGAACCCGCGCTCGGGCTCCTCGTAGAAGAGGCAGATCTGGATGCGGTAGAGCGCGTGGATGCCGCCGCCCGACACGTTGCGGACGCGCGCCATCCGCGCCTGGCACGCTTCCTCGTCGAACTGATCGTCGGAGAGCGAGAGCCGGTCTTTTGTATGGCCGAGGAGGTTGGTCCAGAACTGCTGAGAGAGCTCCGCGGCGTCGCGTGCGTTCTGGTAATCGGTCTTCGCGATCGTGCCGAGGTATTTGCGTCCTTCGTCCCACGCGGTCCGTACGTCGAGGTCCGGGTCCCATAGATGGATCCACCCGCACGCATACGCCGCGAAGAGCAGGTCCCCGGACTCGAGCCCGGCGCGGACGGCCTCCTGGAAGCACGGCCGGAGCTCCCGCCACGGACGGCTCCAACTCTGGCCGAAGAGGGCGCTCAGCACGAGGTTGCGGCAGCGCGACTCGGTTGCCTTGTATCGCTCGGTCAGGCGGACGGCGAGCTGGCCGAACGCGTTCGCGCTCTTCAGATCGCCGAGCCCGGCGAGCAAGACGACGTAGCTCGCGTAGGCCGCCGCCGATTCGGCGCCCCCTCCGTGCCGCAACGACAGGCGGACTTGCTTCAGGACGACCGCGGCAAAGAGGCGGTCGTTGCCGGTGAGGTACGCCGGCGGGATGAAGTCGATGAGGATGCGCATGCAGAGGCGCACTTCGGGGTCGGTGATCTCGGCCGCGTTCTCGAGCTCCGCGACCGGCCTGCCTCCGAGCGCGGCCTTCGCGAGCAGGAGCTCCTTCACGATGGTCGCCGTCGTCGGGTTCGCGCCGACACGGATCCCCAGCAGCCGGAGCCCGCGCAGCCCCGCGTCGATCGCCTCCTCCATGCGATCGCAGTACGTGAGCTGCGTCAGCTGCATCGCGAAGACTTGCGCCTTCTCGAGGCGCGTCCTCGCCCGGTGGAGCAAATCCTGACAGAGCGCCGCCGCCTCGCCGAGCTCCCCGACGAGGTACGCGCTCGCGGCGCTCATCGAGTAGACGTCGTAGGCGAGTACGAACGACGTCTCCCAAGCGTTCGGCGGGAGCACGCTCCGCGCCACCTTCAGCAGCTTGAACGCAGGCGCGTAGGCGACCGACGCGTTGGCCTTGCGCGCGGCGGCGAGGTTCAGCGACGAAAGATCGAGGCGCTGCGCATCGTTTTCAAGGAGCGTCGCGCCTTCGTTCAGGTGTTGGACGATCGCGATGAGGCGCTCGTCGCGCTTGGCCGGCGGCGTTCGCTCGACCAGGAGCCGCCCGATGCGGAGATGCTCGCGCTTGCGGTCCGCCTCCGGGATGAGCGCGTAAGCGGCCTGCTGCACGCGGTCGTGCTGGAACTGATACTGCCCGTCGAAGGGGACGGTGTCGGTCAGCGCGCCCTCGTCCTTGCCGCGTCCCAGGCGGTAGTCGTCGCTCACGCGGAGCAGCAGGCCTTCGCGGACGGCCTGCGAGAGTCCTTCGGCGGCGGCCGACGGCGTCCCCTCGGCCACGATCGCGAGCGTCTCGAGGTCGAAGCTCGCGCCCAGGCAGGCGGCGAGACGGAGCCACGCCTGCGTCTCGGGTGACAAGTCGAGGAGCCGCCGGAGCATGAGATCGACGGCGTCCCCGCCGGTCACGCGCCGGATGCGGTCGAGGTCCCACACCCAGGCGCCGCGGTCGGCGTCGAAGAAGATCCCGCCGTCGCGGCTGAGCCGACAGAGCAGCTCCCCGAGCACGAGCGGGTTGCCATGGGCCTTGTCGCACATGACCTTCGCGAGCTCGATCGTCTGCGGGTGGCTCGCCGTCGAGAGGGCCTCGCGGAGGAGACCGCTCACGACCGCGGGCTCGAGCGGCGTCAGTCGGATGGCCTCGACCGATTGCGTCCGCGCGATCTCCGAGAGCAGCGCCGTCAGCGGGTGCCGCTCGTCCACCTCGTCGTGGCGGTAGGCACCGATGAGGAGAAAGGACCCGCCGGGCCGATCGGCGAAGAGGCGCTTGAGGAGCGACAGCGTCGGCGCGTTCGACCACTGCAAGTCGTCGAGGAAGATCACGAGCGGGTGATCGCTCCTCGCAAAGGTGCGAACGAGCGAGGTGACCGTCGCCTGGAACCGATTCTGCTCTTCGACCGGGTTGCCGGGTGCCACGGGCGGCTGCGGGCCGATGACGCGCTCGATGGCCGGGACGAGGTCGACGATGAGCTGCCCGTTCGGCGCCAGGGCCTCGCGGAGCTCCTCGGCCCAGCGGGCCAGGCTCTCCTCGGGCTCCGACAGGAGTTGCACGACGAGCTGACGAAACGCCTCCGCGAGGGCCTGGTACGGCGCGTGGCGCTCGGACTGGTCGAACTTGCCCTCGGCGAAGTAGCCGTTCAGCTGCGAGATCGTGCGCCGGCACTCGTTGACCAACGCGCTCTTGCCGATCCCGGCCTCCCCCGAGACCATGACGACGCGCGTAGCCCCGCCGGCGACCTCGTGGAACGCGCGCTGGAGCGTCTGCACTTCGACCTCGCGCCCGAAGAGGCGCTGCGGGAGCTGAAGCTGACTCTCGGCGTCGCGGCGGCCCAGCGGGAAAAGGTCGATCGCTCCTTTCGCCGCCCAACGCCTCTGGCACTCTTCGAGGTCGCTGAGGAGCCCGCGCGCGCTCTGGTAGCGGTCTTCCGGGTTCTTCGCCATGAGGCGCAGCACGATGCGCGAGAGCACCTCGGGACACTCGGGGGCGATCTCGTGGGGCGAGCGCGGCTGCCGGCTCAGGTGGGCGTAGATCCACTCGCCGCGGTCCTTCGCCGCGAACGGCTGCCGCCCCGTCAGGAGCTCGTAGAACATCGCCCCCAGCGAGTAGAGGTCGGCCCGCTGATCGAAATCGCGGTTCATGCGCCCGCTGGTCTCGGGCGCCACGTAGGGCAGGGACGTCTCCGGGAGGTCCTCGGGGAACATCCGGCGCGCCTCCCGACGTATCTCCGACGACGCGCCGAAGTCGATGAGCCGGAGGTCGTGCGTCGTCGGGTTCCACAGCACGTTGGCGGGGCTCACGTCCCCGTGCACGACCTGCAGATGCACGTGCGCGAGGACGCGAGTGACGGCGAGAGCGATCGCGAAGAACGTGTCTAGATGGACGGCCGCGTCCTGCCGGGTCTGCCCCGCGAGGGACGTGCCGCCGAAGTCCTCTTGGACGAGCGCGAGGCCGTTGCCCCAAGGCTCGAGCGCGTACACGTCGATGATACCGGGCGCGCGGAGCTGCCGGGCCACGCGAAACTCCCGCCGGAGCTGGGCCGAGTCGCGCGGGCGCGGGTAGTCGCCGCCGAGGAGCTTGATGACCACGCGGACGTCATCGGCGGTGCGCACGCCGCGATGGATGGTCGTCCGCGACGATTGGTAGAGAGTCTCGTTGAGCTCGTACTTTGCGACCGAGCCTTGCATCGCGCTCCGCGAGGTCCTCGCGGGACCTCAGCTACAGCCATCCATTCTCGCGGTACCACTTTACCGCTCTTCCCACGCCCTCGGAAAAGGGAACCTTCGGCTCCCACCCGAGCTCCCGGCGCGTGTCCTCGGAAGAACACACCCAGTGCTGTAGGAGCATGTTGGCCTTTTCGCGCGTGAGCATGACCGGGCGGTTCGTCACGCGCCCGATGGCCTCGAGGCCGCGGGCGACGGTCATGAAGAGGGGGACAGGAAGGTTCGCCCGCACGAGGGCGCGCTTGCCGAGCGCCCGCTCCGCACCGGCCAGCATCTCGCGCTGTGCGATCGGGCCGCCCCCGTCGTCGACGAAGTAAACCCGCCCGCTGGGCACGTCCGCGTCGATCGCTCGGATGCACGCGTCCGCGCAATCGGTCGCGTAAATCCACATCCCTTTGGCCTCTCCGCCCGCCACGAGCGGGAGGAGGCCGCGCTGGATCGACTTGAACGCCTCGAGGATCTCCCCGTCACGCGGACCGTAGATCGCGCCCGGCCGAAGAATGACGACAGGCACCTGGTCCCGCGCCGACAAGACCACCTTCTCCGCCGCGAGCTTGCTCCGGCCGTACGCCGTCACCGGCTCCTCTTGTTCGGACGGCACGGGCTTGCCGTCGAACGACGGACCGCAGGCCTCGAGGCTCGACACGAAGACGAACCGCTTGAGCCCGCGCCCCCGCGCCGCCTCCACGAGGTTCGACGTTCCGCCGACGTTCACGGCGAAGAACTCGTCGGTCGATCGGGCCTTGATGAGCCCCGCGGCATGGACGATCGCGTCCACCCCCTCGACCGCCTCGCGCACGCGGTCGATCTGCTCGACGCTCCCCTCGAACAGCTCCACGTTGGGCAGCCGCTCGAGGTATCGCCGGTTCGACGTCGCGCGAACGAGCGCGCGCACGTGGTCTCCGCGTCTCGACAGAACTTCGGCGACGTGTCCGCCGAGAAAACCGCTCGCGCCCGTGACCAGGATTTTCATGGCTCGTCTTCAGTTGCCGTTCGCGTCGACGAGCGGCTTCTCGTAGACGCGGTACTTCTTGTAGAGCTTCGCGCCCATCAGTTGGATGCCGGCGTTGACGCGTCCGTTGTCCTCGAGGGTCCAGCCGAGCTCCCCCCGATCGATCCCGAGCTTCTTGCCGCCGTCGTTCATCCACGCGTACATGAACGCGCTGAGGCCCGCGTACTTGCGTGTCGTGCGCCACTTCTTCCGGATGCCGAGGAAGACGAGGCGCGCGCTCTTCGGGCCGGTCACCTTGAGTCGCCAGAGGAGCTTCGGCAGGCCGAGCGGAAAGAGCTTCCCGCCCATGTCGCGTACGAGCTCGTTCAAGTTGGGCACCGCGAGCGCCACCGCGGCGGGCTCGCCGTCGATGCTCACGATGCAGGTGATCTCGGGCATGATGAGAAACTTGTAGTCCGCCGCCATCTTGCGGACCTCGGTCTGCGTGAACGGGACGAAGCCCCAGTTCTCGCTCCAGCAGTCGTTGAAGATCTCGACGAAGAGGCCGATGTCGCGCTCGAGGTGCTTGAGCGAGAGCGGCCGCGCGGAGACCTCGGGGAGGGCTTTGATCTCGTCGACGCCGCGTTGCACGCGCTTGTTCGGATCGCCGACCGTGTAGCTCCACGCGAAGAAGTCTTTCACCTTGGCGTAGCCCGCGCGTTCGATGAGCCCGCCCTGGTAGGGCCGGTGGTGCGGCATCGCGACGTAGGGCGGCGTGTCGAAGCCCTCGACGAGGCAGCCGACCTCTTCGTTCATGTTGAGCGACACGGGGCCGCGCGCGCGCGCCATCCCTTTGCTGCGCAGCCAGCGCTCCGCGCGGTCGAAAAGCGCGAGGGCGACCTCGGGGTCGTCGATCGTGTCGAAAAAACCGAAGAAGCCCGTCTGATCGCCGCGCAGGCGCAGGTGCTCGTGATCGATTTGCGCGGTCGTGCGGCCCACGCACGTGTTGTCGCGGTACGCGCAGAACATCGCGCCTTCGCCGTGTTCGAAGAACGGGTTCTTGCGCGGGCTCAGCTGGTCTTTGACGAGCATGTCGAGCGGCCGCACGTACGCGGGGTCCTGCTCGTAGATCCGATCGACGACGCCGAGGAAGTCGTCGAACGGACCGGTCATGGGCATCTGCCGTACGTCGAGTCGGGCGCTGGCCATTGGCCAGAGCGTTAGCCGATCCGCGCCCCTGGCGCGCTACTTTTTCAGGGCGGCGTAGCGGTACGTTTCGCCCCGCCGGACGCGCAAGAGAAGGGACCCGGCGCGGGCCGCGTCCGCGACTTGCGCCGAGTTCGGATCGGCGACCCCGTTGGCCTCGACGATGACGTCTCCCGCCCGCAGACCCTCGCGGTCGGCCGCGGATCCCGGTGTCACCTGCGTGACGACGGGGAGAGGCTTTTCGGGCAAGCCCATTTGCGCGGCTTGTTGCGGGGCGAGGTCGCGCACCACCAAACCGAGCCCCTGGTGCGGGAGCGCTTGCTGCTGCGCGGGCACGGGTTTGGTCGGCGCCTCGGGCCGCTCCGACAGCGTCACCGTCGCTCCGTAGTGCTGGCCGCCGCGGACGATCTCGAGCTGCGCCGGCTGGCCGGCGTCGTGGGAAATCGCCTCGCGCACGAGGTCCGTCCCGTCCCTGACCGTGTGGCCGCCGAAGGCCGCGATGACGTCGCCCGGACGCACGTTCGCGCGGTAGGCCGGTCCCTCGGGGGCCACGTTGTTCACGAGGGCGCCCGCGCCCGGCGGCAGGTGCATCGCCGCCGCGATCTCGGGGGTGACGTCTTGCACGCTCACGCCGAGCCACGAGCGTGACACGTGCCCCGCCTTGAGGATCTGCAAGGCCACCCGCTGCGCCATGTTGCTCGGCACGGCGAAGCCGATGCCTTGCCCGCGCCCGACGATCATCGTGTTGATCCCGAGCACTTCGCCCGAAAGGTTGCAGAGGGGGCCGCCCGAGTTGCCGGGGTTGATGCTCGCGTCGGTCTGGAGGTAGTCCTCGATGTCGTTCATCCCGAGGCCCCCGCGGCCCTTCGCCGAGAGGACACCCGCGGTGACCGTATACCCGAGGCCGAAGGGCGATCCGATGGCGACCACCCATTCGCCCACGCGCGCCGCCTCGGAGTCCGCGAACTTGGCCGGCACGAGGCCGGTCGCGTCGATCTTGACGACCGCGAGGTCGGTCGCCGGATCGCGCCCCACGAGGCGCGCGGCGAGGTAGCGGCCGTCGCGGAGGCGGACGTTGATGGTGAGGGCGTCCTCGACGACGTGGTTGTTCGTCAGGATGGCGCCGTCGGGCGTGAACACGACGCCTGAGCCCATGCCGCGCGCGACGGGCTCGTCGCCGCCCCGGCCGAAGAAGCGCGAGACCGCGTCCGCCTTCTCGTCGCGCTCCGTGACGTCGATCTGGACGACGCTGGGGCTCACCCGATCGGCCACCGCCACGAACCCGTCGGACAGGCGTTTGGCCTCCACCGTCGACGCCTGCACTTGCTGCGGCGTCGGCTGCACGACGGCGGGCACTGGGCGCGGCGGCGCGGGGGCGGGCTGTGCGAGCGCGACCGGCGAGACCGACGCGACGACGAGCGCGGCGGTGAAGGCGACGACGCTGCGGGGAGAGTTCATGCCGTCAGGGTAACCGCCGACCCCACGCAGGCAAACCGTGCCGTCAGACGACCTTGGTCACCACGTGGGACCAAGGCTGCGCGCCGGTCGCGATGAGCGCCTCGTGCAGTTCGGTCCCGGGCGGCGGCAGGTCCGTGAGCTCGACCTGCGCGGCTCCGCGCGACAACGCGAGCTTACACCCGAGCGCGACCAGGGCCGCGAGACCGGGCGCCGCGGCGCACGTGGGGTCGAGGGCGAAGCGCCCGAGGAGGGCGCGCCGCATGGGAAGGAAGGGCGGCTCGAGGGCGTGCACGGCAAAGCTCGCCGCGCCGCGGACCGTCCCACCCTCATCGACGGCGACGAGCATGGGCGGCTCGCGGAAGGACCCGAGAGAATCGCCCGCGAGCTGCGCGGCGATGCTGGCGACGAACGTGGCGTCGAGCGTTCGCGGTCGGCTGAAGCGTGCGTCGCCCCAGGCGCGCCGGCGCGCAGCCAGCATGGCGTCGAGGTGGGCGAGGGCGAGCGCGTCGCGGGAGAGGGCGGGGCGCGCCGTCAACTCGCTCGACCGGATGGAAGCGCCGGCGGCGGCCGCGATCCGGGCATTCCAGGCGACCGGTGCATAGCCGACCCGCGCGTAGAACGCGCGCGCCGGGTTGCGCTCGAGGACCTCGGCCGCCAGAACGCACGGCTCCCCTTGCGACAGCTTGCGCGCCGCCCCCGCGAGCGTCGACAAGAGCGCCCGCCCCGCGCCGAGCCTGCGCGCCCGCTCGGTCACGATGAGAGAGCGCACGTCGCACGTGAACGACGGCTGCGCGTCCGCTCCGTGCTGCTCGAACCAGCCCTCCACTTGTCCGCACACGACGCCCCCCGCGTCGGCGACCAGGTGCACGTGCCGCCCGAGGATCGGCTGCCCCGAGCGGACGCGCGCGTCGTCGTCGAGCCGGTCGGCGAGGAGGGCGTAGACCTGCGGATCCCGCGACCCCGGATAGCCGCCCCACGCCTCGTGCGCCTCCCACAGCTCGCGCCAGAGCGACGCGATCGCGCGCCCCTCTCCCGCCATTCCGGCCCGAACCGCAAGGCGCGTCGACTGCGTCAGGGCGGCCATCGTTGCCCCGATTCTTCCGGAAGCGCGAGGTCGACGGTCTCGAGCACGAGGCCGTGCGCGGGCGCGGTCGTCCCGGCGGCGCGGCGGTCGCGGGCGGGGAGGGCGCGGGCGATGGCGCCGGGCGGGAGCCGGCCGCGGCCTACGTCCACCATCGTCCCGACGAGGATGCGCACCATGTTGTAGAGAAACGCGTCGCCCTCGACGACGACGGACACGACGCGCGGGTCGCCCTCGCGTTCGACCTCGACCCGCGAGAGCGTGCGGACCGTGGTGGCGCGCTGGTCGCCCGCGGAGCGGAAGCTCGCGAAATCGTGCGTGCCCACGGCCGCCTCCGCCTCCCGCGCGACGGCGAGCGCGTCGAGCTCGGCGACGCGCCACGCGCGCGTACGCCAGTGGGGGTCCCGGACGGGATCGACGAGCACCCTGTAACGATAGCGCTTGCCACGGGCCGCGCCGCGAGGCCAAAAGCCGGCCGGGACGGCGCGGGCCGCGCGCACGGCCACGTCCTCGGGCAGGTGCTGGTTGAGCCCGAGGACCCACCCGCGGGCCGGGATCTCGAGGGTCGTGTCGAACGCGGCGATTTGACCCGCGGCGTGGACGCCGGCGTCGGTCCGGCTGGTCCCGCGCACCTCGCTTGCGCGCGGGTCGATGGCGAGCACCGCGCCGGCCAGCGTCTCCTGGACGGTGCGCGCCCCGATCTGCCGCGCCCACCCGTGAAAGCCCGTGCCGTCGTACGCGACCTCGAGAACGACACCGCCTCGCCGCGTCCCCGCGTCAGTCGACACTGCCGCCGTCGTCGGTAGCCGAGTCGTCGCCCGCGTCGGGGGACTCGGCCGCCGCGTCCTGGTCGTTCTCGGCGTCGGTCGCCTCTCCATCCTCGCCGGTTCCGCCCGCGTCGTCGGGCGGCGCCGTGCCCGTCTCGACCGCGCCGGCGGCGTCGGCCACCGGGGTCGTGTTCGCCAACGGGGGCGCCGCGGCGCAAACGAGCGAGGAGCAGATCCCCGACAGGCAATCGTCGTTCTTCAGGCACTCGTCCCCGAGCGACCGCTGCGTCTCCATGCAGCCGACCGCGAGGATCGCGGCCGCGACGAGCACCGCCCCGACTCCCGAGGCCCGCGCGCCGCCCCGCTGGACCGAAGCTGTCCGCATCGAACCCTCGGCCTCGACTACTGTCCCTGCGGAATGAACGCGAGCGGCACGTTCGCGTCGACGCAGCCGCCCCGCGGCGTCGGATACGAGCCGGAGCCGAGGATTCGGGCCGCGCAGTTGGCGACGGCCGGCGTGCCCATGTCGTTCGAGGACACGTTCACGGAGCAGACGTTGCCCGCGGTGCCGATGCGGACCGCGAGCGACACGTGCCCGCGGAGCGTCGAGTCTCGCGCCAGCGCCTCGTTGTAACAACGCCGCGCTTGGGCCCCCCGCACTTGCAGGGCCTGGGCGAGCTCCGGCGGGGCGGCGCCGGTGCATTTGCCGTCGCACCCGCCCGCCTGCACGTAGATGACCTTCGGACCCGTCGCGCCGGACTCGGGCTTCTCTTCGACCGGAGGGGGCGGCGGGACGTCGTCGATCTTCGGGTTGGTGGGCTCGGCGGTCTGCGCCACGGAAGGCGCGGTCGCGACGGGGCCTGGAGGGGGCGCCTCCTTCGAGCAACTGTTTCGCGAGAAGACGATCGCGACGATTCCGAGGAGGAGGATCCCCGTCAGAATGCCGTATTTCAAGTTACCGCCCGCGCCGGGTACACCCGCGGGGGGGCGGCTGGAAGGTTGGGTCATGGGGGAGGGGTCCTCGCGGCCGGAGGACAAGGAGGGCCGAGTATAGCGGTTTTGTAGATCGCGAGCGCCGTGTCGCCGTACCGGCGCGCGTCGTCGAGCGCAAGCCCTTCGAGCGTCGGCGCCTCCGTTCGCGCAGCGTGCTCGAGGACGACGCAGGCACCGCCCGACAACGAAGCGGCCGCGATGCACGCGGCGATCGCCCGCGGCGCGTCGCCCGAGCCGACCAGATCCCACGGCGGATCCGCGAGCACGAGGTCGAACGGTTCCCCGCCCGCCAGGCGCTTGCCCGCGCGGTCGACCGGCATCGCGAGCACCGTCGTGCGGGCCTCCAGGCCGAGCGACGCAAGGTTGTGCTGGAGGACCGCGAGCGCCTCGCGCGACGTCTCGACGAGGGTCGCGTGGAGGGCGCCCCGCGACATGGCCTCGCACGACAGCGCGCCCGTGCCCGCATAGAGGTCGAGCACGCGGGCGCCGCGGATCGCCCCCGCGGCCTCGAGCATGCCGAAAAGGGCTTGCCGGACCCGGTCGGATGTCGGCCGGGTTTCGCGGCCCCGCGGTGCACGGAGCAGCCGGGAACGATAAATTCCGCCGGTGATGCGCATCCGGGAGGGTCTCGCCGAAGCTCCTTTTGCCCGGGGTGCCTTCCCGGCGCTAGGCTTTTGCACGATGAACCGCTGTCTCGCTTCGGGCGCCGCCGCGCTCTCGGCGCTCTCTTTGCTCCTTACCGCCCGCCCTTCCCTCGCGGACAGCCCCCCGGCGGGCGGCAACGGCATCTATGTCTTGACCATCCGGACCGACGACGCCGACGACCAGGCCGACGCACTGACGCGCGCCCTCCGCGCTCGGGTCAAGCAGGCCGCCGGGTGGTCGCTCCTCGAGACCAACCAGTCGTTCGAGACACTCGCCATCGCGCTCAAGTGCCCTCCCAAGCCCGATCCGGCGTGCTTGCTCCGCATCGGCGAGCAGCTCCACACGAACCGGTACATCTGGGGGACGATGGAGCGAAAGAAGGGGCCGCCGGGCCAGGTCTCCGCCGACATGCACATGTGGTCGCGCGGAAAGCCCGGCGTCGAGACGCGCGGCGTCTTCTCGGACACCGTGAAAGACGCGGGCGACGAAGGCCTGCAGATGCTCGCCGCGGACATGTTCAACCAGCTCGTCGGTCAGCCGGTGCCTTCGGCGTCCCCGCCTCCCGTCGCCTCGGCTCCTCCGCTCGCGCCGGCCCCCGCTCCGGCGGCCGCCCCAAGCGCGCAGCCGGCGGACTCGGGCGAGACCATCAGCGTGGGCCACGTCGAACCAGAGTCGAAGTTTTCGGCGCGGAAGGCGCTCACCTACTCCACGCTCGTGCTCGGCGCGGGCTTCATCGCGGGCGCCATCGTCGAGGCGGCGAGCTGGGTCAGCGACAGCAACGCGAGCACCGCCGATCGGCAAAACGTGCCGGTCTCGGTCGTCGACGTTTGCTCCAGTACGAGCGCCTCCGCCGTCGACGCGTGCAACAAGAGCAACGACGCGATGAAGGCCTCGACCCTCGGCTGGATCTTCGCCGGCATCGGCGCCGGGCTCGTCGCGACCGGAGTCTCTCTCCTCGTCACCGAGCGCCCCTCGCAGCCGCGGACGACGGACGAAGCGTCCACCGCGAGCAAGACCCGGGTCGACGTGCTGCCTTCGGTGGGCCCGCGCTCGGGCGCCGTCGGCGTCCGCGTCACCTTCTGACGCCGTCAGCGCTTGACGTCGAGCACGTCGTCGAGCGTATAGCGCCCGGGGGGTCGGCGCACGATCCATTGCGCGGCGCGCAGCGCGCCCCGGGCGAAGACGTCGCGCGAGGTCGCCCGGTGCGTGAGCTCGAGCCGCTCGCCGCCGCCCATCAGGTGGACCGTGTGATCTCCGACGACGTCCCCGCCGCGCAGCGCGTGCATCCCAACCTCGCCCGCGGCGCGGGGACCGGGCCTGCCCTGCCGGCCGTGCACGAGGTTCGTCGCGGCCGTTCGCGCGGCGCGCGCGGCCTCGGCCAGACGAAGCGCGGTGCCGCTCGGCGCGTCGACCTTCGCCTTGTGATGGACCTCGACGATCTCCAGGTCCCAATCGGGCAGCGCCGCCGCCGCCCGCGCCACGAGCGCCGCGAGCAGGTGTACGCCCACGCTCATGTTCGGCTCCCAGAGCACGGGCACCACGCCCGCCGCCCGCTCGAGCGCGCGACGCTCCTCGTCGCCCAAGCCGGTCGTCCCGCTCACGACCGCGCTCCCGGCCGCCGCCGCGATCGCCGCGAGCTCGCGCGTCACCCCCGGCGCGGAGAAATCGACGACCACGTCGGCGCCGGCCCTCCCGAGCGCGCCGACGTCGGCCACCACGGGCACGCCCATCGTTCCCGCTCCCGCGAGCTCACCCGCGTCGCGCCCCACGTCGCTCGCGCCGACCGCGCAGACGAGATCCATCCCCGCGCCGGCCGCGAGCCCGACGATCGCGCGGCCCATGCGACCGCTCGCGCCGACCACCGCAAGGCGCATCAGCCGCGGCCCCGCGCGTAGGCTTCCAGCGTCGCCGCGATGGTCCGCCGGGTGGCTTCCGCGCACGCCACCAGCGGCGGCCGTACGCCGTCGCGCATCATCCCGCGGACGGCGAGCGCGGTCTTCACGGGCGCCGGATTCGCCTCGAGGAACATCGCGTCGTGCACGGGCAAGAGCGCGAAATGCGCGCTCCGCGCCTCTTCCGCCTTTCCTTCGAGCGCCAGCTTCGTCGCCCGCACGACCTCGGCCGGGAGCACGTTCGACGTCACGCTGATGACCCCCCGCGCCCCCACGGCGATCATCGGCAGCGTGAGCGCGTCGTCGCCGCTCAGCACGGCCAGGCGGCCGCCCATGACCTGCGCGATCTTCTGCGTACGAAGCACGTTCCCGGTCGCCTCCTTCACGCCGATCACGTTCGGCGCGGCTTCGGCGATGCGGGCGAGCGTCTCCGGCGCGAGGTCGACCACCGACCGGCCCGGGATGTTGTAGAGGACGACCGGCACGCGCACGCTCTCCGCGATCGCGACGAAGTGGCGGTAGAGGCCCTCCTGCGTCGGCTTGTTGTAGTAGGGGACGACCACCATCACGGCGTCGGCGCCGGCACCGGCGGCGTGCTGCGACATCGCAATCGCCTCGGCCGTCGAGTTCGACCCCGTGCCCGCGATGACCTGCAGCCGGCCCTTCACGCGCTTCACGGTCCGCTCGATGACCTGCGCGTGCTCCTCGTGGGTGAGGGTCGGGCTCTCGCCCGTCGTGCCGCAGGGGACCACGCCGGCCACGCCGCCCGCGATCTGCGCGTCGAGCAGCTTGTCGAGCGACGCCCAGTCGACGGGCTGGCCGGGCTCGTCGAGGAAGGGGGTGACGAGCGCGGAGTAGGTGCCTTCCAATCGCAAGGTCATCGGTTCTCGCCGCAAGCTAGCGTGTCAGGAGAGGAACGGCGACCGGAGCTCGTCGCCGTTCAATTGCGCGAAGAAGTTGTCGCGACCGCGGAGGTCGTCGAGCCACGCCGCCTCGGCCGCCGACATCGCTCCGTCGCCGCCGCCCTCGACCATATCTCCGAGCCGCCTCAGACGGTGCACGTGCGCGCGGATGCGGCTCTCCGAGTACCGCGCGACCGTCCCCATCTTCAAGATGAAGGGCCAGTCGCTCGACTGCAGCAAGAGGAGCTCCCGTATCAGCTGGTCGAGCGCCTCTCCGCGCCTTCCCGACAGGCCCCGGTGCTTCTGCACCAGCCAGCGCCCGTACCTCGTCGCGTGGTGCACGTGCCGCCACGTCCACGCCGCCTCCTGGCCGACCCACACCTCGCCGTAACCGCCCGCGCCCCAGGAGCTCGGGCTGGGCGTCGCCTGCACGAGCAGCGGGTGCCGCCTCAGGTACTCCGCCAGCGTGATCGCCTCGAGCCCGGACGACCCGTCGTGGACCTTCCGGAAGATCGCCTCGAGAAACATCGGCCCCTCGAACCACCAGTGCCCGAAGAGCTCCGCGTCGTACGGTGCGACGAGGATCGGCGGCACCGGCATCCCCGCCGCGCGCGCCGCCGCCTCTTGCGCGCGGTTGTGGACGAAGTTCTCCGCGTGATCGCGGGCCTTCTGCGCCGCGACTCCCGGCTGATACGGCTGCTTGTCCGGGTCGTTGCCCGTGATTCGGTAGTACTTCAGCCCCGTCATGAGGCGCGATCCGTCGCCGGCCACCTCGCCGTCGAGCTCCGAGACGGGCAGGTCGAAGCCGATGTCGCGGTAGAAGTCGCGGTAGTACGCGTCTCCGGGGTAGCCCTCTTCGCGCGACCAAACCTGCTTGCTCGACGCGACGTCGCGCCCGAAGAACGCGACGCCGTTCGGACTGCAGAGCGGCGCGTGCACGCCGAACGGAGGCCGCGGCCGCGCGTGGAGAATGCCGTGCGTGTCGACCACCGTGAAGCGGATGCCCGCGCGCGCGATCTCGTCGTCGAAGCTCGGGTGGTACGCGCACTCGGCGAGCCACGCCCCGGTCGGCCGCCGCCCCACGATGCGCTCGAACCCGCGCACCCCGAGCTCGAGCTGCAGGCGGATGCCCTCCCGCGCCGCGAGCATGCCCGGGAGGTAGCAGTGTGTCGCCGAGCAGGTGAGGAGCTCGAGCCGCCTCGCGTCCCAGTGGCGCACGAACCCCGCGAGCACGTTCCCGTGATGCCGATCCCAGACCGCGCGCATGCGGGCGAAATGGTCCCGATAGAACGTCGCGATGGGCGCGAACCGCTCGTCCCCCCAGAGCCGCTTCATCTCCCGCTCGGCCAGGGCCTCGATGCGCGCGAGGTGCTCGTGGAACCGCACCTGGAGCAGCGGGTCGGTCATCATCGACGCGAGCGGAGGGGTGATGCTCATCGTCAGCGCGAACGGCGTGCCGTCCGCGGCCAGGCGATCGAAGACGTCGAGGAGCGGGAGATAACACTCGACGAGCGCCTCGTAGAACCACCGCTCCTCGAGGTGCCGCGCGTGCTCGGGGTGGCGCACGAAGGGGAGGTGCGCGTGAAGGACGATCGCGAGGTAGTTCGCCATGTTGGGCGCGGCTGAGGCTGCGAGCCGAGACCTCGCCGTAGCACGAGGTCATGGCCCGGGGGACGCGAGCTTTACAAAGGGAGAGCTCCCCCCTACATTCCCGGTCCCCGCCGCCGCCCGCCATGGGCGCGGCACTTCAAGAGGGCCAATCATGTACGCGGTGTTCAAGACGGGCGGCAAGCAGTACCGGGTCGAGAAGGGTGACCGCCTTCGGGTCGAGAAGCTCCCCGGAGGCGTCGGCGACGCGGTCACGTTCGACGAGGTGCTCCTCGTCGCGGGGGACGCGCTGAAGCTCGGCAAGCCCGTCGTCAGCGGAGCGAAGGTCGAAGCGAAGATCGTCGACCAGGGCCTCGGCCCGAAGATCATCGTCTTCAAGTTCCGGCGCCGCAAGAACTACCGTCGCAAGAACGGCCATCGCCAGCCGTTCACCGCGCTCGAAATCACCAATATCCTTTCCTGAGAGAGACGCATCCATGGCGCACAAAAAAGGTGCAGGCAGCACGCGCAACGGGCGCGACTCCAACTCGCAAAAGCGGGGCGTGAAGGTCTACGGCGGCGAAGCCGTCACGGCCGGCAGCGTCCTCGTTCGCCAAGTGGGGACGACCATCCACGCCGGCAGGAACGTCGGGCTCGGGAAGGACTTCACCCTCTTCGCCCTCGTGGACGGCGTCGTGAAGTACGAGTGGCGTTCGCGGACCCAGCGCAAAGTGTCCGTGTATCCCGCGACCGTGTGACCGCCCCGCGACTCATCGCCGTCGATCTCGACGGTACGCTCCTCGACCCGCGCGGCCAGGCCCACGCGCACGACGTGAGGGCGCTGCGTTCGGCGATCGAGCACGGCGTGCGCGTCAGCATCGTCACCGGCCGCCTCTACTCCGGCACGCGGCCGACGGCGGAGGCCCTCGGCCTTCGCGGCCCCGTCGGGTGCGCCGACGGGAGCCACGTCGTGCGCGCGGACTCCCACACGACCCTCTTCCATCTCGGCGTCGGCGGCGCCGAGGCCCTCCGCCTGCGCGACGCCCTCGCGCGTGCGGGCGTCGTCACCTTCGTCTTCGCGGAGGACGCGATCGGCCACGACGCGGCCGGCGCCGCGTTCGTCGAGTACGCCACCACGTGGTCGAAGGACCTGCGCGGAGTCGCCGACGTCTTCGAGCACCCCCTCTGGGCGACCGAGGGCGGCGTCACCGCCGTGATCGCGCTCGGCCCGCTCGATCGCCTCGGACCCGCCCTCGACCAGATCGCGCGCGAGCTGTCGACCGCGGCGGTCGTCGCCAAGTTCCCCGTCCGCCGGCACGCCCATACGGGCACCTGGGCCGCCATCATTCGCGCGGCCGGGGCCACCAAGGGCACCGCGCTCCGCTGGATCGCCGAGCACCAGGGCGTCGCCCTGGCCGACACCGTGTGCGTCGGCGACTGGATCAACGACGTTCCCATGTTCGAGCTCGCCGGCCGGTCTTTCGTCATGGGCCAGGCGCCCGACGAGGTAAAGGCGAAGGCGACCGACGTTCTCGTCGAGACGGTAGAGAACGGTGGGGGTGTGGCGCGGGCGATCGAAGCGGCCTTCGGGATCACGCAAACCTAGGCTGCCCGGGTACGCGTCGCTCTCTCTCCGCGCTCGAGGGTGCGGACTAGCGCTTGAAAGCGCTCGCGGTTTGGGCCACTGTGAAGGCAAGTGAATATGACTTTCAACTTCGAGGCCGCGCCCGAGGTTGTGACCCCCGCCACGCGCGAAAGCGCGCAGGCCGTGGCGGGTGAACCAGCGGAGCCGGTGCCGCGGCGCCGCGCGCTCCTCGTCGGCCAGCCCAACGTCGGCAAGAGCGTCGTCTTCGGTGCTCTCACCGGGACCTACGTCACCGTCAGCAACTATCCGGGTACCACCGTCGAGGTGGCCCGGGGCCGCGCGCGCTTCGGCGAGCACCTGTGGGAGGTCGTCGATACGCCCGGCACGCACAACCTCGTGCCGATGAGCGAAGACGAGTCGGTCACGCGCGACATCCTCCTCGCCGAGACGCACGACGCCGTCATCCAGGTCGGCGACGCGAAGGGCCTGAGCCGCACGCTCCTGCTCACGCTGCAGCTCGCCGAGCTCGGCATCCCCTTTTGCCTCGACCTCAACATGCTCGACGAAGCCCGGGCGCGGGGCGTTCGCGTCGATCTCGCCGCGCTCGAGCGCGAGCTCTCGGGCGTGAGCGTCAACGCGTCGACCGCCACCGAAGGCGAGGGGCTCGACGCCGTGCGCGCCTACCTCGCCTCGAGCCACGGCGCGCCCACGGCGGCAGGCGCCCCCATCGCGCGCGCGCCGCTGCCGTGCGCCCCGGCGTTCCCCGCCGACATCGAGGCCGCGATCGCCGACATCGAATCCCACATCGAGGTCACGCTGCCCGTCGCCAAGCGGGGCGTCGCCACGATGCTCCTCGGCGGAGAGCGCGGCATCGCCGCCGGCCTCGATACCGTCGTCGGCGAAGCGGCCAAGCGGATCGCCGAGGAGCACGCCCGCGTTCTCGCCCGGGCCCACGGCGTCCCGGTGTTCGCGCTCCTCAGCCGCCTTCGCCTCGCCCGCGCCCAGGCCATCACCCGCCTCGTCCAGTCGCGCGACGGCCGCGCCGCCGGCCGCGCCCACGAAGGCCATGTGGGGATCGGCCCGGCTGTCGCGCTCGCCGCCGGCGCCTCGCTCGCCGCCGCGCTCACGTACGCGGGCGCCGTCGCGCGGGTGCACGTCCGTCACGCGCGCGTCGACCCTCTCGCCGACTACGGGTTTTTCGACGTCGTCGCGCGCTTCTTCTCGCGCGATCTCGTCGCCGGTTGGACGTGGCCGACCCTCTTCTTCTGGGCGGCCGCCACCGCCCTCGGCACCGTCCTCGTCCGCCGCCACGCTCGGCTGCGCTCGTCGGCGTGGAAGCTCGTCGGCGCGTTCACCGCGGGCTGGATGGTCTACTTCTTCGCCACCGCCGCCGCGTGGCTCGCTACCCGCAGCTACCCCGCGTGGACCGTCCACGCCGGCGCGCTCGCGGGCCTCGGCGCCCTCGGTCTCGCTGCCGCCGCGGGAGACAAGGAAGACGCGCCGATCTCGCGATGGCTCGGCCGTGTCGCCACCGACCCCGTGTGGGGCCTGCCGATCGTCGGCGTCGTGCTCCTCCTCGCGTACAAGATCGTCGGCAGCTTCGGCGCGGGGACCGCCGTCGACTTCGTCGAAAACCACGTCTTCGGCGCCACCCTCGCGAGCGCGTCCCTCGACGCCGCTCCGGTCGCCGACCCGTCTGCCGTCGACACGGCCGACGACGGCGCGCGCCGCCTCGTCGTCTCGCCCGACGGCCCTGGCAAGGTCCGCGTGGACGCGCAGATCAAGGCCGACGGTGTCTACGTCGCCGACCCGACCGCCCGGGTCGACGTCTACGCTCCCCACGCGCGCGTCACGCGGGACCCCGCCGGCGCCGTCGTCGAAGGCGACCTTCACGGCGCCGAGGCGCGCATTTGGGGCGGCTTCGTCAACCGCGCCGCCTTCTCCCTGTTCGCGTGGATCGGCATACCGCTCGTCACCGCGTTCTTCGTCGGGCCCTATGGCATGCTCACGATGGGCGTCACCTACGCGGTCGCCATCGTCCTGCCCGTCGTCACCACGTTCTTCTTCGTCTTCTCCGTCCTCGAAGACTCGGGCTATCTGCCGCGGCTCGCCGTGATGTCGAACCGGGTGCTCCGGAGCATGGGCCTCAACGGCAAGGCCGTGCTCCCGATGGTGCTCGGCCTCGGCTGCGACACGATGGCCACGCTCACCGCCCGCATCCTCGAGACGCGCAAGGAGCGCGTCCTCGTCACGTTGCTCCTCGCGCTGGGCGTCCCGTGCTCGTCGCAGCTCAGCGTCATCTTCGCGCTCATGCAGCGCACGTCGGCCGCGGCGACCTTCGTCTGGGTGGGGGTGGTGGTCGGCACGCTGCTCCTCGTCGGGTGGGTGGCCGCGCGCGCGCTCCCCGGCGACCGGAGCGACTTCCTCCTCGAGATGCCGCCCATCCGCCAGCCGATGGTCTCGAACATCCTCGCCAAGACCATGGCCCGCATCGAGTGGTACCTGAGGGAGGCCGTCCCGCTCTTTCTCGCCGGCACGGCCCTGCTCTTCGTCCTCGACGCGTTCCACCTCCTCGTCTTCGTCCACAAGGCCGGCGAGCCGATCGTCCACCACTTCCTCGGCTTCCCGCGGGGCGGCGCCGTCTCCGACCGCGTGAGCGAGGCCCTCCTCGTCGGCTTTCTGCGCCGCGACTTCGGCGCCGCCGGCCTGCTCGACCTCGCCCGCGCCGGCCGCCTCTCGAGCGCCGACATCGCCGTCTCGATGGTGACCATCACGCTCTTCATCCCCTGCATCGCGAACGTCTTCATGATCGCCAAGGAGCGCGGCTGGAAGACGGCGGGCGCGATGAGCGCGTTCATCTTCCCTTACGCGGTCGCCGTCGGCGCCGTCGTGCGTGCGGGCTTTCGGGCCTTCGGAGGTTAGTCGATGATCGATTGCGGGATGTGCGGTCACTCGTTCACCAAGAGCGAAGGCGCGGCCTGTCAGGGCGGCTGCCCGATGTCGAAGGGCTGCGGAATGGTGACGTGCCCCTCGTGCGGCTACGAGTTCCCCCCCGAGTCGAAGCTCGTGACCCTCCTCACGAACCTCGTGCGCCGCCGCGGTTTGCGCGGCGCCCAGGCCGCGGAATGACGCGCGGCGCGGGACCTGTGCCCGTCACGACGAGGAAGCTCGTCGCGTGTCGTCCCGGCGAGCGCATCGTCGTCGGCGCCGTCGAAGGGAGCGCGGCGCGCGTCGACCGCCTCGCCTCGCTCGGAATCCTGCCGGGCGTGGAGCTCACGGTGCAGCAGACGCGGCCCGTCGTCGTCGTCGAGTCCGACGAGACCGTCCTCGCCCTCGACCGGGAGATCGCGGCGGACGTGGTCGCCCTCCGCATCGACGAAGCCGCGGGCTCCGCCCCGTGACCGGGATCCGCTTCGCCGCCGCCGTCGCCCTCTCCTCTCTCGCCGCTTGCGGCGGAGGGCCGCCGGCGTCCGCTCCGGCCGGCGAGGGCTCCGGGTCGCCCATCGCCGAGATCCACCGCCACAAGTGCGCCAAGTGTCACGTCTTGCCCGAGCCGAAGACGCGCACACGCGAACACCTCGAGGACGCGTTCACGCGGCACCGGGTGCGGGTGCACCTCACCGAGGAGCAGTGGAGCGCGATGGTGGACTATCTCGCGAAGCCGTAGCCGAGCCCGCGCGAATCGGACCGAAAATGGCGTTGTCATCCCGAGATGCGCCGTGGGGTCCTTCGCTTCGCGCAGGATGACGGCGATGGGTCCTTCGCTTCGCGCAGGATGACGGCGATGATTTGCAGGTAGCCTCGACCTTCGTGGGTACGCCGCACTTCCCCGCGTATTCCCCGCCGCCGCGCGCGCCTCCGCGCGTGCAGCTCGGCCTCCGCTTGCAAATCGTCCTGGCCCTCGCGGGGCTCATGCTCCTCGCCTTCGTCCCGCTCTTCTTCGCGGTCGCGAGCCTCACGCGCGCCACGGTCCTCGAAGCCCGCGAGCACGACGCGATGGCTCGCCCGCGCACCGCCGCCGTCACCGCCGGCGACCGTGCCACCCCGCTGGTCCGCCTCGTCGCGCTCTACATGACGACGTTCGGCCTCGCGCTCCTGGTCTTCGCGTACCTCGTCTTGACGCGGCTCATCGTGCGCCCCGTCGACCAGCTCGTCGACGCCGCAGACCGGGTCGCGAACGGCGCGCGCACGCTGCCCGTGCCGCGGAGCGGGGCGCGGGAGCTCATCGAGCTCGGCGCGAGCGTGAGGGCGATGGCGGAGCGGCTCATCAGCGAAGAAGCGGCGTTGCTCGTGAAGGTCGACGAGCTGACGCAGACGACGACGCGCCTCACCGAGACGCAGGCGCAGCTCGTGCGCAGCGAGCGCATGGCCAGCGTCGGGCGCCTCGCGGCGGGGGTCGCGCACGAGATCGGCAACCCGCTGGCCGCGCTCGCCGGCATGCAGGACCTGATGCTCCTCGACCCGGAGCTACCGCCCGAGGCGCAGCGGGACTTCCTCGAGCGGATGCGCAAGGAGACGGAGCGAATCCACACGGTGGTGCGGGATCTCCTCGACTTCGCGCGCCCCGAGGGGAGCGGGGCGCAGTCCGAGGGGAGCGACGCGATGGGCGCGGACGTCGCGTCGGTCGTGGGGGACGTGATCGCGCTGGTGCGGCCGCAGAAGCCATTTCGTACGGTGCGCATCGAGACGGACGTGCCGCCGTCGCTGCGCGTGAAGCTGCCGGCGCACCGGCTCACCCAGGTCCTGCTCAACCTCGTGCTCAACGCGGGGGCGGCGGTCGCGTCGGGGCCGCGCGGGGCGGGCCGGGTGGCGATCGCGGGGCGGGAGGCGGACGGGCGGGTGCGGATCGACATCGAAGACGACGGGCCGGGGATCGCGCCCGAGGTGCTGGACCGCTTGTTCGAGCCGTTCGTGACGACGAAAGAAGTGGGGGAGGGGACGGGCCTGGGGCTCGCCGTGTGCCGCGGGATCGTCGAGTCGGCCGGCGGTGAGGTGGGGGTCGCCGCCGTGGCGTCGGGGGCGAGGTTCTTCGTGGTCCTGCCCTCGCTCGCGGGGTGAACGGCGAGACTTGGCGGACGCGCGGAGAGGCGCGAAAGGCGTGGGTCGACGTTCGTGGGACGTGCAGCGGGCTTCGCGGGATGCGTCGCGGCCTTCGTGAGCGGCGTTGCAAAGGTCGCAACGCGTAGGGCGTGGCCCGCAGAGTGTCTCGCGAAGGTTGCAGGACGCTCGGCGTAGGTCGCAGCGCGCGTCGCGAAGGTGGCCACGCGTGTCGCGAGGCCGGCGGCGCGCTCTGCCAAGGTTGCAAGGCGCTTGGCGTGGGTCGCAGCGCGCTTCGCGAAGGTGGCGACGCGTATCGGGAGGATCGCAGAGCGTCTTGCGAGGGTTCCCGTGCGTATTACGACGCTCGCAGGACGCGTCGTTGTCCTCTACGCGCGCGGTTTCTCCGCGGCGGCTCCGTCCACCCAGGGCGCGAGAGGCACGACCTCGAGACCCTTGTCCGCCACCGCGTCCAGGATGATCGGGAGCGCGCCTACCGCGGCGGGCTCGCGCGTCCCCGTCTCGGGCGCGTCGTGCATGAGCACGATCGCCCCGTCGCGCAGGCCCGCGCACACACGCGCCGCCACCGCGTCCTTCTTCGCGGTCGCCAGTCCGTCGCGCGCGCCGACGCTCCATCCCACGACCGTGAGGTCGAGCGAGTCCGCGACCCGCGCCAGGATGGGGTTCGTGTGGCCGATGGGCGGCCGGAAGAGGATCGGCCGCTCCCCCGTGACCTTCTCGAGGGCCGCGATCCCGCGGGCCAGGTCCGCGCGGACCCGCCGCTCGCCGCGCAGCGCGAAGAGCCGGTCGTGCGCGTACGAGTGGAGGCCCACGGCGTGCCCTCGCTCCACGATGGCCCGTACCACCTCCGGGTGCTGCTCCACCTTCCGGCCCACGACGAAGAACGTCGCCCGCGCGCCCCGCACCGCGAGCGCGTCGAGGATCCGCGGCGTGGACACAGGGTCGGGCCCGTCGTCGAACGTCAACGCGACCCCGCGCGCTCCCCGCGGCCCGCGGACCACGGCGTCGACGAACACGCGCCAGCGGAGCACGAAGACTCCGCCCAGGATGAGCAGCGTGTACCCGAGGAGGATCAAGAAGGCCCAACCGAACGGTGGCGCCCTCCCCGCGAGGGCCCGCGCCGTCATCACGAGCACCCCGGCGGACGCCGCGTAGACCGCGAAGCGCGCGGGCGGCATCACAGCACCTCCCGCGTGCCAGAGGACACCGCGGGGAAGAGAGCCGCCCGCACCGCGGCCCTTACCGCTTTGCCCGCCGCGAACCGCCCTCGGCCTCGTCGTCCTCGACTTCCGCGGGGGCGCCCTTCGGCGGCGACGCGGGAGCGGCCACGCGCGCCTTGCGGCCCGGCTCTTCCGCCGCGACGCGCGCACGGTCCGCGTTCTTGCCCTTCGCGGGTTCCACTTCTCCCGTGTTGTCGAGCTCGAAGAACCCGCCGAGCACCGCGGCCAGGAGCGGGAGCGAGGCCTCGGGGAGGTCGCCGATCGGCGTCGGGCTGGCGGCGCCCAGCGCGGGGATCGCGATCGACCAGTTCACCCAACGGTGGAGCGCGAACATCAGCCCCGCCCCGAGGAGCGCGCCGAAGAACGACTTGAGCCCCGCCTCGACCTTGCCCCCCTTGGACCATATGGGCTTGCCCGCGACGAGCCCCGTGCCGGCGCCCGCGAGCGCCGCCGCGAGATACCCGAGGAGCATCCCCTCGGTGCCGGCGAAGGTTTGCACCCCGAGGCCCGCGATGAGGCCGGCCGCGATGGCCCCGCCCACGAGGAGGCCGAGCACCAATCCGATGAGGAGGCGGCGCACCATGCGGCCTAAAGACTTGGCACGTGCGCGGCGCGCGTCAACGACCGGCTCATGACAAGGTTCCCGGGAGGCGCTGCGCCAGCCGCGTCCGCCGATCCCCGGCACGGTTGCCGCCCACCGCCAGCTCGACCGCCCGCGGATCGCCGACCACGACGACGAGCCGCTTGCCGCGGGTCACGGCGGTGTAGAGCAGGCTTCGAGAGAGCATGACGAAGTGGCTGGTGAGGAGCGGCACGACCACCGCAGGGTATTCGCTTCCCTGGGCTTTATGGACGGTGCAGGCGTACGCGAGGACGAGGTCGCGGAGGTCGCCGTCCTCGAAGGCGACGTCTCTCTCGTCGAACCGCACGGAGACGACGCCGCTCGACGGATCGATGCTCGTCACGAGGCCGACGTCGCCGTTGTAGATGTTCTTTTCGTAGTCGTTGCGCGTCTGCATGACCTTGTCGCCGGGGCGGAGGGTCCGCGCGCGTCCGGTCGGGCCCGCGTCGGCCTCGATGCTGCCGGCCTCGCCGCTGCCGAGGGCCGCGGTCTCCGTGTCGCTGGCGCTCCGGGCGGGCGGGGGGTTCAGGGCGGCCTGGAGGGCTTCGTTCAGCGCGTGGGCGCCGGCGGGGCCGCGGTTCATCGGCGTGAGGACCTGGATGTCACGGACGGGGTCGAGGCCGAAGCGGTCGGGGATGCGGGAGGTGACGAGCTCGATGACCGTGGCGCGGGCCCGCTCGGCGTCGCGCCGCTCCACGATGAAGAAGTCGGCGTTGGCGCCGGGAGGGGGCGCAACGGGGAGCTCGCCTTCGTTGATCCGGTGGGCGTTCGTGACGATGAGGCTCGCGGCGGCCTGGCGGAAGATGCGGCGGAGGCGCACGCAGGGGACGGCGTTCGAGGCGATGACGTCACGCAGGACGGCGCCCGGTCCGACGCTCGGCAGCTGATCGACGTCGCCCACGAGGAGGAGGCGTGTTCCGGGGGCGATGGCCTGGGCGAGGGCGTCGGCGGTGGGGAGGTCGAGCATCGACGCTTCGTCGACGATGACGGCGCCGGCCTCGATGGGGCGCTTCTTGTCGCGCTTGAAGCTGGCGGTCTTCGGGTCGAAGTCGAGGAGGCGGTGGAGGGTCGTCGCCTCGGCGCCGGTGGCCTCGCTCATGCGCTTGGCCGCGCGTCCGGTCGGCGCGGCGAGGCGGACGGCGACGCCGGCGTGGTCGAGGACGGCGAGGATGGCGCGCACGATGGTGGTCTTGCCGACGCCGGGGCCTCCGGTCACGACGAGCACCTGCCGCCGAGCGGCTTCTTCCACGGCGCTCCGCTGCTCGGGGGCGAGCTCCACGCGGGCCCGCGTCTCGAACGCGTGGATCGCGCGGTCGGCGCCGGCGAGGGCGCGCGCGGGGGCGTGCGCGATCTCGCCGAGGCGCTGCGCGAGACGCACCTCGGCGCGGTGGAGCTCCGCGGAGAAGACGGCGCGCTCGCCGTCGACCCGCTCGACGACGGCACGGCCCATGAGGACGAGCGAGTCCAGCCCGCGCTCGAGGCTCGCGAGGATGCTCGCGTCCTCGGCCTCGAAGCCGAGGAGCTGCGCGGCGCGCGCCGTGATCTCGGCCTGCGGCGTCCACACGTGGCCGGCCTCGCCGGCGTCGTGAATGACTTGCAAGAGGCCCGCTTGAAAGCGCTCGGGCGAGGTCGGCGCGATGCCGATGGAGGCGGCGATGCGGTCGGCCGTCTTGAAGCCGACGCCGCGGACGTCGAAGGAGAGTCGGTACGGTTCGCGGGAGACGACGGCCATGGCGCGCGTCCCGTAGCGGCGCACGATGCGCATCGCGAGCGAGAGGGTCGCCCCGTGGGACTGGAGAAAGACCATGACGTCCCGGGTGTCTCGCTGCTCGCGCCACGCCGCCGCGAGGGCGACGCGCCGCTTGTGGCCGAGTCCCTCCACCTCGCGGAGGCGCTCGGGCTCGTCGTCGAGGACGCGGAGCGAGTCGAGGCCGAACGTCGCGACGACGCGCTGGGCGAGCTTCGGGCCGACGCCCTTGATGACGCCCGAGGCGAGGTACTTCTCGAGGCCGGCCAGGGTGTCGGGGGCGAGCTCGACGAGGGACTCGGCGCGGAGCTGCTCGCCGTGCCTGCCGTCGATCTCGAGCAAGCCGCGGACGCGCACGCGGGCGCCGAGGGGCGTCGACGGGAAGGTGCCCACGACGGCGACGCGGTCGCCGCGGCCCTCGACGGCGACTTTGATGACGCGAAAGCCCGACTGCGCACTCTCGAACGTGATGCGCTCGACGATCCCTTCGACGACCGTGACGGTGCTCACGACGATGGCGGGAAATCTACTCGTCCCGCGCCTTCGGCGAGGGGCCTTTCTGGGGGCGCCCCGCCGTGGGGCGCAATTTCCGCGCGCCCATAAAACGCAAACGACGGGCAGTGGCCCGTCGTTCGCGCGGCACGCGGTAGAGATTCGGGTTTACTGCACCCAGATATCGTCGACGGAGACCATGACGGTCACCGGGGAGGACAACGGCACGAAGCCCGCATCGGTGGGGTTCGGGTCGGTGTACATGATGACGCCGATCTGGTTCAGGTAGATCGTGCTCGGGCCGCCGTCCGCGGTCACGATCGGGACGTTCACCATGTTCCAGCCGCCCGCATCGATGGCTGCCCACGTGAAGCCGGCATTGAAGTTCGAGGTGCCGTAGCTCTGGCCCGCCCCGGCATCGTCACGCGGCACGTCGCCGTCGGGCGTGGCGAATTCCCCCTGATAGTAGGGCTGAATGTTGCCGGCGAAGGCGGGGCCGCCGAGGATGCTGAGCAGGTTCCCCGCATCGGTGTTGCCAGAGCTCGGGAGAACCCTGAGCGACATGTGCAGGACCGACCCGGTGACGAGGGCGCCCGGAAAGTTGATCGGATTCGCGAGCTGGACCTTCTGGCCCGTGGTCGTGAAGGGAACCGTCACCTCGATCGAGCCAGGGCAGGTGTTGCCGTTGATCGGGTCGCCCACCAGCGTCGGCGTGAGGCCGGCCTCGAGCGGATCCTGGGATGGGAACATCTGGAACCCGCTCAAGCCGCCGTCGTCGAAGCTGAAGAGCAGCTGTCCGCCGTTCGCGAGCAGTGTCGCCGCCGTGTTGCAGGCCGACGTTCCGCCGTCCGCGGGGGCTGCATCGCCGCCGCCCGCATCGGTGGGCAGCGTGGCATCGACCCCGCCGTCGCTCCCACCGCCACCGGAGCTGCTGCTGCTCGTGGATCCGCCGGAGCTCGACGAGCTGCCGCTGCCCGAGCCGGACGAACTGCCGCTGCTGCTACCGGAGCTCGACGAGCTGGTGCCCCCGGAGCTCGATGAGCTGCTGCTGCTCGTGGATCCGCCGGAGCTCGACGAGCTGCTGCTGGCCGACGCGTCCGGAGTGTTTCCGTTGTTGTCGTCGCCGCCGCAGCCCGCGAGAGCGACCGCCGCTGCGACCGATCCGGCGGCCACGCACCCAACGACGATGCGCACCGAATTGACAAGCTTTGCCATGAAAAGGGCCCCTTTCCGTCTAGGGAGTCGTCTCTACCACGCGACCTCCAAGGGATGGTCTCCCTTTCGTTCACGGCCCTGCATGTCGGCATGACATTGTCCCCGTGTCACCCACTCCCGTGACCGCGCGTGGCGCTGCGGCGTAACAGCGCATACGCGGGCACTCCGAGGGCGACGAGGGCGAGGCCGGCGAGCGCGTCCGCGGGATCGCCGACGAAAATGTAGAGGAGGAAGAACCCCGCGCCCGCGAGGTACAGCGTGGGCGTGATCGGATATCCCCACGTCCGGTAGGGACGAAATGCGTTCGCGTGCGTGCGTCGCAGGACGAAGAGTCCCGTGACGGTGAGCGCGTTGAACGCGAGCGAGGCGAACGTCACGTACGTGAGGAGGCGGTCGTAGCTCCCGGAGAGCGCGAGGACGGCGGACCAGGCGCCTTGCAGCAAGAGCGCACCCGTGGGCGTTTTGCGCTGCGGGTGCACGCGAGAGGCGAAGCGGAAAAAGAGGCCGTCACGCGACATCGCGAAGAGGACGCGCGCGCCGCCGAGAATGAGGCCGTTCAAGCAGCCGAAGGTGGAGACGAGGATGGCGAGCGAGACGAGGGTGACGCCGGGGCTGCCGAGGAGCACCGCGGCGACTTCCGCGCCGACGCGGTTCTCGGGGACGGCCGCCATGCGGTCGATGGGCAAGACGTAAAGGTAGGCGGCGCACGCGGCGAGGTACGCGGCGGTCGTCGCGAGCGTGCCGGCGGCGAGCGCGCGCGGGAGCGTCCGCTCGGGGTCGCGGATCTCTTCGGCGGCGAAGGTGACCGTATTCCACGCGTCGTAAGCGAAGAGAGCCTTCGACATGGCGACCCCCGCCGCGGCGAGCAGGCCGAGGGACGCGCCGCGCGGCCCCAGCGCGGATCCGGAGAGCGGCGCGAAGTGCGTGAAGCTCCCGCGGCCCATGGAGAAGGCCACGACGACGAGGACCGCGACGGCGCCCAGCTTCGCGACGGTGAAGACGTTCTGTACGAGCGCGCCCTCGCGGACGCCGCGGCCGTTGACCCACGTGAGGAGCGCGATGACCGCCGTCGCGACGAGCTGCGCGCGCGACACCGTGAACGTGCCGGCGGCGAAGACGACGTCCGTCTCGCCCGCGCGGACGCCGACGCCGCCGAGGAACTTCGCGAAGGCGATGGCGACGGCGGCGTTGAAGCCGGTCTGAATGACGAGAAAGAGGGTCCAGCCGTAGAGAAAGGCGACGCGCGCGCCGAACGCTTCACGCAAGAACGCGTACTGCCCCCCCGCGCGCGGGAAGAGGGCGCAGAGCTCCGCGTACGAGAGCGCGCCGAGGAGGGTGAGGACGCCGCCCGCGAGCCAGAGACCGAGCCAGAGGGCGGGCGCGGCGACGTACGCCGCATGATCGAGGGCGCGATGAAGATCCCCGAGCCGATCATCGAGCCGACGACGAGCGTCGTGGCCGAGAAGAAGCCGAGCCGGCGGACGAGCGTGGGGCGGCCCGCGGCGGCCACCGGAAGATGCGGTGGCGCTTCCAAGCTCCGCACGCGACTCCGCGCCGGCTAGAGGTGGAGGGCGCAGACGGCGCGCGCGCCGCGGACGAAGACGGCGCCGGCTCCTGCGTAGACCGTCGTACCGCCGCCGAGGCCCGGCGTCTCGAGCGACCAGCGGGTGACCGCGCGACGGCCGAGGAGAAGCCCCTCGTGGTCGATCCCGTAGCCCGCGACCTGGACCTCGCCGCCCTCCTCTTCGTGGTGGGCGAGGACCATGTCGCCGAGCGCGGCGTCGAGGATCCAGCGACCGCGGGCGCCGAGGACGATCTCGTCGACACGGCCGTCGGGGCGGGCGCACACGAGGGACGTGCACGGGGCGCCGTCGAGGCCGAGGCTCTGGAAGAGCATCTCGCCGTTGTGGCGGCGGGCCACGCGCGCTCCGTCGCCGAGCTGGGGCTTGGTCGCGATGCGGTCTCCCTGGGCGCGCCAGCGGACGGCGCCCGAGGCGCGGTCGACCTCGACGACCTCGACGCGCGCCCGCTCGGGCTTGTCCGGGTCCTCGGCGGCGGCCACCGCGCATACGACTCCTTCGCTGCCCACGGCGCGGATCTGCGCCCGCGGGCCGACGAGGGTCGCCTTGAGCCAGGCCTCTTCGTTCGGCGCTTCGGACGTGCGCGCGTCGAGGCGCGAGAGCGCGGGAGGCAGCGGCGCGTCGCCCCCGGTCCATTTGCCGTCGAGCGGCGCGAAGAGTTCGTGGCCGCCCGCGCACGCGTCCCGGGCGGGCGCGCTGTCGCCGGCGATTTCGACGCGAGGAGAGACCTCGCGCGTGGCGCCGGAGGGATCGGCGAAGACATAGGCGAGCGTCCACTCGGCCGCGTCGGCGGGGGCGCAGTCGAGCTCGAGCCAGAGTCCGCCGTCGGGCGCGGCCCACGCGTCGAGTACGTCTTCGTGGCTCGCGGACGAGGCGACGGCGACGACGCGTCGGTGGCGCGGGGCCAGGTCTTCGGGGCTGAGCGCGTACCAATAAATGGGCTCCCCGTTGCCGGTGGCGACGACGTGGACAAGCCCCGCCTCGACGACGAGCGCCGCGACGGGGACGGGGTCGGGCAGGACGCGGCGGGCGATCTCGACGCCGGTGCGCGCATCGAGGACGTAGACGACCGCGTGCTCCCAGGGGCCGGCCTGCGCGCCCGCCGCCCGCGGCATCATCGTCGCGACGATGACGCGCTCGCCGAGGACGCGGAGCTGGTCCACCCGTCCTCCGTGATCGGGCCGCCACGACCACGCGATGACGGGCCGCGGCTTGTCGATGTCGGCGGCGACCGAGCGAGCCCCGCCCGAGTCCCCTCGCCGGTGCGTCCAGTCGCCGTGGATGACGGAGGGCACGAGCGGCTATTCCACGGTGACGGTCTTCGCGAGGTTGCGCGGCTGGTCGACGTCGGTCCCCTTGAGATCGGCCATCTCGTAGGCGAGGAGCTGGAGCGGGATCACCGTCAAGAGGGGAAGGACCTCGGGCTCGGCGCTCGGGATCTCGACGACGTCGGTGTCGGGAGGGGGCGGCAGGCTCCCGCGCCGGCTGCTTCGCGGAGCGTTGTCGGGCAAGAGGAGCGAGCGGACGTCGCGGTCGCCCTTCGTGCAAATCGCGATGAGCCGGCCTTCCCTGGCCTTCACCTCTTGCATGTTGGAGAAGGTCTTCTCGTAGTGGGCGTCGTTCGGGCAAATCGCGACGACGGGCATGTCCTCGTCGATGAGCGCGATGGGCCCGTGCTTCATCTCGCCCGCCGCGTATCCCTCCGCGTGGATGTACGAGATCTCTTTCATCTTCAGCGCGCCCTCGAGGGCGATGGGATAGTTCGTGCCACGCCCGAGATAGAGCATGTGGCTGCTCCGCATGTGCCGCTTGGCGAGGTAGCGGAGGTCGCCCGACTCTCCGAGGACCTCGCGCATCTGCTGCGGCACGCGGGTGAGCGCCTCGAGCACGCGGCGGGCTTGGTCTTGCGGCAGGGTGCCGCGCCGGCGACCGAGGTAGACCGAGAGAAGGAGCATCGCGACGAGCTGGGTCGTGAAGCACTTCGTGGAGGCCACGCCGATCTCGGGGCCGGCGTGCGTGTAGAGCGCGGCGTCGCTCGCGCGCGGGATGGCGCTGTCGATGACGTTGGCCACGGCGAGCACGTGCGCGCCCTGGGCCTTGGCGGTGTTCACGGCGGCGAGCGTGTCGGCCGTCTCGCCGCTCTGGCTGACGGCGACGACGAGGTCGCCCGGCCCGAAGACCGGGTCGCGGTAGCGGACCTCGCTGCCGATCTCGACGACGGCCGGCAACCGCGCGAGCTGCTCGACCCAGTAGCGCCCCGCCATCGCCGCGTGGGCGCTCGTCCCGCACGCGACGAAGTAGACGCGGCCGATCGCCGTCGCGAGACCCGGCGAGATGCCCATCTCTTCGCCGACGACGTCGCCCTCGACGAGATCGATCCGCCCGCGCAAGGTGTCCTCGACGGCCCGGGGCTGCTCGTGGATCTCCTTGAGCATGAAGTGCTTGTAGCCACCCTTCTCGGCCTGGGTGGGCGACCAGTCGATGGTCTTGCTGGCGCGATCGACCGGGGCGCCGTCGAGCGTCGTGATCGCGATGGCGGTGCGCGTGAGGGTCGCGATCTCTCCGTCGTGCATGAAGATGACGTCGCGCGTGTGGGCGAGGAGCGCCGGGACGTCGCTCGCGCAGAGCATCTCGCCGCCGTGGCCGATGCCGAGCACGAGCGGGCAGTGGCTCTTGCCGACGACGATCTCGTTCGGGAAGTCGGCTCCGAGGACGGCGATCGCGTACGCGCCGCGCACGCGGCCGAGGGCGGAGCGTACGGCGTCGACGAGGCGGGTTGCGCCGGCGCGGAGGGCTTGGTCGACGAGGTGAGCGACGATCTCGGTGTCGGTGTCGCTCGAGAAGCGGACGCCGCCCGCCTCGAGCTCGCGCCGCAAGGTGACGTGGTTTTCGATGATGCCGTTGTGGACGACGGCGACCTTGCCGGCGACGTGGGGGTGCGCGTTCACCTCGCTCGGGCGGCCGTGCGTCGCCCAGCGGGTGTGGCCGATGCCGGTCGTGCCGACGAGGGGGTTCTTCTTGAGGGCGGCCTCGAGGTTCGTGAGCTTGCCCACGGCCCGCACGATTTCGATGCCGCGGCCCCCCGCGTGGAGCGCCAGCCCGGCGGAGTCGTAGCCGCGGTACTCGAGGCGCCTCAGCCCCTCGACGAGGATGGGGGCGCAGTCCTTCGCGCCGACGTAGCCGACGATGCCGCACATGTTGGACTCCCTGGGGGGGGTTGCTTCGACCCCTAGTGTAGCGGGCGCGGGGTTCGATGCAGATCGAATCGCCGCGGCGCACGTCTGGATGGGCATGCGCTCCACGATCCTCTCCTTTCTCGTCCTCGCCACCACCGCCGCGTGCAGCTCTCTCGGAGACGCCGCCCTCGCCGATTCCCCCCCCTCCTGGCCGGCCAGTCAGGCCTCGCCGGCCGCCCTTCGGTGGACCCCGCACGTCGAAGCCGTCGACGACGACGTCCATACGCTGCCGACCTTCTACCAAGGCGGCCGCCGATTCATCCTCGGGTCGATCGGGCAGCGTTACCGTTTAAAGGTCGTCAACCCCACCGGGTCTCGGGTCGAGGCCGTCGTCTCGGTGGACGGGCTCGACGCCGTCGACGGCAAGCCGGCCAGCCTCGACAAGCGCGGCTATATCGTACCGGCCCACGGCGAGCTCACCATCGACGGATGGCGGACGTCGCTCGACTCGGTCGCGGCGTTCCGCTTCTCGTCGGTCCGCTCGTCGTACGCCGCCCGTACGGGCCACGATCGCAACGTCGGCGTCATCGGCGTCGCGTTCTTCCGCGAGCACGTCGTCGAGCCCGTGGAGGAGCCGGTTCCCGTCGGCCGCGAGCGCGACGACGAGATGGAAGCGCCCACGCCGCGCTCTTCCGCCGCGCCCGCCGCGCCGCCCGCGGACGCTCCCGCCACCAAGGGCGCCGCGGCGCCGGCGGCCGCCGAAGAGCGCTCGGACGCACCCGCCGCCTCGGCTCCCGCTCGACGCTCCGCGGCCGCGGCGCGGCCCGGCCTCGGCACCGAGTTCGGAGAGGCCCACGCGTCGTCGGTCAGCGAGGTGACTTTCGAGCGGGCCGGCTCGTCGCCGGACATCGTGTCGGAGCTCCGCTACGACGATCGCGCGGGTCTCGAAGCGCGCGGGATCCGCACGACGCCGCGTCCTCTACGGGAAGAAGAGAACGCGCGGCGCGACCAAGCCGTCGCCTTCCCGGAGACGCGGTTCGCGCAGCCTCCGCGGTGAGGACGTGCCCGGCCTCAGAACGCGCGCCCGAGCTCGGCGACGATCCAGTCGCCTACGGCGCGCGTGCCGAGCGTCCCGCCCACGTCCGCGGTGCATTGCTTCTCGGCGACGGCGCGGGCGACGAGGTGCTCGAGGCGCCGCTCTTCTTCCGGCCAGCCGAGGTGCGCGAGCATCATGCCGACCGTGAGGACGCTCGCCAGCGGGTTCGCCGCGTCCTTGCCGGCGAGCTGCGGCGCGGAGCCGTGGACCGGCTCGAACATGGCGACGCGCGGGCCCGCGTGCGCCTCGTCGCAGCAGCCCGCGGTGGGCGGATGCACGTTGGCGCTAGCGGCCATGCCGAGTCCTCCCTGGAGGGCGGCCCCGAGATCGGTGGCGATGTCGCCGAACAAGTTGCACGTGACGACGACGTCGAACTGGCTCGGATCGAGGACGAGCTGGAGGCAAAACGCGTCGATGTAGAGGTGCCGCGCCTCGATTTCGGGGAACTCGGCGGCGACGAGGAAGAACACGCGATGCCACAGCTCGTGGGCGTGCCTCATCGCGTTCGACTTGTCGGTCATGTGCACGCGCGAACGTCCGCGGGCGCGCGCGTACTCGAAGCCGGCGCGGATGAGGCGCTCGACGCCCTTGCGCGTGTTCACGTCTTCGCTGATCGCGATCTCGTCGCGCGTGCCGCGCTTGAACTGGCCTCCCATGCCGACGTAAATGCCCTCGGTGTTCTCCCGGAAGACGACGAGGTCGACGTCTTCCATGCCGAAGCGCCGGAGCGGCACGAGGCGGTCGTCGAGGGCGCGGATCGGCCGCACGTTGGCGTAGAGGTCGAGGCCGAAGCGAAGGCCGAAGAGGATGTCGCGCGCGTGCTCGAGGCCCGGCACGCGCGGATCCCCGAGGGCGCCGACGAGGACGGCGTTCGCCTCGTCTCGGATGCGCTCGTGCACCTCGCGCGGGTAGGTGGTCCCGTCGGACAGGTAACGGTCGGCGCCGAGGTCGAGGGACCAGAGGGTGAGCGGGAGGCCGCGGCGATCGCGGTAAACTTCGAGGACGCGTACGGCTTGGGCGATGACCTCGGGTCCGATCCCATCGCCGGGGATGATCGCGATGAGCTTCTGGGGCGTCACGGCGGCCTCCTCGTTCGTCGTTACGTAGGTATCGGCGTGTATGCCTGCGGCGCGCAGCAGCGCACAAGCCTCGGCCCCAATCTACCAGCCCTGACCGGGAGCGCTAAGATGTTGGATGCAGAGCCGCGTCTGGGGCTGGCCGGGCGCGCTCGTGGCGCTCGGCGCGGGGATCGCCGTCGTCCCCGCGTGTGGATCGTCGGCGCGGTCGGGTGAAGACAGGGACGCGGGGGCGGACGCGGGTTCGAGCGGCTCGTCGAGCAGCTCCTCCGGCGGTTCTTCGAGCAGTTCTTCGAGCGGCGCCTCGAGTGGGACGGGACCCGCCGATGCGTCGGGCGGAGGGAGCTCGGACGCGGCCGACGCCGCGGGGGACACGGGACGCGCCGCGGCGGCCGATGCGGCGACGGCGGCGAAGGACGCGACGATGGGCGGGACGTGCTTGGGCGCGCCTCTCCTCGCGACCCTCGGCAAGACCGGCGTGATGGGCGGCCTCTCCACCTCGACCGACTCGACCGCCAGCGCCGCGCCGTTCGACATCCGCTACGAGTACATCTCGGGCGGCCTATTCGACGGGACCAGCCCGTGCGCTTCGTGCGCGACCGGGTGCACGTCGTCGGGCCACACGTGCGCGAACTCGGCGGGGCAGGGCGGCTGCGCGTGGTGGGGCTGCTTCCAATACGACATGGACCCGCCGGGCGACTTCGTCCGGGGCTTCGACACGACGGCGGCGGGCGCGTCGGAGATTCCGATGTTCACGTATTACGAGATCTTGCAGACCGCGCTCGCGGCGTTCTCCGGTTTCCAGGAGGGGCAGGCGGAGGCGACGCAGGCCGCGACGAGCATGCCGCTCATGACGCGATACTTCGCCGACTGGCGCTTCTTGCTGCAGCAAATCGGGCAGAGCCGCGCCATCCTCCATATCGAGCCGGACTTCTGGGGATACGCCGAGCAGGCCGGCGCTTCGCCGACCGCCCTCCCCGCCTCGGTCGCGAGCGCGGACCCGACCGACTGCGGCTCGATGCCGGAGACGATCGCGGGGATGGGGAAATGCATGATAGCGATGGCGCGCAAGTACGCGCCGAACGCGATCGTGGGGCTGCACGCGTCGGCGTGGGCGTCGAACGTCGACGTCGCGCTCAACACGGACGCGTCGCTCGACGTGGCGGGTGAGGCGAACAAGGTGGCCACGTTCCTCGCGGCGGCCGGCGAGTCGGACGCCGACGTGGTCATCGTGGAGGCGAGCGACCGCGACGCGGGGTACTACCAGTCGACGGGGCGAAACACGTGGTGGGACGCGACGAACGCGACGTTGCCGGACTTCCACCAGGACTTCGCGTGGGTGAAGGCCCTGACCGAGGCGCTCGGCAAGCCCGCGCTCTACTGGCAGCTCCCCGTCGGGAACGCCAACCAGAACAACACGACGAACCACTGGCAGGACAACCGGGTCGACTACTTCTTCGGCCATACCGGCGAGCTCGCAGCGGCCCATGTCGTCGGGATGGCGTTCGGCGCGGGCGCCGGCGATCAGACGACGCCGGACACCGATGGAGACAACCTCGTCTCGAAGATGAACGCCTACGCGTCGGCACCCGCGCAGCCGTTCTGTCCGTAGGGGCGTGCGCTCCCACGGACGCGCGCCGATCAGAGGAGCTGCGCGGCGGGGAGGTACTCGAGCCCGTGGGCTTGGGCGACGGGCAAGCAGGTGACGTGGCCGCGGTGGGCGTTCAGACCCGAGAGGAGCGCCGGGTCGCTCCGCGCGGCGTCGGCGAGGCCGAGGTCGGCGATCTTGACGGCGTAGGGGATGGTCACGTTGGTCAGCGCCCAGGTGCTGGTCTGCGGCACCGCGCCGGGCATGTTGGGCACGCAGTAGTGCACGACGCCGTCGACCTCGTAGGTCGGGTGGTCGTGGTTGGTCGGCCGGCAGGTCTCGATGCAACCGCCCTGATCGACCGCCACGTCGACGATGACGCTGCCTCGCTCCATCTTCGCGACGAGGCGCTCGTTCACGAGCTTCGGCGCCGCCGCGCCGGTGACGAGCACCGCTCCGATCACGAGGTCGGCGCGGGCCACCACGTCTTCGATGTTCGTGGGGTTCGAATAGAGCGTCTCGACGGCGCCGCCGAAGACGTCTTCGAGGTAGGCCATCGTGTCGGCGCGGACGTCGAGCACCGTGACCTGCGCGGCCATCCCGATCGCGATGGTCGCCGCGTTGCGGCCGACGACGCCGCCCCCCAAGATGACGACCCGCCCGCGCCTCGTCCCGGGGACGCCGCCGAGGAGCACGCCCTTGCCGCCGCGCTCCTTCTCGAGGCAGGTCGCGCCGACCTGCACCGCCATCCGGCCGGCGACTTCGCTCATGGGGCGAAGCAGGGGGAGCGCGCCGTCCTCCGTCTGGATGGTCTCGTAGGCGACGGCCGTGACGCCGTTCTGGACGAGCTTCTTCGTGAGGACCGGCTCCGCGGCGAGGTGCAGGTACGTATAGAGGACGAGGTCTTTGCGGAGGAATCCGTACTCGCGCTCGAGCGGCTCCTTGACCTTGACGACCATCTGCGCGGCCCACGCGTCGGCCGCGGCCGGGACGATGGTGGCGCCCTGGACGGCGTAGTCTTCGTCGTGGATGCCGCTGCCCTCGCCGGCGCCTCGCTCGACCAACACGGAGTGGCCGTGAGAGACGAGGGTGCGAACGCCCGCCGGGGTCATCCCGACTCTGTACTCGCGGTTCTTGATCTCCTTGGGGACGCCTACGATCACGCGCTCCACCCTTTCGGGGCCGAGGAGGCCCTTTTTCGAAGATAGCAGGGCGGCGCCCGGCGCCCTCTTCTCTCGTTCGCGTCCCTTCGGCCCATGGTATCCGGCGACTCAAGGCATGTACTCCGCGCTCCGGTCGCTCCTCTTTTTGCTTCCGCCTTCGGCCGCGCACTCGCTGGCGTTCGCCGCACTGGCGCCCGTCGAGGAGATCGGCGCGCTCCGCTCTCTCGCGAGCGCCGCGTGGACGCCGCCACGCGACGAGCGCCTGGTCGTCCGCGTCATGGGGCTCGAAGCGCCGAACCCGCTCGGCATCGCGGCCGGCTTCGACAAGAACGCCCGTCGACCCGGCGCGCTCGCGGCGCTCGGCTTCGGCCACCTCGAGCTCGGCACGGTGACGGCACGCCCCCAAGAGCCCAACCCGCCGCCGAACCTCTTCCGGCTCGAGGCGGACCGCGCGCTCGTCAACCGCCTGGGGTTTCCCAACGAGGGCGCCGAGCGGGTGGCGGCGCGCCTCCGTACGGCGCGTCCGGCGGCGCGTGTTCCCGTGGGCGTCTCGATCGGAAAGTCGCGGGTCGTCCCGGTCGAGGACCTCGACGCGGTCGTGGCCGATCACGCGGCGTCGCTCGCGGCGGTGCGCGAGGCGGCGGACTTCGTCGTCGTGAACGTGTCGTCGCCGAACACGGTGGGGCTCCGGTCGATGCAGCGCAAGGAGCACGCGCGGGTCCTTCTCGGCGAGCTCGCCGCGCGCGCTGGAGGGACGCCGCTCCTCGTGAAGCTCGCGCCCGATCTCGACGACGCGCAGCTCGAAGAAGTCCTGGCGGTGGCCGAGGAGGTAAAGCTCGCCGGGGTGGTCGCGACCAACACGACCGTGTCGCGGAGCGGCCTCGCGACCGACGCGCGGGTCGTGGCGTCCATCGGCGCCGGAGGGCTGAGCGGGCCGCCCCTCCGCGCGCGGGCGCTCGAGGTGGTGCGGCGCGTGCGCGTGCGGCTGGGTCCCGCGCCGGTCGTGATCGGCGTGGGCGGCGTCGAGGGGCCCGAGGACGCGATGGCGCTGGTGCGCGCGGGCGCGAACCTCGTGCAGATGTACACCGGATTCATCTACGGGGGTCCGGGCGCGCCGGGGCGCATCGTGCGTGGCATGGCGGCCGCGCTCGACCGGGACGGCGTGAAATCGATCGCGGAGCTGGTGGGCGTCGACGTGCGCTAGGGTCCAGGCGGCGTTCAGTCGGGACTGCCGACGCGGGCGATGCGGAGGTTGCGGACGAGGCTCCGGTCGGCGGATGCAGGCGCGCGCAGGCCGATCGAGAGCCGCGTCGTGCCGTCGACGCCGTCCGGGCAGGTCCCGCTGGCGCCGCCCGCGATCGCCCACGTGACCGAGGGGCCCTGCCGCCCGACGTGCAGGGAAGACGTCCCCGACGTGATCGCGCCCGGGCAGGTCGTACCGCCGACCTCGAGCTCGTCGCCCATCGCGTCGCGCAGGACGACGAGCGCCGGTTCTCCCGTCGGAGAGTCGACGTCGATGGTCGCGTCGCCGTAGGTGCGATCGCTGACGAAGGCGCTCGCGCCGGGGCCCATCGCGAGGCCGCTCGACGGGTCGAAGGAGAGGACGCCCGGCGAGGGGAGCCGGTCGGGCGCCATGTCGGACGTGTCGCCCCTCAGGAGCGGGCCCGCGAGCGGCGAGTAGACGCCGCGGACGTCGAAGCGCAAACCCACGAGCGCGGGTCCGCTCGCGTCGAGCCAGAAGGCGAGGCCCGGGTCGGGGGAACACGTGGCCGTCGCGACGCGGGCGGGAGCGTCGTCGAGGACGCTCAACGCCCCGAAGGACCCGAGCCACGGCTGCCATTGCAACCAGCGGTCTCCCGTCCAGAGCACCGGCGCGCCCCCCGCTCCGCCGAAGAGTGCCGGCGCCGTGAGCGCCCCCGCGATGGGCGTCGCTGCGTCGAGGGCGCCGTCGGCGCCGATGACCCACACGCTCTGGAAGGTCGCGGCCGCGTCCTGCGGAGGGGCGATCACCGCGAGTGCGCCGCCTCCGACGAGCGGCATGAAGGCCATCGACGAGGACGTGACGAGGTCGCGCGCGCGCTTGGTCGCGTGGCTCGCGTCCGCCGCGAACCACTCGAGCGTCGCGACGGGGTCGCCCGACGCGTCGAACCCTCCGGCGACGAGCACTTCGCCGGAGGCGAGCCGGATGACGCTCGGCGCGCGGCGGGGGATCGCGAGCTGCGCGACCTGCTCGGTGCGCACCGTACGCGTCACCGGGTCGACGATCTCCATCGAGGCGAGGGGCGTCGCGAGGTCCTCGCCGACTCCGCCGACGAGGAGCGTCTCGCCGGTGGCCAGCACGACGGCGCCGGGGTCGGCCCTCGGGTCGCCGATCTGGATGGGCCGCTGCTGGTCGAAGCCGGAGAGCGCGGGCGAGTAGACCTCCGCCGTGGCGAGCGTCTTGCCGTCGTCGCCCACGCCGCCCGCGACGAGCGCTCCGTCTGCGAAGGCGGTGACGCTGGCGCGCGTGCGCTGCGTGAGCAGGCCGGTCGTCACCGGAGCGACGGCGCCGGTCGATAGGTCGGCTACGAAGGTGCGCGGCGTCGGGTTGCCCTCGCCGCCGACGACGAGCACGCGCTCGTTCTCCATGGGCGCGAGCGCGGCTCCGACGCGCGCGTCGACCGGCGTCGACAGCGCGCACGACGCCAGCGTCGGCAAGAGAAGGAGGTCCACGCCTCCGGACGGGGCGACGCTGGTAGTTCCCTCCCACGCCTCGTCCGATTCTCCCGCCGTGACGACGAGCGCGCGCGACGCCGGCGCGATCTCGGGCAGCGGGTCGCCGACGTCGGCGAGGACGTGGCCTTTGGCGGGAAGCGCCGGCTCGAAGTCGCCGTACGCGAAGTACTCGCCGTAGGCGCCGTCACCGGCGGCGCACGCGACGGGCACGTGCAGGGTGACCGCGCGCGTCGTCACGTCGGGGGTCTTGCCGCAGGCCGCACCGCTGGCGGACAAGAGGGCGAGCCCCGCGGCGACGTTAGCCGCGCTTGACGTTCGCGACACGGCTCGCCAGCGCTTGGACGCGTGCGTCGTTCGGTGCGAGGGAGCTCGCTCTCCCCGACTCGCCGACCGCTCGGTTCATGAGCCCCGCGTCGCAGTAGATTTCGCCCAACGTGACGCGATACTGGGCGTTCTGCGGCTCGGCGAGCACCGCCTGCTCGGCGAAATGGGCCGCCTTCTTCAGCTCCTTGCCGTCTTGCCTCAGCGCGTTCGCGGCGCGCTCCGCCACCCACGCCTGCGCGCGGATCTCGTAGGCGCGCCCGTACTTCGACCCTGCCTCGGCCCACTTTCCGGCCGCCTCGGCCGCCTTTGCCTGCGAGAGACTCGCGTCGTGGACGCGCGTGCGCGCCTTCGCTTCGACCTCGGTGAAAGCCGCGTGGATGGCCGGGTCGTCGGTCACCTGCACGGCGAGGCGGTAGTTGTTGGCCGCCCCCACGAGGTCGTCGCGGCCGAGCGCCTCCTGGGCGGCCCGCACGAAGACGGCGACGTGCTCGCCGCGGGCCGGCTTTTGCGGCTTGCCGGCGGCGAACATGCGAAAGAGCGGATCGGCGCGCGGGGTGCGCAGGTGGCCCGACGCCGCGCCCGGTCCGGGGAGGACCGAGGGAGGCCGCATGTTCCCGATCGAAGGAGGTGCGGCCGCGACGCTGCCGGGCGACACGGGCGCGACGGGGGCCGCCGGGCGGGGGGTGCTCATGGCCACCGGGGACGCCACCGGCATCAATCCCCCCGACATCGGCTGTATCCCTTCCGGCGGCGGCGTGGCGGGCGGCACGGCCTCCACCCTCAGGGCGTTCTCTTTGGCGGCCCTCATCTTCCGCGATGACTTGCGGCCTGGGGCCGACGACATCCTCGGCGCCGTAGACGGCGGCGCCGGTCCGAGCGTGGCATCGTGGGCCTCTCGCTCCGCCCGGCGCGAGAGCACGTCGTACGCCTTCGTGATGCGATCGAAGACGCGCTCGAGCGGCTGCTTGCACGTCCCGAGGTCCTTCCCGAAGAATCGGTCGGGGTGAAACTGGGCCGCGAGCGCGTGGTAAGCGCGCCGGATGGTCTTGGTGTCGGCGTCGCGCGCCACGCCGAGCACGTCGTAGTGGCTGGCCACGTCGATGCGCGTGGCGGCATCCATGATGAGCATGCGCTCCGCGTCGCCGATCGGGATCGCAGGCGCGCGGGTCTTGAGGGAGATGCTCGTGGGGAGCGGCTCGATCCGGATGGCCGGCGACGACACGGGCGTGCGCTTGCGTCGGTTCGGGACTTCGACCGCGCCTGCGGCCTCGAGCGCGCGGAGCGCCTGGTCGAGGTCCTGCAGTGACATGCGCGTGATCTCGGCGAGGTCGCCGACCGACGTCGCGCCGTCGATCTGGGAGAGGACGAAGCCCTCGCGGGGTCCGAGCTGGAGCGTCCGCAGGTCGGTTCGTTTGCGCTGGAGCGGGATCGAGGCGACCGGGACGAGGCTCGACGAAGGCGGGTGGGTGATCTTGCCCGTCCGGAGGGACGCAGAGCTGGTCCTCGATCTCGGCGGCGCGGTGTTCTTGGCGGCGCGAAGAGAGCCGGAGCTGATCTTGGTCTTCGGCGGCGCGCTCGCCTTCCCGGCGCGAAGGGAGCCGGAGCTCGCCCTGGACTTCGGCGGTGTGGTGTTCTTGGCGGCGACGCGGAGGGAGCCGGAGCTGATCTTGGTCTTCGGCGGGGCGCTCGCCTTCGAGGGTTTCTGCGTCGAGGAGTGGCGGCCTGCGCCGGGAGGTGTGGTGTTGTTGGCGGCGACGCGGAGGGAGCCGGAGCTCCGCCGCTTGCCCTTGCCGCCGTCCTCTTCGACGACGAGCGCGCCGAGATCCAAGAGACGCTCGGCGAGCCGGAGCATCTCTTCGACTTCGAGCCCAGCCGTCTCGGCGACGTCTTCCACGAGCGACCGCTCGCCGACGTGCGAAAGGACGAATGCCTCGAGCCCGCCGATGGGGAGCTTCGTGACATCGCACGGCACCGCGAGAAGGACGCTCTTCCGATGCATTGCTTTGCGCGTTGGTGCGCAAACTCAAGGTATCAAGCGGGGCGCGCCGCCACACGGGCAAACGCCGTGCGCGTCTTCACCGACCTCGTATGGACATCGCGTCTGGGCGCCCACACCCGCCCTCGCCGCCGTCTCGCGCTCGGCGCCCGGGACCGAGGGGCCGCGTCGGCGCTTGCTCGCTTCGCTCGAACATGCGGACTAGCCTTTCCATGCGGGGAAACCTCGATTCGAATGTATCCCCAGGTGTTCGGCAAATACGTGCTGGAGCGGGAGCTCGCGCGCGGAGGCATGGCGCGCGTCCTCCTCGCGACGCTGCGGGGCGCGGGCGGCTTCGAGAAGAAGCTCGTCGTAAAGCAAATTCGCGACGACCTCGCGTCCGACGAAGACTTCGTGCGCCGCTTCGTCGAGGAGGCCAAGACCACAGTCGCGCTCGCGCACCCGAACATCGTCCCCGTCTACGAGCTCGGCGTGGAGCTCGGCACGTACTTCCTCGCGATGGAGTACGTCGCCGGGGCGAGCCTCGCGGAGCTCTTGCGGGCGTGCGAAGGCGGCGGCTTGTCGCCCGAAGAGGGCGCGTACGTCGGCGTCGAGGTCTGCCGCGCGCTCGACTACGCGCACCGGCGCAACGTCGTGCACCGCGACGTGACACCGCGCAACGTCATGGTGGACGACGAAGGCCAGGTCAAAGTCATCGACTTCGGCATCTCGGCGCCGGTCGCGACCGCGCCGAGCGGGCACGGCGTCTTCGGCTCTCCCGGACACATGCCGCCCGAGCAGATGGAGGGTCGCGAGCTCGCGCCCTCGGCCGACGTCTTCGCCGTCGCCGTGCTCCTGATGGAGCTCTGGTCGGGCAAGGCTCCGTTTCGACGGCGGACGAAGGAAGGCATCGAAGCGGCCATGCGCGCGCCGCACCCGAAGCCGAGCGAGGCCGACATACGCCTCCTGCCGCTCGACGACGTCATCGCGAGCGCCCTGTCCCTCGAGCCGGCCGCGCGACCGCGCCAGGCCGACGACCTCGCGCGGGCGCTGCGGAAGTTCCTGTCCGGCCTCGATCTGGGCGACGTCGCGCGGAAGCTCGGCGATCGCGTGCGAGGCGTGCGCGAGCGTCCGCCGCCGCCTCCGTCGGAGCTCGGTCCGGTCCTGCAGCGGCCTCCCTCGCGGCCGACGGCGATGCAGGTGGGTACCAAGACGTTCGCGGCGCGAGACGAGTTCAAGGGATGGGACAATGGGCCTTGGCCGTCGACGCGGAAGATTCACTCGACGGCGCCGCCGCCCGAGAAGAAGAGCACGAAGAGCGAGCCTTCCGCGGCTTCGGCCGCGTCGCGCCTCGCGTGGCGGGCTGCGCTCGGGGCAGGGGTCATCGCGATCGGTGCTTTCCTCGTGGGGCGGGGCTTCGCGACGCCGTCCGCGCGCGGGTCACCCGCGGTCGCCCCTGTGATCCCGCAGCCCTCGGCCACGGCGGTCGCCGCGCCGCCGGCCGTCGCTCCGCCGTCGCCAGCGCCTGCTCCCGTGCCGAGCGCCGTCGCCTCCGCGGATCCCGAACCGTCGGAGCGCGCGCAGCTCGCCCTCCTCGGGGACGGCACCTTCGTCACCGTGGACGGCGTCGCGCGCGGTCGCGCTCCAACCCGCGTGGCGCTGCGGCCGGGTCCCCACGCGGTGCTCTTCGCGTTTCCCGCGACGGGCGAATCGAAGGCGACGTCGGTCACACTCCGCGCGGGTGAACGCGCCACCTTGCGCGCCGACTTCACGGGCGCGAGCCCCACGATTCGCGTCGACCGGTAGCGCGTACCCGCGCCTCGCCGGTCCCTCGGCGTTCACTCGAACGCCGAGATGCCCGTGATGTCCTGGCCGAGAACGAGCGTGTGGACGTCGTGTGTCCCCTCGTACGTCGAGACCGTCTCGAGGTTGCACATGTGGCGCATGACCGGATACTCGAGCGTGATGCCGTTCGCGCCGAGCACGTCGCGTGCGCTCCGCGCGACGTCGAGCGCGGCGCGGACGTTGTGGCGCTTGAGCATGCTCACCTGCTGCGGGCGGAGCGCGCCCCGGTCCTTGAGGGCGGCCGCCTCGTACGCCATGAGCTGCATGCTCGTGATCTGCGTCAGCATCTCGGCGAGCTTGGCTTGGACCAGCTGGTGGGCGGCGATGGGTTTGCCCGCGAACTGGACGCGGTGGCGCGCGTAGTCGACGGCGCAGTCGAAGCACGCCGTGGCCGCGCCGATGACGCCCCAACCGATCCCGAACCGCGCCGCCGTCAGACACGAGAGGGGGCCCTTCATCCCGCGGACGGCCGGGAGGACGGCGTCTTTGGGAACGCGGACGTCGTCGAGCACGATCTCGCTCGTGACGCTCGCGCGGAGGCTCACCTTGCGTTCGATGGGGCGGGCGTCGAACCCGTTCGCGTCGGTGGGGACCAGGAAGCCGCGCACGTCTCCGTCGGCGCCGCCGAGCTTCGCCCAGACGAGCGCCACCTGGGCGATCCCGCCGCTCGTGATCCAGCGCTTGCGGCCGCGGAGCACGTACGCGTCGCCGTCGTCGGCCGCGACGGTCCGCATGCCGCTCGGGTTCGAGCCGAAGTCGGGCTCGGTCAGCGCGAAGCATCCGACGACGCGGCCTTTGGCCATCTCGGGCAGGTACCGGGTCTTCTGCGCGTCGGATCCGAACGCGTGGATCGGATACATGACGAGCGACCCCTGCACGCTCGCGAAGGAGCGCACGCCGGAGTCGCCGCGCTCGAGCTCCTGCATCGCGAGGCCGTAAGCCGTGTCGCTCGTCCCGGCGCAGCCGTAGCCACGGAGGTTGCACCCGAGCACACCGAGCGCTCCGAGCTCGGTGGGGAGATCCGCCGGAAAGGTGCCGTGCTCCCAGTGCGCGGCGATGCCGGGGAGCACGCGCGCGTCGACGAAAGCGCGGACCGCGTCGCGGATTGCGCGTTCTTCGGGCGACAGACGCCGAGCCGCATCGAAGTAGTCGGGCATGCGCCGAGACTAAGTCAGCGAGGTGGGTTGTGGCGGCCCGCGCGACACGGCAGTGGCCGTCGGCGCGCGAACTGTGGCGCCGGATGCCACGTCGGTCCGGGCGTTTCGGTCGAGCCGGGTCGCCGAAGGTCCTTCTTTCGGTCGCTTTCAGACGCGCAAGCAGGAGGCGGAACGGGCCGCCGGTTCGCGGCCCGGCCCTTGCGAGAGAGCTCAGGGTTTGAACCGGCGCGTCCTCGCTTTTGCGGTCGCTCTTCTGGTCGCGTGGGGCGGCCAGGGATGCGCCGCGTGGGCCGTCGACGACTGTACCGAGAAGGCGGACTGCACCGGCGCCGTCGATGCGCCGGCCGATGGATCCGGCGGAGTGTCCCCGGAGGGCGGCCTCGTGGGCGCTCCAGACGCGGGAGGCGCCCACGACGCGAGCGTCCTCGATGGGAGCGTCTCCGACGGCGCCGCGCCCGACGGCAACTCGGGCTCGTTCGCGGACGCGGCGAGAGACGCGGCGGCCGACGCGCACGCCGCGGGCGACGCAGGCAATACCGCGGACGCCGGACCGGACGCGACGACGCGCGGGACGGAGGCGGGCGCCGCGCCGGACGCGGGCTCGGCTCCCGAGGCGAGCGCCGGCCGCGATGCGACCAGCGCCGCGGACGGCGGCCCGACCTGCATCCCCACGGGACCCGAGCAGTGCGACGACGGCATCGACAACGACTGCAACGGGAAGGTCGACTGCGCCGATCCGGCCTGCGGCGCATACGCGTGCATCCCGCCCGTACCGAGCGGTTGGCAGGGGCCCGTCGCGCTCGACCAAGTCGCCGCGGGATCGACGCTCGCCGCTTGCCCCAACGCCTACGAGAGCCTCGCCGACGTCCACGGCGGTCTCGCGGCGCCCGCGGCGGCCTGCAGCTGCGCGTGCGGAGCATCCGGCCAGCAGTGCTCGGCGACCGGCGTCTTTCACGGCGACCAGACCTGCGCCGGTCCGACTTGCGCGACCGTCTCGCCCTCGTCCGCCGGCGCCTGCACCGCGGTCTCAGCCAACGACTGCGGCTCGGGCGGCTCCTTCGACTTCGAGGCCGCGCCGACGCCTTCGGGGGGCACTTGCCAGGCGACGGTCACCACCGCGGTGCCACCCGCCGGTTGGACCACGTCCGCGCGCGTCTGCGCGTACACGAGCGCGACCCGCACGGCAGGCTGCAGCGACAGCGACGTGTGCGTCGCGCTCCCTGCGTCGCCGTACAGCGCGACGGCGTGCGTGTACTCGACCGCCGATCCTCCGCCCACCGCTTGTCCGGCGGGGTACACGCGCGCGCCGCCGGCGGTCTTCTACGCCGGGGTCACGGACACGCGCGCGTGCGGCGGGTGCGGTTGCGGCGGGCCGACCGGCGGCACCTGCTCGGGGACGGTGAGCCTCTTCGGCGCGGCGGGGTGCACCGACAATGGCGGGATCGTGACGGTGCCCGTCGGCACGGCATGCCAGGCGTACTCCGGGTTGAGCCCCGCGCCCGGGAGCGCCGAGGCGCATTACACCGTGACCGCGGGAAGCTGCGCCGTGACCGCCGCTCCCCAGCCGACGGGCTCCGCCGCGGGCACCTCGCCGACGACGGTCTGCTGCCTGTGACGCGCCTAGTGCGTTTTGGCCGCTCCCAAGCCTGTGGCCACGCCCACGGCGATGGCCGCGATGATCGCGATCGCGTAGACGACGAAGAGGACGATGCTCGCCACGCCGGAGAACTTCCAGAACGACTTCTGCTGCGCGAGGGCGTCCTCTAGGTCGGCCACCGACCGTGAGGCCGCGAGCCGGCTGATCGCGGCGCCGTAGCTCCAGAGCTTCACGCCGGGGTAAATGTAGAGAAGCCCGAGCGGCAAATAGAGGAGTCCGAGGAGAGCCATCGATCCCTTGGCGCCCGGACCGAACGCGGCGACCCCCGCCATGAAGATGGCAATCAACACCATGGCCGCGCTGCCGATGAAGGCGACGATGCTGAGGAGGACCACCCATGGCCGCGTCTGTCTCAAGAGCTCTACGGCCGCTTCGCTGACGGCGCCGTTCGGGGGCGCCGCGTAAGCCGGTGGCGCGCCGGGGTAGATGTCCGCAGACAGACCGGGCGGGCTGTAGGGGTTCATGGTGATCGACTTTACGCGCCCGGGGTGCAGGCGGCGCTGGAAACACCTGGGAAAGGCGATGTGAACGAACGAGGCGAACGGGCGTTGTCGTGGGTCGCAGCTTTCGCGTACCCTGACGCCCGCCAAGGAGGCCCTATGCGCGTTGTGCTGTTTTCCTCGTTGCTCCTCATCGTCGCTTGCGGCGGCTCGAACAAGCCCGCCGAAAGCCCCGGCGAGTCCACGTCCGAGGCCAGCGAAGGCGGCGAGACGCCGGCGACCGCGGAGTCGTCCGAGGCGGAAGGGGGAGCGGCTCCAGCGGCATCGGCCGAGGCTCCCGCGGAGCCTGCCGCATCGGCTGCCCCCGCGTCCGCGCCGCCGCCTGCCGGGCCCACGGTAACGGGCGCCATCGACGGGAAACCCTTCGCGCCCAAGGGCGGTCGGGTCGTCCACGGGATGGGTAAGGACGGTCGCCTCGTCGTCCTCCTCGACGAGCACGGCGACTGCGGCACCGAGCCGAGCTCCGGCGAGGGCGTCCTCGCGCTCACCGTCAACTGGGAGGACGGCTACAAGGTCGATCTCGGTTCGCTGAAGCGGGGCGGCAAGAAGGGCCCCGGCGAAGTGTCGTTCGCCCGCGTCGGACCGAAGGGCAAGAAGGACTTCTCGGCGACGTTCAAGCCGACCGGCCGGGTGACCGTGGTCAAAGCCCCGATGGATCAGAACGCCACCGGCAAGATCAACATCGATCTCCAGAGCGGCGATTACATGCTCTCGGGCGACCTCGACGTGCAGACCTGCGTGTCGCCGAAGGCCGCCCCGGCTGGCGGGAAGAAAAAGAAGAAGTAGTCAGCGCGACAGAATGCGCTCGATGCGGTCCATCGCGTCGCCGCTCAGCGACGCGACCACGTCGAGCGCCTTCATGTTCTCGACGACCTGGCTCTTGCGGCTGGCGCCGGTGATGACGGTGGAGACATGGGGGTTCTTGAGGCACCAGGCGAGCGCGAGCTGCGCGGTGGTGCACCCGAGCTCCCGCGCGACCGCCGCAATCTCCCGAACCTTGTCGAGGCGGCCGGGGACGAGCACCTCGTCCTTGAGCCAGCCCATGTTGGCCATTCCGAGCCGTGAGTCCTGCGGGATCCCCTCGCTATACTTGCCGCTGAGGAGGCCCGAGGCGAGAGGGCTCCAGATCGTCGTACCGTACCCGAGCTTCTCGTAGAGCGGCGCGTACTCCTTCTCGAAGCGGTCGCGCACGAACATGTTGTATTGCGGCTGCTCCATGACGGGCGGCGTGAGGCCGTTGGCGGTGGCGAATCGGTGGGCTTCGAGGATGGCCTCGGCGCTCCACTCGCTCGTGCCCCAATAGAACACCTTGCCCTGCCGGATGAGGATGTCCCACGCGCGCACGGTCTCTTCGATCGGCGTCTCCGGGTCGGGCCGGTGGGCGAACGCGAGGTCGACGTACTCGAGCTTCAGCCGACGCAGCGCCGCGTGGACCCCCTCGATGACGTGCTTGTGGCTCAAGCCTTTGTCGTTCGGGCCGCTCCCACCCCAGAAGATCTTCGTCGAGACGACGAAGGACTCGCGCCTCCAGCCGACCTTGCGGAGCACCTCGCCCATCGTCGTCTCGGCGCGCCCGTTGCCGTAGGCTTCGGCGTTGTCGAAGAAGTTGACGCCTGCTTCGTAGGCCGCGGTCATGCAGTCGCGCGCGACGTCCTCGCCGACTTGCGCGCCGTAGGTGATCCACGCTCCGAGCGAGAGCTCGCTGACTTTGAGACCCGATCGGCCGAGGCGGCGGTAGCGCATGGGTGTCCTCTTCGGTTGACCGCACCGGCTATAGACCGCATGCCTTCGCAAATCGAGGGTCGCACGCGCCGCCTACCGTCCGGCGCGCCACGCGGTAGAGATAGTAGTTCTCCTCTTCGATCATCGAGTCGTAAAGCTCGGCGATGCGCGTGATGCCGGGAGCGTCGGCGATGTTCGGCGCGAGCGGCCGGTTCATGATGAGCACCGCGTCCTCGCCGCGCTCTTGCCCGAGCCCCGCCGCGTAGTCGACGGTCTGCTCGTCGGTCGGGTCCCAGTGGCGGTCGCGCGTCCACTTCACGAACGAGAACGGCCGCCCGGTCCGCGGGCTGTAGGCGAACGCGTGCGGCCCGAGCAGCCCGAGGACGGTGATGGCGGGGTAGTCGACCTCGGCGACGAGCAGCGCGTCGGCGAGGCCGTGGGCTCGAATGGCGCTTGCCGCGCGCGCCCCCGACGAGAAGACGTACCGGTAGTCGAAGGAGAGGGCGATCGCCGCCGCAGGCACGTGCACGAGCAGCACCACGGCCAAGGTGGGCGCGAGGGCTGCCTCGCGGAGGGGCACCTTCGTGCGGGAGGCGCCTCGCGAGGACGCCCGCGCGATCCACGCTCCCATCAAGAAGAGGACGAAGAAGAACCCGTGGTGGCGTACGTCGCCCCCGTAGACGCCGCCGAAGAGAGCCACGAGCAAGAGCGACCCCGCCGCGAACACGATCGCCGCCGTGTGATCGACCGACAGCAAGAACACGATCCACGCGGCCAACGCCAGCGACACCCAGAGGGCCACGGCGCGGAACGGCTCGTACGAGAGGAGCGCGTTCGAGTTCCAGAAGAAGAAGTCGGGCCGCGGGATGGGCAGCAGGCCGGCGATGAGCCGCGTCGGCGCGTCGTCCGAGGGAATCGTCTTCGGAAGGGCGACGTGCGCGACCGTCGAGTCGGCCGGAGGCCACGCGCACGCCAGCGCGGCGAGACACGCGAGGCCGCCGACCGCGATGGGCCAGAGGAGGCCGTTGCGGTGCTCCCTCCCCGCGCGCGTCGCGCCCAACCAGTCCAAGACCAGCGTCACGAGGTACCCGGCCGCCACCATGGTGGCGACGGTCGTCGTCAGCGCGAGGGCCGCGACGAGGACCGAGGTCACGAGCGGCCGCTCGGCGCGCCGCGGGTGGTGGACGCACAGAAGCAGCGCGAAGAGGAGGGCCAGCCCGTAGCAGCGGCTGATCGCCACGTACTCGTAGGCCATGAAGTAGCCGAACGGAAAGAGCGCGCGCACGCTCCGCCCGAACGGCGCGAACGCAGCGAACACCCAGACGCACGCCGCCGCGATCGCGACGTGCACGATCTGCATGCTGCGCGGGTCGTGGGTAGCCTTCTCGAGGACCCAAAGGAGCAAGTACCAGAGCGGCGGGTGGCCGTCGTACGCGCGGTTGCGGACGACGTCCCACGGGGTCGCGCTGTCTCGGGCGACGAGCCAGCAGTGAAGCTCGTCGCGCCACATCTCGTGGTGGACAATCGAAAAGACGGCCAAAGGGAGATAGGCGAGCAACACCCACGCGGCGAATCGGCGGTCGCCGCCTTCGTTGAAGGATCGGACACGCGTCGGCCATCCAATCGAGAGCATGATTTCGGGGCGCACTTTACTTCAGGGCAGCCCCGCGTCGCCGCACCGCGGCGTCGCCGGTTCCGCTTTTGCTTCGCAACCGGCGTGACGCCAAGCTGTCGGGAGCATCATGCGGAAGAGCGCATCGTGGGGGTCGGTTGTCGCCGCGTTGGCGGCAGGGGTCGCATGCGCGAGGTCGGTGCCGAGCCCCGGTACGATCGACCTCGGCGCGGACGACGCCGGCGCCGCGGCCGACGGCACGGTGGCGACGCTCGACGCGGGGGCGCCCCGGGGCGACGGCGCGAACACGGTCGTCATCGGGCCATCCCTTCCCGAGGCCGGACCCGACGCGGTCGCGGGCGACGGCGGACCCGTCCTCGCGGGGAACGGCTCGGGCCTCTGCGTCTCGGCGCGGTCTTGCGACATGGGCTGCGATCAGCTCGTCGAGAACGGCGTCCACGAGTACATCGAGCAACAGCCCGACGACGGCTCGCAGATCCCCGCAAAAGCCGTCGCGACGCTGTCTCCGCTCTTCGCCAATCCGTCTGCAGGCACCGGGCCCTGCATTATCGAGCCGCCGAGCGGGTCGCTCTACCCCAACAACTGGCTTCGCCCGCGCATTCGCTTCACGCCCTCCGCCACGAGCCAGACCATCTTCCAGATCCGCATCCACGCGGATCGCCAAGCCAACGACCTCATCGTCTACACCGAGAGCAAGACCTGGGAGATCCCCGACGACGTCTGGACGGCGCTCGCCTCGTCGACGTGGGGGGAGGACATTACCGTGACCGTCGGCGCGGTCGCCGCCACGGGGGGGTCGGCCGCCTTCGCGACGACGAAGTTCCAGATTGCCCCGGCGTTCGCCAACGGCTCCATCGTCTACTGGGCGGCCGTCGGAAAGAACGCGGGAGAGTCGTGGCTCGAGAGCTTCAGCGTCGGTGACGACAACGTCGCCGTCGCGCTCACGGTTCCCCAAGTCGCCTGGAAATCGGCCCGCACCGAGACGGGCGGTCTGCAGACGCGAGCACAGCCGCTCGGTCTTCCCACGGGGTCGATCGCGTGCATTGGATGCCATGTGGCCGTGCCCGACCGAAACACGGTCACCTTCATCGAGGACTGGCCGTGGGACGGCGTCTCCGCGATGGTCGATCCGGCCGACACGGGAATGCTTCCGTCGTGGCTGACGCCGGGCGGCGCGGAGGCTCTCGGGATGCCGTGGCTCGGGATGATGAGCTTCTCGCCGCACGTCTGGAACGACCTCGGCCAGCATGTCGTCGTCGCCGCCATGCAAGGAGAGGCGACCTTCAACGCCGCCGCCATCGAGGCGGGGGTCGCGGCGCCCATCGCCCCGTGGGGCTACCAGGGCGGCAACGAGTGGGACACCTCGCCAAACTCGCAGCTCGGGTGGATCAACCTGTCGACCCCGGCGCCCGCCGTGGCGCCGGCCGACGGCGGCACCGTGAGCGGCGACCAGCTCTCCCTCGGTATGGCCGCGAACTACGGGACCACGTGGGGCATCATCGCGCGCGGCGGGGACACGTCGGGCGTCGCGGCGCCGACCTGGGCCCACGCGGGCGACACCATCGTGTACACGTCGACGAACGCGGCGCAGAGCGGGCGGCTCGCGACCGGCGTGGCCGACCTTTGGTCCGTGCCGTACGCCGCGGGTGCGGGCGGGACGGCGACGCCCATCGCCGGAGCCTCGGACCCGAACTTCAACGAGTTCTATCCGGCGTTTTCGCCGGACGACAAGTACCTCGCCTTCAACCGCGCGCCGATCGCCGACAACATGTATTACGACGCGGCGTCGCAGGTGTACGTCATCCCGTCGAGCGGCGGCACGGCCTCGCGGCTCGTGGCGAATGACCCGCCTGCCTGCACCGGGGCCAAGAGCCCGGGCATCACCAACAGCTGGCCGAAGTGGTCGCCCGAGTACCCGGAGTGTGCAGGCAAGACGTACTACTGGCTCATCTTCTCGTCGGCCCGCGACGCCGTGCCGTTCGGCCCGCAGGGCGGCGTGCAGGGCGAGAACACCTCGCAGCTCTATTTGACCGCCCTCGTCGACGACGGCACGACGCTGACGTCCTTCCCCGGAGTGTTCATCTGGAACCAGCACACGCAGGCGTCGGTCGCTCCGTACACCGGGCAGACACAGAGCAATCACACGCCACAATGGGAGCCCATCGACCTGCCGCCGCCTCCACCTCCTCCACCCCCGCCGCCGCCTCAGCCACCCCCGCCGACGTGAAACACAAGCGTCCGGCAGGCGGCGTGGCACGCATTGGGGCGGACGTTTTCACTGTGGGCGGATGGAAGGCCATGTTTTGCCGTCTCAATCGCGCTTCGTGACGGATTGCGAGAGACGCGCCCTCCCGGGGAGGACAAGCTGAGGTCCACCATGCGTATCGCGAAAAAGCGCGTGCTTATCGGGTCTTTGCTGGCCGCTTGTAGCTTGGTCGTCGCCTGCGGCGGCGGCGGATTTGGGGACGATTCGAGCTCCAGCACGGTCGTGACGGGCGGCAATACCGGGCCTGCCACTTCGACGGGCGGCACCTGCGACGTCGCGTGCAACGTCGCCTCCGACTGCACCAACTCGTGCGCGGCTCCGGCCATGTCGGGCTACGTGTGGTGCTGCGCGAGCTCCACTTGTTACCCGTGGAGCGCGCTCCCGTGTCCCCCGGCGGCGACAGGGTCGAGCAGCAGCAGCGGCGGCAAGGTCGACGCGGGCGCGGCGCGCGACGCGGGCCGAGAAGCGGGCGCAAGGAACGGCCGCGGCGGCTGAGAGGTCGCCCGCGCGTGCGTTCAGCTTCGCTTCTTCTTCGGGGCCGCCTTCTTTCGGGCCGATGCTTTCTTGGCGGCGGCGCGCGGCTTCGTGCGCTCGGCGGCGCGCCATAGGTACCAGCTCGCGGCGCTCCGGAACGGCTTCCATCGCTCGCCGTACTTGGCGAGGTCCTTCGGCGAGGGGAGCTCGCGCTTTCGCATCGCCGCGGCAAATCCTTTGCGGACGCCGTAGTCGTCGGCGGGAAGCACGTCGGCGCGGCCCAGCCGAAACATCAGCAACATTTCGGCGGTCCACCGGCCGATGCCCCGGACCTGAGTCAACCGCTCGATGATGGCGGCGTCGCCCAACCCGCGGAGCTCGCCGAGCTCGGGAATCTCCCCCGCGGCGCTCTTGGTCGCCAGGTCGCGGAGCGACGCGAGCTTCGAGCGTGACAGCCCCGCCCCGCGAAGCTTCTCGTCCGAGAGGCGCAGCAGACGCTCGGGCGTGATCCCGGCCTCCCACGGGAAGAGCGCCTGGACGCGCGCGAAGATGGTCGCCGCCGCCTTCCCCGTGAGCTGCTGGTACACGATGGCCTCGGCCAGCGCGAAAAAGAGGCTCGGCGTCCCGCGGAGCTTCATTCCGAACGGGCCGACCTCGTCGATGAGGCGAGCGAGAGCGGGGTCGGCCGCCCGAAGGTGCGCGACCGCCGCCGCGGGGTCGAAGTCGAAGACGCCGTCGCCGGCGAGGGCCGGCGCTTTGGGCTCGGCGTGGACGCTCTCGATCGTGAGCATCCGGAGCTTCGTGAGGACGCCGCCGTTCGCGGTGAACCCGCCGACCTTTCCGCCGGCCGCGAGCACCCGATGGCACGGCACGATGATCGCAAACGGGTTCTTCCCAAGGGCTTGCCCCACCGCCCGCGCCGAGCCGGGTGCCTCGAGGTGCGCCGCGACGTCGCCGTAGGACCAGGTCTTCCCGGGAGGAATGCCGCGCGCGGCGGCATACACCTTGCGATGGAACGGCGGGACGCCGTCCATGTCGAGCTCGATGCGGGCCAGGTCGGCCGCGTCTCCGCGAAGGAGCGCGACGATGGCGTCGATGGCGCGCGCCACATCGGGCGGCGGCGGACCCTCGGATGCGTCCGGAAAGCGCTTGGCCATGCGGGCGCGCGTGGCGGGGTCGCGGCCCTCGGGGAGCTGCACGCCGAGGACGCCGTGCGGCCCCCACGCGATGGCGCACGCGCCGATGGCCGTGTCGAACAGCGCAAAAGCCTGGGTCGTCATCTCACGCGGGACGGTAGCACCGGGGCCCAGCCCGAACTTGGCAGCGATTGCTCAGTACGAGACCGAGTCCACGTAGACGCGGAACGGCGTCGGCCCGAGCATCTCGAAGCCCACGCGCACGACGTTCTGCGGGTCGTAGTCCGGGCCGTTCGTATACGAGGGACTCGAGACGGCCAGCGACATGCAGGTCCACACGTGCGGCACGAGGTGGATGGTGCCGTTGTCGGCCCAGGTGAACTGGCTCCCGGTCTGGACGAAGAGCTTGAGGTTGGGTGTCGTCCCCGACTCGAGCCATACCCACGCGGAGACGACGCGGCCGGTGAGGTTGCCGAGCGCCGTCGCCTGGAATTCGGCCCAGCCGCCCATGGGCGTACCGGCGTCCGCCGGCATCTGCGTGACGTCGACCTCGAGCGCGCCGGGCGACGGGTCGCCGGTGCTGCCGGTCCAGCTCACGCCGCCCGATACACCACTATTGAGGAGGAGGACCCAGCCTTCGGTGTCGGAGTCGAATGTCCAGGAGCGCAACGGAGGCGCGCCGCTGGTGCACGGCAGGTTGGACGCGACGTCGCCGTCGACGGGGAGCGGTTCGGCTTCGTCCGCGCTGTCGGAGGGTTCGTCGCTCGCCCCCTGCTCCGCCGCCGCGTCGACGGGCGCTCCCGCGTCGAGTCCCGTCGCACCGCCTTCGACGCCTTCCCCGAAGCCCGGGGCGAGCGCGTCGATCTCCTCGAGGCCGCAGCCGCCGAGCCAGCTCGCGAACGCCGTCGCCACGGCGGCCATCGTCCAGCGCGCCGCGGGCTTCATATCCAGCCCGCGAGGCTCATCGTGCCGAGGACCGCCGGGCGGCCAATCCGCGCCACCTCCGTGTCGATGAAGCGGACCGCGATGCCCGGCAGCGTCAGGATGGCGTGGCCTTCGAACGACATCTCCACGCGCGGCCCGAGCGGAACGACGAGCCCGGCCCCACCGTCGAGCGCGAACGCCAGCCCGGTGTTCTGTTGGCCCGAGTTCGGCGCCGTGCCGCTCCCCGTCACGCCGACGTGATACACGCCGGCGCCGACCGACACCGACGGGCGAACCCCCTTGCCGTCGAGCCAAGGCTGCGCGACGCCCTCCACGAGCGCGAGCGCCTGGTCGATGGTGGCCGACCCCGCGGAGGAATCGACCTGCGGCTGGGTGCCCAGACCTGCGGCCGTCACGCGCAACTGGAGCGCGCGCGCCACTTCGTAGCGTCCCCGGACGAGCGGCATCACGGCCAAGGGCACGCCGTCGAAGCCACCGACGACCGCGATGCCGGCCTCGATGCCGATGCGCGGCTTGCCGGACAGCTTGGGCTGGCTCGAGTCGCTCGCGCCCGGGGTCGCCGGCGCCGCGGACTCCGAGGGCGCGGGCGTCGGCGCTTCGCCCGGCCTCGCCGACGGCGTCGGGGACGGCGCGGACGCGGCAGCGGTCGCCCCGGACGCGTTCGGGGGAAGGTTCTCGACCAAGAAGTCGAGGAGGTGTGCGCGCAGTCGGTCGACGTGGTGGCGCGCGACCACTTCGGGGGCCTGTCCGCCGACCGTCGCCCGCTCCTCGAGCCGCTGCACGAGGACCCGGCCGTTGAGCAAGTCGACGAGGTAAAGGTCCAGCGTCGTCCCGTCGCCCTCGAGCGAGAGACCGGCGGTCACCCCCGCGCCGGCTTGCCGGCCCACCCGCTGCAGCGTAGGGACGCGCTCCGACTCCGTCGTCGCGTCCACCTGCAGCACGTGGAACCCGTCCGCGAGGAGCTCGCCGCGCGTGCGGCTGAGGACAAGGTCCGCCGCCGGAGACCCGTTCGCGGGCGGGATGAGGACCACCAGCGCGGACGCCGCGCGCGCGCTCCGCGCGACCACGAAGACCGCGAGCGTCGCGACCGTGGCGAGCGCGATGAGGCGCACCGCGGGCCTCGTCACCGAGACTGCGCGATCGACCGTGCTCTCGAGGCGTACGTGCCGCCGGGGAAGCGATCGAGGTACTCGGAGGCCATCTTGCGGGCGACGGCGTCTCCCGAGAGCAGCTGCGTGAGGGTCATCTCGCGCCCGAGCGCCTCCGACGCGTAGGTGCCGCTCGGGCTCCGCTGCAGATACTCGTCGTAAGAGGAGACGGCCTTCGCCGTCGCGCCCTGCGTTTCCTCGAGTCGGCCGAGCAAGAACGCCGCGTCGCGCGCGGGGGCCGATTGCGGGAACCGCCGCTCCAGGGCCACGAGGGCTTTGCGCGCGATGTCGTCGTGCCGGCTGTAGCGGGCGGCGTCGGCGAGCGCGGTGAGCTCGCCGCTCGAAGCATCGGCGAGGCACGTCTCGATGCCCGACCGCTGCGCCTGGCGGACGATGCCTTCGAAGTCGCCTGCCGCGAGCCGAGCCGACCACCCGCGCCCCACGCCGTCCCGCGCAGACCGCGACGACGCCGTGTTCGCCACGCTCGCCCCGGGCGAAGCCTCCGGCGCGGCCGTCGCCTTCACGGTCTCGATCGGCGCCGGGTTTGTCGCGGCAGGGGCCCCCTCGTTCGCGGCCGTCTCCACGTCGCGGATCACGGTTTCTCCGTCGCGCACGCGCACCGTCAGGTGCTGGCCCGATCGAAGCGCGATCACGCCGTCCGAGAGCGGACCGCTCACCTCCACGCTTCCGCGCTCCATCTGCACGTCGAGCTGTTCGTCGCCCGGCTTCCAACCGAACGTGAAGGCCGTTCCGGTCACCGAAATGAGGAAGGGCCCCGCGTCGAACAGCCACCGCGCCTTCGGCCTGTGCACGATGTCGACGTGCGCGCTCCCGTCGGTGATCGCCACCCGCGCACCGCGCCCGTCGACCCACCCGAGGGACGCGCGCGTGCCCCGATCGAGCGCCAGACGGCTCCCATCCGAGAAGCGAAGCGTCGGCAGCGACGTCACCGCGTCCGACTCGATGAAGCCGTTGCGCTCCACGCGTCCGCCATCCACCGAATACGAGAGCGCGCGCGCCGCGCGATGCACGACCGCGAAGACCCCCAGCGCCGACGCGAGGACCGCGAACGCCACCGCGCCCGCCGCCCACCTCCGCACGCCCCTCCGTCCACCATGGGCCGCCTCTTCACCCCATCCGAGCTTGGCGAGGAGCTCCCGCGCGCCCTCCGCGCGCTGCGGAGCCGACAAACGCCCGCGCGCCGCGCGGATCTCCCCGGCGACGGCCTCGAAGGGGAACTCCTCCCCGTCTCTCGATTGCTCAGGGGTCATTGCGCGCTCCGCCCCGGACGAAGTAGGCGAGGAGATCGGGATCCGCCTTCGCCATCGCGGCGACGCGCTTGTTGGCCCTACGGACGCGCCGCTTCACGGTCGCGAGCGAAGCCCCCGTCGCCGCCGCCACCTCTTCCAGTCTAAGGCCTTCGATGTGCCGGAGGGTGAACGCCGTGCGGTCGTCGGCGCCCATCGTTCCAAGCATGCGGTAGAAGCGCTCCAGGAGCTCGCGGCCCTCGCTGTCCACGCCCGGCGAGGCGCGGTCCGGCACGATTCCCGAATCCGACAAGGTCAGAAGTCGCCGGATCCGCTTGCTCCGAAGGTGCCAGCGGAGCATCCGGATCGCGGTCGAGTAGATGAAGCTCCGGAGGGCGGAGGGCTCGCGGAGCGTCTTGATGGCCGCAAAGACGCGGAGGAACACCTCTTGGGCGAGGTCCTCGCTCTCGCCGGCCGAGCCGAGCGCGCGATCCAGCAGGCCGTAGACCATCGGCGCGTAGCGGTTCCAGGTCGCGCGGGCGGCCCACTCCTCGTGGGCGCTCAGCGCCGCGACGAGCGTCGGGTCGTCGGGCTGGACGGTCAGCGCGGGGCTGACGAGACGGAGCGGCGGATGGGCGCTGAGGCCCCACCGGGGTGGCTTGAGTTGGCCCAACGTCGCCGATGCTCCTCGCGAGTCACAGAAGCACTATCCGAGGATTGTGGCTCACGATTGCAACGTTGGCTCACGAATGTTGCGCTGACGGTGGAATGATCGCCCGGCCCGGTCGTCGAGGGCCCGATTCGCGCCGATGAGGCCGACTCAGCGGAACGAGGCACCGAGCGCGATGTACGGCCAGGGGATAAACCCGCCCTCGCCGAATAGCGGAGAGACACCGGCCCGGAACATGAACCCACCGTTCGGGGGCTGAAGCCGGTACCCGAGGACGACCGTGCCGAGGACCTGGGGGACGCCTGCGCTGGCGCTGACGTTGAGTGTGTCCGAGCCGGTGTTGAAGTACTGGATCGAGACGCCGGCTCCGACCTCGAAGATGTGCCTTTTCGTGCCGATGCCGAGGAAGTTCACCGTGACAGGGATGCCGACCCAGGTCGTCCCGCCCGAAGAGAAAGCCCCCACGCCGACGCGCGCGGAGAAATCACCGAAGATCCGCTCGTAGTTCAGCGAGTAGAAGAGCCCCGCGCCAAGGAACTCCACGTAGAGCGCGTTGAGCGCCGCGCGCTCGTCGCCGGGTGGGGCGGCGGAAGGCGGCGGCGGGGGTGGTCCAGGAGGAGGCGCCGCCTGTGGCGGAGGCGGTGGAGGGGCCTCGACGACCACGTCTTGTGCGTTGGCCGTCTGCGCCCAGCTCCCCAGCGCAATCGACAAGAATGCACCCACCGCACGTCGCGTCATGGGACCCTCCTCAATGGTTCTTCGGAAGCTACAAGCTACCTCAGCCGCAACCGGGGGCCAACGTTTCCGAGGCGCTTCGGCGGTCTCGCTCAGCTCTCGGCGACGTGATCGGTCAAGCGATCGACGTTGCGGAGCGCCGGAAAGCGGAGCGCCCAGATCGCGACCACGACGAGCGTGCCGATCCCGCCGAGGACGACCGACGTCTCCGCGCCGAGCCACTGCGCCGTGACGCCCGACTCGAACTCGCCGAGCTCGTTGCTCGCGCCGATGAACACCATGTTGACCGCGCTCACGCGCCCGCGCATGGCGTCGGGCGTCGCGAGCTGCACGAGCGCCGATCGAACGAAGACGCTCACCATGTCCGCCGCCCCCGACGCCGCGAGCATCACGATCGAAAGCACGAAGCTCCTCGAGACGCCGAACACGATCGTGGCGACGCCGAAGACAGCCACGCACGCGAGCATCTTCGCTCCCGCGCGGTGCTCGATGGGGCGCGACGCGAGCAGGATCCCCGTGATCGCGGAGCCGACCGCGGGCGCGCTCCTCAGGATGCCGAGCGCCCACGGGCCGAGGCCGAGGATGTCTCGCGCGTAGATCGGCAGAAGGGCCGTCGCGCCGCCGAGCAGGACCGCGAAGAGGTCGAGCGAGATCGCGCCGAGGACGATCTGGTTGTTCCACACGTAGGCTACGCCCGCGAAGAAGGAGCCTCGCGACGCCTTCGTCGAGCGGTCCGCACGAGGGACCCGCCGCATCGACGCCGTCAGCGCGAACGCCACCGCCGAGCAGGCCGCCGCCGCGATGTAAACGTGTCCGGCGCCTCCCGCCGCGGCCACCCCCAACCCGCCGAGCGTCGGCCCGACGACCGTCGCCGCTTGCCACATCGACGACCCCCATGCCACGGCGTTGCCGAAGTGCTCGACCGGGACGAGGCTCGGCACCATCGACTGACTCGCCGGGCCCCCGAACGCGCGCGCGATGCCCACCCCGACCAGCACCGAGTAGATGGCGGAGAGGTGCGGCGTGGCCTCGCGCGCGAGCAGGAACAGCGCGATCGACAAGGCCGCCGACGCGGCGTGGACCGCCATCAAGATGCGGCGCCGCTCGAACCGATCGGCGACGTGGCCGGCCACGAGCGACAGCCCGATCGCCGGCATGAACTGGGCGAGCCCCACCCACGCGAGGTCGATGGGGCGGCTCATGATCGTATAGACCTGCCAGCCGACGACGACGCTCTGCATCTGGATGCCGAGCACCGACGACACGCGCGCGCCCTGGAACAGCCGGTACTCGCGGTGCCCGAAGGCTGCCCACCAGGGGATGCGCGGGGAGTTCGGACGGCTCGCGGCAGCCTCGGACGTTTCGGCGGGGAGGGTCATGGTCGAAGGGCGATCACCGGACGTCGCGCTACGATAGCGCGCGATGCCCAAGGACCGCGCGGTCAAGCCGATGTTCAGCCTGTCGACCGTGGACTTTCGCAACAGCGCGATCGCCGGCCGCGGCGTGTTCGCGCGCAAGCGGTTCGCGCCGGGGGACGTCGTCGTCGCCTATGCGCCCAAGCAGCGGAGGGTCGCCGCGCGCGACCCCGACGCCGTCGCCGCCGCCGAGACCAAGCTGACCCTCCTCTCCGAGCAGCGCTGGGTCATCATCCCCGACACGAGCGTGCCGGGCGGGTGGCTCTGCAACCATAGCTGCAGCCCGAACGCCGCCATCTTCTCCGACGGCGCGGGCCGCATCCAGTGCACGCGCCCCATCGAGCCCGGCGACGAGGTCACGATCTTCTACGGCTGGGTGACGCACGGGGAGCCGGAGCGCGACCCCTGCCGCTGCGGGGCCGCGCGCTGCCGCGGGTTCATCAACTTCGACGTCACCGACGAAGACGCCGCGCACATGCAGATCCGCGAGGACAACACCGTCGAGATGGACGACGTGCTCCGGCGCAAGCTCGCGCAATACGGCACGTTTCTCTCTGCAATCGGTCAGGAGCAGGTGCAAGAGTCCATCGCCAACACGCTCGTGCGCATCAAGCGACGGCCTCGAGGCAGCACCGTCCTCGCGTTCTGAATCGCCTGTTAGAGGAGCTTCGCGGTCAGCGTGATCGGCGTCGCGGCGAGCGCCTTCGACACCGGGCAGCCCTTCTTGGCCTTGTCGGCGATCTCCTGGAACTTCGCTTGGTCGATGCCCTGCACGCGGCCCTCGACGGTGAGCGCGATCGATTTGATCGCGAACCCGTCGTCGACTTTCGAGAGGTCGACCCCGGCCGAAGCGCGGAGCTCCTGCGGCGCGTGTCCCGCCTCGGTCAGCGCGAACGAGAGCGCCATCGCGAAGCAGCCCGCGTGCGCCGCCGCGATGAGCTCCTCGGGGTTCGTGCCGGCCTTGCCGTCCTCGCTCTGGAAGCGCGTCTGGAACGAATAGGGCTGGTCGTGAAAGACGCCGCTCTGGGTCGTCAGTTCACCTTTGCCGTGCATGCCGTCGCCCCGCCACACTGCCGTGCTCTTTCGAATCATGGTGGCTCTCCGAGGTCAGAGGTGCGTCCTACGCTCGTGTCTCGGCGGGCGTTGATAGCGCGCTTTGCCCGCGCGGGAAATGCACCCGGAGAACTGCGGCGGCCTCTACTGCGCGACGGGCGGCGGCACGGGCTTGGTGGTCTCTTGCTGCACGCACGACGAGAGGTCGAAGAGCATGAACTCGAGGGCCTTCTCCTGCGGCGAGAGGTCCGTCGTCACGCACCCGCCCGGGAAGGGGGTCGCGTCGTCGGAGGAGTCGGAGTTCGGCCCGTCGCTGACGTGGAGATCGGTGTAGACCATGCGGCCGCACTGGTCGGCGGGATCGCTCGTCGCGATCTCGACGGGCGTGTTGATCGTCATGTACTCGACGCCCGGCTCTTGCGTGTCGGTGCCGTCGATCGAGATGCGATCGTTCGTGTAGATCCACTGCTGGCTCATCGGAGGGATCGTCGCGTTCACGGAGAACTGCCCCGCGTGGATGACGAGCTGCCCCGCCGTGGTCGACGCGCCCGTGTTCACGAGCCATTGGCTCATCGCGGCGCCCTTGGGGAACGTCGTGTCGACGTTCGTCGTGAACGGGTCTTCGAGGTCGTCGCCGACGCCGTTGTAGTCCGCCGAGTCCTGCCACGCGCGGATGTCCGTCTTGGTCAGCCAGTTGAAATGCAGATGGTCGAGAAAGACGCGGCCGCCCGCGTCGGCGAACGCCTTGAGGACCGCGCCGTTCGCGTCCGTCTGGATGTCGGGGCACTTGTGGCCTTCGCACGAGAGGACCACGACGTCGTACTGGTTGATCTTGGCCTGCGACGAGAAAATGGTCGTCTCGGAGGCGAAGCTCGCGCCGCCCAGATTCGCGGCGAACTTGTTCGCGCCGAAGCTCGTCCCGTCGGACCCGACGCACCCGACGTACATGTGCACGCGGCCGTTCCCCGAGTCGGTCGTGAACTCGGAGTCGGCGATTCCAATCTTGCGAAGGAGGCACTCGAGCGCGTCGGAGTGGCCGGTCGACACCGCGAACTGCGGCAGGTGCCCTTCGCTTTGGCTCTTCGGCAGGCGCGTCAGGTTCGGGTCGGTGATCGGGTTGTCCTGGCACGAGGCGACGGTGGGGATCGCCGTCTGTCGCCGCCACTTCCCAATTTGCATGACGAGCGGGATGTTGGTGCCCGACGGCACGTCTTGCAGCGTGAAGTGACCGCTGGCATCGGTGAGCGCGACGGCGATTCCGGTGGCCTGCGCGCCCGCGCATTTGTCGCACACGACGCCCTCGGTGATCGCCGGCGGCGTGGTGCCCGGCACGGGGACGTAGACGACGACGTTGTAGAGCGGCACGCGCCCCGCCGGGTCGTAGACCGTCCCGCTGACGGTCGTATGGCCGCCGTTCGGGCAGGTGGCCACGCCCGTCGATCCGCCGCTCGAACCGGAGCTCCCCACGCTGACGCCCCCGGAGTTTCCGCCGCCGCCGGAGCCGCTCGAGCTCGAGCCGACTTGGACGGCGCCTGAGCTCCCGCCGCTCGGTTCGAAGCCGGTCCTCCCCGCCTGCGTTCCGCATGCGCTGACGGCGAAGAGGGCGGTGGCCCCCCACGTGGCGATCCAACGGCCGCTCTTCATCGACAGCTCCCTTTCGTTCTGGGGTCGTCCGGGGGGGAGGCGCGCAACCCCGGCGCTCTCGCAGGGCACGGCGCTCGGGCACGACGGCCAGACCTCTTTGGTGTAGCAGCCGCTGGTCGGGGTATCAAGTGGCCTTACCAGACGGCCCCAAGGCCCTCGGGCCGCTCTGCACTTGCGCGAAGCGGGCGCGGAGGTCGGCCACCACGCGGCAAGGGGCGCGGCAGCGCGCTACAAACCACATGAGCCCATGCTTTCGACAGCGACGGCGAAGCCTTTGCAAGGCGCTCGGGGCATCGAGGCGCTGGCATCGCTCTGGGACCGCGGGCCGATCACGGTCCTCACGGGCGCGGGCTGCAGCACCGAGTCGGGCATCCCCGATTACCGAGGCCCGCTGACGCGGCTCAAAGCGCGAAACCCGATCCAGCATCGCGCCTTCCTGACCGACGGCTCCGCCCGCGCGCGCTACTGGGCGCGGAGCCTGCTCGGTTGGCCCAGGTTCCGCGACTGCCGCCCGAACGCCGCGCATCACGCCCTCGCCAGCCTCGAGCGCTCGGGGAGGCTCGCCGGCCTCGTCACGCAGAACGTCGATCGACTCCACCACAAGGCCGGCAGCTCGCGCTTGGTCGAACTCCACGGCGCGCTCGCCGAAGTGAGGTGCCTCGACTGCGGCGACGTCTCCGAGCGTGACGCCCTCCAGGCGCGCCTCCTCGACCACAACCCGGAGTTCGGCGCGCACCGCTACGAGCCCGCACCCGACGGCGATGCCGAGATCCCCGGCGAGGTCGTCGCGGCCTTTCGCGTCCCGAGCTGCGTTCGATGCGCAGGGGTCCTCAAGCCCGACGTCGTCTTCTTCGGCGAGTCGGTCCCGCGGCCACGGGTGGATGCCGCGCTCGGCCTCGTCGCGGGCGCGGCGGCGCTCCTCGTCGTCGGGTCTTCGCTCGCGGTCTTTTCGGGTCACCGTTACGTCCTCGCCGCGGTGGAGCGGCGCATTCCGATCGCGGTCGTCAACCTGGGCGAATCACGCGCCGACGCCGTCGCGTCCGTCCGCGTGGAGGGCAAGGCGGGCGACGTCTTGCCCGAGGTCGCGCGGGCGCTCGGCGGCACGCGCTCCGCCGGCGGCCGCTGAGGCGCTCGGCCGCGCGTCTGCGAATCAACTCGACGCTTCGACGCCGCACGCCACGAGGTCCGCCGAGCGCGCGATCTTCCCGCGGAGCGGCGGGGCCGGCGTGCCGGGCGTCACGGGGCAGGCCTCGAAGCTCGCGCGGTCCGGCGAGAGCGCGACCTCGACGTCGTGGAATCCCAGAAAGAGCCCGGTCATCGGGTATTGGCATTTGTAATAAGCCTCCTTCGCGCTGAAAAAGACGATGACGAGCTCGTTTCTGCGCTCCGGCGCCTCGCGGCCGACGAAGGCCATCTCGCCCGGCGTGAGGACCATCTCCGCGACCCCGGCGTCGAGCGGACGCACCGCCTCGATGTCGACGCCGAGGGCGCGCACCGGCGGATGACGCGCGACGACGACCACGCACCAGTCGCGCGTGTGCGAGATGCTGCCGGTGGCGCCCGCCGGCCATCGAGGCGATCGATCCGGGTGCGGCACGAGCGACGCGTGCGGCACCGCGAGCTCCGTGAGCGCCTTGCGCGCACAGACGCGCGCCGTGCCGAACTCCGCGCGCCTCACCGGCGCCGCGTTCCGGATGTACGCCAGCTCGTCCGGAAAGAGCGCTTCGTCGACGAGCGCCGGCGTCATGGCCTCCACCACCACCACGGAGCCGAAGAGCGACCGGATGCGGGAGACCAAGGCTTCGCGATTAGCAGACGAATCGGCCGCCTTCCATGCGCCGCCGCGCTTGCCTTGGGAGCCTCAATCGAATGATGCTGCCGCCCGGTCGATGAGCTTCGCGCGCCGTGGCTCCGCACGGGGCCCCGGGCAGGCGCCGCGGCGGCGGCGGTCGTAACCATGTTGCTGAAGGTCGTTTCGTTCCTTTTGCGCCACCCTTGGACGTCGATCGTCTTCATCGCGGTGTCGCTTGGGCTCGCTGGCTACGCCGCACGGACCATCGAGGTACGCTTCCAGTATCGAGACTTTTACGACTACCCCGGCAACCCGAGCGTGCCCCTGCTGGACCGGTACTACGCGGAGTTCGGAGACCCCGCCGGATACGTCGTGCTCCTCGTCGAAGCGCCCGACGTCTTTCGTCCCGACGTCGTCCGCCACATCTCGGACCTGACCCGCGAGCTCGAACGCTCGCCCGAGTTCGTCGACGTCCTCAGCCTCGCGAACGCCCGCGCGATTCGGGCCGAAGGCGACGACGTGGCGAGCGGGCCCGTGATGGCGCGGATCCCACGGACGAAAGAGGAGTCGGACCAACTCCGTCGCACCGCCCTCGGCAGCGCGCTCATCGTTCGCCACGTCGTATCCCCCGACGGCACCGCGGCGGCCGTTCTGGCGAAGATGCGCGCGCCGCCGGCGACGCGGACCGTCGAAAGGCAGGCGGCGGGCGTCGAGGCGGCAAGAAGGGTCGTCGCCGCGCACCCCGCGCCGGACGGGGTGCGGGTTCGGGTGACCGGCGCGCCGCTCGTCGAAGTGGAGACCACGCGGGCCCTCGTCCGCAGCCAGATCACGCTGACGCCGGTGGTCCTCCTCGTCATGGTCGCCACGCTCGTCCTGACGTTTCGTTCGCTCCAGGGGGTCCTCTTGCCGCTGGCCGCGGTGGCGGTCGCGGTCCTCTGGACGGCGGGGATCTACAGCTTGTTCCATCGCCCCCTCGACATCATAGGCTCGGTGTTTCCGACGATCTTGCTCGTCTACGGAGTCGTCGATCCGATCTTCGTTTACACCCGCTACCTCCGGAAGGTGGACCTCGGGCGGACGCCGGAGGCGGCCATTTTGGAGGCCCTCTCGGAGCTCGCGCTCCCTTGCTTTCTCACGTCGCTCACCACGGCGCTCGGCTTCGCGGCGTTCGCTTCGGCACATCTGCCCACGATTCGAACGTTCGGCGCGATCGTGGCCATCGGCGTCGCGCTCTCGTTCGTGACGACCGTCACCGTCCTCCCTCTCCTTTTGAAGGTGGTGCCGCTCCCGAACCGAACGCGATCCTCCACGCGCATCGGCGCGTGGGTCGACCGCGCCCTCGTCGGCCTCTGGGCCGGCATCCGTTCCCGGCGCGGCTGGGTGTGCGGCGGTGCGATCGCGGTGATCGGCGCCGGCGCCGTGGCCGCGCGCGGGGTGGACATCGTGAGCGTCTACGTGAGTGTCCTCCCGCGCGGGCCCGCGCAGGACACCGTGCATACCCTCGAGCGAGAACTGAGCGGCGTCGTCCGTCTGGTCGTGTTCCTCGAAGGGCCGGCAGGCTCCATGAAGCGACCCGACGTGCTCCAGGCCATCGACGCTGTGAGCAAGCTCGCGAGAAATCAGCCGATCGTGAACTCTTCGGTCTCCCTCGCCGATCTCGTGAGCGAGGCCAACCAGGCCTTCGCCGGCGGAGACCCCGCCGAGCGTCGCGTGCCCGATTCATCGTCCCTCGTCGCGCAGTATCTCGCGCTCGCCGACCCGGCCGACCGAGCCGACCTCGTGAGCGACGATTACGCGCGCTCGCACATCCGCACGCTCCTCACCGATCGGGGAAGCAAAGCGCTGCTCGGCCTCCGCGACGTCCTCCAGGCCGAGATCGATCGCCGCTTTCCGCCGCTCGGCGTCACCGCGCGCATCACCGGGAGCGTGGTCGACTTCGAGGAGTCGGATCGGCTCGTCGCGGAGGTGCTCTGGGGCTTCGTGGCGGCCTTTTCGATCGTGGTGGCCCTCGAGTGGGTGGTGTTTCGATCCGCACGCGTGGCGGTCCTCAGCGTCATCCCGAACCTGGTGCCGATCGCGGCTTGCTTCATCACGATGCGCTTGGCCGGCTTTCATCTCCGCGTGGATAACTCGCTCGTGCTGTGCGTGTCCGTCGGCGGGCTGTTCAACACGACCATCCACATCGTCGCGCGCATCCTGCAGGAGATCCGCGCCGGCGCGACCGACCCGGACGGGATCGTGGAGCGATCGCTCCGCGCCGTCGGCCCGCCGTCCCTCTATACCGCCGTCGTCCTCTCGCTCGGCTTTGCCGTGATGGGACTCTCCCCGTTTCCGGGCCTCCAGGCGCTTGGTCTCTTGTCGATGGTGACCTTCCTGACCGGCTTCGTCTCCGACGCGACCGTCACTTCGACCCTGATGCGCTCGATGTTCGACTGGGACCGCGCCATCACGGCGGCTCGATCGAGCGTGCCGAGCTCGCTCGCGGCCGGCGTTGGGAGCGCGCCGGGCGCACGCTAGAGAGGACGACATGAGATGGCTCGGCGCCGCCCTCGTGGCGATCCTCGTGACGGCGGCGGGCTCCCCGCCTGCCTCGGCGGACAACCCTCCTTCGGCTACGGACATCCTGAACCGCGTCCTCGACTCGGATCCGTGGGGACTGAACGGAGCCACGATCACCGCGCGCGCCACGCTCACCGACAAGGGCGGCAGCAAGAGCGAGCTCTCGCTCGTCGCCAAGTCCAAGCGCTACGATCCGCCGCTTTCGAAGAGCATCGTCCGCTTTTCGGCGCCCCCCGACCTCGCCGGCGCCGGCTTCCTGCAAATCCAGAAGCGCGACGGTGACGACGACCGGTACCTGTTTCTCCCGGAGCTGAAGCGGTCACGGCGCATCGCCGGAAGCCTCCGCTCCAACGCGTTCATGGGGACCGACTTCTCGTTCGCCGACCTCGATCGCCGCGACCTCCGCGACGCCGACGCGCGGCTCACCGGGGACGAGCCGGTCGCGTCATGGCCTTGCTACGTGGTCGACGTGACGCCGCGGCGCGAGGACGCGCAGTACTCGCACACCGTGATGTGGGTTCGGAAAGACAACTTTCTCACGCTCAAAACGAAGATGTTCGACAAGGGGGGCGTGCTCGAGAAAACGTTCGAAGCCTTGGAGGTGAAGCGCGTGGCGGGCCATTGGTTCATTTCGAAGTCACGCATGCACGACGTCCAGCACGCGCACACGACCGAGCTCGTGCTCGAGGACATCGTGGTCAAGGCCGACATCGACGACGACGAGTTCACGATGCGCGCGCTCGAGAAGCCATGATCGTATCGTGTCGAAGCGACCCGGCCAAAAGGGAGGCTAGGGCGTTGCTTCGCGCGCGCAGGTTCACCCGAGCCGGTCTAGGGGCCGGGATGGCGGCGATGTATCTCGCGGCGTGGGGGCCCGGCGCGAGCTCGGCCTGGGCCAGGGCGAACGACACGAGCGACGCGGGGTCCGAGGCACCGGCGCCCAGCGCCACCGCGGGGCCTCCCCTTCCACCGCTGCCGCCGCAGGGCGACGTCGTGGAGACCATCGCCCCCGAGGGCTCCGCCGCGGCCACCCCGGCTCTCCCTCCGGCGCCTCCCGCGCAGAACCCCGATGTCCCGCGGGATCGAACGGAGTTCGCCGGCTGGGCGCGCGAAAGCATCGAATGGACGCTGGCGCCGAACGGCGCCGGTCAGGGGACGCCGAGCCCGTATGCCGTCCCCCACGACCGCCTCATCAGCCGCACCCAGCTCTTCGCGCGCGCCAGCTACATCCGCGGCCGGTGGTTCGAGGCCACATTGTCCGGGGTGCTGGGCTACTCGTTCCGGGAGCAGAGTCCGTCGGGCAACGAAGCGTTCGACGGCGTCGACGGCCAGGCGACCCGCGGCGATCCGCAAGCGGAGCTTCGCGAGCTCTACATCGGGCTCTTCTCGAGTCACGTCGACTTCCGCATCGGGCAGCAGCGGGTCGCTTGGGGCCGCTCCGACTTCGCGAGCCCGAACGACGTGCTCAACGCACGTGACCTCCGCGATCCCATCCTCACCGAGGCCGAGCTCCGGCACGTGCCCACGCCGCTCGTGCGGCTGGACTTCGATCTGGGCGCCGTGACCCTGCAGCTCGTCGGTACACCGATCTTCGTCCCCGACGTCTACGACGTCTACGGGACCAACTGGGCCGCCGTCCAAGCGGACGCGCCCGCGCCCATTCGCGGGCTCTTCGGCTCCGTATCGCCTCTCTTCGACCCGACGAAGCAAGGCGCGTTCGACGCGCTGGTGCACGATACCCAGCTCCCGGCCATGAACTTTGCGGCGCCCTCGGGGGGGATCCGGGTGGCGGCCGCGACGGCGGGTGCCGATTTCGACTTCTACTACCATTACGGTTTCGACAGCACCCCGGCCGTCTCGGTGAGTCCCTCTTTCGCGTCATTCCTCGGCAGCGAGGCGTTCGCGGCGTTTCACCCGAGCGACCTCACGCCGGTTCTCCAGGCACTCGACATGGGCGTGCAGCCGTTCACGGCCGCGTACGTCCGCCGGCATCATATCGGGCTCGACGCGGCGACCGTCGCCGGCCCGTTCGCCCTGCGATTGGACGCCGCCTACGACACGCAATGCGTCTATTACCGGGCAGCGGACCTGACCAGCCTGGTCAGTCCGACTTTTTCGGGCGTCGCCTCCGTCGAGTACCAGACGGGCGATATCGACAGGGTCATCCTCGTCGAAGCGATTTACACCCATATCGTCGACGCGCTCGACGAAGCGATCCTCGGATACGACCGAGACTCGATCGCGGTCGCGGGGACGCTCCGGTGGCCCCTCGCCGGCGGCTGGGCCATCGATCTCCGCGGGCTCGCGGGCATCGAGCCCGTCAGTTTCGTTCTGCAGCCGGCCGTGCGCTGGAAGTTGAACGACGCTCTCTTTCTCCGCGCGGGTGCGGTTGTGCTCGCCGGCGAGACCGACTCGATCGCCTGGTACTACCGAGACAACACTTCAGCTTTCGTACAGGGCAAGTATTCGTTCTGAGACATAGTCTGCTGAGGACGCTTTCCCGACGTTTCGTATGTCGTCGCTCCGTTGCTCGGCGGGAACACCCCGTGCTACAGCGGAGCCACTCGGTGAGAGCTTGGCATTCGTTCGAAGGCAATCATCGGCCGCGCGCCGCAGAAGGCCCAAATGGGACTTCGCCGCGCGGCAAAGGTGCTGACCGTGATCAATTTGCAGTGGATCGTGGGCTTGGCGCGGCATCCGCGACTGGCGATGACGGGCGCGGCCTGCGTGCCGATGATCGCGTGTTGGATCGTCGCAGGCGCTGGCTGCACGTCGCTGCGCGGAGAAAACGAGACCTGCTCCACCGTGGGGACGTCGGTCTGCTCGCCGGAGGCGCTCGTTACGGACGCCGGGGCGGACGGCGAGAACTCCGTCTTCACCGACGGGTACGACTGGTCGTGTCTCGGGAAGGCGCCCCCGATGTCGACGCCGTCGGTGCAGTATACGGCCATCGTCGCCGACTTCCTCCCTCCACAGCAGGCTCCGCCTGGGCTGGTGGTTTCCTTGTGTCCCGTGCTCGGATGGCCGCAGCCGACCGACGTCGACGCGAGCGCGCTCCCGTGTTTCAACCCCGAGGCCGTCACGACGATCAAAGACGCCGGTATTCCCAACTCCGTGACGGTGACGCTCCCGCCCGTCCTCCAGGCGAGCAGCCCGTACATCTACGTGGCGTTCGAAGCGCCCAATCGCCTGCCGGTGGCCGTCTGGTTCAGCGATCCTCCGATGAGCGACTTCCTGGGGACGCCCCCGGTGCTGATGTTCGATCCGCTCACGGCCGAGAGCTACGCGATGGGCATCGGCGTGACGCTCAGCCCGGCGACCGGGTTGGTGATCGTGAGCATTCACGACTGCAAGGGAATCCCCGTCGCGGGCGCCCACGCCACGCTCGACTTCGCCAATCCGCCGGCCACTCCTCCAGTGCCATTCACGCTCACGTCCAATGGTTTGCCCACGACGGGAAGCGTGCTGATGACCGACTCTTCGGGTGAGTTCGGTTTCGGCAACGTTCCGGCGGGCGGCCCGTTCGTCACCGCGACGGCCTTTCGCGCGGACAATACGAAGATCGCGTCGGCGACCGTTTACGTGCGACCTGGCTGGGCTACGGCGGCCGGAATCTTCCCCCCCTGAGAGGGCGGACGCGTTTGCGGTGGCCCGCCGCGGACGTCAGCGGCCCGCTCGGCGATGCTTTCGTCCGAGAAAGCCAATCTCCACCATTCGATCGACGTACCGGCCGATGAGCCGAGCGTCGAGGGGCGCGCATTCGATCCCCGCGGCGCGGAGCGTGTGGACCGTCCGCTCGCACGCGATGCGCGGCCGGTGGTCGAGCTGGGCGAGCTGCGGAAAGGTCAGGCCCTCGGGCGGCCAGCGCCGCGTCAGAAAGGGCAAGAGAGGATGGAGCGGACTCGTGTCGTTCGCCTCCACGCGAGACACCCATTCCCAGTAGGGCACCGGCTCGACGGGGTGACCCAGGGACCGCAGCATCTCGCGGAAGACCGACCAGTGCACCGGGCGTGGGCTCTGAAGGTGGAACGCGCGTCCGACGGACGAGGGCTGTCGCGAGAGGTGGACGATGGACCTTGCCACGTAGTCGACCGGAGACATGTCGATTTCGACGTCGAGGTCTCCCGGAAGGCAGCCTTCGTCGACCGCGTATTTCAGCATTCGGCAGAGAAAGTCCGCCGTATTCCACGCGCCCTCGGCGCTGGCGCCGCCGATGAAGGAAGGACGGTACACGGTCACGGGGATCCCACGGTCGCCGGCCGACCACACCAGCGCTTCGGTGACCCATTTGCACTGCGCGTACGGCAGGCGAATCCCTTCGGTCGCGGTCGGCCGTACGTCTTCGTCGAGGGTCCGGCCTCGATGGGGCGCGGCGTCGAACACCACGACCGAAGAGACGTGGTGGACCGCCTTCGGTCGGCCGAGCGACGCGAGCGCGAGGACCTCGCGCGTACCTTCGACGTGGGAGGCCTTCAGCTCCTCGTACGATTCGACGAAGCTGAGGGTCGCTCCGTTGTTGTATACGGCGTCGATCCGGGCCGCGAGATCCTCGAAGACGTTCTGGTCGAGTCCGAGGCGCGGTCTTTCGAGATTCCCGCAGACGACCTCGATGCGAGAGGCGAATCGGTCGCTCCACACGCCGAGCTCCGCCGCGTTGCGCGCGACGCGCTCGGCGCCGGCCGAGGCGTTCGGCGCCCGCACCAGGCAGGTCACCCGCGCCTTCGTCCGCGTGAGGAGCTCGTGCAGGAGAAACGCTCCCAGGAAGCCGGTGGCGCCCGTCAGGAGGACCTGGTCGGGCTCGAACGACACGCGGCCCTCGAGCGCCCGCACGCGATCGTCGAGGCGGGCGTCGGCAGGAAACGCCGGGTCGGGCGCGCGCGCCGGCGGACGAATCGGCTCCGCGGCGGCGGCGGACGTCCCGCCGCTCGCATCGACGCCCATGATGCGCGCGAGGAGATACTCGGCCAGCTCTCCGATCGTTCGATGCCGCGACACGAGGTTCGACGATACGGGCGCACCGAGCCCTCTTCCGACCGCGTTTCGGAGCTCCAGGCCCATGAGCGAGTCCAGCCCGAGGTCCTTCCAAGGTCGGTCGGTGGGCAGGGCGCGGGCATCGGTGAGCAGCAACATCCGGGCGACGTGCGAACGCACCCATTCGATCGACGCGCCGAGGCGCTCGGCCTCCGGGAGCGCTGCGATTCGGCTCGCCAGGGTCCGCCCGTCCGTCGCGGGCGCACCGGGTTGTCCGCCGATGAGCGCGCGCCAGAGCGCGGGGACGACGTGCGCGGCCCGCATCGCCCTCGTCACCGACCCCAGGTCGATGCGCGCGACGACGAGCTGCGATTCGATCGGCGAGAGCAACGCTTCGAACCACGCCGCGCCCTCGTCCATCGGAAGCGCCACGAATCCCCGACGCGCCAGCCGCTCCAACCGCTTTCCGTCGGCCGTCGCCGCGAGGCCTCCCTCCGCCCACGGGCCCCACGCGAGGCTCGACGCCGGCAGGTGCGTGGCCCGTCGATGTTGGGCCAGCGCGTCGAGGAACGCGTTGGCCGCCGCGTAGTTGCTCTGTCCTGCGCTCCCGAGCGCGGCCGCGGCCGACGAAAAGAGGACGAAGAAGTCCAGGTCGGCGTCGCGCGTGAGCACGTGGAGGTTCCATGCGCCGATGACCTTGGGAGCCATCACGCGCGCGAAGCGCTCGGCGGTCTGCTCCGCCAGGATGCCGTCGTCGAGCAGCCCCGCCGCATGGACGACGCCGCGCAAGGGGTGCTCGTGCGGGACGGACGCGAGGACCGCGGCGAGGGCCTCCGCGTTCGCCACGTCGGCCGAAGCCAGCGTGACCCGCGCACCGAGGCCTTCGAGCTCCCCGACGACGCGCTGGAGGTCCGTCGCGTCCTTGCTCCGGCGACCCATGAGCACGAGGTGCGGCACCCCCCGCTCGGCGAGCGACCGGGCGACCCGCAACCCGAGCGCGCCGAGGCCTCCCGTGACGAGGACGGTCCCCCGCCGCGACGGGCCTCCCATCCCTTCGCGGACGGCGGACGGCGGTCGCGCGCGCACCAAGCGAGCCACGAAGCGATCGCCGTCGCGCCACGCGACCTGCGACTCCTCGTCGTCCGCGGCCGACTCACGGAGGACCGCCGCCGCAGCGCCGTCGAAGCTCTCCAGATCGAGCAGGACGCAACGAAGGTCGGGGCGCTCCTGCATGACCGTGCGCCCGAGGCCCCACACGGTCGAACCGGCGACCGCGACGTCCTCGAGCGGTGACACGGCCACGCAGCGTTGCGTGATCCACCACAAGCGCGGAGCCTCTTCCCGGCCCTCGAGGCCGTGCAGCACGCCGAGCGCCTCCTGCGCCGCCGCGACGGCCTCCTCCGCACCCCCGAGCGCAGGCCACGCGCACGCCACGTGCTCCGCGACCACGCCGCGAAGCTCCGTCGCGTCCACGAGCTCGCAGGGGACTCCGCGCGCGCGAAGACCCTCGCACAGCGACGCCGCGCCGGCCTTGTCGCCCGCGCTCACCACGACCCAGCGCGCCGACGTCGGCGAACCGGCGGCCGGCGCCGGGCGCGCGGCCACCCACTCGATCCGGTAGAGGGGCTGCCCCGCGCCGACCGCGTCCCGCGCGACGTCGCGTTCGGACCGCGGCTCCGTCGCGGTCGTGGTCGCGGCCACCGGCGGCGGCTTCGACGCCTCCACCCAGTATCGCTGCCTCTGCCACGGGTACGTCGGAAGGTCGAGCGGACGGCCGCCCCCTTCGAAAAGGCGCTCGGCGACGAGGCCGACGCCGTGGAGGTAGAGCGCCGCCAACGACTCGAGCAGGGCGAGGCGCTCTGGTTGGTCGCGTCGCAGCGACCCCACGGCGGCGCCGGCCTGGGCCGTGACCTCGAGGGTCTCCTTCATCGCCGACACGAGCAGCGGGTGTGGACTCACCTCGACGAACAGCGTGAACCCCTCGCCGCAGATGGATTCGACGACTTCGCCAAAGCGAACGGGACGTCGAAGATTGGCAGCCCAGTAGCTCGCATCGAGCTCGCCCCCCTTCACGTCGGCGCCGGTGACGGTCGAGCGCATGGGCACGCGCGGCGCTTGCGACCGCAGCCCGTCGAGCTCGGCGACGAGCTCCGCCAGAAGCCCGTCCATCTGCGGGCCATGGCTCGCCACGTCGACCTTCACCCGCCTGCAGAACACTCCGGCGCGCTCGAGGCGGTCCAGCACCGACGCGAGCGCGCCCGGCTCACCGGAGAGAACCGTCGCGCGAGGGCCGTTGCTCGCCGCGATCCCGACGCGGTCCTCGAACCCGTCGAGCGCCGGTTCGACTTCGCGCGTCGTGAGCTCGACCAAGGCCATCTCTCCTTGGCCCCGCACCCGTCGCAGCGCCGCGCTTCGGCGGCAGACGACGGTCGCGCCCTCTTCGAGCGACAGGGCGCCCGATACGCACGCCGCCGCGACCTCGCCCATGCTGTGTCCGATGACCGCGTCGGGCTCGACGCCCCACGACCGCCAGAGAGCCGCGAGCGCCACCTCCATGGCGAAGAGCACGGGCTGAACGACCCCCACGTCGTCGAGGCGGGAGCGGTCGGCGTCCGCGACGAGCTCCGCCGATACCGACCAACCCGTCTCCGCCGCGATGGCGCGGTCGCAGGCGGCCATCGCCTTCCGAAACACCGGCTCCTCCTCGGAGAGCGTGCGTCCCATGCCCAGCCACTGGGACCCCTGCCCGGGGAACACGAAGACGATCTTGGGGCGGCCCGGCGGACGGACCGACACCTCGCCGGCATCGGCGTCGCGCCCCGCGGACGCCGCGAGACGCAAGGACTCGACGAGCGCCGTCTTCGTCGGCACCGCGAACGCCCACCGGCGCTCGAGCGCGGCGCGCCGGGTCAGCAGACCGAAGGCGACGTCCCGGAGCGTCCATTCGGGATTCGCCGCGAGCGCTTCGCCGAGGCGTTCGGCCGAGGACACGAGCGCGGACGGGGTTCGCGCCGACAAGACCACGAGCTCCGCCGAACGTGCCGGCGGCGCGACGCGGTCTTCGATCGCCGGCGCCTCCTCGAGCACGACGTGTGCGTTGGTCCCGCTGATGCCGAACGCGCTCACGCCGGCGACGCGCGGCGCGTCCCCGCGCGGCCACTCCGTCGACTCGTTCGCGACCCGGATCGCGAGCTCCGCCCACGGAATGCGCGGGTTGGGCCGCGTGAGGTGGAGCTGGGGCGCGATCCGCCCGCGACGCAGGCAAAGGGCCGCCTTGATGAGTCCCGCCATCCCCGCGGCGCCTTCGAGGTGGCCGAAGTTCGTCTTGACGGACCCGATGCGGAGCGGAGAGTCCGCCGGCCGGTCTTGTCCGTAGACGCGGCTCAACGCCAGCACCTCGATCGGATCGCCCAGCAGCGTGCCCGTCCCGTGCGCCTCGACGTATCCGACCGACGCCGGGGCGACGTTCGCGTTGGCCAGCGCCGCCTTGAGCACGGCCTCTTGGGCTCCGCCGTTCGGAGCCGTCAACCCGTTGCTCCGGCCGTCGTGATTGAGGGCGCTCCCCCGGATGACCGCGTGAATCCGACGGCCGGACACGCGCGCGTCGGAGAGCCGCTCGAGCACCACCACCCCGCAACCCTCCCCGCGCGCATATCCGTCCGCCGCCGCGTCGAACGTCTTGCAGCGCCCGTCGGCCGCGAGCGCGCGTAGCTGGCACAGCGCGACGGTCGCCTGGGGCGACGACATCAAGTTGACGCCGCCCACCAGCGCGCGATCGCACTCTCCGGAGCGCAGGCTCTGACACGCGAGGTGGAGCGCGACGAGGGAAGACGCGCACGACGCGTCGAGCTGCATGACCGGACCGCGGAGGTCGAGCACGTACGCGATCCGGCCGGCCGCGACGCTCCGCGCGTTGCCGAGCGCGGAGTACGCGTCGATGCGGGCCAGGTCCCCCGAGACCGCAAACCGGCTCGCGTAGTCGTCGAGGCTCATGCCGACCCAGGTCCCCGTGGCGGTGCCTCGAACGTCGTTCGGGACGATGCCTGCGTCCTCGAGCGCCTCCCACGCCACCTCGAGGAGCAGCCGCTGCTGGGGATCCATGCCGACGGCCTCCCGCGGCGAGATCCCGAAGAACTCCGGCTCGAAGCCGTCGATCGCGCCGAGGAAGCCGCCGCGTGTGACGTACGATTTACCGGGCGTGGCCGGCTCCGGATCGTAGATCGCGTCCGCGTCCCAGCGATCGCCCGGAACCACGCCCGTCGCGTCGACGCCCGCCTCGAGCAACGCCCAGAACGCCGCCGGGCTCTCGACGCCGCCCGGGAACCGGCAGCCCATCCCGACGATCGCCAGCGGCTCGCTCCGGAGCCGGCGCTCGTACTGCAGCTTGTCGCGGGCGTCCTTCAGGAGTCGAAGGAGGCGCGCGTCGGTCTCGCTCACGGCCGGCTCCGGAGCTTCTCCTCCAGCCGCGCGATTTCGTCGTCGAGCTGAGACTCGACGTGCGAGTCCGGTCGCGCCGGGGACGTCGGCTCCGAGCCGAGCGAGTGGGGCGGCATCGAGGACGGCGCCGAGACGAGGTGGTCGACCAATACGTCGATGGTCGCGAAGTTCCACAGCAGTGTCTCGCTCAGTTCGACGCCGAGCTTGTCGGAGAGCGCCTTCGCGAGCTCCACGGAGGCCACCGAATCGAGGCCGTGGTCCGCGAACGAACGCCCGGCCTCCACTTGCGACACGGGGATCTGCAGTCGCCGAGCCAACCAGGACACGATCCACGATCGAAGCTCGCGCCGCGAAGGCTCCGCGGCCTCTCCGGCGCCTCCGTCCTCGGAGTCGGGTTCGACGACCCCGTGCGGCGCAACGGCGCGGGAGCTTGGCTCCGGCTCGAGATCGCCCACCATCCGCGCGTAGACGGCGAACGTCGCAGCCACGTCGGCCGTATCGAGCGTCGCCGTCTCCGAAGGCGTACCGAGGCGGATGGAGGAGAGCGCGTGCTCCAGCTGCGCCCGCGCCCACGCCCTCGCGCGCTGGATCTCGGCGGTCGGCGACGTGCGCAGCGACCCCTCCGCCGCGGCGAGCAAGACCAGCCACGTCGTGAGCTCCCCCGCGCGCGTGTGGCCCCAGCGCTGCGCGCGCCTCGCCAGCGGCCCGCGCAGCGTCGTCATGCGGCGGCGCACCGCCTCGAGCAGCGGGTGGATCCAGCGGACCACTTCGGGCGCGCAGAACACCTCTTCCACGAGCAGACGCAGCGAGGCGTCGCTCTCCATGACCGCCGCGCCCGTCCGCTCCGCCACGGCCTCCGGCGGCCCGTCGAGCCGGCGCAGCAGGCCCGCGTCGCGGTAAAGGCACATGATCCGGTTGGACTCCGCCAGGCTCCCGCGGAGCCCGAGCTGGGTGAGGTCGTCGATCGAGCGCAGCAGCATCTCCGGCCCGAGGATCCTGCACGCCGCGAAGGCCTCCGAAGGGACGGCGTGACCGGCGTCGATGGCGCGCGCGGTCCGCTGCACGAGGCAGTCGAGGGCATCGACCCGGGCGGTCACCGACCCGAGCCGCGACAACGTCACCGGGTTCGGCGTGAGCTTGGAGTCGATGGTGTCGAGCGAGAGCCCGTCCCCGACGAGCTGCGCGCAACGCTTCATGCCTCCGACGCAGGCGGCGGCGATCGCCAGCCGCGTGTGCGTCATCGCCTCGCGCGCGACGTCCAAACCCGACCCGAGGCTCCCGAGGAGGTTCTCCCGGCCGACGCTCACCCCGTCGAGCACGACGGTCTCGCGCGTCAGTCCGAGTACGCCGATCGACGGGTCGTCTCCGAGCTGGCGCAGCCCATCGATGCCTTCCATCACGACGAATCCGCTGATGCCCGGCGGCTCCTCGTGGTGCGCGAAAACGTGCAGGACCGTCGCGCCGTGCTGCACGCCGTCGAGGTACTTGGTGCCGAAGATCCGCCAGTGCTCCTCCCCGTCGACGTTCGCCCGCGAGGCCAGCCCGCTGGGCGTGTCGCCCACGCCGGGCTCTTGGAACGCGAAGGCCGCGAGGTCTTCGCCTTGCACGAGGCTCGGCAAGAGGAGGGCCTTCAGCTGGGCGCTCGCGTACTTGGCGACCGGCTGGACGCCGAGCTCGTTGTTGACCCCGACGAAGAGCGCCAGACCGAAGTCGAAGGCCGCGAGGTGCTCGAGCACGCGCGCCACGTCGCGGTGACCCAGGCCGAGGCCCCCGTAGCGCGGGTCCACCTGCATGCCGAAGAGCCCTTGCTTGGCGAACGTGCGCATCAGGGGCGCCGCCACGGACTGCCGGCCGTCGGTCGCGAACGAGCCGATGAGATCCCCCGCGTGACGCCGGAGCCAGTCGATCAACCGATCGGCACGAGCGGCCCCCTCGCGCAGCTCGGTGTTCGGGTCCGCGTCCGTATCCGGGGCGTGGGCGATGGGCGCAATCCACGACGCGACCGCCGGGAGGGACCGATCCAAGAACGCCCGACGGCACTCGCCGCGCCGCGCCTTGCCGCTGCTCGTCCGCGGCAGCGTGGCAGGCTTCAGGAGCACGACCGCGTGCGTGTGGAGCGCATGCTCTTCGGACACCGCGCGCCGGATCGCGCGCATCACGGCGGCGGCGTCGAGGGTGCGGAGCGCGGTCCGCGCCACCTCCTGGACGACCACGAGGAGCTCGCCGTCGGCGCCGTCGATCGAGAAAGCGGCGCAGCCGTTGTGCACGAGCGCGGGATGACAATCCGAGACGCTGTCCTCGATGTCCTGCGGGTGGTGGTTGCGCCCGCGGATGATGACGAGATCCTTGTGGCGGCCCGTCACGAAGAGGTGGCCGTCGTGGAAAAAGCCCAGGTCGCCCGTGCGGAGGAACGGGCCCTCGCCGTCGGCCGTCTCGGCGCGGAAGGCGGCGGCGCTCTCTTCTTCTTTGTTCCAGTAGCCCGCCGCGACGCTCGCCCCGCGGACCCAAATCTCGCCGATCCGCCCCGCGCCGTACTCCTCGCGCGTCTCGGGGTCCACGATGGCGATCTCCGTCCCCGGCCAAGCGTGGCCGCAGCTCACGAGCGCCCGTGAGGCCGCGCCCGGCCCCGCCCGCTCACCGCGTCCCGATTCGAGCGCCTCCGACGAGAAGGGCTCGACCCAGGGGGGCACCTCGGCCGCTGCGCTGCTGACGAACAACGTCGACTCGGCGAGCCCGTACACGGCGTGAAAGGCGTCTCGCCGAAAGCCGCAGCCCCGGAACGTATCCGAGAAGCGCTCGATCGTCGTCGCCCTCACGGGCTCGCTCCCGTCGTACGCGACGCGCCAGCTCCCGAGGTCGAGCTTCTTCCACTCCTCGGCGCCGACGCGGCGCGCGCACAAGTCGTAGGCGAAGTCGGGTCCTCCGCTGATGGTCGCGCGATGATTCGATATCGCCCGCAGCCACCGCGCGGGATCCTGCAAGAACGCTTGCGGCGACATCACGACGCACCGGCCGCCGACCCAGAGTGTCCCGAGCACCGTCCCGAGCCCCATGTCGTGGAACGTCGGCAGCCACGAGACGAACACGTCGCTCTCCGACGCCGCGAAGCTCGATTGCAATTGGCGATGATTCGCCACCAAGTTGCCGTGGGTGACCGCGACCCCGCGGGGCGTGCCCGTCGACCCCGAAGTATATTGCAGGAGGGCGATGCCTCCCGCGTCGACCCGCTCCGTCCACTCGCCGGCGTCCTCTTTGGCGAGCGCCTCGGTGTCGACGCACTCGACCTTGCGGTGGGGCGATATCTCGCCGAAATCGTCGCGCAGACGTTCGATGACGGGAGCCGCCGAGAGCAGGCACCGTGCCCCCGCGTCTTCGATGATCCTGCGCAGCCCCTCGACGCCCTTCTTGCGGTTCGGAAGGTTCGTCGGAATGGCCACGACGCCGGCGTAGAGGCAGCCGAAGAACGCCACCAGGAAGTCCAATCCACCCTGCGGATACACGAGGACCGCGGGGGCCCCGGCCGCCCCGCTCCGCATCAACCCCGCCCCGACCGCGCGGGCGCGATCGCGCAGCGCGCCGTACGTCAGCGCTCCGTCCTCCTTCTCTCCGTCGCGCAGCACCGTGCAGAACACGCGATCGGGCGTCGCGACGGCCCGCCCATCGAGCGCCGCCACGAGGGTCGTCGGCGTTGGAATGTGCACTTCGGATGCCAAGGTGTGACCTGTGAACTCCGCTGAAGGCGCCCGGCCGCGCCGCGTCCGCAATCAAAACGAGCCGTAACAGACGACTCCACCCAAACTCGGAATGCAGCTCCGCTCCGCCTGCGGCGCCGGACTGCGCTCTTGGGTCGAGCGCGGCGCCGTCGCCAGCCCATGGATGAGCGCAGCCGCGCCGAACACCCCCGCGGCGATCCCCGTGGTGATCCCGACGGCCTGCAGCGTCTCGATGTCGCGATGGGTGGACGCGCAGAGGCTCCCGCGGCTCGCCGAGGGGACCAGGGTGCTCAGGCACGCGTCGCTGTTCCAGCGGTTCGCGTCGTTCTCGCGGATCGCGAACGCCGTACCGCTCACGGCCCCCGCCGCGACCCCGACGCCCAGGAGAGACCAAGTCACCCAGCGCTCCCGCCACCACGGCACCGGCGCCTGGGTCTCCGCGTCCCCGGCCGCCGCTCCGGCTTGCAGCGATGTTTGGCCCATGATCGCCGCGCTCGGGACGGGCTTTTGCTCTCGCAGCTCGACGTCTTCTTGCGTGAGGGTTCCGTCGTTGGCCACGTTGATCAGGCGGCGCAGCGGAAAGTAGCCGGACTTCGAAACCTCGAGCATGTAAGAGCCGACCTCGACGGCCTTCGCGTTCCCCATCGGCAACGTCCCGATGAGCTCCCCGCTGAGTCGCACCTCGGCCCCGGCGGGCGCGCCGTTGGCCCGGAAAAGCCCCACGTGCTGGTTGATGACCCGCTGCACGTTGTCGATGGCCGATTTGTGCTTTTGAAAATAGGCGTCGTCCTTGTGCAATTGGGCCTTTTGCATGTAGTCCGAGGCCATGGTCCACTTGCCCGCGGCGAGGGCCGCGGTGGCGATGTGGAGCATCACGCGGACGGAGTCCGGAGACCGCTTCTCGACATCCAGGAAGACCCCGAGCGCGGCCTCGTCCTTCCCGGCCCGGCGCAACGCGATCCCTTGATTGATCTGGTCTTCGACGGAGTCGTCGGTCGCGGCGCCGGGCTCGGCGGCGGCGGCGGACCGCGGCCCCATCCCGTGGTTCGAAGTCAGGATGCCGGCGGCGAGGAGTATTCCGAACGTGATCTTTTTGCGCATGAGGATTCAATCCAAAATGGGTGACTCGTTGGCCCCCACTTGCGTAGTCCCTTGCCCCGGCGCGCCGGCCGCCGGGAGCGCCCACTCCGGATCGCTGTCCGAACCGGGCGCCGTCCCCGCCGGACGGCGAGGGGGCTGCGACGCGGGTCGCGTGCTGCGGCGAACCGGCGCCTGCACCGTGTCCGTACGTGCGGGCCGGGTATCGGGCGCGCGGGCGGGCGGCGCCGCTTTGGTCGGCGCCTCGGTCGTCGGGGCGGAGGGCGGCGGCTCGGGCGCGACGACGAGGGGCGTCGGGACGGCAGGAACCGTCAGCGCCACGCGCACGCTGGTGTCGGCCGGAGATTCGTCGAGTCCACCGCGCGTGCGGTCTTTCGCTTCGGGCGGGATCGAGGGGCTCCCCTGCGCCGTGCGGTTTCCCGGCGAAGAGTGGAACGAGACCATCCCCAGCCGCCAGCCGTAGAGGACGACGATGAGCAGCAGCAAGGGCGCCAGGACCAACACCGCGGCTGCGCGCCTTCGCCGAGGAGGTTCGGCCGGCGGAGCCGCGCCGCCCGGCGTTCCCGCGTGCGGCTCCTCCAAGCCGGCGACACCCTCGTGGTGATCGTGCCCGCCGGCCATCACCGGCGTTCCGTCTCTCCTCAGCTCGCCGAAGCTCAGCCCCCACGTGATCCGCGTCCGCTGCCCGGCGAGGTTCAGGAGCTCGCGCCCCATTTCGCGCATGTCGCTGAAGCGTTCTTGCGGGTGCAGGCTCATCGCCCGCTCGATGATCCGGGCCATCCGGCGCGACAACTCGGGCTTCCGCGTCATGGGCCGCGTGTACTGCCCGGATACGATGAGCCGCGAAAGGTCGGCGAACGCCGACGCCTCGTACGGAGTGCAACCGGTCGCGCACTCGTACATCACGACGCCCAGCGAGTACTGGTCCGAACGCGGCGTCATCTCGCCGCCGTGAAGCCCCTCGGGCGAGATGTAGAGCGGGGTGCCCATGATCCCGCGGTTCGCCGTCAGCTTCAGCGCCTCCGGCCCTTGCGCCTTCGATATCCCGAAGTCGAGGAGCTTCGGTTCGAGATCGTTGTAGCGCCCCTTGGCCAGGAAGATGTTGCCCGGCTTGAGGTCGCGGTGGACGATCCCCGCGTCGTGGACCGCCGTCAGACCGGCGATGACCGGGATCATGATGTCGATGAGCAGCCCCTCGTCGAGCGCTCCCTTCGACTCGAGCAGCCGCTCGAGGTCCTGGCCTTCGAGGAGCTCCATGACGAGGTACGGGATATCGTCCTGCACGCCGACGTCGAAGATGTTGACGACGTTCGGGTGCTTGATCGCCGCCGCGAGCCGCGCCTCTCGAAGGAACCTCTCGCGCCCCTCCAGATCGCGGGCGAACCCGTCGATGAGCACCTTGAGCGCGACCTGCCGGCGCAGCCCGGCGTGCTCCGCCTGGTAGATGCGCGCCATGCCCCCCTGCCCGATGCAGTCGCCCACCAGGTAGACGCCGAACGTGGAGCCCGGTGACAGCATGTCCGCCCAGCTCCGCGACCCGTGCTCGGGCCCGCTGCCGATCAACGTGAACGAAGGCGTGAACGACGGGGTGAACGGCGCGCGCGTCCCCGGCAGCGAACGCTCTTTCGGCGGTGAAACGCCGTTTCCTTCGTCGATGGGGCTCGCCTCTTCCCAAAGGCCGTCGGCGTCGTGCGGAAGCGAGAAGGGCGGCGGCGTGTCCGAGGGCGACGGCGGAACCGATGGCTTGCTCGGGGTCGCGGGCGGCTCGGACGCCACGGTCTTGGTTCTTCCCTTGGGCGTCGGCGTCATGCGCCGGCGCTTTCCCGGTTCCCGTCCGCCCGTCGCTCGGGAGCCATTTCGATTCGGACCATGAGCCCTCGTATACAGGCGGCCCCCCCGCCGTACGGCCTCACTCTTACACGGGCGCCTTCTACATAGGAGTCGAAAAAAGACGGACTCATCCCTTCTTTCTCGGCAGTCTCATCCTCGAGAATGCCCTCATCGCATGAGCTCATCTCGCGCCGACCCCGACCGTCCAATGCCGCCGAGACCGCCATCGCGCGGCCCGAGCGTGCGAACCAAGGTGGGCCGCCTCCTCGAGCGCGCCCGGCCCGTGTACGCCACGCCGGGCATTCGACGCCTCCTCGTCTTGAATCTCCTCCACGGCCTCGCGACGTCCTTCGTCATGCCCTTCATGTCGATGTTCGGCACCCTCGAAGCGCACATGAGCCTCGCCGCGTTCGGCGCGTTCATGACGCTCAATGCCCTCTCGGGCATCCTCATCGCCACGGCGCTCGCCTACGGGTCCGACCTTTATTTCACGCGCCGCACGATGCTCCTCGTCGGCAGCCTCGCCGGCGCCGCCGGTTACGCCGGATACGCGTACTTGCGGAGCTTCGTGCCGCTCGTGCTCGTCGGCAGCCTCGCCCTCGGCGTCTCCTCGATCACCTTCTCGCAGCTCTTCGCGTACGCCCGCGAGCTCCTCGCCCGATCCGGCGTGGATGTGGCCCACACGGCGTTTTACATCAACGTCTTTCGCATGTTCATCGCGCTCGCGTGGACCGTCGGCCCCGCGCTCGCCTCCGTCGTTCTCGCGCGGTTCTCCTATCGTGGCCTCTTCCTCGGCGCGTCGGCGGACCTCTTGATCTTCGCCTTCGTCGTCCATCGAGGCGTCGAGCGCGGGCCGCCCGTCGCCGCCGCGTCGAGGCCCTCTTCCCAGCCCTTGCTCCGGCTCTTCGCGCGCTCCGACATCCTTGCCCACTTCGCGGCCTTCGTCCTCATCACGTCGTCGACGACCATCAGCATGATGAACCTGCCGCTCTTCGTCCTGAAGACGCTCGGCGGCACCGAGCGAGACGTCGGCATCACGTACAGCGTGGCGCCGGTCTTCGAGCTGCCCTTCATGCTCTACTTCGGCTGGCTCGCGACGCGGCGCGCGCCCGACCGGGTCATCCGCGTCGGCATGTCGATCGCCTTCGCGTACTACGTGTCGCTCGTCTTCGTCGTCGCGCCCTGGCACGTTTACCTTTGCCAGGCGCTCTCGGCGGCCGCGACCGCCGTCGTCTCCGGCGTCGCCATCACGTATTTCCAAAGCCACCTGCCCTCCCATCCCGGGACGGCGACCAATCTCTATGCCAACGCGCAGCGCATCGGCTCGACCGCGGGCTACTTTCTCTTCGTGGGTCTCGCGTGGCGCTACGGGTACCGCGCGGTGTTCGAGGCCTGCGCGCTCTTCGCGGCGCTTGGGCTCGGGCTCATGCAGGTGCCCGTCCACGCGCCGGACGGCGTCGAGACCGCGTGATGTATCCGGGGGATGCGCGGAGGGTTTCGCCGCCGTCATCTTCGAGCGATTGCGCCCGCCCGCGATCACGGAGGTTGAACTCCCCCGGAGCGCCGTGGTACCCGAGGCCCCATGCCTGAACCACGGGGAAGCGTGCCCGTGGCGCCCGAAGAGGCGCTATTTCGTCTGGCCGAGGGAAATCGCCGTTTCCTCGAGAAGGGCGGCCACCCGAGCGGCCGCCCGTGGGCCACGGAAATGGCCCAGCAAGCGCAACACCCGTTCGCGATCGTGCTCGGCTGCTCCGACTCGCGCACGCCCGTCGAGATCCTCTTCGACCAGGGCTTCGGCGATCTCTTCGTCGTCCGCGTCGCCGGCAACATCGTCGCGCCGTCGGTGGTCGGCTCCATCGAGTTCGCGGCGTCTCAGTTCGGCACGCGGCTGGTCGTCGTGCTCGGGCACAGCCGCTGCGGCGCCATCACCGCCACGGTGCGCGCCGTCGAGACGGGCCACGGGCCCGAGTCGCGGAACATCCGCTCCATCACCGACCGCATCATGCCGCACGTCGAGAAACTGGTGCGCCCCACGTTCTCCAACGAAGAGCGCGTCGACTTGCTGCGCGAGGCCATGCGCGCGAACGTCCGCGCCTCGGCCGACCAGCTGAGGCACGCCAGCCGCTTGCTCGAGGACCAGGTCCTCGGTGGACAGCTCGTGATCGTGAGCGCGGAGTACGAGCTCGAGACGGGCCACGTTCACTTCTTCGACGGGGTGCCCGCTCGGCGCGCGGCGGCGACGGACGGCTGAGAAGTCCCGATGAAGGTCGTCCTCTTCGGCGCGACGGGGATGGTCGGCCAGGGCGTCCTTCGAGAATGCCTGCTCGCGTCCGACGTCGAGGTCGTCCTCGCCGTGGGCCGCTCCAAGACCGGCAAGACGGTCCCGAAGCTCCGCGAGCTCGTCCACGCCGACTTCAGCGACTTCGCGCCGGTCGCGGGCGAGCTCACCGGATACGACGCGTGCTTTTATTGTCTCGGCGTCTCTTCGGCCGGGATGAACGAGGCCGACTACACGCGCGTGACCTACGCGTACACGATGGCGGCGGCCACGGTGCTCGCCGAGAAGAACCCCGCGATGACGTTCGTCTTCGTGTCCGGCGCCGGCACCGACGCCACCGAGAAGGGCACGACGATGTGGGCCCGCGTGAAGGGCAAGACCGAGAACGCCGTCGCGCGCCTCCCTTTCGAAGCCACGTACATGTTCCGCCCCGGGTTCATCCAGGCGATGCAAGGCGTCGTCTCGCGGACGGCGCTCTACCGCGCGCTCTACGTCGTGCTCGGGCCGCTCTTTCCGGTGTGGAAGGCGCTCTTCCCCGGCTTCGTCACGACGACGGAGAACGTCGGCCGCGCGATGCTGCAAGCGGCGAGGAGCGGAGCGCCGAAGCACGTCCTGGACAGCCGCGACATCAACGCGCTCGCCGCCACTCAGAGCTGAGTGCGAAAGATGATTTCGCTCGACGACTGCGGCACCCGGACGAAGAGCTGAAGGGCCATCCGGTCGGTCGTCTGCGCGTAGCGGACCTTGATGCGGTGCTCGCCCACGCCGAGCTGCACGCGGCCCATCCGGCTCTCGGGGGCGTGCTTGCCGTCGTTTTCGATGACGAGCGCGTCGTCGATGAAGAGATACGACCCGTCGTCCGAGTGGAGCCGGAACACGTAGGTGCCGTAGCCGGTCACGGTGAAGACGCCGGTGTAGTCGATGAGAAACCAGTCGGACCGGTTCGAGACTCCGGGGAAGCCGTCGTAGAACTGCCGCTCGGGGATATCGAGCGTGTCGGTGTACACGGTCGCGACGTAGCGGCACTCGGTGTCGAGCACGTCCGCGATGCGGGTCTTGCCGACGGGGATGAAGCACACGCGGCCGACGAGCGCGCCTCCGCTCCCGTTCCCGAACGCGTTCCTGCCGTGGATGGCCGGAGCTCCCCAGCCCGCGCCCGATCCGCCGGGGCCGCCGCTCGCGCCCGGCCCGATGCCCGCCGCCGCGGCGGCCGCCGCCATTCCCATGTCCCGCTGGCGCCGGTCGTCGGTCGCTTGTCGAGCCGCCGTCGCGGGCGCGACGTCGTCGCTCTCCGCCGACGGATCGGGGGTCACTTCAGGGTCGGCCCGCACCGGCTCCGGATGTTCGACCGGCGGCGTCGGGTCCATGGCCACGGCCTTCGCCTTGATCGGCGCGACCGGCAGGGGCGGACGCGTCGTGGCCTTCGGCTCCGGACCGGGGATGGGCGACCCTCCGCCCGGGGGCGCTTGCGGCGGCGGAGGTTCGGGCGGCGCGGGTTCGACGTCCACGTGGGTGAAATCGAACGTGCTCGCCTGGACCTCGGGCGACGCGGCGTTCGCGGCGCGGCGCGCGCTCCACGCGAAGATAGCGGCGTGGAGGGCGGCGGCGGCGACGAGATACGGCCCGAAGCGACGGCTCGACCCGCGACCGCTACGCCCAGGCGAACGGTCGTACGGCCCTCGCTTCATCGCGCTCGCCTACCATAGCGCAGCCATGCAGACCTTCGACGGCGGCTGTCATTGCGGATCCATTCGCTTTCGCGTCATGGTCGATGACGCGCAGGAGATCATCGAGTGCAACTGCTCGGTGTGCACCAAGAAGGGCATTCTCCACTTCATCGTCCCCGAAGAGCGCTTCGCCCTGGTCCAGGGCGCGGATGCCGTCGCGACGTACTCTTTCAACACGGGCGTCGCAAAACACATGTTCTGCCGGACCTGCGGAATTCATCCGTTCTACAGGCCGCGGTCACACCCGCTCGCGTGGGACGTGAACGTCCGCTGCCTCGACGACACGGGCGTCGTCGATCGCTTTCCGCGGAGGGCGTTCGACGGGCGCGATTGGGAAGCAAACGTGGCCAGCCTTCGCTGACGGCGCGGGCCGCGCGCGAAGACTCTCGCCATCCTGCTCAGGCGTGCACGGGTAGAGCGCGTGCGGGCGGTCCCTCAGGAGAAGGAGGTCGCTATCCAGCGGA
>DASYBG010000009.1:0-41008 GCA_036500865.1 Polyangiaceae bacterium
GAGTCTGTGCCCCATCCATACGACGGCGACGAGCGACTCGGACCCGGTCTATGGGTATCGCCCTGCCGTGAACGCCATCGTCAATCGCCTGAAGAACGCGCTCAGCGTCCAGTGCCTGCCGCAGAAGCTCACGATCGACCCAAACACGCATCAAGTCCCGTGCGTGATCCTCGTGACCCTCCCGAAGACGGGCAACCAGGACGTATGCAGCAGCGGAGTCGCCGGTCTCGGGCCGACGCCGCCCGCGGTGCTGGCGCAGTTCCAGGCGCCTGCGCACGCCGCGTGGCTCGCGGAGGGTGGAACCAAGTCGGGTCTTCCCGACCCGAGCTCCTTCCCGACCTGCACGATCCCAGAGCTGATACCCGGCCCGAACCCGCCCAGCATGGGTGACTATCTTCAGGGCGGGGACTGCTCGATGGCTTCGACGCCGGGCTGGTGTTACATCGAAGGCGCGGGGAGCTGCGCACAGCAGATTCTCTTCACCGCGAACCAGCCACCCCCAGGCGCGACGGTGAACCTGCAGTGCATCGAGCAGGCGAACGGAGCGGTCGACGGCGGCTGATTGCGACTGTTGGCCGCAGTGAAAAGAGGCGGTGGGCGGCGTCCGCGCGACGGGCGCCGCCTCGCCGGTGGGGTTGCGGTATAGAGGCCGTCTCCCATGGCTCCGGCGAAGAAGACCATTCTCGTGGTCGACGATGAACCGCACATCGTCCTGGGGTTGCGGGACGCCCTCGAGTTCGAGGGCTTCCACGTCATTTCTGCGGGCAAAGGCAAGGACGCCCTCGCCCTCGCGCGCACCGAGACGCCCGACGCGGTCATCCTCGACTTGATGCTGCCCGACATGAACGGGTATGCGGTGTGCGACGGCTTGCGCCGGCTCAACGCGCAGGTCCCGATCGTGATGCTGACGGCGCGCTCGCAGGAGCCCGACAAGATCCGCGGGCTCGACGCGGGCGCAGACGACTACGTGACAAAGCCGTTCGGGGTGAACGAGCTCATCGCGCGGATGCGCGCGATCTTCCGGCGGGCGTCGCGCGCGGCGACGAGCACCCCCGAGACGTTCGTGATGGGCGTCGGCGGCGAGGTCACCGTGAACTTCACGAGCCAGACGCTCACGGTCCGCGGCGCGGAGCACGCGCTGTCGTTCTACGAGGTCGAGCTCCTGCGGATGCTGGTGGAGCGCGCGGGGCAGCCGGTGGGTCGCGACGACATCCTGTCGAAGGTTTGGGGACTCGAGGGGTCGGCGACGAATCGCACGGTCGATAACTTCATCGTAAAGCTGCGAAAGAAGATGGAGAAAAGTCCCGACAAGCCGCAGTATATCCTGACCGTGTACGGCTTCGGGTACAAGCTCGTCACGTCGTGACGAGACGGGCGCCCGCCCGCCCCCGATGCGGCGTTAGCGGCCGACGAAGACGACTTCGAGGCGCTCGTTGCGGGAACGCGCCACCGGGTCCGCGGGATCGACCAGGGGAGCGAACGGACCGGCCAGCTCCACGTGGACGCGGGTCGCGTCGGCGCCGGCGGCCACCAGCGCGTGGACAGCGGCCTGTGCGCGTTTGGCGTCCACGTCGGCGCTGGTGGGCTGGGCGTCGTGGACGACGACCTGGACGCCGAAGCGGGGATGGGCAGCGGCCACGAGCCCAAGGTCCTTGAGCTTGGCCGCCCCCGCGTCGGTGAGGTCGCTGCCGTGGAAGGCGCCGCGGAGGGTGACGAGGACGCCGCGCTCGTCGGCCGACGGGTCCCAGCCGCCCGCCGCCGAGAGCTCGGCGAGGAGCGCGTCCGTCGATCCGGCGTCGTACCCCGACTCCCGCCGCGCGGTCGTTAGGAGTTCGAGGCAGCGCGTCCGCGCGCGCGCCGCGTCGTCGACGGGCGACCGCGCGGGCGTGCGCGTCGGATCCGCGGGCTTGGGCGCGGGGCGATCGGCGGGGTGGGCGGGGAGCGCCTCGGCCGCCGCGGCCTCCGCGTCGGCCAGGCCGTGCGCCTCGGGAGCGATGAGCCGGGCCGCGCCGCACAGCAGGCGCGCCTGAACCCGCAGGGAGCGCGCGGCGACCCCCCGCGCGGCCTCGCGCTCGGGGGTTGTCGTGGTGCTCGCGGCGGGCAGGAGGCGATCGCGCGAGAGGCGGACCTGGGCCTCGAGCTCGTCGGCCTCGGCCTGGAGCCGGGCCCGGGACGCGTCGAGGGCGGCCTCCTGGGTGGAGGCGTCGTCCAGCGACTTTTGCGCCGAGTCCGCCTCCGACGTCGCGCGTGCATAGCGAGCGACGGCGCGGGCATGCCCGTATGCGGCGATCGCCCGCTCGGCGTGGAGCGTGGCCCCGACGTCGTCCGACGCCGCGTGCGCTGCTCGCGCGTACTCCCGCTCCTGCTCCGCGCGCGCATACGCCTCGGGCGCGAGCGCGGCGTCGTCGGCGCGGCCGGGCGCCTGCCGCACGTGCTCGACGTCGTCGAGGATCGCAACGCGGAGAGGCGCGGCCCCGCATCCGCTCAGCGCCGCCGCCAGGGCGGCCACGCGCGCTAGGCGCGTCCACGTCACGGCCGCCCTCCTCTCGCCGCATCCTCGGCGCCTGGCTTCGGAGGCTCTTTCCTTCCGGGCGCCGGCGCGGTCCCGTCGTGGCGCTCGACGGCGGTGTGCTCCCTCGTCGCCCCGTGTCCGGCCGCGTCGAGCTCCGCCCGGAGCTTTCCCACCCGCACGATCCCATCTTCGACCAGCGCGCGCGACCGCTCCAGACGTGCCTGCGCCTCCACCGCCTTGCGGCGCACGTCCGCCGCCGCCGTCTCCGCGCCGACCGCACGCACGAGATCGCGCGCCGTCTCCGCCCACTCGCGTGCAAGACCCTCGGCGGCCCGCGCGTGCGTCTCGTCGCCCACCGCGCGCAGCCGCGTCGCCCGCTCGAGCGCGTCCCTGGCGTGCGTGAGCGCATCCGCCACGACCGCCCGGTGCGCCGCGTCCTTTCCGATCGTGTCGACGAGCGCGGCGGCCACGTCGCCGTCGTCGGAGGCGAAGGCGCTCCCGGACGCGGTGGTACCGATCGCGATCGCGACCAAGACCATGGATGCGCGTCGCGCGCGCGTGCCCTTCATGGCCGCTTACCGTGACCCCGCGCCCAGTGGCTTGTCAATTTACGGCACGATCTCGGCGTGCTGGATGCCGTCGAGCTTCGGAAAGTTGCGATCGAGGTACGCGTTGCCCATGGCCTGGATGCGCCCTTGGTCAGGTCCCGCGCCCATCGGGGCTCCCTCGCCGTACCCCTTGTAGAGCGCATCCACCACGTCCATCCCGTCGACGACCTTGCCGAAGGGCTCGAACGTCGCGTCGAGGCGGGAGTTGTCGCCGTAGTTGATGAACACCTGCGTGGACCGCGTGTTGGGCGCGCCCCGCTGCGCGAAGGTGATGAACCCGCGCTTGTTCGACTGCTTGACCGGGTCGTCGCCGATGTTGCTGCTCTGCCACTTCGCGTTGACGCCCGGGTCCCCGCTGAGGCCGAACTGCACCATGAAGCCCTCGACGGCGCGGAAGAACCGCGTGTCGTCGAAGAAGCCCATCTTGACGAGGTTGTAGAAGCGGTCCGCCCCGTTGGGCGACCAGTCGCGGTGGACCTCGACCACGAAGGCACCCTTGGTCGTCGTGAACTTCGCCTTGAAGAGATCGGGCGCCTTGGCGGTCGCCTTCGACGGTTCGAGCAAATCCGGGTGCACCGCAGATGCGAGGGCGACCGACGACGCCGGGGGGGGCGTGGACGCCGCGGTCGGCTGCGCCGCGGTCGATGCTGCGGGCTCGGCGGAGGTGCCCGTGGCGGGCTCGGTGGGCGTCTTGGAGCAAGCCGCCAGGACGAGCGCGGCGGCGAGGAGCGTCGAGGTCGGGAGGTTCATCGCCCGGGGCTCATATCAAAGGCCGGCCCATTCGACGAGGGCCGTCGCGCCGATTTGCGCTCCGATCCCGAGCGCGAGGACGGCCACGCACCAGCCGACGCCCAGGAGCGCGCCGCGCACGTTCCGCCGCGTGCGGACGAAATGGATGAGCACGCACAAGGGGTGCACGCCCATGTTCCAGAGGCTGAAGATCGCAGCATCACGCGACACCGGCGGCCACGCCCTCCCGAGCGCGGCCCCTCGGAGTCGTCGCTCGTCGTACACGATGATACCGGCCACCGCAGGGACGGTGACCATCCACGAGACGACGATCTGCACGAGCTCGAGGTTGCCGTCGGTCAACGCCGGGAACCCGTGATCCCGATGAACACGTGCATCACCATGCGGAGGCTCCGCTCGACGTCGCCGGGGGGAGCGCCCGAGAGGACCATCTTCGTCGTGCCGTCGAAGGCGGTCTGCGGCACGAGCCGCGACAGGTCGAACCGAATCTTCGCCTCGCCCGACGCCAGCATCGACTCCATCCGCGCGTGCGAGCCGGCGGCTTGCCCCGGGGCGTGCAGGGCTTGGGGCGGCGCGGTCTGCGCAAGGGCGTCGTCGAGCGAGCCGCGCTCGTCCTCGAGCTTGACCAGCCGGAAGGTCTCGCTCTGCGCAACACGGGCGTCGCGATCGTCGAGGCGCGAACTCTTGCGCCAGCGCGCGCCGACGCCGACCTCCTCCTCGGGGAACGGGGCCGCGACGTCGCGGAGCGTCTGCTGGACCTGATCGACCATTTGCCCCGGCGTGCCGGGATCGGTCGCGATTTCGCGCGTGAGGCCTCGCGCCGTGACGACCGCAGAGCCGGACAGGTGGGCGATCGCGGCCACCTGGGCGCTCATGCCCTCGGTGACTTGGGCGGGCGTCCCCTCTTCGGCGTCGACCTTCGTCGACGTCACCGTCCACACGTAGCGCATGTCCCCGTCGGCGGTGACGCTCTGCGGGTCGATCGCGATGACGACGTGTACGGTCGGCAGCGGGACGTCGTCCCCCTTCGTCCCCGCGTCGGGCGCGTCGCCGCGGGTCGACGCGGCGGTGCGCATGTCCATCGAGAGCTGCTCTTTCTGATCGACGTGCCACGCGTAGCGGAGCTTGCGTCGGGGCGGGTCGCCGGCGTCGAGGAGCTTCACGAGGCCGACAGCGGTATCGCGAGCGGACGGCGATCCCGTGGCGCTCGGCAGGGGCAGGGCGGCGGCGATGCTCGACGCGGGCGGCGCGGGGGCGGAGGCAAGGGGAGGCTCGATGGCGGCGCTCGGGGCGGGGGCGTCGCCGCTCGAGGTCGCGCCTTTGCATCCGACGATCATCGCGCACACGGCCGCGCAGGCACCGGCGCGCGCGGCGAAGGCCGCGGCGCGGCCGGGGCGGTGCGCGGCGCTCGCGCGAGGACGGACGGCGCCTTCGCTCATGACGCGGGGCCGGCCACCTTCGGCGCCGCGGCGCGAAGACGGGCGAGGCGCGCATAGAGCACCAGCGTCGCGGCCGAGAGGAGCGCGACCACCGCGACCAGCGCGATGAGCGCCGCTTGCAGTTTCTGCATCGACGCGCGCGCCACCGCGATGGGCCCGATGTGCCCGAGACCGCCGCCCGTGATGGGTGGCGCGGGCCGCGACACCATCACGACGGCCACGTCGGTCGGCAGGAGCCCAGCAACGCCGCCGGCCACCAATCGCTCCACGGCGTCGGCGCTGATCGGCGGCGTCGATCCGCGGTGTTCGAGCAAGACGCTCGCGCTCCCGTGGGCCGCCGACGACGGAGACGTGTCTCGGAGGGGGTTCGGGGCGGGCACGTTGAGGTGAACGCGGGCGGCGAGGACGCCGTCGATGTCTTCGAGCGAGCGCTGGAGATCCCCTGCCACGCCCGCGACGAGCTGCGCGTGCTCCGCTGCTTCGCTCGGGACGAGCGATCCCTTGCCGATCGCATCGAGTACACCCGGGGACGCCGCGCGCGGCAGCGCCTCGTCGTGCATCGTCGCGAGGGCGGTGGCGACGTCGTCGCGCATCACGTTCACGCGCCAGCGGCCTTCCGACGAGGGGTCAGGCTCCTTGCTCGCTTCGATGCTCGCGCGCGCCAGCGCGACGACGACCCGGTTGGCCTCCGCGTCGTCGAGGCCCCCGCTGATGGGGACGGAGCAACCGATCGCGAGCGCCGCGAGGGCGGCGAGGAAGGCATACGCGAGCGGCATGTGGCGTTCGTATCGCGCAAGGGCGCCTTCCTCAAGCGCGGGCGGACCGCGAAACGGTTGCGAAACGGGAGGGACGGTGCTACCCCGGAGAGAGAGCTCGCGCGCTCTCGGTGTCGGTGTTCTCTGCACCGTGCCGTGCCCGAGCGCCGAGTCGCAGGACGGATCCGAGGTCGATCCCCTGCCGCGCAGGCCAGCGAGCCCAGGCTCCGTGTCCACGCCCCGAGGAGGGCCACGACCCGCATCCCCGACTGAGGAACCGAGTACCCGAAAGGCCACGCCCCGCGCGTGCGTCACGTCTTTGGCGTCACCCTTCAACGAAGCACTATCCACGCTCAATGATCGCGCCCTCCGCCGTTTGCTCGGCGCGCGCGCCTACCTTCGCGGCTACGACTACGTCCGCAGACGCGCCGTCGACGACATCGTCGTGGAAGACGCCGGAGCGCGCGGGCACGTCCGCGGGAACGAGGCCGAACCATACCGCGTCAGCCTCCAGCTGACGCCGTCTGGCTTCACTTCGAGCTGCACGTGCCCGGCCTTCGCGTCGAGCAATGGTGGCCACTGCAAACACGTCGCGGCGTTGCTCATCGCGCTCCGCGACCAGGCCCGCGGGGCGCAGCAGCAGCGCCAGGCGCAGCCCGCGTCGAATGGCGTGCACTACACGGTCCACGGCGGTACGGTGCACGTCGCAGGCGTGGAAGGCGAGGGCCGACGAAGCAAGCGGGCAAGGGCGCGCGCGATGAAAGCCGCGCAGCACGCCGCGCTGTCGGTCCGAGGGTTTACGCCCAGCGGCTCCGGCGTCGACGCGTGGCTCCCGGAGCCGCTGCCGCCGCAGCCGAAGCACATCGAATACCGGATCCAGGTGAAGCCGGTCGGGCACGGGTCCGCCGGCGCCGGTGGGGCGCTCACGATCACGCTCCTCGATCCCGACGCGCGCGTGCCTCTCTTGCCGAGCACCCTGGTGGTCGGGCAAGACCAGCAGCCGACGCCCGACCGGGACGCCATCCGATTTCTCGCGCGCTTCGAGAACCAGGGACCGCGCCGTGTCGGGATCGACGTGCGCGGCGAGGACGCGAGCGACTTGCTCCCGCTCCTCAAGGGCCGCCGGGTGATCGTCGAGCCGCAGATGATGGAGCTCCGCTTCGGCGACGAGCCGCTGCGCCCGCGTTTCGATCTCGAGCTTTCTCCAGACGGCGCGCAGATTCTGGTCAAGACGTCCTTCCAGAGGCAGGGCGACCCGCGAAAGTTCACGATGTCGAGCGGCGCCTGGTTCGAGGGGAGCCCCGGTTGGTACGTCGACGGGCAGGAGGGGTGGGCCCGTCCGATCGATCGGCGCGCGTCGCCCGCGGCGATCCGCAGGATGCTTCGCATGCCGGTCATCGCCGAGCCGGTCGAGCGGTTGGCCGACATGGTCATGCAGGGGTTGCCGAAGGTGGCCCTCGAGGTCGGCGCCGAGCTTCCGGAGCTCTCGCAGGTCGCCGACGTGGTCGATCTCGTCCCGACGTTCCGTGTGGCCGCGGGCGGTGGGCTCACCGAGGCGCAGGTCAGCCTCCGCGCCGCGTACGAAGACGTCGAGATCGATGTCCGAGCCGACGGGATGACTGTGCCGGTCATCGTCAAACCGCCGCCGCCGCAGAGCGCGTCGAAGCGTGCCCGCTGCATCCGCTGCGACATCGCCGCCCAGCAAGACGCGGCGGCCAAGCTCCGCGATCTCGGGCTCTCGCCCGCCGAGGACGGCAACAAGTTCGTCGCCTCCGGTGACGACGCGATCCGCTTTTGGACCGAGGGCATCGGCACCCTGCCCGACGACTGGGACCTCTACATTCCCGACGATCTCGTCGACGTCCAGATGCGCAACGAAGCGCTCACCGCTAACGCGCGCGTGTCGAGCGGCGTGGACTGGCTCTCGCTCCGCCTCAACTTCGAGAGCGAGGGCGTCGCCGTCACGCAAGAAGAGCTCGCGCGATGCCTCGCCGAGGGCCGCCGCTACGTTCGCCTCGCCGACGGCACCTTCGCGCGCATCGATCCGCAGAAGGTCCGCGAGGTCCTCCAGCGCCAAGCCGAGATCCTCGCGACCGGCGGCGGCAACGGCGCGCGGCTCCCCTTGTCGCAGGCCGGACGCGTCGAGGACCTGCTCGATCAGGTGGGCCGCTCGAACGTCTCCGGCGACGCGCGGGACCTCTTTCACAAGCTCCGCGACATCGACGAGATCAAAGGCGCCCGAAAGCCGCGCAACCTTCGCGCGCAGCTCCGCCCGTACCAGGAGCAAGGCTTCCACTGGCTCTGGTTTCTCCACGAGATCGGGAGCGGCGGCGTCCTGGCCGACGACATGGGGCTCGGCAAGACGGTGCAGACACTCGCGCTGCTGCTCGCGGTCAAGGCGGAGGACGCCAAGATCGAAGGCAAGCGCAAGCCGTTCAAGGCGCTCATCGTCGCGCCGACGAGCGTCGTCACGAACTGGCTCCGCGAGATGGACAAGTTCGCGCCGTCGCTGCGGCACGCGCTCTGGCACGGCGCCGAGCGAAAAGAGCGTCAAGACGAGCTCGAGGACGCCGACGTGGTGGTGACGAGCTACGCGCTCCTGCGACGCGACGAAGAGATGCTCAAGGAGATCGACTGGCGCTACGTCATCCTCGACGAGGCGCAGCAGATCAAAAACCCCATGAGCGCGACCGCGCGGGCCGCCAAGCGCCTCCGGTCGGACCGCCGCCTGGCGCTCTCGGGCACGCCCATCGAGAACCGTCTGAGCGAGATATGGTCGATCTTCGACTTCGTCTCTCCGGGCCTGCTCGGTCCGCTCGAGAAGTTCGAGGAGCGCTACTCGCGTCCCATCGACGGGGGAGACCGCGGCGCTGCCGAGCGCCTCCGGGCCACCATCCACCCCTTCATCCTTCGCCGCACCAAGTCCGAGGTCGCGCGCGACCTGCCGGAGAAGATCGAGACCGACCAGTTCTGCGAGCTCACCGGCGAGCAGGCGTCGCTCTACGGGGCCGTCCTCAAGGAGGTCCGCGCGCAGGTCTTGGGAGAGGTCGAGCGGCAGGGGCTCGCGCGGAGCCACATCCAGATCCTCGCGGGCCTCACGCGCTTGCGCCAGGCCGCGTGCGACCCGCGCTTGCTCGGGCTGCCGCGCCAGTTCGGCGACGACGACTCGGGCAAGCTCGTCGCGCTCCGCGAGCTCGTGCAGACGTCGATCGAGGGCGGGCACAAGGTCCTCGTGTTCAGCCAGTTCGTCAGCATGCTGCAGCTCATTCGCCGCGCGATGGACGAGGACAAGGTCGCCTACGAGTACCTCGATGGCTCCACGAAGGACCGCCTGGAGCGCGTCGATCATTTCCAGAGCGACGACGGGCCGCCCGTCTTCCTCATCTCGCTCAAGGCCGGCGGCAGCGGCTTGAATTTGACGGCGGCCGACACGGTCATCCACTTCGACCCGTGGTGGAACCCGGCGGTCGAAGATCAGGCGACCGACCGCGCGCACCGCATCGGCCAGACGAAGGTCGTCACGACGTACCGCCTCATCGCGAAGGGGACCATCGAGGAGAAGATCCTCGAGCTCGCAGACAAGAAGCGCGAGCTCGTCGGGGCGGTGCTCGCCGAGGACGTCGGCGGCGCGAAGAAGCTCACGAAGGGCGACCTCGAGGACCTCTTCAAGTTCGACGACTGAGGGGAGCGGCCGCCCTCTCAGTAGGGATTGGCGTCGGGCCGCGTCTTCTTCGCTTTCTTCGGGTGGGCGCCGCCATCGGGCGCGGCCGCGGAGGCGCTCGGGGCTGGCGGCGGCGTCGGGACCGGCGCGAGCACCGCCGGCTCGACGTCGGACGGCGTCGAGGGGGGAGGATCGTCGGCGATCCGCGCGGGGGCCGCCGCGGCGATGGTGCCGGTTGCAATCCGCGCGCGCTCGCCGAGCGAGGGACCGAACGAAACCGCGAGCCCCGCGGCGACGCCGATCCCCACCCCATACGTGACGACACGGCGTGCCCTCGACGGGAACGCGCTCGGCGCCGCGGCGAGGGCCGCAGGTCCGAGCGATGCGTACGACGCACCGGCGGCGGGAGGCTCGGAAGCCTGCGCCGCGACCCCGGCTCGCTCCGAGCCCGGGCGAACCGGTGGAAGGCTGCCGCCCGTCGCGTCGGGCGACCCTTGGCCGGCGACCCACGCGTTCGGCTCGTCTCCAGCGCCGCGCTTCGACGAGGCTTCGAAGGCTCGGTCGATGGCGTCGTGGCGCCGCTGGATTCGCTCCGCGAGGTGGCGCGACGAGAACGCAGCGACGTCGGCCGCGGTCGTCGCGAGCTGGGCCATCACCATCGCGCGCTCCATGGCGTCGCGGAGGTCGGCGGCGGTCGCGTACCGTTTGGCAGGGTCGAGCGCGAGCGCCTTGCGCGCGACCGCCGCCACGGCGGGGTGCACCTCGGGCGGTAGCGGTTGCGGAGGCACGCCCGATCCGAGAAGGTGCAGCATGGCGAGCTGGCTGTCGCCCTCGTAGGGCGCCTTGCCCGCGAGCACGCTGTAGAGGATGGCGCCCACGGCCCAGAGGTCCGCCCTGCGATCGACGGGGCGCCCGAGCGCTTGCTCCGGAGCCATGTACTGGATCTTGCCCTTGAGGGTCCCCGACTCGGCAGGAGCGCCCTCGGGGGAGCCGGTCTTCGCGATGCCGAAGTCGATGAGCTTCACGAGGCCGCGCGCGGTGCAGAGGACGTTGTGCGGGCTGATGTCGCGGTGGACGATGCCCAGCGGCTTCCCCCCTTCGCCCCGGAGCTCGTGCGCCTCGTGGAGGCCCGCACATGCGTCGGAGAGGACGCGCAGGACGACCCCCGCCGGGATGCGCGTATCCTCCTTTTGACAGGCACGATTGAGCTTCGCGAGCGAGTCCCCGTCGATGTACTCCATCACGATATAGAGCAGGCCCCGGTCCTCGCCGAGGTCGAACACCTGCGCCACGTTGGGATGGTCGATGCGGGCGGCGATGCGGGCCTCGTCGGCGAACATGCTGCGGAAGCGCTCATCGCCCGCGAACTTGGGGAGGATCGTCTTGATCGCGACGACCTTCTCGAACTCGTGGCCGCTCCGGAGGCGCGCGACCCAGACGCTCGCCATCCCGCCCTCGGCGATGGGGCACATGAGCTCATACCGATCGAGCCGATCGCCCGGGGATAGGGAACGGAGGCTGGGCGTCGCGGGCGCGCTCAAGAGGGAGTGAACAGTAGCGCTTTGCCCCGCCCCATGCACCGTGGAGCTTTCGCGTTCAGGTCGCCCCTGAACGCCGTTCGGCACGCGAGATGCCAGCAAGGCATTTTGCCGTGGCGAGGACGTCGTCGAACATCTGGGCCGTCAGCTTGCCGGTCTGGGTGTTCTGCTGGCTGACGTGAAAACTTCCGACGACGATCCGCGGGCCCGCGTCCCAGGTGGCGCCGTGTCCGAAACTCGGGCGGGGCCTCGGGCCGGGTGACCCGCGTCGGGCCAAGTGGTCGATACACGCGCGCCAGGCGATGGCGCCGAGCGCGAAGAGCACACGGGTGTCGGCAAGGAGGTCGAGCTCGGCGTCGAGGAACGGCGCGCAGCGCGCGATCTCGTCCGGCCGCGGATGGTTGCCGGGAGGGACGCATCGGACGGCCGTCACGATGTACGCGTCGAGGAGAGTCAGGCCGTCCTCGGCCGAGAGGCTCGTCGGTTGGCTCGCGAGCCCCGCGCGGTGCATCGCGGCGAAGAGGAAGGCGCCGGAGCGGTCCCCAGTGAAGACGCGGCCGGTACGGTTGGCGCCATGCGCCCCGGGCGCAAGCCCCACGATTGCAATGCGCGCCGCAGGGTCGCCGAACCGGGCACGGGTCGACCCCAGTAAGCGCAGCCGCGGAAGCGCGCGACCTTTACACGCGCCACCTCCTCGCGCCACGCGACCAGGCGCGGGCACGCGCGGCACCCGACCATGTCGGCGCGGATCTCGTCGAGCGAACGCGCGCCGGTCCCCTTCGGCTTCACGGTCGGACAGTCATACACCATCGGGGTGGCGCGACCGTCGCTCGCCCTGTAGGCAAGGCGCCGATGGCCCGACCCGCGGCACACGCCAAGCTCCGCGTGCTCTTCGTCAACGACACCGCGCGAAACGGCGGTCCGGGCCGAAGCCTCCACGCGATCCTCAAGTTCCTCGACCCGGAGGCCGTCCACCGTGCGGTCGTCCTTCCGCGCGCCGGGGCCATCGCCGACTTGCTGACGGGCGACGGTGTTGCCGACGAGCTCCACCTCTTGCCCGACTTCGTCGAAAACCCGATCGAGCCCTGGGACCGCCCCATGGAGCGCCGCGACTTCGACGCGCCCGCTGCGCTCAAGGCCGTGCGTCTCGCCGGGAGCGTGGTCCGCGGGACGCGCGCCGTCGCCCGCCTCGCCGACATCGCGCGTCGGGGCCGCTTCGACCTCGTGTACTGCAACGGGAGCAGCGCCGATTTCGCCGGGGCCGCCGTCGCCGCGTGGACCGGCGTGCCCGCGCTGTGGCACGTCCGGTACACGGCGGTACCGCGCGCGGTCGCGGGCCTCCACCGGCGCTTGAGCGGCGGGGCCGGCGTGCGTCGGATCGTCTGCGTGTCGCACGCCTCCGCGGCGCTCTTCGCGCACTGTCCGGAGAAGGTCGTCGTCGTCCACAACGCGCTCGACGTCGGCGCGTTCGATGCGGGCGCCGTGCGCGGGACCCTTCGCGCGGAGCTCCGGCTCGCCCCTGGCGCCATCGTCTTCGGGAGCCACGGCCGCGTGCTTCGGCGAAAGGGATACATCGAGATGGTGCGTGCGGCGCGTCGCGTGCTCGACGCCATGGACCCCGCGGAGCGCGAGCGCATGGCCTTCGTCGTGGCGGGCGACACGCCGGAGGACTTCCGCCCCGACCACGTCGCCGAGTGCCGCTCGCTGGCCGCCGAGCTCGGGATGGCCGAGAAGTTCCACATGCTCGGCTTTCGCGCCGATGTCCGTCCGGTCGTCGCCGACTTCGACGTGGCGGTGGTGCCGAGCGTGTACCCCGATCCGCTGCCGCGCGCGGTCATCGAGTCGATGGCCATGTCCAAGCCCGTCGTCGCGTTCGACGTGGGCGGCGTCGCCGAGATGCTCGAAGACGGCGTCGACGGCGCGCTTGTTCCGTTCGAGCCCGTGGGAGGCGGCGCCGAGGCAGCGTCGCCCGCCTCGGTCGAGCGGCTGGCGTCCGCGATGGTCGCTTATGCGCGCGACGGAGGCCTGCGCGAACGTCATGGGCGGTCGGGACGCGCCCGCGTGGAGCGCGACTTCGACGCGCGCGCGCATGGGCGGCGCATCCAGAGCGAGATCGCCACCGCGGTGGGCGCCGCGACGCCGGGCTCCCGCGCGCGTTAGCCGAAGAGATCGGCGCCGCGGGCGACGAAGTCACCGCGGGCCCATGCGAGGAGGCGGGCGATCTCGCGCCGAAGGAGCGGCACGCGCATGTCGGCGGGGTGGATCGCGATCCGTGCCGGCAGGAACGCGCGGGCGTACTTCGCAGCGCGGCACCACGCGATCGTCGACGCCATCCGCGCCGGCGACCGGCTCGCCCAATTGAGGACGACGCTCGCGCGCCGGCGGCCCGACTGCGGGTCGTAGATGCGCAGGTGGTCCTCGGTGAAGCGGCACCCGCGCTCGGCGAGGAGCGGGAGAAGCCAGCGGGGCATCGACCACGCGGGGGCCACGAACCCGTCGATCCGGAGGCCCGCCTGGCGCAGCACGCGTTCGCCCTCTTCGAGCCGCCGCTGCCCCTCGTCGCGAGACACGTCGCTCATTTCGGCTTCGCCGCCCGAGACGATCCGCTGGGCGAACCACCACCGCAGCCGGTCCGCGTGGCCCGCGGCGCTCGTGGATCGCTCGCCGCTCTGGTGGAAGAAGCCGTGCAAGTAGACCTCGTGGCCGCGCGCTTGGAGCTCGCGCAAGTGGGCGCAGAACGAAGGGTCGCCGAGGAGGGGGGAGTGGCCGTGGAAGTTCGGCACGGCGAGCAGCGCGGGCCTCGCGCCGACTTCCTCGCAGGCGCGACGGGCGGCCTCCACTTCGGCGGACCACGCGGGGGAGACGTCGTGGATGGAGACGTGGACCGGCACGGCGGGCTCGAGGGCCTCGGTTAGCACGCGCGCAGGAGGTCGTCGTAGACGGCAACCACCCGTGCGAAATGCTGCTCGACGGTGGGCACACGGGCGGCGACGCCGAGCGCGCCCGCGCGGAGCTCCGCCGGGTCGCGATCGAGGATGCGCTCTATCGCGGCCGCGCAGGCCGCGGCGTCGAGGCTTCGATACGTCTCCGACGACGCGGGGTCCGCGCTCTCCTGCGCGCCTCCGCGGTCGGGCACGACCACGGGCGTACCCGACGCGGCGGCCTCCGCGATGGCCAGCCCGAACGTTTCGTACGGACCGCCGTGCACCACCACGTCGGCGCTCGCGAGGGCGGTCGCGAGCTTGCCCCGGTCCCGCTCGAAGCCGGCGAAGCGAACGCCGGGTGGGGCGGCCCGCTCCAGACGCGCACGCTCGGGCCCGTCGCCGAAGAGCACCAGGGTCGCCGGCCGGCGCGTGCGAAGCTGCCCGAACGCGTCGAGCACCACGTCCCATCGCTTCTCGAGCGCAAAGCGACCCGACCCCACGAGGAGCGGCCCGGGCGCCCCACCGGTCAGCTCGTGACGGGTAACGGCGCTCCGTCGGTCGGGCCGGAAGGTCTTTGCGTCGACCCCGAACGGCACGTGGACCACCCCACGGACTCCCGCATCGCGAAGGTGTCGCTCCTGCGCAACGCCGGCGACGAACGTGGCATCGAAGGGAGCAAGGAGCGCGCGAACGCCAACCCATAAGGGTCGCACCACGACCTCCGCTCCGCGATCGCCGATCAGGCGTGAGACGGCGGGCTCGACGTACACGCCCAAGTGGTCGGTGTGCCAGAACGCCGTGCGGATGCGGGCGCTCGATCGTCCTGACGCAAGCACCGCGGCGGTGGCGAGGTACGGCGAATGGGCCTCGAGCACGTCGGGCCTCTCGGCGCGGACGAGCGATCGGATCTTGTCCAGCCGACCGAGCAAGTGGTACGTGCGGTCATACGGAAGCGCGGGCCCCGCCATGCGCACCACCCGAGGGCCGCGGCCGCCGGCGATCTTGCACGGCGCACGATCTCCGTCGGGCGCGCCGCTTGCGAGGAGGTCGACGACTTCGTCGCGTGGTCCCGGAGCAATGACCGTGTGCTCGTGACCGAGCTGGCACAGAACATGACCCCTAATCGTCAGATGGCTGCGAATCCCACCCCCACGCTCGGAATAGAACTCGGTGATGTCGAGGATCTTCAATCGCTGTCTCCGGACGCGAAGGGCGCTACGCGGCGTGCCGCCGAGGCCACGCTGCGGCGAGGACCGCACACGATAGGTGCGGTTTCGAGCGGGCTCGTTGCAACGGTCGCTCCGTTTGCCAAGCTCGCCACGCGGCAGGGTCGCCCTCTGCGCATCGCCATCCTGAGCGACTTCACCCGTATCTCATATGCCAATGGTGCGGTCTTTCAGACACGGTTCCTGTATCAGGAATTGCGTCGCTGTGGTCACCAAGTCACAGTCATCGGCCCGCGCGACCCCGACGCGAAGCCCGACGAGGTTCCGCCCGGCACGGTGGCGCTGCCCAGCGTTCCGCTGAAAATGTACCCCGGCCTCCACGTGCCGATGCCGCTCGCGTCGTGGGTGTTCGACCCGGACCGGTACGACTTCGATCTTTGTTTCGCGCAGACGACGTCCTTGCTTCTCGAGTTCGGGCTGTGGCTCCGCGAGATGAAAGGGGTGCCGCTCCTCTGCGTCAACACCACCCACCTGGTTGCGGCGTACGACGTCCTTCTGCCCGAGCGCCTCTCGAAGAGCGATCTCGTGCAGGCAGGGCTGCACCTCACGCTCAAGAGGCCCTACGAGAGGCTCTTCGCGAACATCTACAACCAGAGCGACGGGCTGGTCGTGCTGAGCGAAGGCCTCCGTACCTATTGGCGCGAGCGCGGCGTCGTGGCGCCGATCCACGTGATCCCCCGGACGGTGCAGCCCGATGTATTCGACCGCCCGCTCGGCGCGGACCCGTACACGGAGCTCCTCGAGGGCGCCGGACTGCCCCAGCGTGGGCCGCGCCTCGTCTGCGCGGGACGACACACGAGGGAGAAGGCGCAAGACCGGGTGATTCGCATCTTCGCCCACCACGTGCTTCCCCACGAGCCCGACGCGACGCTCACCCTCGTCGGCGACGGCCCCGACTCGGCGTACTACCAGCGCGTGGCGCGCGAGGTCGGGGCGGCGGACCGAGTGCTCTTCCCGGGCGAGGTCGCCTGGACCAAGATGCCCGACTTTTACCGATACGCCGACGTCTTCATGCACGCTTCGCTCAGCGAGACCTACGGCAACGTCATGGGCGAGGCTCTCTGGTGCGGTACGCCGACCGTCGCGTTCGCGGACGGCATGGGCGTGACCTCGCAGATCCAAGACGGGTCGAACGGTGTGCTGTTCGCTCCCGGCAAGGGGGAGAAGGCTGAGCGTGAGGCGGATGGGGCCTTCGGGAGGGCGGTCGTCGCGCTCCTTCGCGACCCGCGCGAGCGCGGCCGGCTCGGCGTCGCCGCGGCCAAGCGAGCGCGCGAACGGTGTGCGCCGGCGGCAGTGCAAGAGCGCATCGCCGCCGCGTTCCAGGACGCGCAGGACCATGCGGTCGCGAGCGCGCTCCGGCCGATGGCGCGCCGTCCGAAGGTGCTGCAGTGGCTGACGACGTTCCGCCGGGCCCGCCCCTGGATGACGTACAACGGCGTCGTGTACCTGAGCGGGCACCTGCGTCCGGCACGGACGGAGCGGCGCGAGCGCGCGCATCCGCGGATCGCTTAGGGTCGCACGGCCGAACGAAGCGGGAACGACGCGAGTCGGCGGACGGGTCGCCGTGGGCCGCCGCAGGCTGCTTCCGCGTCGCTCCGGCGCTTTGGGCTGGGCCATCCGGCGTCCGGCACCCACATGGCGCGGAGGCGGGCCGCTATTGCCGGAGCTCGCCGCGACCGTATTTCCGACCGATGGTTCGCTTGCTTACCCGCCCGGCGGCCTCGGCCGCCTTCGTGGCGGCGCTCCTCGTTGCGTGCGGTGGAAGCAAATTCGTGTTCGACGGTGACGTCGACGCCGGTACCGACGCAGGCACCGACGGCGGCGGACAACACCGGGACGACGCTGCGGGTGGCGACGACGCCGCAGGTGACGACGACGGGGGCGGGGGCGATGACGCGACCACGGGCGACGACTCGGCCGCTGGCGACGACGCTGCCGCTGGCGACGACGCTGCGGGCGGCGACGACTCGGGTCGTTCGGACGGCGGTGGCGTCCACGACGGCGGCCGCGTCGACGAGGCGGGACACGACTCGAGCACGACCGATTCGGGCCGGGCGGATGCTGGCGACGCCGGCCACGGAGACGCGTCCGCCGACTCGGGCGGCGGCGATGCGGGGCAGAGCGAAGGGGGCTCGGGAGGCGGCATGGATGCCGGAACCCTCGGCGACGCGGGGAGCGATGCGCCGGGCTGCACGGGCGCCGGTCAGTGCGACACGACGCATCCCTGCCCGAGCGACGGCGCTCGGGTCACCTGTTGCATGCCCATCCTCGTCTCGATGCCCACGTGCGGCACCTGCAGCACGAGCGGTATCTGCCCTCTCTGAAGGGCACATCTGGCCGAGCGCGTCTTCGTTGCGGCTGGGCGCGGCCCGCCCTAAAGACATCGGTCATGCCGCGCGCCCGCGCCTCGTGGGACGAGTACTTCATGAACATCGCGCGCGAGGTGTCGACCCGCTCGACGTGCGATCGGAAGTTCGTCGGCGCCGTGATCGTGCGAGACAAGAGCATCCTCGCCACCGGCTACAACGGCAGCATCCGAGGCCTCCCGCATTGCGACGAGGAAGGCCACCTCATGGAGGACGGCCACTGCGTCCGCACCGTGCACGCGGAAGCGAACGCCATCGTGCAGGCGGCGCGCAACGGCGTCCGCATCGACGGCGCGACCGTGTACGTCACCGCGAGCCCGTGCTGGGGTTGCTTCCGCCTCATCGCGAACGCCGGCATTGGCCGCGTATGCTTCGGCGAGTTTTACCGCGATCCACGCATCTTCGACGTCGCCACCCGGCTCGGCATCGAGCTCGTGGACCTCTCGGGCGCGGGCGCGCCACCGGCCCCTCCCGTCGCCGATCCGGGGGTCGCTTGACGACGACGCTGCCATCGCGCGGGGTGGCGGCCGGCGCGCGGACGGGACGGCTCACGGTCGCGCTCGTGCAGGGTGGGCCGTCGACCGAAGCCATGGTGAGCCGCGCTTCCGCGCAGGGCGTCGCCGCTGCGCTCGCTCAGTCGGGACACCACGTCGTGCGGCTCGAGCTCGACCCGTTTCTTGCGGACTCGCTCCGCACGGGCGGCTACGACGTCGTCTTTCCGCTGGCGCACGGGGCGGTGGGCGAAGACGGATCGCTCCAGGGCCTGCTCGAAGTGTTGGGCATTCCTTACGTGGGCTCCGACGTGCTCGCGAGCGCCGTGGCGATGCACAAGCGCGTGGCGAGGGTTCTCTTCGCGAGCGCGGGCTTGCCGGTGGCCAAGGGATTTGCGGTCCGCCGCGGGGACGCGTGCGCCGCCGCCGATCGCGCGCGCGCCGAAATCGGTCCCCGCGTCGTCGTCAAGCCTTCGTCCCACGGCTCCGCCATCGGTGTCTCGCGCCTCGACGAGACGGCCTCCGTCGACGCCGTCGCGCGCGCCATCGAGGAGACGTGGGGCATCGACGAATACGCCGTCGTCGAGCACTTCGCTCCGGGCAAGGAAGTCACGTGCGGCGTGTTCGACGTGGGCGGCGTGGCGACCGCCTTTCCACCGACCGAGATCCTCTGCCCGAGTGACCCCTTTTACACTTACGAGGCGCGGTACGCGCCCGGCCGCAGCGTGCACATATGCCCTGCGAAGCTCGCGGCAGGGGTGTCCGAGGCGGTCCAGCGCGTCGCCGTCGCGGCGCACGAGTCGCTCGGCTGCCGCGACCTTTCCCGTGTGGACTTCATCGTGCCCGACGAGGGCACCCTCACGCTCCTCGAGGTGAACACCCTCCCGGGCATGACGGCGACGAGTCTCTACCCCGAAGCGGCCGCCGCACATGGGTTATCCATGCCCGAGCTGTGCGACGCCCTCGTCTCGAGCGCACACGCTCGAGGGCCGACGCCACGCTTCCAGGCCCGTCCGCTTCCACAATGATGGAAATTCCGCCGAGGATCCGCTCGGGCTGCCGGCTCCATCCGGCGTGGCGCCGTCCGCGCGTATGGATGGCCGACGCGGTCCGCGCCCGTCACGCACATCGGCCTTGTTTCTCGAGCCGATGTGATGGGTAGAGTACGTCCCGCCGCGTGCGCCTGATCCACCAAAACACGCTGGACATGCCGGCCCGGCGCGCCAAACTCTGGAAGTAACTCTTGTAGCGAGGTACTTTTTTGCCGATGGCCCGTGACTCGCTCTTCGGCGAGCGCATCGTCTGGCAGGGACGCTGCCGGGGCGTCGAAGTGCCTTTCGGCAACAAGGTGGTGGCGGCGGTCGGCGCGGTCGCCTCGACGGTGACGCTCTGTTACGCGGTCGTCGTCGCGAAGTCGCTGGGGGCGCCCGTCGGCGGGATGATGCTCCTCGGCGCCTGGTGCGCCACCCTCTCGCTCGGCGCTTGGCGCCTGCCCCTCTGGTGGCGCTCGCAGGTCGAATACATCGTGACCGACCGGCACGTCATTTGGCGCCGCGGACCGATCCGCCGGTCGATCGACATCCGCCAGATCAGCTACGCGCTCGTCCGTTGGAACGCCAATGGAGCCTCTTACGGAGACCTCGTCATCGTGCGGGCCGTGCCGACCGGCGCCCTCCGGCGGACCCTGACGCTCACGCTCCACGACGTCGAAGCCCCCGACCGCCTGTGGGCGATCATCCGTGGCGTCGAGCAGAGCGCGCCCCTCGGCAGCTCCGATCGCCCGCTGGCGCAGCGCCTCGATCCGGGCGAGCGCGTGCTGTGGTCGGGGTCTCCTCTCGCGTCCGCGTGGACGACCCGGCGCGCGGTCACCGCGTTCGCGGGCGCCGCGCTCGCGATGAGCTTCGTGCGCATGCTCGAGAAGTCGGTGCCCACGCTCGCGCGCGTCCTTCGTCTGCACGCGCTTTCTCCATCGAGCGCGGCGGCGTTGGTCGGCGGCGCTTCGCTCGGCATGCTTCTCCTTCTCACGGTCTCGGCCGGCGTCGCTTACGCGGCGCTCCTCCGTCCGCCGAGGCTCGCCCGGGAGACGCGCTACTTCGTGACGACGAGCCGTGTCCTCATCCGGCGCGGCCACGAGGAGCTGTCGCTCGACCGATCGCGCATCGCGTACGTCATCGACGCGCCCTGGAAGAAGCTCCACGACGTGTTCCTGGTGCTCGACGGGCCACAGGCGCGCGCGCTCGCGCCGAGCGGAGCCTTCGGGGGGGACGGTGGCGACGACGCGCTCCGCCCGGTCTTCGCCGCCATCGCCGACGCGGACACCGTGGGCCAGATTCTGCGCGGCAGGGTGCTCGAGAAGGCGGCCTGACGGGCGTCGCGGAATTCTTGCTCCGCGCCCAAACGGGCTAGGCTCTATTCCCCGTGGTCTCCATCGGCACCGTCGTCAACGGCAAGTACCGGCTCACGCGCCTCCTCGGCGACGGGGGGATGGGCTCGGTCTACGACGCGCAGCACGTCGTGCTCGGCACGCGGGTCGCCATCAAGGTCCTTCACCCGGACCTCGCGCGGAGCGCCGGCCTGGTGGAGCGCTTCCTCCAGGAGGCCCGGGTCGCCGCGCAGATCCGCAGCCCGCACGTCGTGCAAGTCACGGACGTGGACCGCACCGCCGACGGGCACGCGTACATCGTGATGGAGCTCCTCGAGGGGGAGCCGCTCTCGGGCGTTCTCGACCGCCAGCGGAAGCTCCCCATCGCGATCGCCTGCGACTACACCCTGCAGATCCTTCAGGCGCTCGAGGCCGCCCACGCCCTCGGTGTCATCCATCGGGACCTGAAGCCCGAAAACGTGTTCGTGACGTTCGCGGGCGGCCGCCCGGTGCTCAAGCTCATCGACTTCGGGATCGCCAAGGCCCGGCGCATCGAGCCGGGCCAGAAGAACCTGACCATCGCCGGCGTGGTGATGGGCACGGCCGAATACATGGCGCCCGAGCAGGCGCGCAGCGCGGACAAGGTCGACGCGCGCGCCGACGTGTATGCGGCGGGCGTGATGCTCTACGAGATGATCGCGGGCGCGCGCCCGGTCCAGGGCGACGACGCGCGCGTGGTCGCGCTGCGGGTCGAGCAGGGCCACGTCACGCCGCTCGTCCAGGTCGCGCCCGAGGTCCCGCGCGAGATCGCCGGCCTGGTTCATCGGGCCATGGCGCCGCGGCCGGAGATGCGCTTTGCGAGCGCCACCGAGATGCGCCTCGCCCTCGAGCGCGCGAAGACGCCCGGTGCGCCGGCGCCGGTTCCCCAGGGGTTCGGAACGCAAGCAGGTCCCGCGCACGGCGGCACCCGCAACGATGCGGGGGCGCCGGCACCGCTCGTCGCGCGGGAGGTCCAGGAGGCCGATGCGCCGCCCGTCCATACCGTCCGCGCGCCGCCGATCGCTTCGGCGCTCGCGGCCCACCCCGCGTACGGGGGCGCTGCGCTGCCCGCCGGTCCGGAGACCGGAAACGGACCGCGGAGGCGAGGCAAGGGGTCGGTCGTCGCGCTCGTCGCGATTCCGGTGCTCCTTGGAGCCGGCGCCGTGGCCGCGCTCGTCGCGTCGGGAACGTTCTCGTCGACCCCGAGTCCGCTCGCTCTGCCGTCGCCGCCGAACCGCGCCGACGAAAGCGAAGAGGACGCGTCGCGATCGATCGCGGCGACGGCCACGCAGGTCGCGCAGCCCGGGAGCGACGTCCCCAAGCTCGTGCCCACCGTTCGCGCGCCCTCTTCGATCCCGCTCGCGCGGCCGGTCTCGTCGACGCGCTCCGCGGGGAACGGGTCGTCCGAAGACGGGGGGGCCGCCGCGGCGTCCAATCCACCGTCGCAGCCCGGTTTCCCGGCGCCTCCGTTCGGGCTTCCGTCCGGCCTGCCGACCGCGATCCCGCCGCTCCCGAGCGTCTTGCCGTTTCCGCAGGGGTTTCCTTCGGCCTTCCCCAGCGCGTTCCCGCAGTTTCCCGCGTGGCCGCAGGCGGCGCCACCGAACGCGTCCTCGTCCCCGGCGCCAAGCGGGCCCGGATACTGACGCCGACCCTCGCGTCAGTGCGCGCTGACGATCGAGAACGCGACGGCGAAGTTCGGCTGGGTGTTCTTCGTGGTCGAGCCGACGAACGCGTCGGAGTCGCGGAGGAGGCCCCAGCGGAACGTGCCGCCCGCTACCGGTGGGAACGTCGTCGTCGCGTCGGTCAGGAACGCGTAGCTGACGTTGAGCGCCTGGCCCGTGAGATCCTGGGCGCAGGTAATGTGCACGGAGTCGCCGTCGATGACGACGGAGTTGATCTGCAGCGGCGCCCCGCCGAGCGTGGACACCTCGAAGCCGTTGCCCATGGCCCACTGGGGCACGGTCGCGTGCGGCGGCGGCAGCGTCGTGTCCCACACCATCGGCTCGACCGGGACGTGGAACTGCACCGTGATGACGGCTCCCGCCCGGGTGACGCTCGTCGTCGTCGACAGCGGCTGGAGCGGCGCCCACGCCTGCCCGAGCACGACGTGCTGGTAATAGACCTCGGCGTACTTCTCGCCGAGCGCTTCGTACCCCTGCGTAACGAGGTGAATGCCATCCGTGTAATACGGATATTGGTACTTCGGTCCGGAGCAGATGATGTCGTTGGGGTGGTCGAGCCCGACCGTCCACTCGGCCAAGGTCGACGCCTCGAGCACGTTCGTCTCCGGGGTCGAGTGCTGCTGCGACACGAACATCGGGATGCTCTGGGTCTGCCCGGTGATCTGCTTCAGGTCCATATTGTAGTCGGTCCAGAGCTGTACGAGGTCCTTCTCGTAGTCGGTATTCCCGCTGTCGGCTTCGCCGTGCGTGATGATGATGCCGCCGATGCCGTACGACTTGTTGGCGGCCGTTGCCAGCCGGGTGATGGCCGTGGCCTCGAAGAGCGTAGCGTTGTAGGCGCGGCCCATCGAGGTCCCGGCATCGTCGACTTCGACGGCGGTCTTGTCGATGACACTCATCGGCTGGCCCGACTCGCCGACGACGGTATGGACCGTCACGTAGTCCATGCCGCCCGTCGCGGCGTTGTAGAGCGAGGTGATCTCGTCGGCCATCGCCGTGTGCGGCGTCTCGCCGTCGATGTTCTGAGGGTAGGCGCTCGGATAGACGGTCGCGTAGTTTCGGATTGGCTCGGTGAGAGGAACCATCGACAGCGATGTGCTCGTCGGGTCGAACGGCGGGAAGACCCCTGCACCCAGCGACAGCTTGAGGTTGTTGAAGGGCTGCGCGCTGAGGTTGATCGGACTGCCCTGCGCGCCCACCGAGAGGCTTTGTCCCGTCCCCACGATGCCGGTCCAGTCCCAGACTTTCATCGGTACGGGAGCGGCGTCGGCCGCGCCGCCGTCGCCGGTCGCCCCGTCGGGCGTCCCCGCGTCGGTCGAGGGTTTGGGCGCGGGTGGCGACGAGGAGCTGCTGCACCCGTGGCCGGCGAGGAGAGCCCCGCCTGCGACCGCGACGAGGAGCGCTCGGCCCCCGAAAAACCCGAGTGAAAGACGCGGAAGGATGCGGCCGCCGAGCGGACGCCCCCCAAGCCATATATACGCCACGGGCTACCCGTACAACGGGCCTCGTGGCGTGACAAGGTCGGTGGTCGTGGCTCGATGCGACCGTTCGTTCGGGTGACGATGCTAGAGCGCGGTCGCTCGCCCGTGGAGGCCCACGGCGATGCCGAGGGCGATAATCGCGAGGACGAGCACCGAGATCGCGCCGACACGGAAGTCGCGGCGCCGCAGGAGCTCGACCGACGCCACCACCACTCGAAGAATCGGGAGCGCGATGAAGAGCGCGATGCCGCCGGAGACCACCCAGGCGCCGCGGGGCATGACCATGCCGACCGTGATGACGGCGGACGCCGTCCACGTGCCGACGTGGAGGAGCGCGGCGATCCGTCGCTCGAGGTCGCGCGCTCGGTCGTGGTTCACGGGCGGCCTCCAGAGAGCCGTATGCCGAACGCCTCGAGCAACATTTGGCCCGCAAGGAGTACGAGGACTCCGACGAAGAGAGCGCGAATTCGTTCGCTCGGAACCGCCAGAAGGATACGCGCCCCGAGCACCGCGCCGACCACCGAGCCTACCGCCACCGGCCCCGCGATCGCCGGCACGATGTCTCCGCGGGCGTAATACGCGCCCGCGCTCGCCGCGGCCGTCACGCCGATCATGAAGTTCGACGTGGCCGACGAAACCTTCAGCGGTAGGCGCAGCGCCGTGTCCATGGCGGGAATCTTCAGGACGCCGCTGCCGATGCCGAGCAACGCGGAGACGAGCCCCGCCGCGTACATCAGGGCCAGCGCGGCAGGGACGCGCTCCACCTTGTAATGAACGTCCGGCCCGCCGTCGGGGTCCGGGTAGCTCGCGTGGAGGTCGAGCGACGTGCCCCACCCCCCGCCAGCTCCGTTGGCGACGGGCTCGCCTCGGCGCGCGAGCATCTGCTGCGCGGACACGAGCAAGATCATCGCGAAGAGGAAGTACAGGAAGGACGTCGGGAGGGTACCTGTGAGAAGGACACCCGTGAGCGCGCCGAGCGTCGTCGCGAGCTCGAGGACGATGGCGAGGCGGATGTTCGTAAGCCTTCGTCGGAGGAAAGGCGCCGCGCTGCCGCACGAGCAGGCGATGACGGAGACGATGCTCGCCGCGATCGCGGTGCGAATGTCGATCCCGAGCGCGGTCAACGCGGGCACGACGAAGATCCCCCCAGCCATGCCGAGCATGCCGCCGACGGCGCTCGCCCCGAGGGAGAGTGCGAAGAGCCACGCGGCCTGCGCTCCGATCATTCGATCAGGGCTTGGCCCGCCACGCGCGCGGCCGCAAGGGTCCGACGGCGTCAGGACGGCCGGGCCGGTCCCGACCGTGGGTGCGTATCACGCCCTTCGTCGCCGTCGCCGGCGAGCCGCCGGGGCCGCGAGGAGCGCAAGGCCTGCAAACCATCCCGCCTCGCGCGGCGCAGTCTTTGCCCCGACCACGTCGCAGGAGCAGCCTTGCTTCGCGTTGTCGGCCCCGAAGCCCGAGGGGGCTCCCGCCGACGCGTCAGAGCCTGCGCTACCGGTGGCCCCTGCGTCCGCAGACGCGCTTCCGCCGCCTGAGCTGCCGGAGCCGCCGCCGCTGCTTGCGCCGCCCGCGCCTCCGCTGCTGCTGCTGCCTGCCGTCCCGGGGCCTCCTCCGCTGCTGCTGCCTCCCGAGCTGCTGCCGCTGCTGCTTGCCGTGCCCCCCGAGCTGCTGCTGCTTCCCGTGCCGCCTGCGTCTACGGGGGTCGCGCCGCCGTCGGTCGAACAGCCGGCCGTCGTGTAGCCCGTGCAGTCGGCGACCTGCACCGTGTACGAGATGGGCGGCGTCGTTCCGCCGACCGCGACGGCGTAGCTGTGTCCGGCCTGCGAGGTCCAGCCGTTCGGCAGGATCTCCATCGCGTACTTCGCACCGAAGCGGGGCAGGTTCGGCGTGACCGTGACGGGCAAGCTCGTCGTCCCGTCCATCACCGTGGCGGTCGCGGTGGTCAGGTTGATGGTATCGCTCTGCACGCTCCAGCCCGAACTGTCGACCTTCGTCGCCGTGATCGCGGCGAGCGGCACGGGTCCCGACGCCGGCCACGGGACGAACGGGATGGCCGCCCTGCCCATGCCGCCCGTTTGATAAAAGCAAGACGCTGTCATCGTCCTCCCGCCGCTCCCGGTCTGTCCGAAGCCGACCGGGCCGAGGAGATTGGAGAAGATCCACGTGCGGTGTCCGAAGCCGGAGTTGCCGCTGTCGTTCATGTAGAGGTCAATGCATCCAACGGAAGCAGCGTCGCAGATGCTGCTCATGTTCGACGCGCTCGCGCCGGCCGCGGTGTAGCAAGTGTCCGTCGTCGTCGGCGTGTGCGAGAGGCCGTTGGCCGCTTGGATGATCGAGCAGGCCTGCGCCATGCTGTCGAAGCCCGGATCCTCCGTGACCACGGGCATGCCGGTGAGGAATCGATACAGGTTGACGGCCTTGAGCGAGTTCGGGCGGCCCTCCCCCGTGAGATCGCCGACGGTGCAGCTCGCAATGTCCGCCGTCGACGTCCCCTCCGTCATGTCGGCGCGGTCGCACACCCAGCGCTGGCAGACGGCTGCGACGGTGTTCTGCGCGTGGGCCGTGCCCAGCGCCGCAAATAGCCCGACCAAGCCACCGATGGCCCCGAACGAACATCGACGCATGCGCATACCTAGAGATTAGGATTGGCCTGACCAGTCAGCGAGGCATTCCTGAGTGGCCCGTGTGATTGTGGCCGCGCTGGATATGCACAGGTCGGACAAATTCGACGCAAGATGTGCAAAAGCAGGCTCTCGGGTTTGAACGTCTCGCGGTCGGTCCGGATCGTTCACGGGACGAAGTTCTCGGTGGAGCGCGTCGGAGCGCAGGGGGACCTGCCGCTCACCCCGCAAGAGAAGGCACTCGAGTTCATGCTCTTCGACCTCTCCTCCTGCCTCGTCCCGATCGGGTCTTCACCCCAGGTCCCCCTCTGACGTCGTGCCGAGCGCTTGCCGCCCGACGCCCAGGAGCACGCCGCCGGCTGCTTCTGCGCCGGTGGGGTCCGCGCCCGGTTCGGCGAAGTCGACGCGGTCGCCCTCCATCGCGAGAAGCACCGCGCCCCGGAGCATCGCGTCCTGCTCGACCCTCGATTGAACGATGGGGACGGGCTCTCCTCCTATCGTGTGCTTGGCGACCGAGGAGCGGATCGCGTTCATCAGGCAATCCCCGGTACGAATGGCCACTCCATCGAGCACCACCAGGTCGAGGTCGAGGAGGTTCAGCAACGACGAAATCGCGACTCCCAAGTATTCGCCGACTCCCTCGAGGATCCTTCGCGCCGCCGTGTCGCCGCGGAGCGCCGCCGTGGCGACCGCCCGTGCGTCGACCGGCGCCGTCGGGAGCCCACCGCCGTGCGTGCGCGCCCAAGCGGCCCGCGCCGCCGACTCGATCGCGAAGTTGGATGCGACCGTCTCGAGGCAACCCCGGCGCCCGCACGCGCACGGATCGCCGTCGTGGGCGACCATCCAGTGTCCGATCTCGCCGGTGAACCCCCTCCGGCCATAGAGCACGCGTCCGCCGAGAACGACGGCGGCGCCGATGCCGGTCCCGACGTACATCCACACGAACGAGCGCGCGCCCTTCCCTACGCCGAGCCGGGCCTCCGCGATGGCGCCGGCCTGCATGCTGTTTCGCACCGTGGCGGGCGCGCGGAGGGACTTCGTGAGCCTCGTTCGGATCGGCACGTCGCGCCACGCGAGGTTCGGCGCCATCACGCAGGTCCCCGTCTCCTGATGGACGAGGCCGGGCACGGCGACGCCGACGCCCCTCAGCTTCTCCGGAGGCATTCCGCTTTCGTGCATCAGGTCCCGCACGAGCTGCGGGACTTCGATCATGGCGCGCTCGGCCTCATCGCGGAACGGGCCGACGACTCTTGCCTTCCGCACCACGCCTTTCGCGTCGGCCACCGCGAGCGCCGTCCCGCGGACGCCGAAGTGGATGCCCGCGAACGCCGCCGCGTCCGCGTTGAGGCCGACGAGCCGCCCGCGAGGACCTCCTGCGGCGCGCCGCGCGCCGGGCCCGACTTCGCGCAGCGTCCCCTCGTCGATGAGCTGATCGACGATGACGGACACCGTCGGCTTCGCGAGGGCCGAGCGACGCGCGAGCTCACTCCGCGTCATCGCGTCGGCGTCGCGCAGGAGCTCGAGCAGGAGCGCGCGGTTGCTCTCTCTCGTGGTGCGATTGTCGGCTTTCGCCGCGTGGGTCATCGGTTCTCGTCGCCGTCTTCGCGCCGCGGGGCGCGCACCCGGCGTTCTATCACCAGATGTTGGCAATGCATCATAGTTAGATGTTCTTACCAACACGTCCACGCGTGAGCCGGATTCGGCGCGCCACCCACGGAGAGGACGACACGACGAGGCGTCCGTGCCGAGGGCCTCGCGAGAGCGGCGGCGCGAACGTCTTCGGTCGCGCCGCCCTCTGCTGCGTTATCGCGTCGCCTGAACGGCCGAAGCGGCGCCGCCTTGAGCGGCGGCAGAGGAATCGGCCGCTTGAACGGCCGCTTGGGAGAATTGAACGGTGTCGCCCGAAGTCGTCTGCGTGCGGTCGCTCGACGAGGAGGACGAGGCGCCGGAGGTCGCCGAAGCGGAGGCGCTCGCGCCGGTGGCACGGTGGTTGTGGTGGGCGTGCCGAACATGGGGATGGGCTTGAACGTTCATGGAGCCTCCGCGCAGAGGCGTCGGACGTCGTGTCCTTCGCGATCCCTGCACGAGGAGAGAACGGACGGGCCGCGCATTCCTTTGACGATTGTCGACGCCGAAACACACGCGCATGCCGCGACTCAAGTTCTGCGCGCGGCCGCCACGCGGAGCTTCGCGTGCGAACCGGAATTCATCCTCCTCTGCGCAGAGGCGAGGCCGAGCGACCCCGAGGCTCAGCGCAAGGCGCCTCTCGTGTCCGTCGCCGCGTCGAACACGTAAAGATGCACCACGTCCGAGTAGAACGCCGTGTCGCCGTGCAGTCGCATGCCGATCTTCGTCGCGACCCGTGCGGAGGCCACGTTGCCCTTGTCGATATGGGCGATGACCCGTGCGGCCCTCCGATCCGTCACGGCGAACCGGAGCGCCGCGGCGGCCGCCTCGGACGCATAGCCGTTCCTCCAGTGCGCCCGATAGACCGACCAGCCGATCTCGACGCCGGGGCCGCGCTCGCGTCGAAACACCCCTACCATGCCGATCGCTCCGAGCTCTCGCTCCTCGACGACCCACCATCCCATTCCCTGCAATAGCCAGTGACCCGCGGCGCCGTGAAAGCGCCGCCACGCTTCGCGCGCGTCGACCGCGGCTGATCCGGTGCCCGCCGCGGCGACGGGATCCGCCGCGTTGGCAGCGAACGCTTCGAAGTCGTCCAGGCGCGGTTCGCGCAGCAGGAGGCGGACCGTGGAGAGCCGCGGGACCGGAAGGGTGGGCATCGACGCGTGCACGAGCTACCTCGAAGGGAGTTTGGTGGCGGCTACCGCGAACCACGGGCGTCGCGACGCGCCGACGAGCGCTCTCGCGATCGACCCCGCCGCGCACAGCCAGCCGACCCAGTCACCGAAGCGCGCGGCGAGCGGCTCTCCCGTGCGCAGCGGTACATCGGCCACGAGGACGGCCGCGCTCCCGCGAGGCGTCACCGCGCTCGCGGCGATGCGCCCGTAGCCGTCGACGATCCCGGAATCGACGCTGTACTCGGACTTCGCCACGACGGCGCCCGTCTCGAGAGCGCGCATGACCGCGTGGGTGAAGTGCTTTGCCGCGATGGCCGGCCAGTCCGCCGACGGTACCGCAATGACCTTGGCGCCAGCACGCGCGAGCTGCCGCGCGCTGTCGGTGAAGTCCATATCGTAACAGATGATGGATCCTATCCGACCGAAGGCCTCGTCCACGGTCGGGTAAGCGCCGCGCGAAATGCTGGTCGCTCCGAGGAAGAGGACCGGGTGGTCCTTGCCGTATCGGCCGACGAACGCGCCGTTCGGATCGACGGTGACGACCTCGTTGCGAGAGCCCGCCGGGGTGCGAATGTGGTAGCCCACGACGAGGCTCGCCGCGCTCTCTCTCGCGAGCTCCCCGAGTTCCGGCGCGTATGCGATCGCGGGGTCGGCGGCGAGCGCTCCCTCCGGCCAAACGACGAGGCGCGCGCCGCGCAGGGCGGCCTCGCGGGTTTGCGCGGCCAGTCGGTCGAGCATGCCGCGGTCGCGCGCGTCGGGCGTGGCCCCGACGTCGCGAGGGTGGACGCCGGGTTGGAGCACGGCGACACGCACGGTGGGATCGCCCCCACGAGGCCCGAGCGCCGCGCCGCAGGCGCACCAGGCCGCGAGCGCCGCGAGGGCGCCGCCACACCAGAGCGCGGCATGACGGGGAGACACGAGCACCGACACCCCGGAGGCGTCGCGGCGGTCGAGGCCCGCGACGACGGCCATCGCGAGCGCGTAGTTGACGACCACGATGAGGAGGTCCAAGCCGAAGAGCCCGACCCAGCGCACGGGTTGAATCAGCCACGGCTGGCGATAGAGCGCGTAGCCGAAGAATCCCCAGGTTCCGAGCACGGGCACGAGCGAGCGCACCAGATCGATCGCGACCCACGACGCCCCCGCGGCAAGAGGCCACCACGCGTGTCCGGACCGCTCCAAGCGCGCGCGCTCGCGCCGAGTCGACCCGAAGACGCCGGCGGCGACGAGGAGCGGCAGCCACCTCATGTACCAGGACGCCCACGGGGGGAAGAACCCGCCGAAGGAGCCCACCATGAATCCGCCGACCCCGACGGCCGGCGCGAGCGCCGACCACCGGCTGGGAAGGACGCGGTGCTGCGCGACCACCATCGGTACGAGCGCCACCCAGACGAGCCACCACGCGTCGAAGGGCGCGAAGCTCAAGGTCAGCAGCAGGCCGCTCAGCGCGGCGAGCGCGCAACCGAACACCAGGCGCCGTTCCCGTCTCATGGCCGATGACGATAGCGGCCCTGCGCACGAGGCCCCGATGAAGGTGCGTCTCCGAGACGTCCCGCGGCAGGACAGGTGAGGCGCGCGGCGGCCACTTTGTGGTGCCAGAGTCGACTGTGGTGGCGGTTGCACTTCCTGAAGCGAAGGGCGCGCAGCCGAAACCGTCGACACGCGGAGAGTCGAGCCCACCTGGCGATCGAATCGAGAATATCGAGCGAGTCCGCTCTTCTGCAGATTGAGACGCGATTGCGCGTTTGGAGCGAAGGCCGCGGCCCGCCGCGCGAAGCCTGACGGTCCGCGCGTTGCTCTAGGCCCATGCGTCACGCGTCTCGATCGCCAAGGAGATTCCTTCTGATGAGATTCAATGTACTCGCCCTCGTGGCTCCGTCCCTCGTGCTCGCGTCCGCGCTCGGGTGCTCCGTCGCGCCGGCGAACAGCGAAGGCGCAACCAACGTGGAGTCGGCCGCGACGGCGGCCGGCGTTTCGGCCGCGCTGACGGTCAAGACGTCGGGAACCACCTACTCGGCGACGATGGTCGTGACCAACGGCAGCGCGGAGCCGATCAAGAACTGGCAGGTCGTCGTCAGCATGCCGAAGTCGACGGTCAACGTCAGCTTCGCCAACACGCCCGGTCTTGCCGCCGTCACCGGCGCGTACGTCCACGACCTCGGCTCGAACTCGCTCCTTGTTCCGACCAGCGCGACGGCCAGCATCGCCGCCGGCAAGACCCAGACGATCAGCTGGGGCGGCACCTACGGCGGCACGACGCCGAGCGTCGTCTCGGTCGAGGGCGTCGCGTCGGGCACGGCCTACGCCGGCAACGCGGCCGACGGCATCGACCCGGTCGCCCTCGGGGCCGCCACGACCGCCTACAAGATGGCGCTCGACTACGAGAAGGGGAAGCTCGCAAACAACGGCGACGCGAACTACCCCATCTACGATCAGACCATCTGGTCTGCGCAGACCTTCCGCGTCGCCTCCGGCAACGCCACGATCGAGTTCGACCCGAACGCGCCGGGCTACGCCTTCGTTCCGAACAGCCTCAAGGTCGACCTCGCGTCCGCGCAGCTCGACAAATCGCTCGCGAGCTACCTCACGTCGGGCCTCATCAACTGCTTCGCCGCCACCGACGGCAGCATGGTCTATGCGTTCCGCGCGGACTTCCTCAAGGGCTTCTCCTACCCGACGAAGAACGCGTCGAGCGTCACCAATCCCGACGGCTCGGTCGACAACTTCACCGTCACCGGTGCGCCGCTCAGCAAGGGCCAAGACGTCGTGACCGTCACCGCGAGCTCGGGTCCGACCAAGGCGGACCCCGACTTCGGCATCATGCGGTACCTCTCCGCGGCCAACGTCTTCCCGACGTACTGGACCGCCGTCTATCCGAAGTTCACGGCCTACGACGTGAATGTCGGGAGCAACCCGGGCTCGTGGCACGGCCGCTACACCGCGGCCTGCTCGCCGTTCAACGGGCCGGGCGGCACCTCGAACCCGTACTTCGTCCTCAGCCAGACCATCAACGGCGTGTCGCAAAACATGGCCGCCTGGTTCCAGGGCGTCGGCAGCCAGTCGTGCAACAACGGTTGCACCGCGACCTTCAGCGTCGATCCGATCCCGTACGCGCTCCCCGCGGCGTACTACGACTCGACGGGCACGCTCGTCGGCCCGCAGGCGAACCCGTTCGCCCTCAGCATCGTCAGCCTCTACGCCGACCCTGCCCACGCCGGCCAGTGGGCGACGCGTACGGTCCTCGGCGTGCAGCACTGGGGCACGTTCTCGGTCCCCGTGAGCGTCCTCGGCACGACCATCTACCTCTACCAGCAGACGCAGTAACGAAACGACGGGCCCGGCGTTTCCGAGTCCTGCACGATTGAGCGTCGGTGGCCGCGTTCCCTTCGGGGGGCGCGGCCATGGGCGCATGGAGGGCTCGGCCTCTAACCGGCGACGACCGCCGCGATGATGGGCCCCGCGCCCTCGAGGAGCGCGAGCGCGTCGCCCGGGGGAACGACGGGAACCACGTCGAAGTGGCAAAGGGAACCGAACGGTGTGGAGTCGGCGTTCCGAAGCAAGACGCCGCAGTACGACCGCACCGTCAGCCGAGCGGGGTGGTGCACGAGCCGTGCGTCGGCCATGGTGTCGGCGGTGACGAACGGCACGCGCTCTCGCGCGACGATCGAGCAATAGGTCTCGCGGAGGGGCGCGTCCTCGCCCAACCGCGTCGACGGGTTGTTCCGATCGAAGAGGCTGACGCTGCGGAGCGTATTGCCTTCGAAACAATAGACGCCGGTGAAGCGGTACGAAGTGCCCTTGTTGAGGAGGGCGAGCGCCGCGTGCACCCCGCCCGTGGCAAGGGCCGTCCGCACGTCGTCGGCGATGCGCGCATCGGGTGGCGTCGACGTGAGCTTCGCGACGAGGTGGACGACGGCCTCGCCGTCGTACGGCTTCGCCACGTGGACCGCAAAGCCGGCATCGGCGGCCCGACTCTTGTCCCCGCTGCCGACGTGGCCGGAGATGGCGACCGCCGGCACACGGCTCAGCAAAGGTTTCTTTCGAAGCTCTTGCAGGAGCGCATAGCCGTCCATGTCCGGCAGCCCGATATCGAGCAAGAGGGCGTCGGGCTCCCATCCCGTCGCGACGAGGTTGAGCACGCCCGCCGCGGAATGAGCAATCCGCGTTTCGGCCCCGGCGCCCCTCACGATGAAGGCCAAGAGCTCGGCGTTGTCTTCGTCGTCATCCGCGACGAGCAACGCTCTGCCCGACAGCTCAGGGCTCACCCACACAGCGCTACATCGGCTCGCCACGCGGGTCAAGGCGACGGGGCGCCGAGAAATCGCTCCACCAGCGCCACGCTGAGCGGAGGCATCTCCTGCATCGGATAATGACCGGAGTCGGCGAGCGCGATCACCTCGAGATCCTCGCATAGTGGCGACAGGTGGCGCAGCACGGCGTCACGACGCATCGGAGGGGAATCCAGCTCGCCGGTGACGGCCAGCACCGGAACCGGTACGCGCGCCGTCGGGTCGGGGACGCCGTCGCGCGCGAACATCGCGACGTACCCTGCGGCCGCATCCGGGTCGGCCGCGGCCCGCCATCGCGCGGCCTTGAATGCCGTCCAACCCTTCGAGAGTCGGTCGCCGAAGCGCTGAGTCAACGCGGCGACTCGGGTCTCGTCGTCGCCACGCGCCAGCGCCCGCGCGTCCGCGATCATCGCTTCGTCGGCGCCGAATCCGCCTGGCGGTGGAGGGGTGAAGAGGACGGCCCGCTCGACACGGTCGGCATGGCGTTGGGCGAGGTGGAGCGAGACGAGCGCGCTCATCGAATGGCCGACGAGAGAAAGCCGGGGCCAGCGGAGCGCGTCCGCCAGCGCGAGCACGTCCGCCGCGGCCTCGAGCACGTGGAACGCGCCGACGCGACCCCGCGAGCGCCCATAGCCCCGGAGGTCGGCGAATGCCCACGAGAAGCGATCGCCGTCGAGGTAGACGCGCGCGGCATCCCACGTCGACGTGTCGCACATCCAGTCGTTCAGCACCATCACCGCGCGCGGCCCGTGGCCGACGCGATCGTGTCCGAGGACGTCCCCTTCGTACATTCCTCGCGGACCATACCGCATGCACAAAGCCATGCCCGGCCGGGCGACTTTCTACCATCCGTCCGCCTCCGCGAGGCCGGGAGCGACCGTTCGCCCCAATTTCGGCAACTCAGAAGTTGACGCCTACGCTGAGCTCCAGGAGCGCCGCGGCGGCGCCGTCCATGGCGTCGAGGCGAAGCGCCGGGACCAACGAGAACCGCGACACGTGCACGGAGACCCCGCCCTCGAGCGATCCTTCGAGCGAAAAGTAGCCGTGAGGGGGAGAGACCGGGACGTCTTCGTGGGCGACCCCGAGGCCCAACGCAACGTACAAGCGGACGAACGAAATCGTCCTTCCGACGAGAAAGCGTGGTTCGAATAGCCAGCCGGAACGATCGCGCGGGTCGCCGGTGTAACAAGGCCCCTGGGCGGGGCAGCCAAGGTTGTCGGTGGCCAACGACGCGATATTCGAAAAGCCCAAGCCCTCGAAGCCCAGGCCGATCGCCGAATCGAGCCAATAGGAGAATGACACGCCGTATCGAATGGACGCGCCGGCCGCGTCGCCCGTGCGGCTCACGCCCAGCCCGAGGTTGAACAGCAGCTCCGCGGGGTGCTCGTCGTGCGGCGACGCGAGTGCATCTTGGGCCGGCCATAGGAGCGAGATGCTGCATACGCCGAGGATCCATCGGCGGGCGGATGCCGAACGCATGGCAGAAAGGGCAGCAAGCGCCGTTCCACGCCCCGGAAGCAAGCTTTCCCTGCGCGCCTGCACGCATGCATCACGGGAATGAGCCGGATCGGGACACGGGAGTCATCCTCGTTTGCCGCTTCCCCGGTGCGTTCAGCCGAGCCAGCGTCTCCAGAAGGGTGCTTTCTCACCCGGGCGAGGCGCTCTTTTTCCGCCGATGCTTGCGAGTGTTCCGACTGTATGGTGTCCTTCCTCGAGATGCTCGTAGGGTGCCCGCGGTGGTGTCCGAGGTGAGGGGAATTTTCAAGCGTTTCGGGCGGATGGCCGAACTCGCACGGTACTCGATCGTGCTGGCCGCCGTGCTCGCGGTGTGGGGCCCATTCTTCCAATCCGAGCGCGTCAACAATGCCGCACTCGATTGGACGTTCCGCAGCGATTACACGGCTTACACACTCCATGCAATCACAACGGATCATGAATTTCCGTTTTGGGTGACGTCGCCTCGGTTCGAACAACTGAGAGTGAAGGGAATCCACGACTTCTTTGCGAACCCGGAGACGGACGTCCTCTCGCTCGTCACCGCCCTCGCGCCGCTGGGTTACTTGCGGGCGGCGAAGGCGACGCTGCTGGTGAGCCTGGCGATCGGCGTGTACGGCTGCCGCCGACTTCTGCGTGTGTTCAGCGGCGACCGGCCGCCATCCGTCGTGGCCACGCTGGTCCTCGCCCTCGTGGCGCTGTGCAATGGCGCCTTCTGTGCGCACGTCATCGTCGGTCACGTTCAATTCGTCACCGTGGCGACGTTCCCCCTCGCGCTGGCTCTCTATTTGGAGGCTTTGAGCCACACGGACACCCCGTGGGGAGCGCGCGTCTCCCGCGCGTCGTCGGCCGGGGCGATATTGGCCGTCTCCTACTACTCCGGCAATACGCATCCATTGATTCAGTTTTTCATCCTCTTCGTCGGCGTATTTACGCTCGTGACCATGGCCGCGCGTCCGCGCGACGCGACCCTCGTCTTGGTGACGGCCGCCGCCCTGTGCTGCGCGTTCATCGCTCTGGCCGCGTTCAAGCTGTTCCCGAGCGTCTACGACTTTCGCGGCTATCGTCGGCACTACTTCATTGGCTTCCTCCGCTGGTGGGAGGTCGGGGGTGCGCTGGTGACGCCGTGGTGCCGGATGAACGACGAGCTCTATGGCAACAATTGGCCGGAGCGCTACGTCTACATTGGCTGGGCGGGAGTCGCGCTGTGCGCGTTCGCGCTGACGAGCTGGCGCCGGCCCGCGCTGCCGTTCCTCGCAGTGGTCGCCGTCGTCGCGTGGCTGGTGGGCGTCCAGCCGAACAACCCGATCCTGACGCTCCCTATCCTCCGTACCCAGGCCGTCGTGACCCGCTTCGCGCTCATCGGCTTCCTTGCGCTGGCGACCGCGTCTGCGGTGCGCATAGACGAGCTGATGGCCCGCCTCGCGCGGTCTCGAAGCGCTTTCGTTCGCGTCGCACCGGCGGCCCTTCTTGCCTGCGCCTGCGCGGCCCTGGCTTGCGATCTCCGTGACGCCAACGTGGTGGGCGAAATCGCGAGGTCGTGCGCGGACCTCGTGCCGATCCCGCAGGGGCCATTCGACGTCGGCCTGGTCTTGGCACCCGAGGACCCCGATCGCGCCACCCTCACGCCGGGCCCCGTGACGGCGAATGCCTTCCGCTACGAGTTCGGGCAGCGCACGCGCGAGGACCCGTTCGTGATCGTCTCGGATCTGCCGCTCAAACCTCGGCCGCACCTTCGCCTCCAGGGGCAAGGAGAGCTGACCGAGAGCGGCGGCCATCTCGCCGTCCGCGTCCGCGGCAGCCGCGGCGCGTTCGCGCTCGTGTTCTTCGACCCACTCGTGTGGTGCGGGCTCCTATGTTCGCTCGTCGCCTGGGGCGCCTTGCTGTGGCGGAGTCTTCCAAGAGCCCTACGCGACCGCCTCGGCCGCATTCCGCATGGGGTCGCCCAGGGGGCACTTCCCTGACGAGGACGAGGCGGCGCGCGGCGCGACTACCACGGTATTTTACCGAGCACCGCGGTGATCGGGGAGTCGATGGGGTTGTTGAAGGCCATCTCCCAGATGACGAACATCCATATCGTGACGAGCTCACGGACGGCGCCGCTGTTCTTGTCGCTGGCGAGGGCGCCGGGGAGCAACGCCGACGGGATGAGGATCGCTCCGTGCCAACTATGGCCCGCGTGGCGCGTCGTCACGGCCGTCGCGAGGAGGACGCTCACGGCGACGAGCCAGTTGGAGTACGCGACGGCCACGCACGCGACGACGACGCCGATCAGGATGACGAAACCGCCGGTCGTGGCGATGGGCTCGAGCGGGCTCTTGGCCGCCTCATAGACGCTCCCCGACTTCGGAATGAACGGGAACGTGACGACGCCCGTCCACAGGGCCTGGGCGCAGGCGAGCGCCGCGAGCGCGGGCCCGGCGACCTTCGTGCGCATGCGCTCCTCCGAGCGGAAGAGCGTCATGAACGCCCACGCCGCCACGGGCAGGAACGATACCGCCTTCAGGCTCGAGGCCGCGGCGGCGGCGAACCACAGCAGGCTCGCGCCGGGCCGCCGTTCGGACAGCGCAGCGACGCTCAGCGCCCCGAGCCCCACCCACACGCCGTCGTAAAAGCCGTACAGGCACATATTCAAGAAGAAGAGCCAAACGCCGACGAGGAGCACCGTGCGTCCTCGAGCCTCGCGCACGGAGCGCCCCAGGGCGAGCAGGGCCACGTGGGTCAATAAGACGACCCAGATCACGATCCACTTGAGAAAGAGCGGCGTCGAGAGATGAAGGTAAGCTCCCGCGATCGTCGGAATGAGAAACACCGCGAACGTGCCCACGGGATAGGTGACGGGCATCTCGGGCCAAGGCACCCCCACGGTCCGCATGTCGAAATGCGGGTAGGCCGTATACGCGGTGGCGCTGAACGGGCCGCGATAGATCGCAAACCCCTTGTGGAGGAAGGTCCATGTCTCTTCCACGTGGCGTATGTGATCGGAGTAGCTGCCGCGCAGCTCGCCCGAGCCCGTGCCTCCTCGATAGACGATGAGAAGCACGGAGAACACGAGCGACAGGCCCAGCGAGACCTCGAGAATCGGCTCGTAGGCGCCGTACCTTCGTTGCCCCCACGCCATCGTAAGTGCTCCTTTCCCAGTTAAGCCCGAGAGGACGATGCGTATCGATGCCGGCCGTGCTCGAGATACATGGCTAAAAGACCTCGACCTCGCTGAGGGCGATATAGTCCCTCGCGCGGATTCGGACGTACCGCGCCCGTTCGTGGACCTTCGCGGTCCACGGCGGGGACAAGATCCCTCCGAGCCCGAACGGCTCTTCGCGCGTCGCGATCATTCGGAACGCGTTGCCGTCGGTGGACACGTCGATGCTGTAGGGGAGCCCGTCGTCGAAGTTGCCGTCGCCGCGGTTGTAGACGACGATCCTTCGGATGGGCACTTCGCGGCCGAGATCGATGATGGCCCACGCCGGCGTGTCGGATCCGACCAGCGTATGGGCGCCGTAGGTACCGCCCTTCTTGCCGTCGACGAGCCCCGAAGGATCGGGCGTTCCCGGTTGCTGGGTGCTGAGCCGAACCGATTTGTGGAGCGCCAGGTCGCGCGTGGGCCACGCCGCGGCGACGTGGACGCAGACCGCATAACCCGCCACGACCAGCGGCGCCGCGATTCGACCCCACCGTGTCGCCGCCAAGTATTCCGGCGAGCGAAGGTCGACGCAGGTGCGTAGCCACGCGGCTTCGCCGGCGAGGGCATCGTACGTGTTCGCCAGGGTCAGGTCGTCGAGGGAATCGAAGAAGAACGGGTCGGTTGCGCCGAGCGCGGCCTCGACGAGCGCGACGTCGGGGCGCTCGGTCCGTCCCGTCGCGGCGGAGAGCTCGGCGAGCGAGCGAACGGAGCCGGCACCGGCCTGCACGCTTCGCACGTCACGCGCGAAGAAGGCCGCCCGCAGGAGCAAGAGGACTGCATCGCGAGCGAGGGAAGCCGCGAGGACCGGGCGGGTGGCCGAAAGGAGATTGCCGGCCTCTCGGAGTCGGAGCTCGGCGCCCGCCACATAGCGGGACGCGATAGCACGCGAGTTCGGCGGAACGAGGGGGCCGGTCCGCGTCGGCCAGAAGAAGCGGCGCGCCTGGCGAATGAACATCGAAGGACCCAGGTCGATGGGGCGGCCACCGTACACTTTGGGCGGCGCATTTGCACTCCAGGACTCGGGCCGGCGCGTCGGTGCGTGGAATCGGCCGGGGGCCCGCCACTCTCAGCGCGCCGCCTTTGCGCACCCCGCCTCGCTCCCCATCGCCTCGATACGCGGGAGCAAGAGACTGTTCGGATACCGCTCGCGGAAACGGTCGAGCACCGCGCACACCCCCGCGTCTTGCGACCGTGTGGCCTGGGCTTCGAGCACGAGGATCTCCTGGTCGAAGATCGACGCGGGGAACCGGGCCCGATGCGCTTCGATCGCCGCGAGCGCTTCGGGGCCGCGGCCGCTCTCGACCGCGTCTTGGATATCGCGCAAGCTCGCGAGCTGATCGCGCGCCGAGGCCACCGCGGCGCGCGCGGCCGGCGCTTCCCACGCCGCGCCCGTGCTCGCCGTGGCAGGCACGAGGAGCGCGGTCGACGCCGGTGCCGTCGCCGGTCGCGAGGGCCGATCCATGGCCCGCATGGGGCGCCGCGCCGGAGCCGGAGCCGTCGCGACGCGAGCCGCTTCGACCTCCGTCGAGAGCGCGTGCGCCGTGCCGTCGGCCTCGTCTCGCGCCACGGCACTCGCCGCCGCGGCCGTCGTCGCGGGGGAGTCCACCGCGACTTGCGGTGCCGCGGCCGGCGCAGGTATCGGAGCGCGCGACATGGACGATGGACTCGCGATCGTCACCGCGGCGTTCCGCACATCGCTTCGATGCATCGCGTATGCGCCCGCAAACGTCCCCGCCGCGAAGATGGCGAGGGCGACGGCGCTCTTCGTCACCAGAGAGCCGCCGAACAAGCCGGCCGCCCCCGTGGACGCGCTCTGCGCTCCCTTCGTGGCGACCAGCGCCGCGCCGCCGAGCTCCGCCGACGCGAGGACGCGCCGCAGGAGCTTCGGGGAGGCCTTCTCCGTGGCCGCTCGCCGGAGCGCGTCGCGGAGGGCCTCCGGCACGTCGAGATCTTCCGAGAGACGATCGTTGGGGTTCACGTCGCTTCTCCCTCGGCGTTCATCTGCGCGGCCGCGGCCTTCACCTTGTCGCGCGCGCGCCGAAGACGCGAGGCGACGGTGCCCTGCGGCCACCCGAGGATCCGCCCGATTTCTACCATGGTGAGCCCTTCGATCTCGAAGAGGAGAAACGCCGCGCGCTCGTCGTCGTCCAAGCGGCGCATGACCTTGTCGAGGAGGTCCTCGGCTTCGACCCGCGCGGAGGGCGAGGGAACCGCGCTGAGGTTGGCGTCGGTCGGCTCCTCGAATCGGTCCGATCCACGGCGAAGCTCTTTGGCGACGAAGGTCGCCACCCGGAAGAGGAATCCCTTCTCGGCGCCCTCCGCCACGCCGTCCGCTTTTTCGCGGAAGAGGAGGAAGACACGCTGAACGCCGTCGTCCGCGTCCGCCGGGGATAGCCCGTGCCGTCGGAGGACGCGCCACACGAAATCGATATGCGCGTGCGCGACGGCCGCGAGCCGCGTGACCGCGGGCGCCGGCGCCGCCACGGAGGGTCGCGCCGTCGCGCCGCCGTCGCGGGCCGCGAGGGTCGTCATGGCAAGTCCACTCCGAGCGACAGCGCGTAGAAGATGCGGGCCCCGTGGGAAGGGGGCTCGTACGACGAGCTGACGGCGACCGCCGTCCCGCGACGTGCTCCTGGCGACGATCGACGCGTGCCCCGTGCACGTCGATTATCGCTTTGTATCTTTCATTCCTTGCGCCACATTTTCGATGATGCAAAGTCGAGGCAACAGCGGCAATAACCCCGGACTCGAGACGGGCCTCGGCGGGTCGGCTCGCTTGCGC
>DASYBG010000010.1:0-342270 GCA_036500865.1 Polyangiaceae bacterium
CACCAGGGCATGCCAAAGCTCGTCGCCGCGCTCCGAGCTCACGATGCTCTACTTGAGACCAAGTCCATTGACGGCTCGAAGAGGGCCGCGTAGTCGCATGAGCGCCGCCACCCAATTTCACCAGCAGACGGGACGTTGCCAAGACCGGCCGGCATCGTGACACGCAGGCCGCACGGGTGGCACAACTTGGCTCGGAAGACCGGTCAAGGTCGCGGCGAAATCGGGAACGGCACGTGGCCGCGCGATTGCTAAGCCATCGGGTGTGCGTCACCCAATCGCTCTCGGTCTGCTCCTCGTCGGGTCCTTTGGCTGCGGGGGAGCCACGCAGGGGAGCGGTCCGGTCGACGCCGGAAAGGGCGATTCGAACGGCGACGCTTCGATCGATGCGTCGCATGTCGTCGCCCTGACGGATGGCGGACAAGAGGCCCGCGTCGATATCGACGTCGACAGCGCGGCCTGCATGCTCGTCGCGTCGAACTACGATCAATCGTGCGCCGTGGACACCGATTGCGCGATCGTGGGGACGGGCAACTATTGCGAAGCGAATCAATGCTACTGCGGCGGGTCGTCGATCAACGCGAACGCCGTTCCGCAATTCCAGGCCGACGTCGCCAAGACTCCGGTCGGCATGGGAGACGTGCCCTCCGGAAACTGCGGCTGTCCTTTCGAGGGGCCGCCTTGCTGCGCGGGGGGGAAATGCCAGACGGGCGGTGCGTGCACGAGCGTCATGGGGGCGGACGCCGCTGCCAATGACGCATCGGGGTATACGCCCGACTATACGGTTCTATGCGTGGAAGACGCCGGGCCGGCCGACGGTGGCCCGGCCGACGCTCCGGCGATTCCCGGTGTCAGCCGATGGTGCAACGGGGCCGAGCAATGCGTTCCGTTCAACGGCGGCTGGGATTGTTGCGTGCTCATGAATGGCATCTCGTTTTGCGTGGCCCCCTGAGCGTGCGCGTCGGGACCGCGAACTCGCGGCCGCCCGAAGACGTGCCGCCCTGCACGATGATCGCGGCCGCGCGCGTCATGAGCGGAGGTCATTGGCGGGAGTTTCTCACTGCAGCAAGTGCAATAGCCACCTTCGCAAGACGAGCGTGTGCTCGTCTCTCGGTGCATGGAACCACGGGGTCTCGGGCGGACCACGATCTGCCTTTCGATGATCGTGAAAAACGAGGCGCGCGTCATCGCGCGCTGCCTCGCGTCCGTGCGCCCCTTCGTCTCGTCCTGGGTCGTCATCGACACCGGATCGATGGACGGGACGCAGGCCCTGGTCCGCGAGGCCATGCGCGACCTGCCGGGGGAGCTCCACGATCGCCCCTGGCGGGACTTCGCGACGAACCGGAACGAGGCGCTCGCGTTCGCGGAGAAGCGGGCCGACTACGTCCTCGTGGTCGACGCCGATGACCTCCTGGTCGCTCCCGAGGGCTTCTCGCTCCCGCCGCTCACGGCCGACGCATACGAGCTACGTATCGATTACGCCGCGACGAGCTACTACCGCACGCAGCTCTTTCGGGCGAACGCGGGGTTCCGTTACGTCGGCGTGCTCCACGAGGTCGTCGTCGGGCCGGCCGGCGTGACGACTGCGCGCCTCGCCGGTCTGACCTACCTGATCTCGAACGACGGCTCCCGCTCCCGCGATCCCGACAAGTACAAGAAGGACGCGGCCGTCCTGGAAGCTGCGCTCGCGGAGGATCCGGGGCACGGGCGCACCGCCTTCTACCTCGCGCAGAGCTACCGCGACGCGGGGGAGCCCGAGAAGGCGCTCGCCGCTTACGAACGCCGGGCGGCGATGGGAGGCTGGGCCGAGGAGGTCTGGTATTCGCTTTACCAGGTGGCCCGCCTCTCGGCCGCGCTCGAGAGACCCGTGGGGGACGTCGTCGCGGCCCACATGCGCGCGTACGAGTACCGCCCGAGTCGTGCGGAGCCGCTCTGCTACGTGGCGCTGTACTTGAGAGAGCACGGGCGCGCGGCCGCCGCATATCCGTTCGCGCGGGCCGCGGCGGACATCCCGTGGCCCGAGGACGTTTTGTTCGTCGACACGTCGGTCTACGGCTGGCGGGCGCTCGACGAGCTCGGCGTCTCCGGATACTGGGCGGGGCGCTACGCGGAGGCGGGGGGTGCGTGCGAGAAGCTGCTCGAAGGGACGTCGCTCCCGCCGGAGCATCGAGCGCGCGTCGAGAAGAACTTGGTGTTCTGCCGGGAGAAGTCCGGGGGGCCTCGCGGCGTCGCATGAACGCATCTGCCGCATGCGATACGGGTTCGGGATCGGGTATTCGCACGATGCCCCTCCTGCGCGATCGTTTTGGCGCACATAGTGGCGGCGGCGTAAGCTTCGCTGGCGATGTCGCGATTCGTCCTCGCATGGGTCCTCGCGACGACCCTCGCCCGGTATGCCCTGGCCTGCGGCAGGACGGACCTCTCGCCGCGTGAGGATCCGGCGGGCGCGATGGGCGACGGCGGCGACGAGAGCTCATCGAGCGCGATCGTCCTCGGTGCCTCCGACGCGGGCCCCTGCGCCGCCTTTGCGCGGCCTCCGTCCGTGTTGGTCTGCTTCGGGTCCGACCCTGCGCCTTACGTGCAGTACTTGAAGCCGGACGGCTCCGTCCTCGTGGGTCAGTGCCCGATGGTGAGCGATTTTCAGGGCCCCATCAGCGAAGGCACCTGTGGATATGCGGCGTGCGGCCCCGTTTCGTCGGAGGCCGGTGCGGGAGGCGCGGAGGGTGGAACCGACGTCGATGGGCCACCGGCGGCGGATTCGTGTTGCTTCTGGCTTCTGCGGTCGTGCGGAATCTAACGTGACCGTCCGGTGGTCTCTTTGGCCCGAAGAGTCACTCAGGGTGCCGGAGAAGGGATTCGAACCCCTGACCTAGCGCGTATGAAACGCCCGCTCTAACCGTCTGAGCTACTCCGGCAGGTCCGCGCGCTCGGCGCGAGGGCGGCGGAGTATGAATGCCGCCGCCCTCTACTGTAAAGCCTTCAGTGGGCGACGGTGAACGTGTGGGTCGACGAGTTCCATGGGCCCGGGAGCTCTTTCCCATCGGCGCCGAGGAGATCGAGCTTCACGCTGTAGGAGCCGTCCTGCAGGTTGTCGAGGTAGTAGGGCGCGCCGAACTTCGTCACGTCCGCCGTCTTTTCGCCGTCGATACCCGGGCCGGTCACCGTGATCTTCACGTGGTCCTTGTCGGCCGCGAGGGTGGCGTTCGAGAGCTGGAAGTCGACGAGGACGTGGTTTGCCATGTCCCCTTTGTATTCACCCTTCGGGCGGCTGTAGATGAGCATCGCCTTGTTGATGTCCTGAACCTTGTCGCCCTTCTTGCCGACCCAAAACTCGGTCACGGTGAGGGCGCCCGCGGTCTTGACGCTCTCGTGGTTGGCGCGACTCGGGAACGCGACGAGGACGTGCTGCCCGTCGGCGAGCGGCTCGCCGCCCGTGAGCTCCGAGAGCTTGACCGGCAGCTTGGTATCGAAGAGCGGCTTGTAGGGCTTGCCGTCGACGATGAGGTGGACGTGCGCGTCGCCCTTGGCGGTCTTCCAGTTCTTCACGTCGACTTTGACTTCGAAGTCGCTCGCCTTCGCGCTCGGAATGACCAGATCCTTCGTCGGCGCGATGAACTTCACGGTCGGCAAGGGCGCGGCCGGGTCCGGGCTGGCGACGCCCTGCACGAGCTGCACGGGAGCCGCGGGCGCGGGAGGCGGAGTGGCCGCTTGGGCGCTCGTCGCGGGGCCCGCGTCCATCGTGGCGGCGGCGCTCGAGGCCGGCGGCGGAGGAGGGGGGGGCGGCGGAGGCGGGAGATTTTCGCTGCCGCCGCCGCACGCGATCGCGAGCGCGGCAGGGAGAATGGGGAGTGCGCAGAGGAGGAGCTTGGCTTTGTTCATGTTCGGGGCGCGCAGGATTGTCCGAGTGCAGCCGAAGCGCAAGGAGGCACTTTTCCCGCGCAGGCCCATTTAAGCGGGGTCGTGCGGGGTCCCCCGGGACGCGCCGCGGGGCACGGCGCGTCGATCCACGCTAGCCTCGCGCCCGCCGATGCCGTTCCGAGAACACTACTTGTTCGTCTGCACCAACCGCCGCCCCGACGGCCACCCGAAGGGCTCCTGCGCCGAGAAGGGCGCCGAGGAGGTCATCGTGAGGCTCAAGGAGGCCCTCGCCCGCCGCGGGGTGGCCAAGGAGCTCGTGCGGGCGTGCTCGTCCAGCTGCCTCGACATGTGCGAGACCGGTATCACCGTCCTGCAAGAGCCCGAGCACGTCGCGTACGGCCGCGTGCGGCTGGAAGACGTGGACACCATCGCGGACGCCGTCGTGAAGGGGGGCATCGTGGAGCGGCTCGTCGTCTACGGAGGCCGCGCGGGGGAGGCACCGACTCCGGACGCGCCCTCCTCCGACCGGTAGCCGGGCGCGCAGCGCGATGCTCGGATTCTCCTTCCGGCAGACGATGAGCGGCACCTACTGGTTGCTGCGGGCACCCGCCGATGAGCACCCGATCGGCTTCACCATCGAGGCCGCCGCCGCCGACGTCGCGTCGTTCGCTCGCTACCGCGTGATGCACTTGTCGGGCACGATGGCCGCCGACCGCCTTGCCTCCGACCGTCCGCTCGAAGGCTCGCTCGCGATGAAGCTCTTCGACGAGCGGCGCATCGCGTACCGCGTCGCCTTCCACGGCGACGACGGCCGCGCCTACGAGCTGAGCGGGCAGCAAGAATGGAGCGGGCTCTCTCCGGTCGGCTCGCTGACGCTCTTGCCGGCGAGTCTCTACGACGCCGGCGGCCACGAGATCGGCCGGGCGATGCTGCGGTTCGACTTCTGGTCCGATTGGAAGCGCTGGCTCAAGAGCTTCCGCCTCCGCTGGGCGCCGCCTCCGCCCGGGAGCAGCTGATGGAGCGGCTCGACCCGCACACCTCGGTGCTGCTGCTCGTCGACGTGCAGGAGCGCCTCGCGCCGGCGATGGATCCGGAGGCGATGGCGCGGCTGCTCGATGCGACGAAGGTGTTGATCGAAGCGGCCAAGGTGCTGGGCGTACCGGTCGTCGCGAGCGAGCAATATCCGAAGGGCCTCGGGTCGACGGTCGCCGCGATCGCGGAGCCGCTCCGCGAGATGGGCGTGACGCCGATCGACAAGGTGACGTTCGACGCGTGCGGCGAGCCGCGCATCGCCGGCGCGATCGCGGCCACGTCGGCGCGCTCCGTGGTGATCGCCGGCATCGAAGCCCACGTGTGCGTCTTCCAGACGGCGCGCGGGCTCGCGAAGAAGGGGATCGACGTACGGGTCGTGGCCGACGCGGTGGCGTCGCGGCACCCGGACAACCGCTTGCTCGGACTGGCGCTGTGCGGGCGCGCGGGCGCCGTGGCGATGCCGATGGAGTCGGTGGTGTTCGACTGGCTGGAGAAAGCGGGGACCGACGCGTTCCGGCATTTGTCGAAGCTCCTGCGGTGACGGAGCGCGAGGGGTGGGGCCCGATCGAGGCGGTCTGAAGCGACGGGCCGGCGCCGGTCTTTGACAGGTTGTCGGGACGTATGACATGTTGTCTCCGTGGTGAATCACTCGGAGTTTCCGCCTCCGCCGGGGGCTTCGTCGGCGCCGTCCGTGTCGGGGGCAGACGCCGTGGCCGCCCAAGAGCCGGCGCGCGCGACGCTCCCCGATCCGTCGCCGGACGCGACGACGGTGCTGGTGGTCGACGACGAGCGGTCCAACATCGAGTCGCTCGAGAAGATCTTCCTCCGCGAAGGGATCCGCGTGCTGTCGGCGCCGGACGCGAAGCGCGCGCTCGAGCTCGTGCGCACCCATCGGGTTCACGTGGTGCTCACCGACTTGATGATGCCGGGGACGACGGGGCTCGAGCTCTTGCGGGCGATCAAGCAGGTCGCGCCGGACGTCGAGGTCGTCTTGATGACCGCGTACGGCTCGGTCGAGGCGGCCGTCACGGCGATGCGCGAGGGCGCGTACGACTTCGTGGAGAAGCCGCTGAAGCGCGTGTCGATCGTGAAGAGCGTGCGCAAGGCGGCCGAGCGGCAGAAGCTCGTCGCGGAGAACAAGTCGCTCAAGGACGAGATCAAGCGGCTCGCCCACCGCGAGATCGTCGGGAGCTCGCCGGCGCTGCGGAGGGTCATCGACGTGGCGACGCAGGCGGCGCCCAGCCTCGCGACCGTGCTCGTTCTCGGAGAGAGCGGGACGGGCAAGGAGCTCCTCGCGCGGTACATCCACGAGCGCTCGGCCCGCGCCCGCGGCGCGTTCGTGGCCGTCAACTGCGCGGCGATCCCCGAGACGATCCTCGAGAGTGAGCTCTTCGGACACGAGCGCGGCGCGTTCACGGGGGCCGCGTCGCGCAAGGACGGGCGGTTCGCGCGCGCGTCGGGCGGCACGCTATTCCTCGACGAGATCGGGGAGCTGTCGCCGAGCGTGCAGGTCAAGCTCCTCCGCGTGCTGCAGGAGGGCGAGTACGAGCCGCTCGGGGGCCACACCCAGAAGGCGGACGTGCGGATCGTCGCCGCGACGAACCGGGACCTCGTCGCCGAAGTGGCGGCAGGCCGCTTCCGCGAGGACCTCTTCTACCGGCTCAACGTGATCGCGATCACGGCGCCGCCCCTCCGCGCGCGCCGCGAGGACGTCCCGCTCCTCATCGACCATTTCCTCGGGCAGTACTGCGCCAAGAACGGCCGCTCTCGCTTGCAGCCGACCCGCGGCGTCCTCGACCGGCTCATGGACTATGCGTGGCCCGGGAATGTGCGCGAGCTCGAGAACGTCATCGAGCGGGCGGTGGTGCTCTCGCGCGGAGACATGCTCGGAGAGGGTGACCTGCCGGACCACATCGCGACGGCCACGCCCATGGCGCCGACCCAGCTCACGTTCGAGATCGGGACGACGCTGGACGAGATCGAGCTCCGCGTGATCCGCGAGACGCTCCGGCATACCAAGGGCGACAAGTCGGTCGCCGCACAGCTGCTCGGGATCTCGACGAGGACGATCTACCGTAAGCTCGACGGCGTCGCCGAGTGACCCGCGCGCGTTGACAGATTGTCCGGGCCGGCAAGGCTCCTGCGTCCACCCCGCCAAGCTGTCGAATCAGGCCTGGTGGGCCGGGCGTAAACTCTCAGCAGTTTCGAGCGTTTCCTATGTGGCACATGCCTCGCAATCGCCGCGTTGGGCCTCTCCGCCCAGACCTCCTTTGACCCCATGGCCGTCGACAAGCTCCTCAAGCGCCACTTCTGGGCCGTCCTCTTGACGATGGCCGCGATCGCGGCGTTCTACGACGCGCAGGGGATCATGCAGGTCGTGGGGGCGAAGCTCGCGCCCGACGAGAAGGCCCTCGCGGTGGCGCCGCTCATGGCGCGCGTGACGCTTCATCCGGGCGTCGCGAGTCCGCACGCGACGAGCGCCGAGTCGATCCTGTCGCGCAACCCGTTCGACTCGGTCACCGGGCCCCTGAACCTCCCGCCGCCGGCGCCCGACGACAGCGCGGACGTGCCGCTGCCCGAGCCGGACCTGACCGACCCGTACAACGCGCCCGACTGCGAGGGGTTCACGGTGCTGGTCATCACCGCCTCGGCCGACCCCGACTGGTCCTTCGCCGCGCTCGAGACGCCGACGGAGAAGGGCAAGCCGTACCTGCGGCGAAGGGGCGGCGACATTGCGGGCAAGACGGTCAAGTTCGTCGGCTGGGACCGCGTGTGGCTGACGAGCGGCAGCACGCTCTGCCAGGTCCAGATGTTCAAGCCGCCCGTCATCGACGCCGGGGTCGCCGCGCCTCCTCCGCCTCCTCCGCCCGCGGCCGGGGGCGCGTCGCCGGTGGCCGACGACATCAAGAAGGGCATCCAGAAGGTCGGCGGCACGGAGTTCAACATCGACCGCGGCGTCGTGGACAAGATCCTCGAGAACCAGGCGGAGCTGATGCGTCAGGCGCGCATCGTGCCCGAGCAGGAGAACGGCAAGATCGTCGGCATTCGCCTCTTCGGGGTGCGGCCCGACACGCTGCTCGGCGCGCTCGGGATGGAGAACGGCGACCGCCTGGAGAAGATCAACGGCTTCGACATGACGAGCCCGGAGAAGGCCCTCGAGGCCTACGCGCGCCTGCGCACGTCCGACCATCTGACCGTGTCGGTGAACCGCCGCGGTCAGGCCATGAACCTCGACTACAACATCAAGTGACCCGGGCGACGATGCCTGAAGAATCCACCATCTCGAACCAATCGCTCCTCCGTAGGACGCTCGTCATGATGGGCGTCATGGTGGGGGCGTGCGTATTCGTCGTGGGGACGCTGACGCTCGTGGCGTCGTCGATCGTCGACCACGCGGCGGGTGCGGGAGACGACACGGTCGACGCGGGTCCGTCGCCGGTGACACCGAGCGCGCCGATCAAGCCTGGCGCGGTGAGGCCCAAGCGGGGCATCGTCGAGTCCTCGGGCAAGAAGAAATAGGAGAACCGTTTTCGTGCCGACGATGAAAGCCCGAGCGCTCCCATTCCTTCTCGTCTTGTCCGCATCTGCGGCCGCGTCCCTGTGCGGCGACGCGATGGCCCAGCAGGTGAACCCCCGCGTCCGCAGGAACCTCGGCGGCGGCGGACCCCCGCCCGACACGGCCGTCGCTCCGCCCGCTCCCGCGGCGGGGCCGGCCCAACCGGGGCGCACGCCGAGCCCCGACGCGGGCAAGCCCATCATCGGACCGAACGGCAAAGCGATCAGCGACACGCAAGGGCTCGCGCAGTTCGAGAGCGGCATCGAGTATGCGCCGCGCTCCGAGGGGGACCGCGTGGCGTTTTCCCTCGAGGACGCGGACCTCGCGGAGCTCGTGCGCGTCATCGGCGAGCTGACGGGCAAGCGCTTCATCTTCAGCGGCAAGCTTCGCAACATCAAGGCGACGGTCTTCTCGCCGCAGAAGGTGACGGTCGCCGAGGCGTACCAGGCGTTCCTCTCGATCCTCGAGGCGAACGGGCTGACGGTGGTACCGCACGGGCGCTTCTACAAGATCGTCGAGTCGCCCGACGCGAAGATGGACGCGCCGGTCTACGTCGCCGGGCAAGCCGCCACGCCGGAGGATCGCTTCATCACGCGCATCCACCGTCTCCACCACGTGAACGCCGACGAGGTGGCGAACGTCCTCGGCCACTTCAAGTCGAAGGACGGCGACATCACCGTCTACGGCCCGGGGAACCTCCTCATCATCACGGACACGGGTACGAACATCCAGCGCATGATGCGCATCCTCGAGGACGTCGACGTCGGCGGGGTGGGAGACCAGATCTGGATCGAGCCCGTGCACTACGGCATGGCGTCGGACATCCAGGCTCGGCTCGAGGATGTCTTCGACCTCAAGGGCGCGGCCGCCAAGGAGCCCAAGGCCGGTCTCGGCTCCGGTGCCGGCAGCGACCTCCACATCGCGAAGATCCTCGCCGACGACCGGAGCAATTCGCTCGTCATCATCTCGACCGAGCGCGCCTATCTGCGGGTGCTCGAGTTCATCAAGCGGCTCGACGTGCCGGTCCGGACGGGGGAGGGCGAGATCCACGTCCTCGCCCTGCAGCACGCGGACGCGACCGACCTCTCGAAGACGCTCAACGAAATCGTCACGGGGGCGGCCTCCGCGGGCGCGCCGGCTGCCGGCGGCAAGGGCGCCGCGCCGATCGCGATCTTCGAGTCGGGGGTGAAGGTCAGCGCGGACAAGGCGACCAACTCGATCGTCGTCACCTCGAGCTTGAGGGACTTCGCGAACCTGCGCGCCGTCATCGACAGGCTCGATCAGCCGCGCCGCCAGGTGTTCATCGAGGCGGTCATCATGGACCTCACGGTCTCCCGGCAGAACCAGCTCGGCGTGTCGTTCCACGCGGGCGACGTCGAGAACAGCTCGGCGGGGCCGACGACCATCTTCGGCGGCTTGAACCCGTTCCGTACGATTCTCTTGCCGAGCCCGACGGACTCGACGCTCAACGCGTTCGCGCTCGGCATCCGCGGGCCCGGGATCGCCGGCACCGAGAACCTGCTCGGCACCGGCATCTCGATCCCCGCGTTCGGCGTCCTCATCAACGCGCTCGCCAGCACCAACGACGCCGACATCCTCTCGACGCCCCACATCCTCGCGACCGACAACATCCCGGCAGAGATCAACGTCGGCCAGAACATCCCGCTTCAGACGAATTTCGGCGGCCTCGGCGCCCTCCCGGGCCTGGCGGGCGGGGCGACGGGCGCGGCGGGGGCGCTCGGAGCGCTCGGCGGGTTCGGCGGCTTCGGGACGACCGCGCCGCGGCAGGACATCGGTACGAAGGTCAAGATCACGCCGCACCTCAACGACTCCGACGAGGTCCGTCTCGAAGTCTCCGAAGAGATCAGCGACATCGCCGGGCTGCCGCCGGTCGGTTCGCTGGGCGTTCAGCCCTTTTCGAAGCGGACCGCGCAGACGCAGCTCGTCGTGAAGGACCAGCAGACCGTGGTCATCGGCGGCCTGGTGCGAAACCAGATCTCGCGGACCGACACGAAGATTCCTCTCCTCGGAGACATCCCGGTGCTCGGCGCGCTCTTCCGGTCGACGAGCACGGCGATGCAGAAGTCGAACCTCATCTTGGTGCTGACGCCGTACATCATCCGGGAGCAGTCGGATCTCCGCACGGTGTTCGAGCGCAAGATGCAGGAGCGCCAGGAGTTTCTCGATCACTACTTCGTCTTCAGCGATCAAAGCGACTACGAGCCGCCCAAGGACTACTCGCGGCTGACGGGCCTCCTCCAGGAGATCCGCAAGTCGTTCGAGGACATCGACGAGGAGCGGCGTCTCGAGGACCTGACGCGCCCGCGGGAGATGCGGACGCACGAGCCGGGGCAGCCGCTCGAGCTGCCGACGACGATGGACCCCGAGAACGCGAGACAGCCGGCGGGGTCCACGGGGCCGACGGCGCCGGGCGCTCCGGTCACCGCGGTGCCCATGGGAAGCGGTGGTCCAGGCGCGCCGCCGGGCAACCTGCCGCCGGGCGTGATGCCGCTCGCGCCGGGCAGCCCGCAGCCCGCCACGCCGCCGGCCCCCCCGCCGACGCTCAACGTCGCTCCGCCCCCGCGGAGCGTCGACAAGGTCGAGAGGTAGCTCCGCGCGATGGCCACCGAGCAACGCTTTCTCGGCGAGATCCTGCAACGACGGGGCGTGGTCCCCGCCGACAAGCTCGACTCGCTCTACGCCGTGCAGCGCGAGCGCGGCGTCGACTTGCTCGACCTCATCGTGAGCACCAGCGTCGCCGACGAGATGCTCGTGGCGCGCGCCCTCGCCGACGAAGCGACGCTGCCGCTCGTCGAGGAAATCGACCTCGCCGCGATCGCGACGGCGGTGGCGACGCGGGTGCCGATCGCGTTCGCGAAGGTGCACAGGGTCCTCGTGGTCCGCGAGGACGATGCCGCGCTCCACGTCGTCTGCGGAGACCCGTTCGACACCCAGGCGCTCGACGATCTGCGCGTCATCTTCGGCAAGCCTGTGGAGGCGGCGGTCGGCGGACGAGACGCGATCGAGAACGCCATCAACCGCGTCTACGAACGGCAGGCGGGCGAGGAGCGGCTCGAGAGCGACGACGCCGACGTCGAGGACGAGGCCGCGAGCGACATCCTCGACTCCGACGAGGAGGCCCCCGTCATCCGGTGGGTCAACTCCCTCTTTTTGCAGGCGATGAAGGAGCGCGCGAGCGACATCCACATCGAGCCGGAAGAGAAGGAGGTCATCGTCCGGTACCGGATCGACGGCGAGCTCTACGTCGCCCGGCGCGCGGCGCGTCCATTTTTGAACAGCATCATCAGCCGCATCAAGATCGAGAGCGCGCTCAACATCGCCGAGAAGCGCCTCCCGCAAGACGGGCGCATCACGAAGAAGATCGCCGGCAAGAGCTTCGACATCCGCGTCAGCACCATCCCGACGAGCCGCGGCTACGAGCGGATCGTCATGCGCCTCCTGAACAAGTCGAGCGTCCTGCTCGACCTGCCCGACCTCGGCTTCAGCCCGCGCGAGTACGCCCTGATGGATGGCCTCATTCGCCGCCCGGACGGCATCATCCTCGTCACGGGCCCGACCGGGAGCGGCAAGACGACGACGCTCTATGCGTGCATCAACCGGATCAACCAGCCGAACCTCAACATTCTGACGGCCGAGGATCCGGTCGAGTACGAGATTCAGGGCATCCACCAGGTCCACGTGCAGCCGAAGATCGGGCTGACGTTCGCGAGCGCCCTCCGCGCGTTCTTGCGGCAGGATCCGGACATCGTCATGGTCGGCGAGATCCGCGACAGCGAGACGCTCGAAATCGCGATCAACGCCTCGCTCACCGGCCACCTCGTCCTCTCGACGATCCACACGAACGACGCGGCGGGCGCCATCACGCGCACGATCGACATGGGCGCGGAGCCGTTCTTGCTCCGCTCGAGCGTCATCGGCATCCTCGCCCAGCGGCTCGTGCGCGTGCTCTGCCCGCACTGCAAGTACCCGTACCCCGCCGAGGACTTCGAGCTCGAGGAGCTCGGGCTGACGCCGGAGCGCATGCGTACGCGGGCCGCGCGGCGCAACAACGCGGCGTCGCGCTACTTCCCGCGCACCGTCCGCGAGGGCGATCTCCTCGAGGAGTTCGACCCGTCGAAGCGGCCGGCGTTCCACAAGGCGCGCGGCTGCAATCGGTGCACGAACACCGGGTTCATGGGACGGCGCGGCATCTACGAGCTCCTGCTCGTCGACGACGCGGTCGGCCCGCTCATCCTCCGCAAGGCAGACTCGCAAACGATCAAGCGGGTCGCCTGGGACCAGGGGATGGATTCCCTCCGCGACGACGGCGCGCGCAAGGTCCTCGCGGGGATGACGTCCGTCGAGGAGGTCCTCGCGGCGACGCAGGAGGACATCGAGCCGGAGCCGGTCGGGGTCCCGGCGGTCGCCGTCGCCGCGCCTGCCGCGCGCGCGGGAGCCATGTGAGCCATGGCCGTCTTCGAATACCGCGGGATCCTCGCCGCCAGCGGCAAGCAGGTGAACGGCGTCCGTGACGCCGACAACGCGAAGGTCCTGCGCGCGAACCTGAAGCGCGAAGGGGTGCTCCTCACCTCGGCGCACGAAGGGGCGAAGGCCAAGGCGGGGGCGCGCACGTCGTTCGAGGCGGGCTCGCTCTTCCGGCGCGTGAGCTCCGGCGACGTGGCGATGATGACGCGGCAGCTCGCCACGCTGGTCAACGCGGGCATCCCGCTCGTCGAGGCCGTGGGCGCGCTCATCGAGCAGATGGACAAGCTCGAGCTGAAGCGCGTCCTCACGCAGGTCGTCGACCGCATCAACGAGGGCAGCTCGCTCTCGAAGGCGCTCGAGTCGCACGGCCACGTCTTCTCGAACCTGTACGTGAGCATGGTCGCCGCGGGCGAGGCCTCGGGCACGCTCGAAACGGTGCTCGAGCGCCTGTCGGACTTCATGGAGTCGCAGTCCAAGCTCCGCGGAAAGGTCGGCGCGGCGCTCGCGTATCCGGCGCTGATGGTCGTCATCGGGTCCGCGCTCATCACGGTCATGATGGTCGTCGTCGTGCCGAAGGTGACGGCGATCTTCGAGAGCCTCGACCGCGCCCTGCCCTGGTACACGCAGGTGCTCATCGGCACCTCGCGGCTCATCTCGTCGAATCAAATGCTGGGCTTCGTGCTCGCGCTCATCACCTTCACGGTGACGCGCACGGCCCTCCGCGACGTCAAGCCGAGCGAGCGCGCCCAGCGGATGCTCTTCGTCGTGGGCGCGTTCGTGAGCGGAGGGTTGCTCCTGTTCTGCGCGTTCGCGGTCGAGTCGCTGGGCGCCTATATCCTCGGCATCGTTTTCGGCGTCGCGGTGGCGCTCGGGCTCGCGTGGTTGAACGGGTGGCTGGCGACGCCGGAAGGCCGCGTCGCGAGGGACGGTTTCGTCCTGAAGATGCCCGTCTTCGGCAAGCTCGTGCAGATGCTGGCGGTGTCACGGTTCGCGCGCACGCTCGCGACCCTCCTCCGGAGCGGCGTGCCGCTCCTCAAGGCGATGGACATCGTCAAGAACGTGCTCGACAACGCGCAGCTCGAGAAGGTCATCGAGACGGCGGCGGGGAGCATCCGCGAGGGCGAGTCGATCGCGGGGCCGCTGAAGCGGAGCGGCAACTTCCCGCCGATCGTGACGCACATGATCGCGGTTGGCGAGCGGAGCGGCCAGCTCGAGCAGATGCTCGAGAACGTCGCGCGGGCCTACGACGCCCAGGTCGAGACGCGCGTCCAGGCGCTGACGAGCCTCCTCGAGCCGCTCATGATCGTCGTCATGGGCGGGGGCGTCGGCTTCATCGCCTTCGCGATCTTGATGCCGCTCATCCAGATGAACGAATTCACGCAATAGGCCGCTTCGAGGGCCCGCGCACGCCGAGAGAGTTTCCCCGCGATGGCTGGCACACGAACCGAACCGAAGGTCTTCTTCCCGTGGGAGCGGCGCCGCGGTGTGCGCGCCGTCCTCGGGCGCGCGCGTGCGGGGCAGGCGCTCGCGGGCATCCTCGCGGTCGCGGCCCTCCTCGCGCTTCGGGCACGGGAGCGTCACCTCGGCGACGTGCGGTCGACCCGGGCGACGCTCACGACGACGATCCACGCGATCGCGGCGTGGCGCGCCGACCACGACCGTGGCTGTCCGGCCGGCCTGGCGGACCTCGTCTCGGGGGGCTACCTGCACCGCGTGCCGCGAGACGCGTGGGGCCACCCGCTCCGCGTGACCTGCCCGGGGCGGCGCGACACGAGAGGGTTCGACGTTTCGAGCGACGGCCCGGACGGCGAGCCGGGCGGCTTGGATCGGGTGGAATGAAAGGAAGACACGGATGCTATCCATCGAGAAATTACGCCGCATGCAGCGGCGCGCGAGAGCGCGAGGGCTGACGCTCGTCGAGCTCATCGTCGTCATCACCCTCATCGGCGTCTTGACGGCGGCCATCTCGGTCGGCGTCATCGCCGCCAAGAAGAACGCGGACTTGAAGCTGGCGAAGACCGCCTGCAATACCATCCGCGACGCGACCATCCAGTGGAAGGCCATCCACTCGGGTGAAGACTGCCCGACGATCGACCAGCTCCGCACGGAGAAGCTCCTCGACACGGGCTTCAGCATGAAGGACGCCTGGGGCGGCGTGTTCAAGCTCTCGTGCGACACCGACGAGATCACCTGCACGAGCGCCGGCCCCGACCGCAAGGAGGGCACCGAGGACGACATCCACGTGCCGCAAGCCGAAGCGCCGACCCACTGATGCGAAGTGTCGGGCGGCTCCGCAGTCGGGCGTCGCGCCTCGGGTTGACGCTCATCGAGATCATCATCGTGATGACCATCATCGCGGTGGTGTCGGGCATGGCCATCGCCGGCTCGATGCAGCTCCCGTCCGCGCGCCTGCGCCGCTCGGCCACGATGATCGCGAGCGCGGTCAAGGTCGCCTACACCCGTGCGACCGCGACGTCGCGGGATCTCCGCCTCGTGCTCGACCTCGACAAGCAGCGCATCTGGCTCGAGGAGGGCGACGCGCCGATGCTGGTCCAGAACACGGGCAAGTACGCCAACGGGGGCGCCCAGGCCATCACCGAGGCCGAGAAGGAGGCGCTCGTCGAGGGCGACAAGATCCTGAAGGGTCCGCCCATCCCCAAACCGCGGTTCGAACCGATCGACGCCTACGGCTTCGGCGACGTCGACGGGGACAAGGGCGGCAAGCCGCTCCAGACGGACATCAAGTTCCGCGCGGTGCAGACGACGCACGACGACACGCCGCGGACCTCGGGCCGCGCGTACCTCTACTTCTGGCCTGGGGGCCGCACCGAGCGCGCGGTGATCCAGCTCCGCATCGGCGACTCCGAGGAGAGCTCCCGCATCCTGACGGTGATGGTGAGCCCGCTGACGGGGAAGATCGCGGTCAAGTCCGGCCCGAAGGAGCTCGAGGTGCCGACCGACGACGAGCACGCGTCGGACCGGCAGGACACGGGATATTGAGCCATGAAGTCGCGACGGGGCTTCTCGCTGCTCGAGGTCATGATGGCGGTCGCGCTCTTCGGCGCGGTCGTCACGACGATCCTCTCGGCGCAGGCGGGCCTCGTCGCCGGCAACCAGACGGCGGCGAACCTGAGCGCGGCGGTCGAGCTCGGGCGCTGCCGCATGAGCGAGGTCGAAGAGAAGCAGCTGAAGCTCGGCTTCCCCGAGATCGAAGAGAAGGACGAGAGCCAGACCTGCTGCGACGACCGGGAAGTGACCGGCTTCACCTGCGAGTGGAAGGTCGAGCGCGTGACGCTCCCGCAGGCGACCGCGCTCGGGGCCGACGCCGGCGCCGGGTCGCTCTTCGGCAGCGGCCTGGGGCTCTCGGGCGGGAGCGGGGGGGCCTCGAGCTCGGGCGGCCTCGGCGGGCTGCCGGGGTCGCTCGGGGGAATCCTCTCGAACCCGATGGGGGGCGCGCAGCTCGACTTCGACGCGGGGCTCCAGAACATCGGCTCGTCCCTCCAGAACTCCTTCGGAGGGGCCGGCGCCCAGGGCCTTCTCACGATGGTCTTCTCGATCGTGTACCCGTCGCTGAAGCCGCTCCTCGAGAGCGCGATCCGGCGCGTCACGGTGATCATCCGCTGGAAGGAGGGCGCGGTCGCCCGCGACTTCACGCTCACCCAATACATCACCAACCCGTCGCGCGCAGGCCTGCTGGCCGGCATCGACGGCGGCGCGCTGGACGGCGGCCGATGAACCGGGGCGCCGCGCGCGGCATGACCATGATCGAGGTCATGGTCGCCATCGCCATCCTCGCGATGATCGGGGTCCTCATCCACGGGGTCATCGACTCGCTCTCGCGCGGCAAGAAGGGCGAGGAGATGCGGGCCGAGAAGGCCCACGAGGGCCGAGAGGCGATGCAGCGCATCGTCCGGGACCTCTCGGGGGCGTACCTCTCGCTCCACGTGCCTGCCATCCCGGCGCTCCAGACCGAGAAGACGGCCTTCATCGGGCGGAGCTCGGTCCCGTTCGCGCGCGTCGACTTCGCGGCGTTCGCGCACATGCGCACGGACCGCGACTCCCACGAGTCCGATCAGGCGGAGGTCGGCTACTTCGTCGTGCCCGACCCGGAGGTCGCCTCGAAGATGGACCTCGTGCGGCGCGAGCAGACGCCCATCGACCTCGATCCGCTCAAGGGCGGCATCGTCAACGTCGTCGCCGAAGACGTCTCCAACTTCGAGCTTCGCTACCTCGACCCGCAGACGGGCCAGTGGGTCGAGACGTGGGACTCGACGCAGGTCACGGGGCAGCCGTCGCGCCTGCCGCTCGAGGTGAAGATCACGCTCGAGATGAAGGGCGTCGGCGAGGGGCCGCCCTACGCGTACACGACGAAGGTCTTTCTGCCGATCCAGCAGCCCCTCAACTTCGGGATCCCCCGCCAATGACCCCCTCCGCGAGCCTGCGGGCGGTCGCGCGCGCGCGCCGGAGGAGGCGTGAGCGTGGCGTGGCGCTCATCATGGTCCTCGGCGCCATCTCGATCATGGTCGTGATGCTCGCGGAGCTGCAGGACGACGCGGGCTCGGAGTTCGCGTCGGCGACGGCGGTGCGCGACAGCGTGCAGGCGGAGTACTTCGCGCGGAGCGCCATCAACCTGTCGCGTCTGCTCGTCGCCGCCGAGCCGACGATGCGCCAGGCCATCTCGCCGCTCTTCATGCTCATGAAGCGCACGGTCCCGCAGCTCCCGGTCTGGCAGTACGCCGACCGGGTCCTCGGCGCGTTCAACGACAAGGAAGGATCGCAGGACTTCTTCGCCCTCTCGGGGATCGACTCCGAGCTCGGCAAGAACCTCGGCCTGAAGGGCGGGCACTTCGAGGTCGTCATCGCCGACGAAGACTCGAAGATCAACGTCAACATGGGCGCTGCCAACGAGATCGCCCACATCCGTCTGGCCCGCGAGCTCATGAGCCGCATGGCGCCCCTCCAATACAGCCCGCTCTTCGACCAGCGCGACGCGACCGGCAACTACAACGACCGGCTGACCACGTGCTCGGCCATCATCGACTGGGCCGACGTCGACGAGCAGTTCTACTCCTGCGACGTCACGAACGCGCCGTCGTCGAACGCCGTCGAGGACGCGTGGTACCAGCTCCTGCAGAAGCCCTACCGGCGCAAGAACGCGCCGTACGACTCGCTCCAGGAGCTCCACATGGTGCGCGGCGTGACCGACGATTTCTGGTCGACGTTCGTCGACCCCGACCCGACGGACCCGAAGAAGCGCGAGATGACGGTGTGGGGGCAGGGGACGGTCAACGTCAACACGGCGAACGCGCTCACGCTCTTCGCGATCATCTGCTCGGGCGTCGCGCCGACGACGGAGCTCTGCACCGACCCGACGCAGATGCAGGCGTTCATCATGGGCGTGACGATGGCCCAGGGCATCACGATGGGCGCGCCGCTCTTCGGATCGCCCGGCGACTTCATTTCGACGATGAAGGGGCAAGGAATGATCGGCCCGCTCTTGACGCTGATGGGCGTCAAGCCGGTGAAGTTTCTCTCCGAGAGCGATTTCGCGAAGAGCATCTCCACCGAGAGCAAGGTCTTCTCGATCAACGCCGTGGGCGTCGTGAAGGGTTACAAGCGCGAGACGCGGGTGAAAGTCACGGCGGTCGTAGACTTCCGCCCCGCGCCGTCCCTCCTCGGAGGGCCCAGCCCCGCGTCCACGGTGAACACGCAGACCTCGACGGCATCTGCGCAATCCATCCAGTCGGCGCTGCAGCCCAGCGTCGGCGGACAGGTGCTCTACTACAACATCGAGTGACACGAGGAGAGCGGCGACATGCCCACATGGCTGGGGATCGACATCGGAAGCTCGAGCGTGAAGGTGGCCGTCGTCCGTTCGACGTATCGGAAGGTCGCGCTCGCGAAGCTCGTCGCGGTCGAGATCGCGCCGGCCGAAGGGGTGGCGGCGGCGATTCGCGCGGCGGTGCAGGCGGGGCTCGAGGGCAACAAGCAAGGCGCGGACGCCACGGCCGTGGCGGTCGACGGATCGCGCGCGGCGATCCACAGGCTCGTCCTGCCGGCGACGGCGCAAAAGCAGCTGTCCGACGTCCTCGCCTACGAGCTCGAGGCGCAGATCCCGTTCGACCTCGAGCAGGCCGTCTTCGACTGGCGCGTCCTCGAGCGCACCGCCGGCGGACAGGAGCTCCCGATCGTCGCCGCCGCCGCCCGCATCGACGACGTACGCGCCCGCATCGATCTCGTCCGGGAGGCCGTCGCCATCGAGCCCGAGCGGGTCGGCGTCGGCGCGTTCGTGCTCGGCGGCCTCGTCCCGTACATCGCAGCGCTCGGGGAGGCCGACGCCGTGGCCATCGTCGACCTCGGCGCGACGACGAGCGAGGTCCTCATCCTCGAGCACGGCGAGGCCGTCTCGGCGCGGACGCTCTCGACCGGCACCGACGGGCTGCCCGCGGCGGCCGCGCGGCTCGCCCGCGACATCGGGATGACCTTCGCGGGTCACCAGGCCCGGGGCGGGGCTTCGCCGTCGCGCGTCTACCTCTGCGGCGGCGGCGCGTTCAAGGCCGGCGCCGAGGGGTTCCTCACGGGGGCGCTGGGTCTGCCGGTCCACCTCCTGCCGGAGCCTTCGCTCGAGGTGGTGCCCGCCGCGGGCGCCGCGGGGCCGGAGCTCCCGCGCTTCGCCAAGGCGATCGCCCTGGCGCTCTCGCTCGCCGGCCGCGGCGCCGGGATGAACCTCCGGCGCGGCCCCCTCGCGTTCGAGCGGAGCTTCGCGTGGGTCCGCGACAAGGTGCCGGTCCTCGCCGGCCTCGCCGCCACGATCCTCGTGAGCTTCGTCTTCGGTGCGTGGGCGAGGCTTCACGCCGTGCACCAGGAGCACGACGCCCTGCAAGCCGCGCTCGGCAGCGTCACCAAGGAGGTCCTCGGCACCGAGGCGACGACGGCGCAGGACGCGCAGGATCTCCTCGCCAAGGAGGCGGCGCTCACCGACGAAGACCCGATGCCGCACGCCGACGGCTTCGACATCATGGTCCGCCTCTCGAACGCGATCCCGTCGACGATGAAGCACGACATCGAAGAGCTCGACCTGCAGAAGGGCCACGTCACCATCCGCGGCGTCGTCGGGTCCATCCCCGAGGCGCAGTCGATCGCGACGACGCTGGCGGACGACAAGTGCCTGAGCGACGCGAAGATCAAGAGTACGACCCAGGCGGTCGGCAGCGACCGGCAAAAGTATGTCCTCGAGTTCGACCTGAAATGCCCGGAGGACGTGAAGGCCGTCCCGCGGAGGCACGGCGAGGCGACCGGGGGCGGTTCCAGCAGCGCGGGAGGGAAGTGAGATGGCCGGTCCGATCCTCCAGATGAACGAGCGGGAGCGGAGGCTCCTTTCGATCATCGCGCTCGTCGCGGGGTTCGCGGTGATCCTGGCGATCCCCTTCGGCCTCGAGGCGATCGTTCGCTCGAGCGCGTCGGACAACGACGAGCTCCGCCAGGCCCTGTCCGACGTGCAAGACGCCCGGGGCCGCGTCCGCGAGCGGCAGGCCAAGCAGGACGTGGTCACGTCGCGTTACGCGAAGAGGGCGCCCGCGCTCGCCGGCTACCTCGAGCAGGAGGCGCGCCAGCAAAAGCTCGAGGTGACCGACTCGACGCCGCTCCCGGACGTGCCCCACGGCAAGCGGTACGTCGAGCACGGGACGGACATCCACTTGAAGAAGACGGGGATGCTGGCGCTCGCCGAGTTCCTCGAATCGATCGAGAAGAGCGGATACCCCGTCGCCGTCACCCGGCTCAACATCCGCAAGCGCAACGGCGAGAACGACGCCTACGACGTCGAGACCGCCGTCTCGTCGTACGACCGCACGGAGCTGGCCGTCGCGGCGCCCCCGGCCGGGAGCGCGAAGCCATGAAAGAGCGCATCCTCAAGTACGCGCGGTACGCGAACTACGCCCTCTATCCGCTCTTTTATCTCGTTTGCCTCGCCGTCTTCGCGACGCTGACGTTCCCGTATTCCAAGCTCAAGGAGCACATCGCCACGTCGTTCAACGCCCAGCAGAGGGCGACCGGCGGGGACGAAGAGCTCCAGATCGACGAGATGAGCAGCTACTGGCTGAGCGGCGTCCGGGTGAAGGGCGTGCGCCTCTACACGGCGTCGGCGGAGGCGGACAAGCCCCCGCAGAAGATCGAGATCGACCAGGCGACGGTGCGCTACGGGATCTTCTCGGCGATCTTCGGCGGCAGCGACATGTCCTTCGATGTCGAGGCGTTCGGCGGTCGCGCGACGGGCTCGTTCGAGACCCACGGCGCCGATCGCTCGATCGAGGTCACCCTGGAAGGCATCGACATCGGCCGCGTGGAGCCTTTGACGAAGATCCTCGGGGTGCCTTTGAAGGGCAAGCTCGGGGGTTCGATCAAGCTCGCGATGCCCGACGGCAAGGCGTCGAAGGGCAACGGCGCGGTGTCGCTCGAGGCGAGCGACGTCGCGGTCGGCGACGGGAAGGCGAAGATCAAGGACACGCTGGCCCTGCCGACGGTGAACGTAGGCGCCATCACGCTCGCCGCCGAGGCGCACGACGGGCTCCTCAAGATCACGAAGCTCATCGCGGGCGGGAAAGACGTGGAAGTCCAGGGCGACGGCCGCATCTCGATGCGCGAGCTCGCGACCGAGTCGCTCCTGGACACGCAGCTCCGCTTCAAGATCAACGACGTCTACCGCGCGAAGAGCGACATGACGAAGACCCTCTTCGGCGCGCCCGGCTCGACGGCGCCCGCGCTCTTCGAGCTCGCGGACCCTCGCTTCAAGATGTCGAAGCGGGCCGACGGGTTTTATTGCTGGGCGATTCGGGGGACGCTCGGGAGGCCCGATTTGGCGCCGCTCGCGAGCTCGCTGTAGGGCGGCGGTTCGGGTTCGAGAGGGCGGGGGCCTCCCGCGGGCGGAGGGTCCTTTGCGGTGGGCGAGGGCTTCCTTGCGGCGAGAAGGCGGACGTCCGCGCTGGACGGGCGGTCGTTCGCGGCGGGCGAGGGCTTTCTTGCGGTGAGAAGGCGGACGCCCGCGCTGGACAGGCGGTCGTTCGCGGCGGGCGAGGCCTTCCTCGAGACGAGAGAGCGGCTGTTCGCTCGAGACGAGCGGCCGTCCGTCGTGGACTCGGGCCTCCTCGCGGTGAGGGAGGGTTTGCCGAGGCGGGACGTGCGGCCGTCCTTTGCGGACGAGGGCCTCCTCGCGGCGAGGGAAGGCATGCCGAGCGGAGACGGGCGCTCGTCCGCGGCGGACCGGCGCCTGCTCGCGACGAAGGAGGGCCGGTCGACCTTCGGAGGTCAGCGGCGCCGGCCGAGGAGCTGGTCGAGCGCGTTCTCGCCGAGGGACTTGGACCGGACGCGCAGCCGCTCGAGGAGGGCGTCGCGGTCGCTCGGCGCGGCGCCGGCCTTGACGAGGGCGGGTGCGGTCGCGGGCGCGGAGGGCACTTCGGCGGACGGCGGCGCGTGCAGCTCGGGCGCGGACGACGGCGGCGGCGGGTCGAGGGGCAGGCCGCTCGCCCTTTCGCGGGCGCCGTCGTCCGTGAATCCGTCGAGGACGGGCGTGGACGGCGGCTCGAGCACGTCGGCCAGGGACGGCGGCGCGTCGGTGACGGGCGGCGACGACGGGGCCGAGGACGGCATGAATGAAGGGACGAGCGACGGGACGATCGGAGGAGCCGAAGGCAGAAGGGACGGGATGAGCGACGGGATGATGGACGGAATGATCGAGGGGATCGGCGACACGTCGCCCAGCGCGTCGGCGAGCGCGGGGGCTCCCGCGGAGGGGCGCCTCCGTTCGCGGAGGGCGGCCGCGCGGTCGACCACGGCTTTCGTCCGCGAGTCGAGGCGCGTGAACCGCAGCGTGAGCCCGCCGAGGCCGTCGTACGCGTCGGGCTTGAAGCCGACGACCCGCCCCTCGCCGCGCATGAGGACCTGCCCGTTCGACAAGACGAGCTCGAACCGAAGGACCACCCCTTGCGGTCGAGCCTGCGCGCCGAGCAACGTCACGCTCGTTCGCGTGAGCGTGTCGAGCTCTCGATCCAGGAGCTCCTCTTCGGTCGCGTACGGGCGAGCCACGCGGATGGCCACGGGCGGTAGCGAGTCGGACACGTTTGCCAGAATACGCCGACGCGGCGGCGCTTGGCGAGGAAGGCCCTATCGTGGTAGTTGCCCGCGATCCGGCGATGGCAAGGGTCTTGGTCGTAGGATCTGGCGCGCGCGAACACGCGCTCGCGGACGCGCTGGCGTCCCGGGGCCACGCCTTGTGGACGGCGCCGGGGAACGTCGGCACCGCGCGCGTCGGCCGCAACGTCGCCGTGCCCGCCGACGACGTGGGGGGGCTCGTGGGCGTGGCTTCCCGCGAAGGAGTCGACCTCGTCGTGGTCGGGCCGGAGCGGCCGCTCGTGCTCGGCCTCGTCGACGCGCTGCGCGAGCGAGGCATCCGTGCGTTCGGCCCGAGCCGCGCGGCGGCGCAGCTCGAGGGATCGAAGTCCTTCATGAAGCGCTTCTGTGCCCGGCACGGCATCCCGACGGCGCCGTTCGCCGTCTTCGACGACCCCGCCGATGCCCAGCGCCATGCGCTCGCGGCCGCGCGGCCGCCCGTGGTGAAGGCCGACGGGCTCGCGGCGGGCAAGGGGGTGATCGTCCCCGAGTCTGCCGACGAGGCGTGCGCCGCCATCGATCGCCTCATGCGCCGCCGCGAGTTCGGCGACGCGGGCGCCGTCGTGGTGCTCGAGGAGCGCCTCGAGGGCGAAGAGGCGAGCTTCCACGCGGTGTGCGACGGGCATCGCGCCCTGGCGCTCGTGGCGGCGCAGGACCACAAGAGGGTCGGCGACGGCGACCGCGGCCCCAACACCGGCGGGATGGGCGCGTATGCGCCGGCGCCCGTCGTGACGCCCGAGGTGCACGCCCGCGTGATGCGGGAGATCGTGGAGCCCGTGCTCGCGGGGATGGCGGCCGAAGGGACCCCGTTCCGCGGCGTGCTCTTCGTCGGGCTGATGATCCACCAGGGCGCGCCGTCGGTCATCGAGTTCAACGTCCGCTTCGGGGACCCGGAGACCACGGTGCTCGTGCCGATGTACGCCGGCGACTGGTACGAGCTCTTGGACGGCGCGGCGCGGGGAGACCTGTCGGGCGTCCGGGCGGGGACGGCCGCGGGCTCGGCCATCTCGGTGGTGATGGCCGCCGAGGGGTATCCGGCCAAGCCGCGCACGGGTGACCCCATCGAAGGACTCGACGAGGCGCTGCCCGAGGGGGCGTTCGTGCGGCACGCCGGGACGGCGCGGCGGGCGGATGGAGCCGTGGTGACGAGCGGCGGCCGCGTCCTCGCGGTGGGCGCGCGCGCGGAGACCCTGGAAGAAGCGGCCCGCATCGCCTACGACGCGGTCGCGGGCATTCGCTGGCAGGGCGAGCACCACCGCCGCGACGTGGGCCACCGCGCGCTTGCCCGGTCCGGAGGATAGGGTCGGTCGGTTCTCTCGCGTCGCTCGAGCTTGCGGACTATAGGCCCTTCCATGGCCGACATCGCTCCGCTGACCCCGCTCCGCTACGATCTTGGACGCCTGAAGGCAGGCCTCGCGAGCGTCATCGCGCCGCCCTACGACGTGATCTCGCCGGCCGACCGCGCCGCCCTCGCCGAACGCGACCCGCACAACATCGTGCGGCTGATCCTCCCCGACGGCGAGGGGGACGCGAAGTACGCCCGCGCCGCGGAGCTCTTCGCGGCCTGGCGCGGCGAGGGCGTCTTTCTGCGCGACGAGGAGCCGGCGTTCTATCGCTACGAGCAGACGTTCGCGCCGCCTGGGGGCGGCAAGGCGATCACCCGGCGCGGCTTCCTCGCCGCGGTTCGCGTCGTGCCGTTCGCCGATCGGGTCGTGCTTCCCCACGAGCGTACGCTGTCGGGTCCCAAGGAGGATCGGCTCAAGCTGTTTCGCGCCACCGGCGCGAACCTGAGCCCCTGCTTCATGCTTTACCGCGACGCCCGAGCCGAGCTCGACGGTCCGCTCGGTCGCGGCGAGCGACTCGCCGAATACGACACCCCCGACGGGATCCACCATGGGCTCTCCAAAGTGCGCGACCCGGCGGCCGTGCGGGCGATCGTCGAGGCCATCGCGAAGACCTCGCTCCTCATCGCGGACGGCCACCACCGCTACGAGACGGCCCTGCGGTATGCGGGCGAGGTCTCCGAGGCGCACCCCCGCGCCTCGAGCCGCGCGGAGCATCGCTTCGTCCTCACGTTCCTCGTGAACGGCGACGACCCGGACCTCGTCGTCTTCCCGACGCACCGCTTCGTCCACTCCCTCACATCGTTCTCGTTCGACGATCTGCTTCGGAAGGCGCGGGATACCTTCGAGGTTCGCGAGCTCGCGCCGGGCGCTGAGGCCGACACGGCGCTGCGAGAGCTCGCCACCGCGGGAGCGCGCGGCCCGAGCGTCGCGGCCGCCGGGGTCGACGGGCGTATCGCCCTGCTGATGCTTCGCGGCGACCTCGACCTCGCGGGCCACCCGACCCTCGGATTGGCGCCCGCGGTGCTGCGGAAGACCGACGTGGCCGTTCTCCACGCCGCCCTGCTCGAACACGTCCTCGGCATCACACCTCAGGCGCAGGCGGCGAAGACCAACCTCTATTACCCGCAGGACGCGCGCACGGCGCTCGCGGACGTCCGCGCCGGCAAGGGCAACGTCCTTTTTCTCATGAATGCGACGCCGGTGGCGGAGGTACGACAGGTCGCGGAGGCGGGCGAAGTGATGCCGCAGAAGAGCACCTTCTTTTATCCGAAAGTTCCGACCGGGCTCGCAGTGCACACGCTCGATCCGTCGCGCGTGGTAGCGTGAAAACTTGACCCGGGTCTTGCTGCTCTCGCGACGGCGAGCGAGCGGACCCAAAACCCAGAGTGGTCCGCACGCAAAGAGACGCTGACCCGAAACCAGACCGAGGACGTTCCATCCGAACCATTCCGTGCGCCGTTCGTCCCGTTCGGCGCGTTCCTTGCGGGGCTTGTAGTGGCGCCCGCAAAATGGCGTGCTTACGATGCTCCCAACGCAGCCGATAGGCTTTCCCAGCCGGCTCTGGGTGGCGCGTACGATGCCGCGAGAGGTAGCGAGACAATGTCCGAAAAGAAGCAGAGCCCCGCTCGAGAGGACGACGAGGCGGTCCAGTTCGGAGACGAGCTGCCCGTCCTGCCGATCCGCAATGCAGTCTTGTTTCCAGGTGCAGTGGCCCCGTTCGACGTGGGGCGTGAGAAGTCGGTCGCGCTCGTCGAAGACGTAGACAACCTTTCGTCGCCGGTCATCGCGATCTTCGCCCAGCGCGATCCGTCGACCGACGACCCGGGCAAGGACGACCTCCACCATGTGGGGTGCGCCGCGCGCGTGTTGAAGGCGCTCAAGCACAGCTCCGGGAACTATTCGCTCATCCTGCAAGGGCTGACGCGTATCCGTCTCGACGAGATGACGCAGACGGGCCCGTACCTGAAGGCCAAGATCGGCCGCATGCAGGAGCAGAACGCCGCCGACGACGAGGCCGAGGCGCTCAGCATGAGCCTTCGCGACATCGCCAAGCAGGTGATTCAGCTCATGCCCGAGCTGCCGCGCGAGGCCGGGTCCCTGATCGATTCCATCCAAGCGCCGGGCGCGCTGGCCGATCTCGTGGCCGGCAACCTCGACGCCCCCGTCGACGAGAAGGCGGGCTTGCTCGAGACGATCGACGTCAAAGACCGGATCCGAAAGGTCCTGAAGCTTCTGACGCGACAGCTCGAGATCCTCAAGATGAGGGAGCGCATCAACTCCCAGATCAAAGAGGAGATGGGCAAAAACCAGCGCGAGTACGTCCTTCGCCAGCAGCTCAAGGCGATCAAGGAGGAGCTCGGCGAGGACGAGGGCGACCAGGGCGACCTCGACGGCCTCGAGGAGCGCATCGCGAAGGCGAACCTGCCGACGGAGGCCGAGCAGGTCGCGAAGAAGCAGCTGAAGCGCCTCCGCAACATGCAGGTCGGGAGCGCCGAGTACACGGTCGTCCGCACGTACCTCGACTGGATCTTGGATCTGCCGTGGCACTTGCAGACGCCCGACAACATGGACATCAGCGCGGTGCGTAAGGTCCTCGACGAGGACCATTACGGCCTCGAGAAGGTGAAGAAGCGCATCCTCGAGTACTTGGCGGTGCGAAAGCTCAAGAAGGACAAGAAGGGTCCGATCTTGTGTCTCATCGGGCCGCCCGGCGTCGGCAAGACGTCGCTCGGCCGGAGCATCGCCCGGGCGCTCGGCAGGAAGTTCGTCCGCATCTCGCTCGGCGGCGTGCACGACGAGGCGGCCATCCGAGGGCACCGGCGAACGTACGTCGGCGCGCTGCCCGGTCAGATCATCCAGGGGATGAAGAAGGCGAGCACGATCAACCCCGTCTTCATGATGGACGAGGTGGACAAGATCGGGCACGACTTCCGCGGCGATCCCGCGGCGGCCCTGCTCGAGGTGCTCGACCCCGAGCAGAACAACACCTTCGCCGACCACTACCTCGAGATCCCCTACGACCTCTCGAACGTCATGTTCGTCGCGACGGCGAACATCGCGGACCCGATCCCGGCCCCCCTCCGCGACCGCATGGAGATCCTCGAGATCCCCGGCTACACGCGGCGCGAGAAGCTGGCGATCGCGCGGCGGCATCTCATCCCGAAGCAGCTCGAGGAGCACGGGATCACCAAGGAGCAGCTCGACATCACCGACCCCGCGGTCGACATCGTGATCGACATGTACACGCGGGAGGCGGGCGTCCGCACCCTCGAGCGTCAGATCGCGAGCGTCATCCGCGGCGTGGCGGTGAAGATCGCGGAAGGGGACACGACCCCGCGCAAGATCGAAACCGAAGACCAGGTCCGCGACTTTCTCGGAGCGCAGAAATACACGAGCGAGGTCGCGGAGCGGACCGAGGAGGCCGGCGTCGCCACCGGAATGGCGTGGACGAGCGTCGGCGGCGAGATCCTCTTCATCGAGGCGACGCGCATGTACGGGTCGGGCAAGCTCCAGCTGACCGGCCAGCTCGGCGACGTCATGAAGGAGTCCGCGCAGGCCGCCCTCTCGTACGTTCGCACGAACGCCGAGCGGTACGGCATCGCCAAGGACTTCCTCGAGAAGAGCGACATCCACATCCACATCCCGGCGGGCGCCATGCCGAAAGATGGACCGAGCGCCGGGGTCACGATGTTCACGGCCCTCGTCTCGATGCTGACGGGCTTCCGAGTCCGGCACGACGTGGCGATGACCGGGGAAATCACCCTCCGCGGGCGCGTGCTGCCCATCGGCGGGCTCAAAGAGAAGGTGCTCGCCGCGCACAGGGCGGGCATCAAGCGGGTGCTCGTGCCGGAGCGGAACAAGGCCGACCTCGACGAGGTCCCGGCCGAGGTGAAGGGCGAGCTCGACTTCGTCTTCGTCAGCAAGATGGACCAGGTGCTGGAAGCCGCGCTCGAGGAGATGCCCAAGCCCAAGTCGGACGAGAAGGCCGCGCAACCGGCGACACCGCTTCCGACGAACTGAGCGGGGAGTGTAGACTCCCCCGGCGATGAAACCGATCCGTCTGGGCCTCCTCGGCTGTGGGACCGTGGGAGGAGGCGTGCTGGAGCTGCTTCGAGAGAACGCCGCGTTCGTCGCACAGAGCGTCGGCGCTCCTCTCGAGGTGGCTCGGGTACTCGTGCGCGACACCGCCAAGGAGCGGGTGCGGGCGCTCGACCGGAGCTTGCTCACGAGCGACGTGGAGGGTCTCCTCGGAGACCCCTCCATCGACGTGTTCGTCGAGGTGATGGGGGGGGTGGAGCCGACGCGGGGCTACGTCGAGCGGGCGCTCGACGCGAAGCGGAGCGTCGTGACGGCGAACAAGATGCTCCTCGCCATGCACGGTCCGGCGATGATCGACCGCGCGGTCGCGAACGGGATGGACCTCGCGTTCGAAGGGTCGGTCGGCGGCGGTATTCCCGTGGTGCGCGTCCTCCGGGACGCGCTCGCCTGCGACCGGATCGAGCGGCTCGAGGGGATCGTCAACGGCACGTGCAACTACGTGCTCACCCGCATGCACGACGACGGTCTCGGGTTCGACGAGGCGGTCCGCGAAGCCCAAGAGAAGGGGTACGCCGAGGCCGATCCCAGCCTCGACGTCGACGGGCATGACGCGGCCCACAAGCTCGTCGTGCTCGCCATGCTCGCCTTCGGCGCGCGTGTCCAAGCCGACAGCGTCTTGACCGAGGGGATCCGCGGCATCGACCCCATCGACCACCGCTTCGCCGAGCGCTTCGGCTTCGCCATCAAGCACCTCGCGGTCGGCCGAGACCGCGGCGAGGGCATCGAGCTGCGGGTCCACCCGGCGCTCGTCGCACGGGAGACGCCGCTCGCCAACGTCGGGGGCGTGCTGAACGCCATCGCCATCGAGGGGCGTGCGCTCGGGCCGTGTCTACTGTCCGGTCGCGGCGCCGGGGACATGCCGACGGCGGTGAGCGTCGTGGCCGACGTGCTGGACGTGGCGCGCGCGCGCCTGAGCGGGACGGTGGGGCTCGCGACGCGCGGCCTCCAGATGAAGGCTCGGAGCATCACCCCGATCGAGGACGTGCGGACGCGGTACTACCTGCGATTCCAGGCCCACGACCGGCCCGGGGTGCTGGCGCGGCTGGCCGGGTCGCTCGGCGAGGCGGGGGTCTCCATCGAGCAGATGGTCCAGGAGGGGGGCGGCGGGTCGAGCGGTCTCCCGGTGGACATCGTGATGCTGACGCACGAGGCGGCGGAGCGCGACGTGCGGCGCGCGCTCGACGTCATCGGACGGAGCGGGGTCGCGGCTTCGTCTCCCAGGTTGATCCGCATCCAGGAGTGACGCGCGCGCGCCGGCTATGCCCCGATCGCGAGCTCCAGCACCGCCATGCGTACGGCGATGCCCGCCTCGACCTGATCGAGGATGACGCTCTGCGGTCCGTCGGCGGTCTTCGAATCGATCTCCACGCCCCGGTTGATCGGCCCCGGGTGCATGACGATGGCGTCGGGCTTGGCGCGCTCGAGGACGCGCCCGTTCAAGCCGAAGGTCCTCGCGTACTCGCGCGTGCTGGGGATGAGCGCGCCCGCGAGCCGCTCGGTCTGAATCCGGAGCGCCATGACCACGTCGGCGCCGTCGACCGCGTCCTCGACGCGCGCGGCCGACCGGACCGTCGGACCGAGCGATTCGACCTCGCGTGGCACGAGCGTGCGCGGCCCGCAGAGCCGAACCTCCGCGCCGAGCGCGCCGAGCAGGAGCGCGTTCGAGCGCGCCACGCGCGAGTGCAGGATGTCGCCGAGGATGGCCACGACGAGCCCCTCGAAGCGCTTGCCCTTGCGGCGGATGGTGAAGGCGTCGAGGAGGGCTTGCGTCGGGTGCTCGTGGGCGCCGTCACCCGCGTTCACGATCGACGCCTTCGTGCGCGCGGCCACGAAGTCGGGGGCGCCCGACGCGGGGTGCCGCAGGACGATCGCGTCGGCCCGCAGCGCCTCGAGGTTGCGCACGGTGTCGAGCAGCGTCTCGCCCTTCGTCACGCTCGACGTCTGCGGGGTCACGTTGATGACGTCCGCGCCGAGGCGCTTGCCGGCCGCCTCGAATGACGTGCGCGTCCTCGTCGAGGACTCGAAGAACAGGTTGACGATGGAGCGCCCGTGCAAGACGCGCGCGTTCTTCGCGTCGGCGCGAGGAAGCATGAACCACTTTTGCGCCGCTTCGAGGACGTGCAGGATGTCCTCCCGGGACAGCTGCGCGATGCCGAGGAGGTGCCGGGACTTCCACATGGGGACGTGTCAGTTGAGATAGCGCTTGTCGCGCGGCGGCGTGCGCTTTTTCAGCATCTCGTCGACCCCTCCGCCCACCACGCGGAGCGTGGGCCCGCCCGGGCGTCCGCGCCGAGGACGCTGCGGGTTCAAGAGGTCTTCGACCCGTAGGCCCGGCGCGCGCCTCCGCATGAAGAAGAGGCGCGTACGCAGCCAGGCGGCCCGCAGGAGCGAAGGCGACCCTCCGAAGAGCAGACCGGCCACGACGCCGCCGAACGGCGCGACGACGCCTTCGGGGATCGCCGTCGCGTAGACGAGGTCGAGCGCGCAAAAGCCGATGGTCACCCAGAGGAGCGTCGTCGCGCGGACGGGGACGATGAACATGAGGTTCACCGTCGATTCGCGGTATTCGCGCGACCATGCGACCGCGATGGCGGCGATCGCCGCGGTGGGCCCGAACACGACGTCGGGATGGAAGCGGGACTGCGCGTCGGGCGGGACGATCGCGGCGACGCCGATGGTCGCCAGGTTGCCGAGGACGATCGAGATGAGGAAGAAGCGCACGAAGCGGAAGGCGCCCCACCGCTTCTCGAGCGGGGCGCCCAAAAAGTAGATGCCCGCGAGCGAGAAGAGCAGGTGCGACCACTCGGTGCGGCTCGTCAGCAGGCCGGAGGTCACCAGCCGCCACGGCTGCACGAAGGCCAGGTCGAGCGCGCAGACCAGCGAGGAGAAGACGCGCTCGACGCCGGGCGCCCACGTCGCCGCGAAGGCCGAGAAGATCCCGAGCGCAGCGATCGTTCCGAGGACTCCCCAAAGCCCCGGTCCCGGCCTCGGCATCCTCAACGACATCGGCTGCTGGCCGTCCATCGTCCTCCCAAGAACTCTAGTGTCGGGAAGGCCGACCCGCCAGGTGAACCGGGGCGATGTTCGCGCTCGCGGGACCCCCGCGCCGCTCCGTCAGGGCTCTTCTTGGGCGTCGTCGCCGCCGGAGCCCGCGTCACTACCGCCCTCGTCGCCGGAATCCGCGCCGGACGCGCTCGAGGTGCCCGCCGTGGCCTGCAGCGGAGCGCAGGTCGCGAGCGTGGTGATGCCGGCGATTTCCGTGCCCGTGCATGTGGTCGTCCAATTCGCCGAGCCGATCGATGCGGCGACGGCGCCCGCGTCGTCGCCGGGGCAGGGGCTGCTCGTGCAGTCGAGCGCCTGGGGAAAGGACGTTTGGTTGAAAGCGTAGATGGCGACGCTGAACGACGGGTCGTTCGTGCCGATGGGGAGGTTCGAGAAGAGGCCGTCGGCGAAGCAGGGAAAGACGCTCGACGCAAGGACCGCGGACGCGGCGTCACCGGCCGCCGCAGAGATGACCGCAGCGTATCGGTACACCTGGTCCATGCCGGTCCCGCATCCGTACCCGGCGACCACCGTGGCCGAGGGGATCTGGATGCCGGTGACCGGGGTGTAGACGGTCGTCGCCGTGGCGCTCGTGCAGGCGAGGGCGCCCGCCGCGATGACGAAGGGCGATGCGGAGGTGAGGAAGCGGAGGATGGTCAAGGGCGGGGGTTCATTTACGCGGAACGCCCCTGCCGTTCAACCGCGCGTGACTTCTCCAGCCTCGAGGGCCTTCCGGAGCGCGAGCAGCGCCCGGGCCGCGCGCGACTTGATCGTACCGAGCGGAAGGTTCTCCTGTTCGGCGATTTCCGGGTAGGAAAGGCCCGAGAAGAACGAGAGCTCGAGGGTGGCGCGCTGCGCTGGCGGGAGCGTGTCGAGTGCCCGGCGCATCCGGGCGACCTCCGCGGCGTCGAGCGCGTGCGATTCGGGGTCCAGGCGGGCGGTCGGAGCGATCGGCTCGTGGGCGAGGATCTCGCGTGCGATGGCGCCCCGGCGGTCGCGCCGACGGACGCGGTCGATGCTGAGATTGCGGACGAGTGTGACGAGCCAAGCCGTGACCGTGCCGCGCTCGGGCGTGTAGTGGTGGGCCCGCTCGCTCACGAGGACGAAGGCGTCGTGAAGCACGTCTTCTGCCTCCGTCCGGTCGCGAACGACCCGGAGGGCGAGCGCAACCAATGTGCCGGCGTACCGGTCGTAGAGAATTCCGATGGCAGCGGGGTCCCCTGCCGCGATGAGGGGAAGGAGCTCGACGTCCGCGATGGTGGCCAGATCGGGCCGCATCCGATCCGCGAGCCTACCGCGGGTGGGCCGCGACGCGCTCGGCGATTCTTCGGAGGCGACGGCGCCTCGCGGGAACGTAGGGGAGGAGGGCTCCGACGATCTGCATCGCGACGGCCTCTCCGATCGCGCTGCCGCCGGCTTGGGAATCCGATGGAATTTCGACCGAGAAGCCGCGCTGGAGCGCGTCGGTCGCGGTGGTCATCAGCTGAATCTCGGTGGCACACCCGGTGAGGACGAGGGTGTCGACGCCGAGATCGTCGAGCACGTGCTCGAGCTCGGTCTCGTAGAACCCGCTGTAGGAAGGCTTGGCGACGACGGTGTCACCCGGCGCGGGCGCGAGGTCAGGCCAGACCTCCGCCCCGGTGCTGCCCGCGACGGCGTGGGTGCCCCACTCCTCGAGCTCGGGGTCGTCGGCGTCGTGACGGTCGAGGACGTACACGACCGGGGTGCCGGCCGTGCGCGCCGCCGCGATTCGACACGCCAGGGCAGGCACGATCTCGCGGGCGCGGGGGATCTCGAGGACGCGGCCCGGCGTGAGGTGGTCGACGATCATGTCGCATACGACGAGCGCGGCGCGGGGCGGGGACGCGTGCTTGGCGCGCAGGCTCGCGATTACGCGCTCGCGAAGCCCGGGGCTCGGCGCCGCGGGGTCGAGTGCGAGCGCGAGCGTGGCCATCGCGTTGGCGGCCGTGGCGACTCCCTCGCGCTGCTCGGCGCTCATTTGCCCGAGGGCCATGTCGACGAGGCGTTCGGGCCGCCCGGACAGGACGAACTCGAGGGCGTCGGCCAACGCTGTTTCGTCGCTCATCACGTACACCGCACCCACAAAAACGTAGGAAGGCTCGGCCCGTTCGTCAAACGGTCGGTCCAAAGAGTGCTACGCGCCACCCCCGGCGCCGGATCCCGGCCATCCGGCCCCGCGCTAGTGTGAAGCTTTGCCGATGAGACGCTCGATGGTGCGGGTCGTCATCGTACCGTCGACGACCTCGCGGTCGACCAGCAGGGCTTTGTGCAAATCGATGTTCGTGCGAATCCCGACCACGATGAACTCGTCGAGCGCGCGCCGCATGCGCACGATCGCTTCGGCGCGCGTGGGCGCGTGGACGATGAGCTTGGCGAGCAGCGAGTCGTAGTCGGCGGGGACCCGCCAGCCGCCGTACACGCCCGAATCGATACGGACTCCGGCCCCTCCCGGCGCGTTCCACTCGGTGATGAGCCCGGGCCAAGGCGCAAAGGTCTTCGGGTCTTCGGCGTTGATGCGGCACTCGATCGCGTGGCCGCGCATGAGCCACGGCCCGGTGTCGGGGAGGTCGATCTTCTCGCCGGCGGCGGCGCGGATCTGCAAAGCCACGAGATCGAGCCCCGTCACCATCTCGGTCACCGGGTGCTCCACCTGCACGCGGGTGTTCATCTCGAGAAAGTAGAGCGCTCCCTTCTCGTCCATCAGAAACTCGAGTGTGCCGAGCGAGGTATATCCCGTCTCGCGGAGCGCCCTCCGCACGACCTCGCCCATCTCCTGTCGCTTCTCGACGGTCATCGCCGGGCTCGGCGCTTCTTCGATGACCTTCTGGTGGCGGCGCTGCAGCGAGCACTCGCGCTCGCCGAAGGTCCAGACGCCGCCGTGCTTGTCGGCGAAGGCCTGAAACTCGATGTGCCGCGGCCGCTCGACGAACTTCTCGCAGTAGACGTCGGGGTTCTTGAAGCCGTTCTCGGCCTCGCGGCGCGCGCTCGCGAATGCGTCGCCCATCTCGGCGTCCGCGCGGACGACGCGCATGCCACGGCCGCCGCCGCCGCCGCTCGCCTTGAGGATGACGGGGTACCCGATGCGGTTCGCCTCGCTCTTCGCGTGCTCGGCGCTCTCGAGGACCTCGCTCCCGGGCAGGAGCGGCAGCCCGAAGCGTTCTGCGTTCTTGCGCGCGGTGACCTTGTCGCCCCACGCGCGCATGGCCTCGGGCGAGGGGCCGATGAACGTGATGCCGCACTTGGCGCAAATGCGCGCGAACTCGGCGTTCTCGGAGAGGAAGCCGTACCCGGGGTGGATGGCGTCGGCCGCGGTGATCTCCGCGGCGCTGATGATGGCCGGGATGTTGAGGTAGCTCTTGCTCGCGGACGCAGGTCCGATGCACACGGCTTCGTCCGCGAAGCGGACGTGGAGCCCGCGGGCGTCGACCTCGGAGTGGACCGCGACCGTCTTGATGCCGAGCTCGCGGCACGCCCTGAGGATCCGGATGGCTATCTCGCCGCGATTGGCGATGAGGATCTTCTTGAACACCTTCTGGCTATCCGAGGCTCACGCCTTCTTGATGCGAAAGAGCTTTTGGCCGTATTCGACGCTCTTCCCGTTCTGCGCGAAGACCTCGACGACGGTGCCGGCCGATTCCGCCTCGATCTCGTTCATGAGCTTCATCGCTTCGATGATGCAGAGCGTCTGTCCTTTGCGGACGACCGAGCCGATCTCCACGAAGGCGGGCGAGTCGGGGGACGGCGACCGGTAGAAGCTCCCGACGAAGGGGCTCGTCACGTCGACCGAGTCGCCGCTCGGCGGCGCGCTCTCGGCGGCCGCGGTGCCCGGCGGAGCGATCGACTGCGCGACGGGGGAAGGGAGGCCCACCGCGAACGGCGGAACGGCGAGGCGCGCCGCGGTGGCGCGGGCGACGCGGAGGCGCACGCCTCCCTCCTCGTGCTCGAATTCCGCGATGTCTTTCTCCACCAAGAGATCGAGCAGCGCGCGCAGCTTGTCGACGTCCATGCTCATGATTTTGAATTGGGGTGACCCCGGTTGGCGCCGCACCTTAGGCCCTGTGGCGCCGCCTGGGAAGCGCGCTCGAACCGCCCGCACGCGCCTCGGCGCGCACTGCCTTTTGCGGCGAAAGACGCTTCGCCGTCATCTCGTCAAGATGCGGACGAGGCCCTCGAGCGCGAGCAAGTAGCTCTCGCCGCCGAAGCCCGCGACGCGGCCGACGCAGCCCCTCGCGGCGTACGAGCGACGACGCATCGGCTCGCGCGCGTCGGGGTTCGAGAGGTGGACTTCGATGCAGGGGAGCGCGACGGCGCGGATGGCGTCGAGGATGGCGATCGACGTGTGCGTGTACGCGCCCGGGTTGATGAGCAAGCCGGTGAAGCCGGAGCGCGGCGCCTCGCCGATCCAGTCGACGATGACGCCCTCGTGGTTGGTCTGCCGCGCGTCCACCTGCACGCCGAGCGCCTTCCCGCGCTCCGCGAGGCGGGTGTGGATCTCGGCGATGGTCTCTTTGCCGTAGACTTGCGGCTCCCGCGTGCCCAGAAGCTGGAGGTTCGGGCCGGAGATGCAGAGGATGCGGGTCGCGGGCGGCGGCTCGTGTAGCCGGCCGGCGGATGCCTCGATCATTCGAGCTCGGCGAGGAGGCCGGGGGCGGCGCTGCGCATCAAATAGCGCCCTTTGCCGAAGTTACCGTCGGGGCGCATCGCGAGCGCCAGGAAGTAAGAGTCGCCCAAGGGGCGAATGATGGCGATCAACGCGTCGGTCCCGATGGCGACCTCGCGGGCCCGTCCCGCCTCGAGCGATTCGATGGCGCGCTTGATCGATCCGAGCACGACGCCGAACTCGACGCCGATGGTCGTGATGTCGAGCGCGGCGTCGGCGACGGCGTACGACTCGACGGCGATTCCCTCGGAATCCATGATGATGCCGGCGACCCCGCCCTCGGTTTTGTCCACGATTTCGCGAAGCGTCTCTCGGAACATATTCCGGCTCCCGGGCACCACGTTATCAAGCTGGAAACGTACGCGCGACGAAGAACTGCGCGGGAGGTCCCTTTCCAGGCCGTGCCTTGACCCTACGGACGCGCGCAGTCTACGTTTGCATGCCCGGTTTCTTGGCTCGACGGGACGGAGACGATGCGCGCACGATCCGGAGATCCGCCCCGCTCGATGGTTCAGAAGATACTCACGGCTCGCACCAAGGAGCAGGCGTATGCGCCGGCGGCCGGGGAGACGATGGACGTGTCGGTCGACCAGATCGTGCTGGCCCGAGCTCCGGCGCGCGCGTTCGGCGAGGCGCTCCGGGTCGGGCTGAAGAAGACGCCGGCCGAGGTCGCGGTCGCGTACGACGGGCTGTGCGTGACGGGCGCCGCGCCGCGAAGATCGGCCGGCGGCGACGGGGCATCGCCGATCGGCGAGGAGCCGGCGAGTGAGGACGCGCGAGCCGCGACCATCGGAGAGATGCCATCGCACGGGGTGTTGATCGCCCGCGCGGGCGTGGGGTTTCCCGGCCCGGTTCACCTCGAACGCTTCGCCAGCCCCGCGCGCCTTTGCGTGACCGACGAGCCCAGGATCGCCGGGGTCGGCGGCATCGGGATGCTGACCTTGGTCGTACCGACGCCGCTTCTCGCGCGCGCGCTCGCGCAAGGTTCGGTCGCGGTGCGTGCTCCGGTGAGCGTCCAGGTGCTCCTCTCGGGGCGTCTCCGGCCGTTCGTCTGCGCGCGCGACGTCGCGCTCGAGCTCCTCCGGCGCGGCGTGGCCGAGGCCGTGCGGCGGGCGGAGGAGACGCTGGGGGCGCCGGTGGTGCTCGAGTTCGCGGGCCCGAGCGTTCGCGCGCTTTCGGTGGGCGAGCGAAGCGTGCTCGCGGCGCTCGCGCCGCAGGTCGGCGCGGCGGGTGGTCTCTTCGTGAGCGACGAGCGCACCGAAGTGTTCCTGCGCGACCAGCGCCGGTCGAAGGCGCACCGCGCGCTCGCGCCCGACGCGGGGGCGCCTTGCGAGGACGTGATCAACCTGGATCTCGGCGCGGTCGATCCGCTCGTCCTCGACGAGCTCGCGCAAGTGCGGGCCGTGCGGGATCTCGCGGGAAGGCCGGTGACCCAGGTGATCCTCGGCGGTGACGGCGGGACGACGCTCCGGGACTTGCTCGCGGTCGCGGCGCTCCTCAAGAGCAAGCGGGTGCCTCCGCGCCTCGACTTCCTCGTCGCGGTCCCGTCCCGCCAGATGCTCGAGGTCCTCGCGGGGACCGGCGCGCTCACGGATCTCATCGCGACGGGCGCGCGGCTCGTCGAGCCCGACGCGCGGATCGCGTCGGGAGCGCTGTATCCGGCGCCGTCCCACGGTGTGGCGATGCGTACGTGCGATCCGGAGCCTCGCGTGGCCGGCCAACGGGGCGCGGTCGTGGGCTCGGCGGAGACGCTCGCTTACGCGGTGGCGACGGGACAAGTGGGCGATCCTCGCGCCTTCCGGCGGCCGGTGCGCGTCACGGTCCCGCGCGCGTTGCCGACGGACGACGTGCTCGTGGCGCGCAAGGGCGACGCGGCACGGGCTCCGGCTTCGCCCGCGTCGGCGGCGGGGCGCCACGGGTCCACGGCGACGTGGCGCGCGGCGCAGACGCTGGAGCTGCTCGAGGGGGCCGAGCTCGCGGGAGCGCTCCCCATGGCGGCCAATGGGTCGGGTGGCGTCGCGGTCGTGTGCTCGACGCTCGACGAGGTGCGCGACCTGGCGGTGCGCGCACCCGAGGTGTCGAGCGCGGTGCGCGCGGTGCTTGCGCCGTATATCCCGAGCGGCCTGGTCGCGCTGCTCAGCGCGGCTGGCATTGCGGCGATTCGGCTGGACGCCGCGGCGGCGAAGCGGCTCAAGGGCCAGAAGACGATTGCGCTCCCGGCCCCGGCGCAGTGGGCCGAGCGCCAGCCGACCACCGTCAGCGCGGGCGCCGCCGAGCTGCCTCTGACGTGGCTGGCGACGGGCACCGAGCGTGCGTGGGCGACCGGCGCCACGAAGCCCGCTCCGTCGCGCACGGCACGCTGAGCCACCCGCGAATCGGCGAGCCACGAGGGCTGGGCCGCCCTAGCCCCGGCGCATGCCCGAATTTCGGACCTGTTGCTCGAGATCGCGGAAGCGCTGCGCGAGCGCGTGGACGAGCGCGCCGGTCCACCCGCCGATGCCGAGGCCCTCGTTCATGGTGCGCTTGTCGAGGACGAGGACCGTGACCGCGTCGACGGCTTCGACGGTGGCGGCGCGCGGCTCGTCGAGGAGGAGCGCCATTTCTCCGAAGACGTCCCCTCCGCCCATGACCGCGAGGGTCTCCTGCCGGATGGTCTGCCCGCCTCGCACGGTGCGATAGGCGCGGCAACGGCCATTCACGATCATGTAGGCGGCATCGCCTCGCTCGCCCTCGCGGAGGATCACCGCGCCCGGGGGATAAACCCTTCGCGGGAGGTGCAGGCCGCCGCGCAGGAAGGCGACGACGTCGCGCTGGAGCTCGACGACGCTCTGGTAGCGATCGCGCTTGTCCGGCGCGGTCGCGCGCGCCACGATGGCCCGAAGGCGGCTCGAGACGCCGACGCTCGCCGCCGCTTCGTCGATGGGGATCACGTCTCCGGCCTGGGCTTGCGCGATGAGCGCCGCGGGGTCGCGGCCGGGCCCGAACGGGAGCTTGCCGCACACGATCTCGAAGAGTACGGCGCCGAGGCCGAAGACGTCGGACCGCTCGTCCATCTCGTCGGGGTTGCCGCGTGCTTGCTCCGGCGGCATGTAGCCCGGCGTCCCGACGGGGCCCGGCGCGTCCATCTGCGAGATGCCTTCCGACGCAGGCCGCGTCTTCGTGAGGCGCGCCAGGCCCCAGTCCATCACGTAGACCTGACCGAAGCCGGCCACCATGATGTTGTCCGGCTTGAGGTCGCGATGGATGACGCCGCGGTGGTGCGCGTAGCCGACGGCGTCGCAGACCTTCACGAGGATGTCGAGGCCCTCCTCGAGGCGCTCGGTCGAGCCCACGGGGAAGCGCGGGTCGCGCAGCCACTTGTGGAGCGACACGCCCTGTACGAGCTTCATCGTGAAGTACGGCGCGGGGACCTCGGGGTCGCCGGGCGCGCCGACCGCGAGCTCGTGGACCGGGACGATGTTGGGGTGCTCGAGCTGCCCGGTGATCTGCGCCTCGGCGACGAAACCGTTCCGGTAGAACGGCTCCTTCGCGTACTGCATGTCGAGTCGCTTGAGAGCCACGTGGCGCAGCAGATGCCGGTCGGTGGCCGGGTGGATGCGCCCCATCGCGCCGCGGGAGAGCTCGCGCAAGATGCGGAGGTGGGGCGGTCGGGGGATGCCTTCGGCGCGCGCCTGCGCGGGTGACACTTCGTGGTCGCCGCCGACGGGGATGGCTTCGATGACGTAGACCGGGGTGGCGCCGTCGCCGTCGGACTGCCAATCGGCCACGAATCAGCCCCCGCTCGAGGCCCCGGCCCTGCGCCGGGCGACGGCGGGCGTCCAGTCCCGGATACGATAAGGCCGGCGCTCTTCGTCGAGGGTCATCTTGCGGCCGTTCTTGTGGCGCGCGCTCTTGCGTCGCAGGAGAAAGCGCTCCGCGTGCGCGACGATGGCCCCGGCGACGTCGACACCGCTCGCCCGCTCGATGCCCTCGAGGCCCGGCGAGCTGTTGATTTCCAAGATCTTCGGACCCTCACGCGTCTCCAGCATGTCGACGCCGGCGAGCTCGAGGCCCATTACCCGGGTCGCCGCCATCGCCGCGCGGCGGTAACGCTCGTCGAGCGGCGCGCCCATGCCGAGTCCGCCGCGATGGAGGTTGGAACGAAACTCACCGGCCTTGGCCTGACGGCGCATCGAGGCCACCACCCGTCCACCCACGACGATCGCTCTCAAGTCGCGGCCGGTCGCCTCGGCGATGTACTGCTGCAGGATGATGTCTTGCCCCATGGCCCAGAGCGTCTCCAGCAGGGACGTCACAGCCTGGGGCGTTTCCGCGATCATGGTGCCGATGCCTTGTGCGCCTTGTTGCAGCTTCACGATGCACGGCGCGCCGCCGACCTGCGCCAGAGCGTGCTCGATGGCGTCGGGCGTGCGGGCATAGACGGTCACCGGCACGTCGATGTTCTTCTTGGTGAGAAGCTGCATCGCCCGGAGCTTGTCGCGAGACCGCGCGATGGCGAGCGCGGTGTTGAGGACCGGCACGCCCATGAGGTCGAACTGGCGAACGACGGCGAGGCCGTAGTTCGTGATCGACGCGCCGATGCGGGGCAAGACGAGGTCGGCATGGGGGGCCGGGTTCGACCCGAGGAACAGGGAAGGCCGACCGCGCGAGATCACGACGCGTAGGTCGAGCGGGTCGACGACGCTCACCTCGTGGCCGCGCGCGCGGGCGGCGAGGACGAGGCGGCTGGTCGAATAAAGCGTGGCGTTTCGGGAGAGGAGCAAAAGGCGCATGGACGGGTCCCGAGAGGCGCGTCTGTCGCTCGCGCTCGACGAGAGCCCAGAGGCTACGCGGTGCTCGCTCGGATGCAACCGGCTCTAGCGATTGCTGCTGACGGAAGCCATGCGGGCCGACGATCCGGTCACAGATCGTGTCGTCCAAGCGCGCGGCCCGAACTCCAGAAGGAGAATGAGACCCAACCCGACGATCCGAAGCCAGAGGTGCATACGCGAAGACATGGTTTCCTGCCCGACAACGACCCACGAAGCACGGCTTGTGCCAAGGCTGGGTCGCGGCCAGGTCCGCGGAAATGCTCCTTCGCGACGCCGCGCACCCCTGGCGCTTGCGTCGTAGTTTTCACAGGGCGTCGCAATTGCGACACGACTTGACCCGCAGCGCGGGCCGCCTCACTTGTTCGAATCGCCGCCCGACGCAGCGCTGCTCGACGTCGATTTGCGGGACGACTCTTCGGTCGTCTCGTGCGACGGGGCGGCCTTGGGGGTCTTCTTCACCGCGTGGTGGGCCGGGCGAGGCGCCTTCACGGTGACCGCGGTGGCGCCCTCGTCGGTGACGACCAAGGGGGCCGCGGTCTCCGGGGGCGCCGGCGGGGGCGCTGGGAGTGCCTTCACGACGGCTGGGCTATCGGCGTGCATATCGGATGCGCCCGCGGCCGCTGCTGCGTGGCTCGCCGGATGCGACGCGAGTGCTTGCCCCAAGAGCAGGCCCCCGATCATCGCTGCGGCGAGCGTTCCGCCGCCTGCTGCGATCCTCCAGCCCCAGCCCGAGGTGGGCGCGGCGGGAGGCGTGCTCGTCGCGGCCGGCGCGATCGAGTCGGTCGCGCCGAAGGACGGCATAAATGCCTGCGAGCCGACCAGGGGGGACGAGGACGGCGCGGGCGTGCCCGCTGGCGAGTGGGCGACCATTGTCGGCTCCGAGCCGCTGATGGCTGCCGTGTCGAACGCGGGCGGCGCGATCGTGGTGCGCTCTTTCGGGATGACCTCCGCGAGGCGCGCCAGTGCTCTAAGTTCACGCCGTGTGTCCTCACGCGTCGGCATCGTCGGGCTCCCTCGCTATCGACATCGGATGTTGACCCGCGCCCGCGGTTCGGCGCGGCACGGCCGCGTCTCACGCGCATTTCGGTCTTACTTGGTGCGCAGCGCGAAATTAAGGTAGCACATGCTACGTGCCGCGCCCGCCACTGCCGTAAGCCTGGAAAGACGCGGATTTGGCAGCTGCTCGGCGGCGGGATACGTTCCCGGTCGAATGTCGCCGCAGCTGGCGGCCGAGCGGCCGAGACATCGCGAGTTCGTGTTCGGTGAGGCGACGTTGACCGGCCGACGGGTCGAGCTCAGCTATGCGCTCAGGGGCGGCCCAGACCCCGATGTCGCTTTCGTCGAAACGCTCGAGCTACCCGTCCAGGTCGCCCCCCCTGACCCGAGCGACCCCGCCGTCCTTCGCCTGCTCGACGGCGTCCATCGGACCTTCGGCGTGTCGTACTTCAAGGCGGCCGTGCCCCCTCACATCGTGGCCAAGCCAGTCGCGAGCGCCGACGCGGCGTTCTGGGACGCGCTCTACACGGAAGGCCTCGGCGAGTTCTACTTCACGAATGACCTCGACCCACGCGGCCACGGGGGGTTCCCCCGAAGCGCGACGGCCGAGCCGCCGCCGGTAGCGGCCGCACATCCCGCGGGCGGCCGCGTGATCGTGCTCGTCGGCGGAGGGAAGGACTCCATCGTTGCGCGCGAGATCGTCCGGCACGCGGGGTTGCCGGCCGTCGGCCTATCCTTGGGACAGCATCCGTGGATCGCGCGTTCTGCCGAGGCCATGGGGCTCGAGCACTGGGTCATCGGGCGCCGTCTCGATCCCAAGCTCGCCGACCTCAATGCGCAGGGTGCGTACAACGGTCACGTGCCGATCTCTGCGTGCATCGCCGCCGTGTCGATGCTGGTCGCCTACGCGGCGGGTGCGGCCCAAGTCGTCGTGGCGAACGAGCGCACGGCCGACGAGGGGAACCTCGCGTGGCGCGGCCTCGACGTCAACCACCAGTTCAGCAAGAGCTTTCCCTTCGAGAAGGCCTTCGGGGAGTGGTGCGATCGCCAGCTCTCGGCCCGCGCGCCGCGCTACTTCAGCCTCCTCCGTCCGCTCAGCGAGCTCCGCATCGCGGGCGCGTTCGCTTGCCACCCCGAGTACTTCGGGGCGTTCACGTCGTGCAATGCGAACTTCCGCCTCCGGCCCACCGCGCCGCCCGCGCGATGGTGCGGCCGCTGCCCGAAGTGCATCTTCGCCTGGCTGATGCTCGCGCCTTACCTGCGCAAAGACGATCTCGCGGGCATCTTCGGTGGAGACCTCCTCGAAGGCGAGCAGGCCGGCGCGATGCTCGAGCGGCTCGCGGGGGTGACCGGTCACAAGCCGTTCGAGTGCGTCGGGACGGCGCAGGAGTGCCGTGCGGCGTTGTCGCGGCTGGCCGGGGAAGGGCGCCTCCCACGCTCCGTCGCCGCGTGGTACGAGCGCTCCGTCGCACCGGGTGCCGGCGACGCCGCGCAGCTCTGGGCGGCTGCGCGCGCCGCGGGTGGCCCCCACCGTATTCCTCCGGAATGGGAGACCCGACTCGATGCGTATCTCGGATCTCACGGGGCGTGAGGTCGGCCTCCTCGGGTTCGGACGCGAAGGCCGCGCGACCCACGACGCGCTTCGAGCCGCCGGGCACCAGGCCACGCTCCACGCGTTTGCCGATCGTGCGATCGCGGTGCCCGAAGGCGTCCACCTGCACGTCGGCGAGGAGGGCGCGGCGACCGCCATGCGCGCGCTCGACGTTCTGGTTCGCTCGCCCGGCTTCGCCCCGCACCATCCCCTGCGCCGCGCCGCCGACGCCGCGCGCATCGTGCAGACCACTGCCACGAACTTGTTCCTCTCGGAAGCGCGCTGGGCGGGTTGGCCGGTGATCGGCGTCACGGGCAGCAAAGGCAAGAGCACCACATCGACTTTGGCCCATCTCGCGCTGCAAGAGGCGGGCATCGCCTCGGAACTCGTCGGCAACGTGGGCGTCGCCGCGCTCGAGCGGCTGGACCGCTTCCGCCGCGAGAAGCTCGTCGCCGTCCTCGAGATGTCGAGCTACCAGTGCGCCGACCTCGAGGACGGCGGCGGCCCGAGCGTCGCGTGCTTGCTCGACCTCTTCCCTGAGCACATGGACTGGCACGGCGGGGTGGATGGCTACTACGCGGCGAAGGCGCGCATCGGGCTGTCGCAGTGCGAGACGGACGCGCTCCGGTACAACACCCGGGCTCTCGACGCCCTCGCTCCAGCCATCGGCGCTCGCCTTCGCGCGCGCCCGGCCGCGTTCGTTCAAGCCGTCAACACGCCGCCGGGTCTACACTACGAGGGCGGGTGGTTCATGCGCGGCGCGGAGCGGCTCGTGTCGGACGAGCGCATGGTCCTCGCGGGCGCACACAACCGCGAGAACGCGGTGGCGGCGCTCGCGGCCACGGAGCTCCTCGGCGTGCGGGCCGAGCACTTGGAGCGCGTGCTCGCGTCGTTCCGGGGTCTGCCCTATCGCCTGCAGGACGAGGGCGTGCACGGCGGCATCCGGTGGATCAACGACAGCTTGTCGACGGCGCCCGAAGTCGTCGCCGTGGCGCTGCGCGCGCTCGGGCGCGCGGTGAGCACCGTCATCGCCGGCGGGCAGGATCGCGGCTATGACCCCGGCGTGCTCGTCGAGCAGCTCCGCGCGGCGCCGGTGGCGACGCTCATCGTGCTCCCCGACACGGGGGCCGCTCTCGCGCGGCAGGTCCGCGCGTGCGGGCTCGGGCTCGTCGTGCGTGAAGCCGCGAACCTCGACGAGGCGGTCGCCCTCGCGGTCGCGTGCAGCCCTGCGGGGACGACTTGCCTCTTCTCGCCCGGAGCGCCGAGCTACAACGCGTACGCCTCGTTCGAAGAGCGCGGCAGGCATTTCCGCCGGCTGGTCGAGGCCGTCGGGCGCGGCGGCCGGCACGGGGCCGACAGCGCGCCGCGCGCGGGGCGCGATTGACAAGGCCCGCGGCGGGGGTAGTCACGAGGTGAGGTACAAGGGATGGTTTCAGGGGATCGCCGCGAGGACGAGCTCGAGCCGCTCCCGCCCCTCGACGGCGACGGCAAAGACCCGCCCGAAGAGGAGCCCGACTTCGGCGACCTGCTCGAGGAGTCGGCCGAAGACGCCTCGCTCGACGATTCCACGGCCGAGGACGACCCGCCCGACGTGAAGGACCTCGACCTCGACGGCGCCGAGGGCGGCTTGACCCACGACGCCGCGGAGGCCCACGACCTCGACCTCGGCGACGATGCCGCGATCGCCGATTTCGGCGAAGAGGGGGCCTCGGCGGCCGAGACGGAGGAGGCGAGCGCGGACGACGAGGACTACGGCCTCGGCGAAGGCCCGGAGCGCGGCGGTCTCGACGCCGGCGACGAAGGTCCGCTCGACGAGGACGAGGAGCTGCGCGACGCGGATCTGCCGGAGCTCGACGCCGACGAGGAGGGCGATCTCGACGACGCCGCGCTGATCGACGCCGGGTTCGCGTCCGACGAGCCGCTCGGTCTGCCCTGGGCCGCAAACCCGTGGCTGCGTGTGGGCGCCCCCGTATCGCTGGTGGGCGCGACCGCGGTCGCGTGCGCGGCGCGCGGGGCGATCGCCGCAGGACGGGGCGAGGCGGGCGCGCCCGAGCTCGTGCACGTCGATCTGGAGGGGAGCTGCGAACGGCTGCCCGCCGAAGGACTGGGCGCGGGGGCCGTCGTGGGGCTCGCCGTCGACGGTCCGCTCGTCGCGGTCGTGGAGCAGGGCGGTCGGCTCTTGCTGTCGGTCGACGGCGGCCGGGTGTTCAAGCCCGTCTCCGAGCCGAGCGGCGAGGGCATGTTCTCGGCGGTGGAGGCCGTCTTTGCGCAGGGCCGGCTGTGGGTGAGGACGCGTTCGGGAGGGCTGGTCGTGCTCACGATCCCGGTCGCACCGAGCGATCGACCGCCCGCGTCGGCGCGGGTCGTTCGGGCGGGAGAGGGCGAGCGCTTGGCCGTGGGGCGCGTCGCCGTGCCGGGAGCTGCGTCCGCCCTGACGAGCGACGGCGGGATCGGCGGGGGTTCTCCGGTAGCGCTCGTGGTCGACGAGGTCGGCCGGCCGACGGCGCTGGTGCACGCGGCCGGTGGTTCGCCCGCGCGCCGCGAGGCGGTGGAGGCTCCGTCGGCGTCGTCGCCGCCGCTCTTCGCCGTGCGGGGCGAGCACGTGGCGTACGCGGCGCGGCACCGCGGGATCGTGCGTCGGACGGGCTCCGGTCCTTGGATTTGGTCCGAGTGGGAAGGTCGCGTGATGGCCGTCGCGTTCGTCGATGACGCGGGAACGCTCGTCGCGAGCACTTACTCCGATGCGGACGATACGAGCGCGCTCGTTCAACTCGATCCCTCGGGGAAGGCGACGGTCGTGGCACGCACCGGGCCGAGCCCGACCGACGCAGAGTCGGACGGACGCGTCGCGGCGCTCGCTTACGACGATGCTCGGGCCGTCGTGTGGCTCGCGGGCGGGTTCGGCGTCGCCTCGTTCGCGCGAGCGCGCTGATCGCGGGGGCATCAGCCTCCGCGCCTGGCGATCGCGGCGAGCGCGCGACGCGTGGGATCCGGATCGAGCGGAGACGCCGCGGGGTCGCACCCGTCGACGAGGATGACGAGGGCGCGCACCATGACCCTGGCCTCGCGCTCTACGGCGAGATCGCCCCGCTCCACCGCGTCGTCCAGCAGGCGCCTCCACACGGCGAGCTCCGCCGGGGTCCTCACGTCCTTCCCGTACCAACCGGCAAGCTCACGGAGCGCGGTGCGGCTCTTGACGTGGAGAGCGTACACGTCGAGGTCGGCCTCGGCGTCGGCGTGGCGTCCCAGCGCCCACCGCGCGCGGGCCCGACCTTCGAGCGCGGCGTCGAGCGCAGGCACCCGCTCGAGCGCAGAAGAAAAGACACGCTCCGCCTCCGCCGCGTCGCCGAGGCGCAATCGGAGCGCGCCGAGACCCATCCACGCCTCCGCGCTCGTCGGCTCGATCGCGAGCGCCTCCATGTACCGGCGCACGGCGACGTCTTCGTCGTGGGCCGCCTCGTGCGCGCGGGCCTGGCGCACGAGCTCTTCGGCGGACGAAGACGCCCGCGCCCCGTCGCCCACGAGCCAGACGGCCGTCCCCGTGGCGACCGCCGCCAGGGCGGCCCGGCGCCGTGTCACCCGATGCCCTGCGCGTCCTCGATCGCCTCGCTGCGCCGAGGGCGCTTGTTGATCTCCAGCGTGACCTTTCGCACGCGCACGGCCTCGGGCGTCACTTCCACGAGCTCGTCCGCGTCGATCCATTCCATCGCCGTCTCGATCGTCAGCACGCGGGGCGGAGCCAGGGCGACGTTCTCGTCTTTGCCGTGGTTTCGCACGTTCGAGAGCTTCTTTTCCTTGATGACGTTCACGTCGGTGTCGTTCGGGCGGTTGTGCTCTCCCGCGATCATCCCTTCGTAGACGACGGCGCCCGGAGCGATGAAGAACGACCCGCGCGGCTGCAGGTGGTGGAGCGCGTAAGGCGTCGCCACGCCGGCCCGGTCGGACACGATGGCGCCCGTGGTGCGCTTCATCATCGTGCCGCCCCACGGCTCCCATCCTTCGAACATCGAATTGAGCAGGGCCGTGCCGCGCGTCGCGGTGAGGAGCTCGCCGCGGAAGCCGATCATGCCCCGGCTCGGCACGCGGTACTCTAGGCGCGCCCGGCCGAAGCCGTGGTTGGCCATCTTCTGCATGCGGCCTCGGCGCTCGCCCAGCCGCTCGGTGACGATGCCGATGAACTGCTCGGGCACGTCGACGACGATGAGCTCCATCGGCTCGCAAAGCGTCCCGTCGACCACCTGGGTGACCACTTCGGGGTTGCCCAGCTGCAACTCGTAGCCCTCGCGGCGCATCGTCTCGACGAGGATCGCGAGCTGGAGCTCGCCCCGGCCGAGGACCATGAACGTGTCCGGAGACTCCGTATCCTCGACGCGGATGGCGAGGTTCTTCGTCGTCTCGCGCGCGAGGCGGTCGCGCAGGTGCCGGCTCGTCAGAAACTTCGTCATCTTGCACTTGCCCGCGAGCGGCGACGTATTCACGCCGACGCGCATCTTGATCGTCGGCTGCTCGACGTGGATGCGCGGGAGCGCCCGGGTCTCCCAACCCGGATCCTGGTCGACGATGGTGTCACCGACGTCGACCTCGTCGATGCCGGCGATGGCCACGATCTCCCCGGCGGCCGCCTCCGGCGCCGCCGTCCGCTTGAGCCCCTCGAATACGCTGAGCGCCTTGATGCCGCTCTTGATCCGGCTCCCGTCCTTGAGGACGCCGATGGGCTGATTGTGCCGCGCCACTCCTGCGACGATGCGACCGATGGCGAGCCGCCCGACGTAGTCGTCGTGCTCGATGTTGCTGACGAGAATCTGGAGGGGCGCGTTCGGGTCGCCCGGAGCGGGCGGCACCTTCGCGAGGATCGTCTCGAAGAGAGGCCCGAGGGTCGTCGACGTGTCCTCGAGCTTGTGCTTCGCGATCCCCTCGCGTCCGATGGCGTAGAGGACCGGAAAGTCTAGCTGCGTGTCCGACGCGTCGAGGTCGCAAAACAAGTCGAAGATCTCTTCGTGCACGTCTTCGGCGCGCGCGTCGGAGCGATCGATCTTGTTGATGACGACGATGACGGGGTGACCGAGCTCGAGGCATTTGCGGAGCACGAACCGCGTCTGTGGAAGCGGCCCCTCCGCCGCGTCGACGAGGAGGAGCGCGGCGTCCGCCATGAGGAGCGTGCGCTCGACTTCACCGCCGAAGTCGGCGTGGCCCGGCGTGTCGATGACGTTGATCTTGGTGATGGTGCCGTCGTCGGAGCGCCAACGAACGCTCGTGTTCTTCGCGAGGATGGTGATGCCGCGCTCTCGCTCGAGATCGTTCGAGTCCATGACTCGCTCTTGCACCACCTCGTTGACGCGGAAGGTTCCGGCCTGCCGCAGCATGTGATCCACGAGCGTGGTCTTGCCGTGGTCGACGTGGGCGACGATGGCGACGTTGCGGAGGTTGCGGGCGGCGGAAGCCGGGCTGGCACTGCTCATGCGGGAAGCGCGGACGTGTAGCCTTCGGCGAGCGTCTCAGCAAGTTTGCGCCGCCGCTAAAAATCCGCTGGCAGCTCGTCAGTGCGTCGTCGTCGCACGCGCGACGCCGAAGCGAAGTGGCGTTGTGACGGGTTGCGATACCCCCACGGCCGTTCTGGAAGTAGACCTAGGGGGTGGTGAGGTCTTGGAGACCGCGGGGACCCTGACGGTGACCGAGTCGCGAAAACCAGATATCGACGCGAACGCGACCGTCCAGCTCGACGCGTTGGACGACGTTTCGCTCGACGACCCCGCGTCTCCCACCGTCGTGCGCACGCCGTGGGAGACCTCGCGCCCGAGGAGTCGGCCGCCCGCGGCGTCGCACACGGGGTCTCCTTCCGGCCGTCCGCCGATGATCATCGACGTGCCTCGCATCAACGTCGAGGCCGACGAGTCCGACGCAGCGACGACGATCTTCCGCGATCCTCTCGAGGAGGGCGACATCGAGGCCCTGAAGAGAAAACTGCGTGGGGACTCCGCCGGCGACGACGATGCCAACCAGACCCTCGAGCTCACCCGGCTGCGCGGCGTGAACCTCGAAGACCTCGAAGGCCTCCTCCGCATCGCTCCCGACGACACGAACGCGACCATCCAGCACATTGCGGTCGACGACAGGAAGCTCGAGGAGCTCGAGGCGTCGCTCACGATCGAGAAGCGCAACCGAGGACTGCGCAAGATCTCGCCTGCAGTGCTCGACCCCGATGCCCGGGGAGACGGTTGGCGCGGCGACCCCCACGCGTCCTCGACGGGGCTCCGCGACGTCGACGCCGAGATGTTCGTCAATCTCGGGAAAGACCTCGCGGCCGCGTGGTCGGCGCTCGTGGGCTTCGCGCGTCGCGTGGCTCGAGGCGTCGCAGCCATGTTCTCGAAGATGACGCACGGAGGGCGGAGCGAGCCTCGGACCGTTGCGCACCCCGACGATACCGTTCCACCCATATCGCGCCGCGCTCGCCGTCTGTCCCGCCTTGGCCGGCGCTGACGTTTCAGCTCGATAAATGCGTTCGTCTCACACGTTTGCGGTGTGAACGAAAGGCGAGGCGTGGAGGCTCTGCAGTCGATGGCCGCGCCGGTTGGCTTGTCGTAGGGTGAGCGCAGTCTTGTGCCCGGCCAATCTTGGGCCTGGCCAGTCTTGGGCCCGGCTTGTGGCCGTGACGGAGGAAACTCGCATGCTTCGAATCAGATCGGCGTTGGGCGTTGAACGTTGGGGAGTCGCCTCTCTCCTCGCGGGGGCAGCGGTCTTACTCGCGCCGGCGACGGCGAGCGCGCACTTCATCCTCAACGCACCCGTGTGCTGGGAAGAGGAGGACACGGTCGGCTACCCGCAGAAGGAGGCCCCGTGCGCGAAGACCCCGCCGTCCGATCCCACCCTCGAACCCACCACCACGGTTTACATCCCGAGCCACGTCGTCAACGGGCATATCGCGCCGGGATCGACGGTCTCGATCACGGTGACGGTCACCGTCCCGCACACCGGGTGGTATCGCGTGGCGCTCGCTCAAGGAGCCAGCTCGACGCAGACGACGACGACCTTGCCGGATCCCGTGGCGACCAACGCGAGCGCCACCGCCTCGTGCAGCGTCCTGGTCCCCCTCACGAATCCCGTATGGTCTCCGACGCAGCCTGTGATCGCCGACGACGTGCCGACCGGCTCGCGCACGTTTCAGGTCACCATTCCGCAGAACGCGACTTGCACGGACGCCGATCCGTGCGCCCTGCAGGTCATTATGGTGATGACCGACCACGATTTCCCCGACTGCTTCTACCACCATTGTGCGGACATCTCGTCCGGCGTCGGGACCGCCGCGGACGGCGGCCCGATCGTCAGTTCGAGTTCCTCGAGCTCGTCGAGCTCCTCGAGCGGCGGCCGTTCGAGCAGCTCGAGCAGCAGCTCCGGTGCCAGCTCGTCAAGCAGCAGCTCGTCGAGCGGCAGTTCCGGGGTCAGCGCATCGAGCAGCAGCACGGGCGGCGCCGTCTCCACGTCGAGCAGCAGCTCGGGTAGCGGCCCCGCGAGCAGCAGCTCGAGCGGGTCGACGGGGACGTCCACGGGGGGAACGACGACGAGCTCGTCTTCGTCCTCGGGCGCCTCTGGTACGACCGTCGGAGAGGACGGCGGAACGAGCGACGATAAGGGCGGCGACTCGTCGGGAGGTTGCGGCATGGCCGCGGGCGGAAATAGCCCAGCGACCGTGGGTCTCGCGGGGTTCGTGCTCTTCGCGGCGACGAGGCGTCGCCGACGGTCGCGCGGATAAACGCCGGGCTGCCCCGACGTCGTCGGTGCGCGGCGCCGGCGAACGGCCGTTCAACCGGGTGTGGTGAGCGTCGCGTGGCGTTGGCGGCCCCGAAGGAGCCTCCGACGGAGACGGCCGAGCGGCGCCACGACCGGGTAGAAGTAGCAGCGCACGATCGAGTGGCGGAAGGGGTCGTCGGCATCGTCGAGGCCGAACGGGATTTCGCCGCTCTCGAACGCGACGTCGAGGTACGTCCCGCACGCCCGGTCCCAGTAAGGAAAGAGCGCGCCGAAGTTTCTGTCCCGGTGCGCGGCCACGCGGCTGTGGTGAACGTGATGGATGTGCGGGCTGAGCACCCAGGCCCTGAGCCACCTGGGATAGCGGACCGGCACGTGCGAATGAAGGAGGTTGTTCGTGAAGCTGAAGACGAAGAACCCCGCGCCGACCCCCTCGATCGACACCATGGGCGCGATACCTCCGAAGGCCAGACCGACCCCTGCGAGCACGCACCCCGACAAGACGCCCTGGATGGCCGAGCGCAAGAACGACTCGAGCGGGTGAAGCCGGTGGGCCGTGAAGAACGTCAGCTGCTCGGCGGAGTGGTGCACCGCGTGGACCTCCCAGAGGGCGGGGAAGGCGTGGTGCAGGCGATGCGCGACGAACGTGCCCAGGTCGACCGCGAGCGTCACCAGCCCCGTGACGACCAAGGACTGCAGGAGCGCGGGCGCCGCCCAGTGCGCTCCGCGGGCAGGCAGCACGCGCCGCTGGAGCGTCTCGAGGAGGGCGTCGGACACGTAGGCCGCGAGCGCCAGCGTGGGCGCCGACACGAACGCTTCGTGGACCAGCGTCATCACGACGTCGGTGCGTGTGGATCGCGTGAGCCATACGCGGCGCGCGAATAGCTCTCGCACCGCGCCGGGGAGCGGTCGCTTGGCGACGACCACCAAGAAACACACCGTGAGCAGCGACGCGCTCGCGACGTACGGCCAGTACAGCAGCGTGTCCGGACCCTGCAGGCGCTGCAGGTGCTCGCGGAGGAAGGTCCAGCCAGGCGTCATGCGGCCTCGGAGCGCGCGCGCTCCACGCTCCAGAGCTGTGGCACACTTGCGGCGGACCGACCAGCCGGGAGGACGACGAGCGATGCGACGAAGCCTCTTCGCCATCGATCCGCGAAGCTTCGTCGCGTACCGCGCTGCCCTGGGCGCGATCGTGCTGCTCGATTTGCTCTCTCGGTCCGCGACGCTCGCGGATCACTACTCGGACGCGGGCGTCCTCCCACGGGCCGCGCTCGCCGACCGGCCGTTCGCCGCGTACCGCTTCTGCCTTCATGCGTGGGGAGGCTCCGCGGCGTTCGAGGGGCTCCTCTTCGTGTGCGCCGCCGCCCTGTCGGTCGCGTTCATCGCAGGCCGGGGAGGACGCGTGACCACGGCCCTGCTCTGGGTGCTCACGGTCTCGCTCCACAACCGGAACGCGATGGTGTTGAACAAGGGCGATCAGATCTTCCGGCTGCTGCTCTTCTGGACGATGTTCCTTCCGCTCCGACCGAAGGGACCACTGCTGTCGATGGCGACGGCGGGGCTGCTCGTCCAGGCGGCGCTCGCGTGGCTCACCTCCGCCGCGCTCAAGACCGGGCATGAGTGGTTCCCCGACGGGACGGCCACCTACTTCGCGCTCCAGATGAACCACGGCACCACGGCCTTCGGGCACCGGCTCGGGCACATGTTCGCGCTGACCCGCGTGTTGACCTACGGCGTCTACTTCGTCGAGTGGGGCGCGCCCTTGCTGCTTTTTTCGCCGGTCCGTACCACGGCCGCGCGCCTCGTCGCGATCACGCTCCTGGCGGCCATGCACGTCGGCTTCGGGCTGAGCCTGCGCCTGGGCTTCTTTCCAGAGATCAGTATCTGCTCGCTCCTTCCGTTCGTGCCGTCCATCGTGTGGGACCGGATCGGCGTCCTGTGTTCCGACCGGCGTCCGCGCGGCCTCGCTCCGTGGCCCAACGCCATCGCCACCGCCGCCCTCGCGCTGGTGGTCTCGCTCGACGCTGTCGCCGTCAGCGGGGAACGTTGGCCGATCCCGGGCGCCATCGAGCGGCTCGCGAATCTGCTCCGGCTCGATCAGTCGTGGGCGATGTTCGCGCCGTATCCGGACAAGCGGACTGGTTGGTTCGTGGTCCGGGGCCACATCGGCGCAGGCCGCTTGGTGGACGCGTATCACCCGTCTCTCGAACCTCCGCCGCTCGACGAACCCGCCAACCTGTCGGGGACGTTCCCCTCCACGCGCTGGCTCTACTACATGACGAATCTGTCGAAGCCCGAGTACGCGTGGGCACGACCTTGGTTCGCCGCGTTTGCTTGCCGCCGCTTCGACGCGACGCACTTGACTCGCGAGCGCCTCCGCGACGTGGAGCTGAGCTTTTTCCTACGCTGGACGCTGCTCGACTACGAGCGGACACCCGCGGAGGAGGATGTGCTGTGGCAGCAGCCGTGCAAGGACACCGACTGAGCGATGCGAGCTTCCTATTGCCCGCGAACGGTCCAGAACTGCGCGACGTCGTCCGCGGTCACCGTGTGCGCCTGGTCGGGGACGTCGGCGGCCATCAGCTGGCCTGGGCTCGTGTGCTTCAAGCCCACGGCGTGCCCGATCTCGTGCGCGACGGTCTGCGCGGTGAGCTGGCTCATGTTCCAGCCCGTCGCCTCGATGCGATTGACGTAGATCCACACCGTCGCGTTGCCGGCGCTGCCCGGCTCGGTCGTACCGATGACGTCGTCGGCGGGGTCCGGGGCATCGTACGCGGGGTGAAGGCACACCTGGTGAGGCGCGGTCTCAGAGCAAGTGCCGATTGAAGTGGCGATATGAAGCTGCGGCACGGCGGTGATCCACTCCTGAATACCCGTCGTGGTCGCCTCAATCTCGTCCGGCGTGAAGGACGGGTCGATGGTCGCCGTGTAATCGAGTGTCAGCGTGTCGTTGGAACAGCCGGAAAGTGCTGCGATCGCAACGGATAGAGCGAGGGAGGCGGGGAGGATTCTGGGAGCGTTCACTGCTCCCTTTGATACGGATCAGCGACCCGCCAAATTACGCCTTAAGGAAAATATTACGGTTACATCGCAATGCGCCGCTCGCCATCCTTATCCCGAAAAGCGGCTTGGCCGTGGTGTTTTCAGACGTCGAGGCCGAGGCGCGCGCGCATCTCCGTGAATGCGTCGGTGACGGCGAATGCAATGAGGTCACAGGCTTCCGGCGTGCGCGCGATGAAGGCGGTCCGCTCGGCGCCGTCGCGCGGCGCGCCGGCTGCCTCACCCGCGGCGACGGCGATGGCGTCGATGGCGGCGTTGGGGTCGCCGAGCGCCAGGAGCGCGACGCGGTTGGCCCACGCGAGGGCGTGTCCGCCCATCAGATGTGCGTGAGGTCCGAGCGTCCCTGCGGCCTCGAGCGCGATGATGCCGATGTCGGGGTCCAAGTTGCGTGGGAGCGCCGCCTGGATGCGCTCTCCGATCGCGTTGAGCTGGGCGGGGTTGACGCCTTGCGGTTGCCACGTCGGGTTGAAGCAGCGAAGCCACGCGGGGAGGATCACCGAGAGGTCCGCGGCCGCCGCGCGCGCGAAAGAGGAGGCCTTGGCGTGCACGAGCTTCATCGCTCGCACCACCAGGAACGTCGACCAGCGCTCGCCCTTTAGAAGGCCCTCGCCGATCGCGATCGCCGGCGGAGAGGAGCCGATGGGCACGCAGCTCGAACCGAGCTTTGGCGAGACGTGGACCTGCACCGCCCCCATGCCCGTGACCTGTCCGACGCTCGCGGCGAGTCGTGCAATCGGGGAGTCCCCCGCGAGCGGTACCGCCTTGAGGGCCCGCAGGTCGAACGGCTGCACGGCGTCGAGAGCGTCGCCCGTTTTCGCGAGCAGCATCCGGAGCGAAGGCGTCAGCCCTTCGGGCGCAAGACGGTCGTCGAGGCGCGGATCGAAGGCCTTCGGGCCCGCCCCCGCCATCTCGGCCGCCCTGCCGTGGAGCACCGCGAGCATCCCACGTGTCACCCGCGCCGCGTCCTTCTTTTCGCGGAGGTCGAAGACCGTCGCGAGGACGTCGAAGGGGGCAGGGGCGATTCGGCCGGCAGCGATGGCCCGGCGGGCGTCACCGCCCGCGCGGTCGAGCAGGATGTTCACGGCGGGCGCCTGATGATGGCGGATGTAGAACTCTGCAAGCACGCGCAGCACCTGGACGTCCTGCGGGAGTTCCCGACGGGCGGCCTCGAGCGCCTGCTCGGCGCGGCGGTTGTCGCGAGCGACGTGCTCGTGGATGGCGGCGAGCTCGAGCAGCCGTCGGCGCTTCTCCTCCGAAGATCGCGCTCTCCCGACGAGCTCTTGCTGGAGCTCGACGGCTCGCGCGGCGTCGTTTTGCCGCTTGTACACGTCGACGAGCTTTTCGATCGACTCGACGTCATCGGGCGTGCGCTTGATCACTTCCTTGAAGGCGACCTCGGCGCGCGAGAGGTTCAGCAAATGCGCCGAGTAGAGGTCACCGAGGCGCACGTACACGTTGCGCTGCTCCTCCGGCGTGGGGAGGAGCCTCGCGAGCCGGATGAGCGCCTGCTCGGCCGCCGCCCAGTCTTGCTGCGACACGCAAAGGTCGGCGTAGGAGGTCAGGGCTCCGGCGTCTTCGGGCCGCCCCGCGAGGGCCGCCTCGAAGGCGCCGCGCGCGCCGTCGAGATCCCCAGCCGCGACGAGGACGCGGCCCCGCTCGATTTCGAGGGCGTGCCGTTCGTCGGCGTCGGTGACCGTCGCCAGCTTCCGCTCGAGGAGCGCGCCGAGCTCAGAGTGCATATGGCGCGCGGCGTAGAGCGAGGAGAGACGGGCGAAGACGTCCGCGTCGGCGGCGTCGAGGGTCGCGGCCGCCTCGAGGGCACGCATCGCCTTTTCGGTGTCGCCGACGTCGTCCGCATAGACCTGGGCGGCCTTTTGCCATGCCTCGAGCTGATGCTCGGTCACGAGGCTGCTGCGAGCGAGAGCTTCGTAGGCCTCCGCGGCCCCGCGGGCATCTCCGCCGCGGCGGCGTACCTCGGCGAGCAGGGCCCAGATCGCGATGTCGCCGGGGTCCTCGGCGCTCGCCTGGTCGAGAAGCGACCGGGCCTTGTCCAGCAGGCCGAGCCGCAACGCCGTCTCCCCCGCGAGTGCCAGGAACGCGGCGCGGTCAGCGGGCTTCGACGTGCGATCGAGGAGCTTCCGCGTCGTCGCCAAGAGCGTCTCGTCGTCGCCGCGGGAGCGCGCGTGGGCGTGGAGCATCCGCAGCGACCACAAGGATGGCTCCGGCGCCGACGCGGCAAGTTCGATCATCGCGCGCGTGTCGTCCCACCGGGCATCGGGCGACCGAAGGTGCAGCCTCGCCGCGAGCTCCGCGTGCGCGGCGCCTTCGCCCGCCAGGCTCTCGCGGAGCGTGCCGGCGATGCCGGCAGCGATTGGTTCGAGCTCGTCGTCCCGTCCCTCGGCCACGAGGTGGTGCTCGACCAGACGGAGGCTCGGCTCGTGGTCGGGCGACTCTTCGAGGATGGTGCGATGCCAGAGGAGCACGCTCGCCGCGTCGTCTCGTCCCGTCGCGTCCACGGCGGCGAGCCGCTCGTAGGCCTCGCGTCGGTCCCGCGTCACGGTGGACCCCTTCGCGGCCGCGAGGAGCTCCTCGGCGAGCCGCGCCACGCGGGGGCTGCCGGCCTCGGCACGTTCTCGCGCGATGGCCCCGAGGCCCGCGTCGTCGGCGCCCGCCGCGTCGGCGCAGCGCAACGCCGCCTCGGCGTCGCCAGCGCGCTCGAAATCACGGGCCGCGTCGATGAGGAAGAGCGTGCGTCCTGGGCCCGTCATCGAGGCGGCGCGCTGTTCGCGCCACGCGGCGCGCGCTTCGGGCGGATCCGTCGCCCATCGTTCGTGCAGCTCGCGGAGGGCTACGTCCTCGGGCCGCGCGCGGTGCGCTTCGAGCAGCTTCTCTCCGGCCAGGTGGGGGTCGCGCTCGGCGACCAGGCGCGCCTCACGGACGGCGTCGAGGGCGGTCTCCACCGCGTCCCTCGGCTCGCCTCGACCCTCGTGGATCCAGCGCAGGACTTCGTCGATGTCGCCGCCGCGCCTGGCGAGACGCTCCGCCAGGAAGGGGGCGACGGGCAGCTCCGGCGCGGCCTTGTGGGCTTCGTCGAGCATCAGCGCGCGCGTGGGATCCGGGAGCGTCCCTTCCCCGCGTGTCGCGGCCTCGATGCGCAGAACGGCGGACCGCATGCCTTCGCCCAGCTCCGCGGCGAGGTCGTTCAGGTCCCCGACGAGGTCGACGCTGTCGAGCGACGCGATCGCGCGGAGCGACGCTTCTTGGGTCGGGTCGGCATTGCGCGCCGCCTTGAAAGCGTCGGCCGCACGCGCCAAGTCGCCCGCGCGTTCCGACACGAGAGCCGCCGCGAGCGCGCCGATGGCGCCTTCCTCGCGGGAACCCCAGCCGGCGCCCCACGCTTCGAGCGCGCCCGCGACGTCCGACGCCTGGCCCTTGCGCGCGGCGATCTCCAACGCGATCGCGCGCGCCTCACCTCCGCGGACGTCGGTCAGGTCGGCGAGGGCCGATTCGACGGCGGCGGCGGGGGCCGCTGCGGCGAGGAGCCGGCCCAAGCGAACCAGCGCACGGCTGGAAGGCGAGCCCGCGAGGCGACGTCCCCTTGCCTCCACGTCCGCGTCGTGGTCGTCCTTGCCCGGGAGGGCCACCGCCGAGAGCGCAGCCGCGAGCGACTCCATCCCCGGCACCGCCGCGGCGGCGTCGAGGTGTGGGTCGCTGGGGGCGAGGGCCGACTCGGCGAGCGCCGCGACGGTGGCGCGCTCGGCCGAGGTCAAGCCGCCCGGCGTGCTCACGACCTCTTCGAGCAGCGCCCGGTCCCCGGACTCGAGGGCCCGCTCTGCGAGCGCGTGGCGTGCCTCCGGGTCGCCGCGTTCCGCGAGATCCCGCAGCCATCGGATGGCGTCCGCGCGCCGCGGGGGTCGGGAGGCCGCGAAGGATGCCGCGAGCCATTTGGCGCCCGGCGCGAGCTCCGGCACAGCCACGAGTTCGCCCACCCAGGTCGCGGCCTCGCCCGCGTCTCCCTTGTCGAGCGCCTGACGCGCCAGCAGCACGAGCTCGTTCGGCAGCCGCTCCTCCCGGTTCGCGGGAGCAGGACCTTGCACGCCGCGCAGCCGGACACACGTCGCGACGGCCTCGCGCAGCGTCGCCCATTCGGGGACGTCCGGTACGTCGGCTGCGGCCGCGTCGGTCTGGAGCGCGCGGGTCGCTCGGGCGATTGCGGCGCGCACGTCGTGGGTCTCCGTCCGAGCGACGGCGTCGAATCGCTCGGACGCGGCCTCGGTCTGCCCGGAGGCGCGCAGCGCCTCCGCAGCCAGCAAGGCGGCGTGGGTCCGCCCCGCTTCCGTCGGGGAAGCGGCGCTCTCGGCGTCGAGGACGGCCGTGTCGTCATCGCGCTCCTGCGGCGACGCCGCGGCGAGGGCGCGCGCTTGACGATGGGTCAATGCCATCGACGGAGATGCGTCTCGCGCTTCAACGGCGAGGCTTCGAGCTCGCTCGCGGTCTCCCGATATCGCGAACATCTCGCTGCACGTGAGGAGCGCGCGTGCCCGTGCTCCCGCGTCGTCGAGCGCGCGTGCCTCCTGTTCCAGCCACCCCGCGCGCGTCTCCAGCTCTTCGCGCTTGGCTGCCGAGAGCCACTCGCTCGCGGGCTTCTCGTCGGACCAGGTCCGTGAGGGCGCGAGTGGGATCCGGGCGACTGGAGGGCGCGTCGTGGGCGTCGGCGGGGGAGGGGGCGGTGACGGCGGCGCAAGGGAGGACACCTCGTCGATGTCGATCGCTCGCTCCGCCGTGAGCTGGCCCGCCCTCCCGACGGCGGTCACCTCGTTCGGGTCGTAGCGGCGCAGCCTCGGCGCGAGGAGCGTCCGCGGCGCGGAGGGTACCTTCTCGGCGGTCGCCGGGCCGCGCTCGCCGTGATCGCGGGCAATGGCGGTCTCGTCTCCATCGGCCGGTAATGCCGCCGGCGACGGCTTCCGTGCGGCCTCCGTGACGAGATCGACGAACTCTTCGCGCGGCAGGGCCGCGGGCCCTTCTTGCCGCCGCAAGAGCTCATCGGGGACCCGTGCGATGCGGGTGGCCTCGTTGGCCTCCTCGTCCGGGTCGTAGAGCCTCACGGGCCCCGGCAACTTCCTCGCGGCGGGAGCCGTCGGCGGACGATACAGAGTGCGTGTCGTGCCGGCCGCGGGGCCTGGCTTGTCGGCCTGCACGTCTTTGGCGACCTCGGGGACGAAGTTCGTGCTCTCCCATTCGGAGAGTGCCTGGTCCCAGTCGAGATCGCCGAGCTCGTCGGGCTTCTTCTCGTCGGTCATGACGCGTCGACCTCCTCGAGGCCGAGCGCGCGTCGCAGCTCGAGGTACCGCGGCGAGAGTACGAAGCGGAACAGCTCTTGAGCTCGCGCGCTGGCGGCTCCCTCGGCTGTCGACGCCCCGTCCGGTCCGAGCGCGTCCACCAGCACGACGCCCGGGTCTCCGCTCGCCAAGACGGCCGCGCGGTCTTGCGACGAGAGCGCGTGTCGGCTCCAGAGGCGTGCATCGGCGTTGCTCGCCGCGATCGCGCGGCACGGCTCTCCGAGCAGCTTCCGCGTCCGGCGCGGGATTGCCTTGCCGACGGCGCGTTCCACCTCGGCGAGCACCGCATAGGGCGGGTGCTGGATCGGGACCTCGGCCAGCTTGCACGCCACGACGACCACGGCAGCGATCGTGATGTCGTCGCGCACTCGGGCGGCGCCGGTGCCGCGGACGATCGCCATGAGCTCGCGCGCCACCCGGCCGCGCAGCGCTGGGGCCATCGGTGCGTTGAAGCCAGCGCCCACGACGAGAGCGGGCGGGGCGCCCGGAATCCCCTGCACTCCGAGCGCGTCGCTCCCTCCGATGTATAGGTCGAACTCCCGCACGCCGAACGCCCCGGCCCATGCGGCGATTTCGTTCCGGAGCCCGAGACCGCTTCGCGGATCGACCTTGTCGCGGCGCCCCACTCCGCACGTGGCCAACGTCGGTCCGAGCGCTTCGGCGAGCGTGGGCCCGAGGAGAACGAAGAGGTCGCTCAGGGGGCCGTCGTCGCCCGGGGCCTGGAGGGATCGCAGCATCGCGGGGGCCATCGCGATGAGAGGCGCTCGTGACTTCACGAACTGCATCACGCCGTGCTCGGATCGCCCGTCGGCCGCCCCCAAGGCTACGAGCACCCCGACGGCGGCACGATGCGCGGCGTCGTCGGGGAGCGCACGGGTGACCGTCGCAAGCCGACCAATCAGCGAGACGTCGGTCGGGCGCTTCTGGAGGGCATCGACCAGCGTACCGCGCGCGGCTTCGAGGAGCCGCTCCCGGACGGAAGGGGAGTGCTCGGTCTGAAGGAGCATCTCGAGCGCCTCGCCGTCCGCGGGAGACTCCTCCAAGAGCTTCACGATCGCGGCCGCCGCTCCTTGCGGCCGTCCGAGTCGGTCCCGATGGAGGCTCATGGCGAGCCGCGCGGCTTCGGCGCGTCCCTGCGCGTCGGAGCGCTCGTTCATCAGCTCCTCGAGCATGGAGGTCGCTTCGTTCCATGCGCCCGTGCGGGCCGCCGCGCGCGCGAGTCGCTCGCGCACGGGCAAAGTCGAGAGCTTCGCCTGGTGGAGCGAGAGCAAGACTTCGAGTGCCTTGTCGAAGCGGTCCAGCTTGTTCTCGTAGAGGTCCACCGCCGCGACGCCCGCGGTGACCCGGTTCTTCGCGGGCGCCGCCTCGAGCATCGCCAGGCGCGCGAGGGACGTCGCGGCGTCGTCGAAGTGACCGCGCCGGATGTTGATCTCTCCGAGGAGGGCAAGCGCTCCGACGTGATCGGGGTCGAGCATCATCACGTGCTCGAGCGACTGCAGGGCGGCGTCTTGGTCGCCCTTTTCGCGCAGCACCCGCGCCTGCTCCCAGAAGAGCTTGAGCACCTCTTGCGGCTCGTCCGCGACGTCGAGCCGTCGGACAATGAGCGGCAAGAGCCGGTCGTTGTCTTTCCGGGCGCGGACGCGGCGGAACAGCTTGTCGAAGGCCACGCCTCGCCGCGCGTCTCGGGCAAAGCTTTCGTCGAGCGCGCGGTCGATCTTGGACTCGTCGCCCAGCTCGATCCAGAGCAGGGCCGCCTCTTCCCAGAAGGCCGCGCCGCGCTTTGCGTTTTTGCAGCGGGCGCCCAGCTCCGCGGCGGCTCTCGCGCGGGCGGCCTTGTCGCCCGTCGCATCCGCGCATGCCCGCAGTCCCTCCCATGCCGCGAGGTCGCCGGGACGGGCCAACGCCGCTCGCTCGAACCGAGCGCGGGCTCGGTCCGGGTCGCCCGCGGCGAGGTCGGACCACGCCGCGAGCGACTCCGCGTCGTCGTGCGCCTCCGGTCCGAGGAACCCGTCGATCTCCGACAGCGCGGTCGCGCGTCGTCGCGGGTCGCAACCGGGCGGCGATAGCTCGAGGTTCGCGAGGCGCGCCGCCGGCGCCTCACCCGATACCCATGCCGGCAGCTTCTCCGGATCGGCGAGCGACTGGACGATCGCCGCGCTCGCGACCATGGCCTCCCGCGCTTCGCCCGAGAGCGACACGGCCACGGCGAGCCGCGCCTCGTGCTCCTCGCCGGTCTCGCCGAGGGCCTCAGCCGCCGCGAGCCACTCGACGGCGGCCGGCAAGCCTCCTTCCGCGTCGAACCAGCGGCGGGCCGCGCGGGCGACCTCCTCGTGGTCGCCTCCTTCGCGGGCGAGCCTCGCCGCTTCTGCCGCCGCAAACGTCAGCGCGCGTGGCCCCCTCGCCGCGAGCCGGTCGGTCGCCTCGCGCGCGGCCGACGGGATGGCGGACCCTTGCGACCAGACGAGACGCCCGAGCGCCCCGGCGACGCCGAAGTCGCCCTCCGGCGCGCCGTCGATGGTGGCCAGCGCGGCCGCCGCGGCGTCGGGATCTCCACCAGCCACTTCGAGCGCGAACCGCTCCAGCGCGAGCACGCGCTCATCGCACGCCCCGGTCGCCGCCGACCTCTCGATCGCCGTTCGTCGGGCGTCGATCGTGTCCGCGCCCAGCGCGCGGGACCCCCAGGCGAGAGCCATCTTGGCGGCGTCGGGGGCGGTCGCGGTCGAGGCCTCGAGATCCTCCAGGGCGCCCATGCGGTCTCCGGCCCGCCATCGCTCGAAGAACGCTTCGAGCTCCAGCGCCCCCGCGAGCTCCGGGTCGTCCTTCGCCGCTTGGGCCGCCGCCGTCGCGACCCCGGACGCCGCGTTGTGGTCGCCGGCGGCGCGCTCGAGGTCGCCGAGCATCGAGGTCACGATCGGATCCGACGGGTCGCGCGCTGCGAGCTCCGTGAGACGCGCGCGGGCCGCGTCCCGATCTCCGAGCCCAAGGGCACGCATGGCAGCCACGACCGACAAGCCGCGCGCGAGGTCGTGGTCGCGCTCGGTGGACGCCAGCTCGTCGATCGCGGCGAGGGATCGCCCGCTTGCGTGCGAGGAGCTTGCGCCGCGAGGTTCTCGCGCCGACGGCGCGGCCGCGGGCGGCGCGAAGGCCTCGAGGGCGCGGGCGAGCCACGCTCCCTTGCTCGTTGCGGCCATGTCCCGCAGCGCTCTCGCCTCACCGTCCACGTCGCCCCGCGCACGGCGGAGTCGCACGAGCTCGACGCCGAGCGACAGCGCCTCGCGTTCATCCGCGCCGGCGGCCAGGAGACGCTTGGTCCCCTCTTCGTACCAGGCAGCGTCGCCGGCGATGCCAGCGAGCATGCGTCCGATGCGCGCGGTGGTCGTCGGAGCGACGCCGTACATCCCGGCTTGCGTGAGGGCCGCTTTGGCGGCAGCCACGTCCTTCGCGCGCGCGCCCCACACATAGGCTGCGAGGAGGAAAGTTCGGCCCCGCGCCTCGTCGGTGGCCAGCTGCTCGGCGAATGCCTCCAGCTGCTCCGCGAACGGCGCGGGATCGGCGGCTTCGGCGAGGAGGTCGAGCTGCATCGCCCTCGCCGGCAGACACCCGGGATCCGCCGCGACCGCCCGAGCCAGGGCGCGGAGCGCCCGCGGCAGGTCCTTCTGCGCGGCGGCGTGCTCGGCGACGCGCATCGCGAGCGCCGCGGCGATTCCGCCGTCCGCCTCCCCGGCGAGCCGCTCCTCGGCGAGCTTCGCCGCGCGCTCCGTATCGCCCGCCCTTCCCGCGACCCGCAGCCGCGCCATCACGACGGCGCCTTCCGCCAACGGGTCGCGCAGGCCGTCCGGGCGCTGGAGGAACTCGAGCGCGTGGTCGAGCGTCCACGCGGCCCGATCCAGCTGGCCGAGTCGCTCTCGCGCGTCGGACGCGCGCAGCCATGCATCGATGAGTCGCGGCGCCTCTCGCGCCCACCGGGGCACGCCCAAGCGGTCGCCGAGCGCGGCGTCGAGGGCTGCGCTCTCCGCGATGGCCGCGCCCTCCTCGATGGCATCGGCGAGGGCTTCCGTCCGCGCCCGCCCGTCGACCCCATCGCCCGTGCCCGCCGCGTCCCGCGTGATTTGTTCGAGGAGCGCCATGACCGCGAAGGTCGCCGCGGATTGCTGCGCGCGTGCCTCCCGCAGGAGGCCCATCGCCTCGTCGACCTGCCCCGAGGCGGCCGCCGCGCGGGCACGATCCATGAGCAGGAGCGCGCGCCACTCCGGCTGCGTCGCGTACTTCGCTCGCTCCGCGAACGCAGTCTCCCGTCCGTCGGCATCTCCGGCGCGCGCTGCGATCACCTCGGCGACCAGCCACGCGCTCGACAGCTCCTGCGCAGGCGCCCCTTCCACCGCGGTCGCCTCGAAGGCGTAGCGCTTGGCCTCGGCGAGGTCGTCCGCGACGTCGGCCTGGTAGGTCGCCTGCATCAGGAGCGTGCGCACCTTTTCTTCGGGCGACGTCGCGGCGCGCACCATCGCGTCGATGAGCCTGCCGAGGTTCTTGACGCTCCGTCGCTTCTCGAGGAGCCGAACCAGCCCCTCGAGCGGCTCCCGAAACCCAGGGTCCGCGTTGAACGCGGCCAGATAGTCCCGTGCCGCCGACGGCTCGTCCCCGATTCGCTCCTCGAGCTCGGCCACGGTCATCAGCAGCCGGCCCTGTCGCGATCGATCCGTCGTGGCGGCGAGCTCCGCGCGGATCCGGCGCAACGTCTCCTGGGCCGCGAGCGTCGCTTCCGTCGGAGGAGCGGGCGGAGCGCGTGAGGATGTCACCGCCGGGGCATCGGGCGGTTGGCTGATCGTGGGCGTTTGGGACATGCGCGGGGCCGACGGCGGACGACCGCTTCTCGCCTGGTCGCCCGAGCTTAACGCAGTCGCCCAGGCCACCGCATGACAAATCGAGGACTACAGCACCTGACCCAGTTTCTCGCTCACTTTGGACTCGACGGTGCCCTTCAGCATCCGGAGCATGAGCGGTAGGTCGATCTGCACGCGCACTTCACTGCCGGTGACCTCGACCGAGCCTTTCGTCCCTTTGGCGGCGCCGCGCGGCGCCTCGAAGACGATGTGGTCTCCTTCCCAGCGCCAGTCCAGATCGAACCGGTTTTGCATCGACTTCGCCAGCTCTTCTGCGCGTTTCTTGGCTTCTTCCTTGGACAGCGTGTGGCTGCGTCGAACGTCGATCGTACTCATGTAGGTTGTCCCTTTTTACTCTCTGCCGTTACTCGAGCCGCTTGACGATCCAGAAGCCGCGGGGCGTGTCGACCGGGCCACCCACGCCGCCGACCGGCAAGGTAAAGAGGATGAACTCCGGCCCCGGCTCGAGGATGCCCGTCTTCAACTGCCCCACGTCCTCGGAGGACCCGGGATCGCCTTGCTGCACCGCCGCATGGAAGTCTGCCTTGGCTGCCGCAAGCAGCCGGTCCGCCAGTTCGCTCGCGTCGCTCTTCGAGCGGCTCGAGGGGTGGCCACCGCCTGCGCTCGGCTGCGCCCCCCGGTAGGAGACGAGCACGACGCCGAAGCGAACCTGGCGTGGCGCATTGAACGGCAGCGGCGGGACGGGCGTCCCGTCGGCAAACGAGGCATCCGACGCTGCGTCTTCGCGCGGCGCGTTCGCCACGAGGTCACTCAAGAAGAGTGGGCTCGCGTCGTCGACGGCCGTCGCACCCGCATCGAGGCGCCCGCTCCCCGCGTCATTTGCGCCGGCCTCGCGGCCGTCGGACGTGGGCGCGCCGACCGGCTCCGGCGGGTGGAAGTTCCGCGCGACGACCCAGATGGCGAAGACGACGACGGCAACGCCCACCAACGTGGTGACCCAGCGCTGCATGTGCCGCTACGTCTCGTCGGCTCGGCTCGTGCCGTCGCCCTGCGGTACTTCGTCTTCGGGAGGAGGCGGCGGCGGACCGAACTCCTCGAAGGGACGGTTCGTGGCCGGGGGCGGATCGCCGTAGAGCTCGAGCTGTGCCGCGAGCCAGTTCTCGCGCGCGACGAGCGCATCGCGCTGTACGCGCGCGTCGGCCAGGGCGGCGTCGGCGCCCTTCGTGTCGGGGGCGGCGATGGGGACGCTCTCGAGCTTGCGGAGCTTATCCTCCACCTCCGCGAGCTCCTTGCGCACGAGGACCGGGTCGATGCCCTCGCGCTCCGCGTACTCGTCGGTCAGCATGACGAGCCGGTCGGGGCCTGCCTCGGCGAACCCTGCCCCCACGGCGCACCGCTTCGTGTCGCTCCCTTGCCGGTACGTGACGATCCCGGTCCGCAGCGCGGCCAGGAGCGGCAGGTGGCCAGGGAGCACGCCGAACTCGCCCGACACGCTCGGGGCCGTCACTTCGTCGACCTCGGCCGCGAAGGCCCGCCCGCGCGGCGTCACGATCTCGAGCTGGATCTTGTCGGCCATCAGCTCTTGCCCGTGAGCTTCTGCGCCTTCTCCCGCGCCTCTTCGATGTTGCCGACCATGTAGAACGCCTGCTCGGGCAGCGCGTCGAGCTTGCCGGAGGTGATCTCCTCGAAGCCGTCGATCGTCTCCTTGAGGGGCACGTATTTGCCCGCGGCGCCGGTGAACTGCGAGGCGACGAAGAATGGCTGCGATAGGAAGCGCTGAATCTTGCGGGCGCGCGCGACGACGAGCTTGTCGTCCTCGCTGAGCTCGTCCATCCCCAAGATCGCGATGATGTCCTGCAGGTCCTTGTACTTCTGCAGAATCGCCTGGACCTTGCGCGCGACGTCGTAGTGCCGCTGGCCGATGACGCCCGGATCGAGGAGCGTCGACGTCGAGTCGAGCGGGTCGACGGCGGGATAGATGCCGATCTCGGTCAGGGCGCGGTTGAGAACCGTCGTCGCGTCGAGGTGCGCGAACGTGGTCGCCGGGGCCGGGTCGGTCAGGTCGTCGGCCGGGACGTAGATGGCCTGCACGCTCGTGATCGAGCCCTTGTTGGTCGACGTGATCCGCTCTTGGAGCGCGCCCATCTCGGTCGACAGCGTCGGCTGGTAGCCAACCGCGCTCGGGATGCGCCCGAGGAGCGCCGACACTTCCGAGCCGGCCTGGGTGAACCGGAAGATGTTGTCGACGAAGAGGAGCACGTCCTGCTTCTCCTCGTCGCGGAAGTACTCGGCGACGGTGAGCGCGCTCAGCGCCACGCGGGCGCGCGCGCCCGGCGGCTCGTTCATCTGACCGAAGATGAGCGCCGTCTTGCTGATGACCGGCTCGCCTGTCTGGAGCTTGGTCTCGGTCATCTCCTGATAAAGGTCGTTTCCTTCGCGCGTCCGCTCGCCGACGCCCGCGAAGCAGCTCACGCCGCCGTGCGCCTTGGCGACGTTGTTGATGAGCTCCTGGATGAGGACCGTCTTGCCGACGCCGGCGCCGCCGAAGAGGCCGATCTTGCCGCCCTTCCGGTACGGGGCGAGGAGGTCGATGACCTTGATGCCGGTCTCGAAGAGCTCGATCTTCGTCGACTGCTCCACGAAGGTGGGCGGCGCCCGGTGGATCGGCGCGCGCATCTTCGCCTGGACCGGCGGGCCGTCGTCGACCGGATCGCCGACGACGTTCAGGATCCTGCCCAGGCACTCGGGACCGACCGGCATCGCGATCGGCGCGCCGGTGTCGCGCACGGGCATCCCGCGGACCAGACCGTCGGTCGTGTCCATCGCGACGGTGCGTACCGTGTTCTCCCCGAGGTGCTGCGCAACCTCGAGCGTCAAGTTCTCTCTCGTCGAGGAGATGCCCGGGTTGGTCATCTTCAAGGCGTTCAGGATCTTCGGCAGCCTTCCGTCGGGGAATTCGACGTCGACCACGGGACCGATGACCTGCAACACCTTGCCGCCGCCGGCGGAGGACCCGTTCGTTCCGAGGGGCGGCTGAGAGGGAGGAGAGGGGATCTGCGACTGAGACATGGTCGGGGGGCGCCTCGAGGGTAATGGTGTCCGTGTGAGGGCGGGCCGCCGTGTACCACGGTGAAGAATGCGCTTCAACGCGCGGCGGCGTTCCAATGTGGCTCGGACCCGCAAGTGGTATGGAGCGAGTCCGATGACCCGCATCGGTGTGCGAGACGTGCTCGGCCCGGGCTCGCCGCTCTCGCGGACGTTCTCGTCTTTCGAGCGGCGTGCGGGGCAGATCGCGATGGCGGAGGCGGTCGAGCGCGCGCTCGAGGAAGAGCGGCACCTCTTCGTCGAGGCCGGCACCGGGACCGGGAAGACGCTCGCCTATCTTCTGCCCGCCGTGTTGAGCGGTCGCAAAGTCATCGTGTCGACGGCGACCCGCGCGCTCGAGGAGCAAATCTTCGTCCACGATCTGCCGATCGTGGCGCAGGCCCTCGGCGCGCACGGCGTGACGTTCCGAGCGTCGCTCATGAAGGGCCTCGGCAACTATGTATGCCTTCGCCGTTTCGACGAGGCGCGCGCGGGTGACGGAGGCCGCCACGGCCTCGCGTTCGAGCGCATCTCCACCTGGCTGCAGACGACGGAAACGGGCGACCGCGCCGAGCTCGCGGACCTCGCGGAAGAGGAGGCGGCGTGGCGCGACGTGGCTTCGTCGAGCGAAACACGCATCGGCGCCACTTGCGACTACTACGAGCGCTGCTTCGTCACGCGCATGCGCCGCGAGGCCGAAGAAGCGCAGATCGTCGTCGTCAACCATCATCTGTTTCTCGCCGACCTCGCGCTCCGAACCGGCCGCCACGGCGATCGCCCGCGCGCCGGTGTGCTCCCCGCGTACGACGCCGTCGTGTTCGACGAGGCCCACCAGATCGAAGACATCGCGACGGAGTTCTTCGGCGTCCGTGTCTCGAGCGCCCGCATCGACGCGCTCGTGCGCGACGCGGAGCGGTCCCTCGCGGCGGCAGGCGCCCTCGAGGCCCTCAAGAATGGACCGACGCGAACGACCTTGGAAGGAATCAAGGAGGGCTCGAGGGCCTTCTTCGTCGCGCTCGCGGCGAGCCAGACCCAGTCGGCGCATGCGCCTCGGACAGCGTATGGAGACGCACGGCAGATTCTCCTCGAGGTCCCCCGCGCGGTGCGAGAGGCCCACGACGCGCTCGACGTGCGGCTCGAGGCCCTCGAAGCGATCGGGCTCGGTCGCCGCGAGGAGTCGCTCCAGATCATCGGGCGTCGCACGACCGAGCTCCGAACGGACTTGCGCGGTCTCCTCGCCGGCACCCACGCGACCGACGACGGGGAGCTCTCCGATGTCGTCCGCTGGGTCGACGTCCGTGCGCGGAGCGTCTCGCTCGGCGCGAGCCCGGTCGACGTCGGCGGGATGCTCCGGGCGCGGCTCTTCGATCGCGTGCCTACGGTGGTCTGCACCAGCGCGACGCTCGCGGCGGCCGGCGGGTTCCACTTTGCGCGGGCTCGGCTCGGCGCGCCCCCTGACACCGAGGAGCTGGTCGTCGAATCGCCCTTCGACTTCGCCTCTCGCGCCGCGCTCTACGTCGCGTCGGACCTGCCCGATCCCGCCGACCCGGGCTTCGAAGAGGCCGCGGCCGGTCGCGTCGTCGATCTTTGCCGCATGACCGACGGAGGCGCCTTCGTCCTCTGCACGTCCACGCGGGCGATGAAGGCCCTCCACGCACGCATCCAGAGACGGCTCGAGTTGCCGGTCCTCGTCCAGGGCGAGCGCCCGAAGCACGTCCTCCTGTCGCGGTTCCGAGCGAGCGGCCGGGCGGTGCTGGTCGCCACGATGAGTTTCTGGGAAGGCGTCGACGTGCCCGGGTGGGCTCTGCGCCTCGTCGTCATCGACAAGATCCCCTTCGCTCCCCCGAACGATCCGGTCGTCATGGCGCGCTGCGCACGCATCGACCGAGAAGGCGGGAGCGGGTTCGTGCAATATTCCGTACCGAGCGCCGGGATGACGCTCAAGCAGGGCTTCGGAAGGCTCATTCGCACGCAGCGGGACGCCGGCGTCGTCGCCCTCCTCGACCGGCGGGTCATGCGCCGCGGATACGGTAGGATTCTCCTGGCGGGCCTACCTCCCGCCCGGCGCGTACGCGACCTCGACGACCTTCGCGCGTTCTGGGATCGACTGACTTCCGAGTTCGCTCCCGAGCCGGGACAGGTCGAAGCGGATTCGACCAGCCTCCTTCATCGACACACCGAGTGAAGCGTGGTACCACGCAGCGCGCCATGACCGAAATCAATGCCGTTTTCGCCCGCGCCATCATCGACTCGCGCGGCAATCCCACCGTCGAAGTAGAAGTGCAAACCGACTCCGGCCACGGCCGCGCCGCCGTTCCGAGCGGAGCCTCCACCGGAGAGCACGAGGCCCTCGAGCTCCGCGACAACGACAAGAAGCGTTGGACCGGAAAGGGCGTCGACACCGCCGTCGACAACGTGAACAAGACCCTCGGGCCCTCGATCCTCGGTCTCGACGCGCTCGATCAGGGCGGCGTCGACCGGGTGCTCCTCGAGGCCGACGGAACCCCCAACAAGGCCAAGATGGGCGCGAACGCCATCCTCGGCGTCTCGATGGCCGTCGCGCGCGCGGCGGCCGACGCGGTCGACTTGCCGCTCTGGCGCTACCTCGGCGGCGTTCAGGCGCGCGTCCTCCCGACGCCGCTCATGAACATCATCAACGGCGGCGTTCACGCCGACAGCGGCCTCGAGATCCAAGAGTTCATGATCGTCCCGGCCGGCATCGCCTCGTACGAAGAGGCGCTCCGCGCGGGCACCGAGATCTTCCACACGCTGAAGAAGCTTCTCAAGGAGAAGGGCTTCACCGTGTCGGTCGGCGACGAGGGCGGCTTCGCGCCGAAGCTCGGGTCGAACGAAGAGGCGATCCAGTACGTGGTGCGCGCCATCGAAGAGGCGGGGTACAAGCCCGGCAAGGACGTGTTCGTCGGCCTCGACTGCGCGGCGAGCGAGTTCTTCGACAAGAAGACTGCGAAGTACACGTTCGACAAGAAGAGCATCACGCGCGAGGAGCTCGTCTCGATTTACGAGCAGCTTTCCTCGAAGTACCCGCTCATCTCGATCGAAGACGGCTGCGCCGAGGACGACTGGGACGGTTGGAAGCTCCTCACGCAGCGCATCGGCAGCCGCGTGCAGCTCGTCGGCGACGATCTCTTCGTCACCAACGTCGAGCGCTTGCGCCGCGGGATCGAGGGCGGGTTCGCGAACTCGATCCTCATCAAGCTAAACCAGATCGGCTCGCTCACCGAGACGCTCGACTGCATCCGGCTCGCCACCGAGAACGGGTACCGATCGATCATCAGCCACCGTTCCGGCGAGACCGAGGACTCGTTCATCGCCGACCTCGCCGTCGCCACGAACGCCGGCCAGATCAAGACGGGCAGCCTCTCCAGATCGGACCGCGTCGCCAAGTACAACCAGCTCCTTCGCATCTCGTCCGAGCTCGGCGGCAGCGCCGTGTACGCGGGCCGCGCGCCTTTCGTCCGCAGGTCGTAGTCACCGGCCGCGCACGCGGCGAAGCCGGCAAAACCCGGCACAGGAGGCCCCGGGGGGGTGGGGTGGCAAGGAGGGCACGGCGCAGGCGGCCGATCTGCGCCCTCCTCGTACATTCGTTCCGGCCCCGGCGGGCGCTGGGAATCTTCGCGGCGCTTCTGTACGCTCGCCAATGGGATCCCGCGTGTCGTTCCCCTGGCCAGCGGAATGAAGACACTCCAACAGATGCTGCGAGAGCTCACTCGCGCGCAGGTCTCGGAGTTTGCCGTGGCAACGGATCGCTTGCCTTGCGTCAAGTTGGGCGAGACGTACGAGCCGGTCGACGACGTGCCCCGAGGCACCGACGAGATCCTCGAGATGCTCGTCAGTGCGGGAGGAAGCCGCTACGTCGAGGAGTTGGAGGCTCAGCCCGCGCAGTGGACCACGCGCATCGACGGCGTCGGCTCGGTCGGCGTGACCGCGATCATGCGTGCCGGGCGCGTGCAAGCCCGCTTCACGCTCCTGCGGCGGGCGTCGGAGCCGCCTCCGCCGGCCCGCGGGGCGCCTCCGCCGGCCCGCGGAGCGCCTCCGCCGGTCCCCGCGGCCCGTGTCGTACCGCCGCAGCGACCCGGGGCAGGCGCCGTGGCCGTGGCCGCTCCACCCGTGGAGGTTGCGTCGGATCCGATCCTGCGCGCCGCGGTGGTCCGCTCGATTCCTTCGCCCGCGCCGGCCGTCCCACCCCGCCACCTGGACGAGGTCCTGGCCGTCGCGCGCCAGGAGGCCGCGAGCGACCTTCATTTGGTCGCGGGCCGTCCCGTCTTGCTGCGCGTCGCGGGGGAGCTCAACCCGCGCGGTCCGGTCCTCGACGCAGCCTCCGTCGAGGCACTCGTGGCACCGGTCGTGCCCGAGCACATGCGCGCCGCGCTCGCGGAGCACGGTTCCTCGGACTTCGCGATCGAGCGCGCCACCGGCCGCTTCCGCGTGAACGTCAGCCGCCAGCGTACGGGCCTCAAAGCTTGCTTCCGCTGCATACCGGCGGGCGTCCCCACGCTCGCCTCGCTCGGCGTTCCGGCGGAGATCGAGCGCGCGACGCACCACCACCAGGGGCTCGTCCTCGTGACGGGGCCCACCGGGCACGGCAAGACGTCGACCATGTCGGCCATCGTCGACATCATCAACACCGAGACGACCCACCACATCATCACGGTGGAAGACCCCGTCGAGTTCGTGCACCGGCGCAAGAAGGCCATGATCAGCCAGCGCGAGGTGGGCAGCCATACGCGCTCCTTCCAGAGCGCCCTCAAGGCGTCGCTCCGCGAAGACCCGGACGTCATCGTCGTCGGCGAGCTCCGCGACACCGAGACCGTTCGGATGGCCCTCGCCGCGAGCGAGACCGGGCACCTCGTCCTCGGCACGATGAACACGCCCAGCGCGGCCAAGACGATCGACCGCCTCATCGATCTCTTTCCGCCGGCCGATCAGCAACAGGTGCGGATGACGCTCGCGGGCGGCCTGCATCTCATCGTCAGCCAGCGGCTGCTGCCCAGGGCCGACGGATCGGGCATGGTCGCCGCCGTCGAGCTCTTGCCCGGGTCGGTCGCGCTCTGGAGCCTGATTCGCGACGCCAAGACCTTTCAGATCCCGAGCCTCCAGCAGCGCGGCAAGGGCTTCGGAATCATCCGTCTCGACGAGTCCCTCGCGGAGCTCGTGCGCTCCGGCACGGTCACCAAGGCGGCGGCGCTCACCATCGCCGAGCATCCCGAGGAGCTCGACGCCGTCCTCTCCGGCAAGCGGCAGGCCCCCGCGCCCGCGCAATTCGGAAAGAAGGCGCCCTAGATGCCGCGCATCGACAAGATGTTCGACAACCTCCTCGCGCAAGGCGGCAGCGACCTGCACCTCGGCATCGGCTATCCGCCGCTCATCCGCCTCCGCGGCGATCTCGTCTCGATGCGCCCCGAGTCGCTCGATCCGGCGGAGATGGAGTCGCTCCTCTTCGAGATCGTCAACCCCGATCAGAAAAAGACGATCGCCGAGACGTACGACCTCGACTTCGCCTACGCCTACGGCGACAAGGCGCGCTTCCGCGCCAACTACTTCTACAAGACGACGGGCCTCGCGGCCGTCTTCCGCACCATCCCGACCCGGGTTCTCACGCTCGAGGACCTCGGGTGCCCGCCGGCCGTCAAGAAGCTCTCCGATCGCCGCTCGGGTCTCGTCCTCGTCACGGGGCCGACCGGGTCGGGCAAGTCGACGACGCTCGCCGCGATGATCGACCACATCAACAAGACGCGGGCGTGCCACGTCCTCACGATCGAAGACCCCGTCGAGTTCGTGCACCAGCCGCAGCGCGCGCAGATCACGCACCGGGAGATCGGCGCCCACGCGTCGAGCTACGCCCACGCGATCCGGAGCGCAGGCCGGGAGGACCCCGACGTCATTCTCATCGGCGAGCTCCGCACGAACGAGACGATGAAGCTCGCGCTGCAGCTCGCGAGCTTCGGCATCCTCGTCTTCGCGACGGTCCACACGAACAGCGCATCGGCCACCATCGACCGCATCGTCAACGCCTTTCCGGCCGACGAGCAGCCCCAGGTCCGCGGAATGCTGTCCGAGGGCCTCGCCGGCATCGTGGCGCAGCAACTGGTGCGCACGGCGGACGGCAAGCGACGCGTCGCCGTGCACGAGATCCTGATGGGGTCCCCGGCGCTGGCCTCGATGATCCGGGAGAACAAGACCTTCCAGATCCCGAGCTTGATGCAAGGGGGTCAGGCGCAGGGCATGCAGACGATGGACATGGCCCTCGAGCGCCTCGTCAAGGCGAAGGAAATCACCGGCGAGACCGCGCTCGAGAAGGCGCTCGACAAGGAGAGCTTCGCCAAACTCGTGAAGCAGAACGACATGGCTCCGCTCTGAGGGCACTCGGACGTACGATGACATGATGTCGAGCGAAGACTCGGATCTGGCGTTCCTGACCGCCGCCCTCGCGACGATGCTCGACGCGTCCGACGAGGGCTTCATCGTCCTCGACGGTGGGGGCCGCTGCCGCATGATTGCGCGGCGCGCGGGCGAGATGTTCGGCGTCGACCCGTCGGCGTACATCGGCAAGCAAGGGGCGGAGGTCCTCGAGGCGTTCGCGAAGGCGTGCGACGACCCCGACGCCTTCTGGCGTGCCGCCGCAGCCCCCCTCGGCGCGCCCGTCACCGCCGGCGAGGTCGACGTGCGCAAGCCGTTCGCGAGGACGGTCCTCTGCCGTGCGATTGCCGTGGCGCGGGACACGGCTCGGGACACGCCGCGGACCGCCACGCGCGAGGCGGCCGAGGGCCGGCTGGGCGGGCGGATCGTCTTCGTGCGCGACGTGACGCTCGAGCGCGCCGCCGAGAGCTCCACGCGGCAGCTCCGAGCCCGGCTCCGAGCCCTCATGCCGTTCGACGGTCTCACGGGCCTCTTGAACCAGCGCAGGCTCTACGAAGAGCTGGGGCGCGAGCACAGCCGGAGCACGCGGGCCTGGGACAGCTACACCCTGCTGAGGATCGACGTCGACGGGATGAAGGACATCAACCTCGAGCTCGGCCTCCCCTCCGGGGACGTCGTGCTCGAGCAGGTCGCGCGCCGGCTCGAGACCTGCGTGAGGGAGTACGACGTGCTCGCGCGCCTCGAGGGCGACGAGTTCGGGGTGCTCCTGCCCGGCGCCGACGCCGTGGCCGCACGCGCCGTCGGGACCCGCATGGTCAAGGCGGTGGGCGGCGAGTCGATCGTGCTCGGGAGCGGCGTGGGCGCCGCGTGGTCGGACGAGATCGTGGCGGTCGGCGGGGGCGGTGCTGCGCCGGTGCGACGGCCGTCGCCCCCGGAGCGAACGATCACCATCTCGGTGGGCGGAGCGCTGTGGATGCCGCCTTCGCGGTTGAGCGCCGAGGCCATCTTCCGCCGCTCGGGCGACGCGCTCTGGGAAGCTCGGCAGCGCGGCGGGGCGCAGCTTCATCTCTACGAGCCTTCCTAAGCACCCGCCATGCGTGACCCGACCTTTTACGTCAGCGGCCTGCTCGAGCTTCACAAGCTGGGCGACGCGGCGGAGCGTCGGGCGTCGTGGCGGCAGTGCATGGCGGCGCTCGCGCGGGCGTCGGCCGACGATGGCCCCGGGCCGCTCGACGGGGTGAATCCGGAGGCGCTCGTCGCGGGCGTGCGCGCCGCGCTCCATGCCGGCCTCCTGGAAGACCTGGATTGGCTGGCGGCGCCTGCAGCGGGGTCGGCCCTCTACGAGCTCGCGTCCGCGCTTCCGCCGGGGCCGGAGCAGCGGGAGCTCGGGCGCCGCGTCCTCTCGCGGCTGCTCGGCGCCGACGCCGCTGCGTTCGTCGCGGTCGCCCGGCGCATGGCGCTCGGTCCGGGCAAGGGCCTGTCGAGCCCCGGCATGCGCGCGCGGGTAGCGCTGGTCACCGAGCTGCCGATCTCGCTCGGCGTCGCGGACGGACCGCTCGCGCTCGCCATCGCGTCGCGCCGCGACCTCGCGCGCGACTGGATCGCGGCTCCCTCGACCGGTTCCCTGCCGTCGCGTCGGCTCGCTGCGCGGCTGCTCGAGCGGGCCGCGCGCGAGGCGGCGCGGTGCGCGGCCTACGGCGACGATCACAACCTCCGCGTCTTCCGGTCCGACGCGGTGCAGCCCGCGTGGACGCGCCTGCTCGAAGACCGCGAGTCGCTCGTCTGGCGTCACGTGGCGGTGGCCCGCGGGCTGCTCGCTCCCTGGATCCCCGCGTTCGCGCGCACGATGGAGGAAGGCTTCGGGCCGTCGCTGTCGCCGACCGAGTGGCGCCGAGCCGCGGCGTCCGTGGCGGCGTACGTCGCCGTCGCGCCCGACGCGGGCATCTCTCTCGCCCAGCGCGCGCTCGGGCGCGGCCTCCTCGAACGCGATCCTGGCGCGGCGGCCGCGTTCGTCTGGGGCTTGCCGAGGGCGGCGGAGGCCGAGCGCGAAGCGGCACGCGAGCTCCTCGACGCGGTCCTCGCGCAGGCCAACGCCGACGTCGGCGAGGCCATCGTGGAGCTTCGCGCGGAGCTCGGGGCGTCCGCGCTCTCGGATCACGCCGCGCGCCGCGGGCTCGAACTCCTCTCGGCGCGCTCCAAGAGCTCGGGCGACGACGGCGCCGAAGGCCTCGCCCTCGAGGTCGCACGGGATCTCGAGGGCGGTCCACGGGACGACGAGCCCGTGCGCGATCTAATCGCGCGCGCGCTGCTCGCGTTCGCGACCTCGGGCGCCAAGGAGGCCCATGCGCGCGCGAGAGAAGCTCTGGCGGCGGCGCAAGGCTCGCTCGACGCGCTCGAGGCCGTGACCGTCGAGGACGACGGGGCGGAGGGCAGAGCGGGGTCGATGGCGCGTCGCGCGTCGCTCGCGGTGCTCCGCGATCTGGACATGAGCCTCCTCGAGCGGAACGTCCTCGAGCATCTCCTGTCGCTCGGGGTCGCGGCCGGTCACGCGTCCGCGCACGCCGACTCGGGGATGGATCCGCTGCGTGACCGGCTCGGCGAGTGGATCCTGGCCCGGGAGCGCGCTCCGCTGAGCCCGGACCCGCGCGGCGTGGGGCGCCCGGATCACCCGATGCTGTCGCTCCGGCGCCTCCGCGCGCTCTTGCACCTGGTCGACAGCGACCTCGTCGTCGAGGACGCCGACACGCAGCGCGCCGCGCGGCTGCGCGATCATTGGCTCCGGATCGCGCCGGTCCTCCTCGAGCGGTTCGAGCGCGGGCCTCCGTCGCCCGTTCGCCGCACGATCGTGGCGGCCCTCGCGCGCGCGCTCGACGCGCTCGTCCGAGTCGGAGCCTGCGACGTCGTCGACGTGATCCTCGTCATCGCGCGTCACGCCGTCGAGCCTGCGGATCTGGCGACCATCGCCGAGGCGTCGATGAACCCCGACTTGGTGTACGTCATCGAGCGCTACGCGCGCTTCGTGGAAGCCGTCCTCTCGGACGCCGCGTCGGCGTTGCCCGCGTACGAGGAGCTCACGCGCGACCTCGCGCCCGACGTCTCGGGGCGGACCGAGGCGCTCCGGGCCGTCCTCGTCCGCCTCGGCGCGTCGCTGTCGTCGCTGGCCTCGGTCGCTTCGCTCCGCGCGCTCTCCGCCGACTCGGGCTCCGAGGCGGTCCCCCAGCTCGAAGGGGCGCTCTCGTCGCTCGCACAGCTCACCGTCGGCGCGCGGTCGCGGTTCGATCCGAGCCGCTCGACGAAGCCTCGCGCGGCGTCGGGCCTCCGGTCGCTCACGGTCTCGGTGACCCGCGTCCTCGCGGGCGCCGATCCGGCGATGCGCCACCACGTCGTCGCCGCTGCGCTCGACGATCTCCTCGCGGGCGTGCCGAACGCGATCGCCAAGCTCGTCTCGGCGACGGTCTGGCGGATGGCCGAGCTGCCCCTCGACGGGCCCGCGACGCCGCCGCCCATGCCCGCGGCGCCGGCCCTCGTCTCGGAGGCTCTTCCGGCCTGGCTGCCCGCCCGGCGTACGCTGGGCGGCTTCTACGTCCTGCGCGCGCTGAGCTCCGGCGCGGTGGGTTCGGTATTCGTCGTCACACGCGACGAAGACAAGACCGACCCCCAGGCCGAGCGGCTCGCGCTGAAGGTTCCGCAGTACTCGGCCAACGCCGCGCGCGCCCTCTCCGAGGCCGAGTTCTTGAAGATGTTCCGCGAGGAGGCGGGGGCGCTCATTGCAGTCCCCCAGCACCGGAACCTCGCGCGCTTCGTCACCTTCGACGCCGGCAGCAAACCCAAGCCGATCCTGGTCATGGAGCTCGTCGAGGGGGCGACGCTCGAGCGCCTTCTCGAGACGCGCGCGCTCGACGTCCCGCGGGCTCTCCATATCCTCGACGACATCCTGGCCGGGCTCGACGCCATGCACGCCGTCGGCGTAGGACACCTCGACCTCAAGCCTTCCAACGTCGTGCTCCGGCACGGAGAGGACGCGGTGCTCGTCGATTTCGGCCTCGCCGGGCAGCATGTCCGCCCCGGGTGCGCGACCGGACCGTACGGGGCGCCCGAGGTCTGGGGCGCCTTCGACGCGAGCGTGTCGTCCGCGGCCCTGCAGCCGTCGAAGGCCGATGTTTACGCGTTCGGGTGCGTCGCGTTCGAGACGCTCACGGGGCGTGTGCTCTTCGACGCGCCGAGCGAGGTCGCCGAGATTGCCCTCCACGTCGCGCACGACGGGTTCCCGCCGCCGCTCCGGGCCCTCGCGAGGAAAGACGGCCTCGCGAGTCTCGCCGAGGTCCTCTTCTCGACCTTGCGCCGTGCGCCGAACGACCGCCCCACGGCGGCCATGGTCCGCAAGGAGCTCGCACGCATTGCGCCGTCGCTCGCGCACGCGCCATGGCCGGTCGACGGATCGTGAGCGCCGCGGCCTTGTCCCCCGTCGCGGGGCCGCCGGACCCGGGAGGCGCCGATTGTGTGGGGTGTGGCCGCTGCTGCCACCACGGACCGCGGACCGTCCACCTTCTCGACACCGACGACGCGCGCGTGTTCGCCCACCCCGGGGGCGCCGACATCCTGCGACGCTTGACGGTGCTCGACGGCCGGCCGCCCGGCTGGCGCTTCGTGGCCAACGCCGGGGATCGCTGCGCGGCTCTCGACGTGTCGACGCCCGGCCGTTACCCGTGCGCCATCTACGACGTCCGCCCTGACGACTGCCGCATCGTCGAGCCCGGCTCGCCCGCGTGCCTGGAGGCGCGGCGGCTCGGCCGGCTCGGGACGAGCGTCGAGTTCACGCGACGATAGGGCGCGCGGTCGCCGTCGCGCGAGCGGTAGCATCGCGGGTCATGTACGAGCACGCCAAAGAGGCATTCACTCGTTCCCTCGACGAACTCCGGGGTCTCGGCCTGGACAAGCACGAGCGACTCCTGCTCGGACCGCAGGGAGTCACGATCCGCGTCTCGGGCCGCCCCGAACCGGTCCTGAACTTCTGCGCGAACAACTACCTGGGCCTGAGCTCGCACCCCGACGTGGTCCGCGCCGCGCACGAGGCTCTCGACCGATACGGATTCGGCCTCTCGAGCGTCCGCTTCATCTGCGGCACCCAAGACGCGCACGCGCGCCTCGAGGCGAGGATCGCGGAGTTCTTCGGCTACGAGGGCGCGATCCTCTACTCGTCCTGCTTCGACGCCAACGGCGGCCTCTTCGAGACCCTCCTCGACGCGAGCGACGCGGTCATCTCCGATGCCTATAACCACGCGTCGATCATCGACGGGGTGCGCCTCTGCAAGGCCGAGCGGCACCGTTACGACCACGGTGACCTTGGCGCCCTCGAGGAGGCCCTCCGGAACACGCAGCACAAGCGCCTCCGGATGATCGCCACCGACGGCGTCTTCTCGATGGACGGCGACGTCGCGCCGTTGCCCGAGATCTGCGCGCTGGCCGAGCGGTACGGCGCGCTCGTCATGGTCGACGACAGCCACGCGACCGGATTCCTCGGCGCGCACGGCCGAGGGTCCGTCGAACACTGCGGCGTCGCCGACCGGGTCGACATCGTCACGTCCACGCTCGGCAAAGCCCTCGGCGGGGCCGCGGGCGGCTTCACGACCGGAAGGAAGGAGATGGTCGAGCTCCTCCGCCAGCGCTCGCGGCCGTACCTCTTCTCGAACACGCTGTCGCCCGCGATCGTCGGCGCCAGCCTCGTCGTCCTCGATCTCGTCTCGTCGACCGCCGACCTGCGCCGCCGCGTGCTCGACAACGCGCTGCGCTTCCGGACGCAGATGACCGATGCGGGGTTCCGCATCCGGCCCGGCTTTCATCCCATCGTTCCGGTCATGATGAGCGGCCCGCGCGCCGAGGCCGGGGAGGACGCGCGGCTCGCCAAGGACGTCGCCGCCGCGATGCTCGACGAAGGCGTGTACGTGGTCGGCTTCTCGTTCCCCGTCGTGCCGAAGGGCCAGGCGCGAATCCGCGTGCAGCTCTCCGCCGGGCACACGGACGAGATGGTCGACCGCGCCGTCGAAGCGTTCGTGCGCGTGGGTCGCAGCCACGGCCTCGTCGGAACGTGATGGTATCGTGGGCTCGATGGACAACACGGTCGTGCTCGTGACCGGAGCCAACGGCGAAATCGGGCAGAGTCTTTTGCCAGCTCTCGCGGGCCACGGCGGCTACGACCTCGTCACGCTCGACCTCACGCCCCTCCCGGACGCCATGCGGCCCTTCGTCGGCACCGCGTATACCGGCAACGTCACCGACGCGCATCTCCTCGGCCAGCTCGCGGCGCACCACGACTTCGACCTCGTCTTCCACCTGGCGGCTCTCCTCTCGACCCGCGGCGAGCGTGACCCCGATCTCTCTCACCACGTCAACGTCGAGGGCACCCTCGACGTGCTGCGGATCGCGCACCGGCAGTCGTCGCGGAGGGGGAAGCCCGTGCGATTCCTCTTCCCGAGCTCCATCGCGGTGTACGGCCTCCCTTCGCTCGACGCGAAGAAGGCCGCGGGGCGGGTGCGCGAAGAAGAGTGGAACGTGCCCACCACCATGTACGGGTGCAACAAGCTCTATTGCGAGCATCTCGGCCGATATTTCACGTTCTTCGTCGGGCGTCTCGGGGCCATGGCGTCGGCGGCGCGGATCGACTTCCGCGCGCTCCGCTTCCCCGGCCTCCTTTCCGCGGAGACCCGGCCGGCCGGAGGCACGAGCGACTACGGCCCCGAGATGCTGCACGCGGCGGCCCAGGGCGCCCCCTACTCTTGCTTCGTCGAAGAAGACGCCGCCCTGCCGTTCATGGCCATGCCCGACGCCGTCCGCGCGCTCTTCGAGCTCGCGCGGGCGGACCGCGCCCGCCTGTCTTCGAGCGTGTACAACATCGGCGCCTTCAGCGTGCGGGCAGGCGACATCGCAGACCGCGTACGACGTGCCTTCCCCGGCGCGTCGATCGACTACCAGGTGGACGAGGCGCGGGCCGGCATCGTCGCTTCGTGGCCCGAGGACGTGAACGACGATCGCGCGCGCGTCGACTGGGGATGGCGTCCGGAGCTCGACGTGGACCGCGCCTTCGACACCTACCTCGTACCCAGAGCCCGCGCGCTCCACGCGCGATGACCCACATGCTCGTCGCCGACCGGGGAGAAGCGGACTGGGCACTCGGTTAGTTTGGATTGGGCCTAGTCGCGTTTGCCAAACCAAAGTGCTACAGTAGCGGCGGTTTGACGCGATGTTCGGCGTGATCGAGTCGAATCCACGGCGATAAACTCGGGTGTCGAACTTGCTTTCGTAAGTAGCGATGATCGTGGGTGCTCGGCACCGGTTTTTCTCGAGTCTCGAGCGTGTGGGGAGAGCGACCATGGGGAGGACACGCAACATGAACTCGACGCTCGTCGCGTGCGGTGGGGGGCAGTCATGAGCGATACGCTGAACGTGCTCCTCGTCGACGACTCGGACGACGACGCGACCCTCATCGTGCGCGAGTTGCGGCGCGCGGGACACCGACCCGTCGCGCGCCGTGTGGTCAACGAGTCGAGCATGCGCGCCGCGCTCGATCTCGCCCGATGGGACGTCGTCCTGTGCGACTCCTCGATGCCCGGGTTCAGCCCCGTCGACGCCGCGAACCTCATCGCGGAAAAGTGCGCGGACGTGCCGCTCATCCTCGTGACGGGGCGCGCGCAGCCCTCTCCTGCGACGGTGAAGGCCCTCGAGATGGGCGCCCGGCAGCTGGTCCACAAGAGCGAATTGTGGCGGCTGCCCGGGGTCCTCGAGTCGGAGCTCGTCGGCTCGGCGCGGCCGATGTCGTCGGGTGCCTACCCGACCGAGAGCGCGGTCGACTCCGAAGAGCGGACCCTGAAGACGCACGAGAACGAACACTGGGCGGCGCTGGGTCGCGTCACCGGCAGCATTGCGCACGAGCTGAACGACATCCTCGCGACGGTGATGGCTTGCTCGTCGCCCCTCATGACGAACATCGAAGAGGGGCACCCGGCCCGCAAGCACCTGGAAGAGATCGAGCGCGCGGCCCTCCGCGCCTCGGCGCTCATGCGCGACGCACTCTCCTTCGGCCGAGGAGGCTCGATCGTGCCGGAGCCGATGGGGGCATCCGGCAAGATGCCGCTCGCGACCGATGGTGACCCGTGCGGCGAGATTCTCGAAGCCGCATCCCTCGTGGGCCTGAACATCGAATTTGCGTGGCAAGTCGTCCACGGAGAGCCGAGGGCCGCGATCGGCGATGCCCGGCGGGCCCTCGAGCGCATCGTCACGGCGGCCAAATCGATGCGCGAGGGTCTCCTCGGCCAGGAGGCGAAGGTCAAGCCGCGCAAGTCGAAGAGGCCCCGGAGCGCGTAGCCCGAGGACGCCTTCGGCTCGAAGGTTGCCGCTATCCTTGGCGCCTCGATGACCGCCTGGGGATGTGAAGTGGGCCGAGCGGGACTCGAACCCGCGACCTACGGATTAAAAGTCCGCAGCTCTACCGACTGAGCTATCGGCCCGTTGTGCCTCGTGCTTGCGTACGCTGGGCCTGCTTCGCCTCGACTCCGCGCTCCTCGGACCCCGCGGGCGGAGACGAGAAACCGAGGCCGGCTTCTGCCACGGTCCGGGCCGCCCGTCGAGCCCTCATGCTCGCGGCACCAGCACCCAGGTCTCGCGCGAGTGGCGCGGGTCGCTCGACGGCGAGAGCTTTCGCTCGATCGCGAACCCCTCGCGCGTGAAAAACGCGTCGGCCTCGCCCCAGTCGGCGAACTTTTGCTCCTCGACGTGGTGATCGTCGAGAAAGCGCTGCGCCCGGTCTCCACGCGGCATGCGGACCTCGAAGGGACGCCTCACGTACACGTCGGCGGTGATCCACGCCCCGCCGCGCGCGAGGAGCGCGTCCCGGACGTTCGCGGCGAGGACCGTCTTCTCCGCGTCGTCGAGGTATACGAGCAACCCCTCGTGAATGACGGTGATCGGCCCCGGGGGCATCCCGTCGACGGCCGCGGCGAACGAATCGCCGTCGAGCGCGTTGAGGGGCATGACGCGGAGGGTCCCGACGAGGGGTCCCTTTTGCAGCTTCGCCACGAGCTCCGCCTTCGTCGCCGCCATTTCCGGCAGATCGGTGTCGACGTAATGCGTGGCCTCTGCAGCCGTCATCGCGAGGCCGCGAAAGGAGAGGCCCGAAGCGATTTCGATGATGCTCGTCGCACCCGACGTGCGGAGCGCCTCGTCCAGGCTGCGGTAGCGATTCTCGAAATGCAGCGTGAGACGATCCAGGCTCGGCACTTTGGCCATCTCGGCCCGCGCCGCCTCGGCCCCACGCTCTCCCCAGAGCAAATCCGCGGCTTCCTTCGCATAAGGAAGGCCCGTCCGCGACTTCATGACGAGAAGGCCCTTGGCGGAAGGGCTGATGGTGGAGAAGTCGCGCCGCGAATCCATGGCAAGGGCCGACGGTACCCACGCCGGAGAAGGCCGGCAAGGCGCGCCCAAGCTCGCCGCCCGACGCGCGTGATTGCACGCCGGGCGGAATCTCCGACGCCTAACGGACCTCGACTTCTCTCTTCACGACCACGTGCTCGTGGTGCTCCTCGTGGTGCTCGCGCCGCGGCCCCACCACGACCTCGCGTCGCTCGCGATAGCAGCCCAGCGCGCTCAGCGAGAGGCAGGGGGCCGCCACGGCCAACACCGTGGCGAGAGATACGATTCTACGATTCGTGCGCATTACCGTCTCCATCTTTCGTTGTCGCGAACGCCGCCATGGCACGTCAGAGCATCGCGCGGCGCCGCGCGAACGCGTGGTAGGCGACGCAGAGCAAGATCGCGCCGAGCAGCGACATGAAAAACCCGGCGGCCTCGCCGTTGCGATAGAGGCCGATCGCGCGCCCGAGGAAGCCTCCGATGAACGAGCCGACGACGCCGATCAGCATCGACACGACCCACCCTCCGGGCTCCCTACCCGGCACGATGAGGCGCGCGAGGGCGCCCACGATGAGACCGAAGACGAGGAAAAGGAGAAGGCTCATGGGAAAGCTCTCTTTCGTTTTCTCTGGTCATCGCAAGACATAGGCCAAAGACGACGAGGGGGCATTCGCCGAGCGATTTCAAGAGACCACGGCGCAGCCGCACGGTGATGGCCCCCGCGCGGCTGTGGCGCTCTCGCAAGGGCCGCGGGCCAGTGTGGCGAGATGGCGCTCGACCCGCGGATTCCAGTCGACACTGCGCGTGCAATGACGCACGAATCGGACCACGCGAGGACTCTCCCCATGACCGCCCCTCTCTTCTCCCCGTTTTCGCTTCGCGACCTCTCCCTCCCCAATCGCATCGTCGTCTCGCCGATGTGCCAGTACTCGGCCGAACACGGGAGGGCGACCGACTGGCACCTCATCCACCTCGGGAACCTCGCCATGTCCGGTGCCGCGCTGATGTGCATCGAAGCGACCGCGGTGGAGCCGGACGGGCGCATCACGCCTTCGGACCTCGGGCTCTGGGACGACGCGACCGAGCAGGCGCTCGCGCGCGTCCTGGCCGCGGTCCGCAGGTATTCGCGCTTGGCGGTCGTGATTCAGCTGGCGCACGCGGGGCGCAAGGGTTCGAGCCGACTGCCGTGGGAAGGCGGGCAGCTCTTGCCGGTCGCCGAAGGCGGTTGGGTGCCGCACGCGCCGTCCGCCGTTCCGTACAAGGAAGGGGAGCTGCCGCCGGCCGCGCTCGACGAGGGCGGCCTCACGCGTGTCAGGGACGCATTCGCGGCGTCGGCGCGGCGCGCGATGCGCCTGGGGCTCGACGGGGTCGAGGTCCACCTGGCGCACGGGTACCTCTTGCACGAGTTTCTTTCGCCGCTCGCGAACCACCGGACCGACGCATACGGCGGATCGCTCGAAGGGCGCATGCGTTTTCCCCTCGAGGTATTCGACGCGATCCGCGCCGTCGTCCCGGCCGGCCGTCCCGTCGGCGTGAAGGTCTCCGCGACCGATTGGGTCGAGGGTGGGTGGGACCTCGCGCAGACGATCGAGCTCGCGCGGGAGCTCGGGAAGCGTGGCGTCGATTGGGTCACGGCATCGTCGGGCGGGGTATCTCCGCTGCAGAAGGTGGTGCTCGGACCCGGCTATCAGGTTCCCTTCGCGCGCGGCATCAAGGAAGCGACGGGCGTGGGCACGATGGCGGTGGGTCTCATCACCGAGCCGCGTCAAGCCGACGAAGTCGTGTCGTCGGGCGCGGCCGACCTGGTAGCCCTCGCTCGCGGGATGCTCTACGAGCCGCGCTGGGGCTGGCACGCGGCGGCCGCGCTCGGCGCCCAGATCGACGCGCCTCCTCCGTACTGGCGTGCCGCGCCCGCGTCCGAAGCCCGAATCTTTCGCGGCGCCGCCTCCGGTCAACGCTGAGCGCACGGCCCCGGTGCGCGTGTGCGCTCCCCCTGCGCTAGGCGCTCTTGCGGTCGGTCCAGGCGAGGAGGCGCTCGGGCGTCCCCGCGTTGACCACCCGATCGGCGTCGATCCACGCGCGCTCCGCGTGCAGGGCCGCGAACCGCACGCGCTCGAGCTCCGCCGCATGGTGCGCGTCGCTCGTCAGCACGAAGGTGACGTCGTGCCCGTGGGCCAGCCGGAGAGCGTCGACCGACAGATCGAGGCGGGGCAGCGCGCCGTTGATCTCGAGCGCCGTGCCGGTCTCCTCGGCGGCCCGCACGATGGCCGGCAGGTCGATCTCGATGGGCGGCCGGCCCCCGATCATCCGCGCCTGGAGGTGTCCGATCATGCGAACCGATGGGTCCCGCATGGCGGTCGCCACCCGCTTGGTCTGCGCGTCCCTGTCGAGCTCGAAATGGTCGTGGACCGACGCGAGGCAAAAGTCGAACGTCCGCCGGAAGGCGTCGTCGTAGTCGAGCTCTCCCTGGGGCCCGATGTTGAGCTCCACGCCGTGGCGCAGCGCGAGCCGGTCTCCGAGCTCGGCTTGCATCGCGCGGATCTCGGCCCGCTGGCGCAGGAGCTCTTCGCGGCCGACCCCCGAGAGCGTCCCCTCCGCGTGGTCGGTGATCGCGAGCGCGCGGTACCCACGGGCCACGGCCGCGGCGACCACCTCGGCGAGCGGCGATCGCCCGTCTCCCGAGACCGTCGTGTGGACGTGGAAGTCGCCGATGACGGTCCCCACCGGTCGGGGCAAGGAGCCCGACTCGGCGGCCTCGATCTCCCCCGCGTCTTCTCTCAGCATGGGCGGGATGAACGCGAGGCCGAGCGCCGCGTAAATCGCTTCTTCGGTCTCGCTTGCCACGACGCGGCCCGTGTCGATCTCGGAGAGGGCGTACTCGTTGAGCGTCCACCCGCGCGCCAGGGCCCGCTGCCGCAGCTTGATGTTGTGCCCCTTCGAGCCCGTGAAATAGAGCAGGGCCGCGCCGAGCTGGTGGGCGGCGACGACGCGAAGATCGATCTGCGTCCCCCGGCGCGTGAGCACGCTCGTCTTGTCGTTGCCGCGCACGAGGACTTGCTCGACGAGCGGCATGGTGACCAAGGCCTCCATGACCGGCCCCGGCGCGTCGGCGGCGACCACCACGTCGACGTCGCCGATCGTCTCGCGAAAGCGGCGGAGCGACCCGCACCACGCGGCGTACGAGACCCCGGGCACCTCGAGCATCCGCGCGACGAGCCGCTGCGCGAGCGGGAGCGCCACCGAGATGGGGGTGCGGTCCACGGCGCCCTGCGCGTCGAACCGCGCCAGGGCTTGCGCGAGCTTGTCCTCGGACTTCGCGCCGAAGCCCTTCAGGTCCTTGACCTTGTGCTCGGCGAGGGCGCGGCGCAAATCGTCGAGCGACTGGACGCCGAGCTCCGCGCGCAGCTTGGCGACGGCCTTCGGCCCGAGGCCCTGTACCCGGAGCATGGCGACGACGCTGGCCGGGTGCTTCTCGCGGAGCGCCTCGAGCTTTTGGACGCGGCCGTGGTCGATGAGCTCGCGGATCTTGTCGGCCGTGCTCTTGCCGATCCCCTGAATCTTCTGGAGGTCCTTGACGGTGAGCTTCCCGAGGTCGGTCGCCTGCGCCGCGATCGCGTGCGCCGCGCTCTCGTAGGCCCGCACACGGAACGACTGCGGTTCGGCCTCCTCGAGCATGGTGAGCTCGGCGAGCTCGCGGAGCATGTCGAGGACGTCCTGCTTCGAGTCCATGGCGATGCTGTACCCTCCATCGCGTGGGTAAGGAAGACGCAGAAGTGCTCGAGGTGGAAGGACGCGAGGTGCGGATCACCCACCCGGAGAAGGCCTACTTCTCGAAGGAGGTTCACCTCGCGAAGATCGAGGTCGTTCGTTACTACCTCTCGGTGGCGGCCGGCGCCCTCGGCGGGATCCGCGACCGCCCGCTGGTGCTCAAGCGGTTCGTCGACGGCGCCGAGGCCGAGCCCTTCTACCAAAAGCGGGCGCCCTCGGCGCGGCCGGATTGGCTTCGCACGGTGACCCTGGCTTTCCCCTCGGGCCGGACGGCCGAAGAGGTGGTCGTCGACGACGCGGCGGGGCTCGCGTGGGTGGTCAACCTCGGGTGCATCGAGCTCCACCCGCACCCCGTACGGGCAGGAGACCTCGAGCACCCCGACGAGCTGCGCGTCGACCTCGATCCCGGCCCCGGGGTGCCGTGGGCCGACGTGCGGCGCGTGGCCCTGGAGGTGAAGGCGCTCCTCGAGGAGCTCGGGCTGAAAGGTTGGCCGAAGACCAGCGGGTCGCGCGGCATGCACGTGAACGTCCGCATCGAGCCGCGCTGGGCCTTCGCGGAGGTGCGGCGAGCGGCGCTGGCGCTGTCGCGCGAAATCGAGCGGCGGGCGCCGTCGATCGCGACGTCCAAGTGGTGGAAGGAAGAGCGCCACGGCGTCTTTCTCGACTACAACCAAAACGCGAAGGACCGGACGACGTGCTCGGCGTACTCGGTGCGGCCGCTGCCCGACGCTCGCGTCTCGGCGCCGCTCCATTGGTCCGAGGTGCCCGACTGCGACGCCGCGGACTTCACGACGCGGACGATGCCGGCGCGCTTCGCGGCCATCGGTGATCCGCACGCGGCGATCGACGGGGCGGCGGGCTCGCTCGAGCCGCTCCTCGAGCTCGCGCGCCGCGACGAAGCGTCGGGCCTCGCCGACGCGCCTTGGCCGCCCCACTTCCGGAAGATGGACGGAGAAGCACCGCGGGTCGCACCGTCGAGGGCCAAGACAGCGAAGGCGACGCCCCCCCAGGAGGCCGGCGAAGCGCCGAACGCCGACCGGCCCCCGAAGCCGACCGGGGCGCGCGCCAGCAAGATGCCGCTCGTCGTCGTCGCCAACTCCCCGAGCAAGGAAGCCGCGCTCGCCGGCCTCGCGCGCTGGAAAGAGCGGCACGCCGAGGCCGCCGCCCATCTCGCCGTCGACGACGTTCTGGTCGACGCGATGCGCGGGCGCTCGTCGACTTGGACCCGCGTCCGCGTCAACCTCCGCCACGTGCCCGAGGCCCTTCGCCCCCCTCCCGGGGCGCCCGACCCCGACGACGACCCCACCCGCGCCTGGCGCGCCGCCATCGCCAAGCGCGGCCGGTCCTAGTCCGTACTCGGTCCGTACCTAGCCGCGTCCGCCCGCGAAGATGCGCGCGAGCTCGTGCGGCGCCACGACGTCGAGCTGCGCGAAGGTGCAGTCGCTCGGCTTCTTGTCGGTTCGCCAGCGCCGGAACTGCGCCGTGTGCCGGAAGCGTGTGCCCTGCATGTGGTCGTACGCGACCTCCACGACGAGCTCCACGCGGACCGCTTGCCACGACAGGTCCTTGCCCTGGCTCCAGCGGCTCTTCACCCCCGGCACGCGGCGGCCCTGCGCCTCGAACGACTCGGACGCCCACTCCTTCCACGGATGCTGCGCGAGGGCGTCGTCGCGATACGGCCGCAGGAAGTCGACGAGCTCGCGCCGCTTCGCGGCCGTGAAGCTCGCCGCGACGCCGACGTGGTGGAGCGTGCCCTTTTCGTCGTAGAGGCCGAGGAGCAGCGAGCCGACCGCGGTCCCTTCCGCGTCCTTGTGCCAGCGGAACCCGGCGACGACGCAGTCGCACTCCCGCTCGTGTTTGATCTTGAACATGACGCGCTTGTTCGGCTCGTACGGCCCCTCCGCGGGCTTGGCCATCACCCCGTCGAGCCCGGCCCCCTCGAAGCGGGCGAACCAGTCCGTCGCCACCGCGCGCTCGTCGGTCGCAGGCGTCAGGTGGAGCGGCGGCTTGGCCGACGCGAGGAGCGCCTCGAGCTCGCGCCGTCGATCGCGGAAGGGCGCGGCCCGGAGATCGCGCCCGTCGACGCAGAGCAGGTCCCAGAAGACGATCGACGCCGGGATCTCGGCCGCGAGGAGCTTCACGCGCGACGCCGTCGGGTGAATGCGAAGCTGCAGGGCTTCGAAGTCGAGTGCGTCCTCGCGCGCGACGACGAGCTCGCCGTCGAGAACGCATCGGCTCGGCAGCTGGGCTCGCAGCGGGTCGGCGAGCTCGGGAAAATAGCGGTCGAGGGGTTTGCCGTCCCGGCTCTGGAGCAAGAGCTCGTCGCCATCGCGGAAGACGATGACGCGGAAGCCGTCCCACTTCGGCTCGAAGATCCAGCCGTCGCCCTCCGGCAGCGCGCCGAGGCGCTTCGCGAGCATCGGCAGCAGGGGAGGGCCGACCGGCAGGTCCATGCGGCGCAGCATACGGCATGCGGCTTACGCCAGCGCGACGCCGCCCCGGCTCGCCTCGAGCGGACTCGGCCCGCGAGCCCGGCGTGGATCCGCGGGAGCGAACACGTCGGGAGCTACGGAGATTCTCTGCATCGGGCCGCTCGCGAGCTCCTCCGCCGCGCTCGAAACGCGCTACGCCTGGTGGGTGCGCACTCTCGTGGTCGGCGCCGGCGCGGTAGGCGGCTACTTCGGTGGCCGAATGCTCGAAGCCCACCGCGACGTCACCTTCCTCGTGCGACCGCGCCGCGCCGCGATGCTCGGACGCTCGGGCCTGCGCATCCACAGCCCCTTCGGAAACGCGGTGCTCGGCGCGCCCCCGGTCGTTCTCACGAGCGGCCTCTCGAAGCGCTACGACGTCGTGCTCCTCGCGTGCAAAGCCTACGACCTCGAAGTGGCGATCGAGTCCTTCGCCCCCGGCGTCGGGCCGGAGACGACGATCTTGCCGCTCCTCAACGGCATGCGCCACATCGACGTCCTCGCCGAGCGGTTCGGCGCGTCCCGCGTCCTCGGCGGCTTGTGCATCATCTCCGCGGCGCTCGACCCCGACGGTACGGTCGACCACGTCAACGAGTCGCACGACATCACCTTCGGGGAGCTGGGCGGCGGCCGCTCCCCGCGCACCGACGCCCTCCTCGCGGAGCTCGCGCCGGCGCGTTGCGTGTCCCGCGCGAGCACCCGGGTGCTCGACGAGATGTGGGAGAAATGGGTCTTCATCGCGACCGGCGCGGGCATCGGCTGCCTGATGCGCGGGGCGATCGGAGACATCGTCGCCGCGGGGGCCACGGATCTCGTCGAGCGCCTCCTCGGCGAATGCGCCGGCGTGGCCGCGCGCGCCGGCTTTCCTCAGCGAAGCGTGGCCCTCGAACGCGCGCGGGTGACGTTCACCGCGGCAGGCTCGCTCTTCACCGCGTCGATGCTGCGTGACATCGAGCGGGGCGCGTCGATCGAGGGCGAGCATATCGTCGGCGATCTCCGCCGCCGGGGCGACAAAGACGCGACGCTCTTGCTCGGCATCGTCGAGGCGCATCTTCGCGCCTACGAGTCGAGGCGAAGGCGGGAAGGCGCCTCCACGCCCGTCCCCCGGAGCTGACAAAAAGCGGCGGCGGCCCCACGGGACGCCGTGAAGGCCGCCGACCACGCGGAAGGGACGCTCTTTCTGGGGTCTAGAAGAAGATTGCCTGCGTCCCGAGTTGCACGGAGTTGCTGATGAGGTTGCCGAACTCGGCGTGGTTGAAGCCGAGCATGAAACGCAGCGCCGGGCCTTTGACGAGATAGTTCACGAACGCGTCGACGGACCATGTCTTGTAATTCGGCGACGGGCTCGCCCCCTCCGCCGCGCCGCCCGCGAGCTGGTAGCGAACCATGGGCTGGATGTTGCCGACCCAGACCTGCGGGGTCGCGATCGCCGCCGTGACGTACATCGCGTCGGTGACGGCTTGGTCGTTCGCGGTGAAGTGGTAATACGCGCCGTCGAGGCTCACCCAGCCGCCGCCTCCATACTTCAGCTCCATGAGCGCGTCGGCGTTGAATTCGCCGTAGTCGTTGCCCGGGCCGGCCCCGTTCTTCTGGAACTGCCCGCCGATGGCCACGGAGACGATGTCCTTGTCACCGAAGTAAGTTTCGTTGCCGAAGTATCCGTTCTCGGTGCCGAGAAGGGCGGCGCTCAAACGTCCCGAGAACCGCGGAGCCGTGTCGAGGTTGCCGGTCTGGAAGCCGCCGGCCGCGTACTTGAACTTGCCGCCCGCGATGTCGCCCCATACCGTGATGCCGCCGTTGCGCCCATTCGGGCCTTCTGCGGGCGCTGCGACCGTCAGGTGGCTCCCGGCCGAGATGAAGCCCGGGTAGGTCCATGGGATCATGAAAAAGGGACCGCCGTAATTGGCGCGATCGACCGGAACGAGCATCTGGCCGATCCAGACGTGGAACTCGTCGGCGAATTCGAGCCCGAGGATAGCGTCTTCAATGCCCACGATGCCCGCGAGGCCGGTCCCTGGGATTCCAGAGGGGTCGGGCGGAGTATTGTTCGTGCTCTGCCCCGCGTTGATGTTCAAGGTGAGGGTCACGTACTTGTGGATCTTGCCCCCGGCGTGGAGCTCACCGTAGATCGTGTCAAACCGCTCGCCGTCGAGGTCCTTGCCATTCGACCCCTGGATGCGACCTCCCGCTCGGATCCACGCGCCGACCGCGATAGGCGGGAGCTTCTCTTCGCGCGTCGCGGGCATCGCGTCGCTCGCGAGGGGGGGGGTGGTGGTCTCGGTGACCGGCACGCCTCCCGGAGGGGGCGGCGGCGGCGTGGGAGGCGCCGGGGGCATCGCCGTGTCCGCGGCGGGTGGGGGCGGAGGCGGCGGGGGTGCGGGCGCCGGTTCTTGCGCGCGCGCCTGCGAAGCGGAGAACGCAACGCCCGCCCCGATACAGAGGAACAATCCCAAGACCGCGAGGCGCCGTCTCGCGCGCGCCGCGCCGCCGGCTCGGTCACCCGGCGCTCCCACCGCGCGGTCCTGGCCTGGAGCGGCGGAGCGGACCACGTGTGCGCCTTCCACCTCGTTTCGGGAGAAGACCCAATCATTGCGATTCTTCGAAGTCATGTCCTTGTTCCTTGCCGCCCCGAGACGGGGCTTCGCCGCGACGGATGGATCGTCTCGAAGCGAAGCGGGGGCCTTTCGCCCGTAGGTGAGCGGTATGTTCACGAGTCGCATCGCGAGATGTACGGAAGTAAGCGTTTACTTACAGTTGCCCGAATGTTTCCGGGAGAGCGCGCTCGTCGATTTCCGCGAGGGGCTCAGATACCGCCGGAGCATGCTCTCAGCGTCGCGACGATAACGCTTTTGCCAATCGATGGCGGAAACATTCGTCCTGAAAATCACGGACAGCGTGAACGCATTTGAGCGATGAAAGTAGCTGAGGGCCACCATCATCACGTAGAGCCGCAGGGGGTCGATCCCGCTCCGAAACACCCGCTGGCGCGCGCCCCGGTCGAGGAGCTCCGCGATGAGGGCGATGAGCGGCGAGGCGACGATGGGGGTCTTGATGGAGCGGCGGAGGAACCTCGCCTCGAGGAGGTTCTCCCCCATGAGGAGGTTGATGACGTCCGGCCGCTCCCCGAAGTGGCGGTGGATGAAGTCGAAGAGATCCACCATCCCTTGCATGGGCGGCGTGTGGTCGACTTCGAGCTTCAGCTCCTCGCTCCGGAGCTCGCTCAGCACCCGACCGAGGACGGCGACGTAGAGGCCGTCCTTGTCTCCGAAGTAGTGATAGATCATCCGCGGGTTCGCGCGCGCCGCGCGGCAGATCGCTTCGACGCGCGCGCCGCTGTAGCCGTTGGCGGCGAACTCCTTGGTCGCGGAGGCCAGGATCCGGCCGCGGGTGGTGTCGCCGTCACGAGCGTTCGTGTTCTCGAGCGACGCCGCCGGAGAACCTTTGGAGTGCCGCGCGCGTCGCCTTGGCATTCCGTCGCACGATCCGTGAGCCGACGTCCAAGCGCAAGCTCGATATGAGCGTTCGAGCGTTCCCGACCTTCTCGAAATGATCGCGACATCGTCGCGTCGCGCGGCGGCGACGTCGCCGCTTCCAAGCCGTCAGGCGCCGTCGGCCTCGAAGCCGTTCTTCGCGTGTGTGCCGTCGCAGAAGGGCTTGTTCTTCGAACCGCCGCAACGACAGAGCGCGGCGGTCGTGAGGCGGCTCACGACGCGGCCAGTGCCCGCGCAGAGCTCGAGGTTCCCGCGGACGACGAGCGGGCCGTTCCTGCGCGGCGTGACGCTGACGGGGCCGTTTCTCTGCGCGAGCGCGTCGGCGGTCGCCGTCGGCGGCTCGCCGGTCGCGACGAACCCCGACTTGACGTGGGAGCCGTCGCAGAACGGCTTGCGCGAAGAGGCGCCGCACCGGCACAACGTGGCCCGAAACATCGTGCCCTTGCCGGCGAGGTCGACGGCGGCGTGGAAGGCGAGGGGACCGTTCTCGCGCACCCGGGCCACGTTCACGGGGGGCGCCTCCTCTTCGGCGCCGCCGTCGTGGCGCTCGTAGCGAATGGCGCCCGACGGGCACGCGTGCGCGACCCCCACGAGCGTCTCCACGCTCGCCGCGTCGGGCACGATCCAGTCGCCCGGGGTGTTCGCGAGAAAGACGCCCGGCGCGTCGAGTACGCAGTGCCGAGAGTGGATGCAGCGCGCGCCCTCGTAGAGGATCGTCATCGACTTGCCGCGCACGACCTCGACGCCCGGGGCCGGACCGGTCGCCGTCGTGGTCGGCTCCGGCGAAGGGCGCGCGCGAACGCCGGTCATCCCGGTCCACTCGGGGGGATCGCTCGCCGGAAAGGACTCCTGGCTCGCCTCGTCGACCTCGTCCACTTCGTCGGTCGCCATCGGACCTCGCTTTCCCGTCCACCCTCGCGCGGATCGAGGGCCGAGACTAGACCCGAGGCTCCATGAGCCAGGGAAAGGCGCCGCCCGCGCGGGGACCGGCGAGGCGCGGAGCTACCGCGCGGACTTCGCCTCCCTCGAAGAAGTGCGCGCGCTCGCGGCCGCCGTGATCGCCGCGGTGCCGCGCCTCGACGTCCTCGTCGACAACGCCGGCATCGGCACGCGCGTCCCCGGCGGCGGGGCGCGGCAAGTCAGCCGGGACGGCCACGAGCTCCGCTTCGCCGTCAACTACCTCGCCCACTACGTGCTGACGCGCTCCCTCCTGCCGCTCCTCGAGCGCTCCGCCCCCGCGCGGATCGTGAACGTCAGCTCGGCGGGCCAATCCCCCGTCGACTTCGCCGACCCGATGCTCACCCACGCGTACGACGGGACGCGCGCCTATTGCCAGAGCAAGCTCGCGCAAATCCTGTCGACGATCGACATGGCATGCGCGAGGCCCGCGCCCACGCGCAGGCGTACGACGCGGGCGCCCGGCGAAAGCTCCGAGAGCTCTCCGAGCGCCTCGCCGGGCGCGGGCCTCCGCGCCTCAGAACGGGTAGTGCCGCGGTCCGGTCTGGATCGTGATCCACCGGAGCTCGGTGAACTCGGCGATCGCGGCCTTTCCGCCGAAGCGGCCATACCCGCTCCCCTTCGTGCCTCCGAACGGCATCTGCGCCTCGTCGTACACGGTGGGCCCGTTGACGTGGCAAATCCCGGACTCTATGCGCCTCGCCACGGCGAGCGCCCGCGGGATGTCCTTGCCGAAGACCGACGCCGCGAGGCCGTACTCGGTGTCGTTCGCGACGCGGACCGCCTCGTCGTCGCCGCGGACGCGCAGCACGACGACGATGGGCCCGAAGGACTCCTCGGCGTAGAGGCGCATGGCCTTCGTCACCCCGTCGACGACGGTCGCCTGCATGAGCGTGCCGTCGATGCCGCCGCCCGCGACGACCTTCGCGCCCTTGCTCTTGGCGTCCGCCAAGAGCTCCTCCAGTCGCGTCGCGGCGCTGGGGTCGACGAGCGCGCCGAGGACCGTCTTTCCCTCGTGGGGGTTGCCCACGCCGAGCGACTCGGCCTTCTTCGCGAGCTTGGCGACGAAGGCGTCGGCGACTTTTTCGTCGACCACGATCCGCTCGGTCGACATGCAGATCTGCCCCTGGTTGGCGAACGCGCCGAAGGCCGCGCCGGCGACCGCGTCGTCGAGGTTCGCGTCGTCGAGCACGACGAGCGGCGCCTTGCCCCCGAGCTCGAGCAGGACCGGCTTCAAGAACTCGGCGGCCCGCTTCGCGATGATCTTTCCGACCCGGGTCGAGCCCGTGAAGTTGATGCGCTTGACCGCGGGGTGAGTGACGAGCGCGTCGACGACGGCGGCGGCGTCCTCGGGGGCGTTGGTCACGATGTTGACGACGCCGGGCGGCAGCCCCGCCTCGACGCACGCGGTCCCGATGAGCCGGTGGGTGGCCGGACAGATCTCGGACGCCTTGAACACCACCGTGTTGCCGCAGGCGAGCGGCATCGCGATCGCGCGCACGCCCAGGATGACGGGCGCGTTCCACGGCGCGATGCCGAGGCATACGCCGACCGGCTGGCGCACGGCGAGGGCGAGGTTGTCGGGGACCTCGGTCGGGATCACCTCGCCGCCCACCTGCGTCGTCATGGCGGCGGCTTCGCGCAGCAGGCTCGCCGCGAACCCCACGTTGAGCTGCGCCCACGGCGGCGTGCACCCCGTCTCCGCCACCATCGCCTCGACGAACGCGGACATCTTCGCTTCGATCCGATCGGCGGCGGCGAGGAGCTTCCCCCTTCGCGCGGCAGGGCCCAGGGCGGCCCACGCGGGGAACGCGGCGGCCGCTTGGTCGGCGGCGGCCCGCGCGTCCTCGACGCTCGCCGCGGCCGCGCGCGTCGCGATCTTTCCCGTCGCAGGGTCCTTGCGTTCGTAGGTTCGCCCGCCCCTTGCGACAGTCTCCTCGTTCTTGATGAGCAGCGTGGTCTCGAACATGGCGTACCTCTCGTGTTCCGGGGGTCTAGTCGAAGGCTTCGAAGGGGAGCCCCACGTAGTTCTCGGCGAACATCGCCCGCGCCGACGGGAACGCGGTCACGTAGTCGAGCTCCGCGAGCTGGAGGCGGCGATCCATCGGGCCGCCGTCGAGGTCGTGCAGGAGCGTCGTCAGCCACCACGAGAAGCGGACGGCCCGCCACACGCGGCGCAGGCAAGTGTCCGAGTAGCGCTCGAGGAGATCGGTCCGGCGGGCGCCGTAGAACGCGTCGAGCGCGCGCGCGAGGTAGTGGACGTCGGCGGCGGCGAGGTTCAGGCCTTTCGCGCCCGTAGGCGGGACCACGTGGGCCGCGTCGCCGGCGAGCAAGAGCCGCCCGAAGCGCATGGGCTCCGCGACGAAGCTCCGCAGGAGCGCGATGCTCATCTCGCGCCGCGGTCCCGTGACGAGGCGCGCCGCGAGCGCCGTGGGCAGGCGCCTCCGCAGCTCGTCCCAGAACGCGTCGTCGGTCCAGCGCGCGACGTCGTCGCCGGCGGCGCACTGGATGTAGTACCGGCTGACCGCGTGCGATCGCATGCTGCAGAGCGCGAAGCCGCGAGCGTGGTTCGCGTAGACGAGCTCCTCGTCGACGGGCGGCGTCTCCGAGAGGATGCCGAGCCACCCGAACGGATAGGTCTTCTCGTAGGTCGTCACGGCCCGCTCGGGCGCGCTCCGCCGCGAGATGCCGTGGAAGCCGTCGCACCCGGCCACGAAGTCGGCCGTGACGTGGTGCTCGCCGCCGCCCTGTCGGTAGACGACGCGCGGCTGCTCGGTGTCGATGCCCTCGATCGCGATCGCTTCGGCCTCGAAGCGAAGGTCCGCGCCCGCGTCGAGGCGCGCCGCGACGAGGTCCTGCGTCACCTTGGTCTGGCCGTAGATGGTGACCGTCTGGCCGCCGGTGAGCGCCGCGAGGTCGATGCGCTCTTGCCGGCCGTCGAACGCGAGCGACAGTCCGCGGTGCACGAGGCCCTCGCGCGCGAGCCGGTCCCCGACGCCCGCGCCCTCGAGCGCGTCGACCGTGGTTTGCTCGAGGACGCCCGCGCGCACGCGCGACTCGACGTACGCGCGGCTCCGGTGCTCGAGGACGACCGTCTCGACGCCGCGGCGGTGGAGGAGCTGCGAGAGCAAGAGCCCCGCGGGTCCGGCGCCCACGACGACGACCTGCGTCCTCACGGGTGCGCTCCGAGGAACGGCGGGATCGCCTCGTCGAAGAGGTCGGGCCGCTCGAGGAGGGCAAGGTGGCCCGCGCCGGGGATCTCGACGAGGCTCGCGCCCGGCGCCTCGCCGGCCAGCCACCGCGACTGCTCCGGAGGACAAGACGCGTCCCGCTCTGCCGCGACGACGAGGAGCGGCGTGCGTATCGCGCGGACCTCGCCGCGCAGGTCCTCGTCGCGGAGGGCGGCGCAGCAGCCGGTGTAGCCCTCGGGCGCGGTCCGATCGAGGAGGACTCCAGTGCGGGCGACGACATCGGGCCGGCGCGCGGCGAAGTCGGGCGAGAAGAACCGGCCGAGGACCGTCTCGCGTACGGCCGCGATGCCGCCGCGCGCCACGGCCTCCATGCGTGCCTGCCATCCCTCGAGCGTGCCGATACGCGCGGCCGAGCAGGCCACCGTCGCCGTGCGCAAGCGCGCGCCGTGGCGGACGGCCAGCCACAAGGCGACCATCCCGCCGAGCGAGATGCCGCACACGTGGACGGGCCGCGGGCCGTGGGCCGCCTCCAGCGCGTCGAGGACGGTGAGGACGTCTCGACCGAGATCGGCGATCGCGTACGGACCGGGCGGCGCGGCCGACGCGCCGTGGCCGCGGAGATCCGGACAGACGACGTGCAACGATCCGCCCCAGCGCTCCGCTCGCTCGGCCCACAGCGTGCGATCCGTCCCGAGGGCGTGCAGGAGCACGAGCACGGGGCGGCCCTCGGGGCCGCGCTCTTCGAACGCGATGCGCACGCCGCCGGAGTCGACGGCGCTCATCGCTTGCTCCGGAGCACGCGGTCGACCTCGACGGCGATCGCCTCCAGGTCCGCCGGCGACCCGCCGCGCAGGTGGGCGGCCATCCGCGCGGGGTCCGGCTCGAGCCCTTCGAGGCAGCGCCTGATCGCCTCGAGCGCCGCGGCCGCCGTGTGGAACACGAGGGGAACCGCGAAGGCCTCCGCGTGCCACGCGCCGAGACCGCGCTCGAGCGCTTGCGGCGCCCCCCGGGTCACCACGCCGGCGACACCCCCGCACGCCTCCGCCGCGGCGAGCGCCCGCATCGCGTCCACCGGGTTCGCCTTGTGCGGCATGCTCGACGAGCCGCCCGCGCGCACCTTCACCTCGGCGATCTCCGGCTGCGCGAGGAGGGCCACGTCGAGCGCGATCTTCGCCGCGGCGTTCGCCGCCTCCGCCAGCGCCGAGACGACGTCGCGGACGGGCTGACGGTCGGCGTGCCACGCGAGGACCGGCGCGGCGAGGCCCAGGCTTCGCGCCATCTCGGCGCGCACGGCGTCGGCCGCGGCGCCGAACGCGGCGAGGTGGCCCACCGGCCCGCCCAGCTGGAGAGGCAGCGCCGCGCGGATCGCCGCCAGCCGCTGCGCGGCGCGATCGACGGCCACCCACCAACCCGCCGCGCGGTGCCCGAACGTCGTCGGCACGGCGGACTGCAGGAAGGTGCGGCCCTGCGCGCCGGTCGCGCGGTGGAACGTCGCCAGCGTCCGGCAGCGCGACGCGATCCGATCGAGGTCGGGCGCGACGGCTTCGAGCCCGTCACGCGCTTGGAGCATCGAGGCGGTGTCGACGACGTCCTGCGTGGTCGCACCGAAGTGCAGCCAGCGCGCGTCCTCCGGTTCGAGCGCCGCCCGGAGCGCGTCGAGGAGCGGCACGACCACCGTGCCCGCCTCCCATCCCGCCCCGAGGAGCGCCTCCGCGTCTCCGTCGAAGGATGCGCAGACCCGCGCGATCGCGGCGGCCGCGTCCTCCGGGACGAGGCCGGCCGTGGCCTGCGCCGCGGCGAGCGCCCGTTCGACGCCGAGCATCGTCGCGATCCGGCGAGGCCCGGAGAAGACGTCCGTCATCCGCGCCGTCGTGAAGCCCGGATCGAAGGTCGGGAGCGCCACGGTCAGCCCTCTCATACGTCGAAGAAGACGGTCTCGCCCGGCCCCTGCAGCACGATGTCGTGCCGGTACGCCGGGGGATCGCCGCGGCCGTCCCGCACGGCGACGAGCGTTCCGCGGCGGTCCGCGCGGACGCTCGAGAGCACCGGGTCGACCGCGTTCGCGGCCGCCTCGTCGTCGAAATAAACGCGCGAGTAGAGGTGCCCGAGGAGCCCCCGCGCGAACACGACGAGGCTCGCGTGGGGCGCCTGCAAGCCGCCGCCGGCGCCGGGGACGCGCCCGGGCTTGCGCGTCTCGAACACGTAGACGCCCGTCTTCGGGTCGGTCTGCGCGCGCCCGAACCCGGTGAAGCACCCCGGCTCGCGCGGCCAGCGATCGGCCGGGTGAACGTAACGACCCTCGGCGTCGGCCTGCCAGATCTCGATGAGCGCGTCGACCACCGGCGCGCCTTCGCCGTCGAGCACGCGGCCTTCGATGCGGATGGCCCCCGAGCTCCCGGGCTCCACGAGCCGATGCTGGTGGGCGCCCCCGAGGCGCAAATGGAAGAACGGCCCGGCGGTCTGCGACGGCGTTTGCAGCAAGCGCGTCACGGCGCGGCCTCGCCGGGGGTCGACCGCGGCCCCCGCAGGACGATGTCGAACCGATACCCGAGCGCCCACATCTCGCGGGTCACGTCGTGGTCGTAGCGGGCGACGAGCCGGCTCCGCGCGTGCTCGGGGACGGAGAGGAAGATCGGATCGATCGCCTGGAGCGGATCGTCCGGAAAGTACACCTGGGTCACGAGGCGCGTCGCGAGGGCGGGTCCGAGGACCGAGAGATGGATGTGCGCGGGCCGCCACGCGTTCGGATGGTTCCGCCACGGGTAAGGCCCCGGGCGCACGGTCGTGAATCGATAGACGCCTCGGGCGTCGGTTCGGCACTGGCCGGCGCCGATGAAGTGCGGGTCGATCGGCGCGTCGTACCCGTCGCTCGGGTGGAGATACCGGCCGGCGGAGTTCGCCTGCCAGATCTCGAGCACGGTGCCCGCGGCGGGAGACCCGTCCTCGTGCAGCACGCGGCCCGTCATGATCGTGCGCGCGCCGATCGCGCGGCCGCCCGTGCCGGCGTTCGTCGTCAGGTCGGCGTCGTCCTCGGCGAGCTCGCTCCACACGGGGCCCGGGCCCGTCGTCTCGCTGAGCGTCTGCACGATGGAGACGAGGTCTTCTTTCGGTCCGCGGAGGCGCGTCGACCGGTAGTCCGCGTACCGGAACGGCGGATGGGCGTCGAAGTCTCTTCGGGCGTAGTCAGCCATCGTCGCCCTCGTCGTAGATCTTCTTCGCGCGCTGCATCGCGCGGTTGGCGGCCGGGATGCCCGCGTAGACGGCGACGTGCAAGATGGCCTCGCGGATCTCTTCGAGAGTGGCGCCTGTCCGGCGCGCGGCGCGCAAATGCAGATCGATCTCGTCGTGGCCGAGGGCGCCGAGGATCGCGATCGTGACGAGCGATCGCGTCCTTCGATCGAGCCCGTCGCGCGACCAGAGCGTGCCCCACGCGACCTCGGTGAGGAACCGCTGGAAGTCGGCGTCGGTCTCGGTGGTGGCGGCGACGGCGCGGTCGACGTGTGCGTCGCCGAGGACCTCGCGCCGGACTTTCATGCCGCGGTCGAATCGATCCATGGGAGAACCGCGCCTGCCAGGACTACGCTATAGCGCGCACGCCGCGAACGTCCACGGAACCACGCCGGGGTGACGCGACGCGCAGGCCGGAGGTTACCATCATGGAGCTCGAGCGAGCACCGTTCCGTGCGGATCACGTCGGCAGTTACCTCCGGCCCGAGCGGCTCGTCCGCGCACGCGCGCGATTCTTCGCGGGCGAGCTCGACGCGGAGCGGTTGCGGCAAGTCGAAGACGAGTGCATTCGCGAGGTCGTCGCCAAGCAGGAGCGCGCCGGCCTGCGTGGCATCACGGACGGCGAATTCCGCCGTACCTACTTTCATGTCGATTTTCTCGAGAAGCTCGACGGGGTCGAGGTCACCTACGGCGAGTTCTCGAGCTCGTTCCGCAAGGACGACGGCACGCGCGTCGACTTCCGGCCGCCGACGATGCACGTGCGCAAACGGCTCCGCCGTCGCGCCGCCATCCAAGGCGCGGACTTCGAATTTCTCCGCTCCGCGTGCGCTCGCACGCCCAAAGTGAGCATCCCCTCTCCCTCGATGCTCCATTTTCGCGGCGGCCGCGCGGCCATCAGCGAGGCCGTCTACCCCGACCTGCAGGGGTTTTACGACGAGCTCGCCGCGGTCTACCGCGAAGAGATCGCGGACCTCGCGGCCCGAGGTTGCCGCTACCTCCAGCTCGACGACACGAACCTCGCGTACCTCTGTGACCCGGCGATTCGCGCGAAGACCGCCGAGCGCGGCGACGACCCCGACGCGCTGACGCGGACGTACTGCCGCCTCGTCAACGCGGCGATCGCGGGCCGGCCCGAAGACATGGTCGTGTGCATCCACCTCTGCCGGGGCAACTTCAAGTCGGCGTGGGTCGCCGAGGGTGGCTACGAACCCGTCGCCGAAATGCTCTTTCGCGATATGAACGTCGACGGGTTCTTCCTCGAGTACGACGACGAGCGCTCGGGCGACTTCGCGCCGCTCCGCTTCCTCCCCAAAGGCAAGAGGGTCGTCCTCGGGCTCATGAGCTCGAAGGTTCCCACAGTGGAGGCAAAGGCGGACATCGTGCGCCGGATCGAAGAGGCCGCGCGCTACGTGCCGCTCGAGCAGTGCGCGCTGAGCCACCAGTGCGGCTTTTCGTCGACCGCGCACGGCAACGAGCTCTCCGAGGACGACCAGTTCCGGAAGCTCGCCCGGTGCGTCGAGGTCGCGCGGGAAGTGTGGGGCTACGCGCCGTAGCGGGCAGCGGGCCGCCCGACGGATGGAAGGCACCATCTCGTGGAAGGAGCGTTCCTTCCGACGGATGGAGGGCACTATCTCGTGGATAGAGCGTTCCTTCCGATGGATAGAGGGCGCCATCCTTTGGAAGGAGCGTCGCTTCCGATGGATGGACGGCACTATCTCGTGGATGGAGCGTTCCCTCCGATGGATGGAGGGCACTATCTGGTGGAAGGAGCGTTCCTTCCGACGGATAGAGGGCACCATCTCGCAGATGGAGCCACCCTCGCGGCGCGAAAGCCCCTATCGCCCGGCGGATGGCATGCGCCACGCCACGTCAGCGTGCGGCGGCCAGCGCCTCTCCGAGCCGGTCGAGCGTCTGCGCCCAGCCCTCGGCGGAGCCGCGCGTCGCGTCGGACTCGGCGGAGAAGGTCTGCGCCACGGTCACGAGCGTCTCCGCGCCACGGTCCTCGAACGTGACCGTGGTGTTCACATGGACGCCGTCGTGGATCGTCCCGCCGAAGACGATCCGCTCCGGACGCTCGACCTCCGCGTACACGCCCTCGAACGGGCGGTCGACCCCGTCGGGACCGCGCATGACGAACCGGAAGGCTCCGCCCGGGCGGAGATCCATCTCGCACGAGGGCAGGGAGAACCCGCGCGGGCCCCACCACTTGGCGACGTGCTCGGGCTTCGTCCACGCGTCGAAGACGAGCGGCCTCCGCGCGGCGAACACGCGCGTCATCAACAGTTTTCGTCCCGTATGCTCGACGACGTCATTTCTTTCGACCACGACGCACCTCCTTCTTCTTCATTTCTTCGAGATACTCGTCCAATCGATCGAAGCTCTCTTCCCAGGCGCGCCGGTAGCGCTCCATCCAGGCGGCGGCCTCTTTGAGGCGCCGGCCTTCGAGCCGGCACGGGCGGCTCTGGGCTTCGCGGCTGCGCGAGATGAGCCCCGCCCGCTCGAGGACCTTCAGGTGCTTCGAGATCGCCGGCTGGCTCATGTCGAACGGCGCCGCGAGCTCGGTGACGTTCGCCTCGCCCGAGGCGAGGCGCGCCAGGATGGCTCTTCGCGTCGGGTCCGCGAGCGCGGCGAAGGTCGCGGTGAGCTGGTCGGCGCCCATGTTCATAACCCCGTCGTTAGATAACCTGAAGGTTATGTAGTCAGCCGTCCCGCGCGGGTCAAGGGGGCGGGCGCGCCCGTCCGTGTTCTCCTTCGCCGCAACGCGCGAGGGCACACCCGCGCACCTTCTTGGTGCCCGATATGGCAACTTTGCACCCGGCGTGGCGCAAGTGCTGCCGGGCCGCGCCGGCGCGAACCGTCCTCTACGCGAAGGATCCTCGGGAGATCAGATACGGAATCTCCACAAAGCGCGCGCGCCACAGGGCCAGGCACGCCGGCTGCTTGGGGCAGCGTTCGTCGACGGTGGAGTCGAGCGGCCGCGAGGGGCGTACGCGAGACCGACCGCCCCGCGAGAAGTGGAGGCTTTCCCCATGGACCTGAAGATGACAAAAGCGCTCAGCGTGGTCGCGTGCGTCGGAGCCGCGTTCGTCGTCGGCTGCGGCTCGAGCCTCCCGCCGCCGAACGATCAGTGGGCGGCGGCGCAGGCCGACCTCGGCCGCGCCCAAGAGGCCGGCGCCGGGAGCGTCCCCGACGCGCGGCTGCACCTGCAGCTCTCGCAGGAGGACCTGCAAAAGGCCAAGCAGCTGATTGGCCAGGACAACAAGCAAGCCACCAACCTGACCGTCCTCGCCAGCGTCGAGGCCCAACTCGCGCTGAGCCTCGCCAAGCAGGCGAGCGCGCAAGACCGCGCCGTGAAGGCCCAGGCGGAGCTCCAGGCTCCCGCCGTGGCCCCTCCCCGGTGAGCCCGAGTTCGGGTTTGCCGAAAGCGCGAAAACGAAACGATAGGAGAATACGTGCCATGAAATGGAACTTCGCACTCATCGTCGCAACACAAGCGGCGCTCCTCGCGACGGCGGGGGCCTGTGGTGGAGAGCGCGTGCCGCCGAGGTCTCTCGTCGACGCGCGCGCCGACTTCCAGCGCGCCAAAGACGGCCTCGCCATGCAGCTCGACCCGACCGACGTCCACGAGGCCGACGTGTCGCTCCAGCAAGCCGAGCGCGCCTGGGTGGACGCGCCGAGCGACCCGAACACCGATATCCTCGCCATGGTGGCCGACCGCAAGGCCCTCATCGCGCAGGCGCGCGCCAACGAAATGAAGGCCGACGGCGAAGCCCTCGGCGCCAAGCGCCAGGTGGACGCCACGCGCGTCGCCCAGCTGCAGGCGACGCAGGGCGCGCTGAACCAGACGCAGCAGGCCCTCGGCGCGACGCAAATGCAGCTGCAGCAGCAGCAGAGCACGTCGGCCGAGCAGCAACAGAAGCTGAAGCTCCTCGAGAGCAACCTGAAGGACGCGCGGGACACGATCGCCAAGATCGCGAGCGTCAAGGACGATGACCGCGGCATGGTCATCACGCTCCAGGGCGAGGTGCTCTTCGCCACCGGCAAGTCGGACCTCAAGCCCGGGGCGATGGCGAAGCTCGACCAGATCGCGGAGGCGCTCCGCGGCAAGGAGCAACGCATCGTCGTCAACGGCTACACCGACAGCGTCGGCACCCGCGACAACAATATGGAGCTGTCGCAGCGGCGCGCGGACGCGGTGCGGAGCTACCTCGTGAGCAAAGGGATCCCGCAGGACCTCATCACCGCGAAGGGCAACGGCCCGGACGCGCCGATCGCCACGAACGACTCGATCGAGGGCCGCGCGCAGAACCGCCGCGTGGAGCTCGTCGTCCAACCGAAGAAGTAGCTCTGATTCCGAGAATCGCTTCCCCAAGAAACGCACAACGCGAGGACAAGACCATGGCTTTCCAACTTTGCACCCGCAATCGATGGGGCCTCCTTTTGGCGGCTGCCTCGGCGTCGGCGATTGCCCTGCTGACATCGACCAAGGCGAGGGCGGCGGAGTACGTCGTCTACGAGCACGACCGCGAGCCCGTGGAGGCCAGGAGCGCCCTCGCCTTGGGATTCGACGCCGAAGGCGCCATCCCGACGAGCACGCCGCGGTTTCTCAGCGGCAACAACCTGTCGGGCGGCAGCGGCTTCAAGCTCCGCATCGGCGACCAGATCCACGTGCGGGCGCTGAGGGTGACGCCCGAGGGCGGGTACGCCTTCGACCACCTCTTCGCGACCGACGACACGGGCGCCGCCTACGACTGGAACATGCACCGATTCTTCGGCGGCATCCGCGTCGCTTTCGGCCGAGTCGTCGTGCCCGGCTTCTACGGGCACCTCGGGTACGGCTGGCGCGACACGGGAGATCCCACCGTGGCGCAGTCGGGCGGCCTGGCGTTCGACGCCGGCTTCACGCTCGATCTCCACATCGTCCCGCACTTCGGCTTCGGCGCGCAGGCCGAGTACGCGAGCATCGACGCCCAGCCGTACGCGCCGCAATGGATCGCGCTGGGCTTGCACGCGGACCTCGTGCTTTGAGCACGACAAAGGAGAAAGGCCATGACTCTTCTTGAATTCGTCATCTACTTGGTAATCGCAGGGATCTGCGGCGCCGTGGCGCGCGCCATCGCCGGAGGGACCGGAGGCGGGTTCATCATCTCCGTTCTCCTGGGCTTCCTCGGCGCCTTCGTCGGCACCTGGCTCGCCCGGCTCGCGCACCTGCCCGTCCTCTTCGTGATCGCCGTGGCCGGGCACCCGTTCCCGATCCTGTGGTCGGTCATCGGCGGGATGATCCTCGTCGCGCTGGCCCACGTGCTCGTGCGACCACGCTTCGTCTATCGCTGAGCGCCGCGGCGCCGCCCCCGGGAGCGCGCCGCAGCTGCGCCACGGGCTCGTCACCGAGACGTCGCCGAACCTCCGCGAGCTCCCTCTCCGGCGCGCGTCCGCGGCGCCGAGGTCCCATCCGCCGCTTGACGGGAGAAGCCTCGTGGGTTTCTTCCTCGGGCGGAGGAGAGACGATGAGCGACGACCATCCGCGCAAGGCCCGACCCGCGCGAAGCCACGCGCGCGTGAACCCGTTGATCGAGCACGTGGACGAGGAGCTCGAGGCCGCGCTCGACGACGAGCCGCTCGAAGACCTCTTGAAGGAGCTCGGTAACTCGACGTCGGCGACGGAGCGCGCGTCGTACTTCCGGGAGCTGCTGCGCCTTCAGGGTGAGCTCGTGAAGCTCCAGGATTGGGTCGTCGATCGAAAGCTGAAGGTCCTCGTGATCTTCGAGGGCCGCGACTCGGCGGGGAAGGGCGGCGCGATCAAGCGCATCACCCAGCAGCTCAACCCGCGGACCTGCCGCGTCGTGGCGCTCCCGGCCCCGAACGAGCGCGAGAAGTCGCAGTGGTACTTCCAGCGGTACGTCCCGCACCTCCCGTCGGGCGGCGAAATCGTCCTCTTCGACCGGAGCTGGTACAACCGCGCGGGCGTCGAGCGCGTCATGGGGTTCTCCACGGAAGAAGAAGTGGAGGAGTTCTTCCGCACCGTGCCCGAATTCGAGAAGATGCTCGTGCGCTCGGGCATCGTCCTCGTCAAATACTGGTTTTCGATCAGCGACGACGAGCAAAACGCGCGGTTCACCACGCGCATCGTCGATCCGCTCAAGCAGTGGAAGCTGAGCCCCATGGACCTCGAGTCCCGCCGGCGCTGGGAGCAGTACACGAAGGCGAAGGAGGCGATGCTCGAGCGCACGCACATCCCGGAGGCGCGATGGTGGATCGTCGAAGGCGACGACAAGAAGAAGGCGCGCTTGAACTGCATCCACCATCTGCTGTCGCGGATCGCGTACGGCGAGGTCCGGCACCCGCCGGTCGTCCTGCCGGAGCGGGTGCACAATCCCGATTACACGCGCTACCCCATCCCGAAGGATTTGTACGTCCCCTCCATTTATTGAGGCGGCGCTACGAATCGTTGAGCGGGCCCGATAGTTTCCTGACCCGTTTGGAGCGGCTTCCCGACACTTTGGGCGACCCATGCGAGCGTCGTCCATGCAGTCCAAGGCAACAATTGTATCGAGAGCGAACGTCGCGCTGCTTTGGGCGGCGTCCGTCACCGCGGGCCTGAGCGTCACGGCGCAAGGCTGCGGGAGCTCGCCGCCGGGAGGGGAAACCGGCATGACGGAGCCCGACGGGTCGGTGGGCGGCAGCAACGGCAGCTCCGGCGGGAACGGGAGCAGCGGCGGCTCCACCAGCTCGAGCGGCGGGAGCTCCGGGAAGCCCGGCGACGCGGGGTCCGGGAGCTCGAGTGGGAGCGGGAGCGGCGGGACGACGAGCTCGAGCAGCGGCGGCCCCGCGAGCTCGAGCAGCGGCGCGTCCAGCAGCGGCGGTTCGAGCACGGGAGGGTCGGGCGGCGCCAGCTCGTCGGGGAGCAGCAGCTCGGGAAGCGGCGGCATCAGCGACGGCGGGGGCGGCAACGGCGGGACCTGCTCGCCGGGTGGGATCGTCGGAGCGGCCGGACCCGGGTCGTCGACGGTGGTCGCCGCTCCAGCCCAGCCGACGAAGACCGCGACGACCGCGGGCAGCGCGTGCGGCGGGACGCTCCCGGGCGACTGGGGGACGAACTTCGTCTATCCGCCCGACCCGCTCGCCCCGACGACCGACGCCGGCGGCGTCGCGAAAAACCAGAGCGTCATCGGCTGGGAGGGCAACCTCTACGCGCCGTTCGCGTACCTGAGCGGGGGCTTCTTCGCGCGGGGCGTCAACGGGACGTACACGCAGGAAGGCACGAGCTACTGCGGCACGATGTTCGACTTCGGCGTCTACAGCGCCGGCGGCGCCCACGCGGCCGGGAGCGTCAACTGGACGATGGCGTCGGGCTACTTGCCCGCGCTGACGACGTCGTTCACGAACGGATCGACGGCGGTCTCGATCACGAACTTCGCGCTGAGCGTGACCATCGCCGGCTCGCCGATCGAAGTCGTGTACAGCCGCGTCGCGATCACGAACAACGGCACCGCCGCCGCGACGGTCGACCCGGCGCCGTCGGCCGGCCTCACGGCCATCACGACGGTGGCGAACGCCGTCCCCGCCGGGCAGACCGTCAATCACGACTACATGGTGGCGGTCGACAGCTTCGGCGCGGGCAAGGCTTTGCCGACGGGCGCGGCGTTGACGGGAGCCGCGCCCGCGTACGACGCGGCGTTCACGCAGATGGAGACGTACTGGCAAAACCGGTTGAGCGTCATCCCCGTGCTGTCCTTGCCGGACGTCGCGCTGCCGAACACGGGGAGCCTCGCGAACCCGGGGACGGCGATGAACAACGCCTACAAGGCGGCGTTCATCTACACGCACATCTTCGAGAGCGGCAAAGCGCAGTTCAGCGCCGCCAACAACTACGACGAGCTCCTCAACCACGACGTGCCGGGCATCCTCGCGAACCGCTTCACGCTCGGCGACTTCCAGGACGGGTTGAACCTCCTTCTCACCGCGCGCGTCTCCGAGGCGACGACGTTCCCCGAGTTCGGAGCGAACTGGTATTGGGACGGCGTGTGGAAGACCCCGTGGCCCTGGGCGATCTACCTCGCCCGGACGGGGGACACGGCGCTCGTCTCCCAGTACTTCCACGACGACTCGGGCGGCGCGAGCATGTGGGGGCCGAGCCTCTTCACCGAGATGCACGAGATCCCCGGCCAGCTCGCCGCGCAGGGGTATCTCAACACGTCGAACGACAACGACTCGATGGGCAAATGGCTCTTCGACGACTATTCGGCCTTCATCGGCCTGGCCGCGTACCGCTACATCGCGACCAGGATCGGCAACACGGCCGAGGCCACGTTCGCGGACACGACGCTGACGTCGCTCATGAACGCGACCAACACGGGCCTGCAAGCCAACCAGACGGCGAACAACTTCGCGTTCCTGCCGTGCGAGGTGAACATCCCGAGCACCGCCGACCGGTGCAACACGCCGTCGGACGCGAACTGGGCGTCGGCGAACTTCTACGGGCAGGACGCGTGGGACACCTTCTTGATGGGCGGCAACCCGACGGGGATCGTCGGCAGCGCGACGCAGGTCGATGGGCTCTACACGTTCGGCTTCGGGCGGCTCAACGGCCACCTGCCGTACCCGACGATGGGCGGCTACAACGCGACCTCGTACAGCACGGCGAACAACACCGGATACGCGCACGGCGCGCTCTTCGGGACGATGTTCCGCGATCTACCGATTACGAGCTACGCGTGGCAGATCGCGATGACGATGGGCGGTCCGAACGCGTGGTGGGAAGCCATGTCGACGCCGCCGGATCCGGCCGACCCTTGGGCGGGCAACCACGCGCCGCCGGAGTTCGGCGCGATCCCGTACTCGTGGCCGCAGGCCGGGCAGACGCTCGCGCTCCTCGAATCGATCGTGGCCGAGGGCCTCGCGGAGACGCCCAGCGGGACGACGTTCACGTATACGCGGCCCGTCTACGTGGGACGTGGCATCCCCGATGCTTGGATCGCCGCGGGGCAAACGGTCTCCGCGTCCAACTTGACATCGAACTACGCGAGCACGAATGGCACGACGTGCACCCGCGCCACCTATGGCGTCTCGATCGCGACGACGAAGCCCGGCGCCACGCGCGTCGTCACCTTCACGCTCTCGGGCACGTGGCCGGGAGGCGCGATCCTCCTTCAGCTGCCGTCGTTCCGCACCGCGGGCGTCTCCACCGTGACGGGCGGCACCTACGACGGGACGACGAACACCGTGACCGTCACGGCGGGTGCGACCACGATCGTCGCGACGCTCGACAATTAGCGACTGGAAGAATCCGCGACGGGCGGATACGCGCCGAGCGCGCCGTCGATCACGCCTGATCGCTGCGCGGTGAGGGTACTGGAAACCCTCAGGACATGAAGGAAACGATCTTCGTTTCGGGCCTGTACTCTGGCCCAAGCCCGTCGGCTGGACTCGGTGTTGCACGTTCTCTTCGCTCGGCGTTTCCGTCCGCGAGGCTCGTCGGCGTCGATTACTGGGCAGGCAGCTCGGGGCTTCACCACGAGGTGTTCAACAGCACCTGGCTGAAGCCTTCCTGGGATCTCATCGAGGAGGGCCTCTACGCAAGCGAGCTCCAGGCCGAGCTCGACCAGGGCGCCTTCTGGCTGCCCACGCTCGACCTCGAGGTCGACTGGCTCTCGCGCAAGCTCCGCCCGCACGCGCGCCTCCTCTCGCCGACGGCCGCCGCGCTCGCGCCGACGCGCAAGCCGCGCGCCACGATCGTCGACATGCTCCCGCTCGCGGTGCCCCCGTCGATGGATATGTCGGCGCCCGACGAGCAGGTCTACGAGTTTTGCCGCACGCACTCGTGGCGGGTCTGGGTCAAGGGCCCGCACCACGACGCCGTGGCGGTGACGAGCTGGCGGGAGCTCGAGAAGGCGCGGACGCGCGTCGGCGATCGGTGGCAGACCGACCGACTGTCGATCCAGGCGCACGTGCGCGGCTACGAAGAGTCGATCTGCGTGGCGGCCGTCGACGGCCGGCTGGCCGACGCGGTCTACGTGCGCAAGAGGATCACGACGCCCGAAGGCAAGACCTGGGCGGGCAGGGTAGGGGAGGTCCCCGCGGATCTCCTCGGGCCGATCGAGGACGCGCTCCGCTCCTTGTCGTGGACGGGCGGCGCCGAGATCGAGCTTCTGCGAGACGTCGACGGCCGGCTCTGGTTTCTCGAGTGGAACCCGCGCTTCCCGGCGTGGGTCTACGGCGCGGCGCTCTCCGGGCGGAACCTGCCGGGCGCGCTCGTTCGCAAGAAGCTCGGCCTCCCCGAAGGCGCGCGCGCTCTCTCGAGCCACCCCGAGTTCACGCGCGTCGTCCTCGAGGTGCCCGTCCGCGCCGAGCTGCCGCTGCCTGTGCCGACGGAGCCCGAGCACGGAGAGCTCGGCGGGTATGGCAAGTACGGGGCCGTCCTCTCTGCGATCATCCCGAAGGGCGCATCGCGGGTGGCCGCCGCGACGCCGCCTTCCCTCACGCCGTCGATGGCGACCGACCTCGCGGCCGCGGTGGACGTCACGCAGACCCCGCAGCGCTTGTTCCTCCCCCGCACCGCCGAGGAGGCCTTCAGCCAGCTCCGCGGTCCCGCGACCTCCGACGGCGCGTCCGTCCGCTACGCGTACAGCCTGAAGACGAGCCCCGACCCGGAGTACCTCGCGCTCGCGCGGAAGGCGGGGATGCTGGCAGAGTGCATCAGTTTGCTCGAAGTCAAGCGCGCGCTCGAGACGGGCTGGGCGCCCGACGAGATCGTGCTCAACGGCCCGGGCAAGTGGTGGCCGGCCGACGAGCCGGCGGTCGACGGACTCCGCGCCGTCTTCTGCGACTCGATCGAGGAGCTCGAGAGGCTCACGGCGTCGCGCCGGTCGGACGCGTTGTGGGGCGTGCGGCTGCGCGTGCCGGGCCTCGGCTCGCGCTTCGGCGTCCCGGTCGACGAGCCGGCCATGTTCGAGCGGCTCTGCGGGGTCGTCTCGCGGCTCCCGGCGGGGCGTTCGTTCGGCGTGCACGTGCACATGGCGAGCACCCTCGTCGGGCTCGGTCACTGGCGCGACGTCGTGGAGTCGGCCGTGGTCTGGGCGGCGATGATCGAAGCGTCGACGGGCAAGCGCGTGCGCGCGCTCGACCTCGGCGGCGGGTATCACCCCGACGACTTCGCGCGCATCCCCTTCGCCGACGTCGCGCGGTTCGCGAGCGAGAGCTTGCCGGAGCTCGGCGAGGTGTGGGTCGAGCCGGGCCGCGCGCTCACGCAGTCGACGATGGCCGTGGTGACGCGCGTGCTCGACGCGCGGCGCCGCGACGGAGCCCTCGAAGAAGTCGTGGTCGACGCGTGCATCGCGGAGCTGCCGCTGGCTGCCGCGTACCCGCACCGGATCTTCCGCGTCACCGGGGACCGCGCGGTGCCGGTCGGCCGAGGGAAGGTGCGCCTGCTCGGCCGCATCTGCATGGAGGACGACGTGCTGTCGACGGGGGTCGACCTCCCCGACACGCTCGAAGTGGGAGACTGTCTCGTGATTTGCGACGCCGGTGCGTACGAAAGGAGCATGAGCTATGCGTTCGGTCGGGGCGGATACGTCTAAGGCTGCGGGCATCGTGGACCGCGCCGAGTGGGTGCGGGCCTCCGGTTCGAAGCTTGCCCACCACGGGCCATGCTGCGAGCGCGCGCGGGCATGGCTCGTCGCGATGGGCCGGTCCCACGATTTCGCGTCGACCGATGGGCTGGCGTTCGCGGCGCCGCGGTGGATCACCAAGCGCTGGACGTGGGGGCCGACGCGGTGGCCCATCGGCTGGTGCGAGGCCGTCCGCACGCCGACGATCGACTGCGGCGTCTTCATGGCGTTCGCGCTCGAGGTCTTCCGCGCGAAGGGCGTCGAGGCCTACCCCGGACAGGTGCTGCGAAGCTACGCCGAGGAGAGCACGCGTCATTGGCGGCACAAGTGGGCCGCGCTCCCGGGCGCGTTCAACTGGATCGGATCGCAGGTCGTCTATCACGAAGTCTGCGTCGTGCGCCTCGGCGAGCATGAAGCGCGTATCTACGACCCGACCGACGGGATCTGGCTCGAGCCGAGCATCCGCGGGGGCCACGGCGGGCACATCGCCATCCGCGCGGAGCTGCCGGTGTCGATGAAATGGGGCGGCCACGCGCTGACGAACGGGCAATGGACGGAGATGGTCGCGCGTGGATGAACGTCTCGGGCGCGCGCGGGCGCTCGCGTCGCGGCACCTCTCCGCCATCGCGCAGACCTTCTTCGTCGAGAGCCCCCTCGTCGGCCTCGCGACCGTCGCCGCGTTGGCCGTGGTGCGGCCGCAGCTGGCCGCGGCGGCGCTTCTGACGAGCATCCTGGCCCGCATCACGGCGGAGCGGGTGGGCGCGTCGTCGTCGTTCCTGGCGACGGGGTTGATCGAGCTCAATGGCTGGTTCCTCGGGCTCGCGTGCGGAACGTTCTACGCGATGGGGCCCGCGCTCGGCGTCGCCGTCCTGCTCGGCGGACCGCTCGCGGCGGCCGCGGCGATCGTGATGCAGCGGGTCCTCGCGACGTGGGACGTGCCGCTCCTCGTCGGGCCGTACGTGCCCTCGTTCTGGCTGCTCTGGTGCTCCCTCGGCGCGTTCCCGTGGGCGACGGCCGCGGCGCTGCCGACGGTGCCTCCCGCGGCGAGCTCCCCGTGGGTCATCGTCCTCTCGGGCGGCCTCCGAGGCATCGGGCAGATCTTCTTCTTGCCGAACGACGTGCTGGGGATCGCGCTGGCGGCGGCCGTGTCCATCGTCGACTTTCGCCTGGGCCCCGCGATGATCGGCGCGTCGGTGGCTTCGGTGGGCATCGGGTACTTGGCGGGGGCGCCCTCGTGGCAGGTGGAGCAGGGACTGGCGGGCTTCACGCCGGCGCTCGTCGCCGTGGCCGCGCTCCGAAATTTCTCGGGGTTGGGCCGTTCCGCGGTGGTCGTCGCCATCGTCGCGTCGCCGTTCATGGAGGCGGGAGCGCTCCGGCTCGGGTCACAAGTGGGTTTGCACGCGCTCTCGGCCACGTACATTGCCCTCGTATGGATGTTCACGGTGCTGCGTCCCGTGCGCTCCGCGGTGGCGGCGCGCGCGGGGTGGTCGGCGGCGGGAAGGCCGCGCATCTTCGAGAACGGGTGACGTCGCGCCTGCCTTCGATGGTCGCGGCGCGCCTCGTCCTCGCCGCGCTCTGCGCCGCGCCGATCGCGGCGGAGCACGCGGCGTGGGCGGCCTCGCCGGTGCTCTTCGCCGAAGACACGGCCGCGGGTTCGCCGTCGACGCCCGCGGCCTCCCGGGCGCGCAAGAAGAAGCGCAAGCCGAAGCCGGCGCCCGCGTCCGAGCCGTCCGCGTCCGAACCGGTCGTCGAAGAGAGTCCCCCGGCGACGCCCCCGGCCGACGCGCCCTCTTCCGCGCCGGAGCCGCCCGAGACGGCGGTCGCGGCCCCCTCCGAGGCCAAGCCTGCGTCGGTCGAGCCGGCTCCGGCGTCGTCCGCGAAGCCCGCGAGCGCCGCGGCGGCCATCGTCGCGGTGACCGTGGCGCCGGCCAACACCCCATCGTCGACGGTGGCGTCCACGGCGACGCCCGCGGTCTCCCACGCCACGCCCCCGAAGTCCTCGGCGCCCGCGCCCGAGCCTCCGTCGGCCACGCCCGCGCTGAAGATCGGCGGCAGCGCGATCCTCTGGTACTACCAGCCCTTCGGCGTCGCGGGCGTGAAGAACGACTTCGAGCTTTACGACACGCGCATCACCGTCGAAGCCGACTGGAACGTCCTCGGGTTCTTCTTCGAGCCGCACTTCCGCGATACGCGCCTGCGCTCGTACTACGACGGCCCCGTGTGGCTCCAGCAGGGCTACGGCTTCGTCGACCTCGACACGACGGTCTTCAAGCTGGGCAAGCTTTACAGCCGCCTCGGCCTCTTCTGGGACAACTCGTTTTACGGCAACATCGCCGGCTACGACGGCCTCAAGCTCGCGCCCGAGTACGGCGCGTCGGTCGAGGGCACGCTCGGCCACGACGCCGGCGTCCGCTACTGGCTCCAGTTCTTCCCGCTCGACGGGCGCACCAACGTCTCGCTCACGGGACGCGACACGGTCTCGGTGCCCGGCGCCCGGCGCAGGAACGAGGTGGTCGCGCGGGCCGAGCCGTTCGCGAAGCTCGGCGAGGGCTCGGAGTTCGACGTGGCCCTCTCGGGCGAGTACTTCCTCGCCGACATCCCCGGCGACCCCGAGGACGTCGTGCGCCTGGGCGTCGACGCGAAACTCACGGTGGGCGGCTTCAGCGGGTGGGGCGAGCTGATTCGGCAAGAGGGCCGGAGCGTGACGGACTTTCCGTTCGAGGCGGAGCCCGCGACGGCGACCGAGCCGGCGGTGCCGGGCCGGGCGTCCGCGCACGTGGATTACGCGCTCGCGGGCGCCGAGTTCACGGAGGGCAAGCTCACCGCGCGCTGCAACTTCAGCCTGGGCAACTACGAGGACGTGTCGATCCTCGAGTGGCTGGTCGTGCCGGGCATCGGCTACGCGCTCAACGAACACGTGACGCTCCTCGGCGAGTTCGCGCTCTGGACGCGCGTCGAGAGCGGCGACGCGAGCCTCGTCGACCGGAGCTTGAACCTCACGCTCAGCGCCTGGTTCTGACGGAGACTACGGCGCGGCGTCTCCCATGGGGGTCGCGGGCGGGCGGCCTTCGCGCGCGATGCGCTCGTACTCGCGCTGCAGGACGAAGAAGGCCTCTTTCTTGATTCCGCGATCGGAGACGAGGCCCTTTCGGTTCCAGAAGTCCTGGATGCCCGGGAGGGGGCGCCGGGGCGATCGGAAGTCGGCGAGGATCCACGGGCTCATGCCGCGCAAGAACGGGACGGCGGAGAGCATCCGGAGCTGATGCTCGTAGACGCTCGCCTGGTACTCCTCGGACCATCGGGTGAGCGCGTCGCCGTGGAGGCCTTGGAGCGCGCCCGCGCCGAACTCGCTCATGACGAGCGGCTTGTCGTACGCGCTCTCCCAGGAGATGCGGTCCGCCTCGTCGGGCAGGCCGTCGTACCAGCCGAGGTACTCGTTGCACCCGAGGACGTCGAGCGCGGCGCCGAGAGGGTCGTCGATCCGCTGGGTGCCCGGCCGTGGCTCGCTTCGCTCGAGCGCCGCGGCGACGAGGCGGCTCGGGTCGAGCGCCCGCGCCGTGCCGACGAGGTCCTTCATGAACGCGAGCCGCGCCGCGCCCTCGGGCGTCTCGTTGCCGACCGACCAGATGACGGCGCTGGCCCGGTTGCGATCGCGCGCGATCATTTCGCCGAGCTGCCGTCGCGCGTTCTCGAGCGTGCTCGGGTTCTCCCAGTCGATCGTCCAGTACACGGGGATCTCGGCCCACACGAGGAGCCCCATCTCGTCGGCCGTGCGGAGCATGTTCTCGTCGTGCGGGTAGTGCGCGAGGCGCACGAAGTTCGCGCCGAGCTCGCGCGCCCATCCGAGCAGCGTGCGCGCGTCGCTCGCGCCGTACGCGCGGCCCTCGCGCATGGGCGCCTGCTCGTGGATGCTGATGCCGCGCAGAAAGACGGGGGTCCCGTCGACGAGGATGTCGGTGCCTCGGGTCGCCACGGTCCGGAACCCGATGCGGTCCTGGATCCGGTCGGTCCGCGCCTCGATGTCGACGGCGTAGAGCTTGGGCGCCTCGGGAGACCAGAGGGCGACGTCGGCCGGGACGTCGAAGCGCGCGACGCCGTGGGCGTCGGTCCGCGCGGTGATCGCGACGCCCGCTTCGGCGATGCGGACGGTGACGTCTTGCGACAGGCGTGGCCCGTCGAGCTTCACCCAGCCCGAGATGCGGCGCCCGCGGCCCGCGCTCGCGCCGTCCTCCGCGACGCCGACGGCGTAGTCGCGAATGAAGGTCTGGGGCACGTCGACGAGGAAGACGTCGCGCGTGAGGCCGCCGTAGTTCCACCAGTCGGTGTTGACGGTGGGGACGCCGTCCCGCCGGCGCCGGTTGTCGACCTGGACGACGATGAAGTTCCCGCTCGCGCGGACGCCGCTCGAGATCTCGAAGTTGAACGGCGTGAAGCCGCCCACGTGTCGCCCCAGCGGCCGGCCGTTCACGTAGACCCGCGCGTCGTAGTTCGCCGCGCCGAAGTACACGAAGAGGCGGCGGCCCACTTCCGGAGCGGCATCGAAGGCGCGCTCGTACCAGACGGTGCCTTCGTAAAGGAAGAGCTCCTTGCGCTGGGAGTTCCAATCGCCGGGCACGGTGAGGACGTCGGATCGGTCGAAGTCGTACTCGACGCGGTCGCTCTTCGACGCGGGCTTGCGGTTGGCGAAGTAGCCGTCGGTCGTGTGCGGCTGGAGTCGGTAGTCGTAGTAGCCGTTGTCGTATGGATCGACGATGGCGTGCCAGGCGCCGTCGAGGCTTCGCGTGGCGCGCCCGGTGACGTTCTGGATGAGCGGTGGGGGAGCGTCCGGCAGGTCGCCGCTCGACGGGGCGGCGCGCGGGGGCGCGGGGGACGGCGCTGCGGGGGTCGTGGTCGCAGGCGTCGCCACGGGAGCGGAGGCTTGCGGCGGCGCTGTGCGCGCGCACCCACACGCGAGGGTCGCGGACGCGATCGCGACGATCGCGATTTCGAGCGGGCGAACGGCGCGAGCACGCCGAACGTACGGGCGCTCTGGGGGCATCGGGAGCTGCATTTTGGCGACAACAGGCTTTACCGCATGTCGCCATTTGCGACGCGCTTTTGCCGGGCGCGTCTGCGCCATCTTCCGGGATTTCCTCGAGCGATGCGCCCGCGCCCGTTTCGAGCGACGGAGGGGCACGGCCGTTGCTCGTCCGCCGTGCATGCATTCTTCGTTGCTCCCACTCGATCGCGACATCGACGCCGACGACACCGTGCGTGTCTCCGCTCTCACGCCGGAGGCCCTCGCTTCCTTCGACGCCCTGCATGAGGCCGACATCGTGGGCACGTCGCAACTCTCCTTCGCCCTTCTGACCGAGCTTCGAACGCTGACTCCGACCGTGCAGCGAGCCGCCTCGCGGGATCCCTTGCCGAGCAGGCGTCCGCTCCGCGCGTGCCTCGCCCAGGCGCGGGCCTCGTGGCGTTACACCCGCGGTTGGATCGTGAGGGCCCGCGTCGCGATGCGCCCTCGAGCCGTGGTGGCTCTTGCGTGGGCCGCCATCTCTCTGCACCTGACGCTCGCCTTCGTCGCGAAGACATCGGCCAACCTTCGCGCTCGCGCCGAGCGAGGCTGGGTGGCGGCGCGCCCGCGGGTCATCGCGTGGGCGCGTGTCGCGCGGGGCTACGCTACGGTCGCGCGGAGCCGCGCGGTGTCCTTCGCTCGAATTCCCGGCCGCGTCCAGGAGCTGGCGCGGGTGTTCGATCGCACGCGCGTCTGAGCCTTACAGGGCCTTGTGCCGGAGGCGCAAGGCGTTCGCGATGACCGAGACGGAGCTCAGGCTCATCGCCGCGGCCGCGACGACTGGGCTGAGAAGGAGCCCGAAGAAGGGATAGAGGACGCCCGCCGCGATGGGCACGCCCGCGAGGTTGTAGACGAACGCGAGCGCGAGGTTTTGCCGGATGTTCGTCATCGTCGCGCGCGAGAGCGCCCTCGCGCGCGCCACGCCCGCCAGGTCGCCTTTGATGAGCGTGACCCCCGCGCTCTCGATGGCGATGTCGCTCCCGGTCCCCATGGCGATCCCCACCCTCGCGCGGGCGAGCGCCGGCGCGTCGTTGATCCCATCGCCGGCCATGGCCACCCTGCGGCCGTTCGCCTGGAGACGCGCGACGGCGTCGGCCTTGTCCTGCGGCAGGAGCTGCGCGCGCACCTCGTCGATGGGGAGCTCGCGAGCCAAGGCCGCCGCGGTCTCCTGGCGGTCACCGGTGAGCATCACGATCCGGAGCCCCTCCGCGCGCAGCGCCGCGAGCGCTTCCCTCGCCCCGGGCTTCACGGGATCCGCGACGCCGAGCAGCCCGGCCGGCTTGCCGTCGATCGCCACGAACACGGGCGTCTGCGCCGCTTGCGTCATCGACGCGACCGCGGCGTCCGACCACACCGCGTTGGCCCCGGCGTCGGGCATGTAGGCCCGGTTTCCGATCCGCACATCGCGGGAGCCCACCGTGCCCGAGACTCCCTTTCCCGCGACCGACGCGAACGCGCTTGCCTCGTCGAGCGCGATCCCGCGCTCGCTCGCGGCGCGCACGATCGCGGCGCCGAGCGGGTGCTCGCTCTGGCGCTCGAGGCTCGCGGTAAGACGGAGGAGCTCCACCTCGCCGACGGTTGCGCCGTCGTTCGCCTCCGCGACGACGACGCGCACGACCGTGGGCTTGCCTTCGGTGACCGTCCCCGTCTTGTCGATGGCGAGCGTATCGACGCCGCCGAGCGTCTCCAGCGCCTCCGCGTCGCGAAAGAGGACCCCGAGCGTCGCCGCGCGTCCCGTGGCCACCATGATGGCCATCGGGGTCGCGAGGCCGAGCGCGCACGGGCACGCGATGATGAGGACAGCCACCGCGTTGACGAGCGCATGACCCATCCGCGGCTCGGGCCCGACCGCGGCCCAGACGGCGAACGTCACGACCGAGGCGAGCAGCACCGCCGGCACGAAGACGCCGGAGACGGCGTCGGCGAGGCTCTGGATGGGGGCGCGGCTCCGCTGGGCCTCCGCGACCGCGTCGACGATGCGCGAGAGGAGCGTGTCGGCCCCCACTTTGTCGGCGCGAATCAGGAGCGCCCCCGATCCGTTGACGGTGCCGCCGATGGCCCGGTCTCCTTCGGTCTTCGCGACCGGCGTCGGCTCCCCGGTCACCATCGACTCGTCGACGTGGCTGTGACCGTCGACGACCACGCCGTCCACCGGAACGCGCTCGCCCGGCCGGACGCGGAGCGTGTCACCGACGGCCAGCTGGTCGAGCGGCACGTCTTCTTCCGTGGAACCCCGGACGCGCCGCGCCGTCTTGGGCGCGAGCGCGAGCAACGAGCGGATGGCGTCGCCCGTCCGCGCGCGCGCGCGGAGCTGGAGCACCTCCCCGACGAGCACGAGCGTCGTGATTGCGGCGGAGGCCTCGAAGTAGAGGGCGACCGCGCCGGATGCGTCATGGAACGACGCGGGGAAGGCGCCCGGGGCGAGGACGGCGACGAGGCTGTAGACGAACGCGACGCCGACGCCGAGCCCGATGAGCGTGTACATGTTGAGGCTGCGGTGGCGCACCGACGCGACCGCGCGCTCGAAGAACGGCCACGCCGCCCACGTGCAGACCGGGAGCGCGAGCACGAGCTCGATGACGCCGCGCGCGCGCCCGGGGAGGAGGACCGCGACGGGGTCGCCCGGGATCATGTTGCCCATGGCCGAGACGAGGAGCGGCACCGTGAGCGCGGCCGCGAGGACGAGCCGGCGAGACATGTTTTGCAGCTCGCCGCCGTCGTCTTGCGCGGCGGCCGACGCGCCGCGAGGCTCGAGCGCCATGCCGCAGATGGGACACGCTCCCGCGCGCTCGGAGACGACCTGCGGGTGCATCGGGCACGTCCACGTGCCGCCGACGCTCGCGCGGTCCGGGGCGGCGGACGGGCGTGGGGCGGGGTGGGCGCGGTGACCCTGCCGCGCGCCCGCGCCGGTGGCCTTGCCGAGGTACCGGTCGGGTTCCTTGGTGAAGGCGTCGCGACAGCCGTCGCAGCAGAAGAAGTAGGGGACCCCCGCGTGCTCCACGCTCGGCCCTCCGCTGCGGCCGACGGTCATTCCGCAGACCGGATCGATCGCGCCCGTCGCCTCGGCCGCGCCGCCCGGCGAGGCCGCGACCCGCGGCAACACGCGAAGCGCCCGATGTCCGTGGCCGTCGTTCTCGTGCATGGCTGGCGGCGCCCGCCCCGCCGCGCCATACGAGCTCATACCCTCTTCCGGCGCCGGCGCAAACGCGAGCGCCCGCCAAGATCAGCGAAACAGCGCGAGGGCCTTGGTGACCGTCAGCGCGACGCCCCAGGCCAGGGGTAGGCCCACGCCGAGCCATGCGACCACCAGAATGACGGAGTTCGACGCGTTCGATGCAGAGGAGTGGACTTCGTTGGCCATGGAGACCTCGCCTTTCGTTCTCGCGTATCTCGGCCGGAAGGGTCAGCGTTGCGCGAGGGCCGGCCTCGGGTTGCCTGCCTGCGCCTGGGGCTCCGTGCGCTCGGCGAAGCGATCGCCGACGGGACGCACCGCGAGGTTCGCGAAGAACGCGACGACGAGGAGCCCCGCCATGATGTACATCGTCACGTTGTACGCCTGGTACTTCGGCACCCCGGCCTCGATCTGGAACTGCCGGATGTAATTGACGAGGAGCGGCCCGAACACGCCCGCGGCAGACCACGCCGTGAGGATTCGGCCGTGGACCGCGCTCACGTACTTGGCCCCGAACACGTCGGCCAGATACGCGGGAATGGTCGAGAAGCCCCCGCCGTACATCGTCAAGATGACGCAGAAGCAGCCGACGAAGAGCGGGACGCTGCCGAGTTTGCCCCCGAGCGGGACGAGCGCATAGAGCGCGGGGCCCAGCGTGAAGAAGCATGCATACGTGGCCTTTCGGCCGATCTTGTCCGAGAGCGACGCCCACAAGAAGCGGCCCGCCATGTTGAACAGGCTGAGGAGGCCGACGAACCCCGCCGCCGCGCTCGGCGTGATCGTTCCCTTGAAGACCTCCTGGATCATCGCGGATGCCTGACCGAGGACGCCGATGCCCGCCGTCACGTTCAAGCAAAGCACGACCCACAAGAGCCAGAATTGCGGCGTCCGCATGGCCGACGCCGGCGTGACGTTGTTCGTCGTGACGAGCGTTCGGGCCTTCTCGTTCGACGGCGTCCAACCTTCGGGCTTCCATCCGGGCGCGGGCACCCGATAGCCGAAGGCACCCGCGAGCATCATCACGAGGTAGATCACGCCGAGCGTCGTCCAGGTGCTCGCCACCCCTGTCGACGTGGGCGACGCGAAGTGGTGCATCAGGATGTCGGAGAGAGGTGAAGCGACCAGCGCGCCCCCGCCGAAGCCCATGATGGCCATCCCCGTCGCCATGCCGCGGCGATCGGGAAACCAGGAGATGAGCGTCGATACGGGCGTGATGTATCCGATGCCGAGGCCGCAACCGCCGATGACGCCGTAGCCCAGGTACACGAGCCAGAGCTGGTGGAGCTGGATGCCGAGCGCGCCGATCAAGAACCCGACCCCCCAGCAGACGGCGGCCACGAACCCGCTCTTGCGCGGGCCTTCGGACTGGACCCACTTGCCGAAGAGCGCCGCGGACGCGCCGAGGACGAAGATGCCGATCGTGAAGATCCAGCCGAGGTCCGTCAGCTTCCAGTCGTCCGGCAAGGACTTGGTGATGCCGAGCTCCCTCGTCAGCGGCAGGTTGAAGACGCTCAGGGCATAGGCTTGTCCGATGCAGAGGTGCGTGGCGAGCGCGCACGGCGGTATCAACCACCGGTTGAAGCCCGGCCCGGCGATGGTTCGTTCCTTACTGAGCAGGCTTGCCATCGAGCGACTCCTTCGTGACTTTACGTCCCGTCGCGGATGCATGGTCCCTGCGCGAATGAGACTTGTCACTCTGTTTTAGCCGCGCGGCAATTCGCTTCCGGAGGCAAAAAGAAGGCGGAGCACCGTGCGAGGGCGCGAGGCTCCCGCCAGTCTCGGGCTCGTGCGTCATTGCCACCGGAAGAGCTTCAGCGCCCCCGCGTACGAGATCACGCCCCAGGCCGCGAGGATCGCGACCGGACGGACCACGTCGACGATCGTTCCCCCCTCGTTGGCGACGACGCGTAGCGCGTCGTTCAACGCGGTGAGGGGAAGCGCGCGCAGGTACGGCTGCATCGCGTCCGGGAAGTTCGCCGTGGAGAAGAAGACGCCCGACGCGATGAACATCGGCATCATGACGAGGTTCATCAGGCCGCCGACGGTCTGCGTATTTTGCGCGCGCGACGCGACGAGGAGTCCGAGCCCGGCGAAGGAGAACGCGCCCAGGAGCGAGAGCGCCATGACGAGCAAGGGCGACCCGAAGACGCGCACGCCGAACGCGAGCCGGCCGAAGCCGAAGAGGACCGGGACCTCGACGAGAAGGAAGAGCGCGCGCATCGCGACGAACGCGAGGAGAAAGTCGCTCTTCTTCATCGGGGTCGCGAGCATGCGCTTGACGAGCTTTTTCGTGCGCATGTCGACGATCGCGTAGCCAATGCCCCACATGCTGCTCGACATCAGGTTGAGGCCGACGAGGCCCGGGATGAGAAAGTCGATGTAGCGAGCGCCGAGGGTGGTCACCCGTTCGTCCGTCGCGGACGTCGCGTCGACCCGGCCCTCCGCGCGTTGAAGGAGGTCGTCGACCAGCAGGCGGGCGGCGCGGCCTTCGGGGCGGGTGTCGTCGTAGCGGTACGTCCGTGGCGGGCCGGGCAAGACCACGAGGACGACCCTGGCCGTGCGGAGATCGCGCGCGGCGGTGTCGGGATCGACGAAGGCGGCGCGGACGAGGGGGGACGAGAGCGCGCCCGAGAGCGTCGCGGCGCCGGGCGAGCCGGCCGTTGCGACGACGTCCACGCGCGCCGGGGCCGGCGGTCGATTCCGGAACGCGATCCCGAGCGCCACCGTGAGCACGAGGGGAAAGCCGAACGTCCAGAAGACGGCGCCCGGCTCTCGGATGAACATCCGGAGCCGCGCCATCGTGAGCTCGTAGAGCGCCGACCGCTCAGTCACGGAGGCCTCGGCCGGTCAGCGCGACGAAGACGTCTTCGAGGGTGGCGTGGCGCGTGGCGAGGCGCTCGAGGTCGAGGCGGGCCTCCCGCAGGTGGAGGACGAGGGCGGGGAGCGCGACGTGGAGCGGACCGACCGACAACGCGAGCCCGCCCCCGACCCTCCGCAGACCCCGTACCCCGGGGAGGGCGCGCACGGCGTCCTCGTCGAGCGTCGCGTCGCCCGTCCGCGCGATCGTGAGCTCGATGACCTCGGGGGCGCCGAGCGAGGCGATGAGGTCGCGCGGGGTCCCGAGCGCGATGGCCTTGCCGTGGTCGACGATGCCGACGCGGTCGCAGAGCCGCTCCGCCTCGTCCATGTAGTGGGTCGTCAAGACGACGGTGCGGCCGTCCCGCTTGAAGCTCTCGACGATGTCCCAGAGCTGCAGGCGCGACTGCGGGTCGAGGCCCGTCGTCGGCTCGTCGAGGAAGAGCAGCTCTGGGTCGCCCACGAGCGCGCACGCCACCGCGAGGCGCTGCTTCTGACCGCCCGAGAGCTTCTCGTACCAGGCGTTCCTCTTCTCCTCGAGCGCGACGACCCGCAGCAGGTCCTCGGGGTCGCGCCCCTTCGCGAAGAAGGACCGGAACATGACCAGGAGCTCGCGCACCGTGAGGCGGTCGGGGAGCTGCGTCTGCTGGAGCGAGACGCCGATCCGCTCGCGCAGCGCGCGCTCGCCCGCCGTCCAGCGCTCGCCGAGCACCTCGACGTCCCCCGCGGTGGCGTCGAGCAGGCCCTCGAGGATCTCGACGGTCGTCGTCTTGCCGGCCCCGTTCGGGCCGAGCAAACCGAAGCACTCGCCCGCGCGTACCTCGAGATCCAGTCCGTCGACCGCCGTCACGCCACCCGGGTAGCGCTTCACGAGCCCGCGGCAGCGGACCGCAGGCCGCTCGGTCGGGTTCACGAGCCCTCCCGGTGAAAGACGCCGTCGCCCGTCGTCACGAGCAGGACGTCGCCGTCGCGCTCGGTGGCCCATATCGCGTCGCTCGTCGGCACGGCGGTCCAGTCGGCGGGCACGGCCCGGTCGCAGCGCTCGCCGTCGAAGGCGTCGAGCGTCTTGCCGGTCGCCCCGCCGAGGAGGCGCGTCAGTCTCCGGACGACGTTCGCGCGCGGGTGGCAGAAGGCGCGGTTGTAGCCCTCGTCCGGCTTCCCGGCGGAGATGACGGCGTACTTGGGGTGCGCCTTCGCGAGCAGCGCGGGCGTGGTGGACGTCTCGCTGCCGTGGTGGCCGACCTGCAAGAGCGTGACGGGTCCGCCGGGGTCGAGCAGCGCCTCCTCGTCGTGCTCGGCGTCGCCCGTGAAGAGAACCGACGACGCGCAGTAGTCGATGCGCAGGCCGATCGAGCACTCGTTCGGGTCGTGATCGCAGGCCGCCGGCCACGTCGGCGGTACGACCGCCGTCAGCGCGACGTCGCGCGAGGCGGGGAGGGGCACGACTCTGTGGGCGGGATCGACGACGGTCAGCTCCGTGCCGCGAGCGCGGGCCGCGACCCTCGCGCGACGCACCTCGGGCTTGCGGCCGTCGCGCCCGTTGTCGACGTAAAGGCGCGTGCGGAACGCGCCGAGGACGTCGGGCGCGCCGCCGATATGGTCCGCGTGCTGGTGGGTGATCCAGAGGAGATCGAGCGTGGGATCGGTGGCGTCCGGCGTTCGAAGCGCGTCACGGATTCGGTCGTGCATGTGGCGGTCCCGCCGTTCGCAAGGCGCCCCGCAGCCCGCGCGCTTGGGCCCGTCCCCTGCGTCGACGAGCACGTGGCGTCCGTCCGGGAGCGCGACGAGCGCCGCGAGGCCTTCGCCCACGTCGAAGAAGCGCACGGTCAACCGCTTGCCGCCGCCGCACGGCGACGCCGGCCGGCCCGGAGGCGTATTCGCAGCGCGCGCGTCGCCCGAAGCGAGCGCCGTCGGGGCGGGCGTCGCGGCGTCGGTCGCGCTCGACGCTCCCCGCGGGTCGGCCGGTATCGAGCACGCGGCGACGGCCAGCGGCAGCAGCGCGGCGACCCGCGGACGCGCCGCGACGCTCAACTCGCGAGCTCGGCCCGCAAGAACGACAGGACCCGCGCGAAGGCGTCGCGGGCGGCTCCGACGTGATACGCGGGCCGTGTGTCGTTGAAGAACGCGTGCTGCGCGCCTTCGTAGACCACGGGCTCGAAGCGCTTGCCCGCGGCCTTCATGGCCGAGGCGAAGGCCGGCACCTGGGGCGTGACGTTGGCGTCGAGCGAGCCGTAAAGGCCGAGCACGGGGCAATGCACGTTCGGGACGAGGTCGGCCGGCGGCGGCCCGCCGTAGAAGACGACAGCCGCCGCGAGCTGCGGGTCTTTGCAGGCGAGCGTCCCCGAGAGCGAGCCGCCCAGGCAGAAGCCGAGCACGGCGACCTTCTGCCCTCGCGTGGTCGCGCACTCGAGCCGGAGCCAGTTCGCGGCCGCCGCGACGATCGGCAACATGGCGGCCTGGTTTCCCATGGTGCCGCGCAAGACCCCGAAGCTATCGACGATGCGCTCCCGCTCCGGCGCGGTCTTCTTCGCGAGATACGCGTCGCGCGCGGCGTCGTCGCGCCACGCGGTCGGCAGCTCGTCGAGCATCGCTTTGACCTCGGCGAGGCGCTCGTTCGCGAGCGCTGGAATCCGCTCGCCGGCCTTCGCGAAGAGATCCGGCGCGAAGGCCGCGTAGCCGGCGAGCGCGAAGCGGCGCGTGACGTCCTGGATGTGGAGGTCGACGCCCCATGCCTCCTGAAGGATGAGCACCGACGGGAGCGGCCCAGCGGCTCGCTCCGGGTAGCAAAAGTAACCGAGGTGGGGCTCGGTGCCGTAGCGGATCCATTCGACTTTCAGGCCCATGATGGCTCCTCGAAAAGGTGTGGCGCGACTCTACATCATGCGGGGGACGCGCCGGTGGATCAGGCCGCCGGACGCCCGCGTCGGCACATCTTTCGTCTGACGCCACAACGATCCGGCGCCCGCCGCGCCCGGCTGTTTCGGCGCGGAAAGTCGCGCGCGAGGTCCCGCCGATCGGGTAGAACGCCGGGGTCGCTTCGGCGACGCCACGCATGCGGCGAAACCCCCTTCCGGAGACGATACGCCCGTGGTGACCGCCCGCACTGGGCTCATGGTGCTCTCGTTCGCGCTGAGCGTCGCGATCGGGTTGATCCTCGGCCACGGCCGCGACTCTACCGGCGAGCCGGGGGCCGCGCCGAGCGCGCACCTGCTCATCGGTCTCTCGATGGACACCTTGAAGGAAGCCCGATGGCAGCGTGACCGCGACATGATGCTCGCGCGCGCGGCGTCGCAGGGGGCCGAGGTCCTCGTGCAATCGGCCAACAGCGACGACGCGCGGCAAATCGCGGACATCGAGGGCCTGCTGACGCGGCACGTGGACGTCCTCGTCGTGATCCCGCACGACGGGACCGCGATGGCGAAGGCCGTTCGCCTGGCCCACGAGGCGGGCGTGCCGGTCATCGCGTACGACCGCATCATCCGGGACTCCGACCTCGACCTCTACGTCTCGTTCGACAACGTGCGCGTCGGCCAGCTCCAGGCCAAGTACCTCGTCGATCATCTGCCGACGCCGGGGAAGGGGACCATCATCCGGATCCTCGGCTCGAAGGCCGACAACAACGCGCAGCTCTTCAAGCAAGGACAGGACGAGGTCCTCGCGCCGTACATTGCGCGCGGCGACGTGAAGGTCATCCACGAAGACTGGGCCGACGACTGGAAGCCGGAGAACGCGAAGAAGATCGTGAACGCCGCGATCTCGCAGCACGGGCGCGCGTTCGACGCCGTGCTCGCGTCGAACGACGGCACCGCGGGCGGCGCGATCCAAGCGCTCTCCGAAGAGGGGCTCGCCGGAAAAGTGCTCGTGACGGGCCAGGACGCGGAGCTCGTCGCTTGCCAGCGGATCGTCGCGGGGACCCAGGCGATGACCGTGTACAAGCCGCTCGAGCGCCTCGCGACCTCCGCCATGGACCTCGCCGTCCAGATGGCACGCCACCACGTCATCGTCGCGAAGCAGACCGTCTACAACGGCAAGGTCGACGTCCCGGCCGTCCTCGCCGACGTCGTGGTCGCCACGCGCGAGAACATGATGGACACGGTCATCCGCGACGGCTTTCTCACGAAACAGGAGGTCTACGGAGGCGCGCCGTGAAGGCCGAGCCGCCCGCCCCGCCCGCGGCCCGCGCCCCCGGGCACGCGGCCCTCCTCCGCGCCGACCGGATCGTCAAGCGTTTCGGCGGCGTCGTCGCCCTCGACGGCGTCAGCTTCGACCTGGCCGAAGGCGAGATCCATGCGCTGTGCGGCGAGAACGGGGCCGGCAAGTCGACCCTCATCAAGGTCCTCGGCGGCCTCTATCCGGTCGACTCGTACGAGGGCACGCTGCTCGTCGACGGCGCGCCCGCCCGGTTTCGATCGGTGCGCGACGCGGAGGCCGCGGGCATCGCGGTCATCCACCAGGAGCTGGCGCTGGTCGACGAGATGACCGTCGCCGAGAACGTGTTCCTCGGCGACGAGCCGCGCCGGGGTCCGTTCGTCGACGCCGACCGGATGGTGCTCGAGGCCGAGCGCCTCTTCGCCCGCTTCCGCATCGACATCGACGTGCGGTCGCCCGTAGGTGCGCTCGGTATCGGGCGCCGGCAGCTCGTCGAAATCGTGAAGGCGCTCCGAAAGAGCTCCCGCGTCCTGGTCCTCGACGAACCGACGGCGGCCTTGGCCAACCACGAGATCAGCGTCCTCCTCGAGATCCTGCGGGACCTGAGAAAACGGGGGATTGCGTCGATCTACATTTCCCACAAGCTCGGGGAGGTCCTCTCTCTCGCCGACCGCGTCACGGTGCTCCGCGACGGGCGCAGCGTCGCGACGATGGCCGCGAAGGACGCCACCGAGGACCTCATCATCCGCCACATGGTGGGCCGCGAGATCCGCGATCTCTTCCCCCGCCGCAGGTCGCATCCGGGCGCGCCGCTCCTGCGCGTCGAGGGCCTCGACGTCTCGGCGAGCCCCGCCGGGCCGCTCGTCCTTCGCGGCGTCTCGTTCGAGGTGCGCGCCGGAGAGGTGGTCGGGATCGGCGGCTTGATGGGTGCGGGGCGCACGGAGCTCGTCATGCACCTGTTCGGCGCCTGGGGCTTCCGGCGCGCCGGGCACGTGCACGTCGGGGATCGGAGCCTCGACGCGCCGACGCCGCGGGCGGCGATGGCCGCGGGGATGGTGCTCGTCAGCGAGGATCGCAAGCGCTTCGGCCTCGTGCTCGATCGGAGCGTGGGTTTCAACCTCTCGCTCTCCGTCGTCGGACGGTACGCGCCGGCGGGCCTCATCGACGAGGCGCGCGAGCAGACGTCGATCCGTCCGCTCTTCGACGGCCTCCGCGTCAAGGCGCGGGATCTCGAGGCGCGCGTCGGCGACCTCTCCGGCGGCAACCAGCAGAAGGTGGTCCTCGGCAAGGCGCTCATCGTGGGTCCGAAGGTCGTCCTCCTCGACGAGCCGACGCGCGGCATCGACGTCGGCGCCAAGGTCGACGTGTACGAGCTCGTCAATCGACTCACCTCGGAAGGCAAGGCCGTCGTCCTCGTCTCGAGCGAGCTCCCGGAGCTGACGCACATGAGCGACCGCATCATCGTTCTCCATGAAGGGGCCGTCTCCGGCGTCTTCGACGCGGCCGGCGCCACGCCGGAGCGAATCCTCGCCGCCGCCATGGGCTACCCCGCGGATCGGGTCCCCACGGCCGCGCACCCGCCCCACGCGTCGTAGCCGCCATCCGCTCGAGGACCCGACATGCAAGGCCGACTCTCCGCACGCGACTTCTCGATGCTCATCGCCCTGGCGGCGATCGTGGCGTTCTTCACGATTCGCGCCCCGGCGTTCCTCGGGCCGCGCAACCTCTCGATGCTCGTCATCGAGCTTTCGATCACGGCCGTGCTCGCGCTCGGGATGCTGCTCGTCATCGTGCCCGGCGAGATCGACCTCTCGGTCGGGAGCGGCGTCGGGCTGACCGGCGGCGTGGCGTGCGTCCTGGTCTTCGAGCACGGATGGTCGTCGCCGGCGGCGATGGCCGTAGCCCTCGTCCTGGGGGTCGTGGTCTGGCTCGGAATGGGGGCGCTCATCGTCCGGCAAAAGGTGCCGTCGTTCATCATCACCCTCGGCGGCCTCCTCGTCTTCAAGGGCCTCCACTGGCTGGTCATCCGGAGCGCCACCGTGCCCACGGTGTCGGGCGGCGGCACCAACCTCTATTCGCTCTTGACGACGTACTACCTGCCCGCGAACGCGGGTCTCGCGATCGTCGTCCTCGTGGTCGTCGCGATGGCGTGGAGCCAGGTCGCGTCACGCCGCCGCCGCGCCGCGCTGGGGCTGCGGACCGAGGACGGAGAGTTCGCGCTGATGAAGCTCGTGGTGACCGCGCAGGCGCTGCTCCTCTTCGTGCTCGTCACGAACCGCTACCGCGGTCTGCCCCTGACGGCGGTCATCCTCGGAGTCGTCGCGTGGGGCACGTCCGTGTTGCTCCAGAAGACGCCGTTCGGCAGGCACCTCTACGCCATCGGCGGGAACCCCGAGGCGGCCCTCGTCTCCGGGATTGCCGTCGACCGGACGGTCATCCTGGCGTTCGGGATCATGGGGGCGATCGTGGCCCTCACCGGGCTGCTCGAAACGGCGTACGCGGGCGCGTCCACCACGACGGTCGGGAGCCTGATGGAGCTCGACGCCGTCGCCGCTTGCGTCATCGGCGGTACGAGCCTTCGCGGCGGCCGCGGCACCGTCCTCGGCGTGATGTTCGGCGCGCTCATCATGGCGACCTTGCTGAACGGCATGACGCTCCTCGCCGTGGCTCCGGAGATCAAGTTCATCGCGCGCGGCGCGGTCCTCGCGGTCGCGGTCTGGATGGACGTGAGGCTCTCTCGCGCGCGCTGAAGCCGCCCGCGAGGCCCGTCAGGTTCGCGGGGCGATGCGACGGTCGCGACGGATGACGACGCCCGATCCGGTCGCGCTGAGCAAGTGCTCGCCTTCGCGCAGGACCACGCGAGGGCGGCGTTCGCTCGCCGCTTCGATGTCGCTCGTCGAAGGAGGAGCAGGTGGCGCGGCGGCGACCGCCGGCGGCAGCTCGGGCGCAGACTGCGGTGCCGGCGGCGGGGCCATGGGCGCAGCGTTCTCTTCGACCGAAGGCACGCGCCGGCCGAGGGCCTGAACGGTCGCGAGCAGATCGCCGGGGCTCGTGATGTCGAACGGGCTCTGCGGCGACATCGACGGATTGTTGCGCTCCGCGCTTTCCTGCCGCGACGACGCCGTCACGCGGGGCGTGCTTCGGGCCCCATTTCGCACGACGCCGTTGCGCTTGGGGCGACCATTCGCGACGACCGCGATCGGCGCGCCATGTTCGATGGCGCCGATCGTCTCGCCGATCTCCTGGGCAGACGACGCGGTAATGGCATCGAGCAAGCTTCGCATCAGCTCGTCGACGAGCTCTTGAACGTGACGGCCAAGCTTTGCCAATTCGGTTTTGCTCACGCCGTTGGCGACAGAGCCGCCCTTTCGCACGAGCCCCGCGGTGCGGGCTGAAGGATTAGAGCGCATGGCGACAACCTGTGCGCAACGCGCGTGCCAACGCAGAAGGGTACATCTTCGTGCGGCCTTCGCGCGAACTGCGCGTAGCCATTTCCTTGGGATTGGGTAACAGCAAAATACGGTGATGGGAAGTGGTGAAGAGCGGCCGCGAGAGCGTTTCTCGCCACGCCGCTTCGGCTCGGCGGGCTCGCGGCAGGGACCGCGTCGCCCGTCTTCAGTGAATAGCGCTGAGATGCACCACGTACCACTCGCCGCGCCAAGAAATGAGCGATTTGACGTCGAACGTCTGCGTCAACCCGCCGACTTCGTAACGGAGCCTCGAGCCGAAGACACGAAAGTAGCCGATCTTGTTATACTCCTCGCCTGGCTCGACCCATCGCGCCCGCTCCTCGGGCACGTCGAGGCCTAGAAATTGGATGGCGGCGCCGTCGGCGCGCGACACCGCGGCGATCTGAGCGTGCAGGGCGTGGATGTCGTGCGTATACGCCGCGACCAAGCGGTGACTCCAGTCGGCCGCCGGGTTCGCGACGTCCTTGACCTGTCGGTACGCGCCGAGCGGGAAGAAGAAGCTCATCGCGCGATCGGGGTCGTCGGCCACGATCGCATCCCAGAGCGCGGCCGCGCGCGACGAGAAAGCCGCGCCGGACGCGAGCGGCCGATCGCGGGTCTGCGGCAAGATCGACGGATCCACGCTCGCGTCGGGCGCCGCGGACCCCGCCGCGATCGCCGTGACCGACGCGGAGACCGCGGACGCAGGCGGGAGCGCGGATGGGAAGAGCGGCGCGGCGTCGACGTCGGCGAGCGCGATCGACGGCGAGCCCGCGGGCGCGGGGGGCTCCTGACGGCTGCAAGCGAGCAGGCCGCACAGCGCGGCGGCGAGGATCGCGGTGGTCGGCGACGTCGGCATGTCGAGTACAAGCACCACGGGATTTGACGCCGGCACCCGCGGTCGACGATCCTACCTTGGATCAAGGAGACAGAGCATGCGAACGCTTCTCATCGGTACCGCCGTCGCGCCGCTGCTGATTCATCTGGCCGCGTGCGCGAAGAAGCAAGACGAGACGCAGCCCCCGGGCGTCGCGACGGCGTCGACGGCCTATCCCCCGGCGTACCCGCCGCAAGGCTACGCACAACCCCAGCCCGCGTACGCGCCGCCGCAGGCGCAGCCGTACCCCGCGCAGCAGCCGTACCCGGCGGCGACCGCGACGTACGCGCAGCCGATGCCCGCGGCGCCCCCGCCTGCTCCGACCGCCGCGCCCATGCCGCCCCCGGTCGCCGCGCCGGCGGGCACTTCCGCGATGGCCGTCCCCGGTCCGCTCGCGTTCCAGTGTCAAAACGATCTTCCCTGCGGGACGCACCACTGCAACGTGCAGTACAGCAAGTGCGCATTCCCGTGCCAGTCGGCTGCGGATTGCATATCGCCCAACCAGTGTCTCGCCGGCCTCTGCGTACCGACCGCGCCGACTCCGCACTGAGCGTGCCGCCGCCCGTGAAGAGCCGCGCTTCGCTCCGCGGCATCTCGCCGGGCGAAAGGGCGGCCCGAGCGGTCAGTAGTTCGTGGTCATGAAGTCGGTCTTGCCGCTCTCGGCCCACCGGAGCCCGCGGACCGCGCGATCGATGCACCCGGCCACGCCTCCGTTCGATGGGGTCGTCGAGACGGTGACGCCGACCGCGCGTCCCATCCGGATGGCCACGCGAACCTGGACCTTCATATCGTCGGGCGCGCCGCACGATCCGATGAAAGACGCGTGGCGCAGCGGCGCGGACAGCTGTGCGTCGGTCAAGTCGGGGGAGCCGGCGGCCTGGCCCATCGTTATCTCTTGGTTGTTGCCGTTGAGAACGGCCTCGTAGCTCATGCCTCCCGCATAGCCGCCGCCGCCTCCACCGCCTCCGCCCCCCACGGCCGCCGCCGCGTGCTTCTTCCCTCGGATGTCGCCGTGGACCTCCACGGTGCCGGTGCGATCCTTCGCGACGACGACGCTGTCGTCTCGCGTGCCGCGCCGGGTGAAAAACCAGACCGCGAGCGCGCCGCCGAGCGCGAGGACGAGCCCACCGGCGAGGATGGTCTTCGCGATCCCGCGCTTCTTGTCGGCCGTCGCGGCCCGCACGACGGCCTTCTGCTCGGCCCTCTTCTCGCGCAAGAGGTGCGCTTGCTCCGCGAAGGGCGAGAACTCCTCCCACTCCCCGATGGGCATCTGCTGGCCGCTGATCTCGTCCCGGAGCCCGTCGGCCGCGGAGAAGGCGTGCGACGCGATCTGCTGGAGGAGCTCCACGGCCGTGAACGGTCCGTGGTCCATCCGCTCTTTGCTGACCACGTAACGGGGACGCGGGTCGCTCTCGAGGCGCGTCTTGAGCGCGCCGAGCCGCGCCGTCGGGTCTTCGACGATCCGGGCGACCTTCGCGACCTTCGAGACCGACCCCTTGCTGGGGCCGGGGGCGTGGGCAGGTGGAGCGGCGGGCGGCGGAAGCATCGAGAAGCGGACGTCGACGGCGAACTCGGCGCTCGCGTCGAGGTTGGCCTCGTTCACCTCCGGCGGGTGGACGCTCTTTTGCGGCGCGAGGTGATACATCGCGCTGGCGAGCGCGCTGAGGTCGGCCGGGCGGTGTGTCCGGTCGCCGACGATGGCCTTGCCGATGAGGATCTCGAGGCCCTCGGGCAGCGACGGATCGAGCTCGCGCGGCCGGCGCATGCCGGGCCCGACGTGCTGCCCGGTCACCATCTCGTAGAGCATGGCGCCCAGCGAGAACACGCTCGAGCACGCGTCCCCCGGTTCGAGCGTGCGCTGCAGCTCGGGGGCGACGCAGCACTTGTCTTGATGGTGTTCGGCCGCCGCCGCCAACCGCGTTTGCACGCGCGCGAGCCCGTCGGCCGACGGCGCAATGGCCGACGGATGTACGTACACCCTCTCACCGCGCGCGTGGCGATCGCGGAGGTCGAGGCAAACCGGTACGATGATCGCCACAGCCTCCGCGAGCGAAAGGCGCTGTCCTCCGGACCGTCGGGAGTCGAGAAGCGACCGCAGGGTCGTTTGGGTCTGGATGGAGGAGTCACCGGTCTCGTCGGACCGGCCGGGCGCGGAAGGCATCGCCATGGGACAAACAGGATACGGTACGGATGAGGGGTCGCTCAATGGACGTTCTGACCCCTTTGGGTCAGGACCCCGCATGCGCTCCTACCCGCGTCCGCGCGCCAGCTCTGCCACCACGGTGCGACCGCCGATGACCTGCCCCGCGAGGGCCTCGACCGCACGATCGAACGCGTTTTTTCGCACACTGACGTAACTCATTCGATCTCGGATGCGGATTCGGCCCATGTCCTCTTCGGCGACGCCCTTGTCGGCGAGCAGCCGCTGGAGGTCCGATACGTGGACTCCCTCACGTTTTCCTATATTGATGAAGACTTCCACGTGATCGGGATCCTCGCGCTCCTCGCCGGGCGAAGAGATCGTCACGCCGGGCAGGCTCGACTCTGAATCGATGGCGTCGAGGATCGGCTGCTCGTCGTCGGGCTCGCGCGGCGGCGTCCAGGGTTTCGGGGGCGTCGGTCCGCTGCGCGAGGGCCGCGGCGTTTGCCTCTGTCGATCCGTGCGCATGCCGCGCGGCTCGCGTCGATCGCGGTCTTGCTCTCGCCGAGAGGCCGGCGTGGGCTCCGCCACGCTTCGATCCGCGGACGGCGGAGGGAGCGGTGATGGGGGCGATGGGGGCGGCGGCTCGGGCGCGCGCGCCTGCGCAATGACGGGAGCCGGCTGGGGCTCGGGGTTGCGCGCGCGTCGCGCTTCGGCGGCGGTCGCCGCCACGTCTCCGCCTCGGGCGCCCAGGTGATCGCGAAGGAGGCCGCCGACGATGCGCGCCGCTTCGTCGTGCGTGAGGACGCGGCGCGCGAGGGAGAGGTCGTCGGGATGGACCGTCCGGCTCGCGAAGGCATCGACGAAGAGGTCGACGAGGTCCATCTCCGCTCGGCTCTTCAGCTCCCCCGCGGTCGGGAGCTGCTTCTCGATCGGCCGAATCTTGTACGTGAGGCGCAAGAGGTAAAGGTTGCCGATGTCCTTGGGCCCCACGAGCGCGATCGCGGTCCCCGTCCGTCCGGCGCGCCCCGTCCGCCCCGTGCGGTGCACGTACTGCTCGGCGGTCTCCGGGAAGTCGTAGTTGATGACGTGCGTGAGGTGCGAGATATCGATACCCCGCGCGGCGACGTCGGTGGCGACGAGGAACCGCAGCCTTCCTTCCTTCGTCGCGTTCATGACGCGCTCGCGATCGTTTTGCGGCAGATCGCCGTTCAGCCAGTCGGCGTCGAACCCGCGCGTCTTCAGGGCTTCGGCCACCCGCTGCGTCTCGTCGCGGGTGTTGCAGAAGATGACGGCGCTCTCGGGGTCCTCCACCTCGAGGATCCGTACGAGCTGTCCGATCTTGTCCCCGCTGTGCGTCGTGTAAACGTAGTGGGCAATCTCGAGCGCCCCCACCTGATCGCTCGACAGCGTGATGAGCTCCGGCGACCGCAGGTGGCTCTGCGCCAGGCGCTCGATGTCGGGCGGCAGCGTCGCGCTGAAGAAGAGGCCCTGGCGGCTCTTCGGGAGCATCTCCAGGATGGCGTGGAGCTCCTTCGCGAAGCCCATCGAGAGCATCTCGTCGGCTTCGTCGAGGACGAGCACCCGCACCAGGCTCGGGTCGAGCGTTTTCTGGCGAAGGTGATCCAGCACTCGGCCCGGGGTCCCGACGACGACCTGCGCCCCCGCTTCGAGGGCCGCGATCTGCCGCGTCATCGGCGCGCCGCCGTAGATCGCGACGATGCGGGTTTCGCGGTAACGGCCGATGAGCTCTACCTCGCGTGACACCTGGAGCGCGAGCTCGCGTGTCGGGGTGAGCAGCAGCGCCTGGACCGCCTTCGTCGCCGGCCGGACGATCCGATCGATGATGGGGAGGGCGAACGCGGCGGTCTTGCCGGTCCCCGTGCGGGCCTGCACGACGAGGTCCCGCCCTTCGGCGGCCGGCTCGAACACTGCGATCTGGACCGGCGTCGGCGACCGATAGCCCATCGCGTCGATGGCGCGCCGGACGTCGGCCGAGAGCGGCAGGACGTCGAACGTCGGCTGGGCCGCGGGGGACTCGGAGGGCGGTTCGCTCATCGCCGGCCTTCTTAGCAGGCTTTGTCGCGGCGAGAGCCGGCGGTTTCGCGGGAGGGCAGAGGGCCCGCCCAACGCCGCCTCGGCCGGCCTCAGGGCGGAAGGCGTGCGGTGACATCGCACCGCAGGGCCGCGAGATCCGCGCTGTTTCGCACCACGAGCTCTTCGTGGCCCCGGCGGAGCCGCATCAGCGCCGCCCACGCGTCCGATCCAGCTCCCGATTGGCCGCACGTCCACTCCAGCCTGCTCGTATCCTTCCACTCGGTGCCGAGGGCGCCTTCGAACGCCCGGAGCGCGACGTTTTCCTCGACCGACGCGGACCGCTCGGCGATCGCGCCCACGTCGGCGCTGGCCCGGGCGCTCGCACGATCGAGCGCCGCCGCGAGGCCGCGAATCCCGTCGGCACATGTCCGTTCCGGCGAGCCGACAGCCGCGGCGGGCAAGGGCCGCGCCCCCCAACCGAACACGGCGGGGATGATCTGCCCGGCGCTCGCGCCGATGAACAGCACCGCGACGACGAGCACGACGCCGTGCGATACACGCCGCCCTCGGAGGCGAGCGCGCGCGTCGTCGTCGAGGTTTGCGCTCATGGGGAAGAGGGCTTTCGCCCTGCCTGCGGCACCCGGCTGGGCCGCGCGGCACTATAGCCTTGACCCTTGGAGCCAGTGGCCTAGTTAAGTTTCAAATTATTTTGAATACGCCGATGAATGCCCCCGCCGCTTCGGTGGCTCTGCTCCGCGACGTCGCCACGAGCGAGCGGGTAGGCGCCCGGGCGGCCGAGCGAATCGCCCAAGTTCACGCCCTCTTGGGCGACGACATGGCGGCCGTGGAGCGGGAGCTCGCGCGGGTGACGCGGGAGGGTGTGTCCCCCGCCACCGAGTCGGCGACGCACTTGCTCGAGTCGGGCGGGAAGCGGGTCCGGCCGCTGACCGTCCTCCTCTCGGCGGCGTGCTTTGCTCCCGTCACCGCCGCCACGCGAGACCTTGCCGTCGTCGCGGAGCTCATTCATCTCGCCACGCTGCTTCATGACGACGTCATCGACGACGGCCAGGAGCGCCGGGGTCGTGCGGCGCCCCGCCGCATCTGGGGAAACGCCGTGAGCGTCCTCGCCGGCGATCTGCTCCTCACCCACGCCCTCGAGCGGACCGCGGCTTCGGCCCCCCGGGTCGTGCTCATGGACCTCTTCGCGACGCTCCGGCGCCTCGTCGACGGCGAGGTCGTCCAGCTTCGCGGCCGGACGACGCTCGAGCCGCGGGAAGACGTCTACTTCCGAATCGTCCACGACAAGACAGCGTCGCTCTTCGTCTGGGCCGCGCGCGCCGGCGCCGCAGCGGCAGGCGCGCCGCCCGACGCCGTGCAGACCCTCGGCGAGTTCGGCGCGCACGTCGGCGTCGCATTCCAGCTCGTCGACGACGTCCTCGACTACGACGGGGACCCGCTTGCCACGGGCAAGAGCCTTCTGGCCGACCTCGCCGAAGGCAAGCTGACCTTGCCCCTCATTCGCGCCCTCGCCGCCCGTCCTTCCATCTCGGCCGACGTCGACGCGGCGCGCTCCGGGGACCGGGCGGCGGCCGCGCGGGTCTCCGAGGCCGTCCGCGAGTCCGATGCATGCGCCGGGGTGCGCACGCTCGCGCGAGAAGAGACCGCGCGGGCGCTCGCCAAGCTCGAAAAGATCCCCGCGGGCGTCGCGCGAGAGCTCCTCACCGGGATCGTCCGCGAGCTCGGGTCGCGCGCGGGTTGAGGCCGAGTGACCATCGCCGACGCGAGGCCCTCCGTGGCGAAGCTCGACCCGCAACGTACGCTCTGGCCGACCGAGGCCGCCGTGAGCGACGTGGTGGGCCGCCTCATCGAGTTTTGGGGTTTCAAGCGGAACATGGGCCGCGTGTGGACGATCCTCTACTTGTCGCCCGACCCGCTCAGCGCCGAGGATCTCCGCCGCGCGTTCGGCCTCTCCAGCGGCGCCGTCAGCATGACGCTCTCCGAGCTCGCCCGCTGGGGCGTCGTCCGCAAGGTGTGGATCCAGGGCGAGCGGCGCGACTTCTACACGGCCGAGACGCAGCTCTGGCGCATGATCAGCCGCGTCTTCAGCGAGCGGGAACGACGCGAAGTCATCGCCGCCATCGACGCATTCGAGGGAGCCCTTCGCGAGCTCGACGCGCTCCGCCGGTCCTCCGCCGACGCGGATGTCCGATCGCGCGCCGAGCTCCAGTACGAGCGAATCGCTCAACTCCTGGAGCTCGCGCGCCTCGGCCGCCGGATGCTCGACGCGCTCGTCTCGACGGCGAAGGTCGACGCCGAGCCGCTCGTGCGGTTTCTACTCGGGCAGCGCTCGTAGCGCTCGGCTCACTGCTGCGCGCGGACGTTGTCGAGGTAGAACGTCCCGTTCGCGCCGAAGAAGATCCACATCGCATGGACCTGCGAGAGGTCCGGCACGGGGTTCCCGAGGCAGTCGAGGTTCCCGAGGTCGAGATCGACGGTCGCCGTGGAGCTCGCGTTCGTGAATCCGAACGAGGGCCCCTGGCACCAGGTGAAGGAATTGCCCGCCTGGATGGCGATGTTCGTCGAGGTGCCGGCGGCGAGGGTCTCGATGTCGGCGAGGACCTGGCTCTTCTGGGACAAGTCGATCGTGTTCGAGAAGTTCGTGCCCACCCAACCGCCGCCCGTGGCGTCGATCGCGAGGCTCGAGGTCCCGTCCGTCGCGAACGCCGACGTCTGCATGACCGTGCCCGCGTTCGTCTGGAAGCTGCCGAACGCCCACCCGTCGGTGCCCGTCTCGAACGATTCGATGGGGAGGATGGGGCCCTTGACGGTGACCGTGAGCGGGGTCACCGCCGACGAGCGTCCGTAGCTGTCGTCTATCGTGTACGACGCCGTCGCGGTGCCGGCGAAGCCCGCGGCCGGCGTGAAGAGCACGGTCCCGTCGGCGTTGGCGGTGAAGGTCCCCGCCGCGGACGACCACGTCGTTTGCACGCCGGCGGTGGTCGGGTCGAGGTCGAGCGACGCCGGGACGATCTTCGCCCGATCGTAAGCGACGTCGTTCTCCGGCGGGTCGAGCGTGACGGCGACGTCCGTCGCGGTCGTGGCGAGGTCGACGTCGGCCACCGGAGCGAAGGGCAGGCGGTGGCGCGCCTTCAGATCCGCCGTGAAATGGCTGAAGGCCGTGCAGACGGGCGTCGGGCAGTACAGCGTGAACCCGTCGTTGAAGTAGAGCGTCCCGTCGTCCTGCAACCCCCCGAGCATCCAGTAGAGCGCGCCGGCGCCTCGCTCCTCGAGCACCGCGTCGGTCCACATCTTGTAATCGGCGTTGCGGAGGGCGACATCCTCGATACCGAACTCGCCGAAAAGCGCGGGGCGCCGGATCTTGCGCGCGTCTTGGAAGTGGCGATGGATCCACTGCGTCCCGAAGGCGACGTCCTTGAGCCAGTTGTCCGGATAAAGGTGGAAGGACATCATGTCGACGTTCGGGAGCGACGCGAGGGCGATGGTGTCGACGCCCTGGCTGCAGTTCTCGGTGAAGTCGCTCGACGTCGGGTCGGAGCAGTAGAAGCCTTCGTCGCCCACCTCGACCAGGTGATGATGGTCGATCCGCTTGATGAACGAGGACACGTCGTCGGCCCACGCGACGAGCGTCTTGGTCGTGCACGTGCCCGACGCCGGGTACGCGGCGCTGCCGCCGATGCAGCGCGGCTCGTTGGCGAGCTCCCACGCGGCGATCGTCGGGTCGTCCTTGTAGGCGACGCCGGTGATCGAGTTGATGCGGCCGAGGAGATGGGCGATGTACGCCTTGTACCAGCCGCGGATCGTCGGGTCCGTGTAGAACTGGTCGTGGAATTGTCCGCCGAGCCAACGGACGTACTGGTCCATGCCGCCGAAGTCGGTCCAGTTGCCGACGAACGGGATGACGAGCTTCAACCCGAGCTGCCCGGCGCGATAGATCGCGTAATCGAGGTGCTGGAGCCCGTCGGCCCCGTCGTTGAACGCGGGCGCGGTGCCGTCGAAGAAGTGGAAGTAGACGACGCCGTCGGCCTTGCCCACCGTCGAGTTCGACCCGTCCTCGTTGCCGATGTCGATCCAGCCCCACGTACGGACGACCGCCGACCCCTGCGCGCTCGCCCTCCCGAGCGCGTCGTCGACCATGAACGTCGACTTGTAACTCAGGTAGTACGTGTTCGATCCCGCCAGCGCGAACGGGCGGCCGTCGAGGGTGACCTCCGACCCTTCGGTCCGCACGAAGGCGCTTCGCCCCGGGCCGCCCCCGTCGGCGCGCGCCGTGGACCCGGCGCCTCCTGCGATCGCGAAGGCGATCGATGCGACCGCGGCAAGATACGGCGCGCGCGCCCCGCGGCGGCCGACCGCGCGGGCATTCTCGTTGGTGGCCATTCGTGACACCCTTCTCGTCCGGTGGTCGCCGAAGCGCGCCGGCACATGCAAAGTCGTCGAGGCGTCAGGTGGGTCCGACGCCGCGGCCACCCTGGCACGCTCAGCCGGCGGGGGCGATTTCAAGCCATAACGGGGGCGTGACGAGCGCGCGACGGCGCAGGAGCGGAAGGCGACGGAGCGTCGCGGCCGACGACGCGCTCTAATTGAGCTGCGACTTCTCGGGCTTCTGGCCTTCGAGGAACACCGCCGTGACTTCGCGCTCGAGCGCGCCCGCGAGCTCGCCCTCGACGCCTTCGAGCGACCCGGCCGCGCGCTCCACGTTGCGCTGATACACGAACACGCGCACGAGCGACGGCGCCCCCTCTTGCGCGGGCGGCGTGTCGAGCACCAATAGCGCGCGCGGATCCACGCCGTCGACCACGAGCTCCGCGCCCGGCAGGTCCACGACGTAGACCTCCGCCTCGCGCACGTAGCGTGCGAGCACGCGATCCAGCTTTTCGATCGACGCCTTCACGAGCGCCGCGAAGACGTCCGGGCTCGGCCCCCAGGAGGGCGGCCCCCGCATCGCGTCGAGCGCCCGCGAGCGCAGCAGCGCCTCCGTCGCGCCCCGCGGGTCGCCCTGCTCGTCGCGCACGAGGCCGAGGTAGTACTGCGCGTCGGCGCTCGTCGGGTCGGCCTTCGCCGCCTGCTCGATGAGCGGCGCCGCCTTGTCCACCTCGCCGAGCTCGTACCAGGCCCGCCCGATGAGAAAGAGATAGTTCGGCCCCTCGAAGGGCCCCTCCGGCAACATCTTCATCGCGCGCTTCGCCTCTTCGTGGTCGCCCTTCGCCGTGAACGCGTCCACCTTGAGGAGGATGCAGTCGGCGATTTCTTCGTCGGTCTCCGCGTAGTCGAGCGCCTCTTCGACCTGCGCGATCGCGCCGTCGTAGTCGGCGAGCGGCGCGATCATCACCTCGGCCGCGTTCAGCATCGCCTCGAAGTACGTCTCGTCGAGCGCGATGGCCTGCCGGTAGTGATCGAGCGCGTCGTCCGCGTCCCCGTCGAGCGCCGCCGCGTAGCCCATGAGGTTGTGCACCTCGGGCGACTGCGGATCGATCTCGAGGGCTCGCTTGGCGCACGCGATGGCGCCCGGCGCGTCGCCCTTCTGGGCGAGGTCCCAGCCGCGATCGAGATGGGCTGTCAGCTGGTCTTCCATGGCACGGCGGGCGAGGGCCCGCGCGCGTTTGTGTGCCGGACGGAGCGCCCCGCGTCAAGCAGACGCAAAGGCTCGCGGCCTGCCTTATTGCGAAATGGGTCGGCCCCGCCCGTCGAGCGGCGAGCATTGCGGGGGCTGCGCGTTCGGTCCTTCGCACGTCCCGGGTCCGCGGTCGTGGACGATGACGCGCGTGCCGGGTCTCTCCTTCGTGGAGAAGACCGCGTGCCATCCCTCCGGCAGCGCCGGCTCCGTCCAGCCGAAAAGCGCCTTCGCGTCCCAGGGCGCGAGGTTCACGCAGCCGTGGCTCTTCACGTGGCCGAACTCGGCGTGCCAGAAGGCGCCGTGGAGCGCGTAGCTCCCGTTGAAGTATTGGATGTACGGGACGTCCTCGATCGAGTAGGGCCCGTCGGTCGCGAGCTCCGCGTCGCCGTCCATCGTCGCCGAGATGTGCTTCTCGCGGATGCGGAAGACCCCCGGCACGGTCTCGTGCTCGTTTCGGCCGCTCGAGAACACCGTGGCGAACACCGGCGTCATGCCCTCGAAGGCGACCAGCGTCTGCCGCTTGAGGTTCACGTCGATCCATTTCTCGTGCTCGCCGAGCCGCTCGGTCGGGGGGCCTGGGTCGGTCCGCGTGAAGTCGTACGCGCGCAGCCACCAGCCCTCGTCCGTCTCGTAGTACTCGAGCCCGTCGGCGTGCGCCGTCTCTCCCGTCAAGCCGATCGCGTCGAAGTGATCGAGCTCGCCGGGCGCCGCGGTGGCGTGCTTTCGCGCTTCGTCGAGCGTCCATCGGCGGGCGTGGAAGGCCATCACGAAGGCCACGGGAAGCTTGTCGATGCGCCGCGCCGGGTGGTTGGGCGTCGCGTAGCTCGCGTCGTCGCGTCCCAGCCAGACGCCGTGGTAGTCCGTCGGCATCTTCTGGATCATGATCCGGTCGGCCGGTGCCGAAAGGCCGCTCACCGTCTTCCACCAGTGGGCGCCCGCCGCGTCGAACTGCTTGTCGAGCGACAGGTAGAAGCCCTTGACCATCCGCCGCGAGATCGGTCCGCCGCTCTCCTGGAGATCCTCGAGCGTGATCTGCAGCGGGCCTCCGTCGGGCGCCTCGCGCTCCCACCAAGGCGTCTCCCCCGTCGCGTCCGGAGGCGAGGCCGCGCCGTCCGGGCCGGCCGACTCCCCGACCGCGGGAGTGGGCGTTCCGTACGGGTTGTCGTCGTCGAGGACCTTGGCTTTGCGCGGAGGCGGCCGGAAGAGCCACGGCTCGAGCTTGCGCCGCAGCGCGTGCGACGGGATCTGCCGGTAGAGGGGCGTGCCGTTCTGCAGGTTGACGCCGTACACGTAGGGGAGGGGCCCGTCGAGGTCGAGCACCGGCGCGGTCTTGACCTTGGGGTGCTCGAGGTCGACCGTCGCGTACCTGCCGCATACGAAGCCGCCCGCCTGGAGCGAGTACCAGCCCTCGGGGCAGTTCGGCTTCTTCAGGTCGACGGGGGCCGCGGGAGTCTTCTCGCCGTAGCGGAGGTAGCCGAGGCGGACGATCTTTTCCCGCTCGCCTTTCTTGTCGGTGGGAAAGTCCGTGTCGCTCAAGATCTGCGTCTGCAGAACGATGGCGCTGAGCCACGGGCCGGCGTACGGGCCCGCGTCGGGAGGCACGGCCTCCATCGCGCTCGCGACGGGCTCCGCCGTCGGTGTCGTGGCCTGCGGCGCGACGGGGGGCACGGGTGTGGGGACGGCGTGCTGCCCCCGGCAAGCCGCGCCGGCGGCGATCGAGAGCGACGCACAGGCGAGGAGCGCGCAGCGACGGCGATGCATCGGAAACTCGAGGGTCACGAGGGGGACAGCCGGGCCTCGGAGCGCCCGGCGGGCGTGGTCTACACTAAGGCGTGCGCTTTCGTACGACCAGTTCTCGACGGCCAACGCCCATCCGTAGGGTCTACATTCCGTCGCCCAACCGGTGAAGCCCACGAAGCGCGTGCAAAAGACATCGCCCACGGTTGAGCCGGCGCGAACGTCGCTCGGAGAGGGCGCCGCCCAAGGGGCGCCGACGGCGCCTCATGCGACCCCCCGGGACGCGGGCGGTCGGCGCACGGGTCCGGAGCGCTTCTGGACCCGCGGGCGCCTCCGGCTCTTGGTTTGCCTCGTCCTGTCCATGCTCGTGCACGGGCCCGTCCTCCCGATCGACGTCCCTCACGGCCTCGACATCCAAGACGTCGACAGCGACGACATCATCCCCGTCGACCTCCTCGCCCCCGAAGAAGCGCCTCCGCCGCCTCCCGACGTCCCCGCCGTGACCGAGCGCGAGCCGGAGCCCGCGGCGCCGGCGGCGACCCACGCCCAGGCGTCGTCGCACCCCGACGCGGGCGTGGTCGACGCGGCGAGCGACGGTTCCTCCGACGCCGAGCCCGACGGCCCTCGCGACGCCGCGCCGTTCCCCGTGGACGCGGCCGATCTCGACGGGGCCGCCCCGGCCCTCGACGGCGGCCACGGCGGCGACGTGCCGGACGCCGGCGATCCCGAATCGCTCGTCCGCGCCACGCTCGATGCCCCGCCCGCCGTCGAGCTGACGGTGAACGCCGAGGCGATCCGCGCGCACCCCGTCGGCGCGCACCTCGGGTACCTCCTGCGCGGCATCCCGCAGTGGGACGAGTTCATGAGCGGCACCGACATCGACCCGGTGCGCGACACCGATTGGGTCGTGGTCAGCGGGGGGTCTCTCCGCAACACCGCCAACGACTCCGTCATCATCCATTACTCGGCGCCCGATCGCGTCGTCGACCAGGCCATCCGGATCGTGACTCGCAAGTACGACCGGGGCGGTCCGTTCGACGCGGGCGTTCCGGGCGTCAAGGCGTCGCTCGCGCACGCGGACCGCGCCGAGCGCGTCTTCGTGCGGGCGCGGCCGAACCTGGTCGCGATCGTTCCGCCGGCGAAGGCGCACCAGTCGGCCCTGATGCTGCGGTCCGCCCGGGTCGAGGCGCACTTGCGTCCCGGAGAGGCGGTGCGCCTGCGCATCATCGAGCCGCGCCACGTCTTGCCGGACCTTCCGGCGGCCATCACCGTCGTGCGGCTGCGCGTCCTCAGCGCGCCCGAGGGGGGTGCCGAGGTCCTCGTCGAGGGAGACACGAAGGACGCGGAGGTCGCCGCCGCGACGGCCGTCGAGCTCCGCCACTTCGTCCGCCGTCACGACGACATGCTCGTCTCGATGCTGACCCACGGATTGCTCGACGACGTCGAAGTCTCCTCGGAAGGCGCCACCGTGAAGGCGCGCATCCTCGCGACCCGCGACCAGATCGAGACCATCGCGGCCCTGGTCGGCAACTTCCTCGGCGTCCAGCCCCCGGGCGCCGCGGGGGCCGGCTCCTCGCTGCGTCCGCCGCGCACGCCTTCCCAGCCGGACCGGCCCAGGTAGAGTGCGCGCCATGCGCTCTTCGCCGCGACCCTCGCTCGCAGCCCTCGGCCTTCTCCTTCTCCTCGCCCAGGCTTGCTCCAAGGCGCCCGAGGAGCCGACGAGCGACTACAAGCCCGCGCAGGCCGCGCCGCCGCCGCCCGCGCCCACCCGGCTCGAGATCGACGACACGAAGCCCGGCTCCGGCCGCGAAGCCAAAGACGGCGACACCGTGCACGTCCAGTACACGGGCACGCTCCTCAACGGCACGAAGTTCGACAGCTCGTACGACCACGGGGGCGACCCGTTCAAGTTCACCCTCGGCAAGGGCGAGGTGATCCGAGGTTGGGACGAGGGCGTCGTCGGCATGAAGGTCGGCGGCAAGCGGCGCCTTCGCATCCCGCCCGAGCTCGGCTATGGCGAGACCGGCAGCCCGCCCGCCATTCCGGCCAACGCGGGCCTGGTGTTCGACGTCGAGCTCGTCTCGATCGATTGAGCCTCGGCGCTACGGGTCGAGCAGCCGGACGTCGAGGTCCCACGGGCCGCTCGCTCCGCTCAGGCCGTCGATCACGATCCAGTACTGCCCCGCCGCGAGCTCGAGGTCGAGGAAGCTCCGCTGCGCCGTGAAGCCGACGAAGCAGCCGTTCGTGAGCGGCAGCCCTGGACAAGGGGCGCCGCTCTGGCGCACGTCGAGGATGGTCGCGTAGCTCGAGCCCTCCATGTCGAGCACCACCCGTTGCGGCTGCGTCAGGTTCAGCGAGAGGACCTGGTCCTTCGCGCCGCCCGGCGGTGAGGTCGGCGAGTCGCAGGGGTTGTCGTAGTCGGCGTTCGCCGTCGAGGTGTCGCCGGTGAAGAACCCGCCCTGGGAGACGTCGAACGGCGCGGCGCACGTGTCCGCGGCCCCCGGCGCAAGGATCGTCGGCGCGACCGTCGGACGGACGAGCGCGTCGAGCGATCCCTGAAGACCGAGCACGTCGTTCACGACGGCCACGTACGCGCCCGCGGCGACGTTCCGCTTCGCCACGCGCACGGGGGTGCCTCCGGTCGAGCACGCGAGCGCCGCGCTGCAGGTGGGCCCGTCGAGAGACACGGCGCCGACGTCCGTGTTCGGGATGCGCTCGATCAGGAGCACGTCCGACGCGACGCCGAGCGCGAGCTCGTACGCGGCGTCGCGGCCCGTCGTCGCGCACCCGTCGTCGACGGCGTTCACGTGATCCGAGAGGTCGAACGGCACCGTCCCGTTCGCGGTCACGGCGACCGACGACGCACACGTTTGGTCGGGGGGGACCGGCGTGGCTGGCGACAGCACGACGTCGAGCGTCGCGTCGATCGGCGACGTCGCCGAGAGCGTCACCACGTAAACCCCGGGCGCGGTCCCACGCGCGAACACCGGCAACGCGCCCTGACCGGCGCACGCGAGCTCGTCGGTCGCGGCCGCGCACGTCGGGTCGCGCAGGCCGACGATGGGCGTGCCGCTTCCCTTGACCGTCGACGCGTAGACGTTGATGTCCGCGGGCTGCGCCAACGTCACCGCGTAGGTCAGCTCGCCGGTGATCGCCGCGCACGCGGTGGGGAGCAGCGTGGGCGGCTCCACGATCGAGACGGACGTCGGCGTCGAGGGCTGAATCGGCGTGGCCGTGGCGCAGTCGCCGTTGGTCGGGGGAGGGGTCGCCGGCAGGAGATCCACCTCGAGCTCGACGGGCGTCTCCGACTGCGTCACGACGACGGCGTAGTACGTCCCCGGGGCCACCTGATACGCCATCGCGCGCACGCTCGTCGCGCCGCTGCCCGATCCGCACGCGACCTCGGTCCGCGGCTGACCGCACGTCAAGTCGAGCGCCACGGCGACTTCGACCCCCGGCGCGGTCGCCCACACTTGAAGATTCACGCTCGGGCCCGGCGGCACGGTGATCGCCGCCACCACATCTTGCGCGGCCGAGGGGTTGGTCACGCTGCAGCTCGTGCCGAAGGAGAGCCCGTTGCCGACGGTGGAGAGCGCGTACGTGCCCGCGCCGGGCGCGGCGAACGCCGTCGCGCAGCTGTCGCCCGTCGGGGTGACGCACGGGGTCTCGTCGACGAGGCCGTTGCAGTTGTCGTCGATGCCGTTGCCGCAGACCTCGGCGTGCAGGCTCGAGACATTCGGGTCGAGATCGTTGCAGTCGTGGCCCCCCGCGCAGTGGATGTCCGGATCGCCGTCGCCGTCGAGGTCGCGCGGCGCGTACGCGCACGACTTCGTCGCCTCGACACACGACGCGATGTTGCAGGCGCTCCCGTTGCTGCAGCCGACGACGGGGCCCGGCTCGCAGCCATGGCCCACGACGCACTGCTCCTCGCCGTCGCAGTAGACGCCGTCGTCGCACTGCGTGTCGTCGGGGACGTGGAGACACCGCCCGAGGGTCTGGTCGCACGAGTCGTACGTGCACGCGATCATGTCGTCGCACTGCCCGTCGTCGATGCACGGGGCGCCGAGGTTCGAGGCCGGTACGTCGGGTTGCGCGTCGATCGGCGCGGGGGCGTCCGCTTCGGCGTCGGGCTCCGCGTCGGCGCCGCCGTCGCCCACGGGTGCGAGGACCAGGCGATTGGGCACGTCGCGCGAGCCGCACGCCGCGACGGCCACGAGACACGAAGCCGCGAGCCCAACGACGGTCGCAAGCCGGCGCACGCCGACAGCTTAGCGCACGTCGGTCGGCCTGCCGGCCGATCGCGATCCCGTTTGCAGACATCGACGTGGACGCGAAGGCGCGTCGCTTGCAACTTACGGGAGACGCGGCCAAACATCGGCCACGGAGGAGCGAACATGGACGGGTTGACGACGGTCCCGAGCAAGTTCGGACCGAAAGAGACGATGGACCAGCTCGAGGCCGCGGTCCGCGGCAAGGGCCTGACGGTGTTCGCCCGCATCGACCACGCCGCGGGCGCGGCGGTCGCCGGTCTTTCGCTTCGGCCGACGGAGCTCCTCGTGTTCGGCAACGCGCGGGGCGGCACGCCGCTCATGCAAGCCGCGCAGACGGCAGGGATCGATCTGCCGCTCAAGGCGCTCGTCTGGCAAGACGCCGACGGAAAGACCTGGCTCGCCTACGACGAGCCGACCTGGATCGCGGCGCGCCACGGGGCCCACGTCGAGACCGTGGTGGCGGCGCTGGGCGCGGCGCTCGCGGGCCTCGCCAGAGCGGCGACGGAGCCGGCGTGACGCTCGACGCAGGCGCGGGACTCGAGCTCCTCTTCGAGCGGGCCGACCTTCCGCGCTTCATGCTTCCCGAGGCCCTGTCGCGCATCTACGGCGGCGGCCTGGGCTTCGCGGCCCCGCGTCTCTTCGCGAACTTCGTGACCTCGCTCGACGGCGTGGTGTCGCTCGCGGGAAAAGGCGAGTCGGGGCACGTCATCAGCCAAAACAACGAGGCCGACCGCTTCGTGATGGGCCTCCTTCGCGCGTGCGCCGATGCGGTCGTCGTGGGCGCCGGCACGTTCCGCCGGACGCCGGGCGCGCTCTGGCATCCGGGGGCGATCCACCCGCCGTCCTCGCGTCTCTACGAAGACGCGCGGCGCTCGCTCGGCTTGTCTCCGCAGCCGAAGCTCGTCGTGGTCACCGGCTCGGGAGAAATCGACGTGACCCAGCCCGCCTTCGCCGACGCCATCGTCGCGACGACCCGCGCGGGCGAGGCGCGACTGCGGGGCAGGGTTCCGGCGACGGCCGGCTTCTTCGTCTGCGAGGGCGCCGCCATACGCTTCGCGGACCTCCTCGCCGATCTCCACGCGCGCGGGCTTCGCATCGTCCTCACCGAGGGAGGGCCGTCGCTCTTCGCCCAGCTCGTGGCCGAGCGCGTCCTCGACGAGCTCTTCGTGACGTCGTCGCCCGCGCTCTTCGGCCGCTACGCCGGAGACGGCCGCAAGTCGCTCGCCGACGGGCTCGACCTCGGCGGCGCGCCGCTCGAGCTCCTCAGCGCGAGGCGCCATCGTTCGCATCTCTTCTTGAGGTACGCATTCGAGAGGACGAGCCGACACCGTCACGAGAGTTCGGCCGCGTGAGCGGTCACGGCTCGAGCCCTGGCGCAATTTCTTGCCCGGCGTGACGTTTCGGGCCGCCCGTAGCGCGCAGGTCCGGCCCCGACGGCGAGCCGGACCTCCGTGGTTCACCGGCTCAAAGCGTGTTGAGGAACGCGATGAGCTGGTTCTTCTGCGTGTTGGAGAGTGCCGCGAAGCCCGCGACGGTGACGGCCGCTTGTCCCGTGCCGTCGACCGAGTGCTTCTGGATCGCGTCTTTGATCGAGCTCGCCCGGCCGTCGTGGAGCAACTTGCTCGGCGCGACGAGGCGAAGACCCCAGAGCGGCGCGGTCCGCATCTCGGTGATGCCGGCGTTGCTCTGGGCGATGTCGTCGCCCAGCGTGCCCATGTCGTGGAGCAGGAAGTCCGAGAACGGGTGGTAGGTCTGGTTCGCGAGCGCCGGATCGGAGTTCGCGCCCGAGGTGATGCTGCGGACGTGGCAGCCGTCGCAGCCGACCTGCGTGAACAGCGCGTCGCCCGCGGCCGCGTCGGAGCTCTCGGCGAGCGGCGCGACCGGCGCAAGGAATGTCATGAAGTTCGTGAACTCGGTGAGGTCGGTGCCGTCGTCCTCGAGCTCGACGCTCTCCGGGATGAGGTCGCACGCGGCGACGAGGCTCGCGTTGCCGCCCGGCGCTTGCTCGACGGGGAAGAGCGGGTTCGTGATGCCCATCTCGTTGAGGTACGCGTCCCCCGAGAAATCGTGGAGGTTCGCGTCCTGAGCCTTCCATCCGAACTTGCCCACCGCCGCGCCGCCGTGGGTCAGATCGGCGACGATGGCGACGCGGCCGCGGACGAGGGGGTCCTCCGCCGCGGCGATGCCGGAGAACGTGGAGTCCGGCGTGGCGTCCACGAGGCCCAAGCCGAAGAGGGCCGTCGTGCGCCGCAGCGCTTGAACGTTCGCGTCCGGCGCGTCGCCGGCGACCGGCTCGCCGTTCGCGGGGAGCAAGCAATTGGGGATGGTCTTGCGCTGCTTCGCGGGGAGGCTGTTGACGCTGAAGAGGTCGAAGAGCGAGCCGCCCTCCGAGGCGAGCGGGTCGAAGCTCGTCCCGGTCAACTTGCCGGCGCGCACCTCGAACTGCTTGCCCGAACCTCCGACGGCGCCGACGCTGTGGCAATTCCCGCAGGCTTGCTCGTTGAATACGGGCCCGAGCCCGTCGGCGAGCGTCTCCACCTCGGCGAACGCGGCTTGTCCGTCCTGGAAGTTCGCGAGATCCGTCGCCGAGAGTCCGGGCAATGGATCCCCAGGATTGGTGGTCAGGGCCGAAGTGCTCGTCCCCACCTGTCCTTCACCCGCCTCTCCCCCGCAGGCAGGCAAGAACGAAGCAATCGCGATGCATGACAATGCCCACGACACATGTGTGTTGTGCACGATGGATTCCCTCCTTTCGCTCGCGGACCGGAGCCACGAACGCACTCCCACTGCCGTGCATATCCACCCCGGCTGACGCGAACGGCGACGGCAAAGCTAGCCGCCCGCGCGCGAGTGGGTCAAGGATCAATCGGGCAATCCAGGCGACGATATCGAAACCAAACGACGGCGCACGGCCGACACCGTCGCCGTGGATTCGTGAGTCGCACCTCTCGCATCACGTGAGCCGAGGCATTTGTCTCGACGAATTCGCGTACGCCCCCGCGCGTTCGCGCGCGCGCAGTCTTTCCGTATCCCGATCGTCGCGGCGGCCGCTCGCCTGCAATACCTTGCAAGCTACACCGACCGTGCTTTTTGCCATGACGTGGTTGACACTCGTGGCCAATGGTGGGCCGTTCACTTGGATTTGCGGGCGAAGTCGTGGCCGGCGTACGAGTGCCGTTTCATCGGGCTCGTGCGAATCGTCATTGCGCCGCGCGGTCGAGGCCGGACGAGGACGCCGATGTCCGGCGAAGATCCTGCTCCGTCGGGCATCCCGCGCTTCCCCGCCGCGTCCACGGCGGCAGCGATCCCTTCCATGGGGAGTCAGGTGGCGAAATCGTCAGCGATTTCGATGGGGTGACCGACGGGGTTCGAACCCGCGACACCTGGAGCCACAATCCAGTGCTCTACCAGCTGAGCTACGGCCACCACGCCCGAGACGGCGCACACCATACCCGCCGCCGCCGGGCTTTCAAGCGCCAACCGCCGCCATCGTCCGTGCGGGCGCGCCTCAGGACACCGAACGCCAGGCCTTCTTCGCCGATTCTGCCGCCCGCGCCACGCCCTCGTCGTCGGGACTCCGCGCGAGCTCCGACGACCGCCCGCCGAGCATCCCTTCCACCGCGGCGGCGACGCCCGCTTCGAGCGCGACGAGGTCGTACCCGCCCTCGAGCACCAGCGCCATCCGCCCCCCCGCCGACGTTTGCGCCACGCGCGCGAGCTCCCGAGCCATCCACCCGAACGCCGACGCCGACAGCTGCATCTGCGCGAGCGGGTCGCGCACCGCCGCGTCGAACCCGGCGCTCACGAGGACGAGCTCGGGCGCGTAGGAAGCGAGGACCGGGAGGATCACGCGCTCGAACGCGCTGGCGTACACGGCGTCGCCTCCGCCCGCCGACAGCGGCACGTTCACCGTGTAACCGGTCCCATCTCCTTCGCCCACCTCGTCCACGTCCCCCGTGCCTGGATAAAACGGGAACTGATGCGTCGATAGGTAGAGGACGGAAGGATCCCGCCAGAACATCTCTTGTGTCCCGTTGCCGTGGTGCACGTCCCAGTCGACGACCGCGATGCGCGAGACGCCCCGCGCCCGCGCGTGCGCCGCGGCCACCGCCACGTTGTTGAGCAAACAGAAGCCCATGGCCTGGGCCGGACGCGCGTGGTGCCCAGGCGGCCGCAAGAGCGCGATGCCCTTCGGGGTGGGGCCGTCGAGGAGCGCGTCGACGAGCGCGACGAGCGAGCCGGCGGCGAGGCGCGCCGTATCTACGCTGTCGGGGCCGAGGTAAGTGTCGGGATCGAGGTAGCGGCGCTGGCCCGAGAGCCTCGAGAGCTCGGCGACGAACCGAGGGTCGTGGACCCGCGCGAGCTCGTCGTCCGTCGCGGGGCGTGCGGCCAGGGGGTCGACCTGCGCCGCGCTGCGACGTACCCCGGCGCGCGCGGCGATCAGGCGCTCCGGCCGCTCGGGGTGAGGGCCGGGCGCGACGTGGCGGTCGAAGCGCGGGTCGTCGACGAGGAGCGCGCGTTCCGGGGGCGGCCGGCTCGCGGGCGGCCTGGATGTCGGCGATGGCCGCGAAGGCGGGGAGGTCACGCGCGCTGGTCCTTCCCCACCCATGTTGCCGCGCTTGTCGGCCGAATGGTAGCGTTTCAAAGCGGGAGCCGCCGTGCTCCCCAGCGGGGCGCGCCATCCGGAGGAGCCGAGGGCACCAGAATGCGAATCAAGCTTATCGCGGTCAACGCGCTCATCGTCGCGATCGTGGGGCTCTTGTCGCTCTTGCTCGTGCGCTCGTCGCTGAGCTCCGCGACGAGCAACAAGGACCAGCTCTCGACCGACGCGCAGGACAACGTCAACGGGGCGGCGGCGCGCCTGCAGCTCGACGGCCTTCGGGCCGAGCGATGGCTCTCGGCCGCGACGATCGAACAAGGGGCGGCCGACGCGCTCGGCAAGGCGACCCCGTCGGCGCGCGGGGAGGCGGCGACCAAGCACTGCGACGACCTCGTCAGCAAGATGAAGAACGCGCCGATCTTCGAGCGCAACGTGCCGACGCTCGTCGCCGTCGTCGACGCGTCGGGCAAGATCGTCGGCCGCAACAACTCGAACTTGAACCGCGGCGACGACCTCGGCGCCGCCAACCCCGGCCTGAAGTCGACGCTCGCCACCGGGCAGCCCGGGTCGGACGTCTGGTACGAGAGCGATCGTCTCCTCGTGACGTACGCCGCCGTCCGAGACGATCAAGCTCGCCTCGTCGGCGCGATCGTCATCGGCCGCCCGCTGAACGACGTGCTCTCGCGGGTGAGCGAGTCGACGACGGGGCGCGCCCTCGTCATCGCCGTCCCCAAGGCCGACGGCTTCCAGGTCGTCGCGCACTCGGCGCTCCAGGCTTCTTCGCTCGACGAGAGCGTCGGCAAGGGCGCCAAGGAGATGCTCAAGAACGCGCTCGCCCACCAGCAGACCGACGTCGTCCGCGACGGGGAGATGCTCGTGGCCGCGTCGCCTCTGCCGGCGTTCGAAGAGGGGACGCACGCGCTCCTCGTGGGCGCGGCGCCGGCCTCGCTCATCGAAGACCCGACCGGCCTCGCGCTCATGCCCATCTTGGGCGCGGTCGCCATGGGCCTCGTGCTCGTCATCGTCGGCGGGTGGCTGCTCGGCAACTACATCACCCGGCCGATCAACCTGCTCGAAGAGGGCCTGCTCGCCATCCTCAACGGCCAGAGCGACAAGCGCTTCGAGCTCGATCACGCGGAGCTCGGCGGGCTCGCGTTCCGCATCGACCAACTGCTAAACCAGCTGATGGGCGTCGAGGAGGACACGACCGACGCCGAGGGGCGCGTCTCCGGCCGGCCCAACGCCGCCAACTTCACCGAGGCGCTCTCGGTCGACGATCGGCGCATGCAGCAGCGTCCCGGAGAGGGGACGCTCGACCCGGACGCCATCGCCCGGCTCGCGCAGGAGCCGCCCGCCGCTTACTACGCGCGCATCTTCCGCGAGTACGTGATTGCGAAGAACGCCATCGGTGAGTCGACCGATCACATCACCGAGCAGGCCTTCGCGAGCCGCATCCAGGCCATGGAGCAGGACGCGACCATGAAGTACGGCCGTCCGGTCCGCTATCAGGTCCAGGCCCGGAACCGAGAGGTCGTCCTTCTCGCGGTGCCGCTGCCGTAGCTCGAGCGAAGCGACCCGCGTGAGCCACCGGGAAAGCCGGTCGACGTTCGCGAGGGCGAGCGACGCGAGGAGATGCTATGGCCTCCGCCCAGCGATGGGTCTCTTCGATCGATTTCGGCCGGGCACCAAAGACAAAAAAGACCGGCCCAAGGGCAACGCCGCCGCCAAGTGGGCGGACCGCTTGGAGAAGCGCGCGCAGAACTATGACCGCCAAGAGGCCATCCAGGCCCTGGCCGACATGGGGAGCCCCGAGGCGGTGGAGGTCTTGCTCAAGCGCTTCACCTTCCACATGGACCCTTCGATCACCGATCAGGAGGAGAAGGACGCGGCGTTTCGGGGGATCCTCCGCGCCGGCAGGGGCGCGGTCGTGCCCGTGCGCGCGTTCGCCGCGAAGGCGGAGAGCCTCGCGTGGCCGATGAAGATCCTGAAGGAGCTCGTCTCGGACGACGAGTACGTCGAGGAGCTCGTGCGCTGGCTGTCCCGGTGGGACACGGAGTACGCGAAGTTCGTCGACCCCAAGGTGCAGCTCCTGGCGGCCCTCGAGGAGCACAAGCACGCGAGCATCCGCGCCGAGGTGGAGCGCTTCCTCGAAGACGTGAACGAGCCCGCGCGCTTCCACGCGGCCGCGGCGCTCCTTGCCCAGGACGACGCGTCCGCCGCGGAGCCGCTCGGCCGCCTCCTCGCCGACGAGGAGAGCGTCAGGGTGCGCAACAAGGTGGCCGAGGGCCTGTTCCAGCACGGTTGGGCGGTCGGCGCGGAGGAGCGGGACGCGGTTCGCAAGTCTCTGCCTTCGCCTTACACGCTCGACGCCTCCGGTCGCGTGGTCAAGCGCTGACCGAGGCCCTCAGGAGCGTCGGAAGACGCGGACACGCGGGCGGGCAAGGCTCATGGGCGAGCCGAAGACGCGGACACGTAAGCCGGCAACGCTCATGGGCGAGCCGAAGACGCTTACGCGTAGGCCAGCAAGGCTTATGGGCGAGCCGAAGACGCTTACGCGTAGGCGGGCAAGGCTCACGGGCGCGCCCAAGAAGCGGACGCGCAGGCCGGCAAGGCTCACGGGCGCGCCCAAGAAGCGGACGCGTAGGCGGGCAACCCTCACGGGCGCGCCCAAGAAGCGGACACGCAGGCCGGCAAGCCTCAGCGCCTGGCCGAAGACGCGGACACGCCGGCGGGAAAGCCTCATTCGCCGGCGAGCCGGGTTCATTCCCGAGGCGAAGGCGTTCACTCGCCCGCGAGGAACGCTCGCGCGTCCGCGTGCACCAAGCCCGGAGACGCCCTTCGAGGGTCTCCGGGCCTCTTGTCACGACAGGGGACGGCTTCCGCCGCCCCCCGGGCTTGGCTACTCGCTCAGCGCCGGCTTCGTCGGGAGGTAAATCCCGATCGACACGGTGATCATCTGATTGAACTTGAAGGTGTCGTCCTGCCCGTCGATCTTCTGGTCGGGGAAGTTACCCCCAGGCCCCGCTCCGCGCGTGTCGAACCCGGAGAGGTTCCACGAGAACGGCAACGCGCGGTACTCGACGCCGAGCGACCACACATTGCTCGGGTAGAACGTGAAGCCTACACCGAACGTGGGCGCGAACTTGGTCTGCGAGGCGAGGGCGAACGAGTTCGGATCCGCGCACGAGAGCTGGTGGGCGCCGCCACACGCCGCGCGCTGCTGAATGCCGACGATCCCGAGGCCGCCCGCGATGTAGAAGTCCGAGTCCACGAAGATTTTGTTGAAAATGGCGAGCTTGCCGCGGAAGGGCGTGAACGTCAGCTGCGGCGCGATGACGTACTGCATCTTGGCAGTCTGGTCCGCGAACGACTTCGACGTGAACGGCGGAACGCTTTGCCCATGGTTGACGTTCGTCGCCGTGAGCGCGTCGCGCGGCGCAATCTTGTCGATCTGATCGGTGAGGTCGGTCGTCAAGCTGGCGGCGCCGAAGCCGCCCCAAGCGCCCGCCGCGAGCCAGTCGGTGATGTTGTACTCGAGCCGCGCGCCCACCAAGATGGTGCGCCGGTACTCGTCGAGGAGCGTGAACGACACGGCCGGCGCGATGTCGAACCGGCCCTCACGATAGAGACGCAAGTCCCGCACGGCCGGCGCGCCCTTGAGCGGACCGGTGAGCTGAATCTCTTGCGCCGACGCCGTTCCCGCCATAGGCAGCCAAGACGCTCCGACGAGCGCCGCCACCACGGCCCACAGGCCACGCCGCTTCATTGCCGTCATCGTCTTCGTTCTCACTTGGGCAACCGATAATCGAAGGAGGTGGGCAAGAAGACGGACAAGCCGAGCTGCAGCTGAACGTCGTTCGTGATGTGCGTGCCGGTGTCGTACCACAACGACTGGTTCGTCGGGTCGGTCTGGCTGACGACGGTGCTTTCGAGCTTCTCCGAGTAGATGAGATCGCGAACCTCGAGAGTCGCCGCCAGCCACCGGTTGAAGAAGATTCTGAACCCAATTCCGAGATCGAAGTTGACCAGGTTATTCCAGGTCGGGAAGCTCCGGTTGTCCGGGTCGATGATCGAGAGCGGCTTGGTGCGAATCAGGCCGACGCCCCCTTCCACGTATGCGTCGTAGTGGAAGATGAAATCGCCGAATCCCGCGAACTTGCCGTACATCGGCACGTACGTGAAATTGAGATCTGCGCTCAGCTGGTAATCGTTCAGCGGAACCGCGATTCGCGCCGAGCGCCGATTCTCGAAGTTGAAGTCTTCTTCGGCGTTCAGGCCGTCGTACCAGTTGGCATTGACGCCGACCGCGAGGACTTGCGTGATGTAGTAGTTGAGCGCGAGACCCGGCGCGTCGTGGCTGACGAACTGGTCGTTCAGCGTGATCGCGAAGTACGGCATGATCTCGAAGCGCTGCGCTTTGATCACGTACTGCTGCTGGACCGCGTAGATCTCGCGGCTCTTGATGTCTTTCTTCGCCTCGACGTTGAGGTTCAGCTCTTTGGCCGCCTGACACTGCGGAGCGTCGGGGGTGATCTGGCAGATGTCGACCCCGCCGCCTCCGCCGGTCGGCGTGCCCACCGCCTCGACACCGCCGGGCGACGCCGGGGCTTGGTCGGGCGCGGGCGCCGGGGGTGCCGCCGGCTGATCGGCGTCCATGTCGACCGGCTTGCCCGCGGTGTCGGCGGCCGGGGTATCGGCGGTCTTAGGCGTCTTCTTCTTTTGCGCGAATGCCGCTTGTGGCAACAGCACGAGTGCCATCGCGAGTAGAAGCCACCTGCTAGCCTGCTTCATTGCTACCCATCCTTCGAGGCGTTGACGACCGAGCGTTTGACGACGCGTCGTGGCCTAAAGCATCAAAACTGTTTGCGAATCAGGCTATCGGCAAAAGTGCGCGCGACTATATCATGCGCAATTTCGGCCAAGCAATGGGGTTCTCGAAGAATCTTGCTTCCGTTTCCCGTCATCCTATGGCCGGACAAGCGCTGCTCATCATGCGGCGGCGACTTCCTCGTCCCCCTTGCCGAACAAAGCCTCGACGAAAGCGTCGGCGTCGAACTCGCGCAAGTCCTCGGCGCGCTCGCCAAGCCCGATATAACGCACGGGCACTTTGAGCTCGTCGCAGATGGCGAGGACAATGCCTCCCTTCGCCGTTCCATCGAGTTTGGTGAGGACGATCCCGGTGAGGTCGACCGCCTCCTTGAAGATGGCCGCCTGCGCCAGCGCGTTTTGCCCGGTCGTCGCGTCGAGCACGAGGAACGTCTCGTGGGGGGCTCCGTCCATCGCCTTCGCGATCGTGCGGCGCACTTTTTTGATTTCGTCCATGAGCGGCGCCTTCGTGTGGAGGCGCCCGGCGGTGTCGACGAGGAGCAGGTCGGCGCCGCTTTGACGCGCGGAGGTGGTCGCGTCGAAGGCGACCGCGCCGGGGTCGGCGGCTTCTTTTCCTTTGATGACGCTCGCGCCGATTCGTTTGCCCCAGACTTCCAGCTGCTGGACGGCCGCCGCGCGGAACGTATCGCCCGCCGCGAGCACCACGCGCCGGCCGGCCGCGATGTGGCGCGTCGCGAGCTTGCCGATGGTCGTCGTCTTGCCGACGCCGTTCACGCCGACCATGAGGACGACCGTCGGCTGTGCGGAGAGTCGAAGGGGACCTCCGCCGAGCGACAGGATCCGCATGGCCTCTGCCCGGAGCGCCGCCCACACCGCCGTGGCGTCGGTCTTCTTCTCGCGCTCCACGGCGTCGCGGAGGCGGGCGAGGATGGTCGCCGTCGTCTTCGGGCCGACGTCGCTCGCGAGCATCACCTCTTCGATTTGCTCGAGGAGGGTCGGGTCGATCTCTTTTTTCCCTTTGAAGAGCGCCGTGAGCTTCGAGATGAAGCCTCCCCGCGTGGCCGCGAGGCCCTTGCGCAGTCCCGCGACGTCCCGGCTCGCGGGCGGCACTTGCGAAGGCGAGTGGGCGGGCGGCGCCTGCGAGGGAGACGGCGGCGGCGCCACGGAGACTTGCGGCGCCGGCTCGACGGAGATGACGTCCGCCGATGTCGGGGGAGCCGACGGGCGGTGCGGCGGCGGGGGCGGCGGACGCGCCGACTCTTTCGCCGGGCCCACCGCAGGACGCGACGGCACCCGCGGCGGCGGCGCCGGCCGCGGCACGCCGGCCGACGGCGGCTGGAGGCTTTGCGTCGCCCTCCCGCGCGCCAAGAACAAGGCGACCGCCGCGACCACGACGATGAGCGCGACGGCGATGGCGACTGTGGTCATTGGCAGGGCTGGAAGCTACGCCGTGGCAGCCGTCCAGGCGGCGCGGGACTATAGGGACCGTGACCGGAGCCCGTCAACGTGGTCGCGCGGGTCAACGAGCCCCGGGGGGCGCCAGGCGATTGACCACGGTTTCCGCCTGCGCGTCGACAGGGGACCCGCCGTAGGCGGCCTCCTCGACGGCCGTCGCCCATTGGGCCACAAGTCCATTGCCATCGGGGCCGGCACCCTCCGTGCTTGCGGCCCGACGGATCTGGCCGGGGGTCGGCTCGTGGGGAGAGGCGTACGGAGGGCCCTGGCGGCGTGCCCAGGCGACCAGGCGGTCGAGGAGAGCGCGCTTGCGCAACACCAGCATGACGGCGAGGCCGCCGGGTGCGGGGAGGCGGCGGCGGACCATGGCATGACGCGGTCCATCCGCGACGAGCTCGTCGTCTGCACGCTCCGTGATGGGCCGAAGCTCGAATTGTCCGCTGGGGTCGCTCGTGGTTTCGGCGACGACGACCACCCCGTCGAAGTCGCGCCGCTCGATGGCGACGCGCGCGGACGCCACCGGCGATCCCTCGTGCGCGTCGGTGACGCGGCCCCGCCAGCCCTGGGCGCCCGCCTCCGCGTGGACGACCTCGATGCTCGCGGCGGGGACGAAGCGCTCGGGCGGAGGCGCCGGCTTGCGACGCCGCGGGCGGGCGGGGGCCCGGGCGAGCGCGAGCCAGGCGATGACGGCGAGGGCCGCGAGGACGAGGGGGGCCTTGCGCCACGGGCTCGGAGCGCGGACGGGCTGGGCCACGACGAGGTCCGCGGGAGCCAGCAGCCAGGGCGCGTCGGGGACGTACCGGAAGGAAATGGGGACGGTCGTCTCGCCCGCGCCGCTTCCGGTTCCAGGATCGAGGCGGGGGTCCGGGGCCGGCGCCGAGAAGGCGACGAGCAGGCGCGCGACCCCGCCGGCCACGGGGGCGACGCCGACGACCCCTTCCCAGGAGACGCGGGCCTCGACGACGCCGCTCGGCGTCCGCGTGCAACCGCGGTTCGCGCACTGGAGCGACGCGGCGACCGACAGCGGGATGCCGTCTTCCGGGACGGCGGGGCGCAGCCGGCCGCCCACGGCTTGCGTCGCCGAGAGGACGACGCGCGCGCGCCGCTCGATGCGCATCGATTGGACCGCGGCTCCCGCCCGCGTGTTTCCGGCGAAGGTCACGCGGAGCTCTCCGGGCCCGGGCGCGCCGAGCGTCGCGGCGTCGACGTCGAACCGCGCGGCGCCCGATGGGTCGGTCGTCGCCGTCGCGAGCGCTCGTCCCTGCTCGTTGCTCAGCGAGAGCAGCAGCCCCGGGGCAGGCGTCCCGGAGTCCCCCGACGCCACGACCGACACCCAGGCGCGATCGTCGTCGAGCGACCACGACGCGCGCTCCGGGGCGAAGCGCAGCGTGACGGGCGCGAGGGTCAGGTCGAAGGAAAGGACGGCCGTCGTGGCTTCGACGAGCGCCGTCTCCCGGGACGCGACGCGCGCGACGTAACGGTCGGACTCGAGAGAGAGGGCGACGCAAAAGCGCGCCGCCGCGTCGGTGACGAGGGTCAGGCGATCGGCGCCCTCGGCTTCGGGCTCCGGGTTGCCGGGCTCGCAGGCCTCCGGAAAGGCGCGCGGCAGGGGTACGGAGACCGGCGCGTTCGCGGCGCGCGGCGCGTGCTCCAGCGAGACGACGACGACGGCTCCGGCGACGGGGCGTCCCGCATCATCGACGACCGCTCCCGACAGCGACACCTTCCCGCCGTCGCGCGTCACGCGGGCGTCGACGTGCGCGTGCCCGAGCACCCGAACGCGCGGCGCCTTCGCTTGCGCGGCGGCCGGTGCGCTGTACCCGAGCGCGGCGAGGACGGCGACCGCGGCGATCGCATGGAGAAGGGGCAACCTGCGAGACCGGAGCACCCCCACCCAGGCGATGGGACGAACGGCGAGCCAAGCCAGCGAGGCGCGAGGCGAGGCGAGAAAGGAAAGGGAGAGAAAGCGGAGACAGAGAAGAGAAGAAGGCCGAGGAGAAGTCCCGCCGCGGGCCATTTCGCGCGCCGTCGCGTGGTACGCTTTAAGGTTCATGACGGGGTGGTCGACAGCGGCTGCAGCGGGTCGGTTCCGCTTGGTCCTCCTCTTCATATTCGGCGTGGTCCTTTCGTGCACCATCGCCTCGCCCAGCCCTGTCTTCGCGGCCGGGCGCGTCCAGTTCCTCTCCGATCGGCTCCGCTATCCGCCCGCCGACGGCCAGCCCGACGACTTCCGCGTGCGTACGAACGCCGCGCTCGCCCTCGGGGCTACGAACGACGGCGACGCGGTCGCCCCTCTCTGCCGCGGGCTCGAGGACCCGAACGATCTCGTGCGCCAGGCCGCGGCCGTCGCGTTGAAGCGCCTGGCGCGGCCCGCGGCGGTCGATTGCCTCCGCCGTCGCGCGGCCGTCGAGACCGTGGCGGCGGCGAAGGACAAGATGCAGAGCGCGATCGAAGCGTGCGAGCCGCCGGTGGCGGGGCCGAGCAGCGCGCCCGCGTCCGCGCGCCCGGACGCCTTCGTCGCGGGTGCGAAGTACTACGTGTCGATCTCGCCGGTCGCGAACGGAACGGCGAGGGCGCGGGCCGAGATCGAGCCCAAAGTACGGGGGGCGATCGCGTCGCGGCTGGCCGACCTCGGAGAGTATCAGGTCGCGCCCTCGGGGGAGTCGAGCGAGACGGCGAAGGCCAACATCGGCAAGCGCAAGCTCAAGGGCTTCTACCTCGCCGTGAGCCTCGAGCGATTCGACGACACCGGCGGGGCCCTGCGTGTCCGCATCAAGATCGCGGTATTCTCCTATCCAGGGAAGGATCTGCGCGGGGAGGTGCCCGCCGAGGCGGCCATGCCGGGGGCGCACATCGGGGACAGCAGCACCGAGGACCAACTCATCGGTCTGGTCGCGGCACGGGCCGCGGAGCTCTTCGCAGAGAATTTCAGGTGAGGGCCAAGATGACGAGCACGCCGAGCCAGCCGACGGTCGCCTACAAGCGTCACGTCCGAAATTACCTTCTCGACTCGCACTTCCAGCTCAAATACGCGGGTTTCCTCGTCGCGGTGGCCATCGTCATCAGCGCGGTCGTCGGCTCGGTGCTCTTCCAGACGACGCGATCCGTGATGCGTGAGAGCGCGAAGGCCGTCGAGGAGAGCCGTCAGGCCGCCGAGGAGAGCCGCCAGGTATCGCTCGTCAGCCAGATGAACGTCCGCGAGCTCGCCGCCGACAGCCCCGAGCTCGCCGCGGAGTTCAGCAAGCAGGCCGACGCCTACGACAAGGTCGTCGCCGAACGGGACCGCGGCTTCGTCGCGGAGCGCGAGTCGCTCATCCAGCGGCAGCGGCGCATGATCTTCGCGCTGGTCGGCGGGCTGACGCTCATGGTGGTGCTCATCGGCCTGCTCGGGATTTACATCACGCACAAGGTCGCGGGGCCCGTTTACAAGATGAGGCAGCTCCTCAAGCAGGTCGGCCGAGGGAACCTTCGCGTGGAAGGCCGCCTCCGCCGGGGGGACGAACTGAAGGCCATCTTCGACACGTTCGCCGAGATGGTGTCGGGTCTGCGCGACTTCGAGGCGCGGCGGCTCGACGACGTCGAGGGCGCGCTGGCAGCGCTGGAGCAGGGCGATACGAAGGAAGCGACCGATCGGCTCGATCGCGTGCGCGCCTCCATCCGCCAATCGATGGGGTAGAGCGTCGAAGAACGCCGCGCTCTACCCGCCGGAGATGACGCCGGCCGCGTACTCCACGAAGGTGCGCCCGGCCGTGAAGGTCACGGCGGCGGCGTCGATGCGGACGCGTTCGATCGAGCGGACCGCCGCGAGCCGCTCGTGCCAGAGGCGTTCGACGGCGAGGAGGGTGCGCTTCCTCTTGCCGGGCGTGATGCTCTCGAACGCGCCTTCGAAGGAGCCCGCGCCGCGCGTGCGAACCTCGACCGCCACGGCGAGGCCGCCTCGCCGCGCCAGGATGTCGATCTCGAGACGACCTACGCGGACATTTCGCCCGACGACCGCGAAGCCCTGGGCGATCAGATAGTCGGCGACGGCCGCCTCGGCCCTTCGCCCGAGCTCGTGACGACCGCCTCGATCCCTCGCCGTCCCCGCCACGGCGCGGAGACTCGGCTCAGCCGCCGCTGACGCCCGGCGCGGCGCCGCAGTTGGCCAGCGTCGGGTTGCACTTCGTGCACGGGTTCTGGCTGGCGTACTGCGTGCCGTTCTTCACGCAGTAGGCGCCGGTCAGCCCCGTGTTGCCCGCGCCGATCGACGTGACGAGCTGGGTGCAGGCGAAGCCGTCGGGGCAGGTGCAGTAGTTCGCGCCGTCGTTCGTGTTGCCGTTCACGTCGGCGCAGCGGCAAGAGCAATAGACCGCCTTGTCGGGCGTGCGCTCGACGCACTGCGGGTCGATGGCCTCGCCGGTCGACGCGGCGGGCAGGGGGCCCGTGACGGGCTGAGCCACGCCGGGCGTGCAGCAGCCGGCGTTGCTCGAGGGGCAGGCCTGCTGGTTCTGCCCGGCGCAGCAGTTCGTCACCGGGTTGGGCGGCGCCCCCGCCATGTCCTGGCCGTAGGGACACGTGACGCGCCCCTGGAAGTGATTCACGAGGCAGAGCCTCGTCTGGCACTGAAAGCTCTTCGATTCAGTGCTCACTTCGTTGACATTGAACTCGAGAAAGTCCGTCAGGTATTCCTGTTCCGGAGTGCACGGATCCCCGACGCCGGTCGCGCTGCATCCCGTGCCCGAGACGATGGTGACGGCGATGGCAGCGGCCAGAGCGGCCAAAATGGTGCGAGTCATCGTGTCGGCTCTTCCTCTTTCGCGATATGGCGGAGGGCACACTGGCGCGCAGACGCATCTCCGCGAACAACGCGACGCCCGCGAAGGTAGTCGAGGCGCGCGAAATGCGTCAAGGCGCTTCCCATGGCGAGGCCGATGGCCTCGCGGCTCGGATTCCGTCGGCTCGGCCCCGTTCGCGGAGACGCCGGGCAGGGAGAGCGTGATTTCGTGCGGTGCGGCATTGCGCGGTATCGGGTGAAGTGGAGGATCACAAGCCAGAACTCACGATGGAGTGGAGACCGCATATGTGCGCGTCGGGGACTTCGAAGAGACGCGCAGTCGGTTGCTTGCCCGCGTGTTCGGAGTGAACCTCCTCGCGTGCGATTCCTTCAGCCGGGTCATGCATTCGCCATGCGCCGCCTCGAAGGGCGCGCCGGAGCGACGCGTCAACACGCGCGCGCCGTCGCCCTCTGCCCGAGCGCTCGCCCGGTGCTCCCGGCTCTTTGCCGCTTCGCTTGACGTCGGCCTGCTGCTTTCGCCTTGACAACCGCGAATCGCGTTCCTTACCATCGCGACCCCTCGACGGGAGTATCGTGCGAACATCATTCACGTTTTCGGTGCCGGCTCGACGGGTCACGCTCGCCTGGTCGCGCGCCGTCTCCGTCGGGATGGTCGCCGCGTGAGCTCGGGCGAGGTCCTTCGACCTGCAGATGAAACCCGATTGATGCGGCCTGGTTTTGGGAGCTTTGTTCGCACGCATCGGTGCCTCGCTTTCTGTCTTGATGGTCCGGTGACGTGAGGCGGTGAGAGCTCGGCTGCCGCTCGATTCGGTGAAGGGAGCACGACATGCGTAGACTGCTATCGCGCGGTGTGTGGGCCACGGCTGCTTTTGCCACGATTTGCGTCGTGACGGAGCCGGCGAGCGCCCAACGTAGGAAGAAGCCGGCCGCCGCGCAGGCTGCGCCGGCCAAGCCCGGCCCGGTCGATCTCGACTCGAACAGCCCGCCGCCGGGCGCCATGGACGCCGACAGCGCGCCGCCCCCCGCGGCGTCGCACGTGAAGGCGCAGAAGGTCGTCGACAACGGACCGCCGCCCACGGCCGGCACGCCGAGCGACGCCGCGGTGCAGGCGCGTCACCTCTACGAAGGGGAGAAGTGGTGGGAGGCCGCCAAGGCGCTCTATCGCGTGTCGACCGGTGAAACCGGCGACGACGAGGGCAACAAGCAAATCGCGCAGTTCAACCTCGCGAAGGCCCTCTACAAACTCAAGTTCTACCAGGGCGCGTACTCCATCTTCAGCGAGATCGCCGACCGGCCCAACCACATCAAGTACAACGAGACCCTCCTCTGGCTCGCGAAGCTCGCGACCGACTTGCCCGAGCCCGCCGACATCATCGAGCGCGTCGGCAAGTACAACGAGGATCACGTCTCGAAGTTCAACAACAACGAGCAGCAAGACCTCTTCTGGCAGCTGAACTACCTGCTCGGGCGGTACAAGTACCGGAACGGGCAGTACCCGGAGGCCCTCTCGCTCTTCGAGCGCGTCGACCGGCGGAGCAAGTACTACGTCCAGGCGCAGTTTTTCGCCGGCGTCTCGAACGTGCAGCTCCGCCAAAGCAAGCCGGCGGTGGAGGCGTTCCAGCGGATCCTCGGGGCGATCGACGAGGGCGACGTGGAGGTCCAGGACGAGACGCGCATGCGCGATCTCGCGTACCTGTCGATGGCGCGCACGTTCTACTCGGCGAGCGTGAAGCTCGACGAGAACACGAACCAGCCGACGATCGACTCGACGCGCCTGTCGGCCGCGGTGAAGTACTGGAACAAGGTGGACATCGCGAGCGAGTACTGGCTCGACGCCCTCTTCGAGGAGTCGTGGGCGTACTTCATGGCGGGCGACTACAGCCACGCGCTCGGCAACATCCACACCATCGAGTCGCCGTACTTCCCGCACTCGTATTACCCCGAGGCGGACGTCCTCAAGGCGGTCATCTACTTCTCGAACTGCCAGTACGACGACGCCCTCACGATCGTCGCGAAGTTTCGCGCGAAGTACGCGCCGATTCACGACGAGCTCGTGAAGATCATCGACAAGTTCCGCAAGGGCGCGAATCAGGAAGAAGAATTTTACAAGTTCCTGAAGGACGTCCGCGACGACAAGGCGAAGCTCAACTCGAAGATTGCGCCGATCGTCCGGACCTCGCTGTCGGACCGCCAGCTCCTGCGCAATCTCGAGTACGTCCGCCTCCTCGACGAGGAAGAGTCGCGCTTCCGGCATTCCCCCGGGAGCTTCAAGACGGCGCGCGTGGCCGACCTCGTGAAAGACTCCATCCACGACGCGCGGGAGCTCGCCATCCGCAACGCCGGCGACCTGGCCCGCGCGCGTTACGAGCGCAACCTCAAGGACCTCGAAGAAAACCTGAGGAACGGCGCCAAGATCCTCGTCGACATCACGGCGGCGCAGCGCAACATGCTCGATCAAGAGATCGAAAAGGGTCTCGTCACCCCCGAGGAGTCGAAGGCCAACATCGTCAAGCCGGACGAAGAGCACGTCATCTGGCCGTTCAATGGCGAGTACTGGCGCGACGAGCTGGGCTTCTACCGCCAGACGATCACCTCGAAGTGCGGGAGGTAACACGATGAATCGCGTCCTCAGTTTTTGCCTGATCGTGGGGGTGCTGGTCGTCGGGAGCGTGCGCGGCGCGCGGGCGGCGGACGACTCGAGCTCGAGCTCCAGCAGCCCGGCGGCCAGCTCCGACAGCTTCTCGGCTTCGGGTCCGGAGTGCATTCCGGACCGGGCGAAAAAGACTCTGGAGACTTGCCCCTCGGGCCCGACCCTCAACGGCGTCCACGGCAAAGAGCCGACGATGTCGTTTCACTCGAAGGTCGAGGAGATCAAGAAGGGCGACAAGAAGATCGAGGTCGGCAAGGCCGACGTATCGATGATCGCCGGCTACCGTGACCTCCGGCAGACGCGCCTCAAGCAGCGCGTCCTCGCCCTCCTCATCACGGAGATTCAGCAGCTCGAGACGCTCCTGCACGAAACGGAGATGCGCTCGAACGACCGGCCGAAGCTCCTGCGCCGGCTCGCGGAGGACTACGTCGAGCTCGAGAACGCCGCGTTCAAGGAGAAGACGCAGGCCGAGATCGCGCGCGACGACTTCAAGACCAAGAAGAACCTCACAGAGGCGGGCAAGCAGCAGGCGATCGCCAACTCGCGCAAGACGACGATGGAGCGCGCCCGCAAGGCGGCCATCAACTACTACACGGTCCTCGTCACCGACTACGCGGGGCAGCCCTCGCAGGACTTCCCGCAGAACCCGCCGCCGGCCAACCCGAGCCTCGACGAGATTTATTACTACCTCGCGTACGAGTACGAGCAGGCGGGCGACACGGTCAACGCGCGGCGCGTCTACCTCGACCTCATCACGAAGACGCCGAACTCGAAGTACCTCACGAACGCGTACCTCGCGTTCGGTGAGCTCTTCTTCAACGAGGCGCTGAGCGACCCGACCAAGTGGGACGCGGCGAAGCAGGCGTACCAGAAGGTCATCTCGAAGCCGCCGCCCGAGAACAAGATCTACGGCTACGCCTGGTACAAGCTCGCCTACGTCTTCTGGAACATGGGCGATCTTCCGCACGCGCTCGACGCGTTCAAGCGGACGATCGACTTCGGCGTGCAGTTCTCGCAGCTGCCCAACGCGACGAAGCTCGCCGACAGCGGCCGTCGCGACGTCGTGCCCGTGTACGCGCTCGCGGGCAGCCCGAGCGAGTCCTACAACTTCTTCAAGAACCTGAGCGGCGACGCGACGGGCGAGACGGCGAAGACGTACAAGATGATGGATGACCTCGGCCAGAACTATCTGGACACCGGTCATTATCCCGAGGCGATCGCCCTCTACAAAGACCTCATGACCCGCGACGCGGGCAGCGACAAGGGTTGCGAGTACCAGTCGCGCATCACCGAAGCCACGATGGCGATGAAGTCCGGCGACAAGACGGCCATCGTCTCGGAGCTGAACAACCAGTTCAAGCGCTTCACCGCGTTCAAGGGCGAGAGCCACGCGGCGGAGGCGCAGCAGCGCTGCGCGAACCGCACGGCTTCGCTCGCGACCGAGACGGCGATGGCGTGGCACCTCGAGGCGGTCGGCTCGCAAGGCCAGCGCGGCACCGGCGACCCGAAGACGATGGACCTCGCGGCCCTCCTCTACAAGAAGGTGTCCGACGTATGGACCGCGGCGGACTTCTCGAAGTTCGAGTTCCCGCGGCTCGTCAAGGAAGATTGGCCCACGATCTACAAGATCAAGTACAACATGGCCGATCTTCTCTACTACCGCGAGAAGTGGGCGGAGTGCGGACCGGCCTTCGACGAGGTCGTCAAGGAGGACCCGCAGGGCGCCGATGCGGCCGAGGCCGCGTACGCCGCGGTGCTCTGCTACCAGAACATCTACCTCGCGCAGCACCAGAAGGGCGCCGACCGCAAGGGCAGCGGCAACTTGCCGGGCGTCGGCAAGGACATCAAGCGCGAGTCCGACGACAAGTACCGGCCCAAGGAGATGACCGACGCGCAGAAGGCGATGATCGGATCGTTCAACCGGTACGTTTGTTACATCCACCCGGACGCGAAGGACGCCGACGGGCAGAAGCAGCTCGTCGAGGTGAAGTACGCGCGGTGCCGCCTCTACTTCGAGGCCCAGCACTGGGAGGAGGCGGGGGCCTGCTTCAAGGAGATCGCGTACGACAACGCGGACACGGACTCGGCGGTCTACGCGTCGCAGCTCTACCTCGAGAGCATCAACGTCCTCACGTTCCACGGTTCGCCGAACCGCAACCGCTGCATCGACGACATGATCGTCGACGTGCCCAAGTTCCTCGACCTGTTCTGCGCCGGCGACAAGGCGGCGAAGAACGAGGACACCTGCACGATCCTCCAGAAGGTGCAGTGTGACATCCGGCGCCTCCGGGCCCAGCGCATCGTGGAGCTCGCCGACAAGGGCGGCAACGAGTCGCTCGAGCTCTTCGAGAAGGGGGGCAAGGCGTACTTCGATCTCTGGGACGAATACGGGGCGAAGCCGCTCCGCGACAACAAGCCGGCCCAGTGCGAGAAGCTCGACGAGATCGTCGAGAACGCCGCGCGCGCCTTCCAGGCGGGCCACCTCATCGCGAGCGCGATACGCGCCCGCATGATCTTGCTCAATCCGACGTACCGGATGGAGAAGACGGAGCTCGCCAAGCAAGCGATGTACAAGATCGGCGGCAACTGGCAGGCCATCGCGGTCTACGACCAGGCGGCCGACTGGTACGAGCGATTCGCGAAGGAGAACGCCCACCGCGAGAACGCCGACAAGGCGCTCTCCGACGCCATCGTCCTTCGGTTGGGGCTCGGCCAGGAAGACCAGGCCGTGGCGGACGTCGCGGAGTACCGGAAGGACTACGCCAACACGAACGCGACCGAGACGGCGCAAATCGCGTTCGCGATCGGCGCGCACTACGCCGACAAGGAAGACTGGGACAACGCCAAGAAGGCGTTGTCGGGCGCGATGGGGACGCTCGACAAGGCCCCGCCGGACATCCAGGTGCAGGCCCACGCGACGCTCGCCCGCGCGATGATGCATCTCCCAAAGGGGCAAGCGCCGGCCAAGGCCGAGTACGCGAAGGTGCGGTCGCTCTGGGGCGACGGCTCGCAGGCGCAGGCCAAGATCCACGACGCCTACAAGAGCGAGGGCGAAGACCAGCTCGCCCACAAGCTCGGCAAGGCGATCGACGCGGTGGGCGAGGCGATGTTCTACGTCGCCGAGGACAGGAAGCACGACAAGGTCGATGCGATCCCGTTCCCCGTCTACAAGGGCCCGGGCACCAAGGACGACATCAAGAAGTACATGGATAAGACCTTGATGCCGTGGGTGCAGAAGAAGCAGGCGGCGATCGAGGACGCGGACAAGGAATACCAGCACATCACCGAGCTTCAGCCGGTGCCGCCGCCGCGTTGGGTCATCGCCGCGGCGTCGCGCGCGGGACTCATGTGGGGTGATTTCGTCGACGACTTCCGGCGCGCTCCCTATCCCAAGGACTGGGACAAGAAGGGTTTCGTTCCGGGCACCGGCGACACGCTCTCGTGGCGCGAGGTCAAGGCGAACTACCTCGAGCACCTGGACGAAGCTTCGGAGCCCATCAAGGTGAGCAAGGCGAAGCCCGCGCTCCGCCGCTGCCTCGACGACTCGGTGAAGTACCAGTACTTCGACGAGTACTCGCGCGACTGCGAGAAGTGGCTCGCGAAGAACTACAAGACCGAATACCACATCGTCGACGAGCTCCGGGGCGCGCCCACGCTCTCGAACGGCGGTCTCGACGACAAGCCGCCGCCCCTCGTCGTCGGCGGCCAGCTGTGGCACCCGGCGGCGACCGGCGCCGCCACCGAGAAGGTGGAGATCGCGGGCGAGAACAGCGACGAGGCCAAAAAGAAGCCGGCCGGCGGCAAGAAGAAGAAGTGAAGCAACACCGCTTTACCGGTTGCGAGGGCACTGAGATGAAGAAGATCGGAAGCGTCTTTCTCGCCGGGATCCTCGGGGTCTCGCTTGGCGTCGGGTGCGGTGGCGGAGCCGCGAAGGAAGAGGAGGCCAAGGCGCCGCCGACGAGCCGGGCGAAGCCGATGGGTACGGCGAGCCCCGCGGTCGAAGTCGGAGCGCGGGACAAGTTCAACGCCGCGCTCGACGTCTTCAACGGGCACGACAAGGCCAACGATTGGAGCGACCAGACCTGCGGGGACACGGCGAAGCTGTTCACGGCGGCCGCGGCGATCCAGTCGTCCGGCCGGTTCCCGGAGGCCCAGTACGACGCCGGCCTCGCGTACCAGCGCTGCGGGGACGACAAGGACGCGAAGGCGCGCTTTCAGCAAGCCCTCGCCGACGACGACAAGTTCCACTTCGCGCGCGCGCAGCTGGCGCTCTATCAGTTCAAGGCGGACGGAAATCTCGACGCCGCGATTGCCGCGCTCGAGACGGCCGTCAACGACGCGAACTTCCAGAACGTCCCGGCGCTGGTCGACCTGGCGATGTTCCAGATGCAGCGTGACACCGATCAGGTCGGCGCGAACTGCCACGCCAAGTCGGCGGGCAAGGACGTCGACCTCGGAGACTTCGACTGCGCGAAGCTGAACCTCCAGCGCGCGCTCGCCATCGACGACGGCTACATGCCCGCGTTCAACCAGCTCGCGCTCTACTACTTCGGCAGCGCCAAGAAGAAGGCGGGTTCGGGCAAGAAGTTCGGGCGGACGATCGCGACCAACGCGGCGCTCGGCAAGCGCGGCGACGTGCAGCAGCTCGAGCTCGCGGCGCTCGTGTGTTCGCAAGCGGTGCGGAAGAACCCGGGGTATGCGCCGATCCACAATACGTCGGGCCTCATCCTCAACGAGCTCGGGCAAGTCAACACGGCCGTCAAGGAGTTCCAGGCGGCGGCGCAGCTCGACGCGCACTTCTTCGAAGCCCTGATGAACTTGGCCGCGATCAACTTGAGCTTCCGCGGCTTCGACAAGGCCGAGGGCGCCTATCGCAAGGCGCTCGAGATGCATCCGAACGACTACGACGCGCACCTCGGGCTCGCGCTCGCGCTGCGCGGTCAGATCGACGACTCGAACTACGACAAGCAAGTCGGCGCGGTGCAATCCGAGATCGACGCTTGCAAGAAGATCGACCCGGCGCGGCCCGACTCCTACTTCAACGAAGGAATCCTGACGCAGGAGTACAAGGCGAAAGGCGCGGGCGCGAAGGAGAAGACGATCGCCGTCTACCAGCAGGCGAAGCAAATCTTCGAGACCTTCATGGACAAGGCCTCGGGCAAGCCCGAGTACGACGGCGCCGTGAAGAAGGCGAAGGAGCGCATGCAGGATATGGACGACGTCGTGAAGTTCCTCGAACTTCCCGGCTCCGATACGACGCCGACGCCGCCTCCCGCGGCCTCCGCGGCGGCAACACCTGGCGACAGCGCCGCACCTTCGGGTTCGACGGCCCCGGCGGCGTCAGCCGGTGCGGCTCCCGCGGCCTCCGCCGCGCCGGCAGCAGCCGCGGCGCCCGACGCGAAGAAGAAGTGAGCAAACGGGAACCTCGCGGTCTCGGAGCTGTCTTTCCGCACCTGAGACACGCGTGGGGTTCAATACGACCTCGGAGACGCCGAGGTGACTCCAATCCAGGGGCTGTTAAGGTATAGCAACCCCTACACCTATACTGTAATAAGCGCGTAGTTTTTCATCAGGGCTGTATTGCGCATCAGTGTCGGTTGCGATCGGTCGGAGGATGTCATGAAGCGTTCGAACAAGTGGTGGCTCGGCGGTCTGGCTGCAGGCACGGTTCTCCTCGTCGCTGCGTCCTCGTGGGCGCAAGACGCGGCGGGCGGCGGAGCCAACTCCGGGGGATCCGGCGCGTCGGGCGACTACGGGTACAAGTTCTCCGACGATCCGCTGAGTGCCGGCGGGTTCGGCCCGGCCGACGCGACGATTCGTGTTCGCCCGGGACCGGTGCGCACCACGTTGATTCGACCGCGCACGTCCTTCGTGCCCGAGATGCTCAAGTCCGTCGAAAATATCTGACTTATCGAAGAACGAGCTTGGAGAGCACGAGCAGTAGAACGCGCGTAGCGCGGATAGGGGTCATGGATGGACAGCCAGGGTAAGGCGAAGGTCGCGCTCACGTTCGCGTTGTATCAGGGCGACCAGCTCGTCCGGCGCGACACGATCGCGCAAGACATCGTGAAGGTGGGCAAGGACCCGCGCAGCCACCTGCGCGTGGACGACGAGCTCGCCTCGCGGATGCACGCGGTCATCGAGGTCGCGTCGCCGGGCGACATCACGTTGATCGACTTGGGCAACGAGCCCGGGACGCTCGTCAACGGCCAGCGGGTCAACAAGTGCAAGGTCCGTCCGGGCGATCAGATTCAAATCGGGTCGACGCTGATCGTGCTCGAGAGCGCCGAAGCCGCTGCGGCCACGACGATGGCGGCGCCGGTCGCCCCCCCCGCGATGGCTTCGCCGTTTGCTCCTGTCGAGACAGCGGCGGCGCCGTCGCCGATGGGCACGGCCATGATGGGGCCTCCGGCCATTCCGGCTCCGGCTCCGAGCGCGCCCGCGGTGGCGAATCCGTTTGCCGCGGCGAATCCGTTCGCAGCTGCGCCCGCCCCGGCGGCCAATCCTTTCTCGGGTGCGAACCCGTTCGCGACGGCCACGGTGGCCGCGCCGGCGGCGGCTTTTGCGGCGCAGGCCGCGGTCCCGCTCATGCCGACGGCGGGTCTGGGCCTCGAGCCTCCGATGGACGGAAGCAGCGACGCGTTCGCGTACTCGATGGTCAAGGCGGGTCCGGACGTCAGCGCGGACGAGGTGGAGTCCCATCTGGCGGCGATTGAAGTGATGATTCTGTGGGACTCGAACGTCCTGCACGTGTCGCACTTGGCGCCCCCGCGCTCCTTTTACGTGGGCGAGGAGCTGGGCGACAAAGTCAGCTGCGATTACTTCATCCCGAGCGAGACGCTCGGGACGACGCGCGCTCCGCTCGTCGTGTCCCGCGGGATCGGGGCGTCGCTCGTGATCCTCCCGAGGACGCGCGGCTATGTCGACGTCCCCGGGCAAGGGAAGGTCAGCTTCGTCGATCTCATCTCGACGAACCGCGCGCGGCCGTCCACCGAGATGAGCGGCGCCTACGAGTACGAGCTTCCGGCGAACGCCAAGGCCCGCATGGAGCTCGAGGGGAGCTCGCTCGTCTTCCAGATCGGCGCGGTGAACGCCGGGAAGCGCGTGCCGGGGGGTCTCTTCTCGACGTCGGAGCCCGCCGCGTTTCTCTACACGGGGCTCTCGTTCTTGCTCCACATGGGGCTGGTCGCGGTGTTCGCGTTCTTCATGCCGAACATGCGCGGAGACGACACCGAGGACCTCGATCGCGATCAGATTCTGATGATGCAGAAGCTCCTCAACGCCGCCGCCGAGCGCGAGGAAGAGGAGCGCGAGAATCAAGAGGTGACCGAGACCGCCCCCGATCAGAAAGAGGGAGGAACCGGCACTCGCGCCAAAGGTGAAGAGGGTTCGATGGGGAACCCGAACACCAAAGATTCAGGGCACAAATACGGCGTGCAGGGTCCGAAGGACAACCCCGACCCGCACCTCGCGAAGCAGGCGGCCCTCCAAGAGGCGGCGCAGTTCGGCATGATCGGGCTCATCTCGACGATGGGCGGCGGCGATCCGAACGCACCGACGGCCCCGTGGGGTCGCGAGGAGTCTTCGGGAGCGGACGAGAAGAGCGCGCGCGGCAACATGTTCGGTGACACCATCGGCGACTCGTTCGGCGCGGGTGGCCTTGGCCTGTCGGGTGTCGGGGAAGGCGGCGGGGGCCGTGGCGAGGGCATCGGTCTCGGCAACTTCGGCGGTCTCGGCCACGGAGCAGGGACGGGCACCGGGCAGGGAATCGGCAACGGTCGAGGAAGGCTTGGCGGCGGTCACCAGGTGAAGGCGCCGAGGTTGCGCGAGGGTGCGACGAGCGTGAACGGGCGCCTGCCGCCCGAGGTCATCCAGCGCATCGTTCGCCAGAACTTCGGCCGCTTCCGGCTCTGTTACGAAAACGGGATGCGCAACAATCCCAACTTGCAGGGACGCGTCACCGTGAAGTTCGTCATCGATCGGAGTGGTGCCGTGGCGATGACCGCCGACGGAGGCAGCGACCTTCCGGATCAGGGCGTCGTGCAGTGCGTCGTGCGCGGCTTCGGGAATCTTTCGTTCCCGCAGCCCGAAGGCGGCGTCGTGACGGTGGTCTACCCGATCATGTTCAACCCCGGCGACTAAACAGCCGCGCTTTTCGCCGATACCGGCGCGATCCCGAAGCCGAGAATCGTCGCCGTACGGGAAGTACGGCTCCTCATCGTCGGCTTCGGGCTCGCTTGGTCTCGGCGAAAATCGACGGCTGTTTAGTGTCGTGCTTTGCCCGTCGGTCTTGGGTGTGACCGGGGGAGACGAGACGCGCTCGCTTCGCTTGCGCGGCTTGTGTGAGAGGGGCGGCGTAGACGAGGCGCTCGCTTCGCTTGCGCGGTTTGTGTGGGAGGGAGGCGAGGCGCTCGCTTCGCTTGCTTGTGAGGGGCGCGGCGGTTGGCTCGGGGCGCTCTTTTTTGGGGCTTTGCTTGGCGCTTGCGGGCTCTTGATCGGGCTTGGTTTGGTTCGCGCTCTTGTCGGCTCTTTCCAATGGTTGGTTCGTCTTGGTGCGTTGACGGGGACCGCTTCAAAAGGGCCAATCTGGTAGTAGACGCCGTTGGCGAGGTTCTCGTAGACTCCGCGCGCCATGACCGCGAAGAACGCCAAGGTTTTGCTCGCTGCCACACTCCTCGCTGGGTCCGCCGTTGCTTGCAACCGGAACAACATCGAGGCGGTCAACCTCGCCAACGAGGGGGATCAGGCGAAGTCGGCGAATGTCGACGAAGCGATCTCGAAGTATGAGCAGGCTACGAAGCTCGACGCGGACAACGCGCGGATCTGGTGGAAGCTCGCGCTTGCGTACGAGAAGAAGGAAGACTGGCAGAAGATGGTGACGGCCTGCGTGGGCGCCGAAGAAGCGGCGGAGCGCAGCGAGAAGAAGAAGGCGCACGCGGACTACTACTTCCGGCAGGGCTACGCGCTCGAGCAGCTCGCCGAGAAGGGGGCGGGCTCCTGGGCCGACGCGAAGGCGCCGCTGCAGATGGCCATCCAGATCGACCCGAACCTGGGCCAAGCCTACGGCGAGCTGGCTTGGGTGCTTTTGCACACCGACGACGAGGCGGGCGCGATCCAGAATTGGACGAAGGCGCTCGAGACGCAGCCCGAAGAGACCCAGTACTACGTGAACCTTGCCGACGAATATAACCGCCTGATGTACTACGATCAGGCCGAGCAGGTTCTCAAGGAAGGCATCTCGTTCGCCAAGGAAGACGACAAGCACCTCTTCAACCTGCACGCGCTCCTCGGCTACGTGTACGAGATCCGTGGGGACATCCCGCGCGCCGTCACCGAGTACGAGTCGGCCAAGAAGGCGTGCGACAGCAACAAATGCAACGACCACAAGGAAGCGTTCTTCAATTTGGGGTCGACGTACGCGGAGCTGAACCCGCCGAAGAAGAACGAGGCGATTCAGCAGCTGCAGTCCTTCTGGAAGATCTCCTGCAAGGGAGCTCTTGCGGTGAAGTTCGCGGAGCAGTGTGCGGAGTCGCAGGAGATCGTGCGCCGCATGGGCGGCTCGCTCCAGTAGCGACGTTCGGCTCAGCCGCTCCCGTCACGAGGGGTCGCCGTTCTTGTCAGGATGGCGTAACGGGCGCGGCGTGCGTCGACGGTTGGGCGTGGTTGGCGTCGTGGCCCTCGTGCATGATGCTCGGCCGGCGAACGGCGGTCGCAGGGGCGCGAATGTTTCGGGGGAGGCGGCGTCCACGGCAAAAATGCCGTGACAAGAAGCCGAAAAATGGCCGGGGTCTCGCATCTCCGGGGCGGTATAGTGGGTCGCCGGGTCTCGCCTTCGCAGGCGTCCAGTCGCCGCTTGGCGGGATGCCACGAAAGCACGTGATCTTGCCGTACTCTTTCTTTGAGCGGTGAACGAACCGAGGCAATCGATGGAGCTAGAGGAACGTCTTTCGTACCTGGAGAACGTCCGCGACTGGCCCAGCCTTGTCGAGGAGCTCGAGAAGGGAATCTCGTCGTCTTCGGCGGGGCCCTCCAAGGCGCAGTTTCACCTGAAGCTCGGGCGCGTCCTCGAGACGAAGTTTCTCGCCGGCGTGAAGGCCCTCAAGCACTTCCAGGACGCGTACAAGCTCAATCCCGCTCTCGTCGAGAGCCTCGAGGCGGCGCGCAACGTCTACTGGGACCTCGCGAAGCTCAACATGGTTCAGAAGCTCCTCGAGCTGGAGCTGAAGGCGGCGCCCGACGGGCCGCAGGCCGGCGAGCTGTTATTGGAGCTTGGCGACGTCCTGACGGACCAAGGCGAGTGGGAGAAGGCCGCGGCCGCCTTCGCGCGCGGCCTCAGCACGAGCGGCGGAAAGAGCGGCGAGGCGCGCGCCTGCCTGGAAGACGTGCAGCTCCAGCCGACGACCTGGCAAGAGCACCTGGCCGCCCTGGTGAAGAAGGCCAACAAGGAGGCCGACGCGGCGAAAAAGAGCCGCCTGTTTCTCCGGGGCGCCCGGGTAGCGCGCCGATTCGCGGCCAAAGACGTCGAGAGCTTGCTGCAGCGTGCCTACGCGGCGTTCCCCGCGGATCGACAGGTCGCGGCCCTCTACGAGGGGCTTCTCGGCGAGCACGGGCGGTTCGACGTGCTCGAGTCCGAGCAGCGCAAGGCGCTGGCGCAGGTCGCCGACAAGAAGGCGCGCGCGCGGCTCGCGTTGATGTTCGGGACGCGATGGGTGCTCCGGCACCAGAACCTCGAGATCGGCGCACGGTTCCTCGAGGAGTCGCTCAAGCTCGATCCCGAGAACGAGGGTGCGTTTTTCTTCCTGCGCGAGGCGTACGGCAAGAAGGGCGGCGATTGGGACCGCGTGCTGACGATCGCCGAGGAGGCGTCGACGACCGGGGAGGACGGGAGCTCGTTTCTCCTCGCGCAAGCCGGGACGATCGCGTGGCGCCAGCTCGGGAACTTGATCCGCGCGCGCCTCTCGTTCGAGAGATTGAGCGCGGTCGCGCCGGAGCACCCGCAGCTTCGCGCGTTCGAGGCGCAGATCGGCGAGTCGGTGTCGCCATCGGCCCACGCTCGTGGGAACGGCGGCCTTGCCGAGGGCGTATCGGCGCTCGTGCCGGCGTTCCGAGAGCGACGCGAGCAGCCGTCTGCGCCCCCGCCGGTCGCCGAGGTGGTGACGCCGCGCGCTCCGCCGGTCGAGGCACCGCCCGTCGCGCTGCCGGTGACGCCCAAGCCGCAAGCGGTGGCCCCGCCCCCGGCGCCCCCTCCGCCTGCCGCTCCTGCGGCTCCAGCTCCGGTCGCGGCAGAGGCCCCGGCGTCGCCGCCGGTCGCCGTGGCCCCGTCGTCGCCGCCCGCGTCGGGCGACGCCGCGAAGATCGCCGACTTGAGAGCGCAGGCGGACAAGCAGGAAGCCGCGAAGCGATACAACGACTACGTCCGCACGCTGCTCTCGCTCGCGGTGCTCGTGCCCGATCCCGCCGAGAAGGTCTCGCTCTACGCCAAGGCGGCCGACCTCTACGTCTCGAAGTTCGCGAACCAGGTCGAGGCCGTGAAGGCCTACGAGTCGGTCTACGCCATCGATCCCGACAACGAGCAGGCGATCGACTACCTGCGGCAGATGTACGAGAAGCGCCGCGACTGGGAGAAGCTCATCGGCCTGCAGCGCCGCGAGGCGGAGCGCTTGCCGGCGGGCGAGGCCCGCGCGGGGAAGTTCCTCGAGATCGCCAAGCTCGCCACCGAGCGCGTGAAGAAGCCGGAGGTCTGCATCGAGCTCTGGCAAGAAGTGCTGAGCAGCGACGAGTCGAACGGCGACGCGCTGAACGCGCTCGCGGGTCTCTACGAGCGCGCGAAGGACTTCGACAAGCTGGCCGCCGTCCTCGAGCGACAGGCGGAGACGACCTTCGACGTCGCGGCGAAGACCCAGGTCCTGACCAAGCTCGGGACGATCTACGGCGACCGCCTGAACAACGACGAAGGCGCCCTCAACGCGTGGCGCGCGCTCCTCACGCTCGATCCGAACGATCGTCGCGCCCAGGATGCGGTGAAGAAGAAGTACCTCTTGCTCGGCCGCTGGGACGACCTCGAGGTCTTCTACGCCGAGAGCGGCAAGTGGGACGAGTTCATCCGCGTCCTCGAGCAGCAAGAGGCGAAGGAGACCGGCACCGAGGCGAAGATCTCGCTCCTCTTCAAAATCGCGCAGCTCTGGGGAGACAAGAAGCAGAAGCTCGATCGCGCGGCGAAGTCGTACGAGAAGGTCCTCGAGCTCGACCCGGAAAATCTCCAGGCCGCCGAGGCGCTCATCCCCATCTACTCCGCCGCCAACAACTCGAAGGCGCTCGTGAATGCCATCGAGGTCAAGCTCGCGCACGAGCAAGATCCGGGGACGAAGCTCGATCTCTTCCGCGAGGTCGCGGCGCTCTACGAGACGAAGGTCCGCGACGCGCAGAAGGCGTTCGACCGCTACCTCGCCGCGTTCGAGCTCGCTCCGAGCGACGCGCGCACGAGCGACGATCTCGAGCGGTCCGCCGCGGCCGCCGGGCGCTGGGGCGAGGTCGTCTCGTCGTATCGGCGGGCCGTCGAAGCCGCCGACGCCGGCGGTGATCGCGACACGGCGAGCACGCTCCGCTTGCGCCTCGGGCACATCCTCGTCGAGAAGTCGCAGCGGGTCGACGAAGCTCTGGAAGTCTATGCGGCGGTCCACGAGGCCGACCCGGACAACGTCGAGGCGATCACCGCGCTCGAGGGCCTCTACCGGCAGACCGGCCGCTTCGCCGATCTGCTCGGGATCTACGAGAAGAAGCGCGAGCTCTCGGGCGACCCCGAAGAGAAGAAGGCAATCGCCTTCCACATCGCCGGCCTCTACGAGAACGAAATCCAGGATGTCGATCGGGCGATCGACACGTACGTGCAGGTCCTCGAGGACGATCCGAGCGACCCGCGCGCGCTGGCGTCGCTCGACGTGCTCTACGGGCGTCTCGGCCGGTGGCCGCACTACGTCGAGGTCCTCGGGCGCCGCATCGAGCTCGACATCGACGAGAAGCAGCTCGTCGACCTCAAGTACCGCCTCGGGCAGACACTCGAGAAGCACCTGGAGAACCCCGCGGGCGCGCTCGAGAACTATCGCGAGATCCTCTTCGTGGCCCCCGAACACGAGGGGGCGCGACAGGCCCTCGAGGACATGCTGGCGACCGGGTCGCTCCGCGCCGAGGCGGCGACGATCCTCGAGTCGATCTACGAGGAGCGGGGCGACTGGTCGAAGCTCATCGGCGTCCTCGGGATCCTGGGCAACAACGAAGGGGACGTCGACAAGCGGGTCGCCCTGAAGCGCAAGGCTGCGCGCATCGCGGCCGAGCGCCTGAGCGATGGACGTCAGGCGTTCGAGGTCCTGTCGTCGGCGCTCCGCGACGACCCGTCGCTCGCCGAGACCCGCGACGAGATCGAAGGCATCGCGGAGGCTTCCGAGGCGCAGCGCGAGCTCGTGACGCTGTACGCCGAGCTTGCCGAGGACCTGACCGACGCCGTGCTCGCGCGCGACTACTGGCTCCGTATCGCGGCGATCGACGATCGCCTGGGCGACGTCGACCAGTCGGCGAAGGCCTACGGCAAGGTGCTCTCGCTCGATCCGGCGGACGGGGAGGCGTTGGCCGCGCTCGAGCAGCTCTTCACGCGGACGAACCGATGGGCGGATCTCATCGGCATCATCGAGCGGCGCATCGACCAGACGAGCGAGGGCGCGACACGCGAGGCCCTTTACGTCTCGATGGCGCACATCTACGACGCGCAACTCGGGCGGCCCGACGAGGCCATCGGGGCGTACCAGAAGGTCCTCGAGCTCGATCCGGGGAGCGGCAGGGCGCTCAAAGCGCTCGACGATCTCTTCACGCGCAGGCGGATGTGGACCGAGCTCGCCGACAACCTCGAGGCGCAACTCGGGATGGCCGCGGCGGAAGACGCGCAGCTCGGCCTCATGCTTCGCCTCGCGGGTCTGCGCGAGAAGGAGATGGGGCTGGTCGACGTCGCCATCGAGGGGTACCGCCAGGTCCTCGAGCGGGAGCCGACGAACGCGGAGGCACTGGCAGCGCTCGAACGGTTGGGGAAGAACGCGAAGTACGAGCTCACCATCGCCGATTTGCTCGAGCCCCTGTACCGGCACATCGGGGACTGGGAGAAGCTCGTCGCGGCGCACGAGGTGCAGGTCCGGCGAACCGACGACGTCGCGCGGCGCGTCGAGCTCCTTCACCAAATGGCGACCCTCTACGAGGACGCCGCGGGCGATCTCGCGTCGGCATTCGCGACGCTCGCGCGCGCTCTCAAGGAAGACCCCGCGAACGAAGCCACCCAGCAGCAGCTCGACCGCGTCGCGCGGACGACCGGCCGCTTCGCGGACCTCGCGCACGTACTCGAGCAGTTGGCCGCCCAGATCGAGGATCCGGCGCTGGCGAGCTCCCTCTACATGACTAGCGCGCGCGTCCAGGAGAGCGACCTCGGGAACGCGGACGCGGCGATTTCCCTTTACCGGAAGGTCCTCGAGATCGATCCGCTGAGCCTCGCGGCGGCGGAGTCGCTCGAGACGCTGTTCCGGACGTCGGACCGGTACCTCGATCTGTCGATCGTGCTCCAGCGAAAGTCGGAGATCCTCGAGGATCCGGCCCAGAAGAAGGACGCGCTCTTCCAGGCGGCCTCGATCGAAGAAGACGTGCTCGCCCGGCCGGACGCGGCCATCGCGGTCTACGCCAAGGTCCTCGAGATCGACGCGGACGACTTGCGCGCGATCGACGCGCTCATCAAGCGCTACCTGGAGTCCCAGCGGTGGGAGGACTTGCTCGCGATCTACGCGAGGAAGGCCGATCTCGTCGGCGACCTGGAGGAGAAGAAGGCCATCTACGCGCACGTCGGCGGGGTCTACGAGCTCGAGCTCGGCGACCGCCCGCGCGCGATCGATACGTACGCCAAGATCCTCGAGCTCGATCCGGACGATCTGCGCGCGCTCTCTCGGCTCGACGTGCTCTACGAGCACGCGCAAAACTGGGCGGAGCTCCTGTCGGTCCTCACTCGCGAGAGCGAGATGACGAACGACGCGAACGAGGCCACGAGCTTCCGTTATCGCATCGCGGAGCTCTACGAGAAGCGGCTCACCGACGCGGCCCGCGCGGTGGAGCTCTATCGCGAGATCCTCGAGGTCCAGCCGGACCACGGGCCCACGCTCGCGGCCCTCGAAGGTCTCAAGGACCGCGACGAAGACCCGCTCGGCGCGGCGGCCGTCCTCGAGCCGATCTACGAGGCGGCGGGGGATTGGCCGAAGCTGATTCGCGTGCTCGACGTGCAGGTGAGGCGCGCGAGCGATCCGTTCCGGAAGGTGGAGCTGCTCCACCGGATCGCCGGGCTCGAAGAGGACGCGGTCGGGGACTTGCCGTCCGCGTTCGACACCTATGCGAAGGCCCTGCCGGTGGATCCCGGGAACGACCAGACGCTCGCGAACCTCGAGCGCCTCGCGATGGCAGTCAATCGCTGGCCGCAGGTGGCGGCCCTGTACGACGCCGAGCTCGACAAGCTCGCCGCGGGCGATCACAGCCCTCGCTTCGTGGAGCTCGGCGTGCGGAGCGCGCAGATCTTCGAGGTCCAGCTCGACGACGTCGACGGCGCCATCGCGCGCTATCGCCGCGTGGTCGAGGCCGACCCCGAGAGCCTGTCGGCGACGCGCGCGCTCGACCGGCTCTACGTGCAGACCGAGCGCTGGAGCGATCTCGCGGGCGTGCTCGCGCGCGAGGCCGAGCTCGCGCAGTCGCCGGACGAGATCCTCGAGCTGAAATACCGCTTGGGCCAGCTCGAAGAGGCGCGGCTCGGCAACCTCGACGCGGCCATCGCCGCTTATCGTGACGTCATCGCGGCGGCGCCCGAGCACGAGGCGACCGTCCAGGCGCTCGAGGCCCTCTTCGAGAGCGGCAAGAAGCAGGCGGAGGTCGGCGAGATCCTCGAGCCGCTTTACCGCGCGGCGGGTGAGTGGACGAAGCTCGCGCGCGTCTACGAGGCCCAGCTCGGCCAGACCAAGGGCGAGGAAGAGCGCCTCGCGGCGTACTTCCGCCTCGCCGAGATCTTCGAGGACAAGCTCCTCGATCCGGTGAAGACGCTCGACGTGCACATTCGCGCGCTGAAGGAGTTTCCGCTCGACGAGAAGACCGGCGAAGAGGTGCCGCGGCTCGCGGCCATCGTCGACGGGGGCTGGGAGAACATCGCGAACGCCTACGCGGACATTCTCGGCAGCCACACGGAGCCGAACGTCCAGCGGGTCATCGGCCGGCGGCTCGCCCACACCTTCGAAGACGAGCTGGGCGACGTGGGCAAAGCCGAGGAGACGTACAAATACGTCCTCGGCGTCGACGCCACCGACGCAGAGGCCCTCGCCAACCTCGATCGCATCTACCTCTCGGTCGAATCCTGGCAGGACCTCGCGCAAGTCCTCGAGATGCGCGTCGTTGCCTCGACCGACACGATGGACCTCGTGGAGCTCCATGCGCGGCTCGGCGAGCTGTACGAGTCCCGCCTCGCGGACCTGCCGAACGCCATTCGCGCCTATCGGCGCATTTTCGACGAGCTCGACAAGACCCACGAAGGGGCGGTCCTCGCGCTGGCGCGCATCTACGAGCAGCAGCAGTCCTGGCCGGAGCTCGACGCCGTCTACCAGCGCGAGCTCGAGAACGCCTCGGGGGACGCCGCCGAGGCGGAGATCCGGAGCAAGATCGCGCGGCTCGCGACCGAGCGGCTCGGCCAGCCGGAGCGGGCGATCGACACGTGGAGGGCGGTCCTCGACCTGCGGGGAGAGGACCCGGAGGCGCTCCACGCCCTCGCGGATCTCTACGAGCAGCTCGGGCAGTGGTCGAAGCTCGTCGACGTTCTCGAGCGCGAGTTCGACATCGCGGCGAGCGACGAGGACCGGGTCAGCGTGCTCGCGAGGCGGGCGCGGATCACCAGCGAGAAGCTGGGTCGCGACGACGCCGCGCTCCAGGATTACAGCCGCGTGCTCGACATCGAGTACGCGAACCTCGGAGCGCTCGGCGCCATCGTCGAGATCCGGCGCAAGCAGAAGGACGCGAACGAGCTCGTGATGGCGCTCCACCAGCTCGTCGATCGAGCGGCCGCGCTGCTCGAGGCTCCCGCGTTGAAGGAGATCTACCGCGAGCTCGGGAAGACGTACGGCGGAGAGCTCGCGCAGCCGTACGACGCGGCCGAGTCTTGGCGAAAGCTCCTCGAGGTCGGTCCCGACTTCGAGGCGATGGACGCGCTCGAGAGCATCTACAAGAGCGAAGAGAACTGGACCCAGGTCATCGACGTGCGCATGCAGCGCGCGCAGGCGCTGGAGGACCCCGCGGAGCGGATCGCGGAGCTCCGCGCCGTGGCCGGTCTATGGCGCGACAAGGTCGGGGAGCCCGACGGCGCGCGCACGGCGTACGAGAAGATCCTCGCGATCGACCCCGCCCAGGCCGACGCCTTCGTCGAGCTCGAGAAGCTGCACACGGCCGCCGGGCGCTGGGAGGCCCTCGTCGAGCTCTACCTGGCGCGACTCGACACGCTGGAATCGAGCGGCGAAAAGACCGAGATTTTGAGGAGGATCGCGAAGGTCTTCGAGGAGAAGCTCGAGGACAAGGACCAGGCGCTCGACGCGCTCGTCAACGCGCTCGCGATGGACTTCTACGACCGCGATACGGCCCGCTACCTCGAGAGAATGGCGCAAGCCACCGGTCGATGGACCGAAGTGATCCAAACGGTGGGCGGGTGGCTGAAGCAGCAGACGGAGCCCAACGACAAGATCCGCCTCTGCCTGCACCTCGCGAAGTGGTACGGCGACGACCTCGGGCACCCCGAGTACGCCCAGCCCTACTACGCGCAGATCATCCAGCTCGACCCGGCCAACGTCGGCGCGATGCGCCAACTCGCGAGCCTCTACAAGAAGGCGGGCAACTGGCAGCAGATGGGGTCGACGCTCACCGGGGCGCTCGACCGGGCGACCAACGACGTCGATCGCAAAGAGATCCTGAACGACCTCGGTGAGCTGCTCGAAGAGCAGATGCAGCAGCCCGAGCAAGCCATCACGCACTTCCAGCGCGCCCTCGAGGTGGACCCGCACTTCGTGCCCGCCCTCGAGAACCTCGAGCGGATCTATACGACCCGGAACCAGAACCGGGAGCTCGTCGACGTCCTCCAGCGCAAGGTCCCGGCCCTCCGCGATCCCGCCGAGATCGTCGCGACCAAGCTCCGGATGGCGCAGCTGCAGGAGAACCTGCTCGGCGATCCGTCGCGCGCGGCCCAGGGCTACCGTGAGGTCGTCGAGGCGGAGCCGGGCAATCTGCCGGGCCTTCGCGGCCTCGCGCGCGTCTACGAGGCGTTGGGGCAGTGGGCGGAGCTCGTGGTGGCGCTCGAGCGGCAGCTCGACGTGGTGACGACGGAGCGCGAGCGCATCGACGTCCTCATGCACCTCGCGACGATCCACGAGGAGCACTTCCTCAAGGCCGACGCGGCGGCGCGCCGGCTCGAGCAGGTCCTCGAGGTCGACCCGAACAACGAGCAGGCGTACATCAAGCTGGAGCGGAGCTATCGAAAGCTCCGGCAATGGCTCGACCTCGTCAACACGTACGACCGCCACATCGCGGCGACGCCGGACCGCAAGACGAAGATCGACCTCTTCGGCGCCATCGCGCAGGTGTACGCCGACGAGGTGGACGACGCGGAGCGCGCCGTCGACGCCTACAAGAACATCGTCGACCTCGACGACGTGAACGTGCCCGCGCTCGAAGCGCTCTCCAAGCTCTACGAGAAGCTCGGAGACGCTCCGCAGTCGATCGAGTTCATGGGGAGGGTGGCGGAGCTCACCCAGGATCCGAAGCAGCGGATCGAGGCGTTCTACCGGATCGGCAAGGCCCTGGACGAAAAGGTGGGCGATCGGGCGGCCGCGCAGGACCGCTACGAGATGGCCCTCGATCTCGACCCCGCGCACCTGCCGTCCTTGGCGGCGCTCCGGCAGATCGCCGTGGGCAACGCGGACTACGACAAGGCCGCGCGGTACCTCCACGAGGAGCAGACCCACACGCAGTCGCCGCGGCAGCGCGCGCGGCTCCTCGTCGAGCTCGGGAAGCTCCGCGAAGAGATGCTCGGCGATCACGCCGGTGCCGTCGCGGCGTGGGAGGCGGCCTACGAGGTCGACCCCGAGAACGAGGACGCGGCGGCGCCGCTCGTCGACGAGTACATCGCGAAGGAGGGCTGGGCGAAGGCCGAACCGCTCCTCGACATGCTCGTCCGCAAGAGCGGCAAGCGGGATCGTGTCGAGCAGCACGGCCTCCAGAACAAACTCGGACAGGTGTGCGCGGCGCTCGGGAAGGACGACCGGGCGCTCAAGGCGTACACCGCGGCGCACCAGCTCGATCTGACCGATCAGGTCACCATCCGCGGCCTCGCCGACGTGTGCTTCCGCTTGAAGGATTGGGGCGCGGCGCTCGCGAACTACCAGAAGGTGCTGACGGCGCTCGGCGAGGACGAGGGAAGCACCCGGGCGGAGATCTACTTCCGGCTCGGTCGCATCAAGCGCGAGCAGGGGCAGGTCAAGCAGGCGATCAACAACTTCGAAAAGGCGCTCGCGGTCGAACCGTCGCACGCGCAGACGCTCGACGCTCTGGTCACGCTCTACACCGAGCAGAAGGACTGGAAGCAGGTCGTCGCCTACCGAAGGCAAATCCTGGACAACGTGCTCGACGGCGACGAGCGGTTCCGGATGCTCAACGAGATCGCCGACGTCTGGAGCGACCAGGACAAGAACCCGCGGAAGGCCATCGAGGCGCTCGAGGAAGCGCGCGAGATCCAGCCCGTCAACCCGGGCCTCCTCCACAAGCTCATCGCGCTCTACCAGGCGACCGAGAACTGGTCGAAGATGATCGACACGCTGCAGGCCATCGCCGACGGCGAGACCGACCCGGGTCGGAAGGCCAAGTTCCTCTACACGATGGCGCAGCTCTATCGTGACAAGGACGGGGACCAGGACAAGGCGGTCGAACTCTTCAGCGAGGCGCTCGATCTCAACCCGCAGTACCTCGAGGCGTTCGAGCGCATCAACAAGCTTCTCACGGCGAAGAAGGACTGGAAGGCGCTCGAGCGGGCGTTCCGAAAGATGCTCCGTCGCATGTCGACGGCGAACATTTCGAACGCGGACCTGGAGTTCAACCTCTGGCACAACCTCGGGCTCATCTATCGAGACCGCCTCAAGGACACGACGAGCGCGATCGAGTCGTTCAAGATGGCGACCCGGTTCAAGCCGGACGAGGCGGTCGAGCGCCAGATCTTGGCGGAGCTCTACGAGGCCACCGATCAGATGGAGGCGGCGGTGGGCGAGCACGCGCTCGTTCTCCAGAAGGACCCGCTTCGCGTCGACCCGTACCGGAGCCTCTACAAGCTCTACGTGCAGATGCACGAGTACGACCGCGCTTGGTGCATGTGCGCCGCGCTGGCGTTCCTCCGCAAGGCCGAGGAAGAGGAGCAGCGCTTCTTCGAGGAGTACCGCCCGCGCGGGATGATCCAGGTCAAAAACCGCCTCGACAACGAGGGGTGGAAGAACGTCTTCCACAAGGACGAGAACGAGAACCTCTACATCGGCAAGATCTTCGAGATGGTGACGGAGGCCGCGCTCGTCGCGAAGACCAACCAGCTCAAGCTCTCGAAGCAGCTCCCGAACCTCGACAAGCGGTTCAAGCAGGACCCGGCCACGAGCACCGTGACCTTTGCCAAGACGTTCGGGTGGGCGGCGCAGGTCCTCGGCGTGGCGGCGCCCGAGCTCTACGTTCGAAACGACGTGCCGGGAGCGCTCGTGGCGGTTCCGGCGAACCCGCGCGCCAGCGTCGCCGGTCAGACCGTGCTGACGGGCTTCACGCCGCAGGAGCTCACGTTCATCGTAGGCAAGCACCTCTCGGGCTACCGGGGCGAGCACTACATCAAGAACCTGTTCCCGACGCTCAACGAGCTCAAGGTGATCCTGTTCGCGGGGGTCAAGCTCGTGATGCCCGAGTTCACCGTCCCCGGTGAGATGGCTCAGGTCGTCAATGCGACGGCCACGGAGCTGGCAAAGCACATTCAGCCCAGGCAGATCGACTGGCTGAAGATGGTCGTTCAGCGCTGGATGGAGGATGGCGCCAAGGCCGACCTGAAGCGATGGATGCAAGCGACCGAGCTGACGGCGTGCAGGGCCGGGCTGCTCTTGTGCGCCGATCTGGAGATCGCGAAGAAGATCATCGCCGCGGAACCGCAGCTCCCGGGCGATCCTCCCGCTGCCGACAAGGTGAAGGAGCTTCTCCTCTTTTCGGTGAGCGAGCAGTACTTCGCGGTGCGGAAGGCGCTGGGCATCGCGGTCGGTTAGCGCCGCGCGGTCGGTGTACGACGTTTTCGCGCAACTTGCGTCGGCTTTGGTCGACGGGAGTTGTGAGGGAAGGATGTCGATCCACGAAGAGCAACCGTCGTCGAGCACCGTGGAGATGGTGGCCGCGTCCCCAGCGTGCGGGTGGCTGGTCGAACTGCAAGACGAGGTCGGGGCGCGGAGGGTGCCGCTGGGCGACGCGGCGGTCGTCGTGGGGACTTCGCAGGAAGCGGGCGTCGTCGTCCACGACACGACGGTCAGCGCGCGGCACTGCAAGCTGACCGCGATGGGCTCGGGCGTGGCAATCGAGGACCTCGGGTCGCGCAACGGGACGTTCGTCGGGGGCGCTCGGGTGCGTGAGGCGTGGGCCCGGGCAGGGACGACGATTTCCATCGGGCGATGCACGCTCATCGTCCTCGGAGGGGATTGGCCCGAGCCGGGGCGACCGCCCGGCGAGCCGCTGGCCGGCGTCGCGGGCGGTTCGCACGCGATGCGCCAGCTCGCGGACCAGGTTCGCAGGCTGGCGCGGCATGCGCTTCCCGTGCTCGTGTCGGGCGAGAGTGGGTCGGGCAAGGAGCTCGTGGCGCGGGCCATTCACCTCGAAGGTCCCCGGAAAAACCGGCCCTTCGTCGCGATCAACGTCACCGCGCTGCCGCGGGAGCTGGTGGAGACGGAGCTCTTCGGCCACGAACGGGGCGCGTTCACCGGCGCGCACGCGCGTCGGCTGGGCGCCTTCGCGGAGGCCGAAGGCGGCACGTTGTTCCTCGACGAGGTCGGCGACCTCCCACTCGAGGCGCAGCCGAAGCTCTTGCGCGCGCTCGACGGCTACGAGATCCGTCGCGTGGGGGCGGCGGGGTCGGGGAAACGGGCGGACGTTCGGGTGGTCGCCGCGACGCACGCCCCGCTCGAGAAGCGCGTCGACGCCGGCATGTTCCGGCGGGACCTCTTCCATCGGCTGGAGTGCTTCGTCGTCGCGGTTCCGCCGCTGCGGGAGCGCCGCGGCGACGTGGGCGCCATCGCGCGCGAGCTTCTTTCGCAACTCGCCTCCCAGGTGGGACCCCGCACGTTGACCTCGGCCGCGCTCGCGCGCCTCGCGTCGCACGATTGGCCGGGCAACGTGCGCGAATTGAGGAACGTCCTTTGCCGCGCGGCCGACGGGGCGACGCGCGCGGGGACCATCGACGCCGACGACGTGGACCGCGCGCTTCGCAGGGACCGATACGTTCGACCCCACCTCATTACGCCCCAAGCCGCGAAGAGCATCCTCCGCGACAGCGGGGGGAACCTGAGCGCCGCCGCGCGGAGTGCGGGAATGCCCCGCACGTCCTTTCGTAAGCTCTTGGGGTCCTGACGGCGCGGCGTTCGAGGCGCGTGACCCTGGTCCGCTCTCTCGCTTCGCTCGGGCATGCGGATTACTCTTCGCGGCCTCTGCCCATGAAGCTCGCTCTGCTCCTCGTGTGGCCGTGGGTCCTTGGGGGATGCAGCCGAGGTTCGAAGTCGGAGCCGCACGGCGCGGTGAGCGCCACGGCGGAACCCCCATCGGCTGCGCCCGCGCCGTCGCACGAAGCGCTCGACCAGCCGCAGTTCTCGGCCCCGATCGGCGCTGCGACGGCCGGAGATCTCGACGTCGTCGCCGGCTTGGTGGTCGCCGATGGAGCCGTACGCGTGGTCGCCCTCTCCGCGGGGCGCGTCGTTTGGACCGCGGACGCGCTGCACGGGGTCGCGTGGGCGCCGGACTCGGAGCTGCGGGTTCAAGGCGCGGCGGCCGGGGTGGCGCTGTTCTGGCACGGGCTGCGCGACGGAAAGGGCGGCCGCACGATGGTGGTCCTCGGGCCGCACGGCGAAGGCCGTGGCGATCCCATCGAGGTGGGGACGTCCTCGTGCGCGACCGCCGACGGGGTCGCGTGGATCGCGCCGCACGCCCACGGTCCGACGCGGGTCTTCGCGCGGCGTTGGGCGGACCCGGAGCTGCGCGAGATGGTGAAGGTCCCCGCCGACCGCGATCCTTCACTCGTCTGCGGGGACCACCAGGTCTTCGTGCTCGGCGACGGCGACGACGACGTCACCGCCTCGGCCTTCACCCCGGGGGACGCGAAAGCGAAGCCGCCGGCGGTCGTCTTGCGCGAGTCCGATTTCACGGACGAGGAGCGCGAGCACGACCCCTACACCGTCGGGGACGACCTGAGCGTCGTGCGCGTGTCGGCGTCCGGAGCGGTTGCGCTGAGGGACGTCCGGGGCGACGCCGCCTCGAACCCGTGGCGCAAGCTCCGGCACGCGGTGTCGGGCGACGACGAGACGGTCTGCGTGGACGGCGACCTCTCCGGCGCCCTCGTGGTGACGACGCACGCCAGCGAGGATGCCTGCGCCGGGGCCGGGTCGACCGACGGGGTGCGCGCGATTCGGGTCGACGCGAAGTCCGGCGAGGACACGGGCATCGAGCTCTCGGCCGCCGACTGCGATCGGATGAAGGGGCCGTTTTGGATTGGGTCGGTCGCGAGCGGCGCCGTCGTCGCGTGGGTCGAGCGACCGACGCAGAGCGCGCCCAAGGGCGCCCCCATCACCGGCGTCGCCTACCGCGTCTTGCACGACGGCGGCGTCCGCGAAGGCAAGATCGAGGAGTCTGCGGACGCGGTGGCCGACGGGGGCTGCCGCGATCGCGGTTGCTTCGTGGCGTTTCTCGAGCGCGCCCCAGGGAGCGATGGAATGCACCCCGCGCCCATCCGGCTCTTTGCGTACCCCTGACCGCCGCCGCGGTCTCCGAGGAAGGAGGGCTCGGCTAAAATGCGCCCGAGAGCGAAAGGCCGCCGAGGTTGGGCCCCAGGATCGGCGCCAGCACCGGGGCGGCGCTCGCGTGCTCCTGGCCCTTCTTGTCCGACAGCACCCAGTAGACGAGCACGCCGGCAGTGGCCGCGACCCCCACGGCAAGGCCGATGTTCCCCACCGTCGCGTCCTCGTTGATCTGGTCGTTGTTCTTCGAAAGCGCGTCGCACGAGCTCCCGATCATCGACTTCAGGGCGTCGCTCGGCGGGCATGACGCGCCGGGGATCGTCCCGAGGCGTGTCGTGATGCTGTCGGCCTTCGACTGCGCCTGTCCCTTGAAGACCAAGAAGAGCGCCCCCGTGCCGTAGCCGAGGATGGCGACGCCCCCGAGCAGGAACATGGGAAAGAGGTTCTTCGGAGCCGCGAAGGGGCCCGGGCCGCCCTCGCTCTCGATCTTCGCCGGAGGCGGCGGAGCGGGCGCAGGACGCGGCGCCGGGTGGACCGCCTCTGGTGCGGGGACCTTCGGCGTCGGGGGCGGGGCCGGCGCGGGGGTCTCGACAGGCGCCGGGGGTGGAGGCGCCACGACGGGCGGGGCCGCAGGGGCGGCGGCCGGTGTGGCCGCCTTCAACCGGGCCACGGTGCGCTCGCCGCTGAGGACCGTCACGCTCTGCGTGTCGACCGTTCCGTCGGCCGTCCGGAGCTTCACCGTGTGCGCGCCGCCCTCGACGAACACGGGCTCGGCCAACGGCGCGACCCCGAGGTGGTCGCCGTCCACGCTGACGTCGGTGCCGGCGGGCACGAGCACGTCGATGCGTCCGAGCTTGGTGCGGGCTTGCGCGGCGCCGTCGTTCGCGTCGGCCCGCTGCTTGTCGGTGATCTCTCGGCCCTCCGAGAGAAACTGCTTGAAGTAGCGCTCCGCCTCGAGCGCGTGCCCACTCTTGAGGCAGCTCCATCCGAGGTTGAGCAGCACCGCGGGGTGCTTCTTCAGCGCGTAGGCCTGGAGAAACGAGGCGCGGGCGAGTTCGTACTCGCCCTTGTCGTAATACTCGACCCCCTCTTTGAAGCGCGCGCGCGCCATCGTCGTCGTGGCGTCATCGGCGGGGGCGGGTTGGGCAAACGCGGGAAGCGACGTGGCGGCTGGGGCAAGGGACAGAAGCAAAGCGACGGCAATCGGGCGAGTCATCCTCATCGAGCGGCCATCCTGAACGGTCGCTGCCGCCGCTGTAAAGCGCCTTTCATGGTCGGAGCTCGGCGGAGTGTCCGCCTCTGCTCGTCAAAAGGGCACGTCCCGCACGATGGTGGTCCCGGGGCTCTTCGGTCGAGCCGGCGCCTTGGGCGCGGGTGCAGCGCCGCCGCCCCACGATGCCGTCTGGTGCGCGGTCGCGGCAGGGCGCGGAGCGGGGGCCGGCGTCGGCGGCGCGGCGGCCACAGGCGTCGGCGGTGCGACGCGCGGCGGCGGCTCCGCGGCGGTGACGGCCGCAGGCGGAGGAGGCGGCGGGAGTGTGGCCGTCGCCTGGACAGGGGGGGTCGGGGCGGCCGCCTGCATGGTTTCGGCCGGCGGTGGTGGCGGCGGAATTGGGCTCGCCGTCGTTGCGGTGGGATTGTCCACCGGCGGCGCGGCGGCGTCTCTCTTGTCGCCCGCGCCAGCCGCGTGCCAGATGCCGATCGCGATTCCCAGCGCCGCCGCACCGAGGCCCAACCACACACCCAACCGCGAACGCTTCGGCAGCCGATCCGCCTCGGAGGAGGCCGATACACGCGCGCCGCTCGTCGCATCCACCGAACGTCGCGTGGGAGCCGAAACCCCGGGGGCCGTGCGGGCCGACGCGATGACGGGTGACGCCGCGGGGGCCGACATCGCCTTCGCCGCCACCGCGGGGTCCGCGAGCGGGCGCTGGATCACCGTGGGGGGCTCCTCGGCGTCGATTCCGCCGCCCAAAATCACGGACGTCGTCGGCTCGTTCTCGAGGACGGTGGCGGGCGCGGGGGCGTGGGTCCCGTTGAGCGCTTGCACCGCTCCACGCATGTCGGCCTGCGTCCCGCCGCCGCCGCGAAGGGCGTGCAGCTCCGCGTCCGAGAACGCGGCCGCCCCTGCGAACGGAGCGTCGTCGAGCTCCCATGACGGCCGGAACGTGGCGGCCAGCTTCTCCGCGTCCTCCAGGGTGAGGCGCGAACCCGCGAGCGCCGCGGGGGACGCGGCCCTGTGGTTCGGCGGATCGTTCGGGTAAGCCATGACGTAGGACCAAAGCGTACCACCCGACAGGGGGAGCAACAACACGGCGAGGCCAGCCGGTGCAGGCCCTGCATCGCTCGATTCCGCTGCCCTCGCAGTTGTCCAGGTAGCGGGCCAAGCGGAGCGCCGCCCGCGCCCGGGACGCCGATTACTGCCCGAACTCCGCGCGCAGGCTGTCGTCCCATTCGTCGGTGACCTTGCCGACCGTGTCGAGCAAGTCCTCGAACTCCTCGTAGTCGAGGCCCGAGAGGCGCCGCAGCGTGCGAACCACCACCTCGTTTCGATGCGCGTCGAGCGCGAAGGCGGCGTCCGACGTCGTCAGAAACGAGAGCTCCAGGAGCTTTCGAAAGAACGACTCGCGTCCCGTGAGCGGCAGCTGCATCACGGGCGCCACGAGCAGCAAGACGCCATGGTCTTCGAGGACGTTGACGCCGACGCTCGCCGACCCACGGCGCAGCTGCGTGTAGCCGCCCGCGTCGAGCGGGGCGACCGGAGCACCGGAGCGCTCGGCGAATCGCGCGATGTACGCGTTCACCATCGAGCGCGCGTCGGGATAGGTTTGTCCGCTCGCGCGGTCCGCGTATATGGGCTTCATCGTCACCTGGGCATCGGGCACGAGGTTCTCCTTGGAAGAGGATATCACCCCTCCTTGCAGGCCGTGCCCGAGACGCGGCCGGCGCGCGCCGCGGGTCCATTGGGCTGCCTTGTGGTTCTTCTTTTTCTCCTGCGCGTCTTGCGGGCGAGGTGGGCCGGGGTCGGCCTCGCGCCAGCCCATACATCAAGAAGACGCCGACATCGCCCGAGCCCACGCCATCGTCGAGGGCCGCGCGCCGGTGCCGGACCGCGGCGAGACGCTCGCCGTCGTCGAGTCCATCCAGTCTCGGGCCGTTCGGGAAGGCGGCGGCCCGCGCTCGCTCGCCCTCTACGCGCTCGCCGGCCGCGTCTTCGAGCGGCTCTGGCGCCTCGAGGCGCACGACCACGACGCCGAAGAGGCGGCGAACCTCTATCGGGTCGCCTCGCGCGAGCTCGGCGCCGAGGGTGCCTGCGATTCCGCTCTGGCCGCCGCGCGTCTTGCCGGCGATCTCTCCGGCGATCCTGCGGTGGCGTACGCGGAGCTCTATCGGACCGAGCGCCGCCTGGGGTCGTCCAAGAGCGGGACGGCCGAGCCGCTCGCGCCCTGCCGCCGCAGGGTCGACGACGCGTTGAGCCTCCTCGTCGCCTTCCGCCCGAACGACGCCGCCCTCACCGCGATCGACGAGGGCGTCGTGGAGCTCACCGGCCCGGGCCCTGGATCCGCCGGTGACGGCCGCGGGGCTCGCGCCTTGGCGTCCGAGTCGGTATCGGGCCAGCCCAGGATCCTTCGCGTCGAGTCGTGGCCTGGTCGCGAGTCGACACGCGTCGTCATCGTCATCGACAGACCGGCGGCATTTCGGGTCGGAGACGAGCCTTCGTCGTCGGGTGCGTCTCCCTCCATCTCCATCGACTTGGACGGCACCGACGTCGGCGGAGCGCCCGGCGATCTCCCCCTGGACGGTCTGGTCACGCACGTACGCACGAACGCGATCAGCAGCGGCGCGCGCGTGCGCCTCGACCTCGACGGCCATGCGTGGCGTCGCGTCTTCGAGATGCGCGAGCCGTTCCGCGTGGTTGTCGACGTGGCGCGACGCCCGCCCGGCGGTCGTGGCGGAGGACGCCGTACGGTCTCGCGCGTCGTCCTCGACCCCGGCCACGGCGGCACCGACCGCGGCGCCCGCGGTCCCGGCGGACTCGAAGAGAAGGACGTCGCGCTCGACATCGTCCAGCGGGTGGCCCCGACGCTCGTCGCCCAAGGAATCGAGGTGGCTCTGACCCGCGAGGACGACCGCTTCGTCTCACTCGAGGAGCGGACCGCGCGGGCAAACGCCTTCGGGGCCGACCTCTTCGTCTCCGTCCACTGCAACGCGAGCGAGGGTCGGGCGCGGCGCGGGGTGGAGACCTATGTGCTCGACACGAGCCGCGACGAAATCGAGGCGCGGGTCGCGGCGCGGGAGAACGCGACCAACCAAGTGGCCCGCGGCGATCTCGCCTCGATCCTCGGTGAGATTCGACTCGCCGACGGTGCCCGCCGTTCGCGGCGCCTCGCGGAGCTGCTCCTGCGCACCTCCACGACGAGCCTGGAGGCGCGCTACGGCGACGCGATCGACGGCGGCGTCCACGCGGCGGGCTTCTATGTCCTCGTCGGAGCGCGCATGCCCGCGGTGCTCTTCGAGACCGGATACATCTCGAATGCGATCGACGAGCAGCGCTTCGCGACTGCGGAATATCGACAACTCTTTGCAGACGCGATTGCGAACGCGCTTCGTGCCTATCGCGAGGGGCGTTGATTTCGTGCGGCCCTTTGTGGCCTTACGTTTCGTGTTGCTTTTGCTCAATGGATCTCGCCGTTTGGATCGGAGGGCGCGCACGCACGTACGCACTTTCGAGGCTCCGAAAACGCACGGCGAGGCTTTTTTTTCGGGGTGCCCTGAAAAAAGGAGCGTGCGAAACATTCGTGAAATGGGCTCAGCAGTACCTACCTCGTCAGGAGGACACTCACGACTGCCCCCATGCCCGCCGGTCTGGCGCCGATGCGTCGACCAGCGGGGGATGCGGCAGCGAAGGCAGCTGTCCGTCCGGAGGTCCACTGATGAGAACGTCCATTCCTTTCGTATTGCTGATGGTCGCCGGCGTCACGGGTGCCAGCAGCGCGTTTGCCCAGACGCCGCCGGCGCCGCCGCCCCCGCCCCCGCCTGCCGCCGCAGAGCCTGCGCCGCCCCCGCCGCCTCCGGCTCCGCCCCCGGCGGCCGCAGCACCGGCGGCAGCGCCCGCGGCCCCCGCAGCACCGGCGGCCCCCGCGGCCCCGCCGGGCAACTGGTGGGACAAGTTCTCGGGTGACGCCTTCGTGGACGCCTACGGTTCCATCAATTGGAACTTCCCCAAGCCGCAGGCGGGCGGCACGGCCCTGCACTCCTACGACACGGCTCAGGGCTTCGCGCTCAGCTGGATCGGGCTCAACGGAAGCTACGCGGCCGACCCCATCGGCGGAACCATCAGCCTCCGTTTCGGCCCGTCCGCGGTGGCGTACGGCCTCCCCGGGACCCTCGGTGCCCAGGCGCCCGGTGCCGTCATCCAATCGGACAACAACATCGGCATGCAGAACGTGCGGCAGGCCTATGCGACCTGGAAGGCCGCCGACAAGCTCACGCTCGACTTCGGCAAGTTCGACCAGCCGTATGGCTCGGAAGTGCCCGACGCGCAGCTCAACATGGAGTACTCCCGAAGCCTCCTCTTCGGATTGAACCAGCCTGTCTTTTTCACCGGCCTCCGTGTGGACTACGCGGCGAGCGACATGTTCGACGCGAAGGTCATCATCGCGAACGGCTGGAACAACACCGTCTCGCAGAACCGCAGCAAGACGTTCGGTGCCCAGGTCATGGTGAAGCCGGCCGACCCGGTGGTCGTGTACCTCGGCTACGCCGGTGGTCCGCAGGAGCCCGACGTCGTCATTCCACTGGCCGACGTGCCCGACGCGAACTCGCACTGGAGGCACCTCGTCGATCTCGTCGTCGACATCAATCCGACCAAGGATTGGCGATTTCTCATCAACGGCGACTACGACACCGAAGACGCCATCGGTAGTGGTGCTCCCGGCGGCAGCAACCACGCGGCCGTCTGGTACGGGGCGAACCTCGCGATTCGCTACCAGGTCGCCGATCCGTTCCAGGTCACGCTTCGCGGGGAGTTCTTCCACGACGAGCACGGCGACATCGTGGCGCCGGGCACCGACGCGACCTCGTCGGCGGTCAACGTGGAAGACGCGACGCTGACTCTCGGCTACACGCTTGCGAGCCATCTCTACTTCATGCTCGACAACCGCCTCGACATCGCCAATAGCTCCATCTTCCAGACCGGCATCCACCCGGACAACTCGAAGACGCAGTTCACGACGACCCTCGGCATCGTCGCCGCCACGAAGTAGCGACGGCGGCGCTCCGCGCGTCCGCGGAAGCGCTTTGACCCCCTCGGCTGAGCCATGGCTCATCGAGGGGGTTTTTCTTTTCAGGAGGAGTGGTCCCGTCCGAACCGGTGGATGCCCCACGCGAGCACGGCCCAGCCGACGAACATCACGACGCCTCCGGCGCGCTGCCAGAAGATCACGCGGCCGGCGTCGTCGGCGCGCGCGATCGGAAGGAGCGCGGCCGTAGCGAGGCCGAGCGCCGTAAGGATCGCACCGGTAGCGAGGAGCGTTCGGCTGTTCGCGGCGGCCATGCGCGCAAGCTAGCCGAGCGGGCGTTCTTGCCGCTAGCTTCAGTGCATGCCGCGCTTCGCAGCCGTCGACGTCGGTTCGAACGCGCTGCGCTTGCGGATCGTCGAGGCGTCCTCACCCTCTCATGGAGCCAAAGGCCAACTCCCGCTCCTCGCCGAGGGGGGCGGCGACCCTTGGCGCGATCTCGTGACGCTTCGCGCTCCGGTTCGTCTCGGCGCGGAGGTGTTTCTCTCGGGGCGTCTGGCCCCCGCGTCGATCGGCCAGGCGTGCGCGGCGCTTCGAGAGTTTCGCGCCGAGATGGACCGCGCGAAGGTCGACGCCTACCGCGCCATCGCGACGAGCGCGGTGCGGGAGGCGAAGAACGGGGCGACGCTCGTCGAGCGTGCGCGGCGCGAGGGCGGGATCGAGCTCGAGGCGATCGAGGGTATCGAGGAGGCCCGCCTCATTCAGCTCGCGGTGACGCGGCGCGTGCCCGTGGGCGACAAGCGCGTTCTCCTCGTCGACGTGGGCGGCGGTTCGACGGAGCTGACGCTCCTCGATCGAGGCGAGACGGCCTTCGCGATGTCACTGCCGCTCGGCACGGTCCGGATGCTCGAGGGGTATCTGAAGGGCGCGCGCACGATCGATCGCGCTCGGGAGCGGCTGCTCGAAGAGGCGATCGATCGGGCGCTCGGGGAGGCCCTGCCGAGGCTCGGCGCCGTCGATCAGGTCGTCGGCACGGGCGGCAACGTGGAGACGCTCTTCGATCTTTGCCCGGCACGCGGCCCCGCGCGCGCGATCGACGTGTCGGCGGCGCGGACGCTCTTCAAGAAGATGTGCGCCGTGTCGAACGCCGAACGGCGCGAGGCCTGGGAGCTCCGGCCCGACCGCGCGGACACCATCGTTCCGGCGACGGCGATCTTCCTCCGCATCGCGGCGGCCCTCAAGCGAAACACGATCCTCGCCCCCGGCGTGGGCCTCGCCGCCGGCATCCTCGAAGAGCTCGTCGACAAGTTCTTCCACGTCTGGGACGCGGCCGGCGAGGCCGAGCACATTCTCGACGCGTGCCTGCGCCTCGGCCGCCACTACCACTTCGACGAGGCGCACGCGCGCTGCGTCTGCCGGTTCGCCACGCAGCTCTTCGACGATCTGCTCGCGGTGCATGCGTTCGATCATCGCGACCGGCTCTTGCTCCGCGCGGCGGCCGTCCTCCACGACATCGGCGACTACGTTCACTACGCCGGCCACCACAAGCACAGCCACTACCTCATCGCGCACGCCGACATCATGGGCATTACGCCGGACGAGCGCGCCATCATCGCGAACATCGCGCGCTACCATCGCAAGGGGCCGCCCGATCCGACGCACGCCAACTTCCGTGACCTCTCCAAGGAGGCGCGCGGCAAAGTGCGCGGCCTCGCCGCCATCCTGCGGATCGCCGACGCGCTCGACCGCGAGCACAAGCAGAAGATCGAGACCGCGCGCGCCGCCGTCGATCGAGCAAGCGCCCGCGTCACCCTCTTCTTGAGCGGCGACAAGGATCGCGAGCTCGAGGAGTGGACCGTCGGCGCGAAGGCTTCCCTGTGGCGGGACGAGTACGATCTCGACGTGCTCGTCGCGAAGGCAGAGGTCCCGGCGTGAGGTGGGTCCGCGCAGCGACGGCGGCGATGGTGGCGGCGCTCGGAGCGCCGTCGATCGGGTGCGCGACGAGCGGCGTGCCGGATCCGGCGGCGGCGGTCCATGCCTATGCGTCGGCGGCGGCGAAGGGGGACGCGGACGCCCTCTACGCGATGATGACGAAGGCGTCGCGGGAGGCCCGGAGCCGATCGGACGCGGCGAAGATGGTCGCCGGTGAGCGCGAGGAGCTCGCCGAGCAGGGCAGGGAGCTCGAGCGGCCCGACGCGCGCATCGAGGCGACGGCGCGGGTCCGCTACGCGGACGGCGAGGAGGCGGCGCTCGACCTCCGCGACGGGCGCTACGCGGTGACCGCGGCGGGTACGCTGCCGGCAGGAGCGCGGACGCCGGAGCAGGCCCTCGACCAGCTTCGCCGGGTCTTGGCGCGCCGGAGCTATCAGGCGCTGATGCGCGTCTTGTCGCCGGCGACGCGCGCCGCCGTCGAGAACGACCTGCGAGCCCTGGTCGACGGGCTGGCCGCGCCCGACACGCTGCCCGTGCAGGTCGACGGCGACGCCGCCGTCGTCCCGGTGCCCGGAGGGCATCAGGTGAAGCTGAAGCGCGAAGCCGGAGTCTGGCGCGTGGAGGACTTCGATTGAGCCGAGCCGCGGTCGTGCTCACCGGCGTCGTGGTCGTGCTCGTGGCGGCCCTCGTCGCCTCGATGCCGCGGACCGCCCTGGCCTTCGGGGACGCGGGAGCGTTCGACCCGCGCATTCTTCTCACGGGCGCCGAGACGGCGCCGGCCCACCCGAGCGCGCTCGAGCGCTGGTCATGGGAGCTCGTCCAGCGAACGAGCGCACCGGCGCGCCTGCACCCGAGCGTCGTCCGCGCCGACGACCCCGCCGTCGTCGACGCGCCCTTTCTCTATTGGAGCGCCGACGCCGCGGCGGCGCCGCTCACCGGCGCGGAGATCGCCGGGCTCCGGCGGTTCTTCTCGCTCGGGGGGATCCTGTTCGTCGACGACCCCGCGCCTCGCGACGGCGGCGCGCCGGGTCCCTTCGGCGCGAGCGCGCGACGCGAGATCGCCCGCGTGCTCCCCGACGCGACCCCGGTTCCCCTGGGTACCGAGCACGTCCTCTTTCGCACGTTCTATTTGCTCCGCCGCCCGGAAGGGCGCGTGGAGGGTCCCGCGACGCTCGACGCCATCGTTCGCGGCGGCCAAGCCCAGGTCATCTTCAGCGAGCACGACCTCGGCGGCGCGCTCGCCCGCGGTCCCTCCGGTGCCTGGGAATATCCGGTCTTGCCCGGCGGCGAGCCGCAGCGCGAGCACGCCGTCCGCCTCGCGGTCAACGTCGCGATGTACGTCCTCTGCTCGAACTACAAGGACGATCAGGTCCACGCTCCGTATCTGATGCGCCGGCGCGCCCGCGCCACCCCTTGAATGACCTCCGTCAGCTATCTCAGCCCAAGCGGAGACATGTCGCCCGCGGCGATCGCCGTCGCCTGCGCGCTGGCCGTGGCGAGCCTCGCCATGCTCCTCGTCGAGATGCGGCTCGGGCGCCGAGGCGGTTGGCTCGTCGCCGCGACGGGTCTGCTCGCCGTGGCGTCGCTCCTCTGCGCGGTCCTCCGGCCGGCGCGCGTCCAAGCACGCGAGACGGTCGTGGGCGCGCGGGTGTTGGTGCTCGCCGACGAGTCGCGCTCGATGGCCCTTCCGGGCGACGACGGCCGCGCGCGCCGGTTCGCCCGCGACAAGGCCATCGCCGAACTCGAGGCCTCCGGTCAGGGCCGTGGCGGCGGCGGTGGCACGCGTTTCGTCGTGCTCGGCTTCGGAGAGGGGCCCGCGGCGCCGATGCCCGCGGCGGCTGCGGCCGGGGAGGGGACGGCGCGGGCGGCGCGGAGCGATCTCGGCGCGGCGCTTCGCTCGCTGGCGGCGGCGCCCGAAGAGCGGCCCGCGGCGATCGTCGTGGTGAGCGACGGGCGCCTCGACGATCCGTCGGAGGAGAGCTCGGCCGCTGCCCTGCGGTCGCTGGGGGACGCCCTCCACGTGCCCATTCACGCCGTCGCGACGACCCGTGAGAGCCCGTCCGACGCGAGCATCCGGCGCGTCAGCGCGGCGGGCGTCGCGGTCGTGCACGTGCCGCTCCCGGTCCGCGTGGAGGTCGGCTGCGCGGGCGGGCTCGAATGCGGCGAGGTGACCGTCACGGCCCGCGAGCTCCGCGACGACGGGCCTCCGGTCGTCCTGGCTTCGGGCGTCGCCCACGTGGTCGACGGCAAGGCCGCGCTCGATCTCACGATCGTGCTCCACCGGATCGGCTCGCGCATCGTCGAGTTCGCGATCTCCCCGCAAGCCGGAGACGCGATCCCCGAGAACGATCGCCGCCTGGTCACCTTCCAGGTCGCGCGCGAACGCGTCCGCTTGCTCCACGTCGCCGGCCGCCCGACCAACGACGTGCGCGCCCTCCGCCGGTGGATCAAGAGCGACGCCTCCGCCGACGTGGTCGCGTTCTTCATCCTCCGGACCAAGACGGACGAGGTTCGCGCGTCGCCCGACGAGCTCGCGCTCATCCCGTTCCCGGTCGACGATCTCTTCCAGGACTACCTGCCGACGTTCGACGCCATCATCCTTCAAGACTTCGACGCGCAGCCGTACGGGCTCGAGAAGTACCTCGAAAACATCCGGCGCTATGTCCGCCGAGGCGGGGGCCTCGTGATGGTGGGCGGCGAGAACTCCTTCGTCGCGGGCGGATACGCGGGGACGCCGCTCGCCGACGTGCTGCCGGTCGGTCTCGACGGGACGGTGGGCGCCACGGGCGCGGACGCGTCGCCGTTCGTGCCCGAATATACGAACGACGGCGCGGCGTCTCCGATCCTCGCGGGTTTGCGCGAGGCGCTCGGAGGCGAGCTGCCGACGATGCCGGGCGCGAACGTGCTCGGCGACGTGAAGCCCGGCGCGCTCGCGTTGTGGTCTCACCCGACCCGCACCACGCGGAGCGGCGCGAAGATGCCTGTCCTCGCCATCGGCGAGCAGGGGGACGGTCGCAGCATCGCCCTCGGCGTCGACGGCGCCTGGGAGCTCGAGTTCTCGGCGTTGGGCGCGCGGACGGCCGGGCGCGGGCACGGCGCGCTCTGGGACGGCCTGCTCGGTTGGCTGATGCGCGACCCGCGTTTCGAGTCGGCGCAGCTCGAGATCGTCGGCGGCTGCATGACGGGAGAGCCCGCGCTGCTGCGTGCGCGTCTGCTCACGGCGGGGCGCGGCGGCGAGGCGATGACCCTCGACGTCGCCCGGGTCGACGTGACGCGGGGCGCGCCCGTTCACCTCGAGCGGGTGCGTCCGGCCGATACGGCCACGGTCGACTTTCCCTTGCCTCCGCTCGAGGCGGGCGGATATACGGCCCACCTGCGGGTCGAGGGGGGCGCGACGACGCGGTATGATTTCGCGTGCGAGGCGGGCGGCGACGAGTGGGCGGATTCGCGGCCCGACCCCGCGCGCCTCGAGCGGCTCGCCAAGGCCAACGGCGGCTCCTTCGTCGACGTGGCGGGCGCCGGGTCGCTGCGGCTTCCGGAGCCGACGACCGTGAACGCAGAGCGGCACGTGGCGCCGCTCGCTCCGCCGTGGGCCTGGACGACGGTCGCTGCGATGCTCCTCGGAGCGCACTGGGTCGCGCGTCGACGGGGCGGCCTTTCATGAGAGGATCGAGCGCGTGATGGACCGGGGCCGCTCCGCGCGCGTGCTCGTCCGGCTGCTCGTCCTCGCTGTGCCGGCGGGGCTCGGCGTCCTCGGTGCTCGTCCGGCCGCCGCGCTCGTCTGGCCGGACGTGCAAGAGCGCGTCGAGAAGGACATCACCGCGGCAGACCCTGCGACGCGTCGCTCGGCCGCGCGCGACCTCGCGTCGCTCGGTCCGGCCAAAGGCGGGCCCCTCGCCGTCGCGGCGCTCTCGGATCCCGACGAAGACGTGAGGCTCGCGGCCGCCGACGCGGCGATCCGTCTGCGCGCCGCGGACGCCACCGACGTCGTCGCCGGCTGGCTCAACGCCCCGGACGCACGTCTGCGACGCAAGGCGTGCGAAGTGGCCAGGGCCCTGCCGAACGCGCGCGCGGTCGCGCCGCTCTCGAGGACGTTGGGCGACCCCGACTCGGAGGTTCGCGCCGCGGCGGCGGAGGCGCTCGGCAGCCAGGCGTCCCCCGAGGCGGTGCCGCCGCTCCTCGGTCGACTCGACGACTCGGCGCCGGTGGTGCGCATTCAAATCGCCGTCGCGCTCGCGCGCCTCGGGGATGGGCGTGCGGTCGTGCCGCTCGTGGGCAAGGTCCAGGACTCCTCCGCGGACGTGCGGGAGGCCGTCGTGCGCGCGCTCGGCGACCTCGGCGATCCCCGCGCCGCGCCCTCGCTCGTCCTGGCGCTCCGCGACCAGGTCGACGAGGTGAGGCGGGACGCGCTCGAGGCCCTCGGGCGGATGCGCGCCGGGGACGCGGTCGACGCGATCGCGCCCTTCGTCGCGGATCGATCGCCCACGCTGCGCGCGGCCGCCCTCGCCGCGCTCGGCCGCATCGCGTCGGTCGACGCCGTCCGCGTCCTGGTGCGCGCGCTCGGCACGGGCGACGACGCCGGCGGCGGTCTGGATCACACGCCGCTGCGCGACGCGCTCGTGGCCTCCGGCCCGGTGGCGACGGCCGCCCTCGCCGCGCTCCTCTCCGGGTCGCCGAGCCCCGCGGAAGGCGCGAGCGCTGCGTGCGTCCTCGGCGCGATGCACGCCCACGCCCAGGCCGCGGTCCTCGTCGGGGCTCTCCGGCGTGGCGTGCTTGCCCCTCCGGCGGCGCTCCACGCCCTCGCCGGCGCGGGGACGAGCGCGGACGTCCCGGTCGTCCTCGAGTTTCTCGAAGACCCGAGTCCCTTCGTGCGCGGCGAGGCCCTCGGCGCCGCGGCGGCGCTGCTCGATCCCGTCCACCCCGACGGGAGGGCCGTCGAGCCGCTCGAGGCGATGCTCCGGAGCCCGCGTCTCCTGCCGGAGGAGCGCGCGCGCATCGCCTCTCTCCTCGGGCGCACCGGCGCGCCGAGGGCCGCGCCTTTGTTGTCGAGCCTCTCGCAGATGACGGAGCCTGCGCTTCGCGAGGCGGCCATCGAAGCGCTCGGTGTGCTCGGTCCCGCCGGCGCCGACGACGCGCTCCTCGCGGCGCTCGAGTCCCCCGACGCGGGCGAGCGACTCCGGGCTGCGGTCGCGTTGTCGGAGGCAGGGGGCCCGAAGGCGCGCGACGCGCTCCTGACGAAGCTCGATCACGGCGGCGAGCTCGATCGCGCGGCGGTGCTCACGGCGCTCGGCGGGATCCTCTCGCGCGCGCCGTCGGACGCCGCCGTCGAGCAGCTCGGTCGTGACCTGGACCTCGCCGCGGGGGCCGAGCGCGACGCCCTCGTCGAGGCCCTCGGCAGGGCGCCGCTTGCGTCCGCCTCGAACGCGCTCGACGCCCTCGGACACGCGCCCGAGCCCGCCGATCGACAGGCGGCCGCCACCCTGCTCGCGGCGCACGGAGGCGACGCCACGGCCCTCGCGGCGGCGCGCACGCTCCTCGCCGACCCATTCCCCGACGTCCGGGCCCAGGCGGCGTGGTCTCTCGGATCGATCGGCGATGCGTCCGACGTCGCGCGTCTCGCCGCGATCGCGGGCGGCGCGGACGGCGATCCGGCCGTGAACGCGACCGCTGCGATCGGACGGATCGCCGCGCGCGTGCGCGACGCGGGGGTCGCCACGTCGGCGCTCTGTCCGCTCGCGCGCGCCGCCAAGCCATACGTCCGCGCGAACGCTCTGGCCGGCGTCGCCCTCGTCGGCGCGCGCTGCGGGGACGGCGCACTCGAACGATCGGTGCTCCTTGCCGATCCCAACGAAGACGCGCGCGCGTCCGCCGCCGCGGTCGTCGTCCGCGGCGACCGCGCCGAGGACCGCCGCGCCCTCGATCAGTGCGTGCGCGCCGATCCATCGGGGACCGTCGCCGCGCGTTGTCGATCCCAGCCGAGCACGCCCGGTCGCCCGCACGCCGTCCTCGTGTACGTCGTCGGCGACGCCGAGAGCACGCCGCGCCCGCGCGTGTCGTGCGCCGTGCTCTTCGCCGACGGGATGATTCGAGCCGCGAGGACCGATCGCCGAGGCGCGGTCTTCGACCCCGCCGCCCCGGAGGGTTGGGTCATGCTCCGCCCGCCGCTGTAGATTATACTCCGGCAGATCCCATGCGGCGCCCGAGCTCACGAGACGGCATGAGGGCCCCCGAGGCGCTCGAGGCCATCCTTTCGCGCGCGGGGGAGAGCCGTTTTGCGCGCGTCCGCCCGCCCGTGCCGATGACGGTCTGGCGCAAGGCCGTGGGCGCCCGCATCGCGGAGCACGCGCGGCCGATGGCGCTCCAGGGCGGTACGCTCATTCTGCGCGTCGCGACGAGTGTTTGGGCGCACGAGCTGTCTTTTCTTGCCGAGGACGTCCTCGGCCGGCTCCGCGCGCTCGGTATCCAGGCGAAGACGCTCCGCTTTCGCGTCGGGCCGCTGCCCGCCGTCGAGCGACCCCCGGAGCGACGCATCTCGCGCGCCGTGCCCCACGCCGCCGACATCCCCGACGAGCTCGCGCGAACGCTCCGCAAGGTCGCGGACCCCGGCCTCCGGGCCGTCATCGAGCGCGCCGCGGGCTCGAATCTGGCGTGGCAGTCGTCGGTGCGCGAGCCGCCCGTCGCGGAGATCAGCGAAGCGCTGCGAGCCGCTCGAGTCCCTCGATCCTCTGGAGGAGGAACTTCTCCGCCGGACCGAGCGACGCCTGCCGCTCGCGGAGCTGCGCCACGTAAGCGCGGAGGCGAACGAGATCGATCGCGCTGACTTTGCGGAGCGCTCCGTAGAGCTCGTCGACCACGTGCGCCGAACACGGCCGGCCCTGCGTATCGTAGACCTCGATCACGTAGTCGACCCACGCGCCCTTGCCCGTCGCGGTCGCGAGCTTCGCCGCAAATCGCGCCGCCATCTCCACGAGCGACGGTGACGGTCGGCCCGTGCGGCACGCCTCGATCACGTCGGCCAGAGCGCTCGACAGGAGCCGCTCGGCCTCCTCGGCTCGGCCCATCGCGAGCGCCTTCTCGGCCACCCCTCCGAGCACGCTGAACGCGTCCGCGCGCCGCTCGGGGCTGCCGCTGTCGGCCTCTCCGGGGCCGGGCCGCACCGTGCCGTAATGCGGGCGCTCGACACGGGGGACCGCGATGATCTTCGGCAGAGTGTGCGTGCCCCCCTGGGCGGACCGCATCAGGTCCTCGTCGAGATCGTCGTCCTCGGGATGGCTCGCATGGAGCGTCAGCTCCTGCGACCCGATGAGGATGCGATCTCCGTCGGTCAAATGGGCCTTGCCCGTGACCGCCTCGCCGTTGACCGAAATGCCATTTCGGCTCTGCAGATCTTCGATGGTCACGCCGTCGTCGCCGACGATGAGGAGCGCGTGCCGTCGCGACACGAGCGGATCGTCGAGCGACAGCTGGCAGTCCGCGCTCCGGCCGAGCGAAAACTCTCCGATCCCGAGCTCGAGATCGTGGTGCAGGTAGCGCAGTCGGAATCGCGAGGAGCCCGGCTCACGCCCCGGCGCCGCGGTGCGGCCGTTGCCAAAGCCTGCCATGACGCTCAAAGTAAAGCTTTACCCTCCTCTAGCGCGTCGGCGCAAGCCTTGCGCCGACGCGAGAACGGGGGGCCCCAATCGACGCCACAATACGAGGTTCCGCGGGCCGCACGGGAGACCGGACTACGAGGCACCCGGCGATTGGCGGATGTTACTCTGCGTTGGAGCGTGACCGTCGATCAGGCGGTAGGTCCGATCGAGACGGGTGAGCGCTTCGACTTCGTCGTGCGACCCCGCAGCCTCGCTCGCGTGGAGGTGGTCGAGGAGGCCCACGAGCGGGTCTCTCAGCGCCGTCGGATGCCTCACGGTCGCCTCCGCCAAGCGGTCCGTCACTTCGAGCGCGGGGATCGAGCCACTCCGGCGATAGAGGTCGAGGGTCCAGTGGGCCCACGTGGGGTCATCAGCCGCCAACGCGAGCTCCGCCGCCTTCGCGGCGACGGAGTCGATCGATTGAGGGTCCACCTCGCCGCCCGCCAAGGCGAGCTCTTCGAGCTGCGCCGCCGCTCGTCGCACGAGGCGCTCCGCGTCGGCCAGCCGGCCGAGGGTCAGCGCGCGCTCGAGCGCCTCGACGATCAATTGAATGCTCCAGGTCGCGCGGTAGTCCTCCGAGTGGGTCGTCACCGTGCTCTCGTCGGTCTGCTCGGTCGCCGCGCAGTGGGGGCAGGAGATCGTCTCGCGGGCGAACGGCAAGCGGCATTTCGCGCACAGCCGCAAGACGCCGGTCGTCTTCGCGCGCGAGCGCCCGCTCGAATCGACGCCGCAGAAGACGAAGTCTTGCGTCCCGATGCGGACGCGGTCTCCGTCGTGCAAAGGCGACGGTCCCCTTACGATGAGCCCGTTGACGCGCACTCCGTTGCGGCTGCCGAGGTCCTCGATGCGCGCGCCATCGTCGTCGATGGTGAGCCGCGCGTGCTCCCGAGACACGAGCGGATCCTCGATGGTGAGATGACAATCGACGCTCCGCCCGACGATGGTGACGCCGCGGGGTAGGTCGAACTCTTGAAGAAGAAATCGGAGACGGTACCGCACGACGTGCTCCTCGCCCCAAAATAAAGAGTAGCGCGCAAACGCGCCTGCGCTCGATCCGACGGCGATGGTCGCCGCCATGGCCCTACTCGGCCCAACCGGCCTACCTCGCCGAGTTGGCCCGCTTGCCCTGCTTCGTCTGTTCGGCCTACTTGGCCTACTTGGCCCACTCGCCCCTCTTGTCGCTCGGAGCGATTTGCCAATTGCCGGCGTCTTTGCGTCCGCCTATGTAAGAAGAAGAGCGCGAAGAGCCCGTGGACGAAAGTGCAAAGGATCAGATCGCGAAGGTTTGCCGCGAAATCCTCGCTCCTCTCGTGCGGACCGACGGCGGCGAGCTCTATCTCGTTCGCTTCGACGGCGATGATCTGCACATCTTCCTTTCCGGCACTTGCGCGGGTTGCCCGGGAGCATCGCTCACCGGAGACAAGGTGATACTCCCTGCGCTGCGAAGCGCGGCGCCGAAGATCCGCCTCGTCGTGACGACGGGCGTGAAAGCCCCCGAAGGCGCCCAGAAGATGTGAACGTGCGAGGGCGCGGCCGCGCGATCTCCGCGCGCCGGGCCGGCCCTCGTTCGCTCTTCGAACTCCCCCCACGACGACGTTCCTCTACTTGCTCGTCTTCTTGCCCTTGCCGGTACCGGCGTCGGCGTTGGCGTTGCGATCACGGGCCGCGTTCGGATCCGTGACGCCGTGCTTGGTCACCGCGGCGATCGAAGGATCGATCGCGAAGGGGTCGACGGGCTTCGCCGTCCGGAGCATCGCGAGGTTCGCGAGGGTGCCCTTGTCCTCGAGGACGATCGCGACGATGTTCTCGCCGGATCGATCGAGCGCGCGGACGTGCGTCTTCGCGTCCTGCCAGTCGGCGGTCGTTCGATCGAGGCCCTGCGATTGGTCTGCCGGCCGGATGCGCGCGCCGACGCCGATCGCCACGTTGAGCCTTCCCACCGCGTCTTGGAAGGAGCCTCCGAGGGGACCGTCGGCCCGGAGCGGCATCTCGTCCATGATCTTCCAGAGCTTGTCTTTGATGAAGAAAAAGAACCGGCGGCGCCCTTCCTTGAAGACCGTCTCGAGCGCCTCGTCGTTCCGATACGTGTACTCGCTCTTGATCGCCGTGTTGTCGTAGCCGGTCGGCGTGTCGAGGAAGCGCGTGTAGCTGCGCTCCAGGTTCACCTTCCGATTGTCACGGTCGGCCTCGAGCTCCTGCTGCGCGACGCCCGGCTGCTCGTGGACGAGCTGGGGCGCGTACTCCTGATCGAAGAGCCCCCCGGGCTTGTTGTACGCCTCGTTGACCTCGTCGTGGGTCATGCCCCAGTGGAGGTCCTTCAGGTTCTTCTCGAGGCCCCCGAGCGTCTGGGCCGTGGGCGCGTCACCGCCCTTCGCGCCCTTCGGCTGGGCGGCGATCACGGAGACCGCCAGCAAGGCGGCGGCGGCGACTACGGATGCGGCAAGGGCGACGCGCTTCATGGATATGCCTCTCTCAAAACGCGCGAATGCGGGCGCGGGGCGGCGAAACTTACCATAGGAGTCTCTTCGATCGCACAGCGTTGGTCTCCGGCGGAACGCGATTCCCGTGTGACGCGCACGCGCGCCCGGCCATTCACCTCGGCAACGCGGCCCGCGTCAAGCGGTCCGCTCTCGTTCGCTCTCTCCGGCGCCCCCGCCGCTCCCGCTGACTTTTTCGCCCTGCGGCAATCTCCATGCACCACGACCGCTCATCCACGACGATGTCAGCCGCTCTTGTCGCTCCGGTTGGCCTGGACCGCGGGCCCCTTCCGGCTAATAGCGTCCTCGTGACTCACCCGCGTCCGGCGAGAAAGCTCGCGTCTTGCGCAACCACCACGATCGTCGCCGCGCTCGCGATCGGCTGCGCCGGCGGGAGCGGCGAGGCCCGAGGGCCGCAGAGAGCTCTGCCGCAGTACGTCGCTCGACAAGCGGAGCTCTTCGACGACGGCATCGAGCCCGCCGCCATCGGCTACGACATCCAGAGCACGCCGTCGCCGGGCGAGGACGCGCTCCTTCGCGCGAGGGCCCAGGAAGGGGACGCCGTGGTCCGCGCGCGCATCACGACGATCACGTCCAAGGCGCTCGACCAGACCTTCGGCTGGCAGATCGGATTTCACACGATCGAGCGGATCGCGGGGGAGGGACCGCTCGCCGAGGACTTCGCGATGCAAGTTGCACCGACCGGGCCCGCCGCGGGGATGGTGCGCGCGTTCGAGCCGACGCTGGTCGGCAAGACGTTCATCGCCTTCGCGCGTGAGTTCTCGCGCGCGAGCGATCCCTCGGAGTCCGAGCTGCACTTTCACTTGGCGCAAGACGGCAAGGCCTCGGTCGACGCCGTGCACGACGCGGTGATCCTGCAAAAAGTCCGATAGACCGCCGCGCAAATGCACGTCTGCCCGTCGAGCCGCGCATCCGGCTAGCGAACCCCAGGCGATACGTTACATTCCCGTCCGCACCCAGCGAGGCGGTCGGTCGTGGCAACGGACATCAAGAGCCCGAAAGAGATCGAGGCAATGCGTGAGGTGGGCCGGCTCTCCGCCGAGACCCTGCTCGCCGTGGGCGACAAGATCCGCCCTGGAATGACGACGCTCCAAATCGACGAGCTCGTCCACGAGCACACGCTGTCTCAGGGGGCTCGCCCCGCGCCGCTCCATTACAAGGGCTTTCCGAAGAGCGTGTGCACCAGCGTCAACGACGTCGTGTGCCACGGAATCCCCAACACGTATGCGCTCCGCAACGGGGACATCGTCAACGTCGACGTGACGCACATTCACCAGGGCTTTCACGGCGACACCAGCGCGACCTTCTACATCGGCACGCCGACCGCGGAGGCCCGGCACGTGGTCGAGGTCGCGCGGCGCGCGCTCGACATCGGGATCGCCCAGGTCCGAGACGGCGCCCGGCTGGGCGACATCGGCGGCGCGATCCAGGAGTACGTGGAGGGGCAGGGCTGCAGCGTGGTGCGCGACTTCGTTGGCCACGGCATCGGGCGAAAGTTCCACGACGCGCCCCAGGTGAAGCACTACGGCAAGATGGGCACGGGCGAGCGCCTCCGTTCGGGGATGACGTTCACCATCGAGCCGATGGTGAACCTCGGCGGGTGGGAAGTGAACGTCGACCCGAACGACAAATGGACGGTGCGCACGGCCGACGGGCGGCTGAGCGCGCAGTTCGAGCACACCGTGCTCGTGACGCGGGAGGGCTGCGAGCTCCTCACCGCGCGGTCGAGGGCTCTCCGGAACAGCGAGAACGTCGCGGCCCTGTTCGTGGCCTAGGCCGGCCCTCGTCGTCGTCCGCTCAGGCCATGCGGTGAGGCGGCGTGCCCGAGTCTTCGGGAGGCGCGGCCATGTCGTGAGCTCGCGAACCCGAGCCTTCGGGAGGCGCGGCCATGGGGTCAGCTCGCGCGCCCGAGCCTTCGGGCAGCGCGGCCATGTCGTGAGCCCTCGCGGACGCGGCCTAGGCCTTCGCCGCCAGGAGCTCTTCCGCCGCCCGGCGGGCCGCCTCGCCGACCTTGAGCCCCCCGATCATCCGCGCGATCTCCTCGACGCGCTCGCTGGCCGCGAGTCGCCGCACCGTGGTGGTCGTGCGCCCGCGCGACTCCGCCTTGTCCACGACGAAGTGCGTGTCGGCCAAGGCTGCGATTTGGGGCAAATGGGTGATGCAGAGGACCTGCCGGTGGCGCGCGATGTCCGCGATCGCGTGGCCGATGACCTCGGCGATCGCCCCGCCCACCCCCGCGTCGACCTCGTCGAAGACGTACGTTCCCGCCGGGCCCTGGCCGGCGAGCACGCGCTTGAGCGCGAGGAGCGCCCGCGAGAGTTCGCCGCCGCTCGCGATCTTGCGCAAGGGACGGGGATCCTCCCCGCGGTTGGGCGCGATGAGGAACTCGACGCGGTCGATCCCGGTCCGGGTGAGCCGGGCGCCGTCGACGAGGAGCGCGTCGCCCGCCGCGGCCGTCGGGCTCACGTCGACCACCACCTTCGCGCGGCCCATCCCGAGCTGCGAGAGCTGACGGCCGATGGCGTCGGCGAGCTTGTCCGCCGCGTCCCGCCGCTTGCGCGACAGGCTCCGCGCCGCCGCCCCGACCTCGGCCGCCCGCGCCGCTCGTGCCGTCTCGAGCTCTGCGATGCGGGCGGACGCCGTCGACAGCGACTCGAGCTCTCGGGCGAGACCGGCGCGGTGGGCGAGGAGCTCGGTCGTCGTCGGCCCGTGCTTGTGTAAGAGCTTCTGCAAGCGGAACGAACGCTCTTCGACCTCGGCGAGCCGCTCCGGGTTGGCCTCGATCGACTCCGCGTAACGCGAGAGCTCGCGGGACGCCTCGGCCAGCTCGGTGCGGGTCGACTCGAGGGTGCGCGCGAAGGCCGCGAGGGAGGGGTCGATCGCCGCGGCTTGGTCGATTTCTCCGGCCAGGCGCGCGAGCTCGTCGCAGAGAGCCCCTTCGCCCTCGTCGAGCCGCTCGGCGGTCCGCCGGGTCGCGCCCTGGAGCTTGTCGGCGTGCCGGAGGCGTCCCCGCTCGGCCGCGAGCGAGGCCTCCTCGCCTTCCTTCGGGTCGACGTCGTCGATCTCGCGGATTTGCCAGCGCAAAAAGTCCTCGCGCTCGACCCGGCCCCGCTCGCGCGCGGTGGCCTCGTGGAGCTCCCGGACGACCTGCGAGAGCCCGTCGACGTGCTCGGCCACGCGCGCGCGTTCGCCCTCCAGCCGACCGAACGCGTCGAGGTACTCGATGTGGGTGGCGGGGTCGGTGAGGGCGACGCTCTCGTGCTGCGAGGCGATGTCACAGAGCTCGGGGGCCACGCCCGCCAACTGAGCCGCCGTGCACATTCTGCCGTTGATGTAGGCACGGCTGCGGCCCTCCGCTTGGACCACGCGGCGCACGACGATTTCCCGGCCCCCCGGGATGCCCGCCGCGTCGAGCTGGGCCGCCGCGGGGGAGCTCGGCGAAACCTCGAACAAGGCTTCGACCTCGGCCTCGTCGGTCCCCGTCCGGACGAGCTCCGGCCTCGCCCTACCCCCGAGGACCAGGGACAAGGCGTCGACCACCATCGACTTGCCGGCGCCCGTCTCCCCGGTAATCGCGCTGAAGCCGGCGCCGAGCTCGAGGGCGAGCCGTTCGATGAGGACGACGTTGCGAATCGAGAGCTGGAGAAGCACGGGGAGCCATCCTAGCGGCGCCCGGTCCTACTTGCGTGCTTGACGGGTTCGTCAGCACTTCATTAGCCTACGCGGGCTTCGCCCCGCGATTTTCGCGGAAAAGCGAAGTGTTACGCGCAAATAACGTCTAAACCCACACCCTACCGCCCCCGCGGCTTTCGGCCCCTCCATGGCCACCTCCGGCGCGATGCCGTCTCGACCCTCCCCGAAAAAGAAGCAGCCCGCACCCGTCCAGGAGGTCCCCAAGGTCCTCTCGGTCGAAGAGCGGACCGCCTACCTGGAGGCTCGTCTCAAGGCCGCTCCGGCCGAGTTTCAAGCCAAGTACCGGGACGACCTCGACGTGGGCTGGATTGCCCACGACAGCGCGCTCGAGGGGGTCGTCTACACGCTGGCCGAGCTTCGCACCGCGCTCGGCACGAGTGACGGGGGCGTCGCGTTCGACTCGACGACACAGCCGGTGGTCGAGGAGATTCGCCGTCACCGCGAAGCCTTGAACCTCGTTCGGGAGCTCGCCATCAAGCGCCGGCAGCCCGTCACCGTCGACGTCGTCAAACGCGTTTACTGCGTCCTTCACCCGGAGGAGGGCGACATCAAGACGGTGAAGTACCGCAAAGACATCCCGCAGCACCGCCTTTACTTTCACGAGTACACGCCGCCCGACAAGATTGCCTACAAGCTTCGGCAGATCATCGACTGGGTGAACGACCCGGAAATGCGGACGACGCGCACGCCGGTGCGGCTCGCCGCGCGCGCACACTACGACATCCTCCGCATCTTTCCCTTCGCCACCGACAGCGGCAAAGTGGCGCGTTTGATGATGAACCTGCTGCTCCTTCGGAGCGGCTACCCGCCCGCGATCATTCATTCGACCGAGCGGCAGCGCTACTACGAGGCCCTGAAGGGCTCGAGCGCAACGATGTACTCCATCGTTCAGGACGCCATCGAGAACAGCCTCGCCTCGATCGAAAAGCTGCTCGATCAGTACGACGGCAAGTAATGTCCGAGTTCGGGCTGCCTTTACGAACCGACCGGCGGCGGGTAAGCCTGTTCGAGCGATGCTCGCGAAGCGGGTGATCCCGTGTTTGGACGTGCAAGGCGGGCGCGTCGTCAAGGGAGTGCGCTTCGTCGGGTTGCGCGACGCCGGAGATCCGGTCGAACAGGCGCGCCGCTACGACGCCGAAGGCGCGGACGAGATCACGTTCCTGGACATCGGCGCTTCGCATGAAGGCCGCGGCACGTTGCTCGACGTCGTCGCGCGGACGGCGGACGCGGTCTTCGTCCCGCTGACCGTCGGCGGCGGCGTTCGCGAGCAAGACGACGTACGCACGCTCCTGGCCGCCGGGGCCGACAAGGTGAGCATCAACACGGCCGCCGTGAAGACGCCGGCGCTCCTCCGGCGTTGCAGCGACGCGTGGGGAGCGCAGGCCATCGTCGTCGCCATCGACGCGAAGAGACGCGCGGACGGAAGCGGTTGGGCGGTCTTCGTCCACGGAGGGAGGACCGACACCGGGCTCGACGCGCTCCGGTGGGCGGAGGAGGCCGTCGGACTCGGCGCCGGCGAGATCTTGCTGACGAGCATGGACCGCGACGGCACGCTCTCCGGGTACGACCTCGAGCTGACGCGGGCCGTGTCGGACGCGGTGGGGGTGCCGGTCATCGCGAGCGGCGGCGTGGGCGCGCTCGATCACTTGCGCGCCGGGCTCGTCGAAGGGCGGGCGAGCGCCGTGCTCGCCGCCACGATCTTCCACGACGGGACCTGCTCGGTGGGCGAAGCAAAGCGCTTCCTCGCGGATCGCGGCGTGCCCGTGCGCCCTGTGGGCGAGGCGGGGCCGTCGGCATGAGAGGCGGCGCGCTCGACGCCTCGGTCACCCTCGAAGAAGTCCTGGCGGCCGTCTCCGGCAAACGCGTCCCGCTCGCCCCCGAGCTCGCCGGATACCTGGTGCTCGAACTCTCGGAGCACGCCGACCCTGCCGGCGGCGACGTCGATCCGAAGAGCGTGTTCGTCAGCGACGAGGGCACCGTGGCGCTCGTTCGGTCGCGGCGGGATCGCGTGATCGGCGACGCGGAGGCGTCCATCCGGGCCACGCTCGGCCGCCTGCTCGACGCGAGCGGCTCGCAGACGCCCGCGTTGTCGGCGGCGGTCAAGCGCAGGAGCGGCGCGGGGCTCGACGCGCTGTCGGCGGAGCTCGAGGCCGCGCTCATTCCGGTGAATCGGGCGGCCGCGCGCCGCGCCCTCGCCAGACTGGCGCGGGAGGTCAAGCGAGTCACCCTCGGCGTGGGCCGGCACACGCTTTCGTCGTCCGCGCCGCCCAAGGCGAGCCTCCGGGAGCCCCTCTCGTTCGTGGCCGAGTCGTCGTCCCCTCCGCCGGCGCCGCCGCCTCCGCCGCTGCCCGCGCCCGTACGCCCGCGGCAGGCGTTCTCGAGCGACGAAGACTCCACGCGGGCCCGCTCCGCCCTCCCGCGCGACCTCGTCCGGAGCGACCCGCCGGCGCGCTGGAACGAAGATCCCGCCGGCGCGTTCGAGCACAAGCCTCCGGTGCCGTCCGAAGCCGACATCGACGCGCTCATCGCCCAGTTCCGCGTGTCCGACGGCTCCGACCAGCAGCACGCGCGGGCGCTCAAGGCCATCGCCGAGCTCGAACCGACGCCGGCCCCGCCCCCGGGCGGCGCGCGCATCGTGAGGAGGGCCGAACCGCAGGAGAAACCCCAGGCGCCCTCCCCGCGCGAGTCGGACATCGAAGCCCTCCTCGCCATGAACGACGAGTCGCCGGCGCCGTCCCCGCCGTCGATCCCGCCCTTGCCCGGCCCGCCGCTGCTCGCGTCCCTTCACCGACCGGCGACGCCCACGCGGGGTCGCGAGGTCCCGCCCGTGCCGTCTCCGGCCCCGCGTCATGCCGCGGCGACGAGCGAGCGCCCGCCGTCGAGCCTGCCGACGTCGAGAAAGATGCGGCCCACGATGCCGAGCACGTCCGACCTGCGACCCCGCCGTCGGGGGTCGGCGTGGCTCTCGGTCGTGGCCGTGGCCGCGCTCGCAGGGGGAGGGTTCGCGGCCTGGAGGCTCCGGGGCGACCTCTTCGTGTCTCGGTCGCCGGCTCCTGCGCCCCCTGCTCCCGCGCCGACCGGAGAGCCGGCCCCGGCGTGCCTCGGAACGCTGGTCCTGACCGACGTGCCGGCGAGGGCCGAGGTGCTGCTCCGAGAGGGCCAGGCGCCGGTGGAGATCCCGAGGATGCCGGTCGGGGCGCGCCTCGAGTTCGTGGCGACGGCGGAGGGTTACGCGCCCAAGCGGGTGGTCGTGCCGGGAGGCGTGCCTTGGGATCCTGCGCCCGACGGCAAGCCGCGCTTCGAGGCCGCCGTCCAGCTCGATCCCTCCAAGGCCCACGGGGGCGGCAACGATCCGTGGCCGGTCGGCGAGCCGGGAAGCGCCGTGGGGGGCGAGGGTCCGCCCGGGACGGTCCGTGTCGTCGCCAACCCGCGCGGCGCCGAGGTCTGGATGCTGGCGGGCATCGCACCGGAGGCGCGCATCGAGCGGCTGCGCTGCGATCAAGACATCGACGTTCTTTTGGCCGGGCCGACGACCTACCGCAACCGACTGCGCGTGAAGCCGAGCGACTTCGTCGTCGACGATGCGCCGCAGCCGCCGGGTGCGCCGCGGATGCCCGGCAAGCCCCGCATCGCGCGCGTCAGCGCCAAGTGAATCCGCAGCAGGCTCGTGGGGCCGCGCTACTTGATCGGGAGTCGCGCGCTCTCACGGACCGGGATCCACTCGAGCTCCTTGAGGAGCGCCGTCGGGCTGAAGGGCTTCGTGTAATAGGCGGTCGCCCCGGCGTCGAGGATGCCCTGCTTCGACGCGTCGTCCGTGAGCGCGCTGATGACGATGATCGGGACCGAGCGCGTCGACGGCGACTGGCGGAGGCGGCGGCACACGTCGAGACCGTCGAAGCCCCCGGGCAGGTTCAGGTCGAGGAGGATCGCGTCGGGCGGGCGGGTGAGGGCGCTGTCGATTCCCTTGGCTCCGCTCGGGACGGCTTCGACCTCGTGTCCGCGCGCGCGCACGAGCGTCTCGATCAAGTGCCGGATCGAATCCGAGTCTTCGATGACGAGAATTCGCATCGCACGCTCAGCAGAAGCTGCAGCATGGCACACCGCTCTCATCGAGGGAAGGTGACGACCGCCCGCATACCGCCGCCCACGCCGCGCGCGGAGCTTGGCGCGCCCTCGGGGTCGGCGGGGGCCGGGGGCGCGTCACCGAGCTCGAGCAGCGCGCCCTGAGCCCCGGCGATTTCGCTCGCGGCGAAGAGCGCGACGCTGCTCGGGCGCCCGAAGGTGCCCGGCTCGACTTCGAGGGCGAGGAGCGCCCGACGCGCCGCCGCCGGCAGGATGGTTCCGCCGTCGTCGACCGTGATGCGGGGGCCGAGGTTCCCGTAGCCCGGTGGGTCGGCCGAGCGGAGCGTCACGACGACCCCGGAACCTCGCGGGGTCGCCGCGATGGCGTACGCCACGAGCTCGCGCGCGAGGATGGCGGCCTGCCGAGGTGCGACCTTCGCCGCGATGCTCGCGTTGGGCACGTGGGCCTCGCCCCGCAGCGTCCGCAGGACGACCTCGATCCCGGCACGGCGTGCGCGCGACTCGAGCCCACGGAGCTCACCGCGGACGATCTCGGCGAGGTCGACCTCGCGGACCGGCTCGAGCGGGTCGGTCTCTCCGATCATGGCGAGCTCCGCGACGAGCTCCTGGAGGGACGCGAGCTTGCGGCGCGGCGACTCGAGCGGATCGTCGAAATCGCCGCGCGCGGAGAGGTCGATCTCGGGCGAGCTCTTTCGGGGACCGCTCGGGACGCGAAGCTCGGAGATTTCCCGTGCGAGCGGCGCGACGAGCGCCCGGAGCGACGCCGCGACCCCCCCGGCGAACCGGCCCACGGCGCTCGATCGCTCGGATGCCGGCGAACTCGGAGGCGGGTAGGTGGACGGCACCATCGGCTCGTCTCCGCCCGTATAGACGGCCGCGAGCTCGCGGGCGTACGCCTCGCCCTGCTTGCGGGCCTCGTCGAGCTCCTTGCGGAGCTTCGCCACGTCGTCGCGCTCCTCGACCCCCTCCGCGGGCAGCGCGAGCACCTCGGTGCTGGCTTCGAGGCCGTACCGGCCGCCGTGGCGCACGGCCATTCGCGCGAGCCACGCGCGCTCGTTCTGCGACGTCGCCGCGCCGTCGGGGCCGAGCATCATCCCGACCACGACCTCGTCGCCCTCGCGGCGCACGGTGACGGCGTTTCCGTTTCCGCTGCCGTGCCCGAGCATGACGTGGAACATTCGCCGGAGCTCGGCCTCGTCGCCGAAGACCTCCGTCCCGCTGCCCGGCTCGATCGAGACGTTGGCCTCGGGCGCGACCTCCCACAGCAACGACGCGAGGTCGATGCGCCCGCGCCGACCGCGCACGCTCACGGGCCGGGCGTGGAGGCTCGAGAGGAGCTTCATGGTGTCGTCGAGCGCCGAAAGCGTGGCATCGACCGCGCTCGGGTCGGCCGTGCCGGGTCCGGGCCGCTCGGTGCCGGGCGGCGGCGGGGGCTGCGTCAGCGCGGTCACGCCGCTACGAAGTCGCTCGGCGGCCCCCTGGGCCTCCTGCGTGAGGAGCCAGCCGAGCTCCTGCCGTGTGAGCCGTCCCTTCGACACGTGGGAAGAGGATGCCAGAAGCGGGGCTCGCGGTCACGGGTAGCATGGCCCATCCGTGAGAAGCGCCTTGCGCTCGAGCCCGGGTCGACTACGTTGCGCGCCGGTCCTCGTGGCTGACACGTGGGCGTCTCGGGGCGTAGCGCAGTCTGGTTAGCGCACTTGACTGGGGGTCAAGGGGTCGCTGGTTCGAATCCAGTCGCCCCGACTGGTGCGAGGGAGCGCCGATGCAGCATACTGGCGCGCACGCATGGCGACCAAGAAGGGCAAGAAGAAGAGCGTCACGAAGGCACCGACCCCGAGCAAGGTGAGCAAGAGCGGCAAAAAGAGCCGTTTTGCCTCGCAAGGGAAGGCCCTCGGAAACGCGAAGGCAAAGGCTCCCGCGAAGAAGATCGCGAAACCGGCCGCACGCGGGGCCGGCGGGGGGGTCAAGGGCCCGAAGAAGGGCGCGCCGCTCAAGAAGGCAGCCGCGGCGAAGAAGAGCGCTCCCGCGAAGAAGAGCGCTCCCGCGAAGAAGGGCGCGGCGGCGAAGCCGGCGAAGAAGGTGGCCGGCGCCCGCACGAAGGCGCCCGCGCCGACGAAGGGGGCCGTCAGGAAGCCCGCACAGGCGCGTGAAAAGAAGGCGAAGGCCGCGGTCCGCCGCGAGGACCATCCCGGGCATTTCGATCCCCGCTACGTCGCCGCGCTCCGCGAGCAGAGCGGTGCTCAAGACGACGAGGACACGCCCGCGTTTCTCGACGGACCGCGCAGCCCGAAGGACGACCTCGCCGAGGAGCTCGGCGAAGAGGTGATCGCGGCCGCGACGAGCGGCGAGGACGACGCCGAAAGCGTGGCCGATCAAATCGTCGACGAAGAGCAGGGCGGCCCCTTCGTGGAGACCAACGCCGCGCAGGAGTTCGCGCCCGGCACCGACGCGTCGAACCCGAAGAGCGCCAAGCGCGAGCCGTTTCCCACGACCTGAGCGCGAGAGAAGGAGTCGTCATGGAGTTCACGCGTCTCGGACGGACCGGCCTCAAAGTCAGCCGCATTTGCCTCGGGACGATGAACTTCGGTCCCGAGACCGAAGAGGCCGACGCCTTTCGCATCATGGATCACGCCGTAGAGGCGGGGATCAACTTCTTCGATACGGCCAACGTCTACGGGTGGGGCGAGAACAAGGGCCGCACCGAGACCATCATCGGACGCTGGATCGCGCAGGGCGGGCGGCGGGATCGCATCGTCCTCGGCACGAAGGTCTACGGGCCGATGTTCGACTGGCCCAACGGCGGAAGGCTCAGCGCGTACAGCATCCGTCGCGCCTGCGAAGACAGCCTCCGGCGCCTGCAGACCGATCGCATCGACCTCTATCAGATGCACCACGTCGACCGCGACACGCCGTGGGACGAGATCTGGCAAGCCATGGAGCTCCTCGTGTCGCAGGGCAAGGTGCTCTACGTCGGCAGCAGCAACTTCGCGGCCTGGAACATCGCGCAGGCGAACGAGACGGCGCTGCGCCGGCACTTCCTCGGGCTCGTCTCCGAGCAGAGCCTCTACAACCTCGGCGCGCGGACCATCGAGCTCGAGGTCATCCCCGCATGTCGTGCGTACGGGGTCGGCGTCATCCCGTGGTCGCCGCTCGGCGGAGGGCTCCTCGGGGGCGCGCTCCAGAAGGCCTCTTCGGGACGGCGCGCGAGCGAGCGGATCGCGAAAGAGGTCGACAAGCATCGCCCCAAGCTCGAGGCATACGAGAAGCTCTGCGCCGAGTTGGGAGAGAAGCCGGCCAACGTCGCGGTCGCGTGGCTGCTGCATCGGCCCGGCGTCACGGCGCCGATCGTGGGGCCGCGCACGATCGAGCAGCTCCAGGACGCCGTGCGCGCGGAGAAGCTGAAGCTGAGCGACGAAGTGATGACTCGGCTCGACGCGATTTGGCCGGGCCCGGGCGGTCAGGCTCCCGAAGCGTACGCTTGGTAGAGCGCGAGCGCGGGCGGCGGCGGCTTCACTTGCCGCCGGCGCGCGGGTCTTCGTCGGCGCCGGCGCGAACGCGGATCCCGGCGGGTCCCGACTCGAACCAGGGCGAAGACACGCCGCAGTCGGTGCACACGAAGCGGTAGGTTCCGGCCGACGCGTCGACCGCGAGGGCCAGCGGCGCGCGGTCGATCGGGCACGGCACGGGATCGCCGGATCGGAATCGCGCCCAACACGAGCGCAGGTCGTCGCCAGCCTCGCTCGGGTCGTCCGGCGTCTTGGTTGGCTTTCGACCGCTGGTCATTCCCCCTTCTCTTACCGTCCTTGCGCGCGCGCCACCACTCCCGGCGGGCCCCGGGTCTCGCGTTTTGCGCCTCACTCTTTCACGTTCCGACGCGAGAGCCACTGACGCGCCGCTTGCGCCACGGCGCCCGTCACGTTCTTGCTCTTCGCGAGCGCCTTCAGTTCGTGCTCTCGCAAATGCGGGATGAGTTTGGACGCGAACGCGAACGGGGTGCGCGGGTTCTGCGTGAGGTTCAGCTTGATCTGGTGGGACCGTGTCCACTCGCGGTCGAGCGCGATGGTGCGCAGCACGTCCTCGGACACGTTCCGGCTGGCGCTGACGCGGACGATCTCGGACTCCTGGATGGCCGGGCTCTTGACCGCCGCCTGCGCGACGAGGCGGTTGTTGTCGCGGACCAAGAGGAGCCTCTCCGCCGACGACCCGAGCATCGCCCGCCGGATCTTCTGCGAGGTGGTCATCATCGCGAGGCGCGCGTGCAGCGGCAGGAAGCGGTCCTCGACGACCTCTTCGCCGGTCTCCTCGTCGATGTGGTGCGTGTCCTCGACGCGCGGATCGACGGGCGCCGCACTCGAGGCTTTCTCCACGTCTTTGAACAGCACGTCGTCCGGCGTCGGCTCTGGGGAAGGCTCGGCGATGAGCTCTTGGCCGATGGCGGCGGCGGCCTCCTTGTAAGCAGGGATCCCTTTCAGCTCCACCGAGTTCCGGACCGCGAGCTCGAGGATGCGATCCGCGGTCGACATCCGCGTCGCTTTGTTCATGTAGAGCTTCTCGATGATCGCCGGGTTCGCGAGCAGGCGCTCCTCGTTGGTCGCCACGAGCTCGGCGACGGCTTCGTTCGCCATCGCCGCGATCTCGGCCACGGCGCTCGGAGGCATGTCCGGGTGGGCCAGCAACTTCGCCATGACGGCGGTGTCGCGCGCGTAGGTAGGCGCGAGAAGAGCGAGCACCCCCGGCAGCAGATCTCCAGTCAGCGCCCCGTTGAGCAGCGGGGCTGGAATGTTCGCGAGCGTGGCCGCGGCGGTCGTGCGAATCGCCGTGTCGGCCGACTCGGAGAGAATCGCGATGAGCGCGATGGCCTCGCCGGGTCGAACGCCGGGGGCGATCCCCTTGGCCGCCAGCTGCCGCATCGCCGGGGGCGCCGACGGGTCGAGGAGCTTGCGGGCCGCTGGCGAGAGGACCGAAAGATCGATAGGGGGTTCCAAGGGTTTCTCATCAGAATAGCCGAGGGCCGGAGTTGGTTCGCGTGGCTTCTTTCGAGGAGCCGCCGTAGTCTCCATCGTGTGGGCCGCGCAGCGGTGTTCTTCGCGGTGATCGCCTTCGCGCAGGAGTTTTCGTGCGGCGGCGGCGGATCCACGGCGCTCGGGCCCCTGGCGGCTTGCGAACGGACCGCGGATTGCGCGGAAGGGCTCACCTGTGCGTCGGGAGCGTGCACGCCCGTCGTCGACGGGGGTGCGGCGGCCGAGAACGAAGGACTGGAGTCGGGCGCACCCGATGGATCCGCCGACTAGAAAGACGGTCGACATCCGACGTGAGGCCAAGCAGTGCTCCACGTGCGGGCAGCGCTTCTCGCGCGACGCGCGGTTTTGTCCCTTCGACGGCAGCAAGCTCGAGGCCGCGAGCTACGACCCGCTCGGCGATCCGCTGCTCGGCACGACGGTCGACGATCGGTACGAGATCGTCGAGGTCTTGGGCGAAGGCGGCACGGGTCGGGTCTACAAGGTCCGGCACACGACGCTCGATCGCATGTTCGCGATGAAGCTGCTCCGGAAGGACCTCGCCAGCGACGACGAGCTCACGGCGCGCTTCATCCAGGAGGCGCGCGCCACCGCGAGCGTCCAGCACCCGAACGTCGTCGAGATCACCGACTTCGGAAAGCTGAAGGACGGCGTCCCCTTCCTCGTCACGGAGCTCCTCGTCGGGAGGACGCTCGGCGAGTTGATCAAGACCGGCGGCCCCGTGCCGCCCGCGCGTGCCGCGAACATCCTGCGTCAGATCGCGAGCGCGCTCGCCGCCGCGCACGGGGTCGGCATCGTTCATCGCGACCTCAAGCCGGACAACGTATTTCTCATCGACGCGACGGGCCGCGGGGGCGGTCAGGAAGATGTCCGCATCGTCGACTTCGGCGCCGCGAAGGTCGTCGGCGCGAGCCGCGTGACCCGCGATGGAATCATCTTCGGGACGCCCCACTACATGTCGCCCGAGCAGGCCAGCGGGCAGCCCGTCGACCACCGCGCCGACATCTACTCGTTGGGCGTCATCATGTACGAGATGTTCACCGGCCGGGTGCCCTTCGAAGCCGACACGTACATGGGTGTCCTCACGCAGCACATGTTCGTGAAGCCGGTGCCCCCGAGCCAGGTGAGCGTCGCGGCGCAAGGCCTCGGTGCGCTCGAGGAGGTCACGCTCGTTTCGCTCTCCAAGAAGCCCGAGGAGCGGTACGCGTCGATGGATCGGCTCGCCGCCGAGATCGATCGCGCGACGGCGTCCCTCGAGGCGGGGAGCGCCGACCGTCGCTCCGTGGCGACGCCACGCCCCCCCGGCGCCACGCCCCGCCCGCCCACGGCATTCGACGACGCGGGGCGGCCCTCGCCTGCGCTTCCGAGCGAGGACGCGTGGGAGCCCCGGCGCGCGTTCCCGTGGGGATGGCTGGCGACGGGCGCGCTGCTGTTCGGCGTCGTGGTGGGTGTTCTCGTGTGGATCGGTCGAAAGCATGTCGACGAGGCGCGTCGTGCCTCGGAGCCCGTGACGGCCAGCGCGGCGTCGGTGGGGCAGGGGCCGGCGGCCCTCCCGCTGGACACCGCGTGGACCCCCGTCGCACCGTCGTCGGTTCCATCGGTTGCCGCGGCCTCGGCGGCGCCCGCATCGGCCACGGGCGTGTCGACCTCCGCGTCCGCCTTGCCCACGGCGGCCACCGCGGCCGCTCCAGCGCCCCATGCCTCACAGCGGCCTCGCCGCGTGCCGCCCCGGCGTCCGGCCGCCATCGACGACGTCGGAGATCCCTTCTCGGTCAATCGCTGATCGCGCGGGTGGTGTGCGCGTCGCGCGTGTGGGCGGGCGTACGGGTGGGGATGCGCATGGAATGTGAAACGCATGTGTGTCGGGCGACACCGCGCTTGACACTCCCGGCGCGACGCTTCCATGCTCTTGTGGTCAGTGGCCAAACAGAAGCTGTTGCTCGTCGACGCCGATCCCCGAAGCGTCCGGGTGCTGGAGGTCAGCCTGAAGAAGGCCGGCTACAGCGTCACGACCTCGACCGACGGGCTCGACGCGCTCGCCAAGATCGAATCGCTCACCCCCGACCTGGTGTTGAGCGACACACGGCTGCCCAAGCTCGACGGATACACCCTCGTCCGGAAGCTCAAAGATCGTCCCGAATGGGCGGGGATTCCCATCGTCTTTCTCACGAGCCAGAAGTCGATCGAAGACAAGATTCGCGGGCTCGAGCTCGGAGTCGAGGATTACCTCACCAAGCCCATCTTCGTCCGCGAGCTCATCGCGCGCGTCAATCTCCTGCTCGCCCGCCGCACGCAAGAGAACATCGCCGCCTCGAAGGCGCCGATGTCCGGCGGCCGCACGCGCTTCAGCGGCTCGACGCAAGACATGGCCGTCGTCGACCTTTTGCAGACGTTCGAGGTGTCTCGCAAGAGCGGCGTCGTGCACCTGCGGAGCGGGGTCCAGGAGGCGCACGTCTACTTCCGTGACGGGAAGGTGGTCGACGCCGAGGTGGGGCGCCTCCGCGGCGAAGAGGCCGTCTATCGCGCGCTCATCTGGAACGAAGCGGCCTTCGAGGTCGAGTTTCGGCCGATCGCCGTGGAGGAGACGGTCGAGGGGTCGACGCAGGCGCTGCTGATGGAGGGCATGCGCCGCGTGGACGAATGGGGGCGCCTCTGCGAGCAGCTGCCGCCGCTGTCGACGCCCTTCGAGATCGACCACAAGCAGCTGCTCGAGCGGCTGAACGAGATCCCCGACGAGCTCAATGGGATCCTGCGGCTGTTCGATGGCAAGCGCAGCCTCGCCGACGTGGTCGACGACTCGCCCTTCGAGGACCTGTCGACGCTGTCGACGATCACGAAGCTCTACTTCGAAGGGCTCTTGGTGCCGCGGCCGGAGGAAGAGGCCGAGCCGGAGTCGGTGCCCGCGTCTCCGGTCGAGGGGAGCCCGTCGCAGCCGGTTGGGCGCGACAGCGGGCGGCCGGTCGTCCCTTCGAGCGGCGACATGGCGGTGGTCCCGGCGTCCGAGCCCACGGCGAACCGCCCTTCGGAGGCCGAGCGCGTCGTCCGTGAGGTGTCTCCTACGAGCACGACTTCGCGCGGCGCCACCATCATGGGCATCGCGGCCGCCTCTCCGCTGGCCGCGGTCACGAACGGAAAGCACCCTCCGTCGCTCGAAGCCGAAGCGCCCATGAAGGCCGAGGCATCTCGCGCGGAGCCGCCCGTGCCCGTCCTTCCGTCGGCGCCCATCCCGTTGCGCGCCGCCAAGGCCGTCGGGAGCGTGCCTCCGCCGGCCGCCGCCCCGGCCGAAGAAGTCCGGCCGCCTCACTCTTCGGGTTCGACGAAGGCGGTGGGCACCGCGGTCGAGATCGAGGGGCGAAGGTCGTCCGCGGTGCGGACACAGGTCGATGACGCGGTCGTGGCCGGCCTGCCGCGCCGGCGCCCAGCGTCCATGCTCATCGTGGGGGGGGGCCTCGCCGCGGCGGCCGCCATCGTGATCGTGGCGGCCTTGGGCGGCACGCGTCGTTCGGGCGGTTCACCGGGCGATGACACCGCGGCGCCGGCAGCAGCGACGACGTCTACCCTCGCGACCGCGATCCCGGCCGCGACGTCGATGGCCATCCCCGTGGCGACCGCCACCCCCCTTCCCAGCCCGACGTCCGTCGTCGCCCCCCCGACCGCTCCGACGAGCCGCCCCGTGACCGCCGCGAGCGCGGCGCCTCCGCTGCCCGCGTCCTCCGGCCGAGCCAGCGTGGCCGCGTCTCCCGCGGCCCGCCCCGCCGTCGCGCCTCTGCCTCGCGCGCCGGTCGCCGGTCCGTCCGACGTCCCCGCCGCCGCCGACCCGGCGTACCCGCACAAAGGCTCCCTCGTCGCCCAGGCGAGTCAGGCGCTCGCGAGCGGCGCGACCGCTCGGGCCGTCGAGATCGCGCGACAAGCGACGGCCGCCAATCCGGCCGACGCGAACGCGTGGCTCACGCTCGGCGCCGCGTACGCCGCCTCGGGCAATCCGTCCGCCGCGCGCGAGGCGTACCGAAGCTGCGCCGCCCAGGCGCGCACGCCGAACGTGAGCGAATGCCGAATGATGGCGAGGCCCTGAGCGTCGCGCGCGGGGTCGCGCGGGCTGTCACCGCTGGCGCGGGTCCAAGGCGGCGCACACGAAATCGACCACCACGTTGCTCGCGACGACCGCGACGGACGTGACGACGACGCATGCCAACACGACGGGGCCGTCGCGGTTCAGCGCCCCGCTCACGCTCAAGTCCCCGAGGCCGGGCCAGCGAAATACCGTCTCCGTGACGACGGCGCCACCCATCAGCGCGCCGAAGTCGAGTCCCGCCGCGGTCAGCACGGGGATGACGGCGTTGCGGAGCACGTGGCGCACGACCACGCGCGCCATCGGCGCGCCCTTGGCCCGCGCCGTCCGCACCCAGTCGTTCTGGATCGACACGCGCACGTCGTCGCGGACGATCCGGGTGTAATAACCCGCGCCATAGAGCCCGAGCGTGAGGGCGGGCAAGACGAGGCATCGCGCGTGCTCCGCGATCGTGTCGCCGAACCCGTCGAGCGGAAGCCAACGCAGGCGGTATGCGAGCACGTACTGCAAGAGGAGACCGACGAGAAAGGTGGGCGCGCTGGCCACGAGGGAGCTCGATGCCACGAGGCCGCGGTCCAGGCGGGAGCCGGGCCGCAGCGCCGCGAAGAGACCGGCCGCGATGCCCATCGCGAGCTGGAGGCACACGCCGGCGACCGCCAACGCGAACGTCCTGCCGATCCGCGCACACACGACGTCCCCTACCGGCTGATGGAGCTGAAAGCTCTTGCCGAAGTCGATGTGGACCGCCGACCGGCCGATGCCCGCGACGACGAGACACGACGCGTGAGCGGGATCCGAGTCGCGATCGCGCGGGCCGACGTGCACGAGGCGCCTCCAGAAGGCGCCATATCGCGCGAGAGGCGGCCGATCGAGGCCGAGCTGCGACCGAATCCGAGCCACGTCCGCCGGCCGGGCCTGCGCACCGGCCGCCATGCGCGCCGGGTCACCCGGCAGGAGGTCGTTGATGGCGAAGGCGATCGACACGACGCCCCAAACCACGACGAAGCTCCACGCGAGCCGGTGCACGAGGCGACTCACGGTAAGACGCCCCCGAGCGCCCGCGCGATCCCTCGCTCCACACGGTCGACCCATACGCCGCTGACGTCCCTAGACCAGACCGGCTGCGCGGCGAATCCGCGGACGTACGGCTGCCTTACCTCGTACCCGTGGTACGCGTACGCGAACGCCCAAGGCGCGTCGTCGCAGAGGATCTCGTCGGCTTCCCGGTACATCGCGCGCCGGGCGGCGGGATCGGATTCGCGACGCGCTCTGCCGACCAAATCGTCGAATCTCGGATTCGAATAAAACGCGGTGTTGTAGCTGCCTCCTTCACCGATGGACGCGGTCGAAAAGAGCGGATCGAAGAGCGCGCTCGGGTCGGCGTAGTCCATTTCCCAATTGGCCTGGGACATCGCCGCGCCGTCGGGACGTTGCTGAATCGCGAGGAAGGTGGGAAAGCTCACGATCTCGAGCTCGATTCGCAGCCCGATGCGTGCCAAGTCCTGCTTGAGGAGCTGCGCGGTATACGAGAGCAACCCGCGGTCGTAGAGCGGGTATACGATCGGCGATGGCCAGCCTCCCTTGCCGGTCACGGGATCGAACGGAAACCCGGCCCGCCGCATGTGCTCCAGCGCTGCTTCGAGGTCGTGGTGTTGTCCCGTGACCTGCGGGTCGAAGCCGGGTACGCCGGGCGGCACGAGCTGCGTCAGCACCGTCATGTTGCTCGGCTTGAGCGCTCGGTAGTGGTCCCGGTCGATCGCCGCCGCGACGGCGCGGCGGATCTCCGGGTTGTCGAACGGAGGCATGCGCGTGTTCATCGATTCACCCAGGACCGTGCGATCGGACTCCGAGATTCCGAGCGGACGCCATCGCGCGTCCGCGGCGAAGCGCGCCTCGTCGGCCTGGGTCGTGTCGCTGAGGAGGTCGAGCTCGCCGTCCTCGAAGCGAAAGCGCTGCGCGGCGAAAGACACGCGGAACGTCCATTCGACGGCGTCCAGGTACGGGCGGTCGGGCCGGTAGTAGCCCTCGTGGCGCACGAGGCGCAGCGACGTCCCGCGTCGCCAGCCGCCCTCCGGGAGCTTGAAGGGACCCGCGCCGCAAGGCACCCACGAGTCGACGTAGCGGGCTCCCGCCGTCTTGCAAACGGGCCTCAGGGTCTGCATCGCCAAGACCGGTAAGAACGTCGCATCCCGCTCGTTCAGGCGGAAGACGACTACGTAGCGTCCCTCCGCCGTGACCCCTGACAAGTGCTCCGAGGCGCCCGAGGTGTACGCGTCGAAGCCCGCGAGGTTCGCGAAGTAGCTGGCGTTGGGGTTTGGGGTGCTGGGGTGGAGCGCTCGTTCCGCCGAGCGCACCACGTCGTCTGCGGTCAGCTCCTCGCCGTCGTGCATGCGCACGCCTTCGCGGAGAAAGAAGCGGTAGGTGCGGCCGCCGTCTTCGACCGACCAGCGCTCGGCAAGGTCCGCGGCGACGGCGCCGTCCGCGCCATAGTCGACCAGTCCGGCGAAAAGGAGGTGCTCGGCCTGCAAGGCCAGCCCGTCGGTCGGGCCGGCAGGGTCGAGTCCGCGAATGTTCTCGAAGGAAGCCAGGTGTAGGGTGCCGCCGCGGCGGGGCTGCGCTCGAGGGCCGTGTGCCGCGGGGAGGGGCGGCGACAAGGCGTCCTCGCAGCCCCCGACGGCGACGCAACCAAACGCGGCGGCCGCCGCCAGGACCGCGGCCGACCGACTACGCATCATGCGGGTCCAGCGCGTCGCGTAGCCCCTCGCCCAGCATCGTGAATCCCCAGACCGAAAGCACGATGGCTGCGCCCGGGGCGGCGACCAGCCAGGGCGACGTCGCCAACGCGTCTTGCCCCTCGAGCAGCATTCGCCCCCACGTCGGGGTCGGCGGCGAAAGGCCGACGCCGAGATACGAAAGTACGCTGTCGGCCACGATCATCTGCCCGACCAGCATCGTCGCCGTCACGATGAGGGGTCCCGCCACGTTGGGCAGCACGTGCGACACCAGGATGCCGAGCGTCGGACGACCGAGGGCGCGCGCCGCGTCGATGTACTCGAGCGTCCGAACCTGCATCGTCTTTGCCCGCAGAATGCGGGCTATCCCGAGCCAACCTGTCGCGCCGAGCGTCAGAAACACGGTGACGGCGGACGTGTGTCCGACGGAAGTGCCGATTGCCATCACCAGCAAGAGGAAAGGAAAGGCGAGCAAGATATCCACCAGCCGCATCAGTATGGCGTCGAGGTTCACGGGAAGTCCTCGCGGCCGACTCCAGCGCCACCCGATCGCGGCCGCCACCAGTGCGACGCACGCGAGTCCGGGCCGCCCGAGCGCGAGACAAGCGAGTGCGCCACAGAGGCCGGCCGCCGCGGGCCATGGCAAAAACGCTCGGCGCCCTTCGAGCCACCCCGCGGCGATCCCGACCACGGCCCCGATGCACGTCGCGATCGCGGTCGCGGACAATGCAATCCAGAGGGACAGCCTGCCGGCGACGGCCAGCCGCGCGAACACGTCGCGAAAGAGCCTGTCGGTACCAAGAAGAAAGCGCGCGCTTGGGCCCACCGGCAACCCGTCGGGTGCCATTCCGTTCACGAAGTCGCTGGCGAGCGGGTCATGGCCGGCGGCGAGCGGGCCGAGGACCGCGAACGCCGCCACCGCACCCACGGCCAGGACTCCTGTCATCGCAGAACGACTCCTGCGCAAGCGCCCGCGCGCGCGCGCGTCCAGCACGGCTCACCGTCCTCGCCCGTCCGACAGAAAGGTCGAGACGACGCTCGCGAAGGCCTCGGGGCACTCTTCGGGCGGCGACGACCCACAATCGAACACCTCGAACCGCGCTCCGCCGAGCTCGCGCGCCAGCCTCCGTCCGTGCTCGACCGGCGAGGTGCGGTGGCCGCGGCCCCAAGTGACCAGCGTCGGCGCGGTCACGCGTGGAACGCTGGCTGTCAAAGGGCGCGTGTCCAGCATGGATCGCATCGTTGCATAAGCGGCCTCGCGCGCCGCCGGGGCGTCGAACTGCTCGAACAGCAGATCCACCCGCCGTGACGGCGCGCCCGCCCCGGTCCGGACGTCGCCGAGGAAACGACCGCGAAAGAGCGCCCGACCGAAGAGCTGCTTGAATACGAGCGGACCCAGCACGGGCACTCCCGCGATTCGAAACAGCGCGTCCGGGTGCTTGGGCGGGTAGACGAGCGGATTGACGAGCACGAGCTTCTGCACCACGTGGGGATACGACGCGGCCAGCGTCAGCGTGATCGCGCCGCCCATCGCGTGGCCGCAAAGGGACACCCGCCCCAGGTCCAAAGCCGCGACGAGATCCACGAGCGACTCGGAGAATCCGTCGAAGTCGTACGGATACCGGCTCGGCGGCGGCTTTTCGCTCTCGCCGAAACCCGGTAGATCGGGAGCGATCACGCGGAATTTCTCGGCCAGGCGCGGCAGGACATCGTCCCACGCAACGTGGCTCGCGAGATAGTCGTGGACGAGAACGAGGGGAGGGCCGCTGCCGGCCTCGACGAATCGAATGCGGGCGCCTCTCGCGGCCACGTCGCGCGCTACGGGCCTTCGGGAATCGCGACGCTCCGGCGACATGACCAAAAGCCGGCGGGGAACATAGGCCCCCGTGCCGCCCGCGGGCAAGCGCTCCGGGCCGCCCTGCACACCACTCCCGCGCCGCGGCGTCCCGCGAGCGTTGACGAGCGCCGAGAGCGACTTGCTTCGCGCCGCTCGTGACATTTCTTGTCAGGCCACCGATCTAACCACGCGAAACGAGGTCCATTGTCGAAAAGTTCAAAAAAAAGCCAAGCGATGGATTGACCACGTTATTTCGATTGGCTTAAGGTGCAAATCATTCGAGCGATTGTGCGAGAGGCTCACGCGACGATCGTCGAATGACGGGACGCGGAGGAGGGACTGGGAGCGGGCGCGGCTCTACATGGCGCGCCGGCGCTCGTCCGGATTGATTTGTCTCGTGTCGGCCGGGCGAAGCCCCGAGCCGCGTTGGGTCGATTGTCGCAAGGAGCGCTGTATGGACCGGAAGCCCGAACCGAAGGCGGACATGGAAGAAGCGGCGGACGCCGGCCAAGAGGAGGCGCTCCCCGTCGAAGGCGCGCTCGCCCTCCAGGTCGATCCTGCGGCCGCGCCGGTCACGCGCGAGCAGCGGCGGTCCCGACGAAAGCGGGCCGTGCGCGCGCGCACCATCAGCGTCAAGCGAATGACCAAGCGCGAACTCGAGCTCGGGCGGCTTCTCTATCCGGAAGCGGAAGACGAGGCGCGGCCCAAGGCCCGCTCGCAGTGCGTCGAAGGAGCGCGTCCGTGCCCCTTCGTCTCGTGCACGCACCACCTCTATCTCGACGTGTCCGCGCGCACCGGGGCGATCAAGGTCAATTTCCCCGACCTGGACCCCTGGGAGATGTCCGAGACGTGCGCCCTCGACGTGGCCGATCGGGGCGGGACCACGCTCGAAGAAGTGGGCGCGATCATGAACCTGACCCGCGAGCGCATCCGACAGGTCGAAGTGAAGGGCCTCGCGAAGCTCGCCGCCCTTCGCGACATGACGGCCCTGCGCGACTACGTCGACGAAGGTCCCTCGGGCAAGCGACGCCTCCCCGTGCTCGACGCGAAGACGTCCAACGACGACGACGAAGATGAGGCGGAAGAGGGCGCGGCCTGAAGCGGTCCGGTCCACTTCCAACTGATTCCGCACCTTTGCAGAGGATCTCGTAGGGGCGTCGCGCACGGCGATTGACCGCCTCGCCGCGCCGGGCTAGCTCGCGCGTGCCCATGGCCATCCGCACCGCGCTCGTTTCCGTCTCGGACAAGACTTCGCTCGTCCCCTTCGTCCGTGCCCTTTCGGCACGGGGGGTCCGTATCTTGTCGAGCGGTGGGACCGCGCGGGCCCTCTCGGGCGAGGGTATCCGGGTGGAAACCGTCGAGAGCTACACCGGCTCTCCGGAGGTCATGGACGGGCGAGTGAAGACGCTCCACCCCCGAGTTCACGGAGGGATATTGTCGCGCGGCGACCGCGATCGCGGCGACCTCGACCGCCTCGGCGCGAGTGAAATCGATCTCGTCGTCGTCAACCTGTATCCCTTCGAGCGGGTGGCCGCGGATCCGTCGTCCGCGCACCAGGAGGTCGTCGAAAACATCGACATCGGCGGTCCGTCGTTGGTCCGATCCGCCGCGAAGAACCACGCGCGCGTCACGATCGTGTGCGATCCACTCGACTACGATCGAGTGCTCGCGGAGGTCTCCGCCCACGGAGACACGCTCACCGCGACACGTCTCGAACTCGCGGCCAAGGCCTTTGCCCACACGGCCGCATACGACGCGGCCATCAGCGGGTACCTGTCCTCCGGCGACCTCGCCGGCTCGGCGCGATTCTCTCGATATCTCACGTTGCCGTTCGAGCGGGCGTACCCCTTGCGCTACGGCGAAAACCCGCATCAAGAGGGCGCCTTCTACGTGGAGCGAGGCGCTCTCGACGGGTCACTCGCGCGCGCCGAGAGCCTGGGCGCCGGCGGCAAGGAGCTGAGCTTCAACAACCTCGTCGACGCCGACGCCGCGCTCGACGCCGTCCGCGAGTTCGATGAGCCGGCCGCCGTCGTCGTCAAGCACACCAACCCGTGCGGCGTCGCGACTGGGCCCGATCTCGCCCAGGCCTATCGGCAAGCCCGCGAGGCGGACGCCGTGAGTGCGTTCGGGGGCATCGTGGCCCTCAATCGAGCGGTCGACGAGGCAACGGCGCGCGTGCTGGCGGAAACCTTCGTGGAGTGCGTGGTGGCGCCCTCGTTCGACTCGGTCGCACTCGAAATTCTGAGGGCCAAGAAGAACTTGCGGCTCCTGGCGACCGGAGGATGGCTCGGTCCGGAACACGCGGCTCTGTCCTACAAGCGGGTCGGCGGCGGGATCGTCGTTCAAGATCGCGACGCGACGGGGCCCGGCGAGGTCTTGCGCGGCAAGGTCGTCACGCGGCGCGCGCCGACTCCGGAGGAATTGGCGAGCTTGGACTTTGCCTGGCGGGTCTGCAAGCACGTGAAGTCGAACGCGATTGTCCTCGCTCGGGGCGCGACGACGGTAGGCGTCGGCGCTGGGCAAATGTCGCGCGTCGTATCGGTGCAGATTGCTTGCGACAAGGCGGCGGCCAAGACGCAGGGGAGCGTCCTCGCGTCCGATGCGTTCTTTCCGTTCCCCGACGGTCTCGAAGTCGCGGGCCGGGCGGGCGTGACCGCCGTGGCGCAGCCGGGTGGGAGCGTGAAGGACGCCGACGTCATCGCGGCCGCCGACAAACTCGGAATGGCCATGGTGGTCACCGGAGTCCGTCACTTCCGTCACTAAAACGAGATCGGACTCGCGGTCGGGCCGAAAGACGCGCTTTCGGCGTGCAACTTTCTTGGCCATCTCGCCCGCCCTGTGGCTACTGACGGAGGCGATGGCTGCGATGACCGAGAGCTGCAGCGTTTGCTGCAAGCGGTTCGAGGTTCAGTTCCGTTACCAGATGGAGGAGCGGGAAGGGGGCTTCGCCTTCTTCTGCTCCCACGCCTGCCACGGGAAGGCGGTCAGCGGAGAAGCGAGCGGCGGCGCCAATTGCTCGGCGTGCCACAAGCGCTTTTACGTGGAGCTGGTGTCCCAGGTCGTTCGTGTACGGGGTGAGCTCCGCCACGCTTGCTCCGAGGAGTGCCGCAAGCAAATCCTCGCGGAAGCAGACGGCGCGCGGCTCAGCTCCGTCGCTGCGATTCGAGAGGTCCGGGCCGACCTCCCGCGATCTCCGGAGACGTCCTCGCCCCCGCCACCGCTTTCGGCCGGAGCTCCTCCCGCGAGCAGCGGACGATCGAAGCCCGCCCTGCCGGGCATCTCGCGCCTCGCGGTCTTCAACCACAAGGGGGGCACCGGGAAGACCACCACTTCGGTCAGCCTGGCCGCGGGCCTCGCCGCGCGCGGACTCCACGTCCTTTTGGTCGACACCGACTCGCAGGGCAACGTCGGCGTCTCGCTCGGGGTGAAAGCCGAGAAGACGCTCTACCACGTGCTCGTCATGGGCGTCCGCGCGACGGACGCCGCGATCTCGGTGCGACCGAACCTCGACGTCATCGTCTCGAACGAGACGTTGGCGGCCGCGGAGCTCTACCTCGCCGGTAGGCAGAACCGCGATCGCATCTTGCGCGATCGCCTCGTGTCGGCGTTCGACGCGTACGACGTCGTCGTCCTCGATTGCTCGCCGTCCTTGTCGCTCCTCAACCAGAACGCGCTCGTCTGCGCCGACAGCATCATCGTGCCGGTCGCGTGCGACTTCCTCTCGCTCGTGGGGGTGCGCCAGGTCGTCAAGACGGTCAAGAACGTAAACTCCCTCTTGCATCATCCCGTCCAGATCCACGGCGTCTTGCCGACGTTCTACGACGCGCGCGCGCGCATTTGCCGCGACGCGGTCGAGGCCCTCCGGGAGCACTTCGGCGACCGCGTCTTGCCGCCGATCCGTCAGGCCACCCGCCTCAAGGAAGCCCCGGCGCAGGGCAAGACCATCTTCGAGTTCGCGCCCGAGTCGAATGCGTCCCAGGACTACGAGCAGGTGGTCAACCTGCTTCTTCAAGGCGCCGAGAGCTCAGCGCAACAGGCGGCCGCGGTCTGAACGCGTGCAAACGAGCGACAAGAAGGAGATCGTCATGGCAGGGCGTGAAGAAGAGACGGGGCTCGGCGCTTCGCGCGTCTTCGACGCGGACGAGGTGCAGGGTGTTCTGTCCGGCTCGTTTTACGCGCCCGACCGCGCGGAGACGGCTCGCCCGACCAAGACCGGGAGCCAGAAGCCCGCCCACTACAAGGTTATCTGCATCTCGCTCTACACGAAGGACCTCGCGCATCTCGACGCGCTGGTCGACGAGCTCAAGACGCGCGGCGTGACGAAGGCGAATCGAAGCGCGCTCATCCGAGTCGCGCTCGATCAGCTCGATCTCGACAAGGTCCCCCGCGGGCTCTAGCGCTCGGCCGCGCGTGACTCCGGCGCGAGCCGCGCCCAGAAGTCGGCCATGTCCGCGGGAAACGGCGCCGCGAGATCGAGGGGCTCGCCTGTGATCGGGTGCGGGAGCTGGAGTCGCGCGGCATGAAGGGCGTGGCGGTCCATCTCGAGCATGGCGATATCGGCCGCGGTGAGTTCGCCGTCCGCAGACCTCGCGAAGGCGCGCTCGTCGGGCCCGTAAAGTTTGTCACCGACGACCGATGTGCCGAGGGATGCGAGGTGAACGCGGATCTGATGTTGACGCCCCGTCTCGAGCTCGCACCGCACGCGGGCGTACACCCGGCCGTCCGCGCCGCGCCGCTTCTCTTCGACCGCGAACCGCGTCGCGGCCCAAGGCGCGCCAGCCGCGTCGCTGACGCGAACCTTCACGCGCAGCGGGCTCGTAGGATCGAGCTCGACGGACCGCACGTACCGAAACGTCGTGGCGCCGTCGCCGACCGCGGGCACGCCCCACGTGAAGGCCACGTACGTCTTCTCGATGCCTTTCCGCGCCTCGAGCTGGCGCTTGAGCGTGCGGTCGCAAACCCGTGTCTTCGTGACGAGCATGACGCCGCTGGTCTCTCGGTCGAGGCGGTGGCCGAGGGACAGAAACTCGCTGTCGGGCCGCGCCGCCTGCAACGCCTTGATGACGGTGTTGCGGTGGTATCGCGCGGTCGGATGCACGGGCAGGTGGGGCGGCTTGTCGATGGCGAGCAGGTGGTCGTCTTCGTAGAGCACGCCGATGGCGGCGGCTGACGGGGTCTCGTCCCAGGCCGGTCGCCACAACAAGACGTACTGCTCGGAGCGAACACGGTCGTTGGGATCGAGCTTGCGGCCGGTCGCGTCGTAAGCGCTGGCCCGCACAATGGATTGTGTGCGCGTTCGGCTCGTTCGATGGAGCTGACCCTGAAGGAATACGTCGAGCCGTTGTCCCGCCACCTCGGGCGGTACGCGGAAGACGGACACGACAGCTCCTTCCGCCATTCCGGCCGGGCGGGAGAACGAAACCGCAGAAGCCGGAAGGCGCGACATGAGGTCGCTGGGACATTTACAAGATGATTGGAAGGATTGGAAATTGGGCCGCGCGGGACTTCCCATTCCCCGCCGTTCGGCTTCACTCCGAAGCGTGATGGCCGTCCATTCCGTGATGCGGTTCGCGTTGGGGGTGTCGCTTTCCGTCGTGGGTCTGGCGTGCGCGTCGACCGAAGCTTCTCCGACTCCGGGGGCGCGGACGCCCACCTCGGTCTCCGCCGCGACGGCGGCTTCGGCGCCGGCCCAGGCGGCGGAAGCAGCGGCGGCCATCGCCGACCTCGCGCCGACGGTGCGTTACGTCGTCCGCCTCGGCGACATGCGCAACGGCTCCGGTGTCGGTCGCGAGGACTTGGGCCGCGTGCTCCACGATGCGGCGCGCGTTCGCGCGGGCGGGCTGAAGGATGCAGCCGTCATCGACGCGAATCCAAGGCTCGCCAAGCAGGCTGCCGATCGGCACTTGCCGGTCATCACCCTCGACGGGCTCGTGACGCAGGTGACCGAATCGCCGTCGGCGGGTGGCTTGCAGGTGCGCGCGAGCGTGGAGTTCTCGCTTCGGCGCGACCAAGTGCTTCGAGCCACGGTGTCCGGCGCCGCGACGGCCGCGGCCTCGAGCCCGGCCATCTCGGATACGGGCCGCCGCCAGCTGCAAGAGGAGGCCATCGACGGCGCCGTCCAGAGCGCGCTCCTCGCGGCCGCCCGTGGCTTCACGGTGGCGACGCGGTAGGCGCCCGGCTTCCGAAGCGGCGAGCGCGGCGCTCAAGTCGTCGCGAGAGACCGATAGACCTGCTCGTAACGGCGGGCCGGACGCTCCCAACCGCGATCGAGGCGCATGGCGCGCCGCACGAGCGCGGGAAACCGCGGCAGCCCGCGGGCGGCGATCGCGCGCTCGGTCGCTCCGAGGAGGGCGCGGGCCGTGGGTTCCTCGAACAGAAAGCCCGTGCCCGTTTCGAGCTTCGCATCGCAGTCCACGATCGTGTCGACCAGCCCTCCGGTCGCGCGCGCGATGGGGAGCGCGCCATAGCGCTGCCCGTACATCTGCACGAGACCGCACGGCTCGTACCGGCTCGGCACCATCACGAAGTCGGCGCCCGCGAAGATCCTGTGAACGAGTGGCTCGCTCGCCGCATGGGCGAAGGCGGCGCGACCGTGGGATTTCGAGACCGCCTCCTCGACCGCCGAGATGAGCGAGCCGTCACCGTCTCCGGCCAACACCATTTGCGCCTCCGTCCCGCGGAGCAGCTTGGGCATCGCCCCGACCACGAGGTCCAATCCTTTTTGCTCGACCATTCGCCCCACGAAGGCGACCAGCGGCGCCTCCGCGTCGACCGGCAACGCGAGCTCCTTCTGCAGCGCACCCTTGGAGCGCGCCTTGCTCGCGAACCCTTCCGCGTCGTATCGCACGACGACCGCCGGGTCGGTCGCCGGGTTCCAGACCGAGTAATCGATCCCGTTGGCGATCCCGAGGAGACCCTCGCCCCGGGCGCCGAGGACGCCTTCGAGTCCGGCGCCGCCACCGGGCGCTTGGATCTCGCGGGCATACGTCGGGCTGACCGTCGTCACCGCGTCCGCGCTGAGGAGACCTTGCTTGAGGAGGTTGATCCCGCCGAAGAACTCGATGCCGTCGACCGTGAACGCGTCCCACCCGATCCCGAGGCCCGGGAGCTGCTCCTTCGGAAAAACGCCTTGGTGGGCTGCGTTGTGGATGGTCAGCACCGTGCGCGTCGCCGCGAGCGCCGGAACTTCTGCCGTGAGGGCGCGCAGGTAGGTCGGCACGAGAGCGGTCGCCCAGTCGTTGCAGTGGACGATGTCTACGGCGCGGCCGCCGGCAACGCGTTGCCTTACGAGCTCCGCCGCGGCCCGCGAGAGCACGGCGAAGCGGAGCGCGTTGTCCGGGTAGTCTTCGCCGCGCTCGCCGTAGACGCCCGCTCGATCGAAGAGGCCGGGCGCGTCGACGACGACGAGGTCGACCTGGGACGTGAGGCGTCCGTCGAGCATGGTCACCTCGAAGGCGCGGTCGCCGAGCGTGAACCGAAGGGGGGTGAGCCGTCGCGCCAAGAGCAGACCGTGCTTCTCCAGGTCGGCGAATCGCGGCATGACGATCGTGACCGCGTGTCCGAGCATGCGCAGCGCCTTGGGCAGGGCCGCCGACACGTCGGCGAGGCCCCCTACTTTGACGAAGGGCGCGAGCTCGGTGGTGACAAACGTGATCTCCATGGGATCCTGGCCTTCTACCACGGCACCGCCCCGGCGGGCCCGCGGACTCCTCAGCCGGGTCCGCGCGTTCGTGCAGGGCGCGAGGTCGGACCTGCGCCTAGGCCGGCCAGCCGTCGATGGCTCGGAGCGCGCGGGCGAGCCACGACGCGTGCAGTGAGACGCGCGCGAGGATCACGGCTTGATGGAGCATGGCGACGAGCGCCAGCGTCGCGCCGCCCCGCCCCCCGACCGTCCCCGTGAAGAACGCAACCGCCAACACCGGCACCGCGGCCGCCAAACCGCGCCACGCCCACGACCACCATAGCGGCAGCGGCGCCGCGCCGAACGCGCGTGCACCGAGCACGATCGCCCGCGCGCCGCGCGCACGCGCGCAGACGACGGCGGCACGAGCCAAATCGTGGACGACGCCCAGACCAGAGGCGAGGAGCAAAAAGACGACGCCCGACGCGATGCTCAGACGCTCCGCGCGCACGGCGCCCAGTCCCGTGGTGGTCGATTCCACGAGCTGCGTGACGCCGTAGCCCATCGCCAGCGTCGCCCCCTGAACGAGCGCGAACACCACAAGCAAGAACGAGAACGCGGGCATCGCCCACAACGCGGCCGACAACGCCTGCGAAAGCGTCGCCGCCGTTCGGTGCCGCGGGACGCGGCCCATCGCCATCATCACGGCGGCGGCCGGCAGGAGACCGCCGACCGCGCCGACCACGAGCGTGATTTCCGCGGTCGCCGCCACCGGCGAGAGAGCGCGCGCGTCTCGCCACAAGAAGTCCATGAGCGCGAGCCCTCCGGCGTCCCAGAGCGGCGCGTCCGCGCGTGGGTGCATCCCGTAGACGCGCGCCACGAGCGCCGCGGCTGGGATGGCGACGCCGAGCGAGAGCGCGGTTTGCCAGGCCCATAGACCCAGGATGGCGAAGGGGTGCATACGGGCGCGTCGTGCGCTCTTCGGCCGGAGCAAGAGCCGAGCACGCGCATCGGCCGCGCGTCCGGCGGTGAAGGGCGCGTCGGCCCACTCGTCGTCGACGGGCTCGTCGCTGGCGGCGGGGCCGGTCATGGAGACACCGCTTGCAGCGCGAGTTGCATCCAGTACGTGGCGCGTTCGAGTGTGCGCGGCGCGGCGGTGGGCCTCACGGAAGGCGTGCGCCCCGCGCCGGGCGGCGCACCGAAGTTGTTGCTGGGATTCGAGTCGACCAGGAGGCGCCCATCCGGATCCACGACCGCGGAGACGAGCGCCGACGGGCCGTGCCATGTGAGTCGCCTCCACCCCTCCTCCGCGTCCCAGCGCTCGCGGTGCGTCGACCCATCCGCGAACGTCAGCTCCACGTCGACCGGAAACGAGAGCGTCCCGCGCCGCCGCACGAGCACGCTGCTGTCCCAGCCCCCCTGCTCGCTCGCTCCTGCATCCACCGTCTCTCGGGCGCCTCCCCGATCGAACACCCCCGCGGCGCGCTCGGCTTCCTGCGTCCATACGCCGTCCACGGCGTAGTCGACCCAGCCCTCGTCGAAGAAGGCGGCCCGCAATGTCTCGGCGACGCGGGGACCCATTGTCTCGTGGAACACCCGCAAGAGGTCGTCGGGCACGGGATGCGCGAACCGGTAGCGGCGCGCGTAGACGCCCAGCGCGTGCAACGTGGCCTCCTCGCCGTAGACGCGCGCGACCGTTTCGAGCACGGACGCCGTCCGCGAGTAGACGAGTCGGCCGTAGTTGGCGCCGCTCGAGAAGGCGTCTGCCGCTTGGGCGACCGGCTCGTCGTGGACCGAGGCGTTGCCTCCAACGGCTTGTACCTCCGCGTCGCCGACCTTGAGCCCCACCATGTCCACGAGAGAGCCGGGGCCGAGCCACTTCGCCATCGCGTCGACCTCGGCGAACTGATTCAGCCCCTCGTCGAGGAGCGGCCACGCGTGCTCGTCGGTGGCCACCAGCCCGTAAAACCACTGGTGCCCGAGCTCGTGGATCGTCACGACCTCCGGCTCGCGCACCCCCGCGGGCTCCCACCAGGGGCCCTCGCTCGTGATGAGCGTCGGGTACTCCATGCCGCCCGCTTCCTCGGCGTCGTCGGGCGGGTGCACGACGGTGAGGACGTCGTACGGGTAAGGCCCGTATCGCGCCGAAAAATAGGGCAACGCGAACCGCAACGCCTCGAGCTCGCGCTGCGCGATGCGGCCGAACCCGGGGGGATGAAGCAGGGTGACGTGGACGCCGTCGATCGTGTCCTTCAGGGTCACGAACTCGTCCCACGCCGTCCAAGCAAAGTCGTGGACGCCCCGCTGCACGTGCCGCTCGATGCGGCGGCCGTTCTCGACCGTCGACTCGATCGCCGCCCCCGTGGCGCCCAGGACGAATCGCTCCGGCACGTCGAGGGTCACGTCGTAGCTGCCGAAGTCGGCGTAAAACTCGGAGAGATGGTGAAACGGAAAGTGCGCCCAACGGCCGCTCCGCTCGAGCCGGGCGACCTTCGGAAACCATTGTCCCACCATGTGGAACGACCCCGCGTAGCCGGTGCGCTCCACGATCGCGGGCAATTTCTCGTCGAACACCACGTCGAGGGTGATGGTGGCACCTGGCGCGACCTCCTCGGGCAGAGGAACGCGCGCATCCGTCTCGTCGTCCTGGTGGGTCTCTTCGCGGCGGCCTGCCTGCGGAACGCCGGCGCGCGGCGGCTCGGAAATCGCGCCTTCCGCTTCTCCGAGGCGCCCCTCTCCGCGACGCACCTCGGCTCCCGGCCACAGGTCCATCCCCGCGCCGTCGGCGGCTCGCAGGACCAGCTTCCGGACGTCGATCCAGCCCCAGTCCCCGCTCGCGGCGCTCCCTCGACCCCCCACGCGCTCACTCAGGAACGCGGACGAAGTGTTCTTGAACGCGTTCATGTAGAGGTGCAGCCAAAGATCGTGCACCGGCGCCACGCTCGTGTTCCGCCAGACGATGGTGCCTTCGCCGTGAAGGGTGTGGGCCTTGGGATCGAGCCGCGCGCGGAGCGTGTAGTCGACGACGTCTTCCGCTCGGGCAGGCACCGGCTCGTCGTCGATCGCCGCGTGCAACGGCAAGGGCGAATCGCGCGCGTCGCCATGGAGACCGGCCGCGCCGACGAACGCTATCCACGCGAAGGCTCGGCGCACGATGCCACTATCATTCGCCGCGTTCGTGGCCGGCATCAAGCGGGTCTATCCTTTTGACGTCGTGATTGCCGCCCCGCAAGAGTTCGACGCTCGGCCCAACGTCACCGGCCTCCTCCGCGACGCGCTCGCCGGGAGCGGACTCAATCTCGTGGCGTCGTGCGGCATCGACGCGTACGACTCCGCCGCGCCCGAGGCCTTTCGTTCGAGCATCTGGTTGCCGGGGGCGCGCGGGCTCGTCGTCGTCGGGAGCGCGGGCCCCGAACTGTGGACGCGCCTCCGCGAGGACGGTCGCTACAAGTTGGACGCCGCCTCCGCGAGCGGCTCCGGGGCGGACGCGAACCCGCTCGATCGATTCGTGTCGGATCTCCTCGAACGCGGAGACGCGGCTCTCTCGGCGGCAGGGGTGGCCTTTCGCCGCTTCGAGGCCGCGTTCCATGCGTCGCCCCGCGTGGATTTCCTCGCCCTCGGACGGCTCGTCGGCCTCGGTCGGGCTGGCCCCTTCGGCATCCTCATCCACCCCGTCCACGGCCCCTGGTGGGCCCTCCGCGGCGCGTGGCTCGTCGACGCCTACGTCGAGCCCTTGACCGAGCCCTCCTGGCCCTGCGACCGCTGCGCGGCGCCGTGCGTCGGGGGCTGGCATCGGTCGGGCGGCGTGGGGCTGGCGACGGCGGAGACCCGCGGTCGATGTGTCGTCGGCCAGGCGTCGCGCTACGACGAAGACCAGATCGCGTACCACCAGTCCATCCATTGACGGGCCGATGCGGGCGCCGGCCCGACCGCCCGCTCCCGCCGCCCCCCACCCGCTCCGAGGCCCCGTCTTGCTCATCGCCTTCGACCACGTCAACGTACGGACGGCGAACCTCGACGGGATGCGCGCGTTCTACGTGGACGTCATCGGGCTCCGCGTCGGGCCCCGCCCGGCCTTCTCCTTCGGTGGCGCTTGGCTCTACTGCGCGGGGGCGCCCGTCGTTCACCTCGTGCAGGTGGATCGCGCGCCGCCGCCCTCGGGCGAGCTCTCGCTCGAGCATTTTGCGCTGCGCGCGGAAGGACTCGCCGACTTTCTCGAGCGGCTACGCGCCCACGGCGTCCCTGCCAGGCTCGGCTTCATCCACGACTTCGGCGTCTGCCAGGTCAACGTGCGCGATCCCGACGGCACGCACATTCACGTCGACTTCGACATCGCGGAGGCCAAAGCGCTCGACCTCGTTCCGTAGGATCCGCGCCGGGTCACCACGTCTGGAGCGAGCAACCGAGCGCTTCTCCTTCCGCGATCCGCGGGGCCCGCCCGTCCAGAGCGTCGTCGATCGCGTTCTTCAGGTAGGGCGTCGCATCGGTCGTGAGGCGCGTCCGGTCGGTGTCGAGGCCGCCGCGATAAAGGATGCGGCCCCCCGGGTCGAGGACCACCGCGTAGGTCGCGTAGCGGGCGCCGAGCGCGCCTGCCAGTCGAGCGCCCGCGTCGATCAAGATGGGAAATGCGTACCCACGCCTCGCGGCCTCCGCCTCGTCGCCCGCAGGCGAAGCCCCCACTTCGGAGTCGACCATGGCGAAGGATACACCTTGCGCGCGGTACGCTTGCGCGAGCTCGCGGATGCGACCGTCGTGCGCGTCGAGGCAATGGCAATGGCGGGAGAAGAAGACGAGCACGGTCAGGCGGGCGCCCTCGGCCGCGCGGCGCAGCGCCACGGGTTCGCCGTGGGGTCCGACGAGCGTCGTCTCCGGCACGCGCGCGACCGGCGTCGCCGACGGGGCACAGGCGACGCCGAGAGCGACCGCCGCGCACCCCACGAGCGCCTTCACCGCCACGAACGCACCGCCGTGAAGAGAAAGCCGCCCCCGGCAGGCTGATTGCTACCCAGGCCACTCACCGGCGGGTTCACGAACGCCCCGGCGATGAGCCTCCATGCGTCCCCGACCGGATAGAGCCCCGTGAGCGTCACCGTCGTCAGCCGCGTCGAGCTGAACGGAACGCTGGCGCCGTGCGCGTCCGCCGCGTCCGGAACGAACTGGTACGAGACGGCCACCGCGGTCGTCAGGTCGTTCGGAAAGGTGTAAGCGCCCGCCGCCAAGAGCGTCGTCTGCGGTCCGAGGGTCTCGCCGAAGCGAGGGGTTCGCGCCGCGACGATCGCCGTGGCGTTGACCAGCCAAGGACCGAACGTCTGCTCGAGCGCCAGCGCGCCGCTCGCCTGGAACGCGCCGATACCCGTCGCGTCCACCGCGGCGTGCGCCGATTCGACGGGCGTGCCCGTCGGCAAGGTCAGACCCGCGAGCAGCGCCACCCCCGGCACCACGCGCGACTCGCCGGCGACCACGAAGTCGTAGCGCGCGGCCAGGTTGATGTCGCCGACCCCTCCGCCCTCCGCGTAGCCGTCGGGTGGGCTGCTCCGTATCGTCTCGACGAGCGGCACGAGCGCCGCGACCTGGCCGCGCCCGAGCACCCGCACCGCCCCGAAGAGGTCTTGCTCCACATCGTACTCGGACGCCGTGGACGCCGCGTAGTGCCCGTCGAATCGATAGGAACCGAAGACGGATGCGAGGTGGAGTTGAACGCCCACGAGCGCGCTCTCGTGCAGCTCCAGCCGGCCGGGAGTCACCGCGCTGCCTCCCGCGCAGCACGCCTGTGCACGCGCCGTCGACGGGGACGCGAAAACGAGGAGCCACCCCGCGAGCCCGGCCGCGCTACTGCACGTCGTACGCCGGCGCCACATAGTCCATCGCGGATCCCGTGAACGTCGTCTGGAGCTCCCAATGACCCGCCATGAAGAAATCGACGTCGGTGACCAAGTACTTCCCGTTCGTCTCGGCCGTCACGACCGGGACGAGCGATGTCCCGTGATCGTGGGCCGGCATCCAGGGCACCATCGCGATGTTCAAGCCGTCCTGGGGGGTGCCCTCCGCGAGGCTCGACACCGTGAGCTCGATCGCCACCGTCCCCTCCCACGGAGGGTCGGGCGACGCGCGCACCTCCACGCGGAGGGCGCTTCCGGTAGCGACCATGTCGGGCTGGACCGCAAACGACAAGGGCGGGTCCGCCTGACGACTGGAGCAACCCGCGACCGACCACCATGTCCCGGCCAGAGCCAGCGCCGGGGCGAAACGAGCGGCGAGGGGTCGGCGGGATCGACCGCGCGCGGCCTCGTGCGTTGCCGATCGCGCAAGGCCCAAGAAAGCGAGCATACGTCTTCTCTACGAACCAAACGATCGTCCGGCAAGCCGAGCCACGCCCGTTCGTCCGCCCTGCCCGCGGGGCGTCCGCTGCGGGCACAGGCCTACCGTGCGACGAGAGCCCCGTGCGGTCTGCCACTTTGGTCGCACTTTGGGCGCATGGCATGACTCCGACGGGCGCCTTGCCGAAATCGACAAGCGTCGTACTTTTGCGCGGAAACGCCGTGCGCGTCTTGGCTTCACTCTTGTCTGCTGCGGCTCTCGGCGCGGCGGGCGGCTGTTCCTCGGGTGCGCCGTCCGCGCCGCCGCCGAATCCGTCATTCGTCGTCGAGGACGACGTGGTCGCCGGATCTGACGTCTATCAGTGCAGCTACGTCGTTCCGTCGGCGGCCGCGGCGTTCGTCGTGGGCGTCTCGCACGTCGCCACCCGCGGCGTCCACCACGTCCTCGTGTTCCGGACGGACCTCTCTTCGGTGCCCATGGGGGCAGGGGCGGCCCCCGTCGACTGCTTTGCCGGTAGCTCGAGTCCGATGGTCCACATGCGCGGTGAGCTCTACGGGTCCCAGGCGCTCTTCGGATCGCTCGACTTCCCGGCGGACGTGGGCCTTCCCGTCTCCGCCGGAGAGGTCCTGCTCGTGCAAGTCCACTTTCAGAACGCCACGGCCACCGACATCGACGCGAACGTCTCGGTGACCTTCACCCTGGCCGCCTCGGGGATCTCCACGAACGCGGGGGTCTTCTTCTTCGACGACCCGTTCATCGACGTGCCCGCGGGAGCCTTCGGCTCCGCGTCGATGAGCTGCCTCGTACCGAACGACATCACGCTCCTCACCGCCGCCTCGCACGACCACGCCCGAGCCCAGTCGGTCGCGGCGTACATCGATCCGCCGGGCGGACCGCCGGCGCCCATCCCGTTTTACTCTGCCCTCGACGCGGCCAACCCGCTCCCCCTCCAGGCGAGCGTCCCGGTCGCCGCGGGATCGCGCCTGCGCTTCGTCTGCAAGTACGCAAACGTCGACGGCACGCAGGAGTACCTCCAGGGACTCGACGAGCAGAACGACGAGATGTGCGTCCTCTCGGGCGCCTACTACCCCCCGCTTCCGCCCGACGCCGAGACCTGCGCGTTGGCTCCCGAAGACTTCGGCACCGGTACGGCCGACTGCGCCACGACGTGGTCCTGCGTGAGCGCGTGCGCCGCGGGCACCGCGCCGCCCGCCGACCTTGGCCTGTCCACCGCGCCCGACGTCGACCCGTGTTGGCAGCGCTGCGTCGTGGCCTCGTGTCCGGCGACCTCGACGCCCCTCTTCGCGCTCGTCCGCTGCGTGCAATCGAATTGCGCCGCGGAGTGCGCCTCGCTGGCGTCGGACGCTTGTGTCGCGTGCCAGGCCGCGGCCTGTCCCTCCGAGTCGAGCGCATGCACCGGCGACCCTCCTTGCGGCGGCTGAGCGCCTTCGCCTGGATGTGCGTCTGCGCGGGCGGCCCCGTCGCCGCCCTCGGTTGCGGTCGCGGCGACGACGGGGGCCTCGGCCCGAGCAGCTCCTCCGACGCCTCTGCCTCCGACGCGGGGCAGGCATCCGCCGCTCCGGCCGACCGCGACGACCCCACGCTGTGCCGCGCCTGTCACAGCAGCCACTACGCCGAGTGGTCCCTCGGCATGCACGCGTACGCCGGGGACGATCCGGTCTTTCGTGCGATGAACGCAAGGGGCCAGCGCGAGACGCAAGGCGCGCTCGGCGACTTTTGCGTGCGGTGCCATGCGCCCGTCGCCCTCGCCCGCGGCGCCACGACCGACGGCACGAACCTCGCGGGCATGCCGGCGGCGCTCCGCGGCGTCACGTGCGTCGTATGTCATACCGCGGACGCGCCGGACGGCTCCTCGCTCGACTTCACCGACGACGGCGTGATGCGCGGTCCCATCGCCGACCCCGTCGGCAGCCCGGCGCACCCTTCCATGTACTCGGTCTTCCACGACCGCACGCACGTCGAGGCCGCGTCCCTCTGCGGCGCGTGTCACGCGGTCACCAACGGGCACGGCCTCGAGGTCGAGCGGACCATCGACGAATGGAGGACCACCAGCTACGCAGAGACCGCGACCCTCCGCACCTGTGGCCGCTGCCACATGGCCGAGACCATTGCCCCGGCCGCCGACATTCCCGCGGCGCCCCAGCGCCCCGTCCACGACCACAGCATGCCCGGCCTCGACCTCGGCGCGGCGACTTCCGCGCAAGCGGCCCTCGTTCAAGCGACCCTCGACCCGGCCCTCCAGGCCAGGCTCTGCGTCGTCCCGGGCGACGCGGGGGCCGACGTGAGCGTCACCATCGAGAACGCGCTCATCGGCCACGATTGGCCCAGCGGGGCGACGCAGGACCGGCGCGCGTGGATCGAAATCGTCGCGTACGACGGCGGCGCCGTCGTCGCCACGAGCGGCGTCGTTCCCGACGATCAGCCCGTGAACTCCGACGCCGGTGCGCCGCCCCTCGTCCTCGGGCAAGACCTCTTCGACGACGGCGGGCAGCCGACCCTGTTCATGTGGAACGCCGCGAGCGGCACGCCGCTTCTCCTCGCGCCGGGCACGGCGGGGCCGACGGGGACGACGCAGACCGTGACTCTGCACGTGGCCGCGAACGTCGATCGGGTCACCACCCGCGTGCGCGTGCGCCCCATGGACCTCGATGTCCTCGGCGCCCTCGTGGCCTCGGGCGATCTCCCCGTCGACGCGGAGGCCCCGGTCACGCTCTCGCTCGGCGCGACGATGCTCGAATGGACAGCCGACCGCGGTCCCGCGTGTCTACCGTAGCTCCTCGCCCTGAACGCGCCGTCTCAGTCGCCCGAGGTGTTTTCCATCGTGATCGTGATAGGCACGCTCGGAAGCGGCGTCCCCACGAGAGCGTCGTTCTGGAAGCGCATCCAGAAGACCTGGACGCGGACCGGTCCCTTCAGCGACGAGAGCGTGTTCCACGACACCGGGTCGGGGGACCAGAATTCGCTCGTCACCATGATGCGCATCACTTCTTGGCAGCCCTGGCTGAACTCGAGGACGTAGGCATCGCCGCTCAACGGCGTCGACGCGTACGCCGACGGCTCGAGGAAGTCGCGCGCGCGGTCCAGCGGGCCACGTCGCGCGTCGGTCGCGTGACGCGCCCACACGAAGAGCGACCAGACATCGCTCGTGAGCATCTGTCCGTCGGAAGGCTGCGCCATCACGGGGGCGCCCGGATCGGCGTCGCTCCCGACGGCGCCGGTCGATTCCGCGGTCTCGAACGAGTCGCACGCGAGCGAGGAAAAGAAGACGCTCAGCGTCGTGACGAGGCCGTCGCAAGGATCGCCGCCGTCGCCTCCCGAATCGGCCGTGGCGTCCAGCGCAGCCGTCGTCGAAGCCTCGTGCACCGAGGGGTCGCACATGAGCGGCGGGAAGAAGACGAATGTCGGATCGTTGCCGGAGCACTTCGCCGGGTCGGGCGAGGGCAGGGGGCACTGCATCGCAGCGGACCCTTCGACGGTACGATCCGTCGTGGCCGCGTCGGCCGGCGTCCCCTGATTCGGCGTCGAGCTCGAACAGCTCGCGGCGAGACCGAGGGACCCGCCGCCGAGGACACACACGAGCCACGCGACGCGGACGATGCGTTTCGCGATGGTTGCCGGCGGCCGACGAGACGGGCGCGCCGACCCTACCAAGGCACCGTGGTCGTCTCGTCGAATCGGGTGCAAGGGCGTTGGCATAAGGACCCGTCCGGAAGGTCGACACAATGATTGCGTCGATACGACACCATGACTAGGACAGCGCACAATGCAACGCAAAGCGGGCGTGGTGTTGCCGCTCTTCTCGCTCCGGACGCGGCGGGACTGGGGGATCGGCCAAATCACCGACCTGCCGGCGTGCGCAGCCTGGATCCGGCGCGCCGGGCACAGCCTGCTCCAGATCTTGCCACCGCACGAGCTCTCGGCGGGTGAGACGAGCCCCTACGGCGCGCTGACCGCTTTCGGCATCGACCCCATCTATGCCGGGCTCGAGGCCCTCGAAGACCTCGACGCCGGCGCCATGGCTGCCGTGATGGGCGACGAGGCAAAGGCGACGCTCGCGCGCGTGCGGACCGCGGAACGGGTCGACTACGATTCCGTGCGGCCGCTGAAGGCGCGCGTCCTCCGCGCCGCGTTCGACGTATTCCACGAGCGCGAATGGGAGCGGGGAACCCCGCGCGCGAACAAGCTCGCGGACTTCGTCGCGCGCGAGCGCTCTTGGCTGGACGACCTGGCCACCTACGAGGTCCTCCGCGAGTCCCACGGCGGGTGGAGCTGGAAGACGTGGCCGGAGGCCGAGCGCGATCGCTTTGCGGGCGCCATCGAAGCGAAACGCGGCGAACACGCGCGGCGCGTCCTCGAGGTCTCTTACATGCAGTGGATCTTGCTCGAACAGTGGAGCGACGCGCGGGCCAAGATGCGCGCTGCGGGCGTCGACTTGATGGGCGACCTGCCGTTCATCGTCGGCGCGGAGAGCGCGGACGTGTGGTCCCACGCGTCCCAGTTCCAGCTCGAGTTGTCGCTCGGGGCGCCGCCCGACGCGTTCTCCGCGGACGGCCAGGACTGGGGCCTGCCGGCGTACGACTGGCTCGCGATGGAAGGCGACGATCTCGCGTGGGTCCGCTCGCGCACGCGCCACGCGGCGCGCCTCTACGACCGCTTCCGCCTCGATCACGTGGTGGGGTTCTTCCGCCAATGGGTCAAGGCGAAGGTGGCGAACGAAAAGGGCCGCTTCGATCCTGCCGACGACGATGCGCAGCGCGCGCGGGGGTCGCGGGTCCTCGGCGTCATGCTCGAAGAGCTCACGGCGGCGGGCGGCGTGGAACCGCCTCGCGCGATCGCCGAAGATCTCGGCGTGATTCCGCCGTTCGCGCGCGCCGTCCTCGTGGAGCTCGGGATGCCCGGCTATCGCGTCTTGCCCTGGGAGAAGGAATGGGAGGAGAAGGAGCCCACGTTCCGCGATCCCAAGTCCTTCCCCGCGAACAGCGTGGCGTCGTGGAGCACGCACGACACGCTCCCGATCGTCGCGTGGTGGGACGAGCTGCCCGAGGCCGACCAGAAGGAGCTCTCGGTGCGCGCCCGCCTCCACGAGCCGATGGACGACGACGCACGCTCCCTCGCCCTCCTCCGGTATCTCTACGACGCGAAGTCCGACCTCGCTCTCGTCCTCGCCCAGGAGCTCATTGGCTCGCGCGAGCGCATCAACACGCCGGGGACCGTGGGGCCGCACAACTGGACCTGGCGGCTGCCGAAGCCGATCGAGGACTTGGTCGAGGACACACGGCTCGCCGGCCGGTTCGAGGCCGTGGGCAAGCTCGTGGCCGCGTCGGGGCGCTAGCTCCGAGGACGACGCACTTGCCGAGGACGATCCGATGACGGCCGGCAGGATGGACCGCGGCGCGCCCCACCCGCTCGGCGCCACGCCCGACGGCCTGGGCGTCAACTTCGCGCTCTTCGCCGAGCACGCGACGGCCGTGGAGCTGTGCCTCTTCGACGCCGACGATCGCGAAGTGAGGATCGGCGTCCCCTGGCGGACCGCGCACGTTTGGCACACGTACGTCGCGGGTCTCGCCCCAGGCCAACGTTACGGCTGGCGCGTGCATGGGCCGTATCGTCCGCGCGAGGGAGACCGCTACAACCCGAACAAGCTCCTGGTCGATCCCTACGCGCGGGCGCTCTCCGGGTCGGTCGATCAAGCCGGCCCGATCTTCGCGTACCCGCGGGAGCTCCCCACGGACGACCTGACGATGGACGAGCGAGACGATGCGGCGTCCAAGCCGAAGGCCGTCGTCGTCGACGGCACCTTCGACTGGAAAGGCGACGCGCCTCCGAGCGTTCCCTGGGGCGACGCGGTCCTCTACGAGGCCCACGTCAAGGGCTTCACGAAGCTCCACCCGCGCGTCCCCGAGCGGCTCCGCGGCACGTTCCTCGGCCTCGCCTCGGATCCCGTCGTCGAGCACCTGACGTCGATCGGCGTGAACACGCTCGAGCTCATGCCCGTGCACGAGCACCTCGACGAGCCGGGGGTCGTGGCGCGCGGGAAGACGAACTACTGGGGCTACAGCACGCTAGCGTTCTTCGCCCCCGCCCGCCGCTTTGCCACCGCGGGCGGAGACGCGGTGCGCGAGTTCAAAGAGATGGTCCTGCGCCTCCACGCGGCGGGGATCGAGGTCATCCTCGACGTCGTCTACAACCACACCTGCGAAGGCGACGAGCTCGGTCCCACCGTCTCGTGGCGCGGCATCGACAATCGCGTGTACTACCGGAGGCGCCTCGACGAGCCGCGCCGCTACGTCGACTTCAGCGGGTGCGGAAACACGCTGAACGTGCCGCACCCGCAGACCCTCAAGCTCATCGCCGACAGCCTCCGCTACTGGGTGACCGAGATGCACGTGGGCGGCTTTCGCTTCGACCTGGCGTCGGCGCTCGCGCGCGGTCCGGGCGGGGAGTTCGATCACTTCGCCGCCTTTCTGTCGACCATCCACCAGGATCCCGTGCTGTCGCGCGTTCGCCTCATCGCGGAGCCCTGGGATCTCGGCGCGGGCGGCTATCAGGTCGGCGGGTTCCCCGTGCTCTGGAGCGAGTGGAACGGACGCTACCGCGACACCGTGCGCTCCTTCTGGACGGGAGACGCGAAGGTCGTCGCGGACCTCGGCTACCGGCTGACCGGGTCGAGCGACTTGTTCGCGTCGGGCGGACGGCAAACCGACGCCAGCATCAACTTCGTGACGGCGCACGACGGCTTCACGCTGCGCGACCTGGTCAGCTACGAGAAGAAGCACAACGAGGCGAACGGCGAGGACAACCGCGACGGCCTCGACGACAACACGAGCCAGAACTGCGGCGTCGAGGGGGAGACCCGCGACCCGGAGATTCGCGCGCGCCGGCGGACGCTCGCGAGGAGCCTGCTCTCGACGCTCTTTCTCTCCCAGGGCGCGCCGATGGTGCTCATGGGCGACGAGATGTGGCGCACGCAACGCGGAAACAACAACCCCTATTGCCACGACTCGGAGCTCACCTGGGTGCACTGGCCCGACGGCCTCGCGGGTGCCGACGACGCCGACGACGCGGGCGAGAGCCTCTCGATGCTCGCGTTCGTTCGGTCGCTCGTGGCCCTTCGCAAGAGCCACCCCGCGCTCCGTCGCCGGTATTTCCTCCGCGGCGCGGCGGCCGCGAGCGGGCGGCCGAAGGACATCGTGTGGCTCCGGGCCGACGGGGTGGAGATGGGCGCCGAAGACTGGGCCGCCCCCGAGCTGGCGGCGATCGCGTTTCGCCTCGACGGGGCGATCGACGACATGCCACCCGCGGCGGTTCCGCGGGACGACTCGCTGCTCGTGATGATGAACGGAGAGCGGGAGCCGTCGGTGTTCGTCCTGCCGCACACGACGCTGGGTGGGGCCTGGAGGATCGTGCTCGACACGAGAGAGGCGTCCCGCCTCGGCGAAGTGGGGAGGGCGGGGGACGTGCGAGAGCTCGGGGCCGGGAGCCTCGTCGCGTGGCTCGAAGTTCGCTCCGGCGGCTCGTGACGGCCGCGGCCGGGAGAGTGCCCGAGTGTTGCTTTTTAGGACCCGTAAGGGCACCCTCCGGCACCGCGATCGATGAAGCGAGCAAGGCCCCTTCTGGATCGACGGAGCCTCGCGCGGCCAGACGTTCTGCTCACGACCGGGGACGTGGCTCGCCTCTTACGGGTCCATCCGAAGCACGTCTATCGCCTGCTGCGTCGGGGCCTCCCCGGACGACGCCTCGGCGGCGAGTGGCGCTTCGCTTCGGCCGAAGTGCTCGCGTGGCGCGGATCGCCGGCCGAGGCGCCCGTCGTCCCCTCGGCGCCGCCACCGCTGGTCGCCGCCAACGGAGACTTGGCCGTCGAGTGCCTGATGGCACGCCTCGCGGGCGGACCCGAGGGGCCCATCGGGTTCGTCCAGGCCGACAGCGGCGAAGGGCTCGAGCTCTTGAAGCGCGGCGCGGTGCTGGCGGCGGGCTGGCACGGGCCCGGGGACCCGGGCGCCTTGGGCCTGGAACGCATGGCGTTCGTTCGTCTCGTGGACCGCACCGTGGGCCTCCTCGTGCGTCCCGGGATCAAGGTCCGAGGCCTGCGCCAGGTGGGGCGGTGGCGCCTTGCGAGCCGCCCGCCGACCGCCGGCGTGCGTGTCCACTTCGACCGCGAGTTGAGGCGGATCGGCCTCGATCCCGACGAGGTCCATGCTTCGGCGCGCCTGCTTCCTTCCCACCGCGAGGTCGCGTGCGCCGTGGCCCGCGGCGACGTGGACGTCGGGCTCGCCTCCGCCGCGTGGGCCAGTCGCGTGGGGCTCGAGTGCGTGCCCATCTGCCGTGAACCTTACGGGCTCCTGCTGCGGGCGAGCATGCTGGGAGACCCCCGGGTCGTGCGCATCTGCGAGGGTGCGCAGAGCGCGGGGTTCCGCAAAGAGCTCGCGGCGGTGAACGGCTACGAGGCGCGTCGAGCCGGCGCGCTCACGTACGGCACCGATCCGCGGGGGCCATCGTGATCGAGGATGGTCTCCGTTCCTTTTGATCGTCGCGAGGGAGGATCTGCATGCGTCACTTGCTTTTTTCCAAGGTCGAAAACAAAGGCGTGAGAGGCTTCTGGTGGGCGCTGCTCCCGTTCGTCGTCCTCCTCGTCGAACCCCTCCACGGCTGTCAGAGCTCCACGCCCCAGCCGATCGTCAACCTGACGCCGGAGGCCGGGCCGACGGGTGACGACTCGGGCACGACCGTGGCGGACGCAGAGGCCGAGGCTTCGACCGACGGGAGCCAGCCCGCAGGTCCGTGCAGCGCTCTGCCGGGCACGCTCGTCTACATCGAGTCGGGCGACACGCAGGAGAACCTGCTCAAGCGCATCGGCCGGCACCTGCGCGACAACGCAAACATCACGCTCGTCTTCAGCCTGACCGGCTCGTGCACGCTCACGAGCGACATGTACATGGGAAACAACATCGCCGGGAACGCGACCCTCAAGTACATCCCGTCGACGGCCGAGAACCCGAGCTGGACGACCGCGCAGCCGGAGGCGACGTGCACCACCGACCCGGGCGGCGCGCCGATCGACGTCGCGATCTCCGCGCTCTTCGTCCAGAGCTGCGGCGACGGCGTCCCCGAGGCGGGCTCCGGCCTCGCGCTCATCCAGGGCCCGATTCAGGCTTACACGTTCGTCGTGCCGACCGCGAGCAGCCAGTCGGCCATCTGGGCCGAAGAGGCCTATTACGCCTTCGGATTCGGGAATACCAACCCGATGGGGCCGCCGTGGAACAACGACCAGTTCATGTTCATCCGGCCCCAGACCAAGAGCACCCTCGTGGCCACCGCGTTCAACATCGGCGTGCCGCCCACGGATTGGAAGGGCCAGCAGTTGGCCGCGTCGAGCGACGTGGTGAACGCCGTGACGACGTCCTCGAACCCCGAGGCGACGATCGGGATCCTCGGGGCCGAGGTCTACGACGGCGACCGCGGCAACGGCATCAAGACGCTCGCGTACCAGGCCTATTCGCAGCACGGCGCGTACTACCCGGACTCGACGGCGACCGCGTTCGACAAGCAGAACCTGCGCGACGGTCACTATCCGCTCTGGTCGCCGACCGTGTACATCGCGAAGGTCGACGGCAACGGCGTGCCCACCAACCCCGCCGTGAAGTACCTCACGGACTTGGTGCTCGGCACTCCGGGCGCCACCCCGCCGGACGGCGGCACCGCGTTCGATGGGCTCGCCGACGTGGTGGCCGTCGGGCTCATTCCGGAGTGCGCGATGGGGGTCCAGCGAAGCTCGGACGGGGGACCCCTCTCCGTCGTCACGCAGGCGCAGGGCCCCTCTTGCAATTGCTACTACCTGAGCCAGGTGCCCGGCGCGACGGGCACCCCCGCCGGATGCACTGCCTGCACGGCAGACGCCGACTGCGGAGGGACGGGCTCCTGCCAGCACGGGTTCTGCGAGCCGGACATGGCGGTGAGCGCCTACTCGGGCGACGCCGGCAACGGCTGCTTCACGGGCACGCCGACGACCAACGCCGAGGTCGTGAACGCGTGCACCAACGCGCCCAGCATCGTCAAGTCGGTCACGCTCCCGGGCGGTACCGACGGCGGGCTCGAGCCGCTTCCCTGAGCCCTCGGGGCCTTCGGTCGGCGGCGCGATGAAGCGAACCATCGCGCTCGGGTGGACCGTGGTGGTCTCCGCGTGCCCGGCGCGCGCCGGCGCCGACGAGGCCCCCGCGGCTCCCCCGTCCCCTGCCTCCCTGGCCGACGTCGACGCGCTGCGGTCGGAGTTGGCCAGGCAAGCGGAGGCCATCGCGGAGCTCCGGCGTCGAGCGTCCGGCGTCGTCGCCGCGACCGAGGGGACGACGCTGCGGGTCTCCGGGTATGTGCAGGTCGATTGGGTGGTCGACAACCAGGCGTCTCAAGACGAGGTCGATTTCTCGACGAACCTGCCGCTCAACCAGGACCGCTTCACCTTGCGGCGCGGGCACGTGCGGCTCGACGCCGAGCGCGGGCTCGTGTCGGCGGCCCTCGAGATCGATGCAAACACGGTCAGCGGGCCGCAGGTGCGGCCCATCGACGCCGAGCTCAAGGTCCGGTGGCCCGCGAAGGCCGCCGACGGAGCGCCCTCGATCGAGGCGTCGCTCGGCCTCATGAAGATCCCGTTCGGATTCGAGGTGCCCGAGCTGGACCAGGTCCGTCCTTTCCTCGAGCGCGCGGCGGTGTTGCGCGCGCTCTTCCCCGGCGAGTTCGACCTCGGCGCGCGGCTGTCGCTCGGGTACCGCTCCTTCGAGTGGGCCATCGCCCTCATGAACGGCAACCCCATCGGCGACAAAGTCTTTCCCGCCCTCGCGCCCGTCGGCACCAAAGAGCTCGTGGGGCGCCTCGGCACGCACGTCGACGTGGTGCAAGGGGTGCGCCTCGAGCTCGGCGTCTCGGCCGACACGGGGCTCGGCTTCCACGAGGGGACTCCGACGACGAAAGACCAGCTCGTGTGGCGCGACGAGAACGGAGACGGACTCGTCCAACCCTCGGAGATTCAGGTCATCCCAGGGTCGGCGGCCACGCCCTCGCAGCAGTTCCGCCGCTTCGCGATCGGCGCCGACGCCCGCGTCATCGCCCGGGTCCCGCGTCTCGGAGATCTCGCCGTGCGCGCCGAGATCGTGAGAGGCCAGAACCTCGACCGCGGCATCGAGTATGCGGATCCCGTCGGCGCGGGACACGACCTGCGCGAGCTCGGGTGGTACATCGGCTTCTCGCAGGAGATCACGCGCTGGGCGATGGTCGGCGTCCGCTACGATCGCTATGACCCCGACGAAGACGCGAGCGTCGGCCTCGCCGCCAACCTCGTCCCCGTCGACCGGACGTACACGACGCTCGCGCTCATGGCGATGCTCCGCTTCGAGAGCGCGCGGCTGGTCGTCGAGTACGATAAGAACGACAACGCGCTCGGACGAGATGCGACGGGTGCGCCGACGACGCTCGCGGACGACGCGCTCACGCTGCGCGGGCAGGTGCGCTTTTGAGCCGGCCTACCGCAGCGCTCGCGTGGACGCTCGGGGCGCTCTCGGCGTGCGGCTCGGGAGCCACGGCGGACCCGGGCCTCGGATCGCGCATGCGGGTCGACGGCGCGCAGTTCGTGGCCGGGCCCTTGCCGGCCTTGTCCCCCGCGGGCCCCCGCGTCGCGTCCGTGGAGCTCCCGACGAACACGATATGGCCGGGTCTCGCGGACAAGGCGTTTCAAGGATCGCTCGACCCTCAGGCCACCGCCGCGGCGGTGGCGCTCGGCGGGGACGACGGATACTGGATCGTGCCGGCCGGTGTCCCGGATTTCGCGACGCCCACGCTGCCGACGTTCGAGGGTACGGCGTCGTTCGCGGCGACGCTCCCTCCGGGCCGGTACACGTTTCAGGCAAACGCGGTCGACGCGCAAGGTGTCTTCGGACCCACGGCCACGGTGGCCCTGACGGCGACCGACGGATCGCCCGCCTCCGCGACGCCGGCGGGCGCGCTCGTCGTGACGCTCACCTGGGACACCGAGGCGGACCTCGACCTCCACGTGGTCGACCCGCTCGGCAACGAGATTTACCACGGCGATCCTTCCTCGATGCCGATCCTGTCGGGCGGTCAGCCGGCCGACGCGGGCAGCTACGGCTACCTCGACTTCGACTCGAACGCCGGCTGCATCATCGACGGCTTGCGCCGAGAAGACGTGATCTGGCCGAGCGCGCCGCCGTCGGGCGCCTATCTCGTCCGCGTCGACACCGCGTCGCTGTGCGGTCAACCCATCGCCAACTTCCAGGTCCGCGCCGTGCTCGAAGGCGCTGTCGTCGGCTCCGCCAGCGGAGTGTCCCTCGACTCGGACACGTGGGGGCCGCACGACCGGGGTGCCGGAGAGCTGGTGTTGTCGTTCGTCGTGCCATGAGCCTCGCCCGCCGACGGCGCGCGTGCGGGCGAACGCGGTCGAATACGGCGGCGGTCCTCTGGATGGCCGCCGGCGCAGCGGTCTCCGGCCGCGCCGCCGCCGACGACGGGCAGACGACCGACGAGGTCCATGTCCAGGGCATGCCGCGCGAGCTCCGCGCGACGACCCTCGAAATCGGCGCCGCCGAGGCGCGTCGCCAGGCGGGGACCGAAGGCGACCCGGTGAAGGTCGTCGAGGATCTTCCGGGCACCGCGCGCCCGTCCTTCGGGTCGGGCCAGCTCGTCGTGTGGGGCGCGGCTCCGGAGGACACGCGGACCTACGTCGATGGCGTCGAGGTCCCAGTGATCTTTCACGGGAGCGGCCTGCGATCCATTCTGCCCGCGGACCTCGTGCGGGACGTGACCCTCAGCCCCGGCGCGTACGGTGTCGACTACGGCCGCGCCATCGGCGGGCAGCTGCGCCTCGAGACGCGGGACCTGCCGGAGGAGGGCGTCCACGGTTTCCTTGCGGCGGACACGCTCGACGTATCCGGGATGGCCACTGCCGCCCTTGCCGATCGCGTGCGGGTCGGGATCGCGGGCCGCTACGGCTGGATCGATCGGGTCCTCGGGGCCGTGGGCGCGCCCGACGTGGGCGACTTCTTCGCGGTCCCTGCCTACCGCGACTACCAGGCGAAGGCGCAGGTCGATCTGCGGCCGGGCGAGTCGCTCGACCTCGTGGTGCTCGGCTCGGGCGACGATCTGACGCGCACCATCCCCAACGTGGACCCGGCGCAGGCGCGCATGCAAATCACCTCGAACGACTTCGAGCGCGTGTACTTGCATTACCGCCGCAGGCTCGAAGACGGCAGCGAGGTCGACGTCGTTCCCTGGTTCGGGCGGGACGCGAGCCGCCTCGAGGATCAGTTCGGCGGGACGCCCGCGCGTCTCGACCAGAGCGCCTGGCGGTGGGGGCTCCGGGGCTCGCACCGCTCCCGGTGGGCCTCGTGGGCCACCCTCGATCTCGGCATCGACGCCGACGGCTCCCACGCCCATCTCCACCGCGACGGCTCCCTCACCGTCCCTCCGCGCGAAGGAGACATCACGGTGTTCGGTCAGCCCCCGGGGAGCGACGTCAACTCGGACACGTGGGACACGGCCATCGTCGACGTGGCGCCGAGCGTTCAGGCCGAGATCGCCGCGGGCCCGCTCGCCGTCACGGCCGGCCTCCGCTTCGACGCGTACCTCCTCGACGCGAGCCGGCGGACCCCGCGTGTCGGGCAGACGCCGCCCATCGGCATCGCTCAGGCCGACGGCGAGCTCGGACCCCGCGCCTCGGCAGAAGTTCGCCTGTCGCGCCGCGTCTCCCTTCTTGCCGCCGCGGGCGTCTATTCGCAACCGCCCGCCGCCGCGGACCTCAGCGCCGTGTTCGGAACACCCACGCTCGGTCCCGAGCACGCCGACCACGCGAGCTTCGGCGAGTCCTTCCAAGTGACGCCGACGCTCTCCGCCGACGTCACTGCGTTCTATCGCTGGATGAGCGACCTCGTCGTCCGCGATCCGTCGCCGAGCCCGAAGCTCGCCGGGGCGCTCCTTCAGGAGGGCGTCGGCCGGAGCTTCGGCGTGCAGGCACTCCTTCGCCAGCGCATGTGGCGCGGCTTCTCCGGGTGGATCGCGTACACCATTTCTCGGAGCGAGCGCCGCGACACCCCCGGCGTCGCCTGGCGCCTCTTCGACGGAGACGAGCCGCACGTGCTCACCGTCGTCCTTTCCCAGGAGCTCGGCGCGTGGACCTTCGCGGCCCGTCTCCGGTACGCGCGCGGTCTGCCGCGGACGCCCGTCGTCGGGGCCGCGTACGACGCGAAGGACGACGTCTACCAGCCCCTCTTCGGCGCCCAGAACAGCGAGCGCCTTCCCGACTTCTGGCAGCTCGATGCCCGCGTCGACCGGAGCTTTCGGCTCGGGGCCTCGACGCGCCTGCGGGTGTACGTCGAGGGGCTCGACGTCACCGACCGGGCCAACGCCGAGGAGTACGTGTACAGCACGGACTACTCTCGGCGGGGCACCATCTCGGGGCTTCCGATCGTGGCCGTCGTCGGCGCGCGGGTGGAGCGATGAGAGCGGCGCTCGTCCTCTCCTTCGCCGCGACGATGTCGTCTTGCGTGCCCGGGCTCGGGCCGGGTGACTGGCTCGTCACCCGTCCGCGCATCCTCGCGGTCCGAGCCGAACCGCCGGAGGGCAAGCCCGGCGCGACCGCCACGTACGCCGCGCTCGTCGTCACGCCGGACGGAACGACCGCGGCTCCTTCGGTCGACTGGCGCTGGTGCGTCGCGCCCGAACCTCTCACCGAGAACGGCGCGGTCGCCTCGGCCTGCCTCGACGCCGCCTCCCTCCTGCCCGCAGGCACCGGCGCCGCCGTCGCGGCCTCCACGCCGTCCGACGCGTGCGCTCTCTTCGGCCCCGACACGCCTCCCGGAGGCTATCGACCGCGCGACCCCGACGCGACGGGCGGCTTTTACCAGCCCCTCCGGAGCGACGTGTCCGGCGCGCCCGTCACCTTCGACCTGGTCCGCGTCCTCTGCGATCTCGGCCGCGCGCCCGCCGCCATCGCCAGCCAGTTCGCCGCCTCGTACGTGCCGAACGCCAACCCGCACCTGCTCGCTCTCGTCGCGACCGTCGCGGGCGTGACCATCGACCTCGGCGCCGTCCCGGCCGGCGCCACGGTCGACCTCGAGGCCTCTTGGCCGCCCGCCGACGCGGAGACCTTCGCGTACTTCGACCCCGACACGCAGACGCTGTCGACCCAGCGCGAAGCGATGCGCGTCGCCTGGTACACGACCGCCGGCGTCCTCGCCACGGAGTCGACGGGCCGCGCGTCGAGCGACCCGCTGGCGACGACCGACAACACATGGACCGCGCCGTCCTCCGGCACCGCGCACCTCTGGTTGGTCCTTCGCGACAGCCGCGGCGGGGTCGACTTCGCGTCGTACGACGCGAACGTCGTGGGCCCGTGAGGGCTCTCAGGCGCGGATGGCCTTGAGCGGCGACGTCCGCGCCGCGCGCACCGCCGGGAAGAAGCCGCCGAGCACGCCCATCCCGCACGCGAACCCGAGCGCGGTCAGAATGACGGCGGGGGTCGCCTCGAACGAGAAGACCACCTCCGACCAGCTCGCGAAGTTGACCATCGAGAACTGGACGAGCCCCATCGCGAGGGACGCGGCCGCGCCGAGCGCCCCGCCCAGGACGGCGAGCAGCACGGACTCGAACAGGAACGACGCGAGGATGCTCCGCCGCGAGAAGCCGAGGGCCCGCAGCGTCCCGATCTCGCGCTGCCGGCTCGCCACGGCCGCGTACATCGTGATCATCGCGCCGATCATCGCGCCCACCGCGAAGAACACGGACACCACCGTCCCGAGCGCGCCCACGAACTTCCCCGCTCCCTCCGAGAGCTTCTCGTAGAACGTCGTCTCCCGCACCGCTTGGAGGCCGAGGCGCTTGTCGTTCTCCACCCCGGCGCGGAACGCGTCGAACATGGCGGGCGACTCGAGCCTCACGCGGACGCTCGAGACGATACCCTCGCGGTGGTACGCTTGGCGCAGCACCTCCCGGTCGACCCACACCTCGGACTCGTAGGACGAACCGTCGGCCTCGAAGACGCCGACCACCGTCACCGGGCGGTTCTTCTTCACGTCGAACGTCTGCCCCAGATCGAGGCCCTGGATCCTCCCCCGGATGCGCGCGCCGACGAGCGCCTCGTCGCTCCCGGGCCGCGGCGGCCGGCCCGCCACCACGCGGACCTCCGGCCGGAAGCGCGTCACGTCGTCGGGTACGCCGCGCATCGCCACGTTCGTCACGCCGGTGGTGCCGAGCTTCTCCATCGCCGCCACGACCACGATCTCGGCGACGCCGATGGGACCGTGCGCGTCGTGCGCGACGCCGAGCGCGGCGAGGATGAGCGGCACGCTCGACTCCTCGATGACGCTGCCGAGCTCGGCGTCGCTTCCCATGCGGAGGACGATCGCGTTGCCCGGCTTCCCGGCGTTGCCGAGGGTCTTCTTGATGCCCGCCGAGAGCATCAGCGAGGACGCCAGAACGAACACGACGAGCGCGATGCCGAGCGCGGTCGCGACCGTGGTCGCCTTGCGCACCGCCAGGCTCCTCACGTTGTAACGGACGGGGATCATGGGTCGTCTTGCTCCGAGCTTCTCAGGCTACCCGGCGGAGAGCGTCGATGACGCGGAGCTTCGACGCCCGCAAGGCCGGAATCGCGGCGGCGGCGGCGCCGAGGAGCGCGGCGAGCGCGATGCCGAGCGCGATGTTGGCCGTCTCCAGCCGGAAGTAAGGGAAGAAGGACCCCATGTTCTCCTCGATGAAGCGCCCGACACCGAGGTTGATGAACGGCCACGCGATCGCCAGGCCCACGAGTCCGCCGAGGAGGCCCATCACGAGCGCCTCTCCCACGATCCACACCGCGATGTGCCAGGGCAAAAACCCGATGGCGCGGAGCACGCCGTACTCCGCCGTGCGCTCCCGTACGCCCATGGCGATGGTGTTGCCGAGGATGAGCGTCATGATGACGAGGATGACCGCCGAGACGAGGTCCATCGCCTTCAACACGGCCGAGAACATCGCCAAAAATGACTTGTTGAACGTACCTTCGTCCTGGGAGAGCGTCGGCGTCTCCCGGTCGTCGAAGTGCTTGTCGAGCGCGACGCCGACGCTGGCCGCCGCCCGCGGCTCGTCGATCCGGCTCACGATCCAGCCCACGTTGTCGCGTCGGGCCGGCGGAAGAGAGTCGTTCAAGTAGCTCCAGTGAAAGAGGACCGTGGAGCGGTCGACCGACTTCGCGGTCGCGTCGTAGATCCCGTCGATCGTGAACTGCCAGTCTCCGGGGTAGATGCCGCTCTGGAGCGTGACCTTGTCGCCCACGCTCCAGCCGAGCTTCTTGGCCAATACGTTGCCGACGATCGCGCCCTGCCGGTCGTGCTTCCACGTCTCGAGGGCGTCGGCGGGGACCTTCATCTCGTCGTAGACGACGAAGTACGTCTCCGGGTCGACGGCGAGGGTGCCGAAAAATTCGCTGTCGTGCTTCGGGTCCTTCGCGCCGAACCAGTTCGCCCAGGTGACCGTCTTCACGTGCGGGGACTGCGCGACCTCGTCGACGTACCGCTTGGGCAGCGTCATCACGAACGTGACCTTGTGGCGGGTCACGACGCGATCTTTCGCCGCCCAGTCGGCGCCGCTCGCCCACGCCCACGTCACCGTCCGAAGCAGCAGGAACGCCAAGATGGCCACCGCCACCCCCGCGACCGTGAGCCCGACGCGGAACTTGTTTCGCGCGAGGTTCCGCACCGCCAGCGATGCGAACGTCACGACGCGAGCCTTCCCTTGTCGAGCCGGCGGATGATCTTCGCGCGCTCGGCGGCGGCGGGGTCGTGCGTCACCATCAAGATGGTCTTCCCGAGCTCGGTGTTGAGCCGCTCGAGGAGCGCGAGCACGTCGTCGGCGCTCTTGCGATCGAGGTCGCCCGTCGGCTCGTCGGCGACGATGATCGTCGGGTCGTTCACGATCGCCCGCGCGATCGCGACCCGCTGCTCCTGTCCGCCCGAGAGCTGGCGGGGGTAATGTTGCGTCCGGTCTTCGAGGCCGACGATGCGCAGCGCCGTCTGGGATCGCTTCTTTCTCTCGGCCGCGTTCAGGCTCGTCAAGAGGAGCGGCAGCTCGACATTCTCGATCGCGGTCAGCACAGGCAGAAGGTTGTACGACTGGAAGACGAAGCCGATCGTGCTCGACCGCCACTTGGCGAGCGGGCCCTCGGCCATTCCTTCCAGCCGCTTGCCGGCGACCTCGACGCTCCCCGACGTCGGCCGATCCAGCCCCGCGATGAGGTTGAGGAGCGTTGTCTTGCCCGACCCCGACGGCCCCATGAGCGCCTCGTAGGAACCTTCGGGGACCTCGAAGTCCAGCGCCTCGAGCACCTTCACCGCCTCGTCGCCCCGCGTGTACGTCTTCGAGACCGCGGCGAGCTTCACGATGGCCGGCTTTCCCTCGCTCTTGTCCGCGTCCGTCATCCGGGGCTCCTCTCTTTGATCGACTGCCCGTCGCCGAGCGAGCTCGCGGGTCCGCTCACGACCTTCGTCCCCGGCGCCGGCCCGTCCACGAGCTCGTATCCACCGCCGAAGGCCGGCCCGAGCACGATGGGGACCATCCGCACGCGTCCTTCGTCGAGGACGAACACGACCTTCGCCCCCGCCCGCTCGGCGATGGCGGCGCCCGGGACGACCTTCTTCGGAGGCTGGGCGAGCGCGCGCTCGTCGAGCGGAGCGTCGAGGAAGGAGACGCGCGCCGCCATCTCCGGCAAGACCGTGTCGTCGCGGTCGACGAAGCGCACCTTCACCGTGGCCGTCGCCTTGGCGCGATTGAGCTGAGGGCTCATCTCGACGACGATCCCCCGCCACCGCTTGTCGGGATATGCGTCGAGCACGATCTCGCAGGGCCCTCCGGGGCGCACCCGGCCGAGCCTCGCCTCGGGCACGTCGGTCTCGACGACGATGGACGCGAAGTCCGCGACGCGGGCCATGGGCGTCCCCGGGGTGACGACGTCGCCGACGTGGAGCGGCTTCGTGACGACCACCCCGTCGATGGGGGCGCGGATCGTCGTGTTGGTCAGGTTCGTCGAGAGGGCGTTCACTTCGGACTCGGATGCGCGCACGTCGGCGTCGGTCGCGTTCACCTGCTCCTCGAGCGACTTGGCGCGGGCCGCCAGGTCGTCGGCGGTCGCCGTCGCGATCGCGCCCGTCTCGGCGAGCCGCCGCTCGCGATCACGCTGCAGCACGATCTCGGCGAGCTGCGCGCGCGCCGTCGCCGCGCGGGCCTTCGCCGCCGCCACGCGCGCTTGGGCGCTCGATACGAGGACGCGCTGGTCGCTCGCGTCGAGCTCGAACACCACCTGCCCGGCCTTGACCCGGGAGCCCTCCTGGATGTTCGCGGTCTGCACGCGGCCGACGAGCTTCGACGACACGTCGACCTCCACCTGGGGCACGACGTACCCGGTCGACGTGAGCTCGACCTGCGCCTGGGCGGGAGACACGAGGGCGATCTCGGTGACGTCGACTTCGGTTTTGAAAATCTTCGATTCGAGGAGGGGAAGCGCGACGCGCCACGCCGCGACGACGACCACGGCGACCGCCCCGAGCGACCCCAGCCACCGCAGGATTCGACCCGTGCGGGGCAGGGGAGGGGGCGCGCCGCGGTCGATGCGCAGCGAGGCCAAGTCGGAGGTGAGTCGATCGTTCACGGCGGGCGCGAGCATACTCCGCGGTCTTCGCCCGTTCACGCAAAGCTGCCGCGACGACCCTGCCGCGGCAGCGAGGCAGTCTTGATAGAGCTGAATGAGCTGAGCGGACGTGTACGATGTGTTCCCGACGGGCAGGGCCGCCAGTTGAGAGAGGTATTTGCTGATTCCGTCCATCATTTTCTGGTCGGCGGTGTTTCTCGATGCACGACTGGTAAGGATGCGGCCCATGACGCTTCTCCGGAATGCTCGCTCGAACGAGCAGTGGGATGGGGATGAAGCGGACTGTCGCGCGGCACACGTTTGACCCTGGCGATCTCGAACACTATGGTTTGGGCATGGAGCTGCGGCGCTGGACGGCCTGGACCCGCGTCTGGCTGGTCCTACTGGCTTTGCCGCTCGCAAGCCCCGGCGGGTTGCCCGCTTTCGCGCACTGGATGGCCGATGCCGGACAGCACGTCTGCGCGTGCGAGCGAAGCGCCCAGCACTCGTGCGGCTGTCCCATTTGTGAGCACCGCGCGGACCTTCGGAGCCGCATCGCGACCGTGCGAGGGCGCTGCCACGACGAGGACTCGTTCTTCGGCGCCAGCCTGCCCCCATTCGTGGCCACACCCCCGGTGCTCCGCGTGATCCGCTCCGAGTTCACGCGCTTGTCCCTGCCGACGATGATGGACAGCGCGGACGAAGTGTTCGTTACTCCGCCGACGCCCCCGCCTAGACGCGCACGGTCGTAGACCCCTCGGTCGCGGGCATCCTGGCGACGCCCCAACTTCTTCTCGGACTCCCGGGTTGAGCGGCGCGTTCTGGAATGCGCGTGGACGTAAACCACGGACGGGCCAAAGGTCTTCTGCGTCTGGGATCGGTGCTCATCGCGGTCGCTTGCGCGCCTGATGCCGCCGGCGGCAGTCCCCAACTCACGAGTGCGGCGCGGACCCTCCTTTTTTAGGCGGCCGGTCTGCGGTTCGCCGAACAATTGACCAATCGTGCTCCGAAAGAGGGAATCGTCCTCATGTATCAATTCAGGCAATTGGTGTCGGCCGCTGGCCGGCGACCTTCGCACGGATGTTTGCCGGGCGAGCGTGCCGCCCTCAGGTCGTTCGTCGCCCTGGCGGGGCTCCTGACCGCCACGAGCTGCTCGAGTCAGGGGTCCGCGCAGCAGACGCTCTCCTTCGCCGCCCAGCCGGACATGGTCGAGACCGGCATGAACGATGCGCTGCGCGTGGCAGTGCGCGCATCGCCCGACCCGCCCTGGCAAGGGACCATCGCCGTCGCACTCAGCGTGACGAACACGAGCGACGGGTCGCCGGTGGACGGCTTGACCGTGACGATGGTGCCGTGGATGCCCGCGCACGGTCACGGCACATCCCTCACGCCGGTCGTGACCGCGGAGGGTGGAGGAAAGTATCTCGTCACCGACGTCGATCTGTTCATGGCGGGATACTGGGCACTCCAGACATCCTTCTCCGGCCCGACGGCGGACTACGTGGCGCCTGGTTACAATGTTCCGTAGCGCGGCGGGGCTGGCGGCCCTCCTGGCGTGCGCCGTACCGTCGACGGCGCGGGCCCAAGCTTGTTGCGCGGGCGGCAGTGCGGTGACGCCGGGACGCCTCGAACTCCACGAGCAAGCGCTCGTCGGCATCCAGACGCGTACAGCCTCGGTGTTCGGGTCCTACGACGTCGATGGGAGGTACATCGGCGCCGCGCCTTCCACGTCCGAATACGACTTCGAGCAGGACATCTTCGGCGCCGTGCGCGTGCTGCGCCGTGGGCAGCTCGCGGTCCTCGTGCCACTGCAGGAGACGGAGCGAGCGACGCTGCCCGACGGCTCGCACGTCGGCGGCGGGATCGGGGACATCAACCTGAGCGCGCGTTACGATTTTTTGACGGCGGGAGAGTCACGCCTCGTCCCCGGAATAGCCATCCTGGCAGGTGTCACGTTTCCGACGGGCACTCCGGCGGAGACTTCGACCGCGCCGCTCGCCGTCGACGCGACGGGCATCGGCGCTCTTCAAGGGAACGTGGCGATCGCGCTCGAGCAGACCTTCGGCCCTTGGTTCGTGAACGCCACTGGAATCGTGGCCCAACGCGCGCCGCGCTTCGGCGAAACGCTCGGCACGCAGACGACACTGCTCGCCGCCGGGGCGTATACATTCCCGAACGACGTGGCGCTTGCCCTCGCGGTCTCTTACGAGTTCGAGCCGAATGCGAAGGACAACAGGGGCAACGCCGTGCCCTTCAGCTCGACACGACAGACGACCGTGACATGGACTCTTCTTTACCCCGTGACCGACGAATGGAGGCTGGTCGTGGGTCTTTTTGCCAATCCGCCTCTGAGTTCGACCGCGAGCAATCAGCTGGCCGCCGCTGGCCTCATCCTCACGATCATTCGGTCGTGGTCATGAGGCCCAGCCTTCGCGTTCCCATTTTCATCGATCCGGGAGGCAAGGTTGCCGACGGGCATCTCTTGGGTGGACGGGAGCCGCGACTCGCTGAGAGCAAGACGATGGGCTGCGCGCTGCAGACCCTGTGACCGAAACTACGCGGGGATCGCCGCCACCACCGCCGTGGCGTTGTGCCATCCGTCGAGCCGCTCGTGGCTGCGGGCGATCTCGCCGTACGTCAGGAAGCCGGCGATGGGCGTGTCGGGGAACACCGCGCGGACGGCGTCGATCTCGCGCTGGAACGCGTCTTTGAGGATCATGCCGCGGCACACGCAGTCGAACAGAAGGACGCCCGCGACGCCGACGCCGTGGAGGTTGGCCCTGGCTTGCTCGGCCGCCGTGCGCGCGGCCCGCACCATGCTGTCGGGATCGCCGTCGAGGATGCTCACCATCGACCCCCGCGGGATCTCGGCCGCGCAAATGAGCGATCCATCCGGCCCCACCGAGAGCGGCGCGCGGGCCCTCCCGATGCGCTCGAAGAAGTGGATGCCGAGCTCGTTCGCGATGAGGTACGGGCTGGCGTTCTCGCGCGTCAGGCGCACGCCCCGCTCGGCGGCGTGCTTCTCGTACACCGAGAACGCGGGCTGCCCGTCGATCTCGAACACTACGTTCGCCTCGGCGCGCGTCACGCGCATTTGCTTCGTCGTCGGCCGGAGCCCGTGGTCGACGCCCACCCCCCACGGCGACGCGCTGAACACGTGGAGCGCGGCCGCCGCGTTCGTCTGCGCCTCGCCCTTCGCTCCGACCGGCGTCGCCGCGAAGCGGCCCTCGTCGCCCGCGGCGCCGCCCACGATTTGCATCCCGCTCTGCACCCGCGCCTCGTAGAGGTCGTGCACGAGGCGCTCGCCGAAGCCCGCCAGCCCGTCGGTCAAGAGGACCGTCGTCAGGTGCCGGTGCTCCTTTGCGGAGGCCGACTTCTTCAATTGAAGGAGGTTGATGCCGAGGGAGCGCACCGCCGCGTCCGAGTCGCCTTTGACGGAGCGCGCGAACTCCACCTGCGTCGTCGCATCGGACGCCACCAGCATCACGGCGACCCCGCCGTGCGCGACCCCGCGCTCCGTGATCTCCCCCGCCGTCGAGCACCCCACCATCGTCGCGCCCGACGCCTCCTGCGCGCTCGTCAACGCCTCGCCGAGGTCGACGTCGGGCGACGCGAAGAGAAGACCGTAGGTCGCCTTCGCGTCTCCGATCCGCGCGCGGGCCGTCTGCACCGCCTTCGCGACGGCCGTCCTTGCGATCGAGTGCGAGGCGGCTCCCGTTCCGATGCGCGTGGGCATGCGACCCTCCACAGTGAACGCTAACAGAGTCGCGCTTGCATCATCCCATTTGCGCCGGCACCCTGCTCGGGCACACACCGACATCTACGCGTTTGCGCGCGCGTGCGCGGGGTTGCCCGATGTGCGCCCTGATCCGATGAATGCTCGAATCGGTTGCTTACGGAGCGCCTTGAGAGGGCTTCGCGTCGCGCCCCACGGCGTGCGCGAGGCGGATCCGGGCAATGCGCGCGTCGGTCTTCGCGTTCAGGAGATCGAAGCGCGCCCGCGTGAGGTCGTTCTCGGCGTCGGTCAGCGTCGTCGACGTGCCGCGCCCGTTGTTGAAGAGCTCGCGCGCGACGCGGTACGCCTCTTCGGCGCTCGCGACCTCGCGGGCCCCGGCCTGGATCGAGAAGTCGGCCTGGTGGACGGCCTCCCACTGCTGGGTCACTTCGACGTCGATCCCGTCCCGCACGTTCTCCTTGTTCGCCTCGATGTTGGCGGCCCGCGCCTCGTTCTCGTCGACGGCGCCGTTGGCCGTCAGGATGTCGTTGGGCGACCACGTCACCTGCGCGCCGACGTCCCACGTGGGAAACCACGCGTTGGCGGGCGGGAAGTAGCGGGGGTTGGGGTTCGCGACCGTGCCGTCGGCGAACGCGCTGAGCGCCGGATAGCGGCTGGCCTTCGCCGACTCGGAGCTCTTTCGCGCGGAAGCGGCGTTCGCGTCGGCGCTCTTGATCTCGGGGCGCGACGCGAGGGCTTCGGCCGTGAGCGTCTTCACGTTGCCCTGGACGGGATCGAGGGGCGAGTCGAGGTCCTCTCCGGGCGCGAGCACCTCGGTCTCCCTCGCGTGCACGGCGACCCGCAACTGCTTCTCCGCGAGCTCGGCCTGGTTCTTCGCCTGCTCGAGGGCGACCTCCGCGGAGGCCACCGCGGTCTCGGCGCGGAGCACGTCGGCCTTCGAGGCGTTGCCGACCGAGAACTGATTGCGCGCGTCGCGGAGGTGGGTCCGCTGGGTGTTGAGCTGCTGGATCTGGACGAGGATCGCCGCGCGCGAGCGGAGCCACGTGTAGTACGCGACCCTCCCGTTCGAGTCGGAGCCCGCCCGGCTCGACACGACGTCCCAGCGCGCGGCTTCTTCGGACTGCGTCGCGGCGGTGTAGTTCTGGTCGATCTTCAGGAAGTAGTCGCTGATGGGGACCGTGATCGTCCCCTGGAAGAGCCAGTTGTCGAGGACGAGGGGGAACGAGAACGGAACCGCGATGAGGGACGCCGGCGGCACCGGTGACGTGCCGGTGGTGTCCGTCGTGGCGACGATGGTGCCGAGGCTCGGCGGGGTGAAGTTGCTCAGGCGCGTGTACTTGGCGACCCCGGAGAGTCGCGGCAGGTACGAAGCCCACGCCTCGTTCGCCCGGGCCGACGCCGCGCGCAGGCTCTCCATCGAGGCCCTCGCGTTCCAGCTCGTCGCCCCCGCGCGCGTCCCGGCCTGTTCGGCCGTGAGCCCGCCGGGCTGCACCTTCACGAACTCGGCGGGGACGGGGAGCGGTGCGGTGTCGTCGTTGTTTGCGGCCGCGGCGGACGGGTTGTTCGGGGCGGCGGCGGTCGTAGGCGGTGCGGCCGGCGTGGCCGATGGGGGCGGTGATGTAGCCGGAACGGCAGGCGCCCCCGCGGGTCCCGTGGACTGCGCGTTCGCGACGGCCGGAGCCATCCCTGCCAGCATGCCGAGAAGCACCCCCACACCCCCCACGGCGCCCGTCGTCGGCTTCCTCGTCCGCATCGTCTCGATCCTTCCTCTGGTCAAACGCCGCCGCCCTGGGCGGCTCGGCGCGCGAGCCTACTCGAACCGGCTGCCCCTGCGATCCGATATGCTTCTCGCGTGGAGCACTGGAGCCCGGATCGCGTGTGGGCGCGCATCGAAGCGCTGGCTCGAGAAGAACCCGGCGGCATCCTCGCCACCGACGGCGACGGCACGTTGTGGAGCGGCGATGTGGGGGAGGACCTGTTCCATGGCTTCTTGCGGCGCGGTCCGGTGCTGCCCGCCGCCCTCGAGGCGTTGGGCCGCGAAGCCCGCGACCATCACCTGTCCGATGCCGGCACCGGCCCCGACATCGCGCGCGAGCTCTATTCTGCGTACCTTGCCGGCGGTTTTCCCGAAGAGCGCATCTGCGAAATCATGACGTGGTGCTTCGCCGGGTGGCGCCGGAACGACGCCCGCGCCTTCGCGGCGGAGGTCGTGGCGGGAGCCGACCTCGCGTCGCGCTGGCAAGCGGAGGTCGTGCAAGTGCTCGAGCGGGCCCGGGCGGCGGGCATCCGCGTCATCCTCGTCAGCGCGTCGCCGTTCGACGTCGTCGCCGAGGTGGGGGCGCTGATGGGCTTCGGAGAGGAAGACGTCGTGGCGGCGCGGCCCCTTTACGAGGGCGACGTGATGCTGCCCGAGGTGGACCGGCCGATCCCGTACGCGGCGGGGAAGGTGAGCCGCCTCCGGATGCGGGCGGGCGAAGGCCACGTCGCGTACGCCGCGTTCGGCGACAACGTCTTCGACATCGCCCTCCTCGCGAGCGCGCGCCTCGGGGTGGCCGTTCGACCGAAGCCGCGCCTCGCCGGGAGAGCCCACGAGGTCGCGGGGCTCGTGCAGCTCGAACGCGGAGCCCCGCCGTCGCTCGTGCCGCGCAAGGGGAGATAGCGGACGACGAGTCCACCAGCTTTGGTGGGCCGCGCGGCGCTAGTCGCCGCAGAAGGCCGTCGCCGTGACTTCGAACAAGTCCTGGAACGTTTGCCCGACGAGGCAGCGCGCGGCCGGCCCGGTGCCGGCGGCGATCCCTTGAACGCACGCCGTCGCCGCGAGCTCGGGGGCGCACCCGCATCCGTTCGCCGCCGAGCTGCACTGCACCCATTGGTCGAACGTCGCGTCGGTCCCGGCGTGGCACACGGGATCGCACGCGGCGTGCTCGCACTCGTCGAGCGCCTGGACGGCCTTGGCGCAGTCGATCGCGCTCGGGTCGAGCAGGGCGATGCAGCCCGACTCGTTGGTCTCGAGGATGTTGGCGCTCGTCACGATCGGGCCCCACGTCGCGTTGGCGAAGGGGGACGTGAGACAGGCGGCGCACGCTTGGTGGGCCGCGTCGCCGCCCGGCCCGAACGCCGTGCAGTCCCCGCCGCCGCCGGCCGCGATGCAGCCCTCGTAGAACGCGGAGATGAGCGCCGCCGAGCAAGCGCCGGGCTGGATGGTCCGCGGCGGCTTCCACGTCGCGACGAACGCGGACACGTCGGCCGGCGAAGGGCAAACGCCGCCGCTGCAAGAGATGGGGCCACCGTCGCCGCCGTTCGCCGTTCCGCCCTCGCGTCGCGCGGCGCCCTGGCCGGCGTCGCTCGAAGTCGACGTGGAGTCGCCGCCTGCCGCGCCCCCGTCCGCGATGCCCCCGCAGGCGCCCGCGCCCGCCACCCAAAGAACCGCCCCGATGCACCCGGCGTGAACGACGCGCACGATTCGTCTTAGCGTGCGGGCGCTCTCCGCGCTAGGGCGTCTTCCCATGCACTTGTCGGGTGCGTTTGCGTTTGCGTGGCCGGTCGCGGGGGTCTTCTCGTGCGGCTTGTGCATCGTATGCAGCTCGTGCGGCAGCCGCTCCGAGATCTTCGGCCTCGCTTCGGCCGCGGGCGACGCGGGCGTCGACGCCGCGCCCGAGGCCGCTCCGCCCCTCCCTCCGTCGTGTACGAGCGACTCCGATTGCGTCACTGGCGCGTATTGCCTCGTCGGGAGTTGCGACACCGACGGAGGTTGCGTCACGGGGCCGCGCAATTGCGACGACGGCGTCTCGTGCACGCAGGACACGTGCTCGGAGACCAACAAGGCCTGCGTCCATTCCCCCGAAGACGCGCTTTGCCCCGCCACCGAGCTCTGCTCGCCCATTCACGATTGCGGCGCGTTCGTCTACGGCGTGGGCTTCGACAACCATCTTTACGAGACGAGCGTTCCTTCCGGCCAGACGTTCGACGTCGGCTTGCCCGCCCCGTTGATCACGGAGGTCGCGCTCGCCGGGACTGGGGTGCTCTACGCCACCGAGAGCTACAACCTTTACCGCGTCGATCGCGCCACCGCGGCGTACACGACCGTCGCGCCGATCATCCCGCTCCATCAGTACAACGGCCTCGGCGCGGCGGCCGACGGGAGCCTTCTCGCCACGAGCGACGCGGCGAGCCTCTTTCGCGTCGACCCGACGACGGGGGCGTCCGCGCCGATCGCGCTTCTCCCCACCGGCGACAAGGCGGCGGGCGACGTGACGACCCTCGGCAGCCAGTGGCTCGTTCCGATCGAGTCGAGCGACGAGTCCACGTTCTCGCTCGAGTCGTTCGACGTGGCCACGCTGCGGCCCACGATCGTCGGCCCGATGAACGACGTCTGCGCGTGGGGCCTCGCGACCCTCGGCGGGGTCGTTTACATCCTGGACTGCAACGGCGTGATCTCGACCCTCGACCCCGAGACCGGCGCCAGCCGGCAGGTTGGCCAGGCGATGGGCCGTCGCTTCCTGGGCGCCGCCGGCCGCTGAGCGCCTCGCCGGGTCAGTGGAAGTCGCGGCTCATCGAGGGGACGCCGGAGAGGCCGATGCGCTCGAGGCGATCGGGGACGACGTAAATCACGTCGCCCTCCCGCTCGATCTTGCCGTGGACCGCGAGCATCGTGCTCGACGTCGCCACGTGCCGCCAGCGATCGAACGTCCTCGGCCACAAGATGAGGTTGATGAAGCCCGTCTCGTCCTCGAGCGTCACGAACACCACGCCGCTCGCCGTCTGCGGACGCTGGCGACAGATCACCAGCCCCGCGGTGCTCACGCGCGCGCCGTGCGACATCGACGTGAGGTCGCGCGCGCTCCGATAGCTCTTCGGGAGCTTGGGCCGCACGACGTCCATCGCGTGGTCGCCCACGGCCACGCCCGTCGTGCGGTAGTCGAGCACGAGCTGCTGCGCGCGGGACAGCTCCGGCAGCGAGAGCCGATCGTTCTCGGACGCCGCCTGCACGCCGGGCTCGACCCCCGCGAACAAGTCGTCTTCCTCCGGCCCCCCGCGCGGCTCGTGCGCCTTCCACATCGCCTCCCTTCGTCCGAGCCCGAAGCCTGCGAGCGCCCCTGCGCGCGCCAACAGATCGAGCTCGCGTTTGTCGACCTGCGCGCGCTTCGCCAAGTCCTCGACGCCCTGCAACGCGCTCGCCCTCCGCGCCGCTTCGATGCGCCGCCCCGCCGGCTCGCCGAGCCCGCGCACCAGGCATAGCCCGAGGCGGAGCGCGGGAGGGTCTCCCTCGATCGATCGGTCTTCTCCTTCGAGCGTGCAGTCCCAATCGCTCGCGTCGACGCGCGCCGGCAGCACCTCCACCCCGTGGCGCTCGGCGTCCTTCACGATCGTGCCCGGAGAGTAAAACCCCATCGGCTGGCTGTTGATGAGCCCCGCCGCGAAGGCCGCGGGATGATGCACCTTCAGCCACGAGCTCGCGTACACGAGCAAGGCGAAGCTCGCGGCGTGGCTCTCGGGGAAACCGTACTCGCCGAAGCCTTCGATCGACTGATACAGGCGCTCCGCGAACTCGCGGTCGATGCCACTTTTCGCGAACCCCGCGAGGAGCCGCTCGCGGTGCCGTTCGAGCTGGCCGTTCCTGCGCCAGGCCGCCATGTCGCGCCGCAGCTGGTCGGCGTCTCCCCCCGAGTAGCCGGCGCCGACGATGGCGAGCTGCATCACCTGCTCCTGGAAGAGCGGCACGCCGAGGGTGCGGTCGAGGATCGGCGCGAGGTTCGGGTGCGGCATGCGCACCGCTTCTTCCCCCGTTCGCCGCCGCAGATAGGGGTGGACCATGCCGCCCTGGATGGGCCCGGGCCGCACGATCGCGACCTCGATGACGAGATCGTAGAATTTGCGCGGCCGGAGGCGCGGGAGCATCGCCATCTGCGCGCGGCTCTCGATCTGGAAGACGCCGACCGTGTCGGCCGCGCAGAGCGCGTCGTAGACGCGCGGGTCCTCGGGCGGGACGCACGCCAGCCGGTCGATTGCCGTCGCCCCCGCGCCTCCGACGCCGGCGAGCGCGAGCGCCTTGCGGATCGCGGTGAGCATCCCGAGACCGAGCACGTCGACCTTGAAGAAGCCGAGCGTGTCGAGGTCGTCCTTGTCCCACGGGATGACCGTGCGTTCCCGCATCGTCGCCGGCTCGACCGGCGCGACGCGCACGAGCGGATCCGCGCTCAGCACGAACCCGCCCACGTGGATGGAGAGGTGGCGCGGGAACCCTTGGATGGCGTGCGCCGCCGTCAGCACCTGCAGGACCCGCGGGTCGCCGGGGTCGAAGCCGCACGCCGCGATGCGCTCGTCGGAGATCTCGTCGAGCCGGTCCCACCAGGCCACGAGCGAGGAGAGCCGATCCACTTGCTCGAGCGACAGCCCGAACACCTTGCCCACCTCGCGCAGCGCGCTCTTGCCACGATACGAGACTATCTCGCTCACCATCGCCGCCCGGTCCCGCCCGTAGCGCGCGTAGATCTCCTGGATGACTTCTTCGCGCCGCTCGTGCTCGAAGTCGACGTCGATGTCCGGCGGCTCGCGGCGTTCGAGCGAGAGGAAACGCTCGAAGAGGAGGCTGCTCCGGGACGGATCGACCGCGGTGATGCCGAGGCAGTAGCAGACGGCGCTGTTGGCCGCGCTGCCGCGGCCCTGGCAGAGGATGTCCCTCGCGCGGGCGATGGCGACGATCGACTGGACGCTCAGGAAGTAAGGCGCGACCGCGAGCTTCTCCACGAGCGCGAGCTCCTTCTCGATCTGCGCCGCGATCCGCGCGTCGATGCCCTCGGGCCACCGCCGTCGCGCGCCTTCGTAGGTGAGGCGACGGAGCTTGCCGTCGGGCGATTCTCCGGCGACCGCCGTCGCGCCTCCGCCGCCATCGTCGAACTCGCTCGGGAACCTGTATCGGAGCTCGCGCATCGAGAAGCGGCAGGCGTCGGCGACCTCGCGCGCCCGCGCGAGCCACTCCGGATGCCGCGCGAACGAGCGGCCCACGTCGGCCGGCGCCTTCAAGTGCGCCTCGGCGTTGGGGAGGAGCGCGCGCCCGGCCTCGTCGAGCGTCATCCCTTCCCGGATGCACGCGAGCACGTCGAAGACGGGCTTGTCGCTCGGCGCGGCGAAGAGCACGCGGTTGGTCGCGCAGAGAGGCACCCCGTGGCGCGCCCCGAGCGCTTCGGCGCGGGCCACGCGCGCGTCGTCGTCCCCGTCGAAGTGGCGCCACACGGCGACCGACAGGCGATCCCCGAACGCCTCCCTCAGCGCCGCGACGTCCCCCCCGCAGCCTTCTCCCGGATCGGCCGGCGCCGCGCAGAAGAGCCCTTTCGCGCTGGCGCAGATCCGGGCCAACGGCAGCCCGGCGAATTGGTTGCGCGGCACCCCTTCGTCGGGCCTCCGCGCCGTGCCCTTCGGGTGCCGCTCGTGGCTCTCGGTGAGGATGCGGCAAAGGTTCTCGTACCCCTCGCCGTTCGCCACGTGCAGCCACACCCGCGACAGCCCCGCGTCGTCGATCGCGAGCTCGCACCCGACGACCAGCCGGACCCCGATCTCTTCGGCCGCTTCGAGCGCGCGCACCATCCCGTAAAGGCCGTCGCAGTCGGCGACCCCCACGGCGTCGTATCCGAGCTTCGCGGCGCGCTCGACGACGGCCCTCGGCGACGATCCCCCGCGCAGAAATGAGAAATGCGTGCGCGCGAAGAGCTCGACGAACATCGTGGGAATGCCTCACTGCCGGGAAAAACGAGCACTTCAATCCAGCCAGCCGCGGAGCAAGAGCCGGTCGTTCGGGCGGGTCAGCTCGAGCCACGCGAGCGAGTCGTCGACCCACGCCGCGTACCAATCGTGCCGCCAAGGACGCTCCGCCCCGTCCACGCCCGCGCCTTCGAACGTCATCACGCCGCGCGCCGCCCGCGTCGTCACCGGCCGCTGCCACCAGGCGCGGCCCTCCACGCGCACGAGGTGCTTCGCGTCGGCGAGCGCTTCGCGCGACACCTCCTCGAGGGCGTGGACGATCCGGGACGGCTCGAGCGCCGACGTCACGAGCGAGCCCCCGGGCTTGGCCCCATCGGCGACCCGCGGGACGCTCCGTCCGCCCGGCGCGCGTCCCCCGCCTCCGAGCGGCACGAGCCGCGTGCGATCGACGGCCGACCACGTGTCGACGAGCGCCAGCGTGCCGACCGTATCGTCTCCGAGCTCCGCCCCGAGCTCCGCCGCGAGGAGCGGCAACGCCCGCCGTGCCTTCGGTTCCGGCTCGAGCAAATCGAGCGGCTGCGCCACGGCGCGCGCGAGCTCCGAGGCCCGCAACGTCACCGCCAGCACGGGGGCGGCGAGCGTGACCCCTTCGACCCGCGCCTGCACCACCGCGAAGAGCTCCCCCGCGCGCGCCATCGGCGAAGGGAGCGCCATCGCCAGCGCGACGCGGTGGTCGTGCTCGCAGAGCGCGCGATCGAGCGACAGCACGAGCTCGAGGCGCGCCGCCGCCAGCGCGCGCCCGTTCAACCGCGCGGCGAGTCGATCGCACAACGTCTTGTGCACGAACGTCAGCGCTTCGATCGCGTGCGCCCCCCACTCGAGCTCCACGCGCTCTTCGGGCACCTCCGGCGGCCTCCATGGGTCGAGCGGCGCCGCGTCCCTCCCGTCGAGCAGCGGGAGGACGTCGCGCCCGCGTTCGCCGAGGCGCATCGCGAGCCCTCGGCGCGGGAGCTTCTGCAGGTCCCCGCACGTCGAGAGGCCGAGGTCTTCGAGCCACGTCGACATCCGCTCGTCGAGCTCCAGCGCTTCCAGCGGCAGCGCGCGGACCGCGGCGGCCCCGTTCCCCTCCGGCACCACCACCGCATCGGATCGAGAAAACCGCGCCACGGCCGCCGCCAAGCGAGGCCCGTCGGCCACCGCCACCCGGCACGCGTGCCCGAGCTCTCGGACCTTCGCCGCGAGCGCGCGCAAGAGGCCCGCTTCCCCTCCGCGCAGCCCTGCGCACCCCGTCACGTCGACCCACACGACGTCGCGCGACGCGTCGAACGCCGTCGTCGGTCCGAACGCCAGCGCCGCCTCCGCGAGGCGGGCGAGCACCGTATGCACGGCCCCGACCGGGACCACCCGCACCCGGAGCTCCGCGAGCTTCGCCTTCGCCGCGGCGACCGTGGACCCCGCCTGCACGCCGAGCCGCGCCGCCTCCCGCGACACGCAGTCGATGCGCGTGTTCCCGAGCACGTGGCGTTCGGTCTGCACCGAGCCTCCGGGCCTTGCCACGACGACGGCGAGCGGCCGAGTGTCGTGCCCCTCGCGCGCGATCTCGACGCGCACCTCCGTGAGGGCGACGCAAGCGATGCGGCGTTCCAACGTCACACCGTCGCGTGGAGCGCGTGGAGCGAAGGCGGCAAAAACGGAATCGTGCGAAGAGCGCCGACTCGGCCTCGCTTGTCCTTGGCGACCCGCACGCAAAGATCGCCCGGACGCGGCCGCGAAAGCTCCACCCGCAGCGCGACCGGCCACGGCATCGCGCGCGGGCGCGTCCCGTCCGTCAAGAGGAGGACCGTCGTCCCGCTCGACTCCGCCGCGAGCGCCAGCTTCCGCACCAGCACCTCGGGAGGCCAGGGCCGGCGCGTGCCGCCCCCCGTTCGCTCGCGCGGCCCTGCGAACACGCCCCGCGCCTTCGGCACCGCGTCCACGTCGATCGCCACCACCTCGAACGCCGCCGACGCGACGACCTTCACCGCGACGCGGGGGAGCTGCGCGCGCGGCGGCCGCACGACCAGCATGCGATCGAGGTCCACGCCCGCCGCCGCCACCCCGGGCCCGTGCAGCGTCTTCTCGGGATCGATCCAGGCGCACCACGCCGCCGACCCTCGCGCCTGCCCCGCCCTCATCGCCGCCAGCGCCACGCTCGTCGATCCGCCGAGCGCTCGTGGCGCCGACAGCTCCACCACACCGGCGGGCAGGCCCCCGTCGGGCAGCACGGCGTCGAGCGCCGGCCAGGACAGACCGAGCGCGTGCCTCGACGAGGCGCTTCCCGGTCCGCCGAGGGCGTCGGCCGAAGCGATCCGCGCCCCGATTCGCGACAAAAGGGCTTCGAAGTCGTGCGCAGCGGCCATGGCTTCACCTTCCTTGTACCTGAACAGCCTAGCAGTGCTTTTCGAAGCCGTACAACCAGCCTCGTCCTGATCCCGTCCGTTCTCTCGCTCCGTTCCGAGCTTGCCGACGAGCGCCCCCCAAAGACCTCAAGGGTGCCGCGGTGCTACACACACCACGTGGCCCCGACGCAAGACCCTCAGCTCGAGCGCCTCCTCGCGACCCTGCGCGAAATGGGCTCGGTCCTCGTCTGTTATTCGGGCGGCGTCGACAGCGCCCTCGTCCTCGCCGCCGCCCACCGCGCCCTCGGCCCCTGCGCTGTCGGCATGACGGCGGTCTCCCCGAGCCTGGCCCCCTTCGAAAAAGAAGCGGCGGTCTCCATCGCCGCGCAGATCGGCGCCCGGCACGAGCTCGTCGAGTCGCACGAAATCGAGCGCCCCGGGTACGTCGAGAACTCTCCCAACCGCTGCTTTCACTGCAAGACCGAGCTCTACGAAATTGCCGCGCAAAAGCGCGTCGAGTGGGGCCTCGCCCACGTCGCGAACGGCACCAACCTCGACGACCTCGGCGATCACCGCCCCGGCCTCGACGCCGCCAAGAACGCCGCCGTCCGCAGCGTCCTCGTCGAGTGCGGCTTCCACAAAGAAGACGTCCGCCGCTGCGCCCACATCCTCGGCGTCGCCGCCTGGGACAAGCCCGCGAGCGCCTGCCTCTCGAGCCGCATCCCGTACGGCACGTCGGTCACCAGCGAGCGCCTCGCCCAGATCGGCGGCCTCGAAGCCGAGCTCCGCCGCCTGGGCCTACGCCAGGTCCGCGTCCGGTGGCACGCCCTGGGCGCCGCTTCCGGCGATCGCTGCCTCGCCCGCGTCGAAGTCGCCCGCGACGAGCTCGCGCGCGCGTTCGACGTGCGCGACGCCGTCGTCGAAGCCGGCAAGCGCTTCGGGTTCGCCTATGTGACGCTCGATCTGCAGGGGTATCGGACCGGCAGCCACAACGAGGTCCTCGCCGGCCGAAGCTTGCGGGTGGTGTGACCGCCCGAGACGACCGCGTGGCCCGGAGAGAGTGGGCTCGATGGCCGGTGACGATCGTGAGGGGGATCGGTCTTGGAAGTCTCGATGACCGGTCATCGAAGCGATCCGGAGCGGTGAAGATCGCGAGGGGGACCGACCTTGGAAGTCTCGCCGGCCGGTCATCGAAGCGATCAGGGGCAGTCATGATCGCGAGGGCGATCGATCCTGGAAGTCTCGACGGCCGATCATCGAAGCGATCCGGAGCGGTGAAGATCGCGAGGGGGACCGATCTCGAAAGGCTCGTTGTCCGGTCATCGAGGCGATCATGGGCAGTCATGATCGCGAGGGGGATCGATCTCGGAACGTTCGTTGTCCGGTCATCGAGGGGATCATGGGCAGTCATGATCGCGAGGGGGATCGATCTCGGAACGTTCGTGATTCGGTCATCGACGCTTCGAAGACCGGGCCGCGAAGCGTGCGGTTCCCGTCATGCGTCGCTTGGCCTCGACGAAGTGCTCTTTGGCGATCGCCGCGCGTGATTCGGGCCGCCCTCGTGTCTCTGATGTAAGCTTCGTGGATGAACGACGATCCCACGCAGCGGCGCAGCGGTCCGAATCAAGGCGGCCTCGCCGAAACCTGCGGCGTTTGCGGGGGCGATCGTCGCATCGGCAACTCGTTCGGGCTCACGACCACGTGCCCGAGCTGCCACGGCTCGGGAAAAAGGCTGGAGAACGTCGGCTTCCACGACGTGACCAAGACGAAGGCCTCGCACCACCGCGGGCCGAATACGGCGCAAGTCATCGCGAAGGTGCAAGGCCCGACGACCCACGAGGGGACGAAGCTCGCGGCGGAGGTGCAGGCGAGTAAATCGGTCACGGCCGAGGTGAAGGAACGGCTCATTCGCGAGATCGCCGAGCACGAGGGGACGCACGGGACGTGCACGCAGACCTTCATCAAGAAGGTGCTGAAGCAAGTGCGGCCTCGAACGACGACGTAGCTCCGAGGCCGTTCAGCGCTTTCCCTCGACCCTCTCGAGCCTCTCGAGGGCGTCCACGTCTGCGGAGGTGAGCCACGAAGAGGGCCAAGGGGGAAGTCGGCATGCGCCGCACGGGCGCCGCAATCGTCCGATATTGACTCGGCTTCTCCGGGCCGTTTTCCTCGTCGATCAAAGAACCGATGGGACGGATCTTCGCGTCGCTCTGCCTCATCGTCGCGGTCCTGGCCTTCGCCTCCGTCGGCCCAAACGCCGAAGCGCAGACCTCCTCGGCCAACGCCCCGCCCTCCGCGTCGTTGCGCGAAGACCTCCCCGCGGGGAACGCGCCGCCGGGCAACAACGCGCCGAGCAAACGCAAACCCTCTTCGGTGGCCCCCGCGACGGCGCGTTCGCCGGTGCCTGCCCCTTCTTCCGCGCCGGTCGTCGCCCACCAGCCCTTGGACGAGACCACCGGCGCCGCGCTGGAGACGGCGCTGAAGGCTTGGCCCGAGATGTGGTCCGTCCCCGTCGGCTCGGTCGTGAGCGACACATCGTCGTACGGGGCCACGCAGATCGCGGTGCGCGGGTCGCTCGTCGTCGTGGCTTCACGCGGCGCGCCCGGCGTGAACGACGCGCGGGACGGCCTTCACGTCATCGACGGACGCCGCGACGCCCCATCGCCCCCGAGCGATCGCACGGTCCGGATCATTCCGAGTCCGACGCCGGATGGGCGGGCGGGCGCCAATACCGATGCGGTCGGCGTGGCCCTGGACGGGGACTTCGCCGTGTTCGGGACGTATGGGGGCGTGGTCGAAAAGACGCGTTTGGATGGCGTTCCGGTCTGGAAGCAAGCGCCCTTTCCGGCGGGATTGCGCCCGGGCCTGCCCGCGCTCGTCGACATCGGCGGCGACGGGAAGCTGGATGTGATCGTCCCGGTCGCCGTGGTGGGATGCCCACCAGGCGCCGCGGGCGTTGGCGACTGCGACGTGGGCTCCACGCTTCGTGCGATCGCGCTCGACGGCAGCACGGGCCGCCTCCTCTGGGAGCTGCACGCCGAGAAGGACGCGGAAGAAGCGAAGGCGCATTGCGGGGAGTTCGTCGTCGGAGCGTACAAGACACTCTGGAATGGGCGACGCTGGATCGAGATTGGTTGTGTCGGGTCCCCGGCTTCGACGGGCGCCTTCTGGATAGACCGTCAACGGGCCGAGCCCATCGCGGAGTCGACCGCGTCGGTGGATAGGGACCTTGCGTCGTTCGTTCCACAGGTGGACGCGCCCGTCCCGGCGCTGCCCACGTCTCGTGCGCAGCCCTATTTGTTCGCCCGTCTCGATGGCCTGGGAATCGCCTATGGCGCGGGATCCGACAAGGTTCAGCTCGTGGGGACCCCGCGCTCCTTCGATAAGGCCGTCGAGTCTCCACCGTCGATCGGGGACGTCGACGGTGACGGGGGTTGGGATGTCCTTTTGGTCGCCGGCGGCATTCTTCATGCTCTTTCCACGGGCTCTCACGTCAATGTGCTGCGGTCGCTGTGGCGGGGCGACGTCGCGGCCTCCGGAACGCTGAGTCCCATCGCGTCGCCGGCCGACTACGCGTCCCGCGTCGCGCCGCGCGATGTCGTCCGGTGGCTGCGCTCGGACCAGGAACCGACGGATCGTGCGTTTGGCTACGTCGAGGTATCGGGGAATGCGGGGGCCGAGGAGAAACTGGAACAAGAGCCTCTCGAGCCGACTCTCCATACCGAGGAGGTCATCCCGAGCATCACGGTCGCCTGCGGCCCGACGTACGGCATCAACGAAGGCACGCTCGTGACCCGTGAAGGCGCCGGGTGGCGCGTCGTGGCCGGCGCACCCTGGCCAGTCGTCGCTTTGGGATGCGAAGGGGGGTCGCTTCTCCTCCGGCAGCCGGACGGCCTTCGTTACTCGCTGCCCCCGCCCAAGCCGTGGAGGACCGTCGCTCTCGTCGGGGTCCCATGCATCGCGTTCGGGCTCCTCGTCCTCGCTTGGTGGACGCGTCGCCGCGCTCCCGGCTCGGAGGGCAAAGCGGCGCAAGGCCGCGTGCGCGAGGTCATGCTCACCGACGCGCCGCGCACGACGCTCGCCCAGGGGAGCGAGGCGCAGCAGGCGCTCGTCCGCGGGCTCACGCACATGCTCGACAACGCGGGGACGAAGCCGCCGGTGACGGTCGCCCTCTACGGCCCGTGGGGCAGCGGAAAGTCCTCCGTGATGCAGATGCTCCGCGGCGAGCTGAGGGCCACGGGCCGCTACATCGACGTATGCTTCAACGCCTGGCGGTTCCATCGCGAGCCCCAGCTCGCGCCCCCGTTGCTCCAAGCCATCGTCGACCGCGTCGCGGACCAGAGCGACGCGCTGACGCGCTTCTCGGTAGTCTGGGAGAGGATTCGCACCGCCAGCCTCATCGAGGTCCTGCGGGTCGTGCTGGTGGCGGTGGCGGCTGCGATCGTGCTGGTGGTGTGCCTCCGCTCCGCCGCTTCGACGGCGACTTCGACGGGTGTCCTGGGGACGGTCGTGCTGCTCGGGCTCGGCGCCTGGCGAAAGCTGCTGGTCCCTCTCATGACCGTCTTTTCGATCGAGCCGATGAAGCTCCTGTCGACGAAGAACCCCGAGCAGCGCGTCGCGTTCGTCCAGAACTTCACGAGCGAGTTCCAGAAGGTCATGACGCGGCTGCCGCCGGACACGCAGCTCGTCGTGTTCGTCGACGATCTGGACCGCTGCCCGCCCGATCGGATCGCGGACGCCCTCGAGACGCTCAGCATGCTCGCGGATACGGGCTCCGGCTTCTTCGTGCTCGCCCTCGAGCCGCGCACCATTCAGCGCGCCATCGAGCTCGTGAACCGGCCCATGCTCAAGGTCGCGCGGAAAGAAGACCCCGCCGAGGCCGTCGGATTCGGCGCCCGTTACCTCGAGAAGATGATCACCTTGGGCGTGCACGTCCCGCCGCCCGCGCCGAGTGACGTCGAGCTCGACCAGCGTTCGACGGACGGGCACGACGAAGTGAAGCCGCTCCGGTGGCTGCGGGACAACGTCTTGCCGCCCTGGTGGTGGGCTTTGGTGGCGGCCGTGCTCGGGGTGCTGCTCGTCGGCGCGCAGCGGCTGGGTGGCCCCACGTGGCTCGACTCGATTGCCCAGTTGATCAATCCCGCGGCGGCGGTGGCGCAGGGTTCGGGGGGCAACACGGGAGCTCCGGCGCAGGTCGCGTCGTCGGGGTCGTCGGCTCCGGCGTCGATCGCGAGCGCCACTCCGGCGGCCACCGTGGCGACGATCCCCCAGAGCGGCCCATCGGCGAGCAAGACGGGCGCGGTGCCCTCCGCTCCCGTCGCGGTCGACACGTCGCCTCGCGCGCCGGTGGATCTGCCGGTCCACCCGCCGGCCATTGCCACGGAACCTGCCGCCGAATCGCCCACCCGGCAGCGCAAACTCGACAACGTGCTCTGGTTCGGTTGTTGGACCGTCGGAGTGGTCTTTCTCGTCGTGATGGCGATGCTCGCCGGAGCCCACTGGGGGAGAGTCCGAAGGATTCGTCGCGCGCCGCCGATGGGCCTCGATTCGACGCCGTTCAAAGAGGGACTCGGACGCGCCCTCCGCAGGCTCCCTCCCAACCCGAGATCGGCTCTGCGGTTCACCAATACCTGCCGATTTCTCTATCGCGTGATCGCCGAGAAACGCGATCCCGAAAGCAATCCGTGGACGGCGTCCTTCTTCGATGCGATGCAAGCGCGCTGGCAATCCGCCGCCGAGCCCGCCGTCGAAGGATGGCTCAAAGAAGAATTGGACCACTGGGCGCCCAAGATGACTCCGGCTCCCGCGGAGGCCCCGCCGGCCCCGCTCCACTCCGAAACGACGACCGTGAAGCGCGTGTCCTAACGCCGCGCCAATCGTTCGACGAGCCGCGCATGACGCGGGAACCCGGAGTGCTGCAACGTCTGCAATCGGGCTGCAATGGCGTGCAATGGTCTGCGAGTGTGCCCGGGCTTATCCGTCGGTAGTCATCATGCACGGCGCGCTCGCCACCTCGGACCGTCTCGGACCCACCGGCGGCCCTTTCGCTCCGCTTGCAGGATTTCTGTCGATGCCCCCTCTCCTTGACGAGGATCAAACCCAGTGGTCGAATCGCGACCCTTCGCGGGGCGAGGATCCTCCTGTGTCCCAGCGGGTCGTGAGGGGACCGGGGGAGCTCTCGAAGCTGTCGATCGAAGTGCACGCGGGCAAACTTGTCGCCGGCAGATACAGAATTGGGCGGGTCATCGGCGCGGGCGCGATGGGCACGGTCGTCGAGGCGCGCGAGGTGAACCTCGATCGCAAAGTAGCGATCAAGTTCTTGAAACCCGATGCGCTCGGCGACGCGAACGCGGTCGCGCGCTTCTTCGTCGAGGCGCGTTCGGCGGCGCAGCTCGCCAGTGATCATGCCGTCCGGGTGTACGGGGTCGACACGCTCGACGACGGCGCGCCGTACATCGTCATGGAGTACCTCGAAGGCTGCGACCTCGCCGAGTGGCTCTCGAAAAAACACAAGAGCACGTCGGTGGCGCAAGCGGTCCAGTTCGTCCTTCAAGCCTGCGACGCGCTCGACGAGGCCCATCGTCGGGGCATCATCCATCGCGACGTCAAACCGGCGAACCTCTTCGCGGTCGACCGAGAAGGCGGCCCGCCGAGGATCAAAGTCCTCGACTTCGGCATATCCAAGATGGAGGCCATCGTCTCCGACACGCTTCCCCCCGAGAGGAGCGGGCCGGCGGTCGTGCCTACCCAACGGAGCGCGATCTTCGGTTCGTTTCCGTATATGTCGCCCGAGCAGATGGAGTCGGCGCGCAGCGTCGACCGGAGGACGGACATCTGGTCGCTCGGCGTCACGCTGTGGGAGCTCTTGAGCGGCGAGCAGCCATTTCGCGCGGGGTCTCTCGTCGCCCTCCACTCGACGATCATGTCTGGAGTGCGTCCGCGGCTGCGCGCTCTTCGTCCCGACGTGTCGCCCGAGCTCGAGTCCGTCCTTCTTCGTTGCCTCGCCCCCCGCCGCGAGGATCGGTACGAGACGGTCCAGGAGCTGATCGATGCGCTCAATGGCGTCCCGTGGACGGTCGAACCGACGGCGGTCTCGTCGCCGGGGGGGAAGGGCACGCGGAGGGCGCTCTCGAGAGGAATCCGTGGCGCGTGGTGGACTCTTGCCGGCCTCGTCCTGGCGTTCGTGGGGTCCGTTCTGATCGTCTCCCGATGGAGGCACGCCGCGCCCGTCCCGGCACCCGATCCGTCGGCTGTCGTGACGGTGTCGATGCCGTCGGTGTCTGCCGCTCCTGTCGGGCCCGCGCCGGCGGCGTCGACCGTCGCGCGTCCGCTCCCCGCGGCAGGGCAGGAAACGGACGTGAAGCCGGCGCCGCGGCCACATCCAAAGGCGGCGACCCCGATGGTTGCGCGGCCCCCGCCTCCGAGCGTGCCCGCGAGTACGTCTTACGCCGGGTACTCCCCTCCGAGCGGCCCGAGATAAGCCAGGCGCACGATGGGGACCAAAGGTTGCGCAGTTTCGCTCGTGCTTCTTTCCGCGCTCGTGGTCGAACGAGGCGCTCTCGCGGATCTCTCGCCGGCCGACCAAGAGATCGCCCAGAGCTGGTTCGAACGCGGATACGCGGCTCGCGTGGCGGGCAACTTCGGCGAGGCCCGTGCGGACTTCCAGAAGAGCTACGAGATCGACCACGCGCCGGGGACGATGCTCAACATGGCCGCGTGCGAGGAGCATATGGGCCGCATGGCCACGGCGTGGCGCGAGCTCTTGAGGGGCGCGGCCGACGCGAGGAACATCGGCAGGCAAGATTGGGCGGTCGACGCCGAGCGCGAGGCCGAGCAGATTCAGCCGACGCTTCCCCGCCTCGTTCTCCATCTCGAGCGGGGTTTCAGCGCCGACGACCGGCGTATCACCCTGGACGGCGAGCCCTTCCCGGAACCGATGGTCGACGCCTCGATGCCGGTCGACAGAGGGAGCCACCGCGTCGAGGCCACGGCGCCGGCCAAGCGCCTTTGGGCGACGACCTTCGAGGCGAAGGACCAAGCCGTCTCCGTCCTGACCGTCCCGCTCCTCGAGCCGGAGGTCGCGATCCCTGTCGTTTTACGACGACCGAGGGAGCTCGAGGCCGAGGCGCCCCCGTCGCGTCCGCGAAGAACGTGGGAGCTCGGGCTGGGCGTCCTGGGTGGGGTCTCGGTCCTCGCGGCCACGGCGCTCACGGTCTCGGCTTACGCGACGTACAAGGGTGCGGGCTGCACCGCCTTCTGCACGTCGGCGGCCCGCGCCGCGCAAGACCGAGCGTGGACGCAGGCCGACGTCGCGACGGTGCTCGGTGGGGTGGGCGCGGGGGCGCTCCTCGGCGCTGCGCTTCTTTGGGTGTGGGATCCCTTGAAATCCGCTCACGTCGAGGCACGGCCGATCGCGGGCGCCACCGCGATCGGGCTTTCGCTTCGAAGGGGATGGTGACGCGTGAAGCTGGCGCTGCGCCGCGTTCGCGTGGCCACCCTCGGGGGTGTGGGGCTTCTGGCCATCGCCGGCTGCGGGGACCTCCTCGGGTTCGACCGCGGTGCCTCCGTTTCGTGTGTCCAGAGCTCGGATTGCGCCGAGGGCGCCGTATGCCGCGAATACGCCTGCGTCGCGACGTGCGTGGCGCCCGATTGCGACGCCGGGCTCGACGCGGCGAGTGGAAGTGGCGGCGACACCGACGGCGCCCGTTGCCAAGTCCCGTGCGCGACGCCGAACCTTTGCCTCGGCGGCGTTTGCGTGCAGGCAGGACAGGGGCCGCCCTACGGACCGGCCTCGGACATGCCGGTCGACGTACAACCGAACGCCCTCCTATGCAGTGAAGTCGATATCTCCGTGTGCGAATGGATATCGGGCGTCGGCGTCGACTTCGCCTATCCGCCGGGCGGTGCCACCTATCGCTTCGGCGTTTATCAAGACACGAAGAACTATCCGACCCAAAGGCTCGCCGAGACGGACAGCATGCAGCTGAGCGGCGAGAGCGCGCAGGTCGGCCTTGCGAACGCCGTCCCGGTGCATTGCGACGATTCGGGCGCCGCCATCACGCCGATTTGGCTGTGCATCGCGACCACGGCGATGGACGGATATGAGCTTTCGGCGGCGTCGAGCGGCGCCGGAGACATCGTTCAGCTGAACACGATGGCCGAGGAGATGGACCAATGGGCATCGAGCGGTCTTCCGGATCCATGGCCCGCGCCTCCGGCGGACTACGTGGCCTCGGCGGCGCCGGCGCCGCTCCTTTCTCCGTTATTCGTTCCGTATCGCTAATTGCACGAGTGGTCACCACCCGAACAAAGGAAATCGAACGATGGGCATCCTCACGGACAACTGTTCTTACCTGCAGGTACAACCGCCGGTGTATCAACTGGGCCTCTCGAGCTGTCAGCTCGGGACGCCGATCCTTCTCAGCGCAAGCGTCCAGTGCGTGGCCTCGGTCCAACCCGAGAACCCCCCCTGCGGTCGCGCAGGCAGCGTCGACTTTCAATGGGTAGGGATCAACACGGCCGGGATGACGATGGGGGCGGACCTCACGCCCGGCGGTGTGGCGGTTTCGACTGCCCTCGGGCCGAACGTCGTGCCGGGCGGCCCACCGGGAGGCGTGCTCTACGTATGGACGCCGTCGGCCGCGCAGGTGGGGGCCATCCCCGCCAACGAGTGCGCGGTGGGCAAGGTGTACGCGTACGCGTCGTCCAATTTTACGATTTGCCAGGGCAACTGCGATCCGCTCTCCCCGTCCGACGTTCCGGCCGTCACGGCCTCCACGCCCACCTTCAACATTCTTCCTCCTCCCGGGACGGCGCCCGGGCCTCTCCTGGCGGTGAGAGCCTTCCGCGCGGAAAGGCAGCGCGAGGTCATGCTGGGCTTCGGAGTGAGACCCGATCCGGAGTCTCGGGTCCGTGCACGCGCGATGCAAACCGAAGGGTTCCTCGATTTCGTGACCCCGGAGTTCGGCATCGCCGTCGTTCGCGGTCCGAAGGTCCGGGGCGAGTACGGATATTTTTCCGGAGTCCTCCTGCAGGAAGATGTCCCGAAGGGCAAATACCCGAGCGACGCGAAGGTCGTCGCCCAGGACGAGGTCCAAGGCGTCCTTCAGATCGTCTGGCCCGCCGGCAGCGATGGCAAGCGCACTCTGCTCGAGGTCTGGCAGGAGACCGACGAGGGCGTCATCGGCCGGTTCGTGATCGGCTTGAGCAACGTGCCTCCGGACGATCCTCGCTTCGTGTGGGCGTGAGTTCCCCGTGACCGGAGAGAACATGGGCTACGACGAACGACGCCGCGCGCGCCGCACGCTCGGGGCTGCCGTCATCATCGGGTGTGGATGGCTCGGGGGCGCGGCGGCCTGCGGTTCTTCGAACACCGATTCACCCGAGGTGGCATCGCCGGACGCGGACACGCCGCGGGGCGCCGAAGGCGGCGGCGATACCGGGGTCACCCCTTCGCCGGAAGCCGGTTTGCCCGGCGACGCTACGGTGCAAGGACCCGACGCGGGCGGCGCCGTTTCGGACGCCGACGCAGGCCTGGACGCGGATGCCGCGGCGGATGGCGATGGCGGTCCGCTCGAGGCCGACTCGGCCGAGCCCCAAGATTCGTCCGACGGCGGCGTCGATCGGGACGCGCCGGAGGAGCCCGACGCCATGGGTGCGTTCGACGGCCCCGACGCGATGGACGCGCCGGACGAATCGGACGCCCAGCAAAGCCCCGACGCGGACGGCGGACTCTCCGCGACCGAGACGCTGATCGTGAACGCGCGCGACATGGCGTGCCTGGCCTGCGCGCAGCAACACGGATGCTTGGGAACCACCTGCGAGTCGCTCGTCGGACAAGTCGCCGCCGCGGGCCCCGAGGCAGGCGCCCCGAGGGCGCAACTGTGCCTGGATACGTTGGCCTGCCTGCTTCAGTCGAAGTGCTACGACGACGGCGTGGGCGCGAGCGTCTGCATATGCGGGCTCGAGTTCCCCTCGATGTGCACTGCCTCCGGACCTGCCACCCTCGGCGCCGACTGCGTGGCGATCGAGCAGGCCGGCTTGGAGACCACCGACGCGGGCGCGGAGCTGGACGCCCAATCGAACGGCTCGCTCGGGGCGGGGGTCGCGAACGCGATCCTTCTATGCAGCGCGGGCGTGCCCTGTCCGACCTGCCTCTGACGGAAACCATGGCCTCTTTACGCCACCTCTCCACCGGAACGACTCGGCTCCTCGAGCCGAACCATATCGTCGGCCGTGGCCTCACCTGCAATCTCCGCCTCGCTCCGATGTACGTGTCCGCGCAGCACGCGGTGCTGCGATGGGCGCAGCGGCGCTGGGAGCTCCGGGACCTCGGCAGCAGCAACGGAACATGGCTGAACGGGGAACGGCTCAAAGCCGGCGAGCGGCATTCGGTCTCCAAGGGAGCGCGCATGGCGTTCGGCAGCCTCGACGATCCCTGGGAGATGGTGGACGCGGCGCACCCCCGCGCCATGGCGGTGCCGATCGACGGGGGAGACCCGGTCGTCATGGAAGGAGACTTTCTCGCGCTCCCGTCTCCGGAGGATCCGGCCGTGACGATCTACAGCGCGAAGCCGGGCATGGGCGCGGAGCTCGGCTGGCTCCTCGAGGAGTCGAACCACTCGGTCGTGCCGATCGCGAACATGCAAGTCTTCGAGTGCGGCGGGCGCGCGTGGCGCTTCTCCTTCACGGAAGAGACCGAAACCGTCAGAATCCAAGATCCGCCCGAGCTCACGCTCCACCATATCCATCTCGTCTTTACCGTGTCGCGCGACGAGACCCGGGTGCACGTGCAGATGCACGTCGGCGGGCGCACGATCGACCTCGGCGCGCGCGCCCATCACTTCCTGCTCGTGACTCTCGCCAGGCAGCGGCTGGCGGACCGCGCGGAGGAGCACGGCGAAGCGGCTTGCGGATGGATCGACCACGAAGACCTCTCCCACGATCCGCGCATGTCGACCCCCCAGCTGAACATCGACGTCTTCCGCATTCGCAAGCAGTTCGAGATGGCCGGCGTGAGGGACGCCGTCGGCGTCATCGAGCGCCGCCCGATGAGCCGGCAGCTTCGCATCGGCGTCGAAAGGCTCACGGTCGTCCGGGAGTGATGCCGCGAGTACCCGTCGCGCCCGGCGAAGAAGGCACGGGCGATGCTTACCGAACCTCCATGCCCATCCGACCCGTCGCCGACAATGGCCGGCAATCGCCTGCAATCGACACGCCCCCGCCCGCTTTTTACGGTGCCGCGAGCAGGGGCCACGGATCGGGTCTCTATCAGGCGTCAGACAGACTCATGTCCAACTTTGTCGAGCCGAACACGTACGAGCTGAGCGACTTCCACGGGAATTTGCACGTCGCCTTTTACGTGCACCAAACGACGCTCCCGGGCAGCGGCCGCGGCCATCGCGTAACGTATCTCGACAAGACGACGTCGAAAGAGTTCCTGGGCGACGCGGTGCACATCGCGACGACGCACATCGGACGCGTCGTGACCGTCATGATCCGGCAGACGCTCGAATCGGGCTCGACGTCGTTCACGTTCCTCCTGCCGCGCGTGAACCTCCTCGTGGAGGGAAGCAACCGCGCGCCGATCGAGACCGAGGGCATCACGACGACGCATCGGCTCTCCCCGATGCCCGCGCTCAACCGAGGTCAGCGAGACGTGTACTCGGTGATGCCGCTCGTCGGTACGGCCTCGCGGTCGATCGTGTCGACGCCCCCGCCGGCCCAGCGCGTGTCGACGCCCGCGCCCGAAGTGACGCGGACGCCTCTTCCGCCGTCGGCGTTTCCGCGACGCAAGTAGGTTCGGCGGCGCTCTCGCGCTCTCACACGAAGTGAATGCGGCTGACGGCCGAGCCGAACCAGGCGGCCTGCAGGACGGCGTTCACGGCGGTGATGACGAACGCGGAGACGAGGAGACCGCGAATCGAATCGATCTTGAAGCTGTCCATCACCTTGTCGGTCAGCCAGAGAAGCACGCCGTTGACGATGAAGGGCACGAAGAGAAACAGCAGCCCGAACGTGAAGAACGCGGGCACGATCAGCAATGCACGAATGAGCCAGCCCAGCAGGAAGTTGAGCACGCTGAATACGACGGCCACGCCGATGGCGGCGCCCGTATTTTTGATGTGCACCCCGGGGTTGAGGCGCGACAGCGCGATGATCGTCACCGAGAGGATCGCCAGGTGCAGGATCACTTGCATGCCCGAAGCGTACTCTCGTGTCGTGCGAGCGCCACTGTGGCGCTGAGGCGCGGTTGTCGCCTCGTGGCGCGGCGCCTCAGCGAGGCTTTCGGTGTAGCCGGTCGGCGACGGCGGCAAAGAGGATGATGGCGCCCGTGGCCATCTCCTGGACCCAGTTGTGGACGCCGACGTGGACGAAGCCCATCCGGATGACTTCCATGAGCAAAGCGCCGACGAGGGACCCGAGGACAGTGCCTTCGCCCCCCGCGAGCGAGGCGCCGCCGATGACGACGGCGGCGATGACCTCGAGCTCCAAGCCCACGGAGTCGGTCGGGTCGCCGACGGTGAGGGTCGAGAACTCGAGGACGCCCGCCAGACCCGCGAAGGCGCCGGCGATCGCGTAGACGGCGACCTTGACGCCCGGGACGTCGATGCCGCAGACGAGCGCCGTCGCCTCGTTGCTGCCGACCGCGTAGAGGTGGCGGCCGAAGCGCGTATAGCGGAGGACGAACGCGGCGAAGACGGCGAGGACACCGACCAGCCAGACGCCCGGCGGCACGAGCGGCCAGCCGCTCGAGGGCGTGAGGAGCGTGTCGAGGCCGCGGGGGTCGCAGTCGATCTTCTGTTCGTCGGCGAGGCCCTTGGCCGCGCCGCGGAGGAGACTCATGGCGCCGAGCGTGACGATGAAGGGGGCGATGCGCGCGCGGCCGACGAGGGCTCCGCACGCGATGCCGCTGGCGGTCGCCGCGAGGACCCCCGCGAGGCAGGCCACGAGCGGGCCGTGGCCGGCGCGCAGGCGGTCCGCGACGACCACGGTCGTGAAGGCGACCGAAGACCCGACGGACAGGTCGATGCCGCCGCTCACGATGACGAGGGTCGCGCCGATCGCGCCGAGGGCGACGACGGAGGTCTGCCGGATCATGGTGGCCGCGATGGTCCAGCGCATGAACGTGTCGGGGGCGAGGGCCGAGAAGACCGCCCACGTGACGGCGAGCGTGACGATGGGCGCAAGACGCCGCCGGGAGACGGCCGCCACCCTCGCGCGCCACCCGGCCGACGGGAGGCTCACGTGCCCACCGCTTCGCGCAAGAGACCGGCGGCGTCCGAGAGGCGCGCGTCGTGGGCCGGGCCGAGGCGCCCGCGGACCATGACGGCGATGCGATCGGAGACGCCGAGGAGCTCGGGCAAGAAGCTCGAGACGAGCAGGATGGCCTTGCCGCGCGATGCGAGCGTATCGGCGAGGCGGGCGATCTCGGCCTTGCTGGCGACGTCGATGCCCCGGGTGGGCTCGTCGAGGAGGAGGATGTCGACGTCGTGGTGGAGGAGGCGGGCGAGCTGCACCTTCTGCTGGTTGCCGCCCGAGAGCTCGCCGACGCGCTGGTCGGGTCCGGTGGACTTGATGGAGAGGTCGGCGATCCAGCGGGACGCGGCGCGCCGCGCGCGGCCGGGGAGGCCGGGGCCGGACGGGCCGAGACGCGAGAGGGTGAGGTTGTCGGCGATCGAGAGCGAGAGCGCGAGGCCTTCGCCTTTGCGGTCTTCGCTCGAGAAGCCGACGCCCTGCGCCCACCGGCGCGCCGGGGAAGCTGGGCCGAGGAGGGCCCCGACGCGGAGCTCACCGCTGCGCACGGCGTCGAGGCCGAAGAGGGTCCGAAGGAGCTCGGTGCGGCCGCTGCCGACGAGGCCCGCCACGCCGAGGATCTCGCCACGTCGAAGCTCGAACGTGGCGTCGACGGGGAGAGAGGCCCCCGCGAGCGTACGGGCGGAGAGGACGACTTCGCCCGGCGTGCGGTGGGAGCGGGGATAGGCGCTGTCGACGTCCCTGCCTGCCATCATGCGCACGAGAGCGTCGGCCGGCGTGTCCGCCACGTCGCCCTGGCCGACGGTGGCGCCGTCGCGAAGGACGGTGAAGCGATGGGCCGCGCGCGCGACCTCTTCGAGGGCATGGGTGACGTAGAGGACCGTGGTGCCGGCGGCCGCGAGCTGGCCGACGAGCGAGAGGAGTCGATCCGCGTCGGCGGCGCCGAGGCTGCTCGTGGGCTCGTCGAGGACGAGGACGCGGAGTCGCCCCCCGGAAGCCTCGGCGGTCGCGAGCGCGCGCGCGATCTCGACGAGCTGGCGCTCGGCCACCGAGAGGGCGGCGACGGGCACGCGCAGATCGACGGAGCGATCGCCGAAGGCGCGTACGACGGCTGCACCGGCGAGGCGGTCGAGCGCGCGTGGGTCGAGGAGGCCCGCGCGGGTGGGCTCGATGCCGAGCATGACATTGGCGGCGACGTCGAGGTGCGGGCAGAGGGCGAGCTCCTGGTGGACCATGGCGAGGCCGCGGGCCCGGGCGTCGGCCGGACCGCGTGGACGCCAGGGGACGCCGTCGATCTCCATCGCGCCCGCGTCAGGCACGGTGACGCCTGCGAGGACGCGCATGAGGGAGCTCTTGCCGGCGCCGTTCTCGCCGAGGACCGCGTGGACTTCGCCGACGTGCGCCTCGAGGTCGACACCGGCGAGGGCCCGGGTGGGACCGAAGGACAGGCGGACACCTCGGAGCGAAACGCGGGCTATTCGGCCAGCCATGCCGCGAGGTCCGGCGACACGAGGGCTTTGACGTCGGGCGCGTCGAGGTTGTCGCGGCTGACGAGGGTCGAGCCGGTGTCCATCCGCCGCTCCACGGGGTGTCCTTGAAGGTGCAGGACCATGGTCTTGACGGAGAGGTAGCCCATCTCGAAAGGACGCTGCACGACGAGGGCGTCGATGTCGCCGGACCGTACCGCGGCCACGAGCTTCTCCGAAGAATCGAACCCGACGAGGTGCACCTTGCCTGCGAGGCCGAGCTTTCGGAGAGCGAGGAGCATGCCGAAGGTCGTCGACTCGTTGGGCGCGAAGACGCCTTGGACGCCGCCGGCGTCGGCCTTCTGGGCAGCAAGGAGGCTCTCGCTCGCCTTCTCGGCGCTCTCGGTCGTGGCGCCCCCGTACTGCGTATCGCTCACGACCTTGAGCCCCGGCATCGCGCCGGCCGCGTCGAGGAAGCCTTTCTCGCGCAGGTTCGTGCTCGCCGATCCCTCCTGGTAGCGGAGGACGACGACGCGTCCGGGCGCTCCAGCGACTCCGATCCGAGAGGCGAGCGCCGTGGCGGCCATCTTGCCGGCGGCCTCGTTGTCGGTCGCGACGAAGCTGACCTGTTCGTCGCTCGCGAGGTTCGAGTCGAAGACGACGACGGGGACACCCGCGGCGGTGGCGGCCTTGACGCTGCCGACCAAGCCCTTGTCGCTGAGCGGCGCGACGACGATTCCACTCACGCCCTCGGCGACGAACGACTGGACCACGTCGATTTGTCCTTTGAGGTCGTCCTCGCGGAGGGCGCCTTTCCAGACGACGTCGACGCCGAGCTCCCGCGCTGCCTTGACGGCGCCGGCGTGGACGCTCTTCCAGAACTCGTGGGTCGTGCCTTTGGGGACGACCGCGATGCGGAGGCGAGCCGCGCCGGCGTCGCCGCTGCCCGAGGCCGAACCGTGCTTGCAGCCGTTGCTCGCGGCCGCGCATGCGATCGCGAAGGCCACCACCCGACACCACGTTCCCATCGTCCGCGGTCGTGCCGTCATGCCGTCGCCTCCGCGCGGAGCGTCCCGCCCTCGAGCCACACGCGCGCCTGGCCACGAGGTCCGAGGGCGGCTTGTGCGGTCTGTCCTCTGTACCGGATCGGCCGCGCCGAACCGGGCGCCCCGCGGAGCGTAGCCGCGTCGAGGGCGCCGTCCTTCCACGCGACGTCGACCTCGAAGCCCCCGCGGGCGCGAACGCCTCGGATGGATCCGGTGCGCCAGGCCGACGGCAACGCGGGCAGGAGCGCGACCACGCCCGAGTGGCTCTGGACGAGCATCTCGAGGATGCCCGACACGCCGCCGAAGTTCCCGTCGATCTGGAACGGCGGGTGCGCGTCGAAGAGGTTCGGGTACGTGCGTTCGGGGCCGAGGAGCATCCGCAGGATGCGGTGCGCGTGATCGCCTTCGCCGAGACGAGCCCACAGGTTCAAGCGCCACGCGATGCCCCAACCGGTGGCCTCGTCGCCGCGAATCTCGAGGGACCTTCGCGCGGCGGCGGCGAGCGCGGGCGTATCCTCGACGGTGATCTGGCTGCTCGGGAAAAGGGCGTAGAGATGCGAGACGTGCCGGTGGTGGATCTCCGGCGCTTGCATGTCCCAATCCTCGAGCCACTCCTGGAGCTGCCCTGCGGCGCCGATCTGGTGGGGCGGTAGGCGGGCGCGCGCGTCGGCCAGCTGGGCGCGCAGAGGCGCGTCGATGCCGAGGGTCTCCGCGGCCTCGATACAGTTCGCGAAGAGGTCGCGCAGGATCTGTCCGTCCATCGAAGGCCCGGCGCACAGGCTGGTGCCGTGCGGGTGGACGTTCTCGGGCGAGAGCGAGGGGCAGGTGACGAGCCAGCGGTGGCTCGGCTCTTCGACGAGCGTGTCGAGGAAGAACTCCGCCGCCCCGCGGAGAATCGGGTAGATGGCGGCGAGGACGTCGCGGTCGCGCCCGTAGTCGTAGCGGTCCCACAGCGTCATCGAGAGCCACGCGCCGCCCGTCGGCCACAAACCCCACTGCGGCCCGTCGACGGGGGCCGCCGCGCGCCAGAGGTCCGTGTTGTGGTGGGCGACCCAACCGCGCGCCCCGTAGTGGACCTTCGCCGTGTGCGCGCCGGTCTCCGTGAGGTCGTTCATGAGGGCCGCGAGGGGCTCGACGCACTCGGCGAGGTTCGCGGCCTCCGCGGGCCAGTAGTTCATCTCGGTGTTGATGTTGATCGTGTATTTGCAGCCCCACGGCGGGTCGAGTGATTCGTTCCAGAGGCCTTGCAGGTTGGCCGGCTGCCCACCGGGGCGCGAGCAGCCGAGAAGGAGGTAGCGGCCGTACTGGAAATAGAGGGCGGCGAGGGCCGGGTCGTCGAGCTCGCCCGAGCGGCGGACGCGCTCGTCGGTCGGAAGGTTCGCGGCGTCGGTCACTCCGAGGTCGATCCCGACGCGTTCGAACAGGCGTTGGTGCTCGGCGACGTGGTCCGCGAAGAGACGCTCGGGACCCTTCTGGCGGGCGCGCGCGAGTCGCTCTTCCGCGGCCGCCCCCGCGTCGCCGGAGACGTCGCGGAAGCTCTTGTAGCTCGTCGCCGCCGAGACGAAGAGGACGGCGGAGTCGGCGTCGCGCACCGAGAGAACGCCGTCGCGGGTGGACGTCGTCCCTCCCGTGGCGATGGCCTGCGCGCGTACGGCGAAGGCGAGAGCGCCCTCGATGCCCGACGCGCTCCCGTTCTTTCCGTGCATGACGAGGGTGTCGAAGGCGGCGGCGGCCGTCTGCGCAGCTTGCGGTGTGCGGAGCCGCAGGTCGAAGCCGACGCGACGGGGTTGATCGGCCGTGAGCCGCAAGGCCACGACGTGGTCCACGGGGGACGCGAATGCGTCGCGGGCAAACGTGGCGCCTCCGCTCGTGAAGCGCGTGCGTGCGACCGCGGTGCCGAGCCGGAGCTCGCGCCGGTAGCCTGTGACGGGGGCGACGAGGGGAAACGAGAGCAACACGTCGCACGGCATTTGATAGGGCATTTGCCGCAGCGGCGTCGCCATCATGCGGCTCTTGGCGAGGTCCTGGGCCTCGCGGTAGCGGCCGGCGAAGATGAGCTTCCGGATCTCGGGCAGCGCGGCGAGGGCCTCGGCGTGGGTCGGGTCGTAGGGACCGCCGGCCCAGAGCGTGTCTTCGTTCAGCGCCAGCCGCTCGGACTCCGTGCCACCGAACACCATCGCTCCGACGCGCCCGGACCCGATCGGCAGCGCTTCGGTCCACGTCGCCGCGGGCGCCTCGTACCAGAGCACCCACGGGTCAGGCGCGGGAGCGTCGGGCATCGTCGTGGTGGGAGGCGCGGTCGCCCGGATCGGGCCGCGATAGCAAGCGCCGAGGGCCGCAAGCGCCGCCATCTGGAGCGACTCGCGTCGCGTCGTGTGGGTCATGCGAGAGCGACCGCAAACTACCATTTCGAAGATATTTCGTGCGGGTTTGCGCCCTTCGTGCGGGCCAGTCGTGCGCCTCGCGCGCTGAGGACCGGGACCGCTTCTCAACGCGCTTGCGCGTCGTCGTCGAGGAGGATCCTCCGGAGCTCGGCCTCGACCTCGGCGACCCTGCGGCGGGCGGCTTCGACGTTCTTCATGGCGAGCCGTAGCGTCTCGGCCGACATGACCGGGTCGGCGATCGAGGGGACCCGCTCGGCCGCCCGCTCCGCGGCCTTCAATGCCTCTGCGGCCCGGCGGTAGTCGGTATGGCCGTGGACGCGGTCGGCGGGGGCGATCACCACGGACAAAACGTACGGGCGCCTCGCGACCTGGACCATGTCCTCTTCGTGTCCTCCCGGTTGCGGTGCCGGCGAGCGGGGCGGCCGAGGGCCGCGTGGTATACGTCCAACGCGAATGACGACGCGGGTTCCCCTTCAGCTCGAGGTCCTCAAGGAGACGAGTCCGAAGCGGGCGGCGCTCCTCATCGTGGGGGCGAGCGCGCTCGTGCTCGCGCTCCTCCTCACCGTCATTTATGGCCACGGGCGGGCGGTGAGCGAGCCGGTGTGGGTGTCGTCGCTCCCAGCCCTCAACGCGATCCTGAACGCGACGAGCGCGACCTTCCTGGTGATGGCGTATCGCGCCATCCGCCGGCGGGACATCGTGGCCCACTCGAGGCTCATCCTCGTGGCCCTCGGCGCGTCGGCGCTCTTTCTCGCTTCGTACATCGTCTATCACGCGGCGCACGGCGACACGAAGTTCGCGGGGCAGGGGATCGTGCGGCCGCTCTACTTCTTCATCTTGATTTCGCACATCGTCCTATCGGCGGTCGCGTTGCCGATGGTCTTTCTCAGTCTGTTCTTCTCGCTGTCGGGGCGGTTCGCGCGACATCGGGCGCTCTCGCGGTACACGTTCCCCGTCTGGCTTTATGTGTCGGTGACGGGCGTCGTCGTCTTCGCGATGCTGCGCCTCTGCGCGTGACGGGGACCGGCCCGAGCGTAGCCTCGCTCAGCCCGGGTGTTGGAAGTGCCACGTGGCCGCGGCCGCCTGCACGAGCGGAATGCGAAGGCCCGGGTTCGGGTGGGTCCGCAAGAATCCCATCCAAGGGCTCGCGCCCGCGGCGCGATCGAGGCGCGCGAAGAAGTCGAGGAGCCAGAACGCCCCCTCTTCCGTCCAACGGTACGCGGACGCCGATCGCGCGCGCCCCGTGTCGAGGAGGTTGATGCAGCCTTCGTGGTCGGCCGCAATCTCGTTCGGTTGGTTGACGAGCGGGATCGCCTGCGACGCGAGCTGATCGAGCTGGGCGATGGCGGGCAAGAGGGCCGGCTGCCCGCTCGCGCAGCCCGTGTGGCCCAGGTAGTGGTGCGAGAGCTCGTGCCCGAACGTAAAGCCGACGATCTCGTCGAAGATCTCGTGCGCCCGCGATATGCGCCGTATGTCGAGGAGGGCTTGGGGCGGCAGGATCCCGGGCGGCAGGAGCGCGCTTCCTCCGTCCTTCGTGACGAGCCGGGGCGTGACCGTCGCGATGTACGTCTCGTACGTCTGCGTGCCGTAGATCTCGTCGGTCGCTTTCGTCTGCGCGATGGCGTCGATCGTTTCCAGCAGGCCTTCGGTCCCCGCGACGAACGGGGCGCCGGAGTCGTCGCAGCCTGCGAAGGCGTTGATCTCGTTCGCGTCGGGATCGAACACGAGCGGGATCGTCGACACGCGGGCCTGGTTCTGCGGACTCAGGGTGGAGACGAGCTCCTTCACCACGGCGCGAGACTCGGCTTGCCATGCGACGGCCCCGAGGAGCGGACCGAGGAGCGGCCTCGGCGACGACGCCTGAGGGGCCGGCACGGGCTGCGGCGGAGGATAGGGTTGCGGGGGCGGCGCGGCATACGTCGGTGCGGGCGCAGGGTACGGTGCGGTCGGCGTGTACGGCGGCGGGGGCGCCTGGTACGGCGGGGCGGGCAAGGGGTAGGGCTGCGCGGGCACATACGGCGCCTGCCGGGGTGGTGCGGTCGCCGCGTACGCGGCTTGCTGCGGCACGGGGTACCCCGGCGGGTACGCGTAGAGCGCGGGCGGAGCCGGCTGCGAATACACGGGCGCCTGCGCGGGGGGCGGCGTATTCGATGTGTCCGCGCACCCCGCGACCGCCGCGGCGGCCGCGAGCCAGAAGCTCGACTTCACGGAGAGGCCTCCACTTTGGCCAGCTCTTCTTTCGTCTCTCGGAGCGCTTGCGCGAAGGCGCGCGCGTCTTGGTAACGGTCCGCGGGGTTCGGCGCCATGGCTCGCTCGATGACGGCGTACCACGACGGGGACATGAGCGGAGAGGCCCGCAGCGCGACGGAGTCGAAGCGCACATTGACGGTGTCGCCCGTGCGAATCAACCCGCTCGGCGAGAGGGGCGGGGGAGGGTCGCCGACGAGGCACTCGTAGAGCATGGCACCCAGCGCGAAGAGATCGCTCCGGCCGTCGACTTCCCCGCTCCCCGTCTCTTGCTCGGGAGACATGTACCCGGGCGTCCCGAGCGGACCGCCGGTGTTCGTGATGCGCGTCTCCTCCCATTCGACCCGAGCGATGCCGAAGTCGAGGAGCTTGACCCGCTCGGCGGCCACGGGGTCTTCGCCGCCGGCCTCGAGGAACACGTTGGACGGCTTCACATCGCGGTGGACGATGCCGGCGGCGTGAACGGCGCTCAAGGCGTCGCACACCTGCATGGCGATCGGCAAGAGCTCGCGGGGCGCCAGACGTCCCCTCGTGCGAAGGCGGGCGGCGAGGGTTTCACCGTGCAAGAGCTCCATGACGAGATACGACGTTCCGTCGGGGAGGCGGCCATGGTCGATGATCTCGACCACGTGCGGGTGCCACGCGAGGCCGAGGGCTTCGGCTTCGCGGCGAAGGCGATCGCTCGCGACCGCCTCGTGGGCGGCGGCGGCGCGGAGCAGCTTGATCGCGACGGGGAGGCCGTCGGCGATCCGGACGGCTTCGTAAATCACACCGCTCGCGCCCGAGCCCATGCGGCGGACGATGCGGTACTGGCCTGCGGCGACGCTGCCTTCGAGCTGTCCGGGCGCGGCTCGCTCGCGCAGCTCCTTGAGTGACAGGCTCCGCTCGAGGGCGAGCACGCGCAGGCTCTGCGCGCGCATCTCGGCGCGACGGGTCCGCTCTCGGGCGCGCAGTATACCGATGATGGCGCCCGCCATTCCGCCGGCCGCAGGCGCCGCCGCGTCGATGACGAGTGTCTGCGGGCTGGCGAGGAACGAGGCCGCTCCGGCGACCACTCCGAGGACGGCGGCGCGCGCACCGCTCGCCCACGGCGTCGGCACCGACCAACGGACCTCGTACTCTTGCACCGTCTCCGCGGAGCGCCCCGCGATCGCGGGCAGCGCGACGGCGACCGCGTCTTGCCAGCCGAAGAGGGCAGGCACCGCGGCGAGCTCGGCGATCCGCGCGAGCCGCAGCAGGCCATCCTCCTCGAGCGTCGGGTCGTGCCCGATGTTCACGCGGCCGACCCATCGGCCGTGCCCCGTCGAAATGGTTTCCCAGCGCGTCGTGCGCCCGTACTCGCTGTCGGCGGAGTCGAGCCGCGCGAAGGCCTCCATCGGGGTGCTCGTGCCTCGGAAGATACGCACCCAGGCGCCGAGCACGTCGGGCTCGATGAGGTAGCGGGTCACGCGCGGGATCGCGTCGCGCATGCCGAGGGCGGCGTACGCCACGAGGGCCTGGTGCAGGCTCGGGAGCGGCACCATGCGCGTCTCGTCTTCGAGGTCGTCGCGGACCATGCGGATGCTTCGCAGCCATGTATCGTCGGCGCCGTTCCCCTTCTCGGCGGCGAGGGAACGGAGGAGCGCCTTGAGCATGGCCGTGCTGGCTTGACCAGTCGGAAAGCTCCGCCTGTTCATCGGCAACGGGAACGAGGACAACGCGCGGCCGGGGGTCACGTTGCCTTCATGCTATCGCACTGTGTGAACGATGCATGACTCGCTCTTCGGGGGGCGCGTGCAACGCGTCGCGGTCTGGCGGGTGGGTGGACGGGAGGTGGCGGTCCTCGGTGTTCGCGTCCCCCCGCGAGGTCCGGAGGGGACGACCGGAGAGAACGTTCATGTCGTACTCGCGGGGGGCATCGGGGTGGGCGTCGTCGGCGCGACGGGGCGAGGACGGTTGCGCGATACCCTGGGCCGCGAGGTGTCTTCGGCGCAGGCCCATTGGCGGGCGAACCTCGAAGGAAGTCGCATCGTCGGAGTGCAAGAGCGACAGGTCACCGTGGTCCGCGAGGGGCTGCGTTGGGCGGCCCGTGTCGACGGGCCTGCCGGCGGACTGTGCCTGGCCGACGAGATGCCGGCGGAGGGTAGCGGAGGGATCGCGCAGGGTCGGGCAGGGGATGCGGACGACGGCGACGGGGGGCGGGAGCCGGTCGACGAGGCCAGGAGGGACACGGGCGCGCGCATCGTGGAGGCGCTCTCCAGCGCCGGCACGGACGGACGCCGTGCCGAATGGAAGCGGGTGATCGCGAAGGCGGCCGGAAAGCTGAAGCGTCGGATCGAGGCCATCCGCGGCGATCTCACCCGGGTCGAGGAGGCGGAAGCACGCGCGGAACGGGCGCGTCCCTTCGTCGTGGCCGCGGCAAAGGCGCCGCCCGGGACCAGGAGGCTCGAAGGCGTCGACTGGTCGAGCGGCGAGGCCCGAGCGGTGACGCTCGACGTCGACCCGGCCCGCGCCCCCCGTTCTCAGCTCGAGACCATCTTCTCGCGCGCCCGCCGCCTCCGCGAAGGATCGGCGATCGCCTCGTCACGACTCGACGAAGCCGTGCGTGCGTTCGCCGAGCTGACGACCCTCACGGCGCTCTTGGCGTCCGACGGCGACGTGGATCTCGCGGAGATCGAGGCGCGCGCGCGATCCGTCGCGCCGCGTGAGCTCGGGCTCCCGAGCGTCTCGTCCGTATCCGATCGCAAGAAGGCGCGCGGGCCTGGCGAGCGACCTCCGTACCGCTTGTTCCACGGCGCCTCAGGCGCGCGCATCCTCGTCGGCCGCGGCGCCGCTCACAACGACGCGCTCACCTTTCATGTGGCGCGTCCGCACGATCTCTGGCTCCACGCCAAGGGCCACCCAGGCGCCCATATCGTCGTGCCGCTCGACAAGGGCGGGTCGTGCCCTGCCGACGTCCTCGTCGAGGCTGCCCACCTCGCGGCCCACTTCTCGGGCGCACGCGAAGAGAACCCCATCGAAATCACGTACGCGTCGCGCCGCTACCTGCGAAAGCCGCGCGGAAGCGCGCCCGGGCTCGTGGTCGTCGATCGCGAAAAGGTGCTGCTTTTGCGACGGGACCCCCAGGTGCTCGCGCGCCTCCTTCAAGGAGAGCGCGACGCCTAGCGTGACACGGGAGCGAGTCCACTCGCGCGAGCGGAGCGACGGAGAGACCCTATCCGTGGTGGACAGGGTCTCTCTGGCCAATCCGCCTTTACTCCGCCGCGGCGTCCATCGCGGGCTGCTCGGCCTTCCCCTTCGTGCGCCGGAGCTCGCGATAGAGGACGACGTCTTCCTTCACCCGCGCCGCGACGCTGGGAGCGGCCGCTGCGGCCGTCTTCACGAACGTCACGACCATGTGCGGCGAACGCCGAGCGGCGTCCCCCGATTCGCGCACGAACGAGGTCACGCGGTCGCGCCAACGCTCGAGGCGGGACTTCGTGATGTACGGCGCCACCTCTCCGACCAGGTCCGCCGCGGTGCCCGCGTAACGATGCGGAGCCTTGTGGAGGGAGCTCGCGAAGCGCGGGGTCGCATCGAGGAGCGCCTGCACCTGCTCGATCGTGACGCCGTGCTCTTTGCACGCGCGCTCCAGCTCCGCCACCGCGGCCTGCTTGGCCTTGAAGAGGTACATCTGCACGCGGGAATAGAAGTTCACCCGCCCGTCGCCGCTCGTCTCGACCGGGCAGAAGATCGTCCCCGGGAGCTTCTCGCTGATGGCCGTCTGCACGCCGTCGGACACGCCGGCGCTCGGCATACAACCGAACGGCTTCACGCTGAGCGTCATGTGCGCCTTGGCGTGGAGCACGTTCATGATGAGCTTCCCCACCTCCATGTGCCCTTCGCCGCCGCGAAGATCGTTGTTGTAATACTCGTGGCTGACCTTCGCGATCTCGAACATGTCCGGCAGGTGGTAGCCGTAGAGGCCGATGGCGTTCGCAAATACGTGGAAGAGGACGCGCACCACCTTGTCGGCTGCGCTCACGCCCACGAGCTTCTGCGCGATGCCGAAGGGGCCGAGGTTCGCGAGTCCGTAGTAGCTCTTGTCGCTCCCGCGCAGATCCATGCGCTCCTTCGTGTCGCGCTTCGCTTCCCACACCATGTAGAGGATCCACGCCGTGACGAGCTGGATGTCCGCCTCGGCGCCTTCGCTCTCGAGGAAGCGCTGGAGCTGGTAGTTGCCGTCGCCTTCGGTGGTCATCGCCCAGAACTCGCCGATGATGCTGACCTTCGGCCGCGGGAGCATGCGGTCGACCGGGATGGCCGCGAGGAGGGGCTTGCACTTCGCGAGCGCGAGGAGGACGTTCGACCGCGTTTCGAGCGCGCCGTAAACGATCTTCTTGCACTGCTCGAGGACCCGGTCGGTGTCGCCCGGGTTGCGCTCGTAGGGGCGAATCCGGTAGCCGAGGGCGTTGAGCACGTCGCCCGCCACGAGGGCCTTCACGAGCGCCCAGAAGAACTTGGGCGTCATCTCGAGGCCGCTCTCCTCGCCCGTCGCCTGGCTCAAGCCGCCGGTCTGCTGGAAGAGCACGACACGGAACCCGTCGAACCCGGCGTCGCGGAGCGCCTTGCGGTACTCCGTCACGTACATGCCGAAGCGGCAGGGCCCACAGGCGCCGGCCGTGAGAAAGACGTACTTCTTGACGACTTCCTCGGAGGTCATTCCTTGCTTGTCGCGGAGCGTGCAAAGAAACTTCACGAGGTTCCCGACCGTGAAGTACGTCGGGTTGCACTGGCCGCGGTTGCCGAACTCCTTGCCGAACTGCAAGGCCGCCACGTCCGGGCAGTCCATCATCTGGACGTTGTATCCGATGCCCTTCAGGCCTCCCTCGACGAAGTAGTCGTGGGCCATCGTCAGCCCGCTCACCAAGATCGTGATCTTCGAGCGCTCGCTCTTGGTGAACGTCAGGTTCGCCATATCCTCCACCCACTGGTCGGCCTTGCCGTCCAGCCCGAGGCGTTTGCGCTCGGCCTCTTCGAACGCCCGCAATTCGGCGTCGATGTCCACGATCGGAAGCGCGCGCTTCTCACTGATGTTCCCGACGTTCATGGCTCGTCCCTTTCGGTCGTCTGCTGATCCCCGAAGCTTGGTGGTCCCACGTGATCCTTGGCGCGGCCGGTCACTCCGCCGCGCTCGTCTCCACTTGATGCACAGGTACAATCCCGTCTGCCGTTTTCTTCCGGAGCTGAATGAGGCCCTTCGGCGCTTCCCCGGCGGCCGCCTTGTGGTTCGCCGCCACCTCGTACGCCTGGATGCGCGTCCGGGTCTCCGCGATTTGGGCCTCCACGGCAGGGTCGCGCGCGGCCCTCGCCGAGAGCTGCTCCTGGCGAAGCTCGAGGAGCTCGAGCCGCTTCTTGTCGATCGCGAGCTCCAGCATTCCCTGCCGCCTCCGAGCGTCTTGCAGGCGCTCTTCATGAAGGTCGAGGGCGTGGGCGTACGTCTTCACCCGGATCTTGATGCTCCCCGACGGCTTGTTCGCGTCGATGTCGTGGAGGGCGGCGTACGGCGTCTTGCTCGCCTCGACGATCGAGTCGATGAGGCCGTAGGTCGGCGCGTCATGTCCGCACTTGAACGACGACAGATCGAGCACGACCACGTTCGGGTGCCGCGCGGCGAAGCCGGCCCCCCAGACCTTCTGCGAGCTGTTCACCGAGTAGTTCTCGGGCCACACGTGGTTCAGCTCGAGGGCGGTCTTGATGCGCCCTTTCTCGATGTCTTCCTTGTAGAAGCGTTCGAGGTACTTCGGGTCGCGCGGGATGGATCGCACGCTCAAGATCGGGTACCCGAGGACCTGGAACTCCTCGGGGATCCCGTGATTGAGGCCCGGGTCGGAGTGGTATGGCCGCCCGATCATCAGGATCGCGACGCGGTCCTCCGACTCCACGGTATCGAGGATGGCCCGCCCCTTGTCCTGGAGGTCGCGCTCGAACCCGTTGAGGGCGTTCCATCCCTCTTTGCACGCGAAGTCGTTCTCGTCCTCGGTCACGCCGAGCCGCGGCCCGAACGTCTCGAACATGCGCCGGTGCATGAGCGTCGGCTCGACGAAGCTCAGGGCGGGGTCGAGGTACTCGATCCCACGCTGCGCGAAGAAGTCGACCTCCTTCGTGAACGCGGCCTTCATGACGTCGGGGCACCCGGCGACGATGGGACAGCTCGCGTTGTCGACCGTGTCGACGATCCAGTTCGGAACGTGCGTGAGGATCGGGAAGAAGATGAACTTCAGCGGCCGCTTCTCGGTGTGCTGATCGAAGAGCAGGTTGTGGATGTGCGCCTGCGCGACCTTGCTCGGGAAGCAGGGGTCGATCGAACCGTACTTTCCACCTTTGACCCAGAGCTCCTCGGTCGTCTCGTCACTGAAGACGACGCCGGTCTTCGGGACGCCGAGCGCCTCGAAGTAGGCGCGGAAGAACGGGCCGGTGGAGAAGAGGTTGAGCACGCGCGGGATGCCGATCCGCACGCGGCGCCGCGCCTCCCACGCCTCTTTGCTCGACCGCCGGAAGGGCCGCTTCACGGCAATGCGCCGCACGCCGAAGATCCCCTTGCGGAGCTCCACGTCCTCGACGGGCGCGCCCTCCGCGGGCATCGCTTGCGTGTCGTAGACGTGCATGAACGCACGCTTGCTCTCGTAGTCGACGAGGTTCGGGAACTGCTTGGCGATCGCCTTTCGCTCTTCGACGAGCGAGAGCATTGCCTCCTTGCTCTCGACCGTGCCCTTCTCGCAGCTGAAGCCCGCGATGTAGCGGCTGGTCGAGCCGTCGGGGCGTCTCGTGTCGATGAAGGACCGCTTGCAGTTGTTCTCGCAGAAGTGGCAGACCGTGCTCTCGTCGTTCTTGGTCGTGTATTCGAGCGCGATCGCCGCGTCGATCCCGATGAACGTCGATCGCCCGCGCCGCTTCACCACACGGAGCGTCTCCATGGCGGCGCCGATCGCGCCCGCCTCTCCCGTGTGCGGGTGGACGTACACCTCGGCGCCGGGGACGCGCTCCTTGATGTAATCGACCTGCGCCTTGACGGCGGCCAGGTTGTACTGCGTGCCTCCCTGCAGGACGAACTTCGTGCCGAGCGACGCCATCCGCGGGATCTGCACGACGTACTGCCAGACATTCTTCGGCAACACCTGCGCGAGCCCGGCGAGCATCTCCTCTTTGCTGAAGCCCTCTTTCTGGAAGTTGACGCGGTCGGTGTCGAGGAAGACGGCGCACCCGTAGGAGAACTTCGGCGCGAGCTCCGCCTGAAAGGCCACGTCGGCGAAGCTCGTCACCGGGACGCCGAACGAGTCGGCCGTCGCCTGGAGCAGCATGCCGTTCCCCGCCGAGCACGAGTTCGACAGGCGGAAGTTGGCGATGTCGCCGTTCTTCATGAAGAGGACCTTGATGTCCTGCCCGCCGATGTCGCACACGACGTCGACGTCGCCGAAGAAGTGCACGGCGCTCATCATGTGCGCCACCGTCTCGACGATGTTCACGTCGCTGACGACGCACTGCTCGAGGACGTCGGCCGCATAGCCGGTCGCACCGAACCCGGTGACCTCGAGCTTCGCCTGGTTCTCGATCTCGATGTAGTCCCTCAGCTTCGCGAGGAGCTCTTTGGCGTCCTGGATTGGGTTGCCTTTGGACAACTGGTACGCCTTGCAGAGGATTCGGCCGCTCTCGTGGTCGACGAGCACGGCTTTGCTGGACGTCGACCCGCCGTCGAGCCCGACCGCCGCGCGGACCAACTCGCCCGGCTCGAAGCGGGCGGGCACGAACTTCGGGATCGCGTACTTCTGTTTGAAGTCGGAGAGCTCGTCGGCCGTTTTCGCGAGCGGGGGCCCCGCGCTCTCGCCGAGGCGTGCCTTTCGCCCGTGCGTGATGTAGTTGCGCAGCGTATCGAGCGGCGCGAGGACGCCGACGTCGTCCGCCTCGTGCAAGCCATAGAGGACGGCGCCGAACGCCGCGTAGTACTGGCTGTTCTTCGGGATGAAGATGAGCTCTTCGATGGGCACGTCTTTCGGATAGACGTGGCCGCGCTCGTCCCACGTCTGCGGGATGCGCAGGCGCCAGCACTCCTGGAGAAACGGCAAATACGTATTGGGGCCGCCGAGGAGCAGCACGCGGTGCTTGAGCGTCGCCCCGCGCGTCAGCACGCTGAGGTTTTGCAAGACGATGGCGTCGGCCAGCGAGCAGAGGACCTCGTTCGCCGGGATACCGCTCTTGATGAGATTGACGATGTCCGTCTCGGCGAAGACGCCGCACTTCGCCGCCACGTGGTGGAGCTTCGTGGGGTCGAAATGGAGCGACGTGACGAGCTCCGGCGGCGCGTTCACCTTGAGGAAGCACTTGTCGATGGTCGCGCCCGTGCCGCTCGCGCACTTGTCGTTCATCGACGCGACGGCGGTCTTCTCGCCCGGCTCCTCGCCGTCCTTCGCGCCGGTGCTCTTGAACATGATGATCTTCGCGTCTTGTCCGCCGAGCTCGATGACGCTCCCCACATCGGGGTGCATGTGCTCGACCGCGAGGGTCACCGCGTTCACTTCCTGGACGAACTTGCCGCCCACGGGCGCGCACAACGGTCCGGATCCCGAGCCGGTGAGGAAGATCCGCCAGTCCGCCGGCGCACGATCCGGGAACGCCCCGAGGATCGTCTCCAGCATCGACAGCACGTACTCGGGCTGTTTGGTGTGGTGGCGCTGGTAGTCGCTCCACAAGATCTCTTTCGACGAAGGGTCGAGGACGACGGCCTTCACCGTCGTCGAGCCCACGTCCATACCTATTGCGAGCCGCCTATTCGACATCCGCGCCTCACCGGGGTTTCGGGGCACTGCGACCGCTAGACTGACGTGTCAGTCTCGAGCTCGTTCCTACCCTAGCCCAAGCAGCGAGAGAAGGGGAAAACGCCGCAACCAACAGGTAACCAGGCCGACATATCGACGATGACACGCGTGTCAGCACCCGACGGCGATGAGCTCGTGTGCCGGGTGAGATGGAAACCGGACCGATGCACGGTCATTCTTCGCATCCGCCTTCGTGTTACTTGGAGAGGGGCGATGGGCAAGCCGGAGCGGCGCCAGCAAATCCTCAGCGCCGCTCGCGAGGTCTTCGGGAAGCGCGGCTACCATGCGGCCAAGATCGACGACATTGTCGCCGCCGCGGGCATCGCGCGTGGGACTTTTTATCTCTACTTCGAGGACAAGCGCGCCATCCTCGAAGAGATCGTCGACCGGACCATGGCCCGGCTCGGTATGTCGATCGTACGCGTCGACCCCCACGACCCGGCGCGGACGGTGGCCGATCAGGTGCGCGAGAACATCCTTCGGGTGATCCGTATTTTGCGCGAAGACCGAGCGACGACGAAGATCCTCCTCAGCGACGCGCTCGGCGTCGATCCGGCGTTCGACCGGAAGCTCCTCTCGTTCTTCGACGAGATGGCGAGCCTGCTCGAGCGGAGCTTGCTCGACGGGCAGGCGCTCGGCATCGTCGGCCCGGGAGACGTGCGCCTCCTGTCGTGGCTCACCATCGGAGCGGTGAAGGAGGTCTCGTTCCAGATCGTGCAGCGCGGTTCCGAGTATGACGAGGCCAAGCTCGTCGACGGGATCTTTGCGCTCTTCGCGAACGGCTATCTGCGCGTGTGATTCACGCGGGAGACGCCGCTCACTCGCCTTCGTTGTCGATGTAGATCTGGTTGGTCGCCGACATGCCGTAGACGTGGGTGAAGACGCCGTTGCCGTCGAGGTCGCCGTCCGCCTCGACGATGTACCAGGGTGCGGTCATCGCGCTGAGGTCCATATTGGTGCCGCGGTACGTGAGCGTCGGGATCGCGATGGTGGCGCCGCCCGCGGTCGTCGCGCTGTTCGCGGCCTGAAGCGAGTAGCCGAACGCGACGGGCGCGCTCGGCTGGACGTTGAGGGAGGCCCACGAGGACGAGCTGATGCACGAGTCGCAGGCGCCGCCCCATGCGGTCTTGAACGCGCCCGGCGGGTGCCGCGGGTAATCGTAAGAGGGCCCGAGTCCGTTCGAGACGGACACATAGCCGCCGTTCTCGCTCCGGAACGACTCCTCGGCCGCGCGGATGTTCGCGACCATGTCCTGTGCCTCGGAGAGGTAAGCCGTGCGGACCCACCGGCGGTAACCCGCCGTCGCGAGGAGCGCGAGGATGCCGACGATCGTGACGACCATCATCGCCTCGATCAGCGTGAAGGCGCGGGCGCGCGATCGAAGCTGCATCTTCATGGAGAGTAGCGCAGCAGCCTCCCCCTGCACTACGTAGAGGGGCGCCTCCGCATGCCCCACATGCCCCACACGCCGCGTCGGATCCCGCGCCCTCGGGAGACCTCTGCCTCGACCGGGTGGAAGGGCGCCCGCGCCAGCGCTCTCCGCGCCGCGGCCACTCTCGCGTGCCTCGCAACGACGGTGCGCTGCGATCGATGCGATGCGGGCCACGCGAGCCTTCCGGCCGAGGCTCGCGACGACTTCGGTGACACCCACGCATCGGCGCCGTCCGACGCCGACGCACGCGTGTATCTCGCGTATGCGCGCGCGATTGTCGCGGGGAAAGGGCGGGGGAGCGTCGCGCCGCCGCCGGTCAGCCCTGGACGTCGCGTGGCCCTCGCGTGGTGGCGCGGCGGAGAAGCCACGGTCGCCACCGCGGTCGGTCCCACGTTGGCCGACGCCGTCGCGAGCGCCGCGGAGTCTCTGGCCGCGCGCGCTCGGGGCGTCGTCGAGGGGCGGCTCGAGCTCGACGTCGCCGTGGGCCTCGAGGGGGCGCGGTTCGACGGGCCGGTCGACGCGCCGGTGTCGGCGGTCGGGCTCGAGGGGTTCCTCGTCGCAGGTGGAGACCGCAAGGTGGGGGTGGTCCTGCCCGGCGAGGTCTTGCAACGGGCAGGCCTCTTCCACGACGCCAAGATCGACCCGGCGCCGCTCGTGCACTTGCTCTCCGAGCGGGCGGGCGTGGCCGACGACGCGATCGGCGGGATGCGGGCCTATCGCTTTCGGGCCGACGTGCACGTGGAGTCGGCGGCGCACGACGCCGCGCTCCCGGTGGTGCGCGCGATGGTGGCGCCGCCGAAGGACGTCACGCCGGAGGTGCTCTTGGCCGCCGTACGCCGCGGCGCCGACTATCTGGCGAGGATCGCCCAACCGTCGGGACGATACGTGTACACGTACCATCCGCTCGACGACCGCGACGACCCCGGCTACGGCATCCTGCGGCACGCCGGGACGACGTACGCGCTCTTCGAGGCGTACGGAGAGCTCGGCGACGCGTCTTACCTGTCCAAGGGAGAGCTCGCGCTCGGCTACCTGACCAAGCGGCTCGTGTCGGACGAGGCGAGCCAGGGGCGGTACACCTTCGACAACAAGGACGAGGAGCAACAGAAGGTCGGGGGAGCGGGGCTCGCGCTCGTAGCCTTCGCCGAGCACGCCGCCGTCACGGGCGGCCAAGCGAGGCCCGGCGATCTCGAGACCATGCGCGCGCTCGCGCGCTTCATCCTCCACGCCCAGTACGCGGATGGACACTTCCGCGGCAATCGTGACCTCGAAGGGGAGACCGGGAAAAAGCTCAAACGCGAGCTCTGGTACTACACGGGCGAGGCCATCCTCGGCCTCTTGCGCCTCTACGCCGTCGATCCCGAAGCCGTGTATCTCGACGGAGCGCGGCGCGGCGCGGACTGGGTGATTCGCACGCGCGACGCGGGGGTCGCCGCGAATCGCCTCGAGCACGATCACTGGATGTCCTACGCGTTCGACGACCTCTATCGCAGGACCGGCACGGCCGCCTACCTCGACCACGCGCTCGACATCGCCCGCGCGATCGCCGCGGCCCAACGCTCGTCGGAGCGCGCACCCGCCGCGGACTACGTCGGCACGTTCTTCGAGGCGCAGACGGCGCCGGGCGCGACGCGGCTCGAGGCCTACGACTCGGACATTCGTCTTTGTCGCTTCGCCGGCCGACCCGACGGCTGGCTCGTCGAACCCGCGACGCAGGCGGCGCGGGCCCTGCTCGCCCAGCAGTTCGCGCCGGAGAACGACTACTGGCTCAAGAATCCGGCCAAGGCCGAGGGGGGCGAGCGCGAGAGCCCGACCGAGTCCGACGTGCGGATCGACTACGTGCAGCACGCCATGAGCGCGTGGCTTCACCTGGCTCGCGCGCTCCGCGACCCCGCCTACGGGAAAACGAGCGCGCGATAGCGGCCACCCAGGCGCGGGGCGGCTCGGCCGAGACCGTCAGCCCGCTTGGAGCTGGCCCGCGGGCGTCGCCCCGACGCTGCTGATCCGCGCGTCGACGCCGAGGAGCGCGCGAGCACGGGAGAGCTTCTCCGAGGCCACGAAGGCAAGGAGGTCCCCGCGCTTGTCTTCGAACGTCAGCTCCCCGATCGCGCGGCTGTCCGCCTCGGCGCGCAGCCGCGCGGTGCCGACCGCGAGGTCCCCGCAGAGGAGGAGCCCCGCGCGCTGCGCGCTCAGCTCCACGCCGCGGATCCACGCGGTCAGGTCGACACGACCGTCACGCGCTTCGAGGCGCTCCACGGCGGTCGACAGCTTTCGCTTCTCTTCGCCCCCGAGCTCCTTGCCAAGGAGCTTCCGGATGCGCGCCACCGCGTCGCGCAGGGGCGCGGGCGGCGTGAGGTTCGGCAAGACGAGCGTGACCGCGCCGAGGAAGAGGGCCGAGAGATCGCTCAGCGTGGGATAAAAGACGAGGCAGTAATGCTCGGGCCGGAAGTACGTGAGATGGCGGCCCGCGACGAACGCCAGGTCCTTGGTGGTGAGCCCGCGCAGCACGTCGGGTCCGAGGGCGGTCGTCGGCGCGGGCGCCTGCACGGCGGCCACTCCGCCGGGCACGTCGTCCATCGTGAAGAGGTCCGGCGGATCCACGCCCAGCACCTGCGCGGCCCAGTAAAACGACCGGACGACCGACACGGTGCTCGTTGCGCTCTGCCGGCGCGACGGATCCAGCGACACGAGCTGACGCGCCTGGCGAAGGTCGTCGACGCGGATCGACACGGCCGCCAGCACCACGGCGCGAAGCACGTCGCTGACGACGTCGTCGGCGCCGGGCGCGCGCATCAGGTCGTCCCACGCCGCGTCGTCGAGTGATCGCGCCGGCCGGATCGGGCCGTCGGGCCGGTACTGATCGACGAAGAGTTGCTGGTCCATGTCGGCCGCGCCGAGCTCCACGAGCGCCGCGCCGGCGAGCCATGCGCGGTCGGTCCTCGCGGCGCGCCGGTGCAGTCCGAAGAGGCGCGTGAAGGTGCTCGCCCGGGTCGGCGCGTTCAGGGCGATGCGCTCGAACTGGACGATCGCCTGGGCCTCCTCGCCGGTCGCCAGGTACATCTCGGCCAGGAGCGCGCGCGAGTCGGCGTTGTCGGGCCGGCAGCGCACGGCGTTCGAGAAGGCCTCGAGGGCGCCCTCCGAGTTGTGGAGCTTGTCGCGCCGGAGGACGCCGAGCTTGCGCCAGGTGTCCCACGTCCGTTCCATGTCGCCTTGCGCGGTGAGCCTCTCCGCGAGGTGGAGATAGAGCCCTTCGATCTCCTTCCACTCGCCGCGCGCGGTGTGCCCCGCCACGAGCACGCGCTGCGCCTTGTCGAGCGTCGGGTCGTCGTCGAGGGCCTGGCCGAGGAGCGCCGTGCCACGCTCTTGCTCGCGCATGCGCTCGATCGCGATCTCGGCGGCCGCCGTCCGGAACGCGGCCTTCTCCTTCTGTGTCTCCGCCAGGTCGGCGAGGGACACGAGCACCTCCGCGACGCGCGGCCACCGGCGCAGCTTCTCGTAGGCCGTCCGGAGACCGAGCAGCGCGGCGCGGCTCTTCTGGGCCATCGACAGCGCTTGGTCGAGCGTCTCCGACGCCCCACGCGGGTCGTCGAGGTGGCTCGCGAGGACATCCGCGATCGCGCGGAGCTCGTCGACGCGCTCTTCGGGCGCCGACAACATCCCGAGGCGCCTCCGGCGGAGCTCGATGACGCGCTTCATGTCCTTCGCGTCGGTCGCGAGGGAGATGAGGCCGTCGAGCGCTCCCTTGTGGGTCGGGTCGGACCGGCTTGCCTTTTCGAGGTAGCGCGCCGCCTCTCGGGTCTTGCCCTGCGTACGCTTGACGTCGCCGATCCGCGCGTAGACGTTCGCGCGTCGCGCCGCGTCTCCCGCGGGCGCGACCATGAGCGCGGCCTTGTACCCCGCGAGCGCCTCGGGCAGCGACCCGCGTTCGAACGCGTCGTCCGCCAGGTCGAGCAGCGGCTCGAGGGCGGGCAGGGAGGGCGCGCTGTCGCGGAACGGCGGGAGGTCTCCGTCCTCCGCCGCGGCCGCGGGGACGGGGGCGCCGGGCAACGACGGCTCCGTGGGACGGGGCTCCTCCGTCGCGGTGGTGATCGTGGCGGTCGTGATGGGTGGGGGCGAGACGCGCGAGGTGTCCGGCGCGGGCATGGCGTCGGCCGACGGGGTGCGCTCGGGCTCTTGCAAGGCCTGCGTCGAATGGGGCGCGTCGGCGAAGGCATTCGCCGACACCTCGGAGGGGACGCGGGGCGTCTCGACCAGGCCGCTGATCACGGGCTCGGACGTGCGCTCACGGTCCACCGTCCGCTCGCCGTCGGTCGCCCGTGGCGCAAGCTCGCCGACGCTGATGGGCACTTCGATGTGCGAGTCGCGCGACGCGGGCAGCTCCCCGACGCTCACGGGCACCTCGACGTGCGACGGGCGCGGCGGCGGCGCCTCCTCCGTGTTCCAGTCGAGCTCCGTGTCGTCGACCTTGCTCAGCGCCGGCGCCCGCGGGCCCGAAGCGTCGGCCGGGGGCGGCGCCGCATCGAGGATCGCGAAATCGGCGCCGGCTCGGACGAACGTGAAGCTCTGGGCGCGCGCGTCGACGGCGCCTCCGGCGCGCATGCGATCGAACGCGAGCGACATCGTCGTCGCGCCCCATTCGTTCCGCGACACCGGATCGGCGAGCGCCGCAAGTACGTAGTGCGTGAACGGCCACTCGCCGGCGGCGGCCGAGGAGACGGGCAACACCCCGACGGCCGCCCCGTGGCCCAGCGTGCGGGCCTCGAGCCCACGCAGGATCCCGTCCACGTGCTCGGCCGCGAGCATCGGATCGTCCGCGTCGCCGTCGTGGTGCGCCTCGACGACGTACACCACGGCGGCCGGGTTGCGCTCCTTCACGGCGGCCGGCAACGCGCGCAAATCGATGGTGCTCTCCCTTTCGCCGTCGGCGACCTTCAGCGTGACGCGCTCGCCTGCCGTCGTCGTGAACGCGGCCAGGTAGATCACGAGATCGTCACCGCCGCCCACCTCGGCGAGCGCGCGCGAGAGGTCATCGACGAGGTCGGGCGTCGACTGGACGAGCATCAGGCGGCGGCCACCGCGGATCCACGCCGCGCAGACCGGACCGATCGGCTCGGGCGCCGTGAAGACGCTGCCCTCCGCGGGCAAGAGGAAACGCGGCGGCGCGACGACGACGGCGTATCGCATCGCGCGTGAGCTTAGCTTGGGCGGAACCGATGTGGCAGCCCCACGCACTGAAGAGCCTCGCCTTCTCCAGGCCTCTTTTGGAACGTTCTTGTCCCGCGACATCGATCACGAAGGGACGTGCTGGAGACGTCCTTTCCTAGGATCTTTCCGCCCGATTCACGCACGCTCCTGCTCCGGCGTGATGACGGCGGCATGACCGCGGCGGCGCGACGCTGGACTCCGCGTGTTCCTCCCCCGCGCCGGGCCGATGCGTCGCTTGACACTGAGGGCCCTCGGGCGGAAAGAAAAGTGCCGCCATGAAAAAGCTGTTTCTCGTCGACGCGGACCCTTTCACTTTGTGCGTCCTGGACGTGAGCCTCCGGAGCGCCGGGTACGACGTGACGACGGCGGCCGACGGTGCCGAAGCCTGGTTGAAGCTCGAGGCGGCTCCGCCCCATTTGGTCGTCGCCGATACGCGCTTGCCGAAGCTCGATGGCTTCGCGCTCGTCCGAAAGCTGAAGGACCGGCCGGAGCTCGCGCGCATCCCGGTCATCTTCCTGGCGACCCAGGAGTCGGTCGCGGATCGCGAGCGCGCGCTCGAGCTCGGGGTGGAGGACTACCTCCCGAAGCCCGCCTATCTGCGCGAGCTCATCGCCCGCATCGATTTGCTCATCGCGCGGACCACCCGCCAGCGCGTCTCGGCGGGCCATACGCAGAGCTTCGGCCGGGGACGGCTCACGGGGTCGACGGCCGACTTCGCGCTCGTCGACATTCTCCAGAGCTTCGAGCGGACCCGCAAAGGCGGCACGCTCTACGTTCGGCAGGGAACCCAGGAGGTGCAGATCGCGTTCCGCGACGGGCGGCCGATCGACGCGCACATGGGCGAGGTCCGAGGGGAAGAGGCGATCTACCGCGCGCTCGTCTGGAAGGAGGCCTCCTTCGAGATCGACTTCAAGCCGGTCGCCGACGACGACGTCATCGGCAAGACGACCCACGCCATCTTGCTGAAGGGCATGCGCCGGCTCGACGATTGGGTGCGCCTCTGCGAGCAGGTCAAGCCGCTCGCGACGCTGCTCGACGTGCACCCGCCGCTCCTCGTCGAACGCCTCGCGCGCATGGGCGAGCTGCCCGACGACTTGGAGTCGATGCTGCACCTGCCGCTCCGGGCGGCCGTCGCCGCGGGGCACGCGGAGCCGCCGCGGGAAGATCCTTCGGAGCGGAGCGTGCGCGCCGCCGAGCCGGTCGCGATCGCGCGCCCGGCGCCGGTGGCTCCGCCCTCGACGCCCGTCGTCGCCGCCACGATGACCCCGCCCGCGCCGTCCGAGCCTCCGCCCTCGGTGCGTCCGCCGGCTCCGGCGCCGATGCTCGCGGTGGTGCCGGTGGCTTCCACGACGCCCGTGCTGTCGACCGTTTCGTCGCCGGTGGTCTCCGGCTCCGTGCGGCCCACGCCGAGCCAGCGCCCGTCGGCGGCGCCGTGGACCGTGGATCCGGAAGGGGAGGCGTCGGCCGAGGTCGAAGAGAGCGACACGGGCATTCCTCACGGGATTCCCGGGTCGGGGCGTCGCGCGACCTTCGCGCTGGGCGTCGCGGCCGCGCTCCTGCTCGTCGCGGGCGGTGTGTATTCGCTGCGCGGGCACGAGGGGCCCGAGGTCGCGAAGGCCGGAGAAGACACCGTCGCCGCGGCGGCGCCTGCGGCTCCCGAGCCCTTGCAGACGGCGGCGGTCGCGAGCGCTGCGCCGGCGGCTCCGGCGAGCGCAGAGGGGCCCGCGCAGCAGGCGGTGCCCACCGAAGCGCCCGTCGACGGCGTCGTCCCTCGAGAGCCCGCCGCCGCCAACCCCGCGCCCGCGTTCCTGCCGGCACCCGGGGCGCGCCCCGCAATGGACGTTGCGGCGCCGCCCGCGCCCGCCCTCTTGCCTCCCGCCCCGGTGCGGATCGTCCGCGAGACGGCGCTCGACGTCAAAGGCACCATCACGTCGAAGTCGCCGCTCGTGCGCGACGCGGAGCGTGCCCTCCTCAAGGGCGAGACCGACCGCGCGCAGGCCCTCTCGCAGCAAGCCGTCGACACCAACCCGAGCGACGCCGACGCATGGCTGACCCTCGCGGCAGCCCGCAAGGCCTCGGGCGACGTGGTCTCGGCGCGGCAGGCCTACCGCAACTGCATCGAGCAGGCCCACACGGTCGACGTCGACCACTGCCGCATCCTCGCCGCCCAGTAGCGACCCTCGCTCCGCGCCGCGTTCAGCGCGTCTTGCCGAGGAGGCTCGCACGCACGATCGCGTGCTCGTCGCCGAAGCGGTCCGCAATGCGGGCCGTGATGGCCTCGACCGTCCGCCGTTGCTCCGCGCGCGCGTCGGGGAAGAGCGACGTCGTCGCGGCCCACGGTGAGAGCGCGCCGACGCTCACGCCGGTCAGGCGGACCCGCCTTCGTCCGAGCGGCATCCGCGCGAGGAGCTCCAGCGCAGCGCGGTGGATCGCGTCGGTGTCCTGCACGGGCTCGCGGAGGGTGCACCGGCGGGTCTGGATCTGGAAGTCGGCGTATTTGACCTTCACCGTCACCGCGCGCGCGCCGAGGGCCGCCCGCACGAGGCGCCGCGCCGTCCTCGCCGCGTGCTCGAGGAGCGTGCGCCCGACGGCCTCCGCGCCCTCGAGGTCCTCGTCGTAAGTCTGCTCGGCCCCGATGGATCGCGCGCGTCCGTCCGCGACGACGTCGCGCTCGTCGATGCCGCGCGCGAGCCGCGACGCAAGCTTTCCCCACGCGCCGAGGAGCCTCTGGAGCGCGTCGTCGTCGGCGCGGGCGAGGTCTCCGAGCGTGAGGAACCCGCATTCCCGCATCTTGGGCGCCGTCTTCGGCCCGACGCCCCACATCCGCTCGACCGGCAGCGGCGCGAGGAACGCGGCGACCGCCTCCGGCTCCACGACCAGCAACCCGTCGGGCTTGCTCATGTCGCTCGCCACCTTCGCCGCGAACTTGCATGGCGCGACGCCCGCCGACGCCGCCAGCCCGAGCTCCCGGCGTACGTCTGCCCGGATCGCCGCCGCGATGGCCGGGCCGCTGCCGAAGAGCGCGCGGCTCGCGGTGACGTCGAGGAACGCCTCGTCGAGCGAGAGCGGCTCGACGAGCGGCGTGTAGCGCCGAAAAATGGCGAACACCTCTTCGCTCGCCTGCGCGTACCGGTCCATGCGCGGCGGCACGACGATCGCCGCCGGCGCGAGCCGGAGCGCCTGCGCCATCGGCATCGCCGATCGCACGCCAAAGGGCCGCACCTCGTAGGAAGCCGCGAGGACCACGCCGCGACGCGCCGCGCCGCCCACGATGAGGGGCTTGCCGCGGAGGGCCGGGTCGTCCCGCTGCTCCACCGACGCGTAGAACGCGTCCATGTCGACGTGAACGACGGTCTTCATGGCGCAGGCCTCGGGCTCTGATAGTAGAGCGTCCGCCGGCTTGTCCCACGAGCAACGCGCGCCCCCCGCGCGCAAAGGAGCGACGGATGGAGGAGGCGATCGAGACGCAGGAGCTGAAAGAGAAGCTCGAGGAGGCGCAGGAGCACCACCACGGGCACGGATCGCCCCTGCCGTGGCTCACGTACCTGTCGCTGTCGACGGCCATCATCGCGGTCTTGGCGGCGATCGCGGCGCTCGAGTCGGGATCCTACGCCAACGACGCCATCGTCGAAAAGAACGACGCCGTCTTGCACCAGTCGAAGGCGGACGACGCCTGGGCCCACTACCAGGCCAAGGGCGTGGAGGCCGTCGTCTTCTCGACGCAAGCCGAGCAGGCCACCAGGCCGGACCTCGCGGCCCACTGGCGGTCCGAGGGCGACCGGGAGAAGGCGGAGCGGGCCGAAGTCCGCCAGGACGCGGAGAAGGAGGAGCAGGAGGTCGCGCACATGAACGAGAAGTCCGAGCACAGCCTCCACGTGCACCACACGTTCGCGCAGAGCGTGACCATCTTCCAGGTCGCCATCGCGCTCTCGGCCATCGGGGCGCTCACCCGTCGAAAGCCGATGTGGTGGGTCAGCCTCGCGATGGGCGCGATCGGCGCCGGCCTCTTCGCCTTCGGCCTCACGCTTCATTGAGCCGCCGACCATGCAAGGCAAGACCGTTCTCGTCACGGGGGCCAACCAGGGGGTGGGAAAGGCTGCGGCGATCGCCCTCGCGAAGCAGGGCGCCGAGCTGACCCTCGTCTCGCGCAACGCGGAGAAGGGCCGCGCCGCGGCGGCCGAGGTGCAGGCCGCGGGCGGCGGGCGTCCGGCGGACCTCATCGTGGCCGATCTCTCGTCGAAGGCCGAAGTGCACAGGGTCGCCGCGGAGTTTCGGGCACGCCACGCCCGCCTCGACGTCCTCGTCAACAACGCCGGCGTCTACGTCCCCGAGCGCCACGTCACCGCCGACGGGCTCGAGGAGACGCTCGCGGTCAACCATCTGGCGTATTTCTCCCTCACGCGGCTCCTCGTCGATTTGCTGAAAGCGAGCGCGCCCGCCCGAATCGTCAATACGTCCTCCGACGCGCACGGCCGCGGCCGGATGCACTGGGACGATCTGCAGTTCGCGCGGCGCCGCTACAGCGCGTGGAGGGCCTACTCGCAGTCCAAGCTGGCGAATCTCCTCTTCACCTACGAGCTCGCCCGACGGCTCGAGGGGACCGGCGTCACCGCCAACGCGCTCCACCCGGGCGTCGTCGCCTCCGGCTTCGGGCGCACGTATCCCGGGCCGATGGCGCTCCTTTACAAGATCGCGGGGCCGCTGATGCTCACCCCCGAGCAAGGCGCGCGCACGACCGTGTACGTCGCGTCTTCTCCCGATCTCGAGACCGTGAGCGGCGCGTACTTCGCGCGGTCGCGTCCGGCTCGCTCGAGTGCGGCGTCGCGGGACGAAGCGTCTCAGCATCGCTTGTGGGCGATGAGCGACGAGCTCGCTGGCGATCTTCCCGCGGTCTGATCGCGCCCGCCCGCGCGATCGAAGCGCGAAGAGAGCGGACTTGCCGCGAACACGACCGCGAGCTGGCTTAAGCCGCTCGTGCGGCCGTCCGTACGGGGGGAATATCGGTTCCGGAGAAGGGGGCGACATGGAAGCATCGCTCGGCATTGAGGATGCAGACGTCATGGAGCTGAGGCGCTTCCGGCGCCGGCCGATCGAGACGGACATCACGCTCGAGAGCGAGTCCCAGTTTTACTCGGGCTTCAGCGAAAACCTCTCCGAGGGAGGGATCTTCGTCGCGACCCACGGTTTGCTCGCCGTCGGCGCGCCCGTCGCCGTCGTGTTCACGATTCCGTCGGTCGCGCGAAAGATCCGCGTCGAAGGCCACGTCCGCTGGGTCCGCGTGCACTCCGAGACGAGCGACTTGCCGCCGGGGATGGGCATCGAGTTCGGCAAGCTCGGGGCAGACGAGCTCGAAGCGATTCGAGCGTTCTGCGCCCAACGGTCGCCACTCTTCTACGACTGACTCGAAAGGCTCGACGAACGCTCGCCCGAGCGAGCCTCCGCGGGGGGGATCGCCCGGGGGATCGATCTTGGAAGGCTGGATGGGCGCTCATCCAAGTGACCCTGCGCGCTCGGGATCGTCAGGGGGATCGATCTTGGAAGGCACGATGGCCGCGTATCCAAGCGACCCTGCGCGCTCGGGATCGTCAGGAGGATCGATCTTGGAAGGCACGATGGCCGCGTATCCAAGCGACCATTCGCGTTCATGATCGTCAGGAGGATCGATCTTGGAAGGCGCGATGATCGCCCACCCTGGCGACCATCGGCTCTCATGATCGTCAGGGGGATCGATCGCGGAAGGTTCGACGAGCGCGCCCGGCGGCGAGGACGACGACCCCCGCAGCCCAGGGGCGCGGTCGACGGTCGCCTATCGATTCGGCTGCGGCGTCACGCGCAGATACGGCTTGAGCGCCGTGTACCCCTTCGGGAACTTCTGCTTGATGACCTCGGGGTCTTGCAAGGACGGAGAGATGATGACGTCCTGCCCGTCTTTCCAGTTCGCCGGCGTCGCCACCGAGTGGCTGTCGGTCAGCTGAAGCGAGTCGACGACGCGGAGAATCTCGTCGAAGTTGCGCCCGGTGCTCGCCGGGTACGTGATGGTGAGACGGATCTTCTTGTTCGGGTCGATGACGAAGACCGATCGCACCGTGAGCGTGTCGTTCGCGTTGGGGTGGATCATCCCGTAGAGGTTCGACACCTTCCGGTCGGGGTCGCCCAGGATGGGGAAGTTGAGCTTCGTCTTTTGCGTCTCCTCGATGTCGCCCGTCCACTTCTTGTGGGACGCGACGTCGTCGACGCTGACGGCGAGCACCTTCACGTTGCGCTTGTCGAACTCGGGCTTGAGCTTCGCCACCGCGCCGAGCTCCGTCGTGCAGACGGGCGTGAAGTCCTTGGGGTGGGAGAACAAGATGCCCCACGATTTGCCGAGCCACTCGTGGAAGCGGATGACGCCTTCGGTCGAGTCTTGCGTGAAATCCGGGGCGATGTCGCCGAGCTGAATGCCCATGGCCGTGTCTCCTCTCTCGTCGGAGACGCGGATCCTATGTCCGCCAAAGCGAACGTCAAGGCCCGTGCGGTCGGCCTCGCCGCGCCGTCCGACGTCGACCGTGGCAGGCGACGAGCGCGGGACCGCCCGGCTCGGTCCGCGTTACGCGTACGTCTCGACGAAGATCCGCTGCACCGCGCGCACGGCATCCCCCACGCCAGTGACCCCACCGCCACCCAGCGCCGCGAAATACACCAAGCCGTCACGCGTCGCGACTGTGCGCGCGGTGACGTCCTTGCCTCGCGTCGCGGCGTCGACCGCGGCAGGAGACGCGCGACGCCACGCGACGTCCCGAGCCGTGGTCGCGAGCCCGGCGACGTCTCGCGGCATTCCCATGCCGGCGACGATCTGCCCTCCGTCGTCCACCAGGACCAGCGCCTTCACCCCGCTCCGGTCGGCGACGGTTTCGACCAGATATTGAAGGGCTTCGGTACGGTCCGCGCTTCGCTTCATCCGACGTTCGATCATGGACCGAATGGTGAGCGCAAAGCCCACCCACGGCCCACTTTTGGGCCTCCCGAACGGCGGCCGCGTCCTCGTCGCCGGGCGCTAATCGCCGAGGGAGCCCTTCGTCGAAGGGATGCCCGCCACGCGAGGCTCGGTCTTCACCGCCTCGCGCAGGGCGCGCGCGAGCGCCTTGAACGAGATCTCGACGATGTGGTGCAGGATCTCTCCGCGCTCGAGCACCACGTGCAGATTGCACTGAGCGCCGCGCGCGAACCCTTCGAAGAAGACCGGCGCGAGCTCCGCGTCCCACGTGCCGAGCTTCGCGCCCGGCGGGAGCGGCACTTCCCAGATGAAATGCGCGCGGCCCGAGAGGTCGAGCGCGCACGTCGCGCGGGCCTCGTCCATCGGGAGCGTCGCCCACCCGTAGCGCGAGATGCCGGCCTTGTCCCCGAGCGCCTTGGCCACGCATTGCCCGAGAACGAGCGCCAGGTCCTCGGTCGTGTGGTGCCCGTCGATCTCCACGTCTCCCGTAGCGCGAACGTAAAGATCGACGAGGCCGTGCCGCGCGATCTGCTCGACCATATGGGTGAGAAAGGGGAGCGGAGTCTGGATGTCCGCGCGGCCCGTCCCGTCGAGATCGACGCGCACCTCGATGCTCGTCTCCTTCGTCGTCCGCGATAGCGTTGCCGATCGGCCCATGGATCGCTGCGCACCCTAGCATCGGACCGCGCTCTCCGAGGACGCGCTTCCCCCGGGAGGGCCGCCCGCCCCCCTCCCCGCCGGCCCGCTCGGGATTGCCAGATACTTATGATACAGATGGCAAGATCGGGGGGCGGAGACGGGGGAACGGGTGCGCGGCTGTGTTCGAGCCGTTGACGCGAGGCGGTCGCCTGCGGTAATTCCGTGGGCCCGCTGGGAGGTGTGGCGTTTTTGCTCTGTTTTGCCAAAGTCTCGATGTTCGCCATCGCAACGCTGTGGGCCGCCGCCGGGGCCTGCAGTGCAAGGCCAGCGAATGCCCCGCAGGGCAACCTCGAGCGCCAGAGCGACGCCGAATACGACCTCGCGCGCGACGATTTCTTCAAGGGCCGGCCGCGATCGGCGCTCGATCACTGCCGCAAGGCCATCGAACTCAACGATCAGAACGCGAACGCCCTCTATTTCGCGTCGGCCATCCATCTCTCGTTTTGCTCGGGAGACCTCGAGCTGGCCTCCCCCGACTGCCGCCTCGGCGACGCCGAGAATTTCGTTCGGCGCGCCCTTCGGGTCAACGACACCTTCCGGGAGGCCCGGAACACCCTCGGACAGATCCTCATCCTCGAGAAGCGGTACGCCGAGGCCATCGCGGTCCTCACGCCGCTCACCCAAGACCCCGCCTTCGAGTCGAACTACCTCGCCTGGGGAAACCTCGGCTGGGCCCAGGTCCTCTCGGGCCACGTCGACGAGGGGATAGCGTCGCTCAAGAGCTCCGTGACGGAGCTCCGTTTCTGCGTCGGCCATTATCGCCTCGGCGTTGCCTACGAGAAGAAAGGAGACTTCGCCGCGGCCGAACAGTCCCTCACCAATGCGGTCACCGTGGAAGCGCCTGATTGCAAGAACCTTCAGGACGCTTGGGAAGAGCGGGCGCAAGTGCGCATGAAGCTCGGCAAGCTCGCCGACGCTCGCGCGGACTTCCAGAAGTGCCGCGACATCGGCGCAGAGTCGCGTGCCGGCAAGGCATGCGTCGACGCCCTGGCGCGGATCCAATGAGCGAGGCCCCCGCGGGCCCCCCCAACACGAGCACGTGCCCATGAACGACACACTCGGCGGTTTTCTTCGGCAACAGCGCGAGAGGCGCAGCGTGAGCGTCGCAGAGATCTCGCGCATCACGCGCATTCCGCTCGCCTCGCTCGAGGCGATCGAGAACGACCGGTTCGACGAGCTTCCCGGCGAAGTCTTCGTCCGCGGGTTCCTCAAGGCGTACGCGCAGGCCATCGAGCTCGTGCCCGACGACGTCCTGGTCCGCTACACGTCGAGCCGCCGCGTCGCGTACGTGACCCCGCTCCCCGTGCAAACGCCGCTGCAGGCGGCGCGCGACTCGCAGGGCAGGCGCTTCGGCGTCGCCATCGCGTTCGTGCTCTTGCTGGTGCTCCTCTCGCTCGCGCTCTCCATCGTCCTCAAGCCGCGCGGCCACGACATGCCGTCGGAGCTCTCGCTCGGGGCGCCTTCACCTCAGCCTCCGTCAGCGCGGCCGTACGGCCCGTCCGCCTGTTAGGGGCGGTTGCGGGGTACGATGCCGGCGTGAGCCGCATCGACAGCGAGGCGCTGGTCGTCCGCACCGTGGAGGTGGGCGAGGCGGACCTCGTGGTCACGCTGATCACCGAGCAAGTCGGCAAGGTCGGCGCCGTCGTCCGCGGGGCGCGCAAGTCCTCCCGGCGCGTCGGCGGCGCGCTCGAGCCGATCCACACGATTGCCGTGCTGCTCGACGATCGCGGCGGCGACCTTGCGACCCTCAAGGAGGCGCGCGTCGTGACCCCGCGCCTGCGCGTCACCGGCGATCTCGAGGCCCTCGAGGCGGCCGGCACCGCGCTGCGATGGGCGAGGCACCTGTTTCCGCCGCGCACCCCCGAGCCCGCGGGGTGGCGCGTCCTCGTCGACCTGCTCGACGTCCTCGAGCGCGGGGGGAGTCCGGCCCGCAAGGCCCTCGCGCACGCCGGCCTCTCGCTGCTCGGCGCCGTCGGTTATGGCCTCGAGCTCGAGGGGTGCGTGTCGTGCGGTCGGCCCTGCCCCGGCGAGAGCCCCGCCTGCATCGAGCCCTCCCGCGGCGGCCTCGTATGCCGTTCGTGCGGCGGGGCGACGACCGTGCTCACCGCGGACGAGCGCCGCGGTGCGCTCTCCATCGCCGCCGGCCGTACGGTCGACGCGAGCGAAGCCCACGCCGTCGTGGTGCTCGGAATCGTCGACCGCGCCCTCGCCGCGCACGCGGGCATGGAGCGGGGCGCGCGATGAGCCTCGACGTCGTCTGCTTCGGCGAGATCCTCTGGGACCTGTTCGAAGCGCGGCCTCGTGGTCGCGAGCCGATCGCGCGCGTCTTCCGGCGCGAGCTCGGGGGAGCGCCCGCCAACGTGGCCATCGGCCTCTCGCGCCTCGGTGTCCGGTCGGCGGTCGTGGGAGGCGTCGGTCGCGACCGATTCGGCGACGCCCTCGTCGGCGATCTCGGCCGCGAGCGGGTCGATACGCGCTTCGTCGTCCGCCTGCCGCATCGCAGCGGCCTGACCTTCGTCACGCGCGACGCCCGGGGCGAGCCCGAGTTCATCTTCTACCGGCACGAATCGGCCGACGTGTCGCTCGAGGCGAAGCACGTGACCGACGCGATGGGCCGCTGCCGCTGGGCGCTCGTGGGCACGAGCACGATGATGACGCGAAACCTCGCCGCCGCGACCGACCGCTTCCTCGACGCCGCCGCCAAGGCCGGCGCCGCGGTCCTCGTCGATCTCAACGTGCGCGCCCACCTGTGGCCCGACGCGCGGACCATGCGCGCAAAGCTGGCGGACCTCGCGTCGCGCGCCCGCCTCGTGAAGGCGAGCGACGCGGATCTCCGCGCCGTCGGCGGCAAGGGGAACGGGTTGCGCTGGCTCGAGCAGAACGCGCCGCGGGCGTCGTGGCTGGTCACGCGGGGGGCCGGTGTCGCGAGCGCCATCGGCGAGCACGGCGAGGTGAGCGTCCCGGCCGTTCGCGCGCGCTGCGTCGACGCGACCGGCGCGGGCGACGCGTTCATCGCGGGCTCCGTGGCGGCGCTTCTCGCGGCTCACGCGGCCCCGGGGACCCCGGCGTGGCGCGATCCGGCCGTGTGGAATGCGGCGTTGCGCGCGGGCCACATCATGGGCAAAAAGGCGGTCTCGCGCCCCGGTGCCGTCGCCGGTCTCGTTCACCTTGGACGGGCGCGGGCGGTCATCGACCGCATCCGAGGAGCCGCACCGTCATGAACAAGACCCCACGCCTCAAGCCCGTCGCCGTCCGCTCGCCCCGCGGGGGGCGCATCACCGAGATCGAGTGGTCCGACGGCCACAAGAGCGCGTACCCGCACGAGCTCCTGCGCGGCCACTGCCCGTGCGCCGGATGCCAGGGGCACAGCGGCGAGATTCACTTCATCGACACGACCGACGATCAGCGCGAGCTCGAGACCATCGAGCCCGTGGGAGGGTACGCCCTCTCGCTCAAGTGGTTCGACGGCCACGCGAGCGGCATCTTCAGCTTCACCTACCTCCGGGCCCTCTGCCCGTGCGAAGCGTGCCGCGCGGGGCGAGCGAACCCTCCGTGAGCGTGCACGGAGCGACGCCGGTCACCCACCACGAGGAGGGTCAGCGGGAGCGAGCGCGGCTCGTCGCCCGGGCCGGCGTCGTGGGCGCGGGGACCCTCGCGTCGCGCATCCTGGGCCTGCTCCGCGACATGGCGCTCGCGGCGCTCTTCGATCGCGAAGCCACCGACGCGTGGTGGGTCGCCTTCACCATTCCGAACGCGCTCCGGTCGCTCCTCGGCGAAGGCGCGGTCTCGAGCGCCGTCGTTCCGGTCCTCACCGAGAAGCTCGAACGGGAAGGGGAGGACGCGGGACGTGTGTTCTTCTCGCGCGTGCGCGGCGCGTCGATCGTCGCCCTCGCGGTCGTCACCGTGGTCGGCGTCGTCTTCGCCGGGCCTCTCACCGATCTGTTCGCCGCGGGCTACCACGCGCGTCCCGAGCAGTTCGAGCGCACGGTCCGGCTGACCCGCGCCGTCTTTCCGTACATCTTCTTCATGGGCACCGCGGCCTTGGGAATGGCCGCCCTCCACGTCCACCGCCGCTTCGCCGTCGCCTCCTTTGCGCCCGGCCTCCTCAACGTCGCGCTCCTTGCGGCGGCCTTCACGCTGCCCGCGGTTCTGGCGGCGAGAGGGTGGGACGTCATCCTCGCCCTCGCGGCGGGCGCGCTCCTCGGCGGCGCGCTGCAGGTCGTCGCGCAGTGGCCCGCGCTCCGCGCCATCGGGTACGCCGGCCGCCCGACCTTCGCCATCGACGACGACGTCCGCAAAGTCCTCCGGCGCATCGCCCCGCTCACCTTCGGCATCGGCGTCTACTACGTCGACCTCGTCCTCTCGCGGCGGTTCCTCTCCGAGCTCGGCGTCGGCGCGCAGAGCTACTTCTCGTGGGCCATGCGCCTCTGCGACTTCCCGCAGGGCATCTTCGCCATGGCGCTCTCCACGGCGGCGCTGCCGTCGCTCGCGGGCCTCGCGGCCAAGGGCGCGCGCGACGAGCTCGCGAAAACCTGGGCGCACGGCATGTCGCTCGCCCTCTTCGTCGCGCTCCCCGCGAGCGCCCTCTTCGTCTTCGTCGGCGAGCCGATCGTCGCCACGCTCTTTCAGCGCGGCGAGTTCGATCTCCAGGCCACCCGCGAGACCGCGCGCGCCCTCTTCTGGCAGGGCAGCGCCGTCTGGACGGTGACCGCCGTCCGCCAGACCGTGCCTGCCTTCTACGCCCTCGGCGACACCAAGACCCCCGTCGTCGTCAGCGCGATCGACCTCGTCGCGTTCATCGTGCTCGCCTTGGCGCTTCGCGGCCCCCTCGGACACGTCGGCGTGAGCATCGCCGTCGCGGGATCGAGCGCCGTGCAGATGGTCCTTCTCCTCGTGGCGCTGAGGTGGCGTCTGGGGAGCCTGTACGGGGTGTGGCTCGCTCGGTCGGCCATCCGCACCGTGGCCGTATCGGGCGTAGCGTCGGTCGCGGGCTGGGCGGCGGCGCGGCTGGCGACGCCCGACGTCCTCACGTCGAACGAGTCTTCGGTCGCGCCCGGCCTCGCGGGGGGGGTCGCCTTCGCCGCGGTCTTCCTCGTGGGCGCCTGGGGCATGCATTCACCGGAGCTCGAAGAGATATTGTCGGCGGTCCGACGTAGGCTGGGCCGATCATGAGCGACCGAGCGGCGACGGGTCCGGGCAAACCAGACGCAGGGGGCGAGCCCGCGGAGACCCGCGTCGTCGAAGCGACGTTCGTCGCGGGGGCGGTCGACGCCGCGTCGCTGCCGCCTCCCACCGTGGTGGAGGTGGCCTTCGCCGGGCGCTCCAACGTCGGCAAATCGAGCCTGCTGAACGCAATGATGCAGCGCCGCGGCCTCGCCCGGACGAGCAACACGCCGGGTTGCACCCGCCAACTCAACGTCTTCGAGGTCCGCTGCGCCGACGGGCTCCTGCTGCGGTTCGTGGACCTGCCCGGATACGGGTGGGCGCGCCGCTCCAAGACCGAGCGCAAGGAGTGGCAGGCGATGATCGAGGGTTACCTGCGGACGCGGGTGGGCCTGCGCGCGGTCGCGGTCCTGGCCGACGTGCGGCGCGGGCTCGAGGAGGAGGAGACGCAGCTCGTCGAGTTCCTCGCCCAGAAGAGGCCCGTGAGCGGAGGCGCGCCGCCGGCGGTCATCCTGGTGGCGACCAAGATCGACAAGGTCGGCGCGGCAGGAAAGAAGCCGGCGATGGCCAAGCTCCGCCAGCAGGTGGCCGGGGCGGGCGGCCCTCGAGGGCAAGGCGGCATCGTAGGGTTCAGCGCGGTCACGGGGGATGGCCGCGAGGCGCTCTGGGCGCGGATTCGGGCGGCGGTGCTGTGACGCGGGGGCCGAGTGAACCCGCGCGATCGCGTACGACTTGCAGCCGAGGTGAGGCTGCGGTACGTGGTCAGGGCGAGCCGCGAGGGCGCATAACTCAGCGGTAGAGTGCGTCCTTCACACGGACGAAGTCACAGGTTCAATCCCTGTTGCGCCCACCACAGAACGCCTTGTTTTTGGCTCGACGGTGAACCCGAGTTTGGCACGGGCCAAACCGGTGCCAAACCTCCGAGCGGCTCTAACAGGACCTCGGGAAGGGCGGGGAAGACCTCCCCGAAGCTCGCGCCGAGGTTCTCCGCCTCGCGGATGTAGCCCTCGGTCGTGCTGAACGAGGCGTGCCCGGCGCGCTGCTTGATCCGGAGCGGGTCGTCGCCGCGGGCCGCCATCCAGGTGATCCCGGTCGCGCGGAGGTCATGGAAAGTGATGGCCTTGCGAGTCGGGTCTCCGGCGGCGAAGAGCTCGGCGCGCCTGACCCCGGCCTTGCCGAGATAGCGCCTCAACTTCCGCGACAGCATCCCCGCCGACGGCATCGCCGTGATCACTTTTCCCTTGCCCTTCGCCGTGGCATGCATCGCCGCGAGGAGCGGCAAAAGCTCCGCCTCGATGGGGATGCGCCGCGAGACGCCCGTCTTGGTCGACGAGACGTGCCCCTTGCGGCGTACGCGGTCGACGCTGGCGTGGATGTGGATCGTGTTCGTCTCGAACGTGACGTCGTCCCAGGTCAGGGCCGCGATCTCGCCCGCGCGAGCGTAGGTGTAGACGGCGAGGGCGAAGAGCACCCGCCAGCGCGGCGGCGTCTTGGGCGACGTGATGAGCGCCAAGAACTCGACGGGCCAGAGGTACTGCTTCTCCTTCTTGTCGCCGCGCTCAGGACCCTGGACGTCCTTGGACGGGTCGTCGGCGCGCACGCGAAGGTCGAGGCGCTTTGCCGAGCACGCGTCCTTGAGCATCCGCGTGACGTTGCCCCACGCCATCATCGCGACCTTCCAGCCGAGGTCACCCTTGGTGATGCGCTCGTCGAGGCGCTCCACCAGTCGTTCGAGGTCCCGCCGGGTGACGGCGCGTATGTCGAGGGCGCCCACGCCTTCAAGGACGTGATTCTTGAGCCGTGCCCGGTCGTCCTTCACGCAGACCATGCCGCGTGACTCCCGCCAGTCGCACCACCGCCTGGCGTACTCGCTCACCGTCTCCCGGACCGTCTTCACGGTCGTTGGGTTGTCGCGGTACCACGCGGCCGTCTCGACGGCGCACGCGAGCGCCGCGTCCCGCTCGTGCTCCAGGATGCTCGGGTCGAGCGGGACGAATCCGCGCCCGTTGGCCTTGGTGACGCGGCCCCACCACTGCATCCCGGGCGCGGGCTTGCCGGTGACGGGGTCGACGCGGTCCGGGTTGTGGCGCCATTTGACGGAGCCGGTTGCGGGTCGGCCACCCTTCGGGGTGGTCATAGTTCTGCACCTGGACAAGCGACACTCATCGCCGGAAATACGGTCTCGGTCCCATGAGCAACACGCCCGCGGAACGGAACGGGGCGAGCCTCCCGGCAGTAGATCTCGCCCGCAACATCCAGCGTCGCGGAGGCTCCGGAGTTCAATTGGCCATGCCCGATGTTGAGGACCACGACGTCCAGCCCCGGGTAGATGACGACGTCAGGATCCGACTGGTAGACCACGTGCCGAGGTGCGGGGATGCCCCTTGCCCATTGAATCCGCCAATGCTCCGAAAGCCCGGCCACGGAGTACCAGGCGAGGACTTGGCCGGCTTGCCCCTCGACTCGAAAACAAATCGCGGGCTGAGTGGCGATCCCCCGGCCGACATTCCGAAGACGGACGTTGAGACCGAAACTCACGCCGCCGCCATTGAGCAAAAGGACCAGCTGAAGGGACGGCTTCGCCGCGCGAGAGAACCTGTCTTCCAAAGTCGTGTGCGGCATGACGATGTTTTCCGTCGTCGTCCGCATGAAGTATTTGTCGTTGGTCTCTTTCTTCACGCCCGTAGCCCGGTGTGGGCCGCCGATGCTCGCGGGCACCCACACAGCGACGATGCCATTGCCCGGAATGCTCGGATCGTCGACGTGGCGAATGTCGACGCCCGCGATGGGCGGTTCGACGATACGGGAGGCCAGCCTTTCGAGAGCCGCCCGGAACCGCCCAACGTTGGCGATCCGTTCGACGCGCTGCGCGCAATCGGGCTCTCCTTTCGCGCCTCCGTTCGTCTCGATGCCAAAGACCAGAAGCCCTCCTGCGAGGTTGGCGAATCCCGAGAGCGCCCGGGCGATCTTGTCGCGAACATAATCGTCCTTTTCCGGATCGGTTTCTGGAGCGACCGCCTTGAAGTCCAGGTGCAGCGACTCGGGCTCATGCTCCGCGCAGAGCCGCTCGACCCTGGCCCATCGCTCGGCAGCGGGCCGGTGCGGCGAAGTTAGCTCGTCGAAGAGAAGCTCCGCGTAATCCTTCACGACTTGTCCGACCATTGTGGCCTCGTCAGGCGCCGCATGACGGCGCGACGGCCCCCGAGTCGGGAGCACGTTTCGGCCTTTGCTTTTACGTCGCTCGGCCTTTTCCCTTGGGCGTGATGACGTATCCCGTCTTCAGGTGCCGCAAGTACCCATTGCGGGTCAGCTCGTTGAGCGCGCGACCGAGGCCGAAGCGCAGGCCGTATCCCGTGATCTTCCGAGCGGCGTCCTCGCGGGTTATCGGTTCCTTGAATCCATCGAACTCCATGAGGATGTGGCGATGCCAGTCCTGCCAGTTGAAGTCGTCCGCCGGCTCTGGGCGCCGACCAAGAAATCTTCCGGCCTTGATTTCGAGCTCCGCGTGCGCCTCGCGCACGTATTGCCGCAGCACATCGGACGACGTGAGGCCGCGCGCGGCTGCGATCTCCTCCAGCCATGCCTTTTCCTCATCCGAGAGCAGGATCTTGAACTGATTCGTTCGCTCGCTTGTCATGTCCGTGGACGCCATCCTAGTCGGTACCTCCTACAGGTCTACGATGTACATCGTACGGACATCCGTCAAGCGCCTGCGGGGGCTCGCGTCTGGTGCCACGGCTGTATGAGCCACGCGTCCTCCTCCCGATCGAGCGCGCGAAAGTCGACGCGGATGGTGCGCGTCTTGGCGAGCTGCGAGACCGTCGACCAAGGGGGCTGAAAAGGGTCTCGGTTGCGCACGTTCACCCGCAGCACGCCGAGCCGATGGCCGAGGCTCCTGACGCGCTCAAGGCGACCCGCGTTCCGATTGTGCCTCGGCGGTCGCCCCACCCACGTCGCCGTAAAGATGAGCATCGCTTCGGCGACGTGGCCATCGTGTTTGGACTTCCCGGGGGCACCGTCGATGGGCGCGAAGTACCCGTCAACGTTGTCGCCGTGGGTCGCGACGTGCTCGCCGAGCCTTCCGAGGAGCTTGCCCTCGCCGATGTACGACGGGCATCGGGACGCCGCCGGCTTCCAGAGGACGTAGACCCCGTATCGGGCGATTGCGTCGTCCAGCGTCACCTCATTGAACGGAAAAAACTCCAGGTCGATCGTGTGCATGTCGTCCCCCCTCGGTTCGGTTTTCCCAGACACCGCATCACGGTGCGAAGTGATCTTGCGCTCGGCGCGCCCACCTGACGAGGCGCCTTTTGCCTCGCATCGCGTCGGGGCGTACGCTCCCCGATCGTGGCGTCGCGACATCGCGAGCTGGCGAAACTCCAGACCATTCCGGCGCTCGCTCGCCAGATAGGAGCGAACCGCGCCACGCTCTTTCGAAAGCTCCGCGCGCTCCGCCGTGAAGACCTCGCGCGCGGTGGCGAAGAGCGCGCGCTGTGGATGGTCCGAACCGGGGCGGGTCGAAACTGGGTCATCAACGAAGACCTCTTGCGCATCGCCCACGCGGAGCTCTTCGACGCGCCCGACCCGAGGGACATGGAGGAGCGGCTCCGCGCCGTGGAGGAAGAGATCCGGGAGCTGCGCCACATGGTGACGCGGCGCCTCAACGCGATGGCTGCTGCCTTCCGAGGGCACAAGCAAGCCCACGACGCGGCCGACGCCGCAGCGGCGGCGCGGCCGGCGCCTCGGCTCGTGGGCTAGACGCGACCGGTCAGCGTCGCCGCGGACGCGCGCCTTTGCGCGGGCGCATCTTGGGTCCGCCCGTCGTGCACGTGGGGCATGTGACGAAGCCGAGGAGCCCCGGCGCGTGCCGGTAGTGCCCCACCCGAGACGTTGGAGCTCGGCCCACGCGGTCTGCTCATCGTCGGCCGCCACGTCGGGGCTCGGCGCGAGGCACCCGCCACACATGACGGACCAGCAGCCGTTCGAGAGGTGTTGCAGGCGAATGCCCTCGGGCTTGGCGACGGGCGGGATGGGCATGGTCCAGGGTTCGATGCTGGGCCGCCGCGGTCGATCCCGCGCAGCGCGACCGGCGCGCTGATCGTCGTCGGCTTGCCGGAGACGAGGCAGGGCGTAGCGTAATTAGCCATGCGCCCCCACCAGACCCCGGCGACAGAAATACATCGGCAAGCGGACCTTATCGACGATGGGACCTTCTACGCAGCGCGCGTCTTTGACGGCGGCCCAGTCGAGAGAGTGGAGTTCGGTTTTTCCAAGGGCAAGCTCTGACAGCGATCGGTCCGACGGGCCCAGCGAAGGGAGGTACGGAACGAAGCCGAGCTCACACCGGAAGAAGCGCAGACGCTGGTGCGGGCTCTCACCATGTGGATTGAGCGCGTGAAGCGATAGCCGCGATCCCAGGGCGGACCCGACCTTCGCGAGCATCGACGCGGCCGGCCGCCCGCCTGTGGGCATCGGGCCAGCGCCAAAGCCGCGGTGGCGACGGTAGGGCGCGGACCGGGCTACGCCTTGCCCGCGCGCTTGCCGCGCAAGTCGCGGGGCGCCCCGTTCACGTCGCGGACCACCGTCCTTGACTCGGGCAGGGCCGACGACGAGGGCGGCGTGTTCGCGAGCACAGTCCGGTAGAGCCACTCCCAGGAGCGGCGACGGAAATCCTTTGCGGTGCTCATGGCCTGGGCAAGATGCGCCACGGACACGGGGGCGGCAAGGGCCGCCGATCGACGGGTCAGCGCTCATCTCGACCTTATCGCGGAGCGGCGCTCTTGAGCGCCCGCGCGCCGGCAAGAAGCTCCTGCCGGACCTTCCGAAGCGCCACCGCCGCCGCGATGGCGTCGACGTGGACGGCGGCGCCGCGGAGCTGGGCCGCCCAGCGTTCGAGCGTCTTCGGTGTCAACGGTTTGGCCTTCACGGGAGCTTCGTCCTTTCCGTCGGCGCGCGCGGATGCGTCGACGCAGGAGACCTTGCTTTCCCGCGCCCGCGCCTCATGTTCGTTCGATGTCGTGCCCCGACGCTCTAGCGCTTCGGGCGTCACGAAGGAAGGCATTCATGGAGAGGACGAAAGAGCAAATGATTGCGGCCATTTGCGGCGCCGAAGATGTCAGTGGTCGTCTTGACGTGAGTGGTCATCAAGGAATGGCAATTATCTGGTGAATGCCAATGATGGCCGCCGTCATCCTGATGGCTATCAAATATCCCGGCGTGCTGTGCGGTCGACCGGCGTCACGGACGCGTGTGTTCGACTCGGATAGGAGGCGCGTGAAGAGAGTTGGCGGAAGCGACGAGCCTGCTGATAACGTCGGGTGCTTGGCCTCTTTGCGAAAAGATGCTCGGCCAACGGGAGGGCGACAAGATGGATCGAACTAAGACAATGGCCGCGACGCTCGGGGCCGCACTACTTGTCGGGTGCTACGGCGCGACCGGGCCGGTGAAGCGCCCGATAAGTGAGCTACGCTCGATGAAGAGCGGCGTGTGCGCTGAGGTCGCGATCGACAGCGCGGCGGCGACGTTCGTGACCGAGGGGAGGATGCGGCGCCGCATCGACACCTGCCTTCGAACGGGACGTCCCGGGACGCTCTTCGACGACGGAACGACGCCGCTCATCACGACTACGGTCTATGGAGATGCAAACTCTCCGGATGCGGACGCCAACAACTGGCAAGTCGAGACCTGGTTCAACGCGGCGCCCATGGGCAAGCGCATGATGTCGAAGTCAGGGCTCACACCTGAATTGTCTTGCGACGCCACGAGCGGCTGCGAGAGCTGGTCGCTGGACATCATGCAGTGGCCCCAGCCCTTCGGGCCCGGCACCTACGTTTTTCGGTACACCTTTGGGCTGGACGTTTCGCGTGTGGTGACGAACACGATCACCTTGCAGTAGGCAGCTAGAGATTGGCTCCGTCCGCGGATACACCATCGAACGTCACTCGGACTCCATGACCCGAGCGTCCCGAGATGTCGATGAGCGCCGACGACTCCTCCTCGACGCTACGATTGAGCGGCAGGGCACATACGGCCGAGCGTGCTGCTTCGGATGGCTGGGCGCCGATCGCGCGCCGGAGGAGTCTCGTGACAAGGGCCGCCCCGGTATTGAAGCCGCCCGTGTGGGGCTCTGGCGCCCCAGTGTCCCGTGATCGGGCTCGGTTGCGCTCTCGGCGACCGTGATATTGCGGTCCTGAATAACGAACGACGAGTTGCTTCCCGTGGTCAGGCTCCGAAGCCCGCGCGCTTTTGGAGCCCGTTGAACATCGCGCCCGGGGTGAGGTTGGCGGCTTGGGGCGCGGCCTTGATGGCTTCAAGCGCCGTCAAGCGCTCCAGCTCAGCGCCGGCCGCTGCCGTCGCTCGGTCGAGGGCTCGCTTGGCCTCGCGCGTCTGGCGCCCGTCGGGGCCGTACTTCGCGAGCGCCTCCGTGTAGTCCGTGGTCGCTCGCTTCAAGGGCCCGGTCAGGTGCGAGACGTCGACGCCCGTCGTCCTGGGGCTCGAACCGAGCTTGCGGAGTTCACTTTTCATCATGGCGGGGTCTCTCTTTCGTGGAACGATGCTGTGGATGGCCAAGGTCAAGTCAGGGGCGGGGCGCGAGCCGCTCTTCATGGAGCACCCGGGCGACCTCGGGACGGACGAGGCCGAGGACAAGCTCGCGAGCGCCGTGGGTGATGCGATCGTCCGGCTCGTCCAAGCCGACCGAAAGCGCCGCGGGCTGCCGCCGCTGCCGGACAAGTGAGCCCCGATGGTCGACCCTTCGAAGTCGGAAGCCGATCGGAAGCTCGACGCGTTCGTGGCCACGCCGCCCGACGTGCTCCGCGCGGAGATCGTGGCGCAGCTTCGCGCCGAGCACCCCGAGTGGGGCGACGAGGACATCGCGCGCGAGATGTCTTTCGCCGACGCGATCTTCTTTACGTAGAGCGGTCATTCCGCCGCCATCTCGTGCGGCTCGTCGGCGACCGCGGACGTGAGCTCCGCGGCTCGCGCCGCCCAATACGCCACCGCCTGCCGGATCTCCTCGCCCGAGGGCGTGAGGTCGAGACGTCCCAGCTCGGTGCCGCTCGGCATCGACGCCGCGAGCCGGAGCAACCCGACGGCGCGCTCGCCGGTCGCGAGCATCTCCCCTTGCGGGGTCGCGAGCGAGGCGACGAACCGCGGACCCGCGATGACTCTCGCGGCCTGGATGCGGAGTCGCTGGGCCTCGGCGGCCAGCCCGGCGAACGTCGCCGCGTGCTCGTCTTTGATGACCAGGGACATCGCCTCGTAGACGGCGTCCTGAAGCTCCGGCCGACGGCGCCCCACCGCGTTCGCGGCGTCGGTGGCCTTCGCCAGCTCGACGCGGTCTTCGGCGAGATGGAGGCGATGCCGACGAGAGGAGAAGTCGATCTTGGTGAACGTGCCCGGATCGTTCTCGGCGACAGCCTTCGCGGCGTCGGCGTCGAGCGCTTCGAGTTCGTGCGCGGTCTGAGCGATGCTCTTCTCGAGCGCCATCACGCGCGCGTCGAGCGGAGCCGCGGCGCGCCCGTTCGCGGCAAGGGCCCGCTGTGCGCGGGCGAGGTCGTCTTTTGCGGTGCTCATGGTCGTCCTTTCGCGTCCGGTCAGATTTGTGGATTGGCCGGTGTGGCGTTCGGGTTGTTCTGCGGGGATGCCGCGCTGAGGGCAATTTGGTAATTGGCCTCGGCGGCGCGGAGCGTGTTTTGTGCAGACTGCAACGTGGCGTTGGCAGCGTCCACGTTGGCACGAGCGGCCTGCACTGCGGCGAGAGCGTCGGAAACTGCGGACATGAGTCACCTCCTTGTTAGGTTGTTATTCAACATACATGAAATTGGAAACCGAGGAATCGGAGATCTTGGATATCGGACGCTTTGGCGCGAATGCGCCCGTGCTCGATCCCGTAACGATTGCCGCTTCGCGCCATGTAGGTCGACGAGCCGACCATCTTGGGCGGCACGGTCATCTCGACGAGCTCGGGCGGATCCTCGACGACGAGCGGAGACGGGCCGCCTTCGAGAGCGGCGGCGGAGGCCATGTACCATTCGAGCAAGCCCTGACCAGCGACGCGCTTGCCCGACGGGGAGCCGGGCAGGCCGCCCTCAATGTCAACGAGCGCCGCGAGCATGACGAGCATGCAGTAGTCGTCATGGCCGCCCTGCCTTCCGCGGAACGTCAAGGCGCCGCTCGGCGCGATGCGCTCTTCGAAAGCCAGAAGCTCGTGACGGAGCCGATCGTGCTTCGGAAGAGCGAGCATCCCGTCGCGCAGCCAGCCGCGCACGTGTTCGACGCATCGTTCCTTGTTGGCTGCACTCCACGTGTGCGGGACGAAGGTTGCGCCTCGATTCGCGAAGGCGCTCGCGAGGGAGAACTTCTCGAACTGGTCCGAGTGGATGGCGTCCGCGTCGTGCCGGCGCGCAAGGGCCGAGACGTCTCGGACCATCTTGTCGGACGTCACGCCGTGCTTGTCTGCCTCGGCCACGCCGCCGACGTCTCGGATCTCTAGGAGCGCTTGGTCGCCGCCGCGCTGCTTGCGCCAGCCCGCCACCGCGAAGGCGTAGGTGTCGCTGCTGCCGGCCGTCGGGTCGACGAGCACGATGCGCTCGCAGACGGTCCAGTCGGCGGGGATGACCGTACGCATCGCCCGATCGATCTGCATGACGTCAAACGCGCTGAGAGCGCCGGCTTGGGGGACCGCGCCATACTCTCGGGCGTGGACGCGCGGGTCAGGCTCAAGCCGCCGGGTATCCTCTTCACTGATCGACGGATTCGCGATCCACGAGGCGGCGGCGGCGACCATCTGATGCGGCCCCGTGCCACCCTCGAACGCCACGGCGTGCGCGTCGGCCATCCCGACGGGCGACGAGAGCAGGAGGATGCGCGCCAAGGGTTGCGTTGCCGCCGTTGGGCGCAGCGCGCTCAAGACCTCGGACGCCGGGTTGCTCCCGTCCTCGCGGTTCAGCCACTTCGCGACCTCGTCGGCGATGATGAGGATCGTCGTCCACCCGCTCACGCTGGACACGGTGCACGCCTGGACCCGAAAGCCGATGTTCGTCCCGGTGAGAAGGATCGTCTGCCCTTCGACCGCGAACGGCACGCCGATGGCCGTGAGGATCTTGGCGATCGTCTTGAGGCGCTGGTCGGCCTCCTCCCTCGAGACCGAGACGAAGACCACCCACCCGACATCGCCCGGCGGCACGAGCCCGAGCGTCGAGTAGACCAGCGCGAAGGCGACGGCGAAGATGCAGGCCGTCGAGCTCTTGCCCCCACGCCTGCCGCACCGGACAACGAGCTGACGCGCCCCCGAGCGCATGAACGCGGAAAGGAGCTCCGACCACCACGGCGAGACCTCGGGCCAGCCCGACGCGACGAGCGCGCGGCCCAACGCGACCATGCGCGCGAGTACGAGGACGGCGAAGGCGACGGCGGTGATGGCGGCGCTCACGTCGAGGTCGTTCCTTTGGCGGCGAGCGTCATGTCCTCGGGGCGCGACCAGCGCGCCAGCGGGTCAATGGGGGCCTTGGGTCGGGCTTCGGCCTCGCGGGCGCAAAGCTCGTGGGCGGCAAGAAGATGTTGGCGCGACGTCTCGCCAAGACGGGCCGAGCGCATCGCGAGCTCAGGATCGCCCGTCGCGGCGGCCCGGTCGGAAAGGTAGCGCGACACGCGAGCGCCAGCGCCGCCGATGCGACCACGGACGATGGCCCCGGACCGCACACACCGCCGCCGACCGTCTTTGCCAGCTCGGAGCACTGAACCCGCCGGAAGGTCGCTGCGGCGCGCCGGTAGGGTGCGAAGGCGGTCCCGTCGGGCAGGCTCGCGAGCCCGAGCCTCGCCGTCAAGCGGCTCTTGCCCCGCTTCGCGCGGCCACCGAGCACGCTGCGACGGTTGCCTCGGGTAAAGCGGCCCCCTTCCGCCGTGGCGGTCCGGCTATCCGCGTCGGCATCGGCCGGCATGCCGCTCGGCAGCTCGTCGGCCGGCATCACCTCGACGCGGGGGACGCCCGCGCCGGTGCCGTGACCCGAACGAAGGGCCATCAGGGATCGCTCCCGCGAGCGGCAGGCTCGACATTGGCGGCGAATGCGCCGTAGCCTTTCACATCAATCCGCTCGGGGGTTCGGCCCGAATGGGAGCGCGAGGGGAAATGAAGACCGTAGCCGTGGCGTTGGCGATGGCGTTGGTGGGTTGCGTTCAATCGCCCGAACCGGCGCCAAGGACCACCCCCTACCAGCCCCTCAGCGGCCGCGGCGGGTACACGACGACGAAGCTGATGGCGGGCCGCTACTTGATCACGTTCAGCGGCAACGGCTGGACCGAATACGAGACCGTCCTGAAGTACGCTTACAGACGGGCTGCCGAGGTGTGCCGCAGCGGGTTCGACGTGCTGTCCACTTCGGACGTGAGCCTCACCGAGGACGATGACTCCGCGGAGTCCGTGGAAGTACCTGTTGGATACAGCCGTCTTACGTCGACTAGGCACCATCACGACGTGCACACGAGGCCGCGCGTCCGACTCGAAGTGCGCTGTAAGGCGTCCGCGGACGCGGCGGTGGACAAGGGCGACGACGACGGGTCGGGAGCGGGGCGCAAGTAGGTTATCGCCCACGGAGCACAAGCGTTCGACGACGCTGCGCCCGGGCGCGGAGATGGTGACGGGCATCAGCGCCGCCCCGCAGTACGGCCTAGAACGCGCCCGTAGAAGGTCGCGGCGGGGTGGGTGGCGACGCCCATCAGCGCGCCCCGCAGGAGGAGCCCCAAGCCATCGCGGCGCGCACGAAGGCGCGGCCATGGGTCGGGTGGACAAGGACGGCGGTAACCCAGCCCGAGGCCGACACGCGCTCTATGCGAAGCGATGGCCGGTCGCTCGGACGCCATCGCTGTTCGAGAAGCCGGAGGCTCCCGACCTTCATGGGGATCTCGACGATCAGGCGCATCAGCGGCTTGCGCTCCGCGGCGTCGGGTTTCGCGGGGTCGGCGTCGGGGGTGGAATTCATGGGTTTTTGGCTCGTGGGTTCATGGGGTTTTCAGCTCGCGTCCAAAGGGTTTGGCCCCGGACAACACGCAACTTGCGGGAATTGCTGGTTTCGCAACGGGTCGAGCACCCGTTGCCGTCTTGGGCGGCGGCGCGAGGCATTCCGCTAATCGCTCGTAAATATGAACGTTGAGCCACCTCTGCGTGTGGGTCTGCGGCTTCTTCCTGGATGTCGTGCGCGATGTCGCCCACGGCGTCGTCGCCCACTGGCTGCGCGCTCCATGGCGGGCGTGGCGGCGACGCGCGCTTCGGCGCCGCGCTCCGGCGCAGCTCCCTTCCGGGCGCTGACGAGAGAGCGGGCCATGGGCACGGAGCTCATGAGGCCGCGCCCACTTTCCACAGGCGGCCCGCCGGCGGCGCTTGCTGCACGTCCGCTTTTGCCGTGGCAGGACGCGCGGAGGCGAACTGAGGCTCGCGATTTTTCCATCCACGCCAAGCTGCTGTCCAGTCGCAATATCGACGACCGCGAGCACGCGCATGGTCCAGGAAGGCCGCAGCGACCCGATCGTCCTCGGGCAACGGGACCTTCCAGCGCTCGCACCACGCTCGGATCTCCGCGTCCGTGGCATCGCTGGCCGGTGCGCTCGTCTCCGGCACTCTGCGGCTCTTCCTCGTCGGGCCCGTGGGGGCGAGCGCGAAGCGCCCCTCTCCCAAGGCAGTTCCTAGGGGCAGTTCAATGGGCAGATCTTTGGCCACAGAGACACCACCCCCATGACTATCGGGCACCACCCGTGGTGCCAGAGGGGCACCACCGCCCTGTCCTGCAGGCACCACGTCACGTCCGTCGGACACTACGTGATGACTGGTCACTACCCCGAGCAGCGCGTCCAAGCGGATGGTGTAACGGTTGCTGTCACGCTCAAGTCTGCCCCCGACCTTGCGCGACTCCACCTCGATGAAGCGGGCGTCGCGGAGGCACGTGACGGCCCGCTGCACCGAGCGCGTACCGAAGCCAGTGTCCGCGGCGAGGGTCGCGTAGGCCGGGTACGAGACGCCGTCCTCGTCCGACCGAAGTATGAGCGCGGCGAGCGTCGCTTTCTGGATTCCGTTCAGGTCGTGTCGGTCACGTACGGCGCGCAGCAGGTCGAGGGGTTTGATCGGCACGCTCATCGGCGCTCGTCCTTCACCTTCGCGAGCTCGCGCAGCGCTTGCTCCGCCAGCTCGTTCGCGTCCGCGACGTTGGCAATGGCGACCAGCACGCCGGCGTGCGTTCTGCGCATGATCCCGCGCGTGCGCTGGAGCCGAGCGATCTGCTCGTCGAGCTTCTTTCCGGCCGCGACGACGATCGCCTCGGCGGCGAAGATCTCGTCGACCTCGGGCATCGGGCGCGGGCAAGTCCAGTCGGTCGAGGTGATGTCCCACGCTTCGTTAGTGTTGACGGGCGGCGTCATGGAGACTGCGCGGAGCACGACGGTCTTGCCCTTGCTCACGACGTCGCCCTCCGCCGGACGATCGGCCGGTCACATCGGGCGCAGCGCATGCCGCCTGCCTCGAACCGAGCCTCACGTGGCTGGCACGTGCACGTGAAGATAAATACGAGGTCCCACGCGACGCGCGCGCGCTCACCCAGCCGATTGGGCGAAAATCCGTGGAGCTCGCTGCGGCTCATCGCCGGCCCCTCGCACGACGCCGTTCTAGGAAAGCGATGGCGTCGTCGGGCGTGCCCGCGTAGGGCGTCGCGACGAGCGGCGGTTTCGCGATCGACGGGCCCTTGCTCTGCGCCGCGGTCCAGTCCTCGAACGCCGGCCTAGGCACAATCGTCCATCGCGAGCCCGGCGGCTTGTACGCGCCCGGGATGGTCGCGGCCGTCTCTTTCCACCGCTCGTCAGACCAGCCGGCCGGGGCGCATCCGGCGCGGGTGCTGTAGACGCCGGGCAGCGGGCTGGCCGCGCCGACGCTCACGGTCAGGTACGGCGCGAGCGCGCGTGCCGCGCGCGCCTTGAGGTCGGGAGGCGCGTTCTCGAACGCGTCGAGCCACTCCAGAAGTTGGAGCGGGCTCACGGGAGCACCGCCCCGGCGGGATTTCGCGCGCCGTCACGGGCGAGCAGCGCGCCGTGCGCGACCGCAGCCGCTAGGGGAGCTGGGTCGCCTGGGCCATCGCCGTCGGGGCCGGCGCGTGCGACACCACTCACGACGCGGGCGCGCCGGGCACGGCGGGGGGCACGGCCGGCACCGCGGACACGACGTGCGGCTATCCGAAGGACCGGCGGAGGGGCGAAATCGTCTCGACTCGGCGGCGCCGGCGGCGGCGTTCGGTACATCTCCGCGATGACCTCGGGGGTGATCACGTAGTCGAACGGCCCCGTGGGGACACCGGCGAGCGCACGTGCCGCCGCCTCCATCCGGGCGGCGGCCCCACCCCGACCCCGCGGCCTCGCCCTCAGTGCTGCCGCGCGCTCATCAAACAGTGCGTTCGCCGCCGACGGGTCGCCCCGGTCGATCGCGCGGTTCAGTGCGCGCTCGAGACGCCGAAGGTTGCGACGATCGTAGACGTTGCCCATGGCCTGCCTACCGGAGCCCCAGCTGCTTGAGGACGGCATCGATTCGGCGACCGGCGCGGCCCGCGACGGGCAGCCCGGCCAGCCGCTTTGTGACGCTCCGTGCGTCGGCGTCAGCCTCGTCGGCGATCTTGGCGACGAGCGCCGTCGTGATGAGCGGCGGGATGGTGCCGACCGTAGGAGAAGCGGAAATGCTCGGCGCCGGATGCCCCATGCCTCTTCGGTAACACCAGCGAAAAACCGTGACAAGGGCCTGATTTCATTGGTGATGTCCATGGTCATCGCCGCGCCGTTTTTCTTCGTCGATGCGCGTAGTTTCGAGGCGCCGATTTTTTGCGGGTGTCACCGTCGCCGGCCCTTTCCCGCGTCGATGGGCACGACATTCGTCGCCGTCGTGCGCTCGGCCTCGACGATGCGCTCGCGAATGATGACGACCGCGGCCCACTGCTCCGCGTCGATCGCGGCGTCGAGCTTCACGCGTAGCTCGTCGACCGCGAGCGGTTTGGCGTTCGGCGTCGCGGGATCCGCCGAGATCCCTCGAGATCCCTCCAACTGGACCGGTTTGGATCCGCCGGCTTCGGGCGATGCTGTCGATTGGCCTTGTTTTTCCATGGAAACGGGCGATGCTTCGGTCGGCTTCAATCCCTGTTGCGCCCACCCCTTTAGATCCCGCGAGTACGGCCGCTCTTGACGCCGGGAGGGGTCGCGCAGCGACCGGAGGATGAGGCGCTCTCTTTGCGGGAGGACTGCTTCCTTAGCGGGCCAACGCTAAGAGCGCCTAACAAAACCGCTGAACGAAGTTGAAGCAGATGAGAGCAACGCCAAGGACGAGGAACGCTCGATGGATGTCGGCGCGCCGTTCGTAGCGGGTGGCGAGTCTTCGGTGGGCGCCGTGCAGCCAAGCGAAGG